>CAVOSJ010000008.1:0-34857 GCA_963698885.1 Nitrospirota bacterium | reverse complement strand
TCTCCGTTTATATTACCTGCACTTATTATTTTCCCCGTCTTGGCGTTTATCCAATAAACCCATAAACCTTCATAAAGAAAATCCAACCCTATAAGCCAGGGTGTTATTGTAAATGTACAGCAGAGAGATCAGGATCCATAGCTCCCTTCAAGTTTCTATCAGCCAACGCTATTTTTATCGCCTGTTCCTTTGTTATTTGAGGCGTCGTGTCAATATCCGGGGTGGGGACGTTGTTAGCATTTATTCTCCTTATGTTGTGGTCCTTATCGAAAAAAACGCCTATGGAATTCCCCACATATCCATCCCTTTATACATTTTTGAAAATGACCACCATATTTGCTTTTTCTCGCCGTTTTAACTCTTCTTTCGGATCTTTCAGTCCGAAAGCATCCCTGTGGCGATCAATAAAATCCACGATTGCGTCATCGATTGGCTCGCTGTGGTCAATACTGAACCGGCCTTGAACGCTAATTATTGATTTCGGCCCAGTGTCAATATCGACGTCGCCTTCGGAATCATCGGCAAGGTTCTCAATCGCCCTTTTGTCCTCGTGTTTGCCGTGGATTATAACCCGCTTCTCGTGCCCCTGCCCCGCGAATGCAACTGCTCCAATCAGGACAAACAAAACAGCAAATGCAATTTTAAATATAATGCCGTTGGCGGCTCTCATTCTTTCCCCCTTTTTCATAAGGATACCGCGAACCGTAACACCGCAAAAACTATCACCCCAAGCGCCGCCGTCAGGTACATAAGGCGCACTGATTCGTTTATCCTTTCAGGAGCCAGCGGCCGGGAAGGCTCGCCTATGAACGGCTTTACGGACGCGATTCCGAAATATGAGTTCTCACCGCCCAGACGCACTCCAAGCGCGCCCGCCGCCGCCGCCTCGGGATAGCCGCTGTTGGGGCTTGTATGGTTTAGGCGGTCTTTGATTAATACCTTGAGGGAACTCCTCCATGAATACCCGCCGCCCTTTAGATTGAGGAGGAATGAGGCGATTACCGTAAGCAGTGCCGAGAGCCTTGCCGGGATGAAGTTCGCGATATCGTCCAGCCTTGCCGCCGCGCGCCCGAAATAAAGGAACCTCTCGTTTTTGTACCCGAACATGGAGTCCAGCGTATTAACGGCCTTGTATGCCATGGCGAGCGGCGCGCCGCCAAGCGCCAGATAAAATAACGGCGCGATAACGCCGTCGGAAGTATTCTCCGCGACAGTCTCCACCGTCCCCCGCACCACCTGCGGAAGGTCGAGATTTTCAGTATCCCGGCCCACCACCATAGAGAGCTTGCGTCTGGCCTCCGGCAGGTCTCCGGCCAGCAGGGGCTTCAGTACTTCTTTCGCGGCGCCCGCAAGTGATTTTGCTGACAGGGTAGTATATGCGAGGAAAACCTCAACCGCCCCGCCGCCCAGCTTCCCCAGGTGCCTGTACGCGGCTCCCACGAGGAAGAACGTTACGGCAAAGGTGAGGACCACGACAACCGCGACTGCGGCAAAACCGGCGGTCAGAAGGTATATCTTCCCTGCGCCGGGGCGGTTCATGGCGCGTTCCAGCCGGGCCGCGAAATTCCCGATTATTTTTACCGGATGGGGCAGCCCCCCGGGGTCTCCTAACAGGAGGTCCAGGAGGAATGCAAGGAGCAGGTTCAGCGGCGGCATTGCACCAGTTCTTTTATCTTTGCCAGTAACTCTTCGGGCTTGAACGGCTTCGTGATGTAATCGTCCGCGCCGGACTTGTAGCCCTTGTCCACTTCCCAGCGCTGCGCCCCGGCGGTGAACATGGCGATGGGGATATTTTTGGTCTTCTGGTCGGACTTAAGTATCTCGCAGACGTCGTAGCCGGTCATGTCCTCCATATAAACGTCCAGCAGGATAAGGTCGGGCAATATTTCTCTGGCAAGCTCTATGCCGTCTTTCCCGCCCTCCGCCTTCATTATTTCATATTGGTCCTGGAGGAGCCTTGCCGTGAGGTTCAGGATATCGACGTCGTCTTCTATAAGCAGGACCCTCGGCTTTCTTACCGGCGCGGACGAGGCCATCGCGGGCGCGGCGGGCGCGGCCTGGGCGACTTCCACGGCCTTGGGTTCATCTTTTTCCGTCTGGCGCATGGGCCGTTCCTCGGCGGTCTCCGCCACCACCCCCATCGTGGCAAGCTCGCTTGTCTGGACGCTTACCGGCAGGACTATATGGAAACTGCTGCCGGGGCAATTGACGGCGTCGAAGCCTGAACTCTCCGCCCACAGCGTGCCCCCGTGCGCCTCGACTATGCCCCTCGCTATCGGCAGTCCCAGGCCCACGCCGCGGCCCAGGTAGGCGTACTTGCTGGTCGAGTGCTTGTCTATCTCCCCCACCTCGTAGAACTTCTCGAATATCCTGTCCAGTTCTTCTTTATCGAGGCCGATACCGCTGTCTTTGATAACGATGTCCAGATAACTTGAAGGTCCCTTCTTCAGCACCCGGTCGCCTTTGAACCTTTTGAACGAGACCGTTATTCCGCCGCCGTCGGGCGTGAACTTTATGGCGTTGCCGATGATATTCACGAGGACCTGGCGCATCCTTTTCCTGTCTATCGCCACCTGGGGCAGGTTGACAACTCCATCCAGCGTGACCTCCTGGTGTCGCTGGTTTATAAAGGTCGAAAGCTCCTTTATCACTTCCTCGACAAGGTCCCCGATGTCGGTCGGCGAGAATATAAGCCGCAAGCCCTTCGCGTCTATCTGCGAGACGTCCAGCATCTCGGTTATAATCATCCGAAGCCGTTCCGCGCCTTTGTATATGCCCTCCAGCGCCTCCACTACCTTCGGGTCCACCTTTATGGACTGGTCTGAGATCAGGTTGCTGGAATAGCCGGTTATCAAGGAAAGCGGCGTCCGCAGCTCGTGGGACATCATACCCAGGAAGTGGTCCTTCATCCGGTCTATCCTTCTGAGTTCGACGTTCGCGCGCTCGACTATCTCCAGGTTCTCCCGGACCCGGTTCCTGGATTCCTCCACCTCTTCGGCGAATTTCCTGAGTTCCACCTGCGAAGACTCCAGCGCCTCCGTCCGCTCGTCCAGGTCCTCCATCATCGAGAGCAGGGCGCGGTTCAGCTCCTCGAGTTCAATGGTGCGCCCCTTGACCTTCTCCTCCAGCGACTGGGTCAAATCCTTCAGATCCGTGTTCGCCTTCTCGAGCTCTTCGCTCTTGCTGTCCACTTCATTCCTGTACTTCTGGAGGGAGGCGACCATTTCATTAAAGGAGAGGGCCAGGGTGCCTATCTCGTCCATGGTCCCGACCGGCAGGTTTACGGAGAAATCCCCCTCGGCTATCCTGCGGGAGGTCCTGCTCATGGAAACTATAGGCTCCGCTATCTTGCTGGAAATGACATATACAAGGAATATCACCAGTATTACGGTAAATCCCATCGTATAGGCGACCTTGCGCCAAAGGGCGTGGACCGGGGCGAAGGCGTCGTCGTAGTCTTCCTTCACCACGAAACCCCATTTCGTCTCCGGAATATAACGATACACGGCCAAGACTTCCATCCCCCGGTAATCCTTCGTCTCTATGATGCCTTCCTGGCCTGACGCCGCGAGATGCGCCGCTTTAGGTGCATTTTCTAATTTGAACCTGAGCTTTAAAGGCGAATCGTTCATGAAGCGGAGGCGGTTCAAAAAGACCAGTTGGCCATCCTCTATCCTGGCTATTATGGTATCTCCGGTACTCCTCATCCCAGGCCAGCCCGCAAAAATTGGATAGAAGCTCTCATCCATCCCCACGATGAGTACGGAGGCTCCCCCAAATTTGCCGTCTATCATTATCGGGGCGGAAAAAGCCATGACCAGGGCTTTAATATGCGCGTTATAGTATATGTCCTGAATATAGACGCTGTTCCCGCCCTTCATGCCGACGGCCATTGCGCCCTTGAAATAGCCCTCATCCGCATGGTTATGACCGACCATACTCTCGTCGTTTGAAGCAAGGACTCTGCCATCTTTGCCGAGTATGTTCGCATGCAGATAGGCATGATTAGAGGTGATGTCAGAGAGGTTATCTCTCAACTCTTTATACTGGGGGGTGTCTAAATATTTTTTTGAGATTGGATATCGTTCGAGAAAGGCGACGTCGGAGTTTGTTTTTTTATTCTTTGCCAGAAAATTCACATCGCTAGACCTCTCCGAAAGCCAGGACTTTATCCTGCTCTTCTGGATGTCCGCGATAGAGGTGAGGTGGCTCCTTATCCTTTCCCGGAGCGCGGAATTCTCGCTCTGGTAGGCCATCGCCCCGATCATGAAGAACGGGATTATGACGAGGAGCGCGAAGTAAAGGATCAGCCGCCCTTTTATGCTCCCCTTAAGCCTGATGCTTTTTATTTTTTCCAGTATTCTCAACGTCACCCGCAATAAATCAGAACTGATGCTAAGTTTCCTGAATATTATACCAGAAATAGCTGAAAATATTGAATACTTGATTATGTTATAAGCTTCAAGACCTCATCCATCCCGATGTTTGATTCGACCAGGTCCGCAAGAGCTTCAAGACCTTTCTCCTTCAGACCCGCGTACTCCACCGGCCTGGCGGCCCGTTTCGTTCCCTTTTTTAATAGACCGGATATGAGGTCCCGGCGGAAGGCGTCGTTCTCGAAAACCCCATGTATGTACGTGCCCCATACGGAGCCGGCCGGTCGACCGGCTTCGGGCATACTGACCGCGCCGTCGTAATACCCGGCCTTTTCTCCGTTTTTCGTGTTTATGACGAATAACGGCGAGGCGCCCGGCCCAAGCTTCGTCCTGCCCATGTGGATTTCATAACCGGCGACAGCCGGCTGACCGGCAACGGGGCCGCCTCCGGTCCCCAAATAGTGCCCGCTCACCTGTGCCGTTACCTTCTCCCCCGTCAGGACGGTTTCCGCATCGAGTATGCCCATCCCCTTGACTTCCGGCGTCTCCGACTCGACGCCTTCCGGGTCGGCAACCGTCTTCCCAAGCATCTGGTAGCCGCCGCATATACCCGCGACCCGGCCTCCTGACGCGTGGTAGGAAATCACGGCCTCTTCCAGCCCCGAACGCCGAAGGTCCAACAGGTCGGAGATAGTGTTTTTGCTCCCCGGTATAATCACCAGGTCCGGACTTCCAAGCTCGGCCGGCCCCTTTACGTAGCGCACCCGGACACCCGGTTCATGCGCCAGGGGGTCGAAGTCGGTGAAGTTCGATATGTGGCCAAGCCTCAGCACGGCAACGTCCAGGGCGCCGTCGTCAAGCCATGCGCCGTCTGAACCTCCAGGCGAACCCGCGCCGTCGAGCGCCACGCCGTCTTCTTCCTGGATATATATGTCGTTAAAATACGGGATTACGCCGAGGACGGGCTTTCCGGTCCTTTGCAGGATAAAGTCAAGGCCGTCCTTTAAGAGAGAGGCGTCGCCCCGGAACTTGTTTATCAAAAACCCCGCCACCATCTCACGCTCCGCCTCGTCAAGCAGTTCCATCGTCCCGACCATCGAGGCGAAGACCCCGCCCTTGTCGATGTCCGCGGCAATAAGCACCTTCGCCCCGGCCATCTCAGCCGTCTTCATATTCACGAAATCGTGCTGTTTTAAATTTATCTCCGCCGGGCTGCCCGCGCCCTCTATGATTATAACGTCATGTCTGGCCGAGAGTTCATCAAAGCATTCCCTGGCCGCACGGAACGCCTCGTCCTTGTACCTGTGGTACTCCCTCACCCCCATGTTGCCGACCACTTTTCCGCGTATTATCACCTGCGCGCCGGTGTCGCTGTTGGCCTTCAGCAGTACCGGGTTCATCAGGACCGACGGGGGGATTTTTGCCGCTTCAGCCTGGTACGCCTGCGCGCGGCCTATCTCGCCGCCTTCAGGCGTGATGAAGGAGTTTAACGCCATGTTCTGGGATTTAAAAGGGGCAACAGAGTAGCCGCGCCTTACCAGTATCCTGCACAGGGCGGCGACTATCACGCTTTTGCCGACATGGGAGCCGGTCCCTTGCACCATCAACGCCCTTGCCATCTTACGCGCAGCCTTTCAGGGCCTGGAGCGCCTTGGCCAGGACGTCCTTATTCGACGCGCCGATGAACGGGGTGGACCTTTCCAGGCCCAGCGGGATATCGTCCAGCGGGTTGCCCTCCAGGTCCGTTACCATGCCCCCGGCTTCCTTTACCATCAGCCATCCCGCCGCAAAATCGAAACTCCTGGATGCCGACGGGACCAATACCGCGTCCGTCGCCCCGGCGGCGAGGCAGGCCAGGTCGAGCGCCGTGCTCCCGAGACATCTTACTTTTCTGGCGCAGGATAAAAGCGTCATCGCTTTTTGCAGGTCTTTCCTGGGGGAGGACGCCTCTATGTTCACCATGCCCAGTTCTATCCTGTCGGAGGTCATGAGCCTGATGCCGTTCTTGTACGCCCCGCCCCCTTTTATAGCCCAGAACTCGTCCCCGTTGCCCAGGTTTATTATATAGCCAAGGCCGACGTCTGAGAGCTTCTTCCCGTTCGCCATCACGAGCGCGGTGGAGAAGAAAGGTATGCCGTACTTGGCGTTGTTGCTGCCGTCTATCGGGTCGGCCAGGATAATCGAGTCCTCCCGTCCGAACTTCTTCTCCCCCAGCTCTTCGGATATGAAAGTGAACTGCTCGCCGGCCGCATGCAGTTTATCGAGGATGCCTAAGATAGCGTCCTCAGCCTTTTTGTCCAGAACGAGCGTAGTGTCCCCGCCCGCGCCCTTTCCAATCGCCCTGCCGTACCCCTTGCCTTTGAAAAGTTCGTCCATCTCGGAGCGCACTTTGGCGCCTATTTCCTTAAAGGCGGAAAGCCAGCTGAAATTTTCCATTAGAAGAACCTCTCCCTGTATTTGAGTCCGCCCGAAATATATGTCTTCACTTTTGCCGGATCAAAAGTCCGCGCCTTCAGTGCGCCGTGCGCGAAGGCCATTATCTTTCCCCGCACCTCATCCGTCACGTCCGGATAGAAAAGAGGGTTTGCAACCACGGCGGCCCGGAACGCATAGAAGGGCGCGGAGACTTCATTTACCGCCTCATCTCCGGAAGCCCCGATATATTCTTCATAAAAAAGCCGGAGCGCCTCGTCATATGCGCCGGCCATCTTCCCGTGCTCCATCAGGGAAAAGAATATGAAGTTCATGCAAAGAGCCGTGACGTCGTCGGCGGGCTCGCCGTATTCTCCCCTGCTCCTGTCCAGGAGCGTGAACGATTTTTCGCCCTGAAAGAGTATGTTGCCGGGGTGGAAGTCTCCGTGCACGCGGGACAGCCTGCCGGGGTATTGTCTCAATACGGCCCGCCAGTCCACGCACGCTTTTTCGATTGCCGCCATCTCGGCTGAATTTGTAAAATTATTATCCAAGGCGTATGTATCGAATACGCCCATCAGGCACTCCCCGTGCCCGATTATATCTCTTACTTTACGGTAATAAAGCTCCGGCGCGTCCTTCTTTTTAGAGTTCGCCTTCGCCAGAAATTTCGCCAGCGCGGATACCCGCTCTCCGGCCCGCCGCGTCAGTTTCGGCATCCCTTTCATATCGCGGAGGTCCTGGAAATAATTCGTCCCTTCCCCTTCCTCCATTATAAGATAATATTCATGGCCCCCGGCGATGGATTTAAGGGCGCCGTCTTGCAGGGAGAGTACGTCGAGCGCCTTTACGTGAGACGGGAACTTCCCGTAGCTCTCCGACGCAAGCAGGAAAACGGATGCCCGGTCCGCGGGATAGTCGTGCCCGAGGCCTATGTTTTTGTCCAGCGTTTTTATTATAACGTTCCTGCCGACGCCGTCACGGATAAACCTTGCCCTGTAGCCCCTGCCGTGGCTCCCTCTTCCGAGCGGAGTCAGGCGCACACTCCCGGGCGCGGCCCCGAAGACCTCGCTCAAGTATTCAGAGAACCTTCGGGCGGAGGGTTTCAAGCGCGGCCTCTCGCCAAGGCCCTGATAGCCGATGGAAGGGCGTCGATTAAATCCCCCGCGATAAGCCCGGCCTGACCTTTCTCATCCGACGCGATATCGCCCGCCAACCCATGCGCGTACACGCCGAGAAGCGCCGCGTCCCCCGCATCGAGGCCCTGGGCCAGAAATGAGCTTACGACGCCGGTGAGCACGTCTCCCGTGCCCGCCGTCGCCATCCCCGGATTTCCGGTCGGGTTCACGTAAAATGTGCCGTCCGGAGACGCAATCAGCGTCCTGGCCCCCTTAAGCGCGACGGTGCAATGGTGCGCCTTCGCCAGTTCCAATGCCGCGCCCGGCCTGTCCGTCTGCACAGAGACCGTATGGATACCAAGAAGCCGTCCCGCTTCCGCCGGGTGGGGCGTGAGTATCACGGGCGCGGTCATATTATCCAGAGGCGCTTCGTCCTCGGAGAGGATGTTCAAGGCGTCGGCGTCCAGCACCACCGGGATTTTCAGCTTAGGGAGCAGTTCCCGGACAAGTCTCGCGGTGTCCTTGTTGCGGGAGAGGCCGGGGCCGATTGCCACTGCGGTTTTCCCTTCCAGAAGCTCCAGCAGCCCATCCAGCGCGTTATATGAAAGAGTGCGCTCATCCGTCTCCGGGAGCCCCACGGTCATCTCCTCGGTAAGCTTCTCTTCGAAGATATCGTTCAAGCTCTCCGGGACCGCAACCGTTACAAGACCCACGCCCGAGCGGAGCGCCGCCCTCGCCGCCAACACACCCGCGCCCGTCTTTCCGGCGGAGCCGGCAATAATCAAAAGATGGCCGTAGGTGCCCTTGTGGGAATCAGGCTTCCTTTCCGGCAGAAGGCCCTGGACGCGCCTTAAGGTCAGGAGGTGCGCGTTAATGGCCGCCTCGTCCACCGCGCTCTCGGGGATTCCTATTTCGGCAGTCTTTATATCGCCCGCGGCCTGCACGCCCGGATAGAGATAAAGCCCCCGCTTCGGCAGGCCGAAGGTGACGGTCATATCCGCGTGGACCGCGGTCCCCATTATCCTGCCGTCGTCCGAATTGACGCCTGAAGGGACGTCCACGGCGACGACCTTCCGCGCTTTCGAGTTTATCATCTTTATCACCGAGGCGTAAGGCTCCGCGATTTCCTGTGAGAGCCCCGTCCCGAATATGGCGTCTATGACAGCTTCGGCGTGCGCGGCCTCGGAAATCTCGTCACTTAAGTCCCGGCTGACAGGGTTTATGGTTATCCCCATCTTGCGCGCCGCGTTCAGGTTCGTGGCCGCGTCGCCCTTCATATCATCCGAGAACAGCCGGACGCTGACTTTCGCGCCCATATTATGAAGACGCCGCGCGATGACCAGGCCGTCGCCGCCGTTATTGCCCTTGCCGCAGAATATGCAGTAAAACTTCCCCTCGACCGGCCCCCATTTATGGACGATGGCGGAGACGACGGCGCGGCCCGCGTTCTCCATCAAGACGATGCCCGGTATGCCGAATTCCTCGATTGTCCGGCGGTCGAGCTCCCGCATCTCTGAGGCAGTAGCGAGTTTCATTTAGACTCTTTCGCCTCCGTGGACAGTACAGCCTGGGCCACCGTATAATCCCCGTCGTGGCTGATGCTTACGAATGTCTCCCTGACTCCCAGCCTCTGGGCCATCTCGCGCACCTTGCCGTGGTAGAGCACGGCGGGCTTGCCCAGCCCGTCCCGCGTGACCTCTACGTCCACCCATTTAACGCCCTGGGAGTGCCCGGTGCCGAAGGCCTTGAGTACCGCCTCCTTTACCGCGAAGCGCGCCGCGAAGCTCTCGGTGCTCCTCTTCTGGCCGCGGCAGTAAGTCTTTTCCCCGGCGGTGAATACCCTGTCCTCGAACGCGCCGCCCCATCGGGTAATAGCGTCAGCTATCCTGTCCACCCTTACTATGTCTATGCCTGTGCCAATTATCATTGCGGGGAGCAAAAACAAAGTTAAAAGTTTTTGGTGTTACCTTTTTACCAAAAAGGTAACGGTTCGCCCTATATTATTAAATCTTTCATCTCCCTTACGGCCCGCTCCAGACCCACCAGCACGGCGCGCGAGATTATGCTGTGCCCGATATTCAGCTCGTATATCTCTTTTATCTTCGCTATCTGGCGGACGTTCTGATAGTTCAGGCCATGCCCCGCGTTTACCGTAAGCCCCAGCTTATGGGCAAGGCGGCAGGACTCGAATATCTTCTCGTACTCCTTCTGGGACTGCTCGTAAGTCCTGGCGGCGGCGTACTTTCCCGTATGTATCTCTATGGCGTCCGCGCCCGCCTTTTTGGATTCCTTCACCTGGTCGAAATCCGGGTCTATGAAAAGGCTCACGAATATGCCCGAATCCCGAAGCTTGCGCACCGCGTCCTGTACCCTCTCCCGGTTCGCCACCACGTCCAGGCCGCCCTCGGTGGTAAGCTCTTCCCGCTTCTCCGGCACCAGTGTCGCCATTTCCGGGCGCACTTCCAGCGCGATGACGATTATCTCGTCGGACGCCGCCATTTCGAGGTTCAGCGGGACCTTCACCGTCTCCCGGAGGAGGCGCAGGTCCCTGTCCTGGATATGCCGCCTGTCCTCGCGGAGGTGGATGGTAATGCCGTCCGCCCCGCCAAGCTCTGCCAGTACCGCCGCATGGACCGGGTCCGGTTCCACTCCGCGCCTGGCCTGGCGTACCGTCGCCACGTGGTCAATATTGACGCCCAGTTTGGCCAAAGATGGACTCCTTGAATAATTGTAGGTTTTGAGGGAGTTTTTATATTAAAAGTAACTACTTAGTTTGCAGGAAAAGGGGCAAATAGTCAAGATGTTTACAGCTTTTTTCCCCCGTTTTTAACGAATATGCGCCGGGCCAGGCCGAGTACGCCTTTACGGCGGTATGTAACGACAGCCTCCGCGCCGCCCACCTTCACATTCAGGGGCACGCGCACTGAAGACGATTTTAAAGCGGCTACCACCTGGCTTGCATGGATGCTCCTGTTGCCGACCATCAGGTAGCTTACGACCGATGCCGTAGCCGCCCAAGTCCCCATCCGGACTCCGAAAAGCTCCATCGCCAGAATACCTGCGGAAATCGGCGTGTTAGCCGTCCCGGCCAGCACCGCCGCCATGCCAATCACTGCAAATGTCGCCGGGTCGAACCCGAAAAGCCTGCCGAACTCGCTCCCGGCGGACGATCCCACGAAAAATATCGGCGTTATGATTCCGCCAGATGCGCCGGAGCCCAGTGTAATCGAGGTGAATAATATTTTATACAGGAAAGCCCCGGCGGGCACGGCGTGGCCCTGGACGGCGGATTCTATCTGCGGCAGGCCCAGGCCCAGATAGCCCCGGTCTCCGAGTATAAAAGTCAATACCGCAAGCAGTAGCCCAGCCAGCGCGCCTTTCAGCGGAAACGGCATCTTTAACTTATGAAACAGTTTGTCCGAGAGCTTCATCGCTTCGATGAATACGAGCGAGACCAGGCCGAAGACCATGCCGGCAAGTATGACTTTAAAAAATACGCCTCCCGAAAAGACCGGGAATATCGTCATCTCTCTGGAGAAATATTTTATTCCCCAGGAAAGAGAGACCTGGTACGCCACAATGCCGGAGACGAAAGAAGGGAACAGCACGTCGTACGAGAGCTGGCCCAGGAACAGCGCTTCGATGCCGAATATCGAGCCCGCGATAGGCGCGCCGAACACGGAGGCGAAACCGGCGGAGATGGAGCATATGACGAGTTTTTTCCTGTCTGCCTTGTCCATCCTCAGCGACCTCGACACCCAGGAAGCCAGCGCGGCCCCGACCTGTACCGGAGGGGCCTCTTTGCCCGCCGAACCGCCGCAGGCAATCGTCAGGATGGACGCTATGAACTTCGCCGGGGCGACGGTCAGGCGCACCTTCCCGCCTTTTTTGTGTATGGCGTTGATGACTTTGTCCAGCCCCTCGCCAGCCGCCTCCTTATCTATCAGGAGCGGTGCAAGGTTGCTTACGAACAGCCCAGCCGGGAGCAGTATGAAATAATACGGAAAACCGGCGGTGCGGGCGGTACTGTAATTTAGCACCTTCAGGAAAAGCGTAGTAGAAAGCCCCACGGCCACGCCGACGACGGAAGCCAGGACTGTCCACTTCAGGATACTCACGAACATCGTGCCGTGCTCGGCTAAATGCTTTCTCATACCACCTTCACCCCCATCGCCATCTCCATCTCCTTGAGTTCTTTTATCCTGTCCCGGATTTCCGCAGCGCGCTCGAAATCCAAATCCGCCGCCGCCTTCTTCATGTCTTTCTGCAGGCCCTGGATGACTTTCGGGAGTTCCTCAAGCGGTATATCCGGAGCCGCACCCCCGCCATCCACCGGCACGGTGAAGTAATCGGCCTCATAGACGGAGTGCATTATGTCGCTGATGTCCTTCTTTATGCTCTCCGGCGTTATGTTGTGGAGTTCGTTGTATGCCTGCTGGATTTCCCGGCGTTTGGTCGTGACCTCTATGGTCTTCTGCATTGAATTGGTGATTTTGTCGGCGTAAAAATATACTTCGCCGTTTACGTTCCTCGCCGCGCGTCCGGCGGTCTGGGTAAGCGAGCGCTCCGAGCGGAGGAACCCCTCCTTGTCCGCGTCCAGTATCGCGACCAATGACACTTCGGGTATGTCCAGGCCTTCGCGCAGGAGGTTTATCCCTACGAGCACGTCGAACTTCCCGAGCCGCAGGTCCCTGATTATCTCCATGCGCTCCAGCGTCTCGATATCCGAGTGGAGATATCTGACGCGCACGCCAAGCTCCTCGTAATACGCCGTCAGGTCCTCCGCCATCCGCTTGGTAAGGGTAGTGACCAGCACCCGCTCGTTTTTTGCCGTGCGCGCGCGGATTTCATCAAGCAGGTCGTCCACCTGGCCCTTCACCGGCTTAATGGTAATCACCGGGTCCATCAGCCCCGTGGGACGTATCACCTGCTCCACTATGGTCCCGCCGGTCTTATCAAGCTCGTACGGCCCGGGCGTCGCCGATACATAAATCGCCTGCGGGACGTTCGCCTCGAATTCCTGGAAGTTCAGCGGCCTGTTGTCCAGCGCGGACGGGAGCCGGAACCCGAACTCGACAAGGGTCAACTTCCGGGAGCGGTCGCCGTTATACATCCCGCCTATCTGCGGGACGGTTACGTGCGACTCGTCGATTATTATCAGGCTGTCCTTCGGGAAGTAGTCCATCAGCGTCGGGGGCGCCTCGCCGGGCTTCCTGCCGGTTAAGTGCCGGGAGTAGTTCTCTATCCCCTGGCAGTATCCGACCTCCTTTATCATCTCCAGGTCGAAGTTCGTCCTCTGCTCTATCCTCTGCGCTTCAAGGAGCCGCTTTGTAAGTTCGTACTCACGCACCCGCGCCTCAAGCTCTATCGATATATTCCGCACCGCCGTTTTCATCCGGTCTTCGGGCGTGACGTAATGGCTCTTGGGATATACCGCCACTTTCCCCAAATGCCCCGTAACCTCGCCCTTCAGCGGGTCTATCTCGTCTATCCGTTCTATCTCGTCTCCGAAGAGCGAAATACGCACAGCCCGGTCCTCGGCATACGATGGGAAAATTTCGATTACGTCCCCGCGCGCGCGAAACGTACCGCGGTGGAAGTCTATGTCGTTTCTCTCGTACTGTATCGTCGACGAGCTTTTTCAGTATCTCGTCCCGCTCGACGGTATCCCCCTCCTGTAGAAAGAGCAGCATCCCGTGATATGCCTCGGGGGAGCCCAGGCCGTATATGCAGGAGACGGACGCCACGATGATTACGTCTTTTCTCTCAAAGAGCGAGTAGGTAGCCGAGTGGCGCATCCGGTCTATTTCGTCGTTTATGGAGGAGTCCTTCTCGATGTACGTGTCCGTCGTGGGGAGGTACGCTTCGGGCTGGTAGTAGTCGTAGTAGCTGACGAAATACTCGACGGCGTTTTCGGGGAAGAAGCCCTTGAACTCCGCGTATAGCTGAGCGGCTAAGGTCTTGTTCGGGGACATGATTAACGTCGGCCTGTTGACGTTTGCAATGACGTTGGCGATGGTGAAGGTCTTGCCGGAGCCGGTTACGCCCAGGAGCACCTGGTGCTTGTCCCCCCGGATCAGACCCTCGGTAAGTTCCTCGATTGCCTGCGGCTGGTCGCCCTTTGGCTGGAAATCCGAGACAAGCTTGAAGTCGCGCATAACTGCCTACCTCCAAAAGATAATTTTACTATATGGAGGTAGGGGGAGTCAATGGATCAGATTTAGTGGAACAATTATATACTTTAAGGATGAACAAGCGCCCGGCATATCCCATCAAAATCTTCTACGACGGCTCGTGCGTCGTATGCTCAACCGAGATGGAGCATTACAGGGAAAAGGATTTGAGCGGGAACCTCATTTTTATCGACATTACAGCGAAGGATTTTCGCCCCGAAACGTATGGAAAGTCGCGTGAAGAGCTGATGCTGAGGCTGCACGTCCTGGACTCGGAAGGAAGGTATTACACGGGCGCGGACGGGTTCCCGCCCATATGGCGCGGACTCCCGCCCGAGAGCGCATATCTACTGCTCGCGTGGCTTATCGAAATGCCGCTGGTCAATCAAATCGCGAAGGCGGTATATTTCATTTTCGCGCGCTTAAGGAGGTTCCTGCCGAAGAGACGGAAGTGCCGGATTTGTTCATAACTTCCCCTCCCCTTTCTTAATCGTAAGAAAAGGATCGAGAGGCGTTACTATGCCGCCAGTTTCCCGCCGAGCAGGTCTTTATGCATCTCGATATAATCCCTTATCGCTACCGCCGCGTTATATTCGTACGACCCCCGGTCGTATAGCAGCGTAACCGGCCCCTGCTCTGCTTTCTCAAGGATTTTCCGTAGCTGGTCGGTCTTCTCGTCCAGTTCGGCGAAATATCCGCACTCGAACTCGCCCCATCTCTCAGGCTTCCCGGAAAACCATAGCTGGCCGCCCTCTCCCGGCGCTATGTCCTTCAACCAGAGGTCTATGCACCCCTCTTCGTGCTCTATATTCTTCGGCCAGTTTCTCTCTACATAAATCCTGAAACCGTCCGTTTCATCCAGGTTTTCTTCCATCTTCTTTATCTTTATGTCCATCTCATCCTCCAGCAAAGAACTCTTTATTCATAGTTAATATTATATCACAAGTTAAGTCATGAATAATTGAGAAGCTTTCGCCTTTAGCCGTTTTGCTGAAAATAAGCATTTGGACTATAATTATAGTATGTGAAGCGTCCAGCCGCCTGCCTTGGATGGGCGATTATCTGGAGGTGAATTATGTTATATTGGGCTGTGGTGTTTTTCGTAATCGCGATAATAGCCGCTATATTCGGCTTTGCGGGGATAGCCGGGACGGCCGCATGGATTGCAAAGCTGCTGTTCGTGGTATTCCTGATCCTGTTTGTACTGTCGCTGGTTTTCGGGCGAAGAAGGACGGTGCTATAGAGTTTTGCGGGGGCTGGGAGGGTATTAAGCACGGCTTTTTACCCCCGCCCCCGTAACCAGCATGTTCAGGCGCAACCGGCTTATTAAAGTGCAGGTAGAGGTGCTTCAGGCCGCTAAGGTACTTCAGGCTGCCCGGACGTGTTCTTTTGCCTCCTTTTCCAGGTACTCCTTCAGCGCAACCGCATTGTTAAACTCTGTCTCTTTCGAGGAGAAGAGGAGCGTCACGGGCCGTTTCCCAGCCTCTTGGATTATGCGCTCCACCGCATCCTTATTCGCCTCTAACTCCTCAAAATAATGGGCTTTAAACTCGTCCCAGCGGTCCCTGTCATGCGAGAACCATTGGCGGAGGATATCCGAGGGCGCGATATCCTTTAACCATAAGTCGAGTTTAAGTTTTTCTTTCGCGATACCCCTCGGCCAGAGCCTGTCCACCAGTATACGGACCCCGTCGCCCCTCGCGGGCGGGTCGTATGCGCGTTTTATTTTTATCTTCATAATCCTAATAAACCTCCACTTACAAGCCATATTGATAATTATACCAGATAAGAAGTTTGACACCCTCTCATATCGAATGTAAATTTAATAATGAATCGCAAATAAGTTTTACAAATGCACGAGCCGTAAGCCCCAGTTCAGTCAAAAGCCCTATCTATTATCCACATTTCCGACATCTCTTTTTCTTAACGCCCATTTATTGCCGGTTGGAAGGGGAAAAGCCATGTTCAAGCTAAGAGCCTCTGTCTTCGGGCTGATTTTTTCGCTGGCTCTTCTGCAGAACGTTTTCGCCAGCGAAACCGCGCCCGCGCCGCCCGTCATTGTGACGCATACTTTCACGGGATACAGCTCGGCAGGCGATACAGTTAGCCTCGATTTAACCGTCCACGTGGTAAATCCGGGGGACAGCACCCTTTCCAACGTTACACTTTCCTTAGTCCCGATGCCGCCCTTCAGAGGGCGGAACACCATAAATGTCGGCACTCTCGCCCCGCGCCAGAGCGCCGATTTTTCCATGCAGTTGGAAGCGATGGCAGGCTGGGCAGCGTCACGCACGAGCCGCTCTTCTTTGCAGGGAAATATGTCGATGCCAGCGGGACGCAGATTGAGTTCCCCGTGACGAGCCATCCAGGAAATTAAGTAAAAAATTATATCTCAAAACCTTCAAAACAAACCGCCTCCCCCAGCTGTCGCAGCGCCGCCCCTTTATCAATCTTCGGCAGTGGCAGCGCCCGCTTCGGCGCAGGCGGCACCCGGCGATTTTCTGTTCAAATGGGGAAACCAATATCCGGCAGTCCCATTAGCGTGGCGGTTGATAGCGCTGGCAACCTCTACGTGGCCGACTCTGAAATCAATAGCGATACAGGTATATGACAGTTCCGGCAATTTCGTGAGGAGTTGGGGGGGTTACGGCAACGGCCGTTCAACCGTCTCACTGGCGTGGCTGTGAGTAGCGCTGGCAATGTCTACGTAGCCGATTCCGGCAACTGCAGGATACAGGTCTTCGACAAATCCGGCAACTTCGTTAGGACGTGGGGCAGTTACGGCTTGACAATGATCAATTCGACGGTCTCACTGGCGTGGCGGTGGATAGCGGCGGCAACGTCTACGCGGCAGACAGATTTGCAGTCAGGATACAAGTCTTCGACAGCAATGGCAATTTTTTAAGGACCGTGGGGAGCCACGGCTCCGGCGACGGGCAATATCAGAGTCCTACCGGCTTAGCGGTGGATAACGGCGGCAACGTCTATGTGACAGACACCTGTTATAACAGGGTGCAGGTCTTCGACAGCTCTGGCAACTTTGTCAGGTATATCGGGAGTGGCGCCGCAGTTCAGCGATCCAGATGCCATGGCGGTAGATAGCGCTGGCAGCGTCTACGTGGACGACCACGGCAGCAACATTATCGAGGTTTTCGACAGCTCCGGGCACTTTTGTGAGGAGCTGGGGAGGACTACGGCACGGGCAATGGGCAGTTCGATTATCCCTCTGGAGTAGCGGTGGATAGCGCCGGCAGGGTCTACGTGGCCGACACCAACAACAGCAGGATAGAAGTCTTCACCGGTACTGGCTCATACGTTTCGACAATAGGCGATAGG
Organism: Nitrospirota bacterium; assembly: GCA_963698885.1. Lineage (GTDB taxonomy): Bacteria > Nitrospirota > JACRHJ01 > JACRHJ01 > JACRHJ01 > JBARKJ01. The sequence continues at coordinate 17,442 of CAVOSJ010000008.1, read as the reverse complement.
TCGGCATATGGAAGCTTCTACCATCTCTCCGGTGTTGCAGCTGACGGCGGAGGCAATATCTACGTTGCCGACACTGGCAACAACAGTATACAGGTCTTCGACAGCTCCGGTAACTTCTTGAGGGCCTGGGGAGGCTACGGCTCAGGAGACGGCCAATTCGAATATCCCCAGGGCGTGGCGCTGGACGCAAACGGCAACATATACGTTGCTGACGGCGGCAACAACAGGGTAGCGATTTTCGACAACACAGACACATTCTTAAGGAACATAGAAGGAAGCTTCAACACCCTCAATCAACCGATTATTGGCCCTTTTTGCCTGGCCGTGGACGCAAACGGCAACGTCTATGTGGGCGATTACGGCGATGGTTTCAACAGGTTGCTGGAATTTGACAACACGGGTACATTTGTGAGAATTGAAGGTGAGGAAACCCGGGGCATCGCGGTGGACGCAAACGGTAATGTCTACGTGCCTAGCGCCCGTGACTGGGGCGGCTCGGTCCAGGTAGTCGACAGTACGGGTACATTTTTGAGATACTTCGGGAGCTCTCAGGTCCAGATGTTCGGCGGAGGCATAGCGGTGGATGCGAGCAATAATGTCTATGTAACCGATGTTGGTTTTACACAACCCAATGGCAGGGTACTGCTATTCGATACAATGGGAAACTTCAAAGGGGCATTGGGCAGCGAGGGCGGCGGTGACGGGCAACTCCATAATCCCGCGGGTGTGGCTGTGAATGCATCAGGCACGATAGTCTATGTGGGGGACAGCGGCAATAACCGCATAGAGGCATTTGTCGGGTACGGTACGCCCTCGTTTACGGTAAATTTCATCCCCGGCGCTCACGGGAGCGTCAGCGGCACGGCCTCACAGACGGTTACATCCGGCGGGAACGCCACCGCCGTCACCGCAGTCCCGGACAGCGGCTACAGGTTTGTGAACTGGACCGGCGACAACGGCTTTGTCGCCACAACGGACAACCCGCTTACATTGACGGACGTGACGGCCAGCCATACGATTACGGCCAACTTCGCCGCCAACGCACCTCTGACCACAACCGCGACAGTCAACGGCACGGCAGGCGCTAACAGCTGGTACGTCTCGGACGTCGGAATTTCCTTCTCCGCACTTGAGGCAAAAAAGATATGTACAAAACTGGATAACCGCGCCGAAACGGTAACAGCAGGGAGCGCGGCATCCATGAGCGTCACCTCCGGGGGATCTCATACGGTAGTCTATTACGCCGTGGACAGCGCTGGAAATGAGGAAACTCCGCAGACTCTCAAAATTAATATCGACATGACCCCCCCGGCAATAAGAATCGCCGGCGTAACAAACGGCGCGGTTTTCGCCCTGGGACGCACGGTTCCCGCCATGAGCTATGCCGTAACGGATAGATTATCCGGCGTGGCAAGCAAGGACGCGGCCTTGACCGGAGGGAACGCGAACAATGCAGGCATATTCACCTATACGGTACACGCCATGGACAATGCGGGCAATACCGCGACCAAGGCCGTTACCTACTCCGTCCACTACCTCTTCAGGGGGCTTTTGCCCGCGAGTGGGAAAAAATTTACTGCCGGTAGCGCTGTTCCGGTTATGTTCCAGCTTAGGGACGCCAAAGGAAATTTCATATCCACGGCATCCGCGACGCTCATGCTTAAGTCTCCCAGCGGCGCACCGGTTACGCCTGCTTCCAGCACGAACACAGGCAATGTGTTCCAGTACGATCCCATTACGAACCGTTACATCTATAATCTGGATACCGTTGGCCTGGCGGCTGGCAGGTGGCAGCTGCAGGTTACGACAGACGACGGCAGCCGGGTAAAAACTACTTCGATCAAATTAGAGTAAAATGCGAACAGGCCTGCGCATTAAGCCTCCAATAGAGGTCCCGCAGAGGCCGCTATCACAACTTTATTGTGTGCGGCAATACCAAGTTCCAACCCGGGAGTGGATATGTACATCCCAATGAAGTCAAAAGGCCTCATGGCTGTGATAGCAATCATAGTGTTCCTTATGGTAGCGCGTGCGCACTTAAGCCGACGCCGAGTAATGTGTTTTCGTATAAGATAATTCACAAGTACTTCTACAGTCTGAACACCAAAAATTGCACCCTGGAACTACAGGTTACGCCAGGCGACGGGGCAAACTACGTTATCACCTGAAGTATCGATAACTTCATAGCCCCTTAAGCCCCCTCCTGATCTTAGGAGGGGGTTTGGCTATACTAGCCCGCATTCCAGCCCCATTTCCATATATTCCTGCGCTTTACTTGGAGTTGAAATCGGTTTATAATTCCTCCATGCAAATCTGGACAAAAGTTCTGATCGCGGGGGCGGTTCTCGCGGTAATCCTGGGGGCGACGGCGGGTTTCCTGCTTTCGCATGTCGGCGGCCTGCCGGAAGTAACGGCCCTGGAGGTGTATAAGCCCAGCGCGACGACCCGGGTATTCTCCGACGACGGCGAGCTCCTGGCGGAGTTCTACATGGAGAACCGGACCCCGGTCCCCATCAATGCTGTCCCGAAGAATGTCATCGAGGCCTTCCTGGCCGTTGAAGACCCGCGCTTTTACTCCCATTCCGGCATAGACTTCTCCGGCATAATCCGTGCGATGTACCAGAACTTCCGGGCGGGCAGGGTCGTCCAGGGCGGATCCAGCATCACCCAGCAGCTCGCGAAGATGATGTTTCTTGATCCGGAGAGGACCCTTTCCAGGAAGCTGAAAGAGGCCTACCTCGCAATCCAGATAGAGCGGCATTACTCCAAAGATGAAATCCTCGACCTGTACTTAAACCAGGTCTATTTAGGAAGCGGGGCATACGGGGTGGAGGCGGCGGCCCATACATATTTCGGAAAGTCCGTGGGCAAACTCACCCTGGCCGAAGGCGCGATACTTGCCGGCCTCCCAGCCGCGCCGACCAGGTACTCGCCGTTAAACGACCTCCAGCTCGCCTATTCCCGCCGGGCGCATGTGCTGAAACGCATGGAGGCGGAAGGGTTCATCGACAAGAAACAGATGCTGGCCGCCGAGGCTGAGCCTTTCGTGCGCATACCGGCAAAAAAGGAGCAGTTCAAGGCCCCTTATTTCGTGGAGTACATCCGCCGGTTGCTCGACGAGAAATACGGCGAGACCACGCTCTACCAGGGCGGCCTGAACGTCTATACCACGCTGAATTACCAGATGCAGCAGATGGCGGAGGAGGCCGTGGAGAATGGCCTTCAGCAGGTGGAGAAGCGCCACCCCAGGGACGACCAGCAGATACAGGGCGCGCTCCTTGCCATAGAGCCGCATACCGGCTACATCAGGGCGATGGTGGGGGGCAGGGATTACTCCAAGAGCGAATTTAACCGCTCCACCCAGGCGCTTCGGCAGCCCGGCTCCGCGTTCAAGCCTATCGTATACGCCGCCGCGCTGGACAAGGGGTTCGGCCCGGACGACACCATAATGGACTCTCCGGTATCCTACCCCGGCGCACGGGCTGGCGTGAGATGGAGCCCTACAAACTTCGACGAGAAGTTCGAGGGCAAAGTGACGCTCCGGCGCGCCCTGGCGCGGTCGATTAACGTAGTCGCCGTGAAACTGCTGGCGCAGGTGGGCATCCCCACCGCCCTGGAGTACGCAAAGAAGCTGGGGATTACCACCCCGCTGTCGCCTTACCTGCCGCTCGCGCTCGGCGCGTCCGACGCGACGCTTATCGAGATGTCCACCGCCTACGCCGTCTTTGACAACTACGGCATCTATACCGCCCCCGCCGGCATTATCAAGATTACGGACAGGGAGGGCCGGGTGGTGGAGGATGCGGGCCCCGTGGCGAGGCAGGCTATCTCGCAGGATACGGCCGAGGAGATGACGGACATGCTGACGGGCGTGGTCCGCTTCGGCACCGGCTATCAGGCCAGTTCGCTTGGCAGGCCAGCGGCGGGCAAGACCGGCACCACGTCGAAATTTAACGACGCCTGGTTCATAGGCTATGTACCCAGCATGGTCACCGGCGTATGGGTGGGCTATGACGACCACAAGGAAATAGGGAACCGGGAGACCGGCGCGCGGGCGGCATTACCTATCTGGCTCGACTTTATGAAGGGTTACGTGCGGGAACTTAAAGTGCCTTATGAGAATTTCCCGACGCCTCCCGGATACAGGAACCATGCGGAGTCGAAGGGAAACATTGCAGGCATGCCGGATAACGTCCAGCCGGAGGCCCCGGCGGCGGAAGAACCCGATACTTCGTCAGGCCCTAACTACGCCCCGGAACATGGCCAGCCGAAAGAGTCAGAGTAGCTGAACCAAGAGGGAACGGCGCGCCGGGGGCGTCGCGCCCTACGAATTTTGCCTGTGTAGGGGCCGACTCCCAGGCGGCCGCTTGCATCGCAACCTATTGCATCCTGACCAGCATCCCGCTGAACCAGCCATTTTCTACAATACTATCCACGATTAAAAGCCCCTCCCGGTCCGCCTCTTGAAGGACGGCCTTCTCCTGCCCCTCCAGCAGGCCGGATATTATCAGCGTCCCGCCCGGCTTCAGCACGGCAGAGATCAGATGCATCAGCTCAAGCAGAGGCTCTAAAAAAATATTCGCCAGGACGACGTCGTAGCCTGCTCCCGCGTCTTTGATGTCACCGTGGATTATGCGGGCCTTGCCGGTCAAGCCGTTAAGCGCGAAATTATTCTCCGCCGCCTCAACCGAGCTTGCATCCGTATCCACCGCCGTCACGTCTCCCACTCCCATTAGACAAGCGCCTATGGCCAGGATTCCCGTGCCCGTGCCTAAGTCCAGGAGAGATTTATCCCTCAGGTTCTCCTTTAGGTTTTCCTGCCTATCCGCCCATTTTTTAAGGAGCTTCAGCACCGTGAGCGTGGTTACGTGGTCTCCCGCACCAAACGCGTTTCCGGGGTCAAGGAGCAGGAGCTTCTCGCCCGGCATAGGCTCCTGAACTTTCCACGGCGGGCAGATGAGAAACCCCGCCGCCCGGACGCACTCGAACCGCTTTTTCCACTCCGCCTGCCAATCCTTCTCCTCCACGGCCTCATTGGAAAATGATAGGCCCTCGAACTTTGACAGCGCGTCCTTTATTCTATCCGGATTAGCGGAGTCTGGGAAATACGCAATCAGTGCGTCGTCCTTCTCTTCGATACCTTCACAGCCCATGTCATACAGGACGGCGGTGACAGGTTCGCGGAGGTTAGCGGGGAGAGATATTTTTAATTGGAAGAACATTGATGGGTCCTCGGATTGATAACCTAAGTTCCTGGATTTTGTCTTCGCTATAGCTTTGGACAGGTAAAATCTTTTCCCGCCAAGGACGTGAAGATAGCAAACTACGGAATGAATTCGCCCTTACATTTACTTCCTTAACCCCTCGCCCTCCCGGAAGGGGTGGGGGGTTAACGCTACATCGAATCCGGCGCGCTGACGCCTAAAAGCTTAAGCGCCGTGGCGATAACCTGCCGGACCGCTTTTACGAGGTGCATGCGGGCGTATGAAAGCTCCAGGTCGTCCGATATGAACTTGTGCTTGAAGTAATAGCTGTGGAGCATGCCCGCAAGCTCCTGGAGGTAATACGTCAGCCTGTGCGGCTCTAAAGCCAGCGACGCCTTCTCAACCAGTTCCGGAAACGCGGACAACATCTTCAGTATCGCCATTTCCTCCGGGAGGCGCAAGGCGCGATAAATCCACCTGCCCGATGGGCGGGAGAGTGATGCCCTTCTCCTCGGCCTGGCGGAACACGGAGGCAAGCCGCGCGTGCGCGTACTGGACGTAATAGACCGGGTTCTCGGACGACTGGCTCTTCACCAAGTCGAGGTCGAAGTCCAGGTGCGAGTCCGGACGCCTAAGCATGAAGGTGAACCGGCATGCGTCCGTGCCAACTTCGTCCATCACCTCTTCCAGCGTGACAAACGTACCCGCGCGCTTTGACATCTTCACCGGCTGGCCTTCGCGCATGAGGTTCACGAGCTGGACTAACAGGACCTGCAATTCGTCCGGGTTGTGCCCCAGGGCCTGGACCGCCGCCTTCATGCGCGGGATGTATCCGTGATGGTCCGCGCCCCAGACGTCGATTACCTGCTTGAAACCTCTCTCGAATTTGCCGCGGTGGTAGGCGATGTCGGAGGCGAAGTAGGTGGTCTGGCCGTTGCTCCGGATAAGCACGCGGTCCTTGTCGTCGCCGTATCCGGTTGTGCGGAGCCATTTCGCGCCGCCCTCCTCGAAGACCAGCCCCTTCTCCTGAAGCTCGTCTATCGCCGCCTCGACCAGATTATTTTTGGCATCGTAGAGCCTTCTCTCGCTGTACCACTCGTCGAAAGTTACTCCGAACCGCGCGAGGGTCGCCTTTATCCGGCGGAGCATCTCGGTGATGCCCTCCTCGCGGCAGTAACTTTTTTTGCTCCGTCTTCGGAGAGCGCCTGGAACTCCGGCCTCGCCATGAACTCCTTCGCAAGCTCGGCTATATACTCGCCAATTATAGGTTCGAGACGTATTTCCGCGCCGGGGGCCTCTTCATCACTTTCACCCTTTTTCCCGTAACTTGCTCTTTTTTAGGGCTGTTTAACTTCGCCAAATTTTGCTTCTATCGCATCGCCCGACAGCTCACGGTATTTGAAATATACGCTCTTCCCGAGGTTCTCCACCTGAAAGCCGAAGTCGTTTATGTAGAACTCGCAGCGGACATCGTATCCCGTGAAGGACAGAAGCCTTGCCAGCGAATCGCCGACCGCGGCCCCGCGGCCATGACCGATATGGAGCGGCCCAGTCGGGTTCGCGGACACGAACTCCACCTGCACGAGTTTGCAGTTCCCGATATGGCAATGCCCGTACTCGATTCCCTCCCGCTCGATTTCATGGAGTACCGAGAGCCACGCCGAATCCTTTATGAAGAAATTCAGATATCCCGGCCCGGCGATTTCTATTTTCTCAAGGATGCCCTCGGCGTCTTCGATTGCGTCCTTTATTATCTCCGCAATCTGCCGGGGCGGCTTTCTCTCGGCCTTCGCGAGCGGCAGCGCAACTGTGGACGCGAGGTCGCCATGCCCCGCTTCTTTCGGGGCCTCCAGCACAGATTTGCGGAATTTCGTCAGGGACAACGCGCCCTTCTCTTTCGCCTTCAATAGCGCGTTATGGACTATGCGAAGAACTTTATCTTTCAACAGAAAATTCCTTTCGGGGGAGTTATGATGTCTTTAGACGTGCCACATGATGGACTCGAAATCCTCAGTCGGGACTTCAAGGGAGATATATCCGCGGTATGGCCATTTCTCCAGTTCCACGTCGTCCCGGCGTACGGTGACGAAGAAGTTTATCTCGTCGCCAGGCCTCGCCATGATGACGTCGAACGGCATCGCCATCTCTATTATCTCCCTCGCCGCAATCGTCGAATGCCTCCCGGACTGGGCCTCTTCGCCTTTCGTCACCTTTATCAGTTCGGCGTTGACCTTGCCCTGCTCCGGGTCGAGCCGTATGTCCAGCCGGTAGGAGCGACGGCCGCAGGAAATGGACCGCGAAAGTGAGTTCCTTTATGTTCGGGTCGTGAAGGTTGCGGTTTGAGTCTATCCTGATGAACAGGTTTTTCGGGTCGAACCCGTAATAGATGTGCGAGACGATGCTCTCGGCCCGGTGCATCGTGCCGCCCGCCTGGCTCACGTCATAAAAGCCTGCGGAGAGCCATTCGTAGTAGCTGGTAATCTCGCCGTCCAGCGTGGGCGAGATGAACGCGGTAAGCTCGACCGTAGGCCGGCTGCGCCTGTCTTCCCGGATGATGGAGATGAAAAGATAATCCGGCGGAGTCTTGTCAAGAAGCTCATAGACGTTGATTAAGTGCTTGCGGAAAAGCTCGTCGAACTCCCGGTCGTTCTCCGAGGAGTGGTCGTCCCCGTACCACCAGCACCAGTCGCTCCCCTCGGCGATATATATCTCCTCCCAGGCGAGGCGCAGCTTCTCCGGGTCCGTCACCTCGCTGGCGAATTCGACTAAGTCCTGCCTCGTCCGGGACACGGCGTCCCATGCCGCGTTGTCTTCCTCGTGACCGATCCAGATGTTGAAGTTATGGTTTATCCACGAGCCGGGGAAAAGCTTGGGCAGGGTCTTGCGCTTCAGGCCCCTTCGCCAGATATTCGCTTACGGTCGTGCAGTCGAACTGCTCCTCGCGCGAGAGCCTGTCGTAGAGCATGTACAGGAAGTCATGGCCGTCGTTTCTGTAATGCTCCCAGGCGTTCTCGCCGTCCAGGAGTATCGTCACGACGCCTGCCTGTCCCCGGGCGTTCAAATCTTTCCTTATCCGCGCAAGGCGGTTTACGAAATCGTCAACCGCGTTCTTCGGGTCCCACTTGGAATACACGAAGCCGATTAAATCCGACAAGGTATGGTCGCGGAAGAAGATATTCAGGCTGCGGCCCTCATGCTGCGCTTTATAGCCCCGGTACAGTATCTCCGGCTTTTTCGATACGCCGGAGAAATCCCTGTCCAGCACCATGTCCAGCGACTTTGCCAGGACTTCCTCGTCCGTGGCTATCCACTCCACTCCCTCGTCCGCGATGATAGGTATCAGGCTCTCGCTGACGGAACCTTCGGAGGGCCACATCCCTTTCGGCCTCCTTCCGAAGACCTCGTTGAACCGCGAGAGCGCGCGGCTTACCTGGGTCTTTGCGTCCTCCGGGTGCTGGAAACGCATCGGGAGGTTTATCTGCGGGTTTGATACCTTGGCTATCTCCGTATCGCACAGAAGCGGCAGTATGGGGTGGTAATAGGGCGTCGCGGAAAGCTCCAGCCGCCCCGCGTCCCACAGCTCCTTGTATTCGGGCAGGATGAGGCGCATCACCTGCTTCTGCTTGTTGATGACGCCAAGCTTCTCCTCTTCCGTGAAGTCCCGGCCTTTCCGGATAAGCTCTTTTAAGAACGGGTCGTTGTCCTTGAAAATGGGGTCGAACCAGGCCAGGTTGAACCAGACCTGGAGGTCTAAGAAATCGTGGTCGGAAAAATATCTGGCCATCCTGTCGAGTTCTAAGTCGGAGACGTCCCGCCCGCGCTTAAGTAGAAGCTCCCAGTAGCGCGGGTAGGGCTTTATCATATTGTCCCAGTTGGCAAGGAAGAAATTACGAAGTACGAAAATTTTCTCGTTCTTGTCGAGCTCGGCGGCTGGCTTTACGGAATGGTCGAGATATATGCCTTTGGCGTCGTGTTCGCAGGTGTCTATTATCTGGTCGATAAGGGAAGGGACGAGGTTGAAGGTCTGGCGCACTCGAGGGAAATCCCGGAGGATGTGCGCCATGTCGTAGTAGTCCTTGATGCCGTGCAGACGGACCCAGGGCATAGCGTAGCGCCCTGTCACAAGGTCCTTGTAATAGGGCTGGTGCATGTGCCAGAGGAAGACGACAGACAGCCTATTGTCCATCATTCATCCTCGTACTGGTAGACTGTCTCCCCGTCTTTCACAAGCCCCTGCTCGCGGGCAAGCGCCTCGATGCTGTCCGGGTCCGTGCGGAGCGAATCGACCCGTGCCCTGAGCTCCCGGCTGGACGCCTTGAGCTGCACTATCTCCGCTTTTAGATGGTCTCTTTGATGGCAGAGTTCTATATAGCGGATGAAGCCCATCTGGCCCAGGAAAAAGCTTAAAAAAGCGTAAAAGAGCAGGCACGCGCCCGCGGCAACGGCAATTTTGACGCGCCGCCTTTACGCTAATTCCCGCTCCTGGCTGCTCAGGTTCCTTTTTATCATTTACGTATGCTGTAGAACACGTTTTTGCCTGAGAACCTGGCCTCTTCGTCCAGATCTTCCTCTATCCTGATGAGCTGGTTGTACTTCGCAACCCTGTCCGTCCGGGAGAGCGAGCCGGTCTTTATCTGCCCGGCGTTGGTCGCTACCGCTAAGTCTGCCAGGGTAGTGTCCTCGGTCTCCCCGGAACGGTGCGATATGACGTTGGTATATCCCGCCTTCTTCGCCATCTCTATAGTGTCCAGCGTCTCGGTCAGAGTGCCTATCTGGTTCAGCTTTATGAGTATCGAGTTCGCAATCCCCTCCTCGATTCCCTTCTTCAGTATCTTCGGGTTGGTGACGAAAATATCGTCTCCCACGATCTGGACCTTTTTGCCGAGCGCGTCCGTCAGGTTCTTCCAGCCCTCCCAGTCGCCTTCGGCCAGTCCGTCCTCGATGGATATTATAGGATATTTTTTCACCCACGTCTCGTAAAATTTTATCATCTCGTCGGAGGATTTTTTGGACTTGTCCGATTTTTTAAAGACGTACGCGCCCTTCTCATAGAACTCGCTGGCGGCGGCGTCGATTGCGAGCATCACGTCCTTGCCCGGCTTGTATCCCGCCTTCTCTATCCCGGCGAGGACCATCTCCACCGCCTCTTCGTTAGATTTCAGGTTCGGCGCGAAGCCCCCTTCGTCGCCGACGGAGGTGTTGTAGCCCTTCGCCTTCAGGACGCTTTTAAGCGAGTGGAAAACCTCCGAGCCCATACGCACAGCGTCAGTGATGTTCTTTGCCCCGACGGGCATAATCAGAAATTCCTGGATGTCCACGTTGTTGTCCGCGTGCGCGCCGCCGTTCAGTATGTTCATCTGCGGCACGGGCATCTCCTTGGCGTTTACCCCGCCGATGTAGCGGTAGAGCGGCTGACCTGCCTCTTCGGCGGAGGCCTTCGCGACGGCGAGACGAGACGCCCAGGATTGCGTTCGCGCCAAGCTTGCCCTTGTTCTGGGTGCCGTCCATCTCTATCATTATCTTATCGATGAATGCCTGCTCGGAGGACTCAAGCCCCATAAGCTGCGGGCCTATCTCGTCGTTGACGTTCGCGACCGCCTTCTGGACGCCTTTTCCCATGTAGCGCTTTTTGTTGCCGTCCCGGAGTTCCACGGCCTCACGCTTTCCGGTGGACGCGCCCGAGGGCACGGCTGCGCGGCCCATCGCGCCCGTCTCCAGGATTACCTCTACTTCGATAGTCGGGTTGCCCCGTGAGTCCAGTATTTCCCTTGCGAAAACGTCCGCTATCTCGCCCATTCAAATCCTCCAACCTAAAAGTTTTTTTGGCGTTACCTTTTTCCAAAAAGGTAACAACGTTTTGGAATTTATTTAGTTATAAACTTTTCGCCTTCTTTTGACAACTCCATCAGGTCTTCGGCGGAATTCGCCTCCACGTAAAGCCTTACCACCGGCTCGGTGCCGGAGAGCCGCATCAGGAGCCACGAGCCGTCGTCCAGCACGTACTTATGGCCGTCTAACTTTATCGTCTGCACGACCTTGTGCCCCGCGAAAGACTCCGGCCCAAGCGCGAGTTTTTCGTTCAGCCTCTCTTTAAGCTTTTCGGTAAGGTTTATGTTCACCCGGCGCGTCAGGACTTTGCCCGTCTTCTCGAAAAGCCTCTCAAGCTGCCTGCGGAGCGACATGCCTTCCCTGCACACCATCTCCAGCGCCAGCAGGCACGCCAGTATCCCGTCCTTCTCCGGCACGTGGCCCTTGATGGACAGCCCGGCGCTCTCCTCGCCGCCGATTACTACCTTGTCCTCCGAGATAAGCTCGCCTATGAACTTGAAACCAACCGGCGTCTCAAAGACCTCGCGTCCGTGGAGCTTCGCCACCCTGTCCACAAGGTGGGTCGTCGCAACGCTTCTGGCGACGCCCCCTTCCCATTTCCTGACCCGGACAAGGTAATCGAACGCGAGCGAGAGAAGTTCGTTAGGAGTGATGAACTCCCCGTCCTCGTCCACGATGCCGTAACGGTCCGCGTCCCCGTCGGTGGCGAGGCCGATTTTGTAATCGCCGTTCACGACTATCCTGGTCAGCTCTTCAAGGTACTCCTCCGCAGGCTCCGGGCGGTGCCCGCCGAAGTACGGGTCCCGGCGGTCGTGGAGCACCGTGACATCGAGTCCCGCGCCCTTGAGCAGCTTGTCCAGGTATCCCCGCGACGTGCCGTATATCGGGTCAACCGCGACCCTGGGCATTTTCTGCTGGATGATTGAGAAATCGATTATCTTCCTTAGCTGGTCGAGATATGCCTTGGATATGGAGACCTCTTCTATAAGGCCCTTGTACTTCGCCTCTTCGAAGGCAATCTCCGCAACCTTCGGGTCCTTCATCAGTACGTTCGCTCGGTCCTCTATCTCTTGGGTGGTTTCAGGCAGGGCGGGGCCGCCCCAGTCCGGCGAGAACTTTATGCCGCTGTACTCCGGGGGTTATGCGATGCGGTGATGTTTATCCCGCCCGCCGCCTTTCGCCTGAGAATCTCGAAGGCGACCACGGGGGTCGGGACGTCCCTGTCCGAGACGAAGCATTTTATTCCGTTTGCCGCCAGTACGAGCGCGGACTCCCGTGCGAAATATTCGGACTGGAACCTGGTATCGTAGCCGACTACCATGCCCTTGGCCCCTTCGCCTCTGCCGTTGATGTAATCAGCTATCGCCTGGGAGACAATCCGGACGTTATCGGTCGTGAAGCCTTCCGCAATGATGTCCCGCCAGCCTGAAGTGCCGAACTTGATGGTGGTCATTTATTCCTCATGAGTAATCAGATTCGCGCCAAGCGGTTACAATCATAAATGTTTAACATAAATCAGGAGTTAAGGCAACTCTAAAAAAGGAAATTTTATTTGGCGGGATTAATCGGCGCTCCTATGAAGCTAAGTCCGTCAGGGAATATGTCTGGATTATCCTGCTCAAACTTATCCCTATGAGAGAGAAGGCTCCCTATAAGGGGCGTATCACCAAAGGCCATCGCTACAAACATAACGGAAAGCAGCCCTCTATAGACGTAGTTTTTAAAATCTTTTCGGTGCCAATATATATGCGGGCTGCCAACCATCCCTGCGATGTGGAATTTAGGCGGCTTCCCGCCGTACATATCCATGATGTGCGGTGAAGCGGCGTGCACGTACCCAGAATAAACTTTACTGATTATCTTTAAATTTTCAATTGCAAGTGAGGGATTGAGTTCCGCTCCAAGAATACGGATTATGTACGCTTGAATCTTCTTTCGAGGAACCATGTGCCGTTTTTTTGTTGACGCTGCTCGGCCAGTATGTCTGTCAAATTCTTCTTCATAAAATGATTCAAGGTACTTTTTGTGAAGGTCTGTAATTTCGTTGGTTAAAGCCGCTACGAGAAAATCAATATCCTCATTCAGTTCGTCTAGTGTGCGTTGTATTACCCCTTGTTCCTGAACGAATCCGTGATCCAGTAACGATCGCGCAGCATATACGCCGCTAATCATTCGCGCAAGTTTCTGGATCAGTGCTTGCTGAATAGACTTCTCATGATAGCGAAAAACTAACCCGTCTTTGAATGAAACGGCTTTTGGAGGAGGAACTTGCTGTTCAAGTCTCCTGAAGGCATCCTCTATGATATCAAGTGTCCGATCAAACGTTGTTCCCAATTTGATTCCTCAAATAGTGCTTCTTATTTATTATCTAATCGCAAAATTTGGTATGTACCCAACTGCTGTCTGCATTATAAAAGAATCTGATTTTTTATCAATAAAAAAGCCCGCAACTTCCATTGCGGGCTTTCTATTGATGATATATGAGGCTATTTCGCCACCGGCGGCACGTGTATCGCCATGCCGTGCACGTCCTCCATCGCTTCCATCACGGACTCAGCCAAGGTCGGATGCGAGTGTATAGTCTCCGCCACTTGCTTTGTCGTGGCATTCATCGCCATCGCTACCGCAGCCTCGTGGATGTAGTCCGTGGAGTGCGCGCCCATTATGTGCACGCCAAGCACCTTGTCCGTTTCGGCGTCCGCGATGACCTTCACCATTCCGGCCAGCTCGTTCATCGCCTGGGCCTTGCCGAGGCCGCGAAGCATAAACTTCCCGACTTTTATTTTTATCCCCTTCGCCTGGCACTCGTGCTCCCGCAGGCCCACAGAGCCTATCTCCGGCAGGGTGAATATCCCGGCGGGGACTACGCGGTAATCCATCTTCTTTACATTGCCGTGCATGATGTTCTCAACCGCGCAGAGTCCCTCGGCGGAGGCCACGTGCGCGAGCATTATGCCGCCGACGACGTCCCCGATAGCGTAAACTCCCGGCTGTTCCGTCTCCATGTACTCGTTTACCAGCACCTCTCCGCGCTTGCCGAGCTTCACGCCGTTTTCCTCCAGGCCGATGCCCCTGGAGTTCAGCGCGCGGCCGATGGAGACCAGTACCTGGTCAGATACCACTTCCGCGCCGCCCTCCATGCTCGACGTTACGGTGCCGTCGTCGTTCACGGTAACTTTCTCGATCTTTGCGTTAGTAATCAGCTTGATCTTCTTTTTCTTAAGCTCACGGGCCATCATCTCGGAGATGTCCGGGTCCTCGGTTGAGAGGCATCTCGGCAGAAGCTCCACCATCGTGACTTCTTCCGCGCCCATGACCTTGAAGATGCAGGCGAACTCGCAGCCTATGACGCCCGCGCCGACGATGAGTATGCGCCTTGGCACCTTGCTGAAGCATATAGCGTCGTCGCTTGAGATGATATGTTCGTGGTCGAACTTGAAGGTCGGTATCTCCGCGGGCGAGGAGCCGGTGGCGACGATTATATTGTCCGCCTCTACTGTCTTTGTGCCTGAGCCGTCCTTCAACGTGACTTCGATTATCTTTTTGTCGATAAGCCTTCCGCGCCCTTCGATAAGCTCTATGCCGTGTGCCTTGAACAGGCCCCTTATCCCTTTCGTAAGCGTCTGGATTACTTTGCCCTGCCGCTCCATTATCTTCGGGATGTTAAGCGTAGCTCCGCCTTCCACCTCGATGCCGAAGCTTGCCGCCTCTTTTATCTTCTCGTATATTTCGGCGGTCGCGACCAGGGTCTTCGTCGGTATGCAGCCCCTGTTCAGGCATGTGCCGCCGACCTCGACGTCCTCGACTACCGTAACCTTCGCCCCAAGCTGGGCCGCCCTGATGGCCGCCACATATCCGCCGGGCCCCGCCCCAAGTATCGCAATCCTCTTCTCCGCCATGATTTCATTCTCCCTGCTTCTTAAAAAACTAAAAGAAAAAGGGAGCCGAACAGCTCCCTCCTTGCATACGGGCAAGCCCCAGGACTACTTGTTCTCTTCTACGAACTTCCCATACTCTTCCGCGTCCATAAGGGAGCTTAGCTCCTTCGCGTTGTCCATCTCGATGACCACTATCCAGCCCTTGCCGTACGGGTCTTCGTTTATGGTCTCCGGCGCGTCTTCCAGCTCGGTATTTACCTTCACAATCGTGCCGGACACCGGGCTTACCACGGATGACGTGGCCTTCGTGGACTCTATCTCGCCAATCTCCCCGTCCGCATCGACCGAGGTGTCCACGTCCGGGAGGTCGATGTACACGATGTCGCCCAGCGATTCCTGCGCATATTCCGTAATGCCGACGGTAGCCCTGTTGCCGTCGACCTTGACCCAGGAATGTTCTTTGTGATATTTCAAATCTTCAGGGTTCATTCTCTCACCTCCACAAGTGCAATGGACAATCTATGGATTCAAATTATAAAGTCGGTAAATAATATCTACGGGGTTTTTCAAAGTCAAGCCAAAAATCCGTGCGCCAGCAGTCCGTCCCCAGCTTTTTTCAGAACGGCCATGTTTTTCCTTATCTCCGGCAAAAATGGCATGGCGTACACCCGCCTTATGCCGCAGAGCCGCATAATCGTTTCCGGATTGGTAGCCGACGCCGCATCAGGCTTGTTTTTGCGGCCCTGATTCAGGATTATAGCAGAAATTTCGATTTTACGGGCCTTTGCCGCGCTTACCGTAAGTAACGTGTGGTTTACGGTCCCAAGGCCCGCCCGCGCGACGATAATTAAAGGTATCCCAAGCTCGGCAACCAGGTCGAGGTACAGCTTCTTCCCCGTCAGCGGGACCATCAGCCCCCCCGCGCCCTCGACCAACACCACGTCGCTCTGTGCCTCGATAATCTCAAAATTTTTACGGATAAGCTTCAGGTCGATCTTCACCCCCGCCCGGACTGCCGCTATCGCGGGAGCTAACGGCTCCGGGAACCGGTATGGGCAGATTAAATCGATCGGCATTTTCGAGCCGGACACCTTTTTCAGGAACGCGGCGTCTTTGGAAAATAATTCACCGCGCCTCTCCCGGCACCCGGTCTCGGCGGGCTTCATCACGCCCACCTTCATCCCCTTTGCTTTGAGCGCGGCGGCTATCGCGCCCGCGACAATCGTCTTTCCGACGCCGGTGTCCGTGCCTGTGATAAAAAAAGATTTAGCTAACCACATTTAAATACCCTTCGAATCCCGTCAAATAGGTATTAATTTTTTTCTTTAGCTTTGGGAACAGCCGTTCATATTTCTCAATTGTTGCTTCTCTTGTTCTACGTTCATATTCTTGACGCTCGCAATGTGTTACAACCTCTAAAATTACGTCGGAAGCTAAAGTGTTCGTAAATAGTCCAATTACCTTTTTATCATAATCAGGAAATGAATAGCCAATTACAGTGACCTTGTCTGCCTCACGCAATTCTTCTTCTGCCGACGACCAAATTGTCTCAAATATGTCTTCGTATTTTTCATGGGGAATGATAATAAAAGGTTGTAATGGCTCGTTGCATTTGCGACATTTTTTATCGTTAAAAAAATGCCTGAACGTAGGAAAAAAATAAAGTGCAGTCTTTTTACAAGAAGGACAGATAGCCCAATCGAGAGAACCATTAAGTTTGATTAGCTTTATGGGATTTGTGTGCGCATAAATCTCCGCACGAGAAGGGTCAATCCAGTCAAAATTTACAAGGTAGTCAAAATAAATACCTCTTATGAAATCTTCATGAAGAAGTACATCAAAATTGAAAGAGATTATGGCTACTTCATTAGTTGCTCTTTCCCTGAAAATATTTCCGATAAATTTCTCATAAAGATTATTTTGCCTTCCTAAACCCGATTCTGCCAAATGCTCAAAAATTAATTGCCTTACTAATTCTATTCCTATCTTATCTTCTTTTTGATGTAAAATCCAAAGCATTTCGTCAACATAATGTCTCTTAACTAAATCGGATAGAAAAAAAATTCTCGACCCTCTATTGTCCCATTTTCCAAGCAAGTAATTTAATTCAGGATATAGTGAACCTGCTAGTTTGAGAAATTTTCGAAAATTCTCAAACTGTTTATTTTGTTCCGTAAGATCAGGGACTCCGTTCTTGATTGGAACCATCCTGCCACAATTAACATGATAGTTCCAAACTAGTCCTGTCCGAGGGGGGCATTGACAGCCGCTGCAGATGCCCCGGCTCCTAAAACATATACATGTTTCATATTAACTTGACGACCTTCCACGAGTAACTGGCCCCAATTTCTTTTCCGTCCCGTCAAGTTTGGCGAGCTTGACACTTGCTTCATGCTGAGATATTTTCATTCTTAAGCCTTCCATTTCTTCAAGAATCTTATCATATGTCTTTATATCAAGTGCTACGCCCGTTCTTCGCCCTTTGTCGTCAACGATATAATAAATGGGTTTGCGTTTTTTATTCGTCATTT
>CAVOSJ010000007.1:0-181509 GCA_963698885.1 Nitrospirota bacterium | reverse complement strand
GGCGCATCGCGTTGATTTTCCGGGTCATTGCGCTATACTTTTAGTTAAGTGGGTTATTGGATTTTAACGTGGAGAGGGGACAGCAATGAGACGTAGGCTGATTGCATTTATTGCAGCCCTCGTGGCGGCGGTATCGCTTTCGGGATGTTTCTTCGTGGACCGTGATCACGATGACAGATACAGGGATAGGGACAGGTACGAGCACCACGATCGCGACTACGACCACGACCGGGGCTACCACCATTACAACGGCTTTTGAGCTGTGCGGTGATAATCAGGGCGGTTTCGGGCCGGACGAGAAATGCTAAAATTCCTCACCCGGCCCAAGATATCTCCACTTCCCGTCAGGCAGGTTCGCGAGCATCACGTTCCCGATACGGACGCGTTTGAGGCCGGTCACCTTCAGCCCCACCTGCTCGCACATCCTTCGTATCTGGCGCTTCTTCCCTTGCTTTAGTATGAACTTAAGCTGGTCCTCGTTAAGCACGGTAACGACCGCCTTTTTAAGCAGCGCACCGTCCAGCGAGAGGCCGTGGTTCAGGAGCTTTAAACCCTGCACGGTCAGTACCCCCTCGACGCGCACGACATACTCCTTCTCCACGTCCGACTTCTCGCCGATGAGCCTCTTCGCCACCCGCCCGTCCTGCGTGAATACGATAAGCCCTTGAGAATCAATGTCTAACCGGCCCGCGGGAGCGAGGTTCCTCAGGTGGTGCGGCGAGAACCTTATCTTTGACGGGTCCCCCTTTGCGCGGTTCGCGGGAGTGAGCAGAACGGAGGCGGGCTTGTAGCCCCTCTCCGCCTGGCCGGATACGTAACCTGCCGGTTTATTCAGGATTATCGTAACCAGCCCGGTCTGCTCGGAGGCGGCTTTTTCGTCGAGAGTTATCTCGGCGGAAGGGTCCACCTTGATACCCAGTTCGCTCACGCGAAGTCCGTCGACGAATACCAGGCCCCGCTCGATATACGAGTCCGCTTCGCGCCGGGAGCACATCCCGCGCTCGGACATTACCTTGGATAACCTTATCTTTTCCAGTTACTTAACCCCTAATAATTCAACTTCGAATTTCAGCGTCGCATTCGGCGGAATGACCCCGCCCGCGCTCTGCGCACCGTATCCAAGGCTTGGTGGTATGGTCAGGTTCCGGACTCCGCCTACCTTCATCCCCTGGACTCCCTCGTCCCAGCCTTTTATGACTTCCCCGGCGCCAAGATGGAAGACGAAGGGCTCGTTCCTGTCCTTGCTGGAATCGAACTTCTTCCCGTTGGTGAGCCAGCCGGTATAATGTACCGTTACCGTCTGCCCCGCCTTCGCCTCCGCACCCGTACCCACCTTTACGTCATCTATTACGAGTCCGTCCTTCATCTTCTTCTCCTTTGCGCATGCAGCCATCGGTATTACCACGACCAGGACGGCCGCAGCCACGACTAACAAAAACTTTTTCATTTCCTCCCCTTTCGTAAAGTTATACTTGACCACCGTAAAGTTTAGTTAATTAGCCGGATTAAGTCAATTTATTCTTGACAGGTCCTGCCTATGGTGTTACGTTTTTCTTTAAAAGTATTACTAATTCAGGAAAAACTCAGGATAACATGCACATACCCGACGGGTATCTCTCGCCTCAGACATTTGTGCCTCTTTACGGCGTGTCCGCGGGTTTCTGGACGGTGGGCTTAAGGAAACTGAAACGCGAACTGGCCGTGAAGCAGGTGCCTTACCTCTCTATGGCCGCCGCTTTTTCATTCCTCATCATGATGTTCAACATACCCATCCCCGGCGGCACGTCCGGACACGCCGTCGGAGGGGGGATTATCGCCATACTGCTCGGGCCGTGGACTGCCGTTATCGCGGTCTCCGTCGTCCTGGTCATACAGGCGCTGGTATTCGGGGACGGCGGCATAACGGCAATAGGCGCTAACTGTTTCAATATGGCAGTCGTCATGCCGTTTGTTTCGTGGTGGGTATTCCGCGCCTTCGCGGGGCGGGAGAAGGGCGGGTTCAGACTCATGGCGGGCGCGTTCCTGTCAGGCTGGATGGGTCTTTCCGCCGCCGCCTTCGCCGCGGGAGTTGAGTTGGGCGTCCAGCCCGCAATCGCCCACGGGCCGGGCGGGGCGCCGCTTTACGCCCCCTACCCGCTTTCAATCGCCCTGCCCGCGATGTTCCTGGAGCACCTGCTCGTATTTGGCATCCTGGAGGGGATCATAACGATGCTCCTGGTGAAATATTTCTACTCAATGGACTCAGGTTTTGCGGCTGCATCAGCCAGGACGGGGCCGAAATTCAATTGGAAACTCTGGCTTGCCCTGCTGGCGCTGGCGGCGCTGACCCCGTTTGGGATTATAATCCCGGAGAAGCTTGGTGGGGGAGCGGCATGGGGTGAATGGGGGCCGAAGAAGCTTCGGGAGCTTATCGGCTATGTCCCGGCGGGACTTCAGAAATTAAGCGACCTGTGGAACCCCCCCATACCCGATTACGGCACTGGCGCGGGGACGGCCGCATCCGGCGCCGGCGGATACTTGGCATCTGGGTTCGCCGGCGCGGTCCTGGCGATAGCAATCATTTACGTCATCGTGAGGCTTATGAGAGGCGGGCCTAAAACCCCGCGCTCGTATCTTGAGAAAAGCCTTGACCATATAGCGAAGTTGGTTAAGAACTCATACGTGCAGTGGGAGCTTTCATCCCGCAAGGGTTTTTTTCAGGAGCTGGACGCGCGTGTAAAGGTCATATTCATGCTTTTGATGCTCATAGCGGTTAACGTACGCAAGGACCTGCCCACGGAGCTGATTATAGCGGCCTTTGTCCTTATCCTCGCGCTGGCGGCGGGAGTCGTCCTGAAAGTCATGTATGCCCGGGTGGCCTTCGTCGGGTTCTTTTTCGGCTTCCTTATCGCCCTGCCGTCTTCACTTAACGTAATCACTCCGGGCAGGGTAGTGTTGCCGCTTCTGTCTCTTCACGAGGCTCACTCGCTCTGGACATATAAAATTCCGAAAGAAATCGGAGTGACGGCCGGCGGGCTGTTCGGCGTGGCAATGCTTACATTGCGCGTGATAAACTCGGTGTCGCTTGCCATGCTCGTCATGTTTACCACCCCGTTCACGGAGATAATGCGCGCGCTTAAGATGTTCCGGGTGCCGGACTCCGTACTGGCGGTCGTCAACCTAACCTATAAATACATCTTCATTTTCGCAAATACCGTGGAAGACATGCACCTGGCGAAGATAAGCAGGACAGCCGGGGCACTGGACGGCTCCGAGGCCAGGCGGTGGGCGGCGGGCAGGATGGGCATTATTTTCAAGAAGACTCAAGGGAAGTGCGACGAGATATTCAAGGCGATGTTAGCTCGCGGGTTCACGGGTGAGATAAAGCTCCGGGGCAGGGGAGCTATGAAAAAATCGGATTGGCTGGTTTTGATGGCAGCGCTAACGGCAGGTATTGTCCTGATAATCGTTTGAGGGATAAAAAATGGAGACCGCGGTTAAGGCCGAAAACGTAAGCTACAGCTATTACGGCAAGATAGCCGCCCTCCGCGGCGTGAACATCGAGATAGGCCGCGGGGAGCGTCTGGCAATCATCGGCTCCAACGGATGCGGGAAGTCAACCCTGCTTCAGACGCTGGACGGGCTGATAGCTCCCGATGCGGGCAAAGTCTTTTACATGGGCCGGGAACTCAGCCAGGAAAGCCTGAAGGACCGGGAGTTCCGGAAGTTCTTCCGCGGCGGGATGGGCTATGTCTTCCAGGACTCGGACGTCCAGCTCTTCTGCCCGACGGTGCTGGACGAGATGGTGTTCGGCCCGATGCAGCTTGGAATCTCCGAGGAAGAGTCGCTTGCGAGGGCCCACCGGGTTATGGCCGACCTGGGTGTCGAGGCGCTCAAGGACCGGCCGTCGTATATGCTTTCGGGCGGCGAGAAAAAGCGCGTGGCGCTTGGGTCCGTGCTGGTGATGGACCCGGAGGTGCTGCTCCTGGACGAGCCGACAAGCGGGTTGGACCCGAAGTCCCAGATGTTCCTGATCGAGCTGATGTTCAGCCTGAACCAGGCGGGGAAAACAATCGTGGTGGCGACGCACGACCTGGCGCTGGTGGACGAGTTAAACGGTACTGTCGCGGTGCTCTCCGAAGAGCACAAAATTGAGAAGGTCGGCCCGGCGGACGCAGTGCTTTCCGATGAGGAACTCCTGCTGAAGGTGAACCTGATCCACGAACACGTCCATGCCCACGGCGGCACTACCCACCGCCACGTCCATTCCCACTACCAGTTCCACAGGCATTAAACAATTTAAAATTTCCATTTCAGATGGTATCCTATCTTCTGAGATGAAAATTCTTGAATCTATCATATCCGGGGATGAAGGGCTTTCCCAATATTTTGCCGGAAAAGGCTTCTCCGACCCCGCGAAGGCCGTCTCTAACCTGCGGCTAATCTCCGAGAGGGTGGACGAAGGGCTTTTAAGGGAGCGCCTCCTCGCGCTTGTCCATTACTGTTCGCGCTCGGCTAACCCGGATGTCTGCCTCAATAACTTCGAGAGAGTCTGTGCCGCCTTTCCTGCACCGGGCGATTTTCTTAAATCAATAGCCGCCCGCCCTGACGCCCTCAAGGTACTCGCCCCGCTGTTTGCTTCGTCTTTGTTCCTCGTGAGGTTTATCCTGTCGGAGCCCTTCCGTCTGGTCAACTGGCTGGCCGGGCCGGGAACGCTGGACGCGCCCCGGGATAGAGAGACCATACGGAAAGAAATGTTGACGGTATGCCCGCCACAGACGCCGCTCGTTGATGCATCAAGACTGCTGAGAAGATTTAAATACACCGAGTTCCTCCGGATTACCGCGCGCGACCTGCTCGGAATAGCGGGGGTTTCGGAGACCACGGCGGAGCTGTCAAACCTCGCGGACGCGGTCCTGGAGGCGGCGTATCACGCGGGCCGCCATGTGCTTGACAAAAAATACGGACTACCCCAATACAAAGCTCCAAACGGGAAAACGTCCCGCTGTCCGTTTACCGTCATAGCGATGGGGAAGCTGGGCGGGCGAGAGCTGAACTTCTCGTCGGACATTGACATACTTTTTTTGTATGGAAAGGACGGGAACACGTCCGGCCCCCGGATAATAACCAACCACCAGTACTTTGTGGAACTATCCGAAATCATCGTGAAACTTATCGGAGAGAAAACGCCCGACGGGTTCGTGTTCCGGGTGGATACGCGCCTGCGGCCCGAAGGTGAAAGGGGCGACCTCGCCCAGAGCCTCGCCGGATACGAGACCTATTACGAGTCCTGGGGCCGCACCTGGGAACGCTCCGCCCTTATAAAGGCGCGCCCATGCGCCGGGGACATGGAACTGGGACGCGATTTCACCCTTGCCCTCAGGCCGTTCGTGTTCAGGAAATATCTCGATTACTCGGCCATCGCCGAAATCCGGGACTTAAAGCTCCGCATCGAAAGCTCGCCGTCGCACGAGGCAAGGGATCTGGACGTAAAGCTCGGTCCCGGGGGCATCAGGGAGATAGAATTTTTTGTATCTACCCTGCAGCTTGTTTATGGAGGCCGCGAGCCGGGCATCCGGGAGTTGGGCACGCTCCGGGCGCTTCACCGCCTTGCGCTTGCGGGCCTTATAACATTCGAGGAACAGGGTGAGCTCTCCCGTGCGTACGAGTTCCTGCGTCTTGCCGAGCACAGGCTCCAGCTGGTGGACGAGAGGCAGGTCCACTCCTGCCCCCGAAACGATGAAAGCATCCGGGCGCTGGCGCTTCGGATGGGATACCGGGATGCGGGTGAAAAGGACGCCGGTGCGGCGTTCACTGAAGACTTCAAAAAACATACCGGGAAAGTGCGCGAGATATATGACAGGCTGTTCATGGAACAGCCCGTGGACGTGCGGGAGCGGGGCGCCGGAAGCGAGTTCGAGTCCCTGCTGTCGGACGATCTAACCGAGCGGGAAGCGGTGGAGACCTTCCGCCTGGCCGGTTTCAAAGACACGCGCCAGGCATACCGGAATTTTATTCTGCTGAAAGAAGGCACGTCTGAGAGCCCGCTCACCCCGAGGAGCAGGAACCTTTTCTTAAGGATACTGCCGGCGCTCCTGAAGGGTTGCAAGGACGCGCCCGACCCGGACATGGCCTTAAACAACCTGGAGTCTTTCATAACCTCTTTCGGTTCGCGGGAGGCTATCCACGACCTTGTGACCGAGACACCGCAGGCGGCGGAGCGGATGACCAGGCTGTTCGGGTCGAGCGAATATTTCTCGCGCCTGCTTGTCTCCCGTCCGGAGATGAGCGAAGCGCTTCTCTTCATGGACCCGGGCAGGCTTAAAAAGCCCAAAGAAGAATTATCCCTTGAGCTTGCGGCCACACTGTCTCACGCGCAGAGTTTCGCGGCAAGGATGGACGCGCTCCGCGAGTTCAAGCACTCAGAAGAGCTGCGGGTGGGAATCCGGGACGTATTCATGGACCCGGGCTGGGTAGAAATCTCGTCTGAATTATCGGCTGTCGCGGAAACCGTACTGGAAGCGGCTCTTCTGGCCTCAGTCCGGGACGTGGGTGAGAAATACGGCCTGCCTAAGGGCATGGAAAACGCCAAGGGTATCGCTGTAATCGGATTCGGGAAACTGGGCGGGCGTGAGCTGATTTATGGTTCGGACCTGGACATCACCTTCATCCACGGGAAATCCGCGCCAGACATGCCGGGGGGCGACATTGGCGGGCATGAATTTTACGACCGTCTCTCCGAGCGTGTAATTTTCGCGTTGACCGCACTGACGCGCGAAGGCACGGCATACCGGGTGGACTTAAGGCTTAGGCCGGGCGGCTCCAAGGGTATGCTTACCCATACTCTGGACGGGCTTACGGAATATTACGCCGCGGCCCCAGCCTGGGAGCTCCAGGCACTAACCCGCGCGCGCGGGATTGCGGGCGACCCGGAGTTGCTGGCGGGGTTTGAGCGGATGCGTCAACTGATTCTATCTGCGGCCAGAGAGAAAACGGCCCTGGCAAACGAAGTCCTGTCCATGCGAAGACGCCTGGAGCGCGAGGCCGCTAAGGCCAAGGGGATAGACATAAAGCGGGGCAGAGGCGGTATCGTGGACGTCGAGTTCGCGGTACAGTATTTACAGCTCCTGCACGGACGGACTCACCCGGAATTATTGGTGCCGGGGACGCTTGCCGCGCTCGACGAGATTATTCGGCAGAGACTTATCCCGAAGGCGGAGGGGGCGGCGTTTCGCAGCTCATATTTCTTCATGAAAGAGCTGGAGTCGCGTCTTCGGATGATAATGGGGGCCGCCGAGACGACGCTCCCGCCGGACGAGGAGAAGCTGAAGCTGACTTCCGCGAGGATGGGCTATAAAGGACATGGCCCGGGCGCGGCAAAGGCCCTTCTTCACGATTATCAAAAGCATGCTTCGCGGATAAGAGAAATTTTTGATAAAATAATTTCATAACTTGCAAGGAGGCGTTTGATGTCCAAAGTCTATTTCACTTCCGCGCGCGGCACGCGCTGGGACTACCGCTACAGCGTCCTGGGACGCTTCGAGAAGATGCTCGGCGAATGCGGCCTGATGACATTCGACAAGGGCGAGTACGTGGCGGTAAAGACGCATTTCGGCTCCGAGGGCGCACACCGTATCGTAAGGCCGTCATTCCTCAGGAAAACGACTGACGCCGTAAAGAACGCGGGCGGAAAACCCTTCGTAACCGACACCGTGCGGATTATGGGCGTGGATTATCTGGAGGTAGCCAATTCAAACGGAATAAACCACCTGTCCGTAGGCGCGCCGGTTATCCTCGCGGACGGTCCGTTCGGCAAGGACAGTTTGATAGTAGCCGCGCCGGGTGACATACTGGGCGAAATTGCCGTTGCGTCCGCCATTCACGACGCGCCCGCTATGATAGTCTGCTCGCATGTCAAGGGGCATATACAGGCGGGATATGCCGGGGCGTTAAAGAACCTCGCAATGGGCGGGGTCTCGGCGGCGCACAGGGAAGGTGGCTGGAAAAAGGGGCGCGGGCACATGCACTGCCACGGAGAAGTGCCTCTTTCGTGGGACCCGGAGGTCTGCACGTATTGCCAGCAGTGCGAGAACGTCTGCCCGAAAGACGCCATAAAATTCGTTGACGAGAAACTCGTGCACGACGCGTCTCAGTGCTGGTTCTGCGGGAGGTGCGTGCGTGTCTGCCCGTCCGGCGGGCTGACCCTTCCGGTGGACGACGAGACCTTCCAGAAATCGCTTGCCGAGAGCGCCGGCGCGGTGCTTTCCACATTCAAGCCGGGGCGGGTAATCTATATCAATTTCATGTTCGAGATCCAGCCGGAGTGCGACTGCATGCCGTCATGCGACACGCCGATGCTCCAGGACCAGGGGATACTGATTTCGGACGACCTGGTCGCCATTGAACAGGCAACCGTCGATATGCTCCGGAAGGCAAACCCTCTGCCGCAGTCGGCGGCAGAGGAGCGGGAATGCAAACCCGGGGACGACGTGATGAGCATGGTGAACCCGAGGAACTACTCCCTGTGTATCGAACACGCCGAGAAACTCGGCCTGGGCAGCAGGGAATACGAGCTGGCGGAAATTAGTTAAAGTCGTTACTTTCTTTTCAGGTGAAAAGAAAGTAACACAAAGAAAAGCCGGACAGTTTAAAAGTTTTTGGCGCTACCTTTTTCCAAAAAGGTAGCAAAGCTTTACGGCCCCTGTACCGTCCTGAGCATGTTATATACGAACAGCACTATGGAGATGAACATCACCACGCCGGAAACGATGAGAATCTCGCTTCCGCCCTGGATTACCATGCTGCGCAGCAGCCAGCCGATCGCCATTCCCATCATGCCTGCGGACGCCAGCCAGAACTGGACCGTTTCCAGTTTCCGGTTGAATATGGGCTTGCCAGAGAACCTGGGAAGGATATGGTAGCCCACGCCGAATATCATCATGGACATCCAGCCGATCAGGTTCATGTGAACGTGCAGGGAAATCCTGTCCTGGTTGGCCGAATCAGGGGAAAAAAGAAAGATAACTCCGAGCAGCGTGCCCAGCAGGAAATAGATAACGCTCTGGCGAATAAACCATACGACCTCTTTATCCATTTAAGGCCTCCGATATATAATTGAGAGGGAGTATTCTCTCCGAAAAATTATTATTCACAATTACGCTTCATCTGCAAGAGTTTTATTTTACGTTCAAGATAATTTTTCTCCGAGAACACTCCCTCCCTTAGTGGGCGCCATGGATGAACATCGGCAGGCAGCGTGCGCACACCCAGACCGCCTTTTTGTCCTGTTCGCACGATATCAAAAGCTTCGCTGAGCTGTCCGCCCCGCAACTTACGCATACATGTTTTTCCTCTGCCATGCCGATACCTCCGTTTTTAAATTGCGTCCCAAAAGAAGCTGGGCCGATCAGCCCGGCCAATTCACTCTAATTTATCATCTTCCGGGGCCGGGGTCGCTGATGTCGCGCTGGTTAATAGATGATATTTGTCAGGCCCGGCCCCCCTCGCAGATTCCGCATTTAGTAAAAAGTATAGCAAAAAATGCAACGTTTGCTTCGGCAAGGATAATGGAAATGGACAGCGGGGCATTACTATGAAAGGATTTTACTGAGCTCTGCGGCGTCAATGCCTGTGGCCATTACGGTCTTCGATTTTGACGACTGGCCGCGTACGATGGATATTTTCGACTTGGAGATTTTCAGCTTATCCGACAGGAACTCTATAAGCATCTCGTTGGCCGCGCCTTCGACGGGTGGGGCGGTCAGCTTAATTTTCACCACCCCTTCGGATACTCCGGCGATCTGGTTTCTGGACGAGCGGGGGAGGACGCGGACCTGGAACGTAATGCCTTCCGGCCCTTCCTTTAGGGAGAGGGTGCCGGACGGTTCGCTCACTCCCGGCCCTCCTGCTTCTCCTCGTAGTCCAGCATCTTCAGGTGGTCCTCTATGACCCCTTTTATCTTCATGGCGAACCGCTCCTTTATGCGGTTAAGCTCCGTTATCTCCTGCTCTATCTTCGCAAGCTCCTGGCGGGACTTGCGCATAAGGTCCTCCGCATCCATCTCCGCCTGCTTAAGCCTGAGAGCCGCCTCCTTCTCCGTGCCGAGGCGCATCTCCTCGGACATCTTCTGCGCCGACATCAGGGTGTCCCGCAGATTTTTTTCAGTATCCTTGAATTCTGAAAGCGATGCCTGGAGTGTCTGGTTTTCCGTGCGCAGCTGGTCGTTCTCCCGCATCAGCGTCTCCATCTCTGCGGTAACGTCTTCCAGGAAAGAGTCCACCTCGCTCATGTCGAAGCCGCGGAACTTGAGGCGAAACTGCTTCTGCTTTATGTCGAGGGGCGTAATGTTCATGTCTCCTCCATCAATGCATTCTTATCGCCAAATCGTTAAGCGACGCAACGAGGAAATATTTAAGAAAATAAATGACCGCTATCACGATAATCGGCGAGAAGTCTATACCCATCGCCGGGAGCCTCCTGCGGATAGGCCTCAGCACCGGCTCCGTCGCCGCGTACAGGAACCGGACGATGGGGTTGTACGGGTCGGGGTTTACCCAGGAGATGAGCGCGGCTATGATTACTACCCACATGTAAAAAGTCAGGATGATATCCAACACCACGGCTATCGCGTGGAGAAAATTTCCGAAAATGAACATTCAGACTCCTTTGATGGCATCAAAAATAAATGACCGCCACTACGGCAACCACCCATAAACCGATATCGACCAGCAGGGGCCTGTCCCCCATGAGCGTTGTCGTGGGGCTCCCGCCTTCCTTTTTCTGGTGGATTAAATAAAGGTAGCGGAATATCCCGTATATGACAAATGGCACCGTATAAATCAGGTGCTGGCCAAACTGGATTACCGCGTCCCCGGAAAGAGTGTACAGTATGTAGGCCATAAGCGACGACGCAGTCGTCACGGCGATCATCTGGTCCAGGAAGTAGGCGCTATACTCGTCGAGGGT
Organism: Nitrospirota bacterium; assembly: GCA_963698885.1. Taxonomy (GTDB): domain Bacteria; phylum Nitrospirota; class JACRHJ01; order JACRHJ01; family JACRHJ01; genus JBARKJ01. The sequence continues at coordinate 170,565 of CAVOSJ010000007.1, read as the reverse complement.
CCTCCTGTACCTGATAGCGCATCCTGCGTCATCGGCTGCAGCCGACAGGTCTGGCGGCAGGATTGAAAGCTCGCCCAGCAATGCCAGCTCGTATCTCCTCTTTGCGAGCGTAAGGAACAGCGCTATGAGAATAGTGCAGACCAGAAGCCACGACGATACCCTCACAGAGATCGCGACCCCGCCGGCGGCCGCTCTCAGTACAAACCCTAATGATACCACCATGACATCCACAATGGCTATGCGCTTTAAGTATGACGAATAACAAACGTTCATGATGAAATAAACCGCGGCAATTATCCCGAACCCCGTATTTAACGCAAAGGAAAGCGCGAGGGACGCAGCGGACATCAGCCCGAAAATGATGCCGGCGCTGTATTTTGTCATGCGCCCCGCGGCAATCGGCCTGGCCCTCTTTACCGGATGGCACCTGTCTTCCTCCGCATCTAGGATGTCGTTGAATATATATACCGTGCCGGATAGAAGGCAGAAGATAGCGAACGCGGCGATACTGGTTAACAAAGAGGGCAGGTGGAAGAGGTGTTTCGAAAACAGCAGCGCGGGAAAGATGAACAAGTTCTTGGCCCACTGATGCGGCCTCATCATCTTAAAGGTATCAGTTAGCATGCTCATTCAATAGACCTCGGTTGCCTGGCTCCGGCATTATCCGCCGGAAAAACCGCTTCTGATGAGGCTGAAATACTTCCATAGGGCTAAAACTCACCCATGGAAAACTCATAAGAGCACTATTTATGTTTGTGTTTCCTTAAGTGCTTTTTCCAGGTTTATCCTGGACGTCAGGTCGTTTGGGTCCAGATGGACAGCGGCCTGGAAGTGCTCTATAGGCCTTTTTCATATCCCCTTTCTTCGCATACTCCACGCCGATATTATTGTGCAGCTCCGCATTGTTGCGCACCTCCGCGCCGCCGGACTTCACTTTCAACGCTTCCTCGTATGCCCGTATGGACTCGTCAACCTTGCCTATCCTGCCGTACGCGTTGCCGAGGTTTTTATACGCAACGTATGCATCATCGGAGATTGGATTGCACTTCGTCGCCATTATGTATTCCCCTACGGCCAGGTCGTCGCGGCCGCGTTTTTCATACATTGCGCCTAAGTTGATATGCGCACCCGCGGCCAGACAGAGGTTGGTGCGCGCCACGTCAGACCCGGGCGAATTCTTCAGCTCGGCAGTCCATAGGCTGTAGTCATCCTTCCAGTCCGCATTTCTGAGTATGGTCCCTGTAGAGTACAGGGCAACCAGCGTAAGGAATACCGATGCTGCGGCAACCCGCCCCTTTGAACCCGCAAGCCGGGCTATCGCTAAAGATATCAGCATTACGAACCCCACGGAAGGTAGGTAGAGATACCTCTCCGCCAGAATGCTTGGACCGGTGATCGCGGGTATATAAAGGCATGGAAGAAGCGGGACCACTATGGTCAAAAGGCAGAAAAATACCAGCCGGTTCTTTTTATATGCGACATAGAAAAGGACGGCAACCAGCGCTGTAATAAGGACGGACGTCAACGCGCTTGTCTCAAGCAAGGACTGGACGGGCCTGAACGAATAAATTAACTTGAGGTTGATTGGTACGATCAGCTTTTTAAAGTATGTCGCAAAGATTATAAACAGGTTTCCAAAATAGCTATACTCGCCATGTTGCTTCGATATCATGCTCATTCCGAGCGCGTAAGACCTGACGCCCAGGTAAGCGGATGCGGCGAGTACAAACAGGGCGTATCTCTTTACTATAAACTGAAATCCCGGCTTTTTCCTGTTCAGCAGCATGTCGTATGCGAGAAGCAGCGCCGGGAGGGTTACCGCGGGCTCCTTGCACAGCGTACCTATGGAGAATGCAACTACTGAGAGGTAGTAGCACGTGTTGAACCTGCTTTCGGACCGGAGGTAGAGATAGAATGACAGCAGGCAGAAAAACGTGTACGAGAGGTCCGTGACGCCCGAAACCCATGAGACCGCCTCCGAGTGTATGGGTTGAACCGCGAAAAGCACGGCCGCCATTAGAGGAATCGATAGATATTTTGAAGGGGCCTTGTATTCGCTGAACAGTATACCGGCTATCAGGAAAACAAGGACGGAAGACCCGGCGTGAAGAACTATGTTTACAAGGTGGAAGCCCCAAGGCATTATGCCGAAGACGTAATAGACCAGCATGTATATGACGTGCATCATTGGCCGGTAGTAATTGGTGTTTCCCGTTAAACCCCCAGTGTCACAGCTTGAAAAGATATTCGGGAGAAACCTTGCATCCCTAATCCAGGGGTTACCCAGCACCTGAAAATTGTCGTCGTAAACGAACCCGTTTCCAAGGGTGTTTGCATAGGCGGCCAGGGAGACGGCTATTATTAGAAACAAGGGAAATAGCAGTTCCCGCCAAGCGGGTCTTTTGTGTATCTCTTCCATCCGTAACTCCGTGTCAGACCATGCTGCAGTTTTTAATTTTACTCTATCCTGGAATCCAGGACAACAGGCTCAGCTGCCCGATACGCTTAATCCGCGGTCCATTATTTCCCCAGTTCCTGCGAGCGCTTCGTAGCCGCCTCGACGGCCGCGTAAAGCGCCGCCCGGAGTCCTCTCTCTTCCAGAACCTGGAGCCCCGCGATAGTCGTCCCGCCTGGAGAAGTGACCATGTCCTTCAGCTTCGACAGCGGCTCCTTTGTCTGGAGCGCCATGCTGGCCGAGCCAACGAGCGTCTGGGCCGCCAGCAGGAACGAATGCTCCCTGGACAGCCCCATCCGCACCCCCGCGTCCGAGAGCGCTTCGAGGATCACGAACACGTATGCCGGCCCGCTGCCGGAGAGCCCCGTCACCGCGTCCATCAGCTTCTCGTCGGGGACGGTCACGACCGCCTTGCAGATAGCCGATAAAAGCTTCGTCGCGATTTCCATATCGCCCGGCTTAGTGTTCGGCCCGGCAAACGCCGCGGCCGCGCCTTCCTGCACCAGCGCGGGCGTATTCGGCATCACCCGTATTACACGCGCCTTCTTCCCCAGCGACTTCTCGATACTGGCGGCGGTTACCCCTGCCGCGATGGATATGATAAGCTGTTTCGGCGTAACGGACGAGGATATTTCGAGCAATACGCCCGCTATATCCTTCGGCTTCACGGCAAGGATTATCACGTCCTTGCCCTTCACGGCCTTGGCGTTGTCCGTCACCGCGCCCACTTCGTAGAACTTCTTCATATGCAGGAGCCGGTTAGGCGACGCGTCCGAGACGGTAATATCTTCTTTCGGCACAAGGCCGGATATGACAAGGCCCTTGACCATCGCCTCGGCCATGTTACCCGCCCCTATGAAAGCAATTTTTTTATTCATTTTTCATAGTCCTCGCACCGAAAATAGCCGTCCCCACCCGGACCAGCGTAGCCCCTTCCTCGGCGGCCACCTCATAGTCCTGCGTCATGCCCATTGAAAGCTCGGTCATCTCGAACCCTTCCAGTGTAAGCTCCGCCGCAAGGCGGTTCATCTCTTTAAAGTACGGGCGGGAACTCTCCGGGTCCTCCGTAATAGGCGGGACGCACATGAGCCCGGTGATTTTTAAATTTTCCAGGCGGGAAGCTTCCTTCATGAAACCGGGCGCTTCCTCCGGGCGGATTCCACGCTTCGTCTCCTCGGAAGCTATATTTATCTCAACAAGCGCCTTCTGGATTATCCCCCTCTTCGCGGCCTGCCTGTCTATCTCCCGTGCCAGGTCGAGCGAGTCAAGCGAGTGTATCAGTTTGAATACTCCGACCGCCTGCCGGGCCTTGTTCTTCTGGAGCGAGCCTATCAGGTGCCATTCGATCTCCGCCCCGCGCCCAGCCCCCCCAGCGCCCCCCGCCTTCAAGGTATCCATTTCCCGCATTTTGGAAAGCGCTTCCTGGACCCGGTTCTCGCCCAGTATGGCCGCCCCGGCCGCCGCCGCCTCCAAGGCCTCGGCAGCGGATACGGTCTTCGTAACCGCGACCAGCCGGACTGAAGAAGGCTCCCTGCCCGCGCGCTTCGCCGCCGCCTCAAGCTTCGCAAGCACCGCGCGCATGTTTTCCGGAATGCGGCTCACAGAAGGACGGTCAAGGCCATCATCCTGCCGGCCCTCCCGCCGCTCCCCCTGTGGGAGTAGAACTTCTCAGGGTTGCATGCGGTGCATGCGCCAAAAACATTTATCCTGTCGGGCCGGACGCCGGCGATTTCAAGAGTTTTCATATTTGCCTTCCAGAGGTCCAGCCGCCAATGTCCCGGACGCGAGTTGGTGATAAACTCCGCAGCGTGAGGCATGGATTCCTTCAGCGGGTCGAGCACTTTCGAGTCAACCTCATAGCAGCACGGGCCGATGGAGGGGCCGATGGACACCAGCAGGTTCTCGGGCTTGCAGCCGAAATGACGGCCCATCTCCGCCACCGCCTTCCCCGCTATCCCCTTGACCGTCCCGGCCCAGCCGGCGTGCACCGCCGCGACCACCGACCTTTTCGGGTCGTAGAGCAGGATAGGCACGCAGTCCGCGGTAAGCACTCCTATCGGCACCCGCTTAAGGTCCGTCATTACCGCGTCGTGCCCCGCAGGCTGCATCCGCCCGGCTTCGCCGGGTACCCCGGTACCATGCTCCCGCAGGACATAGATATCGTCCCCATGCACCTGCCGGACCATCTTTATCTCGGCTCCGGGCAAACCAAGCGCGGCGGTTAAAAGCTCCCGGTTCTTTTTTACGTTCCCGGGGCTGTCCCCAGAGCCCGCGCCCATATTAAGGGATTCGAAGGGATGGGGGCTTACTCCGCCCTTCCGGGTAGTGAATACTCCCCTTGCGCCTTCCCAGCCGGAAACCTCATAGAAACCGGCGCCGCGTTCATCATGAAATACAAATGGCATAATTCCTTGCCTTAAGTGCGTTTAAAACTTAGAAATTTTAACACTTTTGAAGGCGGCGTGTCAACAGATATCAATCCTTCAAAGGGCCCCTCGGAACCCACTTTGTCCTTGACCGCAGGTGACGCCTCTGATAAGATAAGTCTTTGATTTTTACGAGGGTTATGGTCGATAAACTTGCCATATCGATTGCCTCCGGCTTAGGCGCCGGATACTCTCCCGTCGCGCCCGGCACGGCAGGCAGCGTCGTCGGGGTCATTATTGCAATCCTTTTTATACTCCTCTTTGGCCTCAATATATTTTCCGGATTTATTTATGTCCTTATAACCGCCGTCATCTTCGCCGTGGGCGTATGGTCCGCCGGGAGGGCTGAAGTCATCTACGGCGAGAAGGACTGCGGCAAAATCGTGATAGACGAGATTGCCGGGATGCTCGTTACGCTTTACCTGGTGCCCTTTGACTGGCGCTGGCTTCTGGGTGGGTTTTTGTTATTCAGATTATTCGACATCGTAAAACCATTTCCCGCAAGGCGCATAGACCAGAGGGTAAAGGGCGGCTGGGGCGTGATGCTTGACGACTTCGCGGCGGGGATTTACGCAAACATAGGCCTCCAGATACTTGTAAGGGTTATGCATTGAGGGCGGAGGCTGTAATACTGGGACTCCTGCCGCCCGACCCGGAAGGCGGCTATATCCAGTCGCTCTCCGATTCGCTGGTGGAGTTCGGGCTGGAACTGGCGGCGGTATCGTTTATCGCGCCAAATGAAAAGGAGGCCGAAGAGGCCGTCCGTCTGGCCCTTTCCCGTTCGCTGATGGTGGTGCTGTCGGGCAGGCAGGGACAAGGGAGAATCGATGAGCTTTCCAGAAAGACCCTTGCGCGCGTCCTGGGGAAACGGCTGATACTCCACCCGGAGCTTGCGGAAAAGGGTTCTACTAAAGCGGCGCTCCTGCCGAGCGGTGCGAGGCCTTTGTCCGACGCATCCGGAACGCCCGCCGGTTTCTGGCTGGAGCACGGCGGCGGGTATGTCGTTTTGCTGCGGGAAAACGTGAAGCTCAGGGACGTTATTCCGCCGGAGCTTGCAAGGGCGCTATCCAAAGGCAGGGGCAGAAAGTTTACCGCCACGCGGACCATCCGGTGCTATGGCATAAACGAGGACCTGGCGCGGGAGTTCCTTGAAAATATCTCCGTGCCGGACGGTGATATCCAGTTCAGCGTCTCCCTTGAAGGCCTGGACATAAAGGCGGCTACGCGCGCCGATACTTACGAGAAGGCGGAGAAGGTCCTTCTTGAGCTGTGCGCGGAAGTCGTCCGCAAAGTCGGCGACGCCTTTTACGGGACGGACGGGGAGGGCCTTCATGAAGCGGCGGCCAGACTCCTCATCGACAGGAAGCTGACGATTGCGACCGCCGAGTCCTGCACCGGTGGCCTGGTCGCGAAGAGGCTCACCGACATCGCCGGAAGCACGGCCTACATGGAACGCGGCGTGGTGACTTACTCCAATAAATCAAAGGAAGAACTGCTCTCGGTCCCGGCGGAGGTGCTAAGCGAGCACGGCGCGGTATCCAGGGAGACGGCGCAGGCAATGGCCGAAGGGATACGCTGGAACGCGAAGACGGACCTGGGCTTAAGCATCACTGGCATTGCCGGGCCGGGCGGAGGCACTCCTTCAAAGCCGGTCGGGCTGGTGTATATCGGCCTCGCCACGCCGGACGGAGTGACGGTAAAAAGCTTCAATTTTCCGGGCGACCGTGCGGCGGTGCGTTTCGCGTCATCGCAAAAGGCGCTGGACATGGTACGGCGATACCTGATAAGCTGAAACCTGAAACAATAAGACCCCGCCTTTTTGGAAAAAGGCGGCCCAAAAACTTTTAAACTGTCCCGCTTTCTTTTGGTTCTTTTCTTTCTCGCGAAAGAAAAGAACGGTTTAAAAAATGTTTCAAAAAGGTTTTATCCGCACCTTCATCGCAATCGAGCTTCCTCCCGAAATAAAGGAGGCGATGGCGGGGGTGCAGGCGGAACTCAGGAAATCCGACGCGGACGTGGGCTGGGTGCGCCCGGAAGGCGTGCACCTGACGCTGAAGTTCCTGGGGGACGTGGAGGAGAAAAAAGTCGCGGAGCTTGGCGACGCGCTTGCGTGAGGGGCTGAAGGGGGAAACCCCATTTATCCTTCAGGCGAAAGGCGTCGGCACGTTTCCGGCTCCAAGGGCCCCGCGCGTGGTCTGGCTCGGCGTGGAAGGCGAAGTTACGCGGCTTTCCGCGCTTGCAAAGACGGTGGAAGAAATCTGCGCAAATTTAAAATTCCCGAAAGAAGACCGCCCTTTCAAGGCGCACCTGACTCTGGGGCGGGTTAAATCGCCGAGAGGACGGGCCTCGCTGGTGAAGACGCTGGAAAATTTCAAGGACGCGGACCTGGGAGAGTTCAAGGCTGACGCTGTATCCGTTATGAAGAGCGAGCTGCAACGGACCGGCGCGGTATATACGGAGATGCGGCGAATTGTTTTGGCTGCTTGAGTTTAATTAATTTTGTACTTGGAATAAACCTGTAGCAATTAGGAAGGAGCAACAAGATGGCGGAAAAGACGGAAAAAGACCAGAAACTGCGCGCGCTTGACCTGGCGGTGTCGCAGATAGAGAAACAGTTCGGGAAGGGCTCCATCATGCGCCTGGGGAACGACCAGGCGCCGCCGGATGTAGCGGTAATACCGACCGGCTCTCTGGGCCTGGACATTGCCCTTGGCGTCGGCGGCTATCCGCGCGGCAGGGTCATCGAGATATATGGCCCGGAGTCTTCCGGCAAGACAACACTCTCCCTTAACGCGATCGCGCAGGCCCAGAAGCTGGGCGGCATAGCGGCGTTCATAGACGCGGAACATGCCCTTGACGTCACCTACGCCCGCAAGCTCGGGGTAAAAACGGACGACCTGCTCATATCGCAGCCGGACTCCGGCGAGCAGGCGCTCGAAGTCGTGGAGACGCTGGTCCGAAGCGGCGCGGTGGACATAGTAGTCGTGGACTCTGTCGCGGCACTGGTCCCAAAGGCGGAGATAGAGGGCGACATGGGGGATTCGCACATGGGGCTCCAGGCAAGGCTCATGTCCCAGGCCCTGCGTAAATTGACCGCGGCCATCTCCAACACCATGACTACCGTTATCTTCATAAACCAGATACGCATGAAGATAGGCATCGTTTACGGCAACCCGGAGACGACCACCGGCGGAAACGCCCTTAAGTTCTACGCATCCGTGCGCCTCGATATCAGGAAGGCGGAGGCGATAAAGGACGGCCAGGAAATACTGGGAAACAGGGTGCGGGTGAAGGTGGTCAAGAACAAGGTGGCGCCGCCGTTCAAGCAGGCGGAGTTCGATATCCTTTTCAACGAAGGCATTTCGAAAATCGGCGAAGTAATCGACGCCGGGGTGAATGCCGGCATAATAGAGAAGGCCGGGGCGTGGTATTCCTATAACGGAGACCGCATAGGCCAGGGGCGCGAGAACGTAAAATCATACATGAAAGACCATCCGGAGTCGTTAGACGAAATTGAGGCCGCGGTAAAAGAGAAGGCGGGTCTTGTGCCGCCAGCCGTACCAGCGTAAGAGGCAAAAAAAATGGATATACAGAGCCCGGGAAGCCTTTCGATTAATGACATACTCAAAACGTCCGTCGAACGGCGCGCATCGGACGTCCACATCAAGGTGGGAAGCCCGCCCGTACTACGAATTGACGGAAAGCTTACGCCGATGCTGGAGCAGAAGCGCCTTACACAGGAAGACGTGGTGAAGCTCGCGTTCTCCATGATGAACCAGACGCAGCGCGAGAAGTTCAAGGCAAAGAACGAAGCGGACTTCGCGTACGGCGTCCCCGGGCTTGGGCGGTTCAGGGTGAACGTGTTCATGCAGAGGGGCACCGTCGGCACGGTTATGCGCGCCATACCCACCAAAATAGCCTCTATCGAAGACCTGACGCTCCCGCCGGTAATTTCCAAGCTCTCACAGGAGCCGCGCGGTTTAATACTCGTCACAGGCACCACCGGAAGCGGCAAGTCCACCACGCTCGCCTCGATGATAGACCATATCAACGCGACCAGGACCGAACACATCATGACCATAGAGGACCCTATCGAATTCCTCCACAGGGACAAAAAATCCCTCGTGAACCAGCGCGAGATCGGGATGGATACGGAGTCGTTCGCACTGGCGCTCCGCTCCGCGCTCAGGCAGGACCCGGATATTATACTTGTCGGCGAGATGCGGGATTACGACACCATAAGCACCGCGCTTACCGCCGCGGAGACGGGCCATTTAGTCCTTTCCACTCTCCACACGGTTGACGCGGTGGAGACTATAAACCGCATAGTCTCGGTCTTCCCGCCGTACCAGCAGAAACAGGTGCGCCTTCAGCTCTCCGCGGTACTGAAGGGCGTCGTGTCCCAGAGGCTCATCCCCCGGGCGGACGGAAAGGGACGTGTCCCGGCCTGCGAGATTATGGTCGTAACGGGCACGATAAAGGAATGCATCGTAGACCCGGATAAAACCAGGAACATCCATGACCTGGTCGCGTCAGGCGGCTCGCAATACGGTATGCAGACATTCGACCAGTCGCTCTACGGCCTTTACAAGGCGGGGCTTGTCACCTACGAGGAGGCTCTCAGGAGAAGCTCCAACCCTGACGATTTCGCCCTGAAAATACGCGGCATCACCTCCACATCCGACGATACCTGGGAAGACGCTTCCTCCGGCGGCGTCTCGTCCGGGTTTAATAAACCGGGTGAAGCCGGCGGCTTCAAGATCGACCGGCTTGGCGATTGAGCGGGGACAGGGAACTGAAGAGGGCGCGCGAACTGGCATACAGGTATCTCGCGCTCCGGGACAGAAGCATCAAGGAGCTGCGGGATTATTTGCTGCCGCAAGGAAGTCCCGGCCGATATTACGGAAACCGTGCTTGCAGAGTTCCTCCGGTACGGGTATTTGGACGACCGCCGGTTTGCCTCCTCGTTCGCCAGAGGCTTAATCGAGCGCAGGGGGCTATCCCGGTACGCCCTTAAGATGGAGCTCAAGAGAAAGGGCGTCTCGGAGGGCGACATAGAGGAAGCGCTGGAAGGGCTTTTCGGTGAAGACGGGTATGACGAGGACGGCATAGCCCTGGCTATAGCGCGAAAAAAAGCTGATTCCATGCGTAACTTGCCGCCGGACAAAGCGAAAAGGCGGTTGACGGATTACCTGCGCAGGCGTGGATTTTCTTTTGAAGCCGTGAGAAAAGCGATGCGGGGGATTATTTAAAATTTGACTTTTCAGTACATATTCAAGTATAATTCGTAATAATGTTTGGCATTTGGAGGTTAAACCCATGATAGAAAATCTGTTCCGCCCGATGCACCTTCTTCTGGTGCTGCTTATCGCTTTGGTCGTGTTCGGCCCCGGGAAGCTCCCGCAGATAGGCAAGGGCTTAGGCGAGAGCATCCAGAACTTCAAGAAGGCGATGAACGGCGGTAAAGAAGAAGAGCCGAAGAAGGAAATCCCCGCCGACAGTAAGTAGTTACTGGTCAGCCGGGTCGGTCGTCGTAGCAAACCATTATGCGGAACTATAACAAGTGGGCGGGGCGGGTTTATTCCGGACCGCCTTTTTTTATGCTGGCCTCTCCGGCCCCCTAAGCCACGACTTGCATTACTAATTTCCCCCGGACGTGCCCGTCTTCCAGCAGCCGGTGGGCCTTCCTCACTGTATCAGCAGAAAGTTTCCCCAGCAGCTTGACCTTCGGGGGCGCAATCTTCCCGCAGTCAAGCCAGCCGCCGATTTCAGAAAGATTTCTCCCGTACTGCGTCCAGCCGGAAGGCTCGCCCGATTTAGCCCTTGCCAGCACATACTCGAAATGGAACGATGCGGAACGGTAGAAGAACGGACTTCCTTCGGCGCTGAAGATATTACAGGAAAAATCTTCCGGCTCCGCCACGGTCGAGACTACGCGCCCCTCGTCCCCGACCAATTGCAGACACAGCTTCTTCATCAACCCGCCCACAAAATCGAAGCAGATATCCGGACGCCTGCCGCCGGAGAGTTTTAAATACGCCTTCTCCAGGCCCGCAAGGTCCAGCCCCTTATACAACAGGATATGCTCCGGCTTTATTCCCAAGTGGTCTACGAGGTAGTCACTGCTGGTATCATTACCGGCGGTGCTGAAAATTGTCGCGTGCGCACGGCGCAGGAACTGGATCGCCATCGTGCCTACCCCGCCTGAGCCGCCCGCGACAAATGCCGTCTCGCTATCTTTTTTTACTCTCGCCTTATCAAAAACGCAGTCCCAGGCCGTAAGCGCGGTGAGCGGCACGGCCGCGGCCTCTGCCTTTGAGAGCCCCGGCGGCCTTTTCGCCGCGAACTGCCACGGAAAGACCGCATACTCGGCATACCCCCCGTTGCTCCTGGGGCCGCCGATGTACGCGAATATCTCATCACCCGGCTTGAATTCGGTCACCCCATCCCCGACTTTGTCCACGATGCCGGAAATGTCCAGGCCCAGCACTGCGGGAATGACTCCTTCGCGCATTCCCCGGCGCATCTTGTAATCTACCGGGTTAAACGCGGCGAAATGAATTTTTACCCGCATCTCGCCAGCCTTGGGCTCGGGCACGGGCAAATCCGCGTCTTTAAAATTTTCGACCCCTCCGAAACCTTCCAGTACCACCGCTTTCATCATGCCGCCTTCTCCCCTCAATAAACAAGGGCTGGCAGTGAATATGCCAGCCCTCTCGTTTCAATTATTCCTCCGTAATAGCTCCTATGCCGCCTTCTCCGCCTTTTTCCTGTCCGCGGGCGGCACGTATTTAAGCCCCCGTTCTCCGATATAATCGGACGTGGGCCGGATGAGCCGGTTGTCCGAGAGCTGTTCTATGACATGGCTGCACCAGCCTGCCGAGCGCGCCATGGCAAATATCGGGGTATAGGTTTCGAGCGGCAGGCCCAGGAGATAATATACCGATGCGGTGTAGTAATCGACGTTCGGCAGCAGTCCCTTCTCCCGCTTGACTATCTCTTCCACCTTTAACGAAATCTCGTGCCAGCGGCAGTAGTTCTCGAAGTCGCATATCTCCTTGCTCGCTTCCCTGAGTATCGGGGCGCGGGTATCGCCGTGCTTATATACCCTGTGCCCGAAGCCCATTATCCGCTGCTTCTTGGCGAGAGCGTCCATTATCCAGGCTTCCGCCTTCTCCACCGAGCCGATCTGGAGGAGCATCTTCATAACCTCCTCGTTCGCGCCGCCATGCAGCGGGCCTTTCAGCGTCCCGACGGCTGAAGTTATGCCGGAATAGATATCGGATAGCGTGGACACGGTCACCAGGGCGGCAAATGAAGACGCATTGTACTCATGTTCGGCATATATGATCATCGAGGAATCGAATATCCTGCCCGCGGGCCCGTCAGGCTCCTTGCCGTGCAGCATGTAAAGGAAGTTTTCGGCGACCGAGAGGTCGTCCCTTGGTTCTATCGGTTTTCTTTTGTGCGGGAGCCGATAGCCGAGCGCGACCAAAGTGGGCATGATGGCTACTATCCTGGCCGCTTTGCGCAGGTTGGCTTCCCTGGAATTGTCCCATGCGTCGGGGTCGTAAAGCGCCGCAAGCGATATCCCGGTACGCAGAAGGTCCATGGTGTGGGATTTCGGGGGCACTCTCCTGTAGAGGTCTATAATCTCGTCCGGGACCTCCCGCTCGGATTTCAGCGTATCTGAAAACTCCTTCAGTTCTGCCTTCCGTGGGAAGCTCCCCGTAAAGCAGAAGATATGCCGTCTCCTCGTATGTCGATTTGACCGCCAGTTCCCGTATGTCATATCCCCGGTAGGTCAAGGTCGCCCGCTCCGGGTCTATCTCGCATACACTCGTCTTCCCGGCGACTATCCCTTCAAGCCCCGGGCTATAGCATTTCTCCTTGTCCTCTTCCATGTCCGCCTCCTTCTAAAAGTATAGCAAAAATAGCGGCATTAGAGGGATTTCGACCTATGGCAGAGTCCGAAGTTGGGAAGAAGTATATTTTTACTTAATGCCGCGGTTAAACCGCCAGGTTTTCCAGGGTGAGTTCGGCAAGAAATTTTATAAAATCCGCATCGTCGTCGAAATTCTTTATCCTCGCATATTCCATCCCCAGCGACTCGGCCAGGGATTTTTGCAGCATGTCGCAGTCGTATAGGGTTTCGATATTCTCCGCCACAAAGCTTATCGGCGCAAGCGCCACGCCCTTCACCCCTTCGGCTGCAAGTTGCCGCAGTACCGCGTCAGTCTCCGGCTTCAGCCATTCCATCGCCGCGCGGCCTTTGCTCTGGAAGCCGACCTGCGCGACTCTATCCCCAAGCTCCTCCTGGAGCATCGCCGCCGAATGCATTACGTTGTCCAGGTAAGGGTCGCCTTCGCGGATTAAGTCCTCCGGCAGGCTGTGAGCCGAAAGCACCGCCGCGACCTTCCCCGCCCCAGAAACCTTCGAGAGCGCCGCCAATGTCCTGTCCGCCAGCAGCCTGATAAACCTCGGGTCCGCGCCGAACCCTTCATGGAAAACCGTCTCGGGCGGGGCCATGTCCTTTTCCATCAGCTTTTTTAGAATGTCGAAGCTTGAGCCTGTTATCGCGGGCGAGAAGTGCGGGTACAGGGGCAGGGCGAGCAATTTCTTTACGCCGTCTTTCTTTATATCCCGGTAGGCGTCCTGAACGGAAGGCTCCGTGTACCTGTTGGAGTGATAGACGGATATATTCTGCCCCTCCAACGATCTCTGGAGCGCGTCCGCCTGTCTCCGTGTAATCGCGTCCATGGGAGAGCCGCCGCCGATTGCCTGATATTTCTCCTTCACCGGCTCTTTTTTCATGATGGAGATATATGCCGCGAGGAAAGGACGGAACGGCCCGGGCACACCACGCAGGATAAGCGGGTCCATGAAGAGCTTCATCAGATAAGGGAAAACCCCGCCTAAAGTGGCGGGGTCTCCCATAGTGATTAACAGAACGCCTTTTTTTCCCATTGCTTCAGACTCGCCGAATAATTCAATCACGTTACTTTTCTTTCTGTCTTCGCTATTGCTCTGGACAGGTAAATCATCTCAAGGTGAAAGAAAAGTAACCAAAAGAAAATTAGTTAGCCATCACCTTTCTTTGTAACGATTTTTTGCTATTTATATAATGTCCAACGACTCCACCGATAATAACAAACAGAGAGGCCGAGATTCCCGTATGTAAGTAGCCTTGTTTAATATCATATAGTTCCTTAAAGAGACTATCTATTTTATAAATAAGCGCAAAAACTATTAAGTCCCGCAAAGAATTTATTATCAAATATATATAAAACGTAATTATGCCATAAATCCAATCATATTTACCTTTCAATAAAATAGATACGATTAGGCCCAAGAGAAACGGAATACCGGCGTTAAGGATAACAATAAAAATTGTTTCATATGTGTTTATTGGTGCTAAGTTTATTGGTGCTACTTTTATAGGTGCTAAAAAAAACTTAAGGAGAAAGTACGTGGCTAACCAGTAAACAATGGCTCCGGCAATTATTATTTTTACTTTCTTACCCATCAACAACTCATATTTAAGGACAAATTTAGAAAACCCGGATGTGAAAATAAGTTTAAAAGTTTTTGGCGGACCGCCCCGCGCTAACCTCGGAAACTACCCTCGGTAAGCGGTGGGGGCCCCTCCTTTTTACAAAAAGGTAACGGTTAGTTTTTGACTCTGTGCGATTCCCCGTGTTCATGCACGAAATCCACGAGCGCCTTCACGTGGTCCGGCGGGGTCTCCGGGACGATTCCATGCCCGAGGTTGAATACATGCCCCGTGTCGCCCGCGGCGCCCAGAATCTCCTTCACCCGCTTCTCTATCTCCGGTATCGGCGCGAGCAGGAATATCGGGTCCATGTTCCCCTGAACGGCCTTGGCGCCCACCTGCCTCCTGGCCTCTGCGATGTCGATGCGCCAGTCTATGCCTATCACATCGCCGCCCGCCTGGGCGACCAGCGGCAGAAAGCCCTGGCTGTTCCCGACGAAATTGATTACGGGCACCTTTTCGCCTTCGGGCGATTTTCTTATGCCTTCGATAATCCGCCTCGTATAAGGCAGGACGTAGTTCAGATAATCCGCCGGAGACAGCACGCCGCCCCAGGTATCGAATATCTGTATCGCCTGAGCGCCGGCATCCACCTGCATGTTCAGGTACCTGATTACCGTCTCCGTCAGCTTCTCCATCAGGGAGCGAAAAATCTTCGGTTCCCGCCACATCATTTTTTTGAGGTTCTGAAAGCTCTTGCTTCCGCCGCCTTCCACCATGTAACTGGCAAGCGTAAAGGGCGCGCCCGCGAAACCTATCAGCGGCACGTTGCGCGATTCCAGCTCCCGCCTGAGCATCTTGAATCGTCTCCGCGACGAACGGGACGTCCGCTTCCGGCTCTATTACCCGGAGCGCGTCCACGTCGGCCTGCGTCCTGACCGGTTTTGCGAATACCGGGGCCGGGTTGAAGTCCAGCTTCAGGCCCATCGGCTCGATGGGGACCAGTATGTCGGAGAATACAATCGCCGCGTCCAGGCCGAACTTGTCAATCGGCTGGAGCGTTACCTCCGTGCATAACTCAGGCGACTTGCAGAGCGTAAGGAAATCCACCTTCGCTCTGACCGCCCGGTACTCTTCCATGAACCGCCCCGCCTGGCGCATGAGCCATATGGGCGTCCTGTCAACGGGCTGGGAAAAGCAGGCTTTAATAAATCGATAATCGGACATGAACGTCTCCAGGATTAAAGTCCCACTTTCTTTTAAAAAAGAAAGCGGCCAAAGAAAATTGGGAAAGTAGGGATTTTATTTCTTCCCCGCCTTGTCCTTCTGCATCCTCACCGGCGTATAGTTGCAGAACGGCTCCTCTTCGAGGTAATCGCCGTAGACCGCGTCGGCTCTCGCGCGGCACCCGCCGCAGACGTTCACGTACTCGCAGACGCCGCATTTGCCCTTGTATTTTTTGAAGTCCCTGAGGTCGTGGAACAGAGGCGCGTTCTCCCATATATCCTTGAACGGCGTCGTCTTCACGTTGCCTGCGGAGTGCGGGAAGTAGCTGCACGGGAATACCTCGCCCTCGGCTGTGATAAGGCATATCACCTGCCCCGCGAGGCACCCCTTCGAGCCGCCCGTGGAGAATTTCAGCGTCCTTCGCTCCAGTTTGTCGCCTTCCTCGGCAAGCTTATTCATCTGGGGCACGATGCGGTAATAATGCGGCGCGCATGTCGGGCGCATCAGCATGTCAGACTCATTTTTTTCGGTCTCGTAATGCCATTTGAGCAGGTCTTCGTAGTCTTCCTTGGAGATAAGTTCGGACATTATGTCCTCGCCCCTGCCGGTCGGCACGATCATGAACATATACCATGCCTTCGCGCCAAGCTTCTTGGCGAGCTTCATAACTTCCGGTATCTCAGCCTGGTTCCTTTTAGTGAAGGATGAGTTTATCAGGAACTCGATGCCGTGCTTGTTGAAAAGCGCCGCGGCGCGCACCACGCCCTCGAACGCCCCCGGCTGGCCGCGGAAATTATCGTGGACGGCGGCATTGGACCCATCTAAACTCATAGAGACCATTTTGATTTTGGCCTCCTTCATCTTCTCGCAGACTTCGTCCGTGACCAGGAATCCGTTCGTGGCTATGCACATCCGAAGGCCAAGTGACGTCCCATACGAGGCTATCTCGAACAGGTCCTTGCGCAGCAGCGGCTCGCCGCCGGAGAGCACTATGACGGGGGTGGAGAACGAGGCTATATCGTCAAGGAGTTTTTTTGCTTCATCGGTATTAAATGCCGTATCGAATGAATTGCTGGTGGAAGCGGAGCGGCAGTGGACACAGTTGAGGTTGCATCGGCGGGTTACTTCCCAGGCTATCCATTTGGGGACGAAATCCATGTTCATCTTTATACTCCCAGTATGAAAAACTCTTGGAAATGCGTGAGCTTAATATAGCACAGGCTGCCTACCTAAAGCAACCTGAAAGAACCTCGTTACTTTCTTTTCACGGGAAAGAGCCCGGCTTTCTTTTGGGTACCTTTTCTTTCACCTGAAAGAAAAGGTACGGTTTTCTGCTATAATTTTAAGAGTAGGAGTATAGTTTCGATAAGCGGAGGGGTTATTTTGAAAAAAATGGGCAAAGACGCTCTATGCATTAATACAATACGCTTCCTGGCGGTGGACGCCGTCCAGAATGCCGATTCCGGACATCCCGGCATGCCCATGGGCATGGCCCCCGCGGCGTATCTCCTCTGGACTAAGTTAATGAAATATAACCCGAAGAACCCCCGTTGGCCGGACCGGGACCGTTTCGTCCTCTCGGCGGGGCATGGGTCCATGCTCCTTTACTCGATGCTCTTTTTAACGGGATACGACTTAAGTCTCGACGACATAAAAAGTTTCCGCAAATGGGGGAGCCGCACGCCCGGCCACCCTGAATACGGGGTTACTCCCGGCGTCGAGTGCACGACCGGGCCCCTTGGCCAGGGGTTTGCGAACGGGGTCGGCATGGCCATCGCCGAGCGGTATCTGGCGGCCAAGTTTAACCGGCCCGGCCATGAGATAGTGGACCATTACACGTTTGTCATCTGCAGTGACGGGGACATGATGGAAGGGATAGCTTCCGAGGCGGCGTCCCTGGCAGGGCACCTGGGTCTTGGAAAGCTTATTTATATATACGATAACAACCACGTCACCCTTGCAGCGGAAACGAAACTCACCTTTACCGAAGACGTGAACAGACGCTTCGACGCCTACGGCTGGCATACCCAGAGCGTGGACGACGGGAACGACCTGGACGCTATATTAAAGGCGATAGCGGCGGCGAAAGAGAACATAAAAAAACCGTCTCTCATTTCCGTCCGGACACACCTGGGCTACGGCAGCCCCAACAAGCAGGACAGCTTCGAGGCGCACGGCTCGCCGCTGGGCGTCGAGGAGGTGCGCCTCACGAAGGATAATCTCGGTTGGCCTCCGGACGAGGTATTCTACGTGCCGGACCAGGCGCTTAAGGTTTTCCGGGAGGCCGGCGAAAAGGGCCCCGGACAGGAAGAAGACTGGACTGAGTTGATGCGCTCTTACGGCAAAAAATATCCGGAACTCCTGACCGAGTGGGAGCTGATGACCGGGCCGAAGCTGCCGGAAGACTGGGACCGGGACATCCCGGTGTTCGCTCCGGACGCCAAAGGGATGGCTACCCGTTCCGCCGGAGGCAAGGTGCTGAATGCCCTGGCGGAGAAAATCCCGTCGCTTATCGGCGGTTCCGCAGACCTGGACCCGTCCACGAAGACGGCGATGGATGGGCGTGGGGATTTCCAGCACAACGGTAACGGCGACGAGGGCATCCAGGGGGCGGTGTCGGGCCACTGGGGCTACGGCGGGGCAAATATCGCGTACGGGGTGAGAGAACACGCAATGGGGGCTATCAGCACCGGGATGTCCCTGCATGGCGGACTTATCCCGTTCACTGCCACGTTCTTCGTCTTTTCCGATTACATGCGCCCCGCAATCCGTCTGGCCGCGCTCAGTTCGGCCAAGGTCATATACGTATTCACCCATGACTCCGTTGCGTTGGGCGAGGACGGTCCCACTCACCAGCCTGTCGAGCAGTTGGCGTCGCTCCGGGCGATGCCGGGGATACGGGTGATCCGTCCGGCGGACGCAAACGAGGCGGCCGAGGCGTGGAAGTCGGCTGTTATGGAGAAGGAAGGGCCGGTCGCCCTGGTGCTCACGAGGCAGAACGTCCCGGTAATCGACAGGTCAAAATATTCTCTCGCATCGGGCCTTCACATGGGTGCGTACATCCTTGCGGACGCGCCGAAGGGGCAACGGCCGGAGCTTATAATCATCGCCACCGGCTCGGAGGTCCACCTGGCGCTGGAGGCGTACGAGACGCTTATTAAAGAAGGCGCGGCGGTCCGGGTGGTAAGTATGCCTTGCTGGGAGAGTTTCGAGAGGCAGTCGGCGGAGTACCGTGCCAAGGTGTTGCCCCCCGGCACGGCAAGGGTAACGGTGGAGGCCGCGTCAACTTTCGGCTGGGATAGATACGCCGGGCAGGAAGGGATATCCATCGGTATAGACCGTTTCGGTGCTTCCGCCAAGGGAAGCGTCAACCTTGAGAAATTCGGTTTCACCGCGGAGAATATTATAGAGAAGAGCAGGACACTTCTAAGGCAGGGCGAAGGGGGACGAAAACAAAAGGCCGCGGGGAAATAATCATAAAGGAGACTTAACATGGCAGGCAATCCTTTATTGGAACTGAACCGGGCCGGGCAGAGCGTCTGGCTGGATTTTCTAAGCCGCGACATAATCCGCTCCGGTGAACTGAAAAGGCTCTCGCAAGAAGACGGCGTCTGCGGCGTCACTTCCAACCCTACCATATTCCAGGGCGCGATAGAGGGAAGCGACATCTACGACACGCAGATAAAGGACATGGTGGAACGCGGAGTCACGGAGCCGAAAAGCATATACGAGGCGCTCACCACGGAGGATATCCGGGAGGCCGCCGATATCCTTCGGGAGGCCTATGACAAGTCCGGCGGGCAGGACGGGTTCGTCAGCATCGAAGTCTCACCAGAACTGGCCCGGGACGCGCAGGGCTCTATAAGTGAGGCGAAGCGCCTTTTCGCCGAGATAGGCAGGAAGAATATTTTCATAAAGATACCCGGCGTGCCTGAGGGCCCGGAAGCTATCGAGGCGCTGATTGAGGACGGGATCAACGTAAACGTGACGCTCCTTTTTTCCGTGCAGAGGTACGAGGCGGTGGCGGCCGCCTACCTTAAGGGGATAGAGAAAAGGGTAAGCGCCGGGAAGCCGGTTTCGGAGATCCGCTCCGTCGCAAGCTTCTTCGTCAGCCGGGTGGATACCCTCTTCGACATGATGCTGAACGAGAAGCTCCCTGCGGCCGGCACCGAGATCGAGGAGCGAAGGATAATGAACCTGTACGGGAAGGTCGGCGTAGCGAACTGCAAGCTCGCGTATCAGAAGTACAAGGAGCTTTTCTTAAGCACGAACTTCAGGCTTATCCGGGAAAAGGGCGCAAACGACCAGAGGCTCCTTT
The DNA here is from genome assembly GCA_963698885.1 of Nitrospirota bacterium. Classification (GTDB taxonomy): domain Bacteria; phylum Nitrospirota; class JACRHJ01; order JACRHJ01; family JACRHJ01; genus JBARKJ01. The sequence goes on along the minus strand of CAVOSJ010000007.1, from coordinate 150,646 downwards.
GGGCATCGACGGGGACAAAGAACCCGAAATACAGCGACATCAAATATGTCGAAGAGCTTATCGCGCCCGATACCGTAAATACCATGCCGCTAAAAACCATGACGGCGTTCAAGGACCACGGCAAGGTCAAAGCCGCGATAGAGCAGGACATCCAGGACGCGCGCGACGTGTTTGAAAAGCTTGCATCTATCGGCATCAACCTGGAACAGGCGACTGTGCAGCTCGAGGAGGAGGGAGTAAAAAAATTCACCGATTCCTATAACGACGTGCTCGGCGCGATTGCCAAGAAAGTAGAGAGCATTACGACGAAAGCCGCATAAGCCGTACTTTTTCTTTCGGGAAAGAAAAAGACCAAAAGAAAGCGGGCTAACGGCCCAAAAGTTTTTGGCGCTACCTTTTTCCAAAAAGGTAGCAGATTTCAGGGGGAGCAAGAATGCAGATTGGGATGATCGGCTTGGGCAAGATGGGCGCGAACATGACCCGCAGGCTTCTACAGGGCGGTCATGCGGCGGTGGTTTTCGACCTCTCGCCTGAAAATGTAGCGGCCCTTGCGGGTGAAGGGGCTTTGCCTTCTTCCTCGCTGGAAGATTTGGTTGGTAAGCTAACCCCGCCGCGCGCGGTATGGATCATGCTCCCCGCCGGAAAACCGGTCGATGACACCATTAATTCGCTTAAAGGTCTACTGTCGAAGGATGACGTAATCATCGAGGGCGGAAACAGCTTTTATAAAGATTCACTCAGGCAGGAATCCTCCTTGAAAGACGCCGGCATAGGTTTCCTGGACGCCGGAGTGTCAAGCGGCATATGGGGTCTTGAGAAGGGATACTGCCTGATGATAGGCGGGGAAGAAAATTTATTCGACCGCCTGACGCCGATATTCGAAACTCTCGCCCCGAAGGACGGGTTCATGCACTGCGGGCCCACGGGCGCGGGTCATTTCATAAAGATGGTGCATAACGGGATAGAGTACGCGCTTATGGCCGCATACGGCGAGGGTTTCGAGCTGGTGAAAAAATCCCCGTACGGGGATATAAATTTCGAAAGGCTGGCAAGCCTGTGGAACCACGGGAGCATCATACAGTCATGGCTTCTGGAGTTCGCGGAGATGGCGTTTAAAAAACACGGCGACCTGTCTGACATAGAAGGGTACGTCGCGGACTCCGGCGAAGGCAGATGGACGGTACAGCAGGCCGTGGATTTCGCGGTACACGCACCGCTTATCTCCGGCGCCCTCTTCCAGAGGTTCCGCTCCCGCGAGGATGAATGCTTCGCGGACAGGCTGCTTGCGGCGCTGCGGGACGAGTTCGGAGGCCACGGCTTTAAGAAGAGCGGGTCCTCTACATGAAAATCGGGATTGCTGCCGACCACGGCGGCTTCGACCTGAAGGAAAAACTGAAGGCATACCTGGCCGGGCCTGGCCGCGAGGTGAAGGATTTCGGCTCTAAAATCCTTAAACCGGACGATGACTTCCCGGACTTCGTCGTGCCGCTCGCTCGCGCGGTGGCTTCGGGCGAGGTAGAGCGGGGCATTGCCGTATGCGGGAGCGGGGTAGGCGCGGCGGTCGCGGCGAATAAAGTGCCCGGCGCACGCGCGGCCCTTATCACCGACGCGTTCTCCGCACACCAGGGAGTCGAGGACGACGACATGAACATAATCTGCCTGGGCGGCAGGGTCACAGGGTATGAGCTGGCAAGGGACTTGGTTGATATCTTCCTGAACGCGAAATTCGCGGGCGAAGAACGTTTCCTGCGCAGGCTTTCCAAAATAGCGCGGCTGGAGAAGCGATGAGCGAGACGGATAAGCCGCCGGAGGGACAGGCAGTATGCAAGGTGGAACCCCGCCCGAAGGACACCTGCAAGATTGAGAAGCCCGCCCCGGCGTGCATCGTCATCTTCGGCGCGACCGGAGACCTCTCCAAAAGAAAGCTCGTGCCGTCGCTCTACCGGCTCTACGCCGATGGACTCCTGCCGGACGAGTTCCTTATACTCGGCGCTTCCCTGACAGATATGGACGACGACGCCTTCCGGAAGATAATGGAAGAAGCGGTCGGCCGTTCTCTGCCGGACAAATTCTCACCCGACACCTGGATGAAATTTTCCGGAAAGCTCTTCCATGAAACGGTCGCGGATTCCGAGGAGTCCTTCAGGCGGCTCCCCTCGCGTCTTGTGCCGCTTGAGAAGAAGTTCGGCACCTGCGGCAACCGCATATTCTACTTGGCTATCCCGCCGTCGGCCTATGAGACCGTGATAAAGCACCTCGGGACCAGCGGCCTGTCTTCGGAGGAAAACGGCTACTCCCGCATAGTGGTGGAAAAGCCTTTCGGCTACGACATCAGTTCTTCCAGACATCTGAACAGCGTCCTGAATGAGTCGTTCACGGAGGCCCAGACCTTCCGGATGGACCATTACCTCGCGAAGGAGAACGTCCAGAACATCCTGATGTTCCGGTTCGCGAACTCAATCTTCGAGCCGCTATGGAACCGCCGGTACATAGACCACATCGAGATTACCATCTCCGAGACCCTGGGGGTGGAGCACAGGGCCGGTTATTACGAGGGCGCGGGGGTGCTTCGCGATATGTTCCAGAACCACATCCTGCAGCTCCTTTCCCTGACGGCGATGGAGCCTCCGGCCATCTTCACGGCGGACAGGGTGCGCGAGGAAAAGGCGAAGGTGTTAAGGTCGATCCGGCCCATACCGCTTGACAAGCTTGACGAGTATGTCGCCCTGGGGCAGTACGGGGCGGGGACGGTGGAAGGAAAAGAAGTCCCGGCTTACAAAGACGAACCGGGCGTGGATAAAAAATCAAAGACGGCTACATACGGCGCCATGAAACTTTACATAGACAACTGGCGCTGGAGCGGAGTGCCTTTTTACATGCGCTCCGGGAAAAGGCTTCCGGCCGGGAAGGCGGAGATAGCCATAACATATAGGGCAGTGCCGCATTTGATGTTCGCTCACCTCCTGCCGGACAGGATAGACCCGAGCAACCTTGTGCTGCGGGTCCAGCCGGACGAGGGCATAAGCCTCCAGTTCCAGACCAAAATGCCGGAATCACGCGCCTGCCTTCAGCCGGTGCTGATGGACTTCACGTATGAGAAAATCTACCTGCTGGACGCATACGAGAGGGTGCTCCTGGACACCATGACGGGCGACCAGATGCTCTTTGTAAGCGGGGAGATAGAGGAGCTGACCTGGGGACTCCTTACCCCGGTGATAGAGCGGCTGGAGGGGATGAAAGGGAAGTTGAAATTCCCGAACTACGCCGCCGGTTCAAGCGGGCCGAAAGAGGCCGAGGATCTGATGTCGCGGGACGGGCGGCAGTGGCGGCCTCTCTAAGATTATCAGCCCACCGCTATCCTGTCCTCAGAGCCGTGATGCAAACCCACCATCAGGGTCAAATGCTCTCTTAACTGCCTCGTCAGAAGAAAGTTCTGGCGCACGTACTCCCTCGCATTTCTCCCCATCTCCTCCCGTTTTTCCTTGTTCAGGAGGAGGTAGCGGATGCGCAGGGCCGCCCCTTCGGGGGTGGTTACCAGAAAGCCCGTGTGGTGGTCGATTACCTGTATCCTGATGCCGCCGGTGTTGCCGCCGATTACCGGCTTCCCTTTCCAGAGCCCCTCGGTCACCGTAAGCCCGAAGCCTTCCCGTATGGATTTCTGCACCACGATGTCCGCCACGCGCTGAAGGGCGTTGATTGTCCGGTGCGCGTCCGCGGGCAGGAGCAGGACGTGCACGTCCGGGTCATCCCCGGCCGCCTCCTGGACCTCGTTTAATACCACCTCCCCTTCCGGGTCGTCGGTGGCGCCGCCGCCCGCTAAAACGAGCTGAAGGCCCGGCGCGAACTTCTTGGCCAGGCGGTACGCCTTTATCACCCCGACCGGGTCCTTGAACCGGTCGAACCGTGAGACCTGCACGATAATCGGGCGTCCGCGGTCCAGGTTGAACATCTCGCAGACGCGGCTCAGTTCCTCTTCCGGCAGGTCCACGTTCTTCTCGGACAATGGGTCTATGGACGGCGGGATAATATACTGGGGGTGCGGCAGCGACTGCGAGAACTCAGCCAGAGAGAAGACGCTCGTATCGTACTGCGCCACGAACCTGCGGAGGTAGTTCCATACCGGCCTGTACGGCTGGGATGCGTCGATATGACAGCGCCACACCCACTTCCCTTTGCGGTTCGGGAAGTATTTGATCAGCGGCGCGGGCTGGGGGTCATGTATAAAGACGACGTCCGCATCTTCCAGGCTGGCCCTCATCCTGTCGGCGTTTTGCTGGTTCGTATTCTCGAACTCTTTCAGGAGCCTCTCCGGGATCACTACCGGGTTCCCCTGCAACGCGTTATGAAAGCTTTTAGTGCACTGGTAGAAATCCTTTTCGCCAGTTATTACTTCCCATTCGGAAACAAAACCCAGCTCCTGCTGGAGCGGGATGAGCCGGTAAAGTATTTCGGCGACTCCCCCACCCTCGCGGGTCGAGTTGACATGCACCACCTTCATCCCCTTCAAAGAAGCCGAGAGCTGCTTTAAATGGGAGATGGTATCCTCGCCCACCACCTTCGCGTACGCGTCAAGCAGCCCGCTCATCTTCTCCCCCCTCTGAAAAGAAACCGTTAAAGATGTCTACTATTTTTTCCTTCAGTTCGGTCAGGGAGATGAAGTACGGGTCCAAACCCGCAAGCAGGTCGATAAGCGGCCTGAATTCATCGCCGTATTCCATCAGCCATTCGCGGAAGTCGTCCACGCGGTCTTTTGTCCTTTTGCGCGCGTCCACGAAATGGAAAAAAAATGACGACGGGGTCATCAGCGGCGCGGCAGTAGCTCAGTTGGGACGGGTGTTCTATGGTCACGCCGGTATCGAATATCACTATCTGGGAGCGGATGAACATGAACGGCCTGTCCGCATGCGAGAGCCTCAGCTTCTCGCTCTCCTCCAGCCTGTCCGAGGTCACTTCCACCACTTGCTGCCTTAAGTCCTCCAGGTCGTCGAAATCGGTCGGGTCTATAACTGACAGCCTTTCCGCGAGCGCCTCGTCATGCAGGCCGTGCGCGCTCCTTGCCCAGTTCGCAAAGTCGTTGTTGTATTCCCGTAGGTCGAATGAGGGCCTCAGCAGCTCCCCCCAGAAATGGTAATAGATGCTCCCGGGGTGCACCGTCATAAGCTGGTCCCGGAGTTCCCTTAAGTTATGCGCGCGCACGCCGGTCGCGATGGCGGCCAGCGCGCAGTCTTTTATTGCGAATGCCATTCTCGCTCTCCTTTAAGTTCGCGTCCTCCCCGAATGTAGCCGGGGCCCCAGAGTTTAAATTCCCGGATTCCCCGCTCTAAAGGAAATGACGGCTTGCTTTTATTTGCCCCGTCTTTTTAATTATACCCAATTTTCCCTAAGCCGGGACCAGCACGGCTACCGGAAAATCACGGAGCGCGTCTTCAAGGGGAATCCAGGGTTTTTCCTCCTTGATTAATATCCCGACCGTTTCACCCGTAAAAATATTCCTATACTGCTTCACTGCCTCTGAAGGCGCCTCCACAGCCGTATTTGCCCAGACGCCCGCGCCGACGGGCGGGTCCTGTATCTCTGTCAGTGGGTAAAAAAGGCGCGGCGCGATAACGACGGCTGAGTCTCCATGACGCGTCCTTGCGAAGGCGCAGACGTGGGCCGCCCTCGGCCCTTCCGCGTTCAGCTTCTGGTAGTCGCCATCCTTAAAAAGCAGTTCCTGCTCGCGTCTGAATGACAATATACGCCAGGTCAGGTACATTTTGATCCGGCCGTCTTCCATATCCGACATAATCTCGCGCAGGCCCTCAAGCGTCCCGGAAGGCTGGGCGAACAGCTGCCTAAGGCAGTCCAGCATCTCGCGGCGTTTTCCGTAATCCACCTGCCTCCTGTTGTCGGGGTCCACTAAGTTAAAATTCCACAGCTCGTCCCCCTGGTATATATCCGGCACTCCGGGGCAGGTGAATTTCAGAAGCGACTGCGACAGGCTATTGAACATACCCACCCGGGAAATCTTCTTGTGGAACTAGATAAAGTCCTCGACGAAGATATTCTTTCTCTGCCGGGTCAGCGCGTACTTCACGAAATCCACCAGCGCCTGCTCGTAGTCCGGGTTCGGGTTTATCCAGCTCATATGCACCTTGGCCTCGCGCGCCGCCTTTATCATATAAGCCGAAACCCGCTCCTCGAAATCCGCCGTCTCCGCGTCAGGCGGCACGCCCGGCGGCCACGCACCAACGAGCGTCTGGTAGAACATATACTCGTCGTTTTTGCTTGGGGCCATTTTCCCGTCCACTTTCCTTTTCCCTTTTTCGTTCAGCTTGCTCCACCGGGCGACCCGGTCCCGCCACTCGGCGGGAAGCTCGCCGAGCGCCATAAGGCGCATCCGCACGTCCGCGCTCCGTTTACTGTCGTGCGTGGAAGTTGCGAGCATGGAATGGGGAAACCGCTTCACCCTCTCCATGTTCGCATGGTGGAACGCCTGGACCGAGACGCCGAAACAGGACGGGTCGCCTCCCACTTCGTTCAGCGAGACCAAGCGGTTATATATATAAAAGGCGGTGTCTTCCAGGCCCTTGGCGATTACGGGGCTGGTGAACTGCTGAAGCTTCATCACGAAACGGGCCGCAGACTCCTGAAAATATTCCGTCCCCTCTCCCGCATGCCCGGACAGCATCACGTCGCGCAGGAAATCGAACACGCTCACGTCCGCCGTCCGGGTGCGCTTCCTTGCCAGGTTCACCGCCCAGTCCACGTGCCTTTTGTCTTCCTGGGTTATAGCCTGCCCGCTGATATAGGTGCGGTAAACGGGGAAGCAGGCGACTGTCTCCTTTATGGCGTACCGGAGGCTATTCAACGTGAAGTCGCGGGTATGCCTGTCGGAGTCGGATATCCGGGAGAGCATGTTCGCAAGCACGTTAAGCTCGGAAGCCAGCGCCGTCTTCATGATAAGTTTTTTGCGCTCGTACGTGAGCATATCCCAGTCTATGTTATGGCCTATGAAACGGGCATAGGCGCGGTCCAGTTTCTTCTCGGCATCCCGGTTTATGAATATCCCGTCAACTAAGCGCATGAAGTCGTAACCGGTCGTGCCGTGGACCGGCCAGTCCTCGGGCAGGTGTTCGTGTCCCGCCAGGATTTTTTCCGCCACGACGTACCCGGGCTTCCCGCGGCCCTGCTCCAGAAGCATCCTGCCCAGCTCCGGCTCCCCCGCACGGGCGGCCAACGATTGCGCGACCCTTTCCTGAAGCCGCTGAAAATACTCCAGCGGGTTGTGGAGTCCGTCCGGATGGTCCACCCGAAGGCCCTGCACCTTCCCCTCGGCGATGAGCTTCAAGGCCAGCTCATGGGTCCTTTCGAAAACCTCGATGTTTTCCGTCATGAGTCCCGCCAGGTCGTTTATGTCGAAGAACCTGCGGTAGTTTATCTCGTCGGATGCTACCCTCCAGCAGGCCAGGCGGTACGCCTGCTTCTCCAGCAGTTCGTGCAGCAGGTCGAAGCTCTCCGGCCTCTCCGGGGAGCCTTCGTATTCCCGCATGTTCGCATCGATGAACGATGCTATCTCGGCAGAGGAAGAATAAACACCCGCGAGCTGTTTCTTGTATATTTCCTTGTCCCGGTTCCTCTCCATCAGGCGCTGGGGATTTTTTTCCCTCTGCACCGGGAGGTGGCCAAATGAAGTTATCAGGCTCTGAAACTCCAAAAGTACGGGGTTGTCCGGGCCAAGTACGCCCTCAAGCCCGTTTATACCGCGGCCCAGGATGGAAGGATACTGCATCGGGTCTATGGGAAAACGGTGGTTCCAGTAATATACCGAAAACTCGCCACGCTGGGGATCGAAGACCAGTTTTAATTCCCCCTTCTCAAGGACGTTCCCGTACTGGTCGTCCAGCACCGGGACATGTACCTTCCCCCGGAGTTCGGGTTTCCCCGGCTGCCAGTCTATGTCGAAAAAATTAGCATATACCGACGCCTGCCCGTTCTCCAGCACGTCCAGCCACAAGAGGTTGTCGTCCCCCATCACCGCCATGTGGTTCGGCACCAGGTCCATCACCTGGCCCATGCCGTGGTCTTTCAGCGCCCCCGCGAACTTCTCATATTCCTCCCAGGAGCCGATCTCCGGGTTGAGGGCGTTATGGTCTATGATGTCGTAGCCGTGCTGGCTGCCCTTCCGCGTCTTGAAATACGGCGAGCAGTAGCAGTGACTTATCCCAAGCTCGCTTAAGTAGGGGACGATTTCGGCGGCCTGCACAAAACGGAAACCTCCGTTTAACTGGAGCCTGTATGTCGCGCGGGGGATCTCCGCCACAAGGCTTTTAAGCCTGTCAGCCTTAGCCTTCGCCGGAAGCGTTCCCCGCTCCTTCCGGAGCATGGACGAAAGTCTCGCCATGAATGCCGAAGTCCTTCAAATCGTCTAAGTCCATAGACAGCTTCCTGAGCCAGTTATGCACCCCCCCGGTTCCAGGGAGGTTTACCTGGTCCGCCTCTTTTGTAACGTCGTCTATGGCGACGGTAAATATTTTGGACGGCGTCCTTGCCAGGTAGGTATGGATGGCGAGGATTAAGTCTTCCGACATCTCCGGCACCGTCTTCGGGTCCTCCGTGCTTATCCCCTGCGGCAGAAGGCCCTGGTTCTCCAGCGCGACAAGGACCGACGTCCTGTCCCTGGCGCGAGCCAGCACCTGCTTCTCCCGCAGGTCGTCCGTGGGAAAAGCGTTATGCTCTTTTCTGAGGAGCAGGTCGCGTCCCTGCCAGTATCCTATAAGCGTCGGCAAGTCGTGCGTATTGACCACGACCATCGCCTGTTCCGGATACTCCGAGGGAGGCCGGTGCGCCTTCTCGTCCTGCTCCAGGTAGAATACGCGGTATGAAAATATCCCGTACTCCTTAAGTAGCTGCGGCAGGTAAGCCGGCACGGTGCCCAGGTCCTCCCCGATTATGAGGCACTTGTTCCTCTGGCTCTCAAGCGCCAGTATCCCGATTAAATCGTCATGAGGATAATTGACGTACGTGCCTTCCAGCGCGCTTTTGCTAGCTGGCACCCAGAAGAGCCGGGTGAACGCCATGACGTGGTCGATGCGGAGCGCGCCAGTGTTCCTCATGGCCTCTCGCAGCACTTCTATAAAAGGCGCGTAAGCTTCTTCCCTCAGTGCGCCGGGGCAAAACGGCGTGAGATACCATACCTGCCCCTTGAAATTAAAGTCGTCCGGCGGAGAACCGATATAACAGCCGCGTGCATGGACGTGCTGGTCCACCCAGGTGTCCGAGCCGTTATGGTAACAGCCGACGGCAAGGTCCTGATAAAGCCCCACCCCGAGCCCCATCTCCATGGAGCGCATGCCCGCCATTTCAAGCTGCACGTGCGCCTGCCACTGCATATACTCGAAATATTCGACCCTCTCCAGGTTCTCTTCCGCGAATTTTTTAACCGCGTCCGAGGAAGGGTCCCGGTACTCTAAAGGCCAGTCTTTCCATCCGTCCACTTCCGGGTTTTCAAAGATGAACTTTTCGCTTAACGCGTCGAACAGGCATTGCCGAAACAGTTTTTCGCCTCTGGCGCGCTGGAATTCCCTGAAGGCTTCCGCCCTTGGAGTTGCCGCATTTAAATGCCCCACCCTGAACTGCCGGTACAGCAACTCCAGCATGGAAAGCTTCGCCTCATAGACTCCCGCATTGTCGAGCATCTCAGATTCCCGGAGCTGGCGGAGCTTCGCCTGGAAATCGGGCGATGAAAAGAGCTCACGCGCATCGATGCTTTCGTTAAACTCCTGCACGGCCTCGACGTCTATATACATCACGTTCAAAAACAGCCTGGACGACGGCCCGTATGGGCTTGCCCGTCCCGGATTATGCGGGTACATGGCGTGAAGCGGGTTCACTCCGACCATCGCCGCGCCTTGTCCAGCCCATATTTCGATGGACTCCCTGAGGTCGGTAAAATCGCCGATGCCCCAGTTACGTTTGGACCTAAGCGCATAGAGCTGCGTGGAGACGCCCCAGATTTTCCTGTCGTCTTTTAAAGCGTCCGGCAAATAACATGCGGGCGGTGTTACTATTATCCGGCACCGGTGTTCCGCGCCGTCCTCGTCGCTTATATAAAAATCGTGATAGCCCGCCGGGGCCTGCGCGTCTATTTCCAGTATGTAGCGGTAATAGTTTTGCCCGCCTGTCTTCCGGATTTCGACAGGCTCGGACGCGAGAGGGCTGAAATTTCCGTCGAGGCTCGCCCCCACCTCAAGCTGGAAGCGCCACTTGAACTGCCGCTTCCGCATATCCTCAGGGAGAGACACCGTCACGGATATTTTCTGATTTATCTTGATTACCTGGACGGGCGGAACAGTCTTCAGCCACGGGCGGTTTTCCATGTCTTCCAGCGCCTTGTCCAGGTCTTCCGGGGAATTAACACGGTAGCCCATACTGGCCAGGACCGAAGCTTGAGTCTCCTCGGAAATAGCGTGGAGGTTGCCCCAGATGTCCCAGTACTCAAGGTTTATCCCGCACAGTCCGGAGAGTTTTCTAAGCTTGTCGTTGTCCAGCATCAGCCTGCCCTCACCCGGCTCTTCGAGCCATCCTCATGCTCAGACGCGCCACATCTTTTCATCTTCGTGACCTCCGGCGTCGCAAGGTGGCCCGGTCATTTCCCAAGGAACCAGGCGACCGACCATGGCGGCATTTTGCCTGCGCTCATCTCTTCGATGAGTCCGCACGCCGACAGGTGCAGCGGCGGATAGCCGGGGAATTTAGTCGCGCCTGCAACCTCCGGCCCCAGGTTGGCAATCAGGGTCAACATACTTCCGTCATTCAATGTCCACCAGGCCTTGAAGGCCGTGTCCCCCTGCATTTCGAAACCCGCCCCGTCCACCTTCACGCCTTTGAGTTTTGGAACGATTTCCTTCTTACGGGTTTCTATCAGCTCCTTATGCAGCTTATACCAGATCGCGTGCTCCGGCTCCGGCAGTTGTTTCAAGTCCAGTATTGCCGACTGGAACGTCCTTTCGTCGGACGGGTCCGGCATGTCGTCCAGATTATAGCGCTCCTTGAACATCTGCAGGTCGATGAAGAATTTCAGCCGCCCGTCGGAAATCGCCGGGGCCAGTTCCGGAGATAAATCGCTGAAGAACGGGAACGGGCTGTCCGCCATGTACTCCTGGCCCATGAAGATTAACGGCGGCGCGGGTGAAAGAAGGAATATCTCCGTTATCGCCCTTAGCGCCTCCGGCTTCGCCAGCATATTAATTCGGTCGCCCAGCGGCCTGTTACCCACCTGGTCGTGGTTCTGGATAAACGCGACAAACGAAGTAGAGTAAAGCCCCCCCGTTTCGCCCCCCCGGTCCTTCTTCCTGTACTCGGACCATTCCCCCTGGTATGCGTAGCCTTCCGTCAGGCTCTTTGCGAGGAAGTAAACCGGCCTCTCCCTGTAGTCCTGGTAATAGCCGCTTGTCTCTGTCGTGGCCGACACATGCAGGCAGTGGTGGAGGTCTTCATCCCACATAGCGTTATACAGCCTGGGCCGCCCCTTGTCGTCCCGGCGTAGGTACTCTACCGGGTTGCTGTCGTTCTCCAGTACCAGGTGCTTCCCATATCCCAGGCGTTCACGTATGGTTTTCGCCGTCTCCGTCAAGAAATCGGGGCGCGTTTCGTCTATAAGCCAGTCGCTTGCGTCGAACCTCAAGCCGTCGAAGTTATATTCGGTCAGCCAGTAAAGGGCGTTATCAATGAAGAAGTCCCTGACGGTGCGGCTTCCTTCGCCGTCGAAGTTTATGGCGTCACCCCACGGGGTCTTGTGGCGGCTGGTGAAGAATTGGGGCGCGTAGAGGTGCAGGCAGTTTCCAAGCGGGCCGAAATGGTTGTAAACCACGTCCAGAAAGACCATGAGTTTTCTTGCGTGCGCTTCGCAGATCAGAGACTTCAAACTCTCCGGATGGCCGTAAGTGCCTTCCGGCGCGAACGGGAGCACTCCGTCATAGCCCCAGTTCCTTCTGCCGGGAAAGCTGTTGACGGGCATCATCTGGATGGCGGTCACTCCCAGGTCCGCTATGTAATCAAGGCGTCCCTTTAGCGAATCGAACGTCCCGCGCGGCGTGAACGTGCCGACGTGCAGCTCGTAGAATATCGCCTCCTCCCACGGCCTGCCTTGCCACTCCCCGTCCGTCCAATCAAATATTTCAGGGTCTATTATCTGGCTTGGGCCGAGCGCGTCCTCCGGCTGGAAACGGGACGCGGGGTCGGGCGCCAGGGTATCGCCGTTTATCCTGTACCAGTACAGCATGCCGTGGCGGGCGTCAAGGTTCCTCGTCCCCCGCCAGCCGCCGCCCAAGTCGTCCATCTCGAAGAATTTTTTTTCCAGGCCGTGCTGGAGGCATAGCTCAACTTTTTTTGCCGCTGGCGCCCACAGCCTGAACTCGGCCCCTCCCCCGGGCAGGACGCTTGCCCCGAACTTCATCTCGTGCCTGCGTTTCATCCTTTGGTTTTACCGTTTACCTCCGGCACTTCCGCATCGGCGGGGGATATCAAAAGCGCAAGAGAGCGCGCCTTCAGGAGATAGGAATCTCCCTGCCTGCATATGTCGCTTCCGTCAAGGCCGAGCGGGTTATCCGTATCGATTAAAGGTACCCAGTTATTCCGGAGCGGGTAGCCCGGTATCGTGAACGGGATGTCCTCGTGATGGGCATTGATAAGGAGCAGGAAGTCATCGTCCGTGATGGGGTTTCCATGCTCGTCCCTCTCGTTGGGGGCCTTGCCGGCGAGATACATCCCCAGGCTGCGCGCGAAGCCGTCGTTCCACTGCTCTTCCGTCATCTCAAGGCCGTCCGGGTTCAGCCACATTATGTCCTTAACGTCCTCGCCCCGGATCTTCCTGCCCTGGAAGAAGTGCCCTTTACGGAAGGTCGGATGTTCCTTGACCACCCGGATAAGCGTCTTTGTAAACTCCAGTATCTGACGGCTGTTTTCATCCAGTTTCCAGTTGATCCATGAGAGGTCGCTGTCCTGGCAGTAGGTGTTGTTGTTACCCTGCTTGGTATGGTTTATCTCGTCTCCGTGATGCACCATGGGTATGCCCTGCGATAGAAGAAGCGTGGCCAGGAAATTTCGCTTCTGCTTCTCCCTGAGGGCGTTTATCTCCGGGTCATCCGTCGGCCCCTCGGCCCCGCAGTTCCAGCTCTGGTTATTATTGTCCCCGTCCTGGTTGTCGTCCTTGTTCGCCTCGTTGTGCTTATCGTTATAGCTGACCATGTCGTTCAGAGCAGAAGCCGTCGTGCGCGGTAATGAAGTTCACGCTTGCGAACGGCCGTCTCCCGTCGCGCTCGTAGAGGTCGGACGAACCTGTTACCCTGTAGGCGAGCTCGCCTATCTTGCCACCGTCGCCTTTCCAGAACGAGCGTATGCAGTCGCGGTATTTCCCGTTCCATTCCGCCCAGCCCCCCGGAAAGTTCCCCACCATGTAGCCGCCCTCGCCGATGTCCCACGGCTCGGCTATGAGCTTTACCTGGGAAAGGACAGGGTCCTGGTTTATAATGTCGAAAAACGCGCCCAGCTTGTCCACGTCGTGCAGCTCTCTGGCCAGGGCGGCGGCCAGGTCGAACCTGAAACCGTCCACGTGCATCTCCAGCACCCAGTACCTTAAGGAATCCATTATAAGCTTCAGCGCCATCGGCTGGGTCATGTTAAGCGTATTCCCGGTACCCGTGTAGTCCATATAGAAGCGCTTATCGTCTTCCATCAGGCGGTAGTAATTGAAGTTGTCTATGCCCTTGAAGCAGAGCGTCGGGCCCATCTGGTTCCCTTCGGCGGTATGGTTGTAAACCACATCTAAAATTACCTCCAGCCCAGCCGAATGGAGCCTTTGCACCATCTCCTTGAACTCACGCGGGTCGCCCGACGACGAGTAGCGGCGTTCCGGGGCGAAGTACCCGATGGAATCGTAGCCCCAGTAGTTCTTCAGTCCTTTATCGAGCAGGTTCCTGCTGTCCACGAAGGCATGCACCGGCATAAGCTCCACGGTGGTGATGCCCAACTCCTCGAAGTATTTGAGCATGGGGTCCGAGGCCAGCCCCGAATACGTGCCGCGTATATTTTTAGGCACCTCCGGATGCTTGATAGTCATCCCGCGCACGTGGGTTTCGTAGATTATGGTGTCCTTCCAGGGAATTTTAAGCAGCTGGTCCCCCTTCCAGTCGAACGACTGGTCGATGACCTTGCATTTGGGCATGTCCGGCGCACTGTCGCGCTGGTCGAACGAGAGGTCGTCCTTGCCGATCTCATAGCCGAAGCAGGCGTCCGTCATCTTGAACTCGCCCTCTATCGCCTTCGCGCAAGGGTCCAGCAGCAGCTTGTTCGGGTTGAACCTGTGGCCGTTATTCGGCTCGTACGGCCCGGATACGCGGTATCCGTAAAGCGTACCCGGCTTTAGTTCGGGGATGTAGCAGTGCCAGACCAGGTCCAGCCTCTCGATGAACTTTATGCGCTGGGTTTCGAGTCCCGTTTCCGGGTCGAAAAGACACAGCTCCACCTTCTCGGCATTCTCCGAAAAGACGGCAAAATTTATGCCTTTACCGTCCCATGTGGCCCCCAGTGGGTACGGATCTCCGGGATATATTTCCAGGTCCGGTTTTTTGGCCTGGCGCCTGTGCCTTTTTCATGGCGGAATACCCTCTATTTAATGAATAGTTAAGGAGTTTCTGCGGACTTAAGCTATCGTGTTCTCTTGGTGGGTCGATTTAAAAAAAGTATAACATAGATAAGATTTTCCCGTCATCCGCCCCCCGCGTGCAAATATTGCCTAATATTTAATCAAAATAACCTCGAAAGCCGATTTATTACGCATACTAAACTATACACCAGGCTATGCTAAGCACAAATTATAGGCAATATTTTTGTTATTAATCAATGAACTTATCACTTAAAATCCGCAAAATGCGGAATATGGCATGAGTCTTGTAAAGCTAATAATCAGGAAGCGCATTCAGCGCGAGTCAGTTGTTTGGGATTCTTTTTTATTTAGAGAGGAGAAAGGGATGAAGAAAAGAGCAGGGATTTTATTGATGAGCGGTCTTTTTTTAGCTCTTATTTCGGGCACGGCGCTGGCCACTCCCTCCACGCAGATATGGATACCCTCCACGGACATCCAGCCGTTCGGGACGGTGCATCTGGGAATCGACGATTACGTCAGGACCCAGAAAAACCCGGACGGCACGTACTCGCCTATTGCTTATGACCTCGGTCCGGAGGTAGGCGTCCTGCCTTTCGACAAGATTCAGATGGAGGTAGGTATCGATTACATCCGGGGCCTAAGCGCCGCCGCCGACGACAGGCCGATATTCTTCAACGCCAAGCTCGGCACGCCCGAAGACTCGATGTTCAAGTGGTCGCCCGCCCTGGCTGTAGGCTCTTACGACCTGGGGTACAGCAGCAAGACGAACTACGCGATTACATACGCCCTTGCCGCGAGGACGTTCCCGGTCATAGGCAGGATCTCCGCAGGCTGGTATATCGGCAACGCCGCCTTATTGACAGACCAGAACGGCAATCATGACAATAACGGCGTGCTCCTCTCCTGGGACCGCACCATGACCGAGATCTCCGACAAGCTCTGGATGGCGGTGGACTACCAGGGCGGCAATAACCTCTTCGGCGCGTACCAGCTTCGGCGGTTCCTGGGCGTTTAGCAAGAACGTCTCCGTGTTAGTGGGTTACGACATCTATGCCAGGAAGGCCACCGGCGGCCAGCCGACCTTCACGACTCAGCTGGATATCAACATCCCGTAAGGGCAAAAGTTTTTGGTGTTACCTTTTTCCCAAAAAGGTAACGGTTTAAAAAAAACCAAGACAAAGGATACAAAAGTGAAAAAGACGTTCAAGAAGTACATACCAATAATATTCGGGCTTGCCATTATCGTCGCACTCGCCACGGCGGCGTTCTCAGACGACAAGCCGGCAACCGCTCCTGCGATGGGCGGCGCTACTACCGCGGCCCCCGCGGCGGCTACGGCTCCGGCGGCGGCTCCGCGCTGCGCCTGCGGCTGCTGAACCCCAGCCCGACCCCTCCGGCGTGAATACCGGCGTCGCGGCGGACGCTATTGGCGAGGCCCCTAATTCACCGACCGCCGACGACATGACGAAGCTCGGGAAGGTCGAGCCGCTGGCGGTCAAGCTATCCGACACCGTAGGCCACAACCGCGTGGCCATCAACTTCGTGTGGACGCTGGTCACCGGCTTCCTGGTCATGTTCATGCAGGCGGGCTTCGCGATGGTGGAGACCGGCTTGACGCCGGGCCAAGAACGCCGGCCATACCATGGCCATGAACTTCATGGTCTATCGCCCTCGGCATGCTCGGTTTCTGGGTCTGCGGCTTCGCCTTCATGTTCGGCGGCGTGGGCGGCGTCGCCTCGCTTGGCGCAGGCACGGCGATGTGCTCAACCACGAGTTCATACCGTCAACCTGTTCGGCAACGACTTCGGGCTTGTTCGGCCTGCAAGGGCTTCTTCCTCACCGGCGGGGCCTATGACGCCGGCGTCTTCGACGCTGTTCCTGTTCCAGATGGTGTTCATGGACACCACGGCCACCATCCCGACCGGCGCGATGGCCGAGCGCTGGAAGTTCTCGGCGTTCGTGATCTACGGCTTCTTCGTCGGCACTGTCATCTACCCGCTCTTCGGCAACTGGGTCTGGGGCGGCGGCTGGCTGGCCAGCTCGGGCACCAACTTCGGCCTGGGCCACGGCCACGTCGACTTCGCCGGCTCCTGGTCGTGCACATGACGGGCGGCGTCATCGGCCTGGCCGGCGCCATGGTCCTCGGGCCGCGCATCGGCAAGTACAACAAGGACGGCTCGCCCAACGCCATCCCCGGCCACAACATCCCGATGGCGATGGTCGGCACGCTTCATCCTGGCCTTCGGCTGGTTCGGGTTCAACCCCGGCTCACCCTGGCCGGCACCGACCTGCGCATCGGCGTCGATCGCGGCGAACACCATGCTGGCCTCGCGCGGCCGGCGCGTTCGCCGCGATGTTCTATCATGTGGATGCGCTACGGAAAGCCCGACCTCAGCATGATGTGCAACGGCATGCTGGCCGGCCTGGTGGCCATCACCGCGCCGTGCGCCTTCGTACGGCCCGTCGGCGCGGTGATCATCGGCGCCGTCGCCGGCGTCCTGGTGGTCTGGAGCGTCTTCTTCTTCGAGCGCATGCTGAAGATCGACGACCCGGTCGGCGCGATCATCGTCCACGGCGTCAACGGCGCCTGGGGCGTCCTGTCGCTCGGCCTGTTCGCCGACGGCACCTACGGCGACGGCTGGAACGGCGTGGCGGGCACCGTAACGGCCTCTTCTACGGCGGCCCCTCGCAGTTCCTCGCGGAGTTTATCGGCGTGGCAGCGAACTTTATTGCGATATTCACAATCTCCTATGTCTTCTTCAAGATACTCGACAAGGTGGTCGGCCTCAGGGTGCCGCCGGAAGTAGAGGAAGAAGGTCTCGACATGGCCGAGGTCGCAGTCAGGGCCTATCCGGACTTCAACATCAAGACCATCCACCATTAAGCTGGCGGACGACAAGGGAGATATGCAATGAAAAAAATAGAAGCGATAATAAAGCCCTTCAAGCTGGACGAAGTGAAGGACGCTCTCAACAAAGGCGGCATCGCAGGCCTGACCGTATCCGAAGTCAAGGGGTTCGGCAGGCAGAAGGGCCATGTCGAGCTCTACCGCGGCGCGGAGTATGAAATAAGCTTCCTGCCTAAGGTGAAGATCGAGACGGTGGTGGACGACTCGATGGTGGATAAGGTTCTGGCGATAATAGAGGAAACGGCCAAGACCGGCAAGATAGGCGACGGGAAGATATTCATAATACCCGTCGAAGAGATAGTCCGCATAAGGACCGGCGAGCGCGGCGCGGGCGCGATATAACTCCTCCCTGGGGGCCGGGCATGGTGCCCGTCCCCGTTTTTTCTTTTATAAGGAAGAAATGACTCCGCAACCGATAGTAATGGACGCAACGTTCTGGATGGCGACGGCGATATTCGTAGTCGCGTACGCGCTCATAATAACCGAGAGCGTCCATAAGACCGTCGTGGCGTTATGCGGGGCGTCGCTGGTTATCCTGCTCGGCATCCTTACACAGAACGAGGCTTTTCATTCTCTTGATTTAGGAGTGGACTGGAACGTCATCTTCCTGCTTCTGTCCATGATGATAATCGTGGGCCTGATGAAGCCCACGGGCGTATTCGAGTATGTCGCGATAAAGAGCGCAAAGCTCGGGAAGGGCTCACCCGGCAGGATACTGGTCATCTTCGCGGTAGTGACGGCGGTAGCTTCAGCCTTCCTGGACAACGTGACCACCGTTCTCCTGATAGCGCCCGTTAAAATTCTCATCGCCGACGTCCTGGACATGGCCCGGATCCCCTTCCTGATTTCCTGCGCCATTGCATCCAATATAGGCGGAACGGCCACCTTGATCGGAGACCCGCCCAACATAATGATCGGCTCAAGGGCGAACCTGGACTTCATGGCTTTTATTTATCATCTGACGCCGGTCATCATCATAGTGCTTGCCGCGTATCTCCTTGCGGCCAGGTTCATCTGGGGCAAGGCTTAAGGACGCGCGACGACTTAAAGGCGCGGCTTATGGAAATGGACGAGCGGGAGGCGATAAAGGATTTCCCGGTCCTGATGAAGTCCCTTGCGGTTTTAGGGCTGGTGATGGCGGGCTTCGTGTCACGAGCCTGGGGCTCCAGCCGCGACGATAGCTCTGTCCGGGGCCGCCCTGATGCTGCTCCTGGCCCGCAAGGACGCGCCGGAAGGCTCCCTGCTCGCGGTGGAGTGGTCTGCGCTTTTCTTTTTTATTGGTCTTTTTATAATAATCGGCGGCGTGGTCAAGGTCGGCCTGATAGGTTGGCTCTCAGTGCGGGTACTGGGCCTGACGCATGGGAACATGTTCGGCACCAGCATGCTGGTGATGTGGTTCTCGGCGTTCGCGTCGGCGTTTATCGATAACATCCCGTTCGTGGCCACGATGAACCCGCTAATAATTGACATGGCAAAAGAGATGCATCCGGGGCTGTCCGGTACCGCGCTTTTACACCATTCCGACCTCCTGCCGGTGTGGTGGTCGCTTTCCCTCGGGGCCTGCCTCGGCGGGAACGGCACGGCTATCGGCGCATCCGCGAATGTAATCGTCGTGGGCATGTCGGAGAAAATGGGGAGGAAGATCACTTTCGGGCGTTTCATGCTTTACGGCATGCCAGTGATGATACTGACCGTGGCGATATCCGCCCTTTACGTCTGGCTTCGGTATTACGTGCTTAAGATATAGCTGACATGACAATAGCAGCCTGGATAATTTTTATAGCCGCGGCGGTTCTGGAAGTAGGCGGCGACGCCGTCATCAGGAAGGGGCTTCGCGGCAGCGTCGTCTGGTTCATCGTAACGGGGTTTTTAATGCTTGGCTGCTACGGCGTGGTGGTGAACACGGTCAAATGGGATTTCTCGAAACTCCTGGGGGTATATGTCGCCGTGTTCGCTGTAGTCAGCATCCTGGCCGGCCGGTTCCTGTTTAAGGAGACAATCCCCCTTACGACATGGCTTGGGCTTGTCATTATAGTAATCGGCGGCGCGGTGATCCAGACTGGCGCAAATCTCGTGAGCCGCTGAACTTTCTGCATAGTAATTGTGCAACTTATGACTTGCTGCCCTTTTTATATGCAGCGCGACAAAAATGTATGCCAATTTTGTAGTCATGCTCAAAAAATAGATTTCTCATTGTTTTCCTGTGAGTTAAGCGGGAACGATCTGGTGTATCTCCTCCTGGCACGGACTTTGTAATAAAGCCCGATGGGACAGGTTTAACTTCGGCAGGCAGTACGCCCTTGGCTGAAATTAAGTGAGGAGGAGAAAAAACAGTGAAGAGCATTTACAGGAAGGCAATTGGTTTAGGTGTTATCGTCGGGCTGGTCCTTGGAGCGGCCGGCATTGCCGCTGCGGCGGCGGCGCCCCCGCCGAAAGTGGATTCCGGCGATACCGCATGGGTGCTGATATCCTCGGCGCTCGTGATGCTGATGACCCCGGGGCTGGCGCTGTTCTACGGCGGCATGGTCAGGAAGAAGAACGTCCTGGGCACGATCATGCAGTCTTTCATCATAGTGGCCCTGGTATCGGTGCAGTGGGCGCTTTGGGGCTATTCCCTGGCGTTCGGCCCGGACGTCCACCACTTCATAGGGGACCTGTCCTGGTTCGGGCTGAATAGCGTCGGCCAGACCCCGAACCCGGATTACGCGGCGACCATCCCGCACCAGGTTTACATGGTCTTCCAGATGATGTTCGCGGTCATCACTCCGGCGCTTATTACCGGGGCGGTCGCGGAGCGGTTCAAGTTCAAGACCTTCCTGGTCTTCACGCTTTTATGGTGCACCCTGGTTTACGACCCTATCGCCCACTGGGTATGGGGGATGGGCGGCTGGATACATAACATGGGCGCGCTGGACTTCGCGGGCGGCACGGTCGTCCATATAAGCTCCGGCGTCGCGGCGCTCGCGGCGGCTTTAATCGTCGGCAAGCGCAAGGGTTATCTGAAGGTGCCGATGCCCCCGCACAACCTGACGATGACGTTACTCGGCGCGGCGCTTCTGTGGTTCGGCTGGTTCGGGTTTAACGCCGGAAGCGCGGTGGCCTCGAACGGGCTGGCTGGCACGGCCTTCGTCGTTACGCACCTGGCGACTGCCGCGGCGGCGCTCGCGTGGATGTTCGCTGAGTGGATACACAGGAAGAAGCCGACAGTCCTGGGAGCTGCCTCCGGCGCGGTCGCGGGCCTTGTGGCGATAACCCCGGCCTCCGGCTTCGTCACCCCTCTTGGGGCGATGATCATAGGGGTGGTCGGCGGGCTTTTATGCTATACGGCGGTATCGTTGAAGCCGAAACTGGGTTATGACGACTCCCTTGACGTCGTCGGCGTCCACGGCGTAGGCGGGACGTGGGGAGCTTTGGCAACCGGTTTATTTGCTACCGTAGCGGTAAATTCCGCCGGGGGCAACGGCCTGTTCTACGGCAACCCGAAGCAGTTGGGCGTTCAGGCGATAGCGGTCGGGGCAACCCTTGTCTACTCTTTCGTCGTTACCAGCATCCTGCTTAAGGTCCTGGACATGACGATGGGGCTGAAGGTGGACGCCGAAGAAGAAAGTTTAGGCCTGGACTACAGCCAGCACGGCGAGTCCGGCTACATATTCGAGGACTAAAGGAGGCGTGCTCTCACTATGAAAAAGATCGAGGCGATTATAAAGCCCTTTAAGCTGGAGGACGTGAAGGACGCGCTTAACAAGGCCGGCGTTGCCGGCCTCACGGTCACGGAAGTGAAAGGCTACGGCAGGCAAAAAGGGCACGTGGAGCTGTACCGGGGCGCGGAATACGACGTGAACTTCGTGCCGAAGGTAAAGATAGAGATAGTCGTCCAGGATAACCTGGTGACCGAGGTGCTGAAGGTCATCGAGGAGACGGCAAGGACGGGCAAGATAGGCGACGGCAAGATTTTCGTCCTGCCGGTGGACGAGACCATCCGGATCAGGACCGGCGAGCGGGGCGACGCGGCGGTGTAAAAACCTTGTTACTTTCTTTTGCGAAAAAGAAAGTAACGCAAAGAAAACGGGACTTAAAACAGTCTAAAAGTTTTTGGCGTTACCTTTTTTCCAAAAAGGTAACAAAGGTCTAAGATGCACGTAAAAGAATATCCGGGGTAAAGGTGGCGATAACGGAGGACCGGGCCTACAAGCCCGCGTCCCCCGGCCTCCCCGCCAGAAGATACTATCTGGAGACCGAGTCCTACAGGTGGAGCGTATTCCTCTGGGAGTACGAGCTGAAGGAAACCGGCACGCCTCTTTTTTGCGCGAAGGCGGACGAAGGCTTCTCCGCGTACGGCTTCACGAGGAACGAGGCCATAAACGGCATAGCCTCCATCATGGGACGGCAGGTCCGCGCCTTCGCCCTATCAAAGCAGGAAATCAGCCTGGAGAAGGTGCGGCACTACCTGGACAAATCCGACGTGGAACGCGAATCCAAAAAACCCCGCCGCAGGAAATAGAATCCCCCGCCTCCTTATGCAGGTTTGCTAACACGTTGTTTTTTCTTGACAGAAAACGCCAAAAATAATAAACTCAACCGTTATGGTCCGAAAACCTGTCATAGCCGGAAACTGGAAGATGCATCTTACGGTCCCAGAAGCACTGGAGCTCGTTCGAGGCATTATTTCCTCGTGTTCCGGGAAGACCGGGGTCGAGGTGGTGATAGGCCCGCCCTTTACCGCGCTCCATGCAATCTCTTGCGAGATAAAGGGAAAAGGCATAGGCCTTGCCGCCCAGAACATGCATTACGAGCCGAAAGGCGCGTTTACCGGCGAGATTTCCGCCCCCATGCTGATAGACGCCGGATGCACGCACGTCATCATCGGCCACTCCGAGCGCAGGCAGTATTTCTGCGAGACGGACGAAGGGGTAAATAAGAAGGTAAAGACGGCGCTCGCGGCTGAGTTGACCCCCATCATGTGCGTCGGCGAAACCTTGGCCGAGAGGGAATCCGGCGTGGCGTTCAAGGTAATAGAAACCCAGTTAAATGGCGGCGTTGCCGGGCTGACGCCTGAGCAGGCCGAGAAAATAATCGTGGCCTACGAGCCGGTCTGGGCGATAGGGACGGGCAAGACCGCGACGCCGGAGCAGGCGCAGGAAGTCCATAAGTTCATCCGGGAAAAATTATTGGGCACATTCGGAGAGAACGCCGCATCCAGGGTTCGGGTGCTGTACGGCGGGAGCGTAAAGCCCGATAATGTCAAGAGTTTAATGGCAATGGAAGACATCGACGGCGCCCTGGTGGGCGGCGCATGTTTAAAGGCGGACTCCTTTTCCGCCCTCGTTAATTATCAGGAGGTATAGGGTATAATGGTTACTTTTCTCATGGTAGTTCATGTAATTGTCTGTCTGGCTGTCGTGCTGGTAGTCCTTCTCCAGCAAGGTAAAGGGGCCAGCGTCGGCGCGACTTTCGGCACGGGCGGCTCTCAGACTGTCTTCGGGAGCCGTGGCGCGGGCAATTTCCTGACGAAGCTTACGGCGGCCGCGGGCGCGATATTCATGATTACCTCTCTTGCGCTTGCAATGCTCGAATCGCACGGCACGAGTGCCTCGATAGTCAATACGCCTTCCAGGGAAAGCGGCGACGGCTCCCTCCACCGCCGGTCAACCGGCCCCGGCGCAGAAGGGCGGCCAATAAAACCGTCACTCTCTCTTTCGCGAGAAAGAAAAGTAGCCAAAAGAAAGCGGACAGTTTAAAAGTTTTTGGCGTTACCTTTTTACTAAAAAGGTAACGGTTTTAGGGGGCTCTGATTTCGAGTCCCCTTTTTTGTCCTTGGGAGGTAATCATTGAAAAGGGTTGCCGTATTTGCCCTGGGTTTATTTCTCCTCCTCTCGGCATGTGGTAAAAAACACGAAGAGGGGCTGGTCAGGGACCCGAATTATCTCACTGTCGCAATGGGCGCGGACGCCAAAAGGTTAATCCCGATGCTGGCGACCGATTCCGCATCCGGAGACATATCCGGCCTGATTTTCCAGGGCCTGACGAAATACGACAAGGACATAAAGATTACCGGCGACCTGGCCGAAAACTGGGACGTATCGAAGGACGGGCTGGTGATAACCTTCCATCTGCGCAAGAACGTGAAGTGGCAGGACGGAAAGCCTTTTACCGCCGACGACGTACTCTTTACCTACAAGGTCCTGAGAGACCCGAACACGGCGACGCCTTATAGCGATACGTTAGGGCCTGTCGATAAAGTCGAGGCGCTTGACCCATACACCGTCAGGGTAACGTACAAGGAGCCGTTCGCCCCGGCCCTGGAGGCATGGGGGATGGGCGTCATACCGAAGCACTTACTGGCGGGAAAAGACATAAACAAGGACCCGTTCAACCGGCATCCCATAGGGACGAACATGTTCAAGTTCGGCGAGTGGATTACCGGGAACAGGATAGTCCTGGACGCATATGACGATTACTTCGAGGGCAGGCCGCATATCGACAAGTACGTCTCCCGCATCCTCCCGGACCAGGCGACGGAGTTCCTGGAGTTAAAGACCGGCGGGATAGACCTTATGAACCTCACTCCCATGCAATATTCGAGAGAGACCGATACTCCTGAGATAAAAGATCGCTTCAATAAGCTCCGCTATCCCGCATTTGCCATATGATTACCTCGGCTATAACCTTACCAATCCCCTGTTCAAGGACAAGCGCGTGCGCCAGGCGCTCTCGTACGCGATAGACCAGAAGGGGATAATACAGGGCGTGCTTTTAGGCCTTGGCACGCCGTGCACCGGCCCGTTCCCGCCGGAATCCTGGGCGTTCAACAAGGACGTGAAGGGATATCCCTACGACCCGGAAAAGGCTAAGGCCATGCTGAAGGAGGCTGGCTGGACGCCGGGGCCGGACGGGATGCTGACAAAGGACGGGAAGACGTTCACATTTACGATACTGGTGAACCAGGCGAACAAACAGCGCGAGATGGCGGCGGAGATTATCCAGCAGGACCTGGCCAAGGTCGGGGTCCAGGTGAATATAACCGCCTTAGAGTGGCAGGCGCTCCTGCACGACTTCATAGACAAAAAGCGCTTCGAGGCGCTCATCATGGGCTGGGCGATTGGGCCGCGACCCCGACTCCTACGATATGTGGTATTCCAAGAAAATCAAGGAAGGTGAATTCAACTTCATAAGCTATAATAACCCGGAAGTGGACAAGCTTTTAATCCAGGGCCGGCAGACGTTCGACATCGAGAAGCGGAAGGAGATATACCACCGCATCCACGCGATATTGTCGGACGACGCGCCCTATACCTTCCTGTACGTGCCCGACGCCCTGCCGATAATCCATAAACGCTTTAAAGGCGTGAAGAAGGAGCCGCTCGGGATATTCTATAATTTAAAGGACTGGTACGTGCCGAAGAACCACGGGGAATGGTATACACAATAATATAAATGTCCAATATATCTGTCAATTCGTTAGTTAAAAAATACGGCTCCCTGACCGCGGTGGACGGCATATCGTTCGATGTCGCACCGGGCGAGGTATTCGGTTTTCTCGGGCCGAACGGCGCGGGTAAATCCACCACCATATCCATCCTCTGCACGCTTTTATCCCCCACGAAAGGACAGGCCTCCGTGGGGGGATTCGACTGCGTGAAGGATGCGGACTCCGTGCGCCGCTCCATAGGCATAATATTTCAGGACCCGACGCTCGACAACGGCCTCACGGCTTATGAAAACCTTCTCTTCCACGCATACCTCTACGGTCTGGACAGGGTAACGGCGAAAAAGAGGATAGAGGACGCGATTTCGTTAGTCGGCCTCTCGGCCAGGAAGAACGAGCTTGTGCGGAGGTTCTCCGGCGGCATGAAAAGGCGGCTGGAGATAGCCCGCGGCATCTTGAATTACCCTAAAGTGCTGTTCATGGACGAGCCTACCCTGGGACTCGACCCGCAGACCAGGAACATGATATGGGAATTCATACGCGAGCTGAAAAAGTCCACAGGCATTACCGTATTCATGACCACTCATTACCTGGAAGAGGCGGAGTTCTGCGACAGGATTGCCATAATCGACCTGGGTAAGATTATCGCGTCCGGGACCCCGGCCGAGTTGAAGGCGGGGCTTCACGGCGATACCCTGAAACTCTCCGCCGACGACCCGAAGGTCCTGGAGTCGGAGCTTCGGGAGAAAGTTCAAGCTGGAGCCGAGATTAACAGACGGCGGCGTTACCCTCACGGTGGAGAAGGGGGAAGAGGTGCTGCCGGTACTGATAAAAGGACTCTCCACCCGGATTACCTCCGTCAGCATGACCCGGCCCACCTTGAACGACGTATTCCTAAGCCTGACCGGCAAGAGCATACGGGAAGAGAACTCCGACCCTTACGGCCCCATGCGCTCCTTCGCCCGCAAGGCCTCCGGGAGGCATTGATGGCTAACCTAACGCACGAGCTGAAGGCGATATACGTCATCTCCTTCCGGGAGCTTCGGAAGTTCATCCGGGAAAAAAGCCGCATCATGGGCACGATGGCCCGGCCGATATTGTGGCTTTTCGTGCTGGGCGGCGGGATGGGCAGGATCGTCACCCTCCCAGGCGGCGGCATAACTTACACCCAGTTTCTTTTTCCCGGGATATTGGGGTTTACCATCCTCTTTGCGTCCATATTCTCCGCCATATCGATTGTCTGGGACAGGGAGTTCGGATTTTTAAAGGAGATACTGGTCGCGCCCATCTCCAGGTTTTCCGTCGTCGCCGGCAAGGCGATGGCCGGTACGTCCATATCCCTGTTTCAGGTACTCATCATGTCTGTTTTTATCCCGGTACTGGGAATAAAAATAGGTCTTATTCAATTCCTGCTGCTGCTGATGTCGGCGGGACTGCTTGCTTTTTCGATGACCTGTTTCGGAATACTTGTAGCCGCGAGCATGAGGTCCTATGAAGGGTTCAACGTCGTAATGAATTTAATAGTCATGCCGATGTACTTTCTATCAGGAGCGATGTATCCGATAAAGCGTCTGCCCTCCGTGCTTAAGGAGCTTACCCGCGCAAATCCTTTGACATATGGAATCGACGCGATGAAGAACATATTGGGCGCTTCTTTCAGGCCTGAGTATCCTATCCTGACCGACCTTGCGGTTTTATTGGGTTTTTTAGCCGTAACGGCCACATTGGCAAATTTATCTTTCAGGAGAGCGGCCTGAGGATTGACTTCCCGTCCCCATTGTCTTACAATTTTAAATATCATGGTTCGATTAAAAGTAAATGAGCGGTTCGTGGAATTCAAGGAGCCGCCAAAGCTTATGGAGGTCCGCGCCAAGTATAAACCCGGCTCGGACCTTACTATTTTAAACGGCTTCCCCACCCAGGAAAACCCCGTCCTGCACGATGGAGACAACATCGTGTTCATCAGGAAGGGGGCCATGCCTTCCAGGGAAGAACTGGAGGCCCTGATGACGGCGCGCCACACCCCCGGCGTGCACGAGGTGGTCAAGAAGGCGCGGGTCGGGGTAGCGGGGCTTGGAGGGCTCGGCTCGGTCGTCGCCGTGGCCCTGGCAAGGCTTGGAGTCGGCGAACTGGTCATCGTGGACTATGACATGGTGGAGCCGAGCAACTTGAACCGGCAGCAGTATTTCATAGACCAGATAGGGAAGCCCAAGACGGAGGCGATGGAAGAAAACCTGCGCAGGATCAATCCCTACGTAAAGGTATCGTCGCACAAGACGGTCCTGACGGAAAAGAATATCCCGGAATATTTCTGCAAGGTAAACGTGCTGGTCGAGGCGTTCGACAAGGCGGAGGCGAAGGCGATGCTCTTAAATACCATGGCGGAGCACTGTCCGGACGTGCCGGTGGTGACCGCCTCCGGCGTGGCGGGGCATGGGCCTTCCAATTCGATAAAGACAACGCCGTTCGGCAAATATTTCATAGTCGGCGACCAGGAGTCGGAGGCGGCGGCAGGCCAGGGGCTGATGGCGCCCAGGGTAGGGATCGCGGCGCACCACCAGGCAAATTGCGTATTGAGAATTTTATTGGGCGAACCGGGGGAATAAACCGTTACTTTCTTTTGCGAAAAAGAAAGTAACACAAAGAAAACGGGACAGTTTAAAAGTTTTTGGCGTTACCTTTTTCCCAAAAAGGTAACAAGTTTTAGGTTTTCGGAGGCGGCAGTGGAAGAAATATTAAACGACGTGGAGGCCGCGCTTAAAGAGGCGAAGGCCCCTTCCCGTCTGGAAGTTGACGCAATCCTCGCGCGCGCGGGTGAGCTTAAGGGGTTGTCCATCCGGGACGC
The DNA here is from genome assembly GCA_963698885.1 of Nitrospirota bacterium. Lineage (GTDB taxonomy): Bacteria > Nitrospirota > JACRHJ01 > JACRHJ01 > JACRHJ01 > JBARKJ01. The sequence continues at coordinate 122,823 of CAVOSJ010000007.1, read as the reverse complement.
GGCGGCGCTTTTGATGGCCGAAGACGAAGACACGGTAGCGGCCATACGCGAAAAAGCGGCGGAGGTGAAGGAGGCTGTATTCGGCCCGCGCGTGGTGCTTTTCGCCCCGTTGTATTTATCGAATTACTGCTCCAACGACTGCCTGTACTGCGGTTTCAGGAAGTCCAATTCCCTTGCCCGCAGAAAAGCCCTGTCTCCGGACGAAGCGGTGGAGCAGGCGAAGATCCTGTCACGGATGGGTTTCAAGAGGATTATACTTGTGGCGGGCGAGCACCCGCTCCATTCGGGGGTGGATTATTTAGTTAAAGTCGCGCGCGAAATTTACTCCCGGACGGACGTGAGGATACTGCACGTGAACTCCGCCCCGGTTTCGGTGGAGGATTTCAAAAAAATCAAGTCGGCGGGTTACGGCGTATATCAATGCTTTCAGGAGACCTATCACAAGGAAAGCTATAATTTCTTGCACCCGACCGGGAAAAAGTCGGATTTCCTCTACCGGCTGTCCGCGATGGACAGGGCGCTCGAAGCGGGTTTCGGCGACGTGGGGATAGGGCCGCTTCTGGGCCTTTACGATTACCATTACGACGCCCTGGCGGCAATAGCCCACTCGAAACACCTGGAGGCCCTTTTCGGAGCTAGCGCCCATACCATTTCCGTGCCGCGCCTGCGTCCGGCGGAAGGCGCCGGGATTAAGGACGCCCCTTATCCAGTCAGCGACGAAGAGTTTAAAAAGGTAGTCGCGGTTTACCGCCTCTCGGTCCCGCAGGCGGGGGTGGTGATATCCACGCGCGAACCGGCTAAGCTCCGGGAAGAATGCCTGTCTTGCGGCGCGTCCCAGATATCCGCCGGCTCATCGACCGAGCCGGGAGGCTATGACAAAGGCGAGCATAGCACGGCGCAGTTCGACTTAGCCGACCACCGCCCGCTTAACGAAATGGTGAGGATAATCGCGGAGAGCCGGGCTTCTGCCGTCGCTTTGCACGGCCTGTTACCGGAGCGGAAGGCAGGGGGCGGATTTTCTGAATACGGCCTCGTCCGGGAAACTGAAAGAACTATGTACGGCAAACGCGCTTCTGTCGTTAAAGGAATACCTGCTGGACGTGGGGCCGGACGGGCGGGAAGAAATCGAGGCCGCGCTCGAGAATTTTCTGGAGGGCTTCACCGGCGCTCTGCGGGAAGACCTGAAACAGAAGATGGAAATGATTTCAAAAGGCAAGAGAGATATACATTACTAAGGCCCGCAGTTTGCTTTTGCCCTTCAAAAAGACTTGATTATCCCAAATCAGCCATTTATAATTCATGATATGAAAATTTCCGTAAACGGCGAACCGGTAGAAACCACCCCGGACGTGGGGACGGTGGGGGAGCTTTTATGCTCCCTGGGACTATCCGACCAGCGTGTGGCCGTGGAGCACAACCGGGTGATACTCCCCAAAAACGCTTACGCCGAAACCCCGATAAGCGAGGGAGACGCACTGGAAATCCTCAGCTTCGTCGGCGGCGGATAAGCAGGGCGATGTCTGCTTCATAGCCTCATATGGGGCTTGCGGGACAATAAAAAAAGGGGCTGCGGAAATTCCGCCAGCCCCTTTTTCATTGTCTGTCCTTGCTCTTATTTTAGAATGAAGGAGGCCGTTATCGTGTGGCCCGCCTGTACATTCAAGAAAGTCCAGCTCGTCATTACGCCTATCGATTTTCCATCTACCAATACTTTTCCAATTTTGTAGCCCGATGCCGGAACTATGGAAAAGGCCGGGCTGCTGGTGCCAGTTACTACCGATACATCTCCTGATGTATCACCCGTCGGCGTTATGCTGCCGTTGGAGCCCTGGGTAACAACTATGTTTACGGCCGGGTTCTGCGCAAAGCTCGCAGATATCATATGCGGCACCGTTACATTGGTGAAGGTGTATGTGCTCAAGGCACCCACGGAAAACCCGTCAGCGTTCACGTCCGCCACATGATAACCCGCGCTTGGCGTAATGGTATATGTCTGGTTCGCCCCGCTGACTACTCCTGTCGTACCAAGAAGAGAAATGCTGCCGCCCGCGCCCGCTGTGGCCGTGATCGTCGGGTTAAACGTCGCGGTTATCGTGTGGCCAGCCAGAACGTTCGTGAAAGTCCAGCTCGTCATTACGCCTATCGAAGTTCCATCTACTAATACTTTTCCAATTCTGTAGCCCGCTGCCGGAGTTATGGTAAAGGTCGGGCTGCTTGTGCCGGTTAGCACCGATATATTCCCCGATGCATCACCCGACGGCGATATGCTGCCGTTGGCGCCCTGGGTAACCGTTATGGTAAAGGCCGGGTTCTGCGCAAAGCTCGCAGATATTGTATGCGGCGCCGTTACAGTGGTGAATGTGTATGTGCTCACAGCGCCTGCGTCGGTAGTACCGTCGATAAGTACGTCCGCCACATGATAACCCGCGCTTGGGGTGATAGTATATGTCTGGTTCGCGCCGCTGGCCACTCTTGTCGTTCCGGAAGGAGAAATGCCGCCGTTCGCGCCCGCCGTGGCCGTGATAGTCGGGATAAACGTCGCGGCTATCGTGTGAGCAGTCTGGACATTGTAGAAGGTCCAGGCGGTCATTACTCCTATGGATGTCCCGTCAACCGTCACGTTACCGATGGCATAGCCGGATGCAGGTGTAATGGTAAAGGTCTCGTTCGTGCCCTTTACCACCGACACGTCCCCGGACGGCGATATGCTGCCGCCGCCGGTGCCAGAGGCGGTTATTATTACGGCATCGTTCTGCGCGAAGGTAGCAGATATAGTATGCGGCACCGTAACATTGCTGAAGGTGTATGTGCTTACAGCGCCTGCCGAGGCGCCGTCGACAAGTACGTCCGCCACATGATAACCTGCGTTTGGCGCGATAGTATAGGTCTGATTAGCACCGCTGGCCACTCTTGCCGTACCGGCGGGAGAAATACCGCCGTTTGCGCCCGCCGTGGCCGTGATAGTCGGGATAAACGTCGCGGCTATCGTGTGGGCAGCCCGTACATTCGTGAAGGTCCAGGCGGTCATTACTCCTATGGAAGTCCCGTCGACCGTCACGTGACCGATGGCATAGCCGCTCGCTGGTGCAATGGCAAAGGTCTGGTTGGCACCGCTGGCCATTTGTATCGTACCCGACGGAGAGATGCTGCCGTTAGCGCCTGCTGAGGCCGCGATAGTTGGAATAAACGTCGCGGCTATCGTATGTAAGCCGAACTGCACATTGGAGTAAGTATAGGAGGCAATTGCCCCTTCCGAGGTCCCGTCAACTGTTACGTTGCCGATCACGCAGCCTATCGCTGGTGCAATAGCGAAGGTTTGGCTGGCACCCTGTGGCACGTTTACTATGCCGGCAGTCCCTGCCGGAGTTATACTCCCGTTTGAGCCTGCGGTAACGATTATGGCGACCGGCGGGTTCTGGGCAAAGGTTGCCAATATCGTTTGGGGCGTTGTCACACCGGTGAAGGTATAAGTGGTAGCCGCTGCAACAGCACCTCCGTCCACTGTGAGGGTATCTACGTGATATCCGGCGATCGGGGTGATGGTATAGGTCTGGCTACCACCGCTGGCCACTTTGTCGTGCCCGACGGAGAGATGCTGCCGTTAGCGCCTGCTGAGGCCGTGATAGTTGGAATAAACGTCGCGGCTATCGTATGGGCCATCAGTACATTGGAGAAAGTGTAGGAGGCAATTGCCCCTTCCGGGGTCGTCCCGTCAACCGTTACGCTGCCAATCGCATAGCCGCTCGCCGGTGCAATAGCGAAGGTCTGGTTAGCACCGCTGGCCACATCGATGAGCGCAGGCGTTATGGTGCCGTTTGAAACGGCCGCGGCTGTTATTGCATAAAAGGGCGTACTGCTCCATACCAGCGTCATGGTCGCGGACCCCACGTTGCCCAGCGCGTCCGTCGCGGTGAATTTTATTACGTAAGTCCCGGCCTTGTTGACGGAGATGGTCGTCTGGAGGGCCGTCGCGGAGCCGAAGGTAACTATCCCGCCCGTGGGGACGGTTACCTTGGCCCATGAATAAGTCATGGCGGTTAAGTCCGTCGCCGTCGCGGTCTGGGTGATGGGACTGCTCGCCGTCCTGTTTATGCCCGCGCTGACGACTGGCGCAGTGGTATCCCATGTGAGGGTCATCGTCGAGGATGCCGCGTTTCCCGCCGCGTCCGTCGCCGTGAAGCCTATTACGTAAATCCCGTCCGCGCTGGGTAAGATTGTCGTAGAGATGGCCGTCGGGGAGCCGAAGGTTATCGTCCCGGGGCCGGATACCACGCTCCACAGATATGTCATGGCGGTTAAGTTGTCCGTCGCCGTCGCCGCCTGTCTGTAGATGGCCTTGGCGGACTTGTCCGCGCCCGCGCTGACGACAGGCGGGGTGGTATCCCATGTAAGCGTCATGGTCTTGGATGCCGCGTTGCCCGCCGCGTCCGTCGCGGTGAAGCTTATTGTGTACGTCCCGTCCGCGCTTGCGGAAATGGTCGTCGTGAGGGCCGTCGGGGAGCCGAAGGTTATCGTCCCGGGGCCGGATACCATGCTCCATGAGTATGTCATGGAGTTTAAGTCCGTCGCCGTCGCGGTCTGGGTGAACTGCGCGTTCTTCGTCTGGTTCGCGCCCGCGCTGACGACAGGCAGTACAGTATCCCGTATGAGCGTCATGGTCGAGGACGCCGAGTTGCCCGAGGCGTCAGTCGCAGTGAAGCTTATTAGGTAAGTCCCGTCCTTGCTTGCGGTGATGGTTGTCGAGAGGGCCGCCGGGAGCCGAAGGTTATCGTCCCGGGGCCGGATACCATTTTCCATGAATATGCCATGGGGCTTGCGTCCGTCGCCGTCGCGGTCTGGGTGAAGACGGCTTTTGTCGTCACGTCAGGCCCGGCGCTCACGACCGGCGGGGCGGTATCCGGCACCAGAGCCAGGGTATGATAATATCCTGCCCCTATCGCCGAAACGCCTGTCAGCCCGGGCACCTGTTCGGGGGAAAGTTCGCTGTTGTACGTCCCGTCGCCGAGCTGGCCATCACCATTACATCCCCAGGCCCAGACCGTGCCGCCGGACTTCAGGGCAACCGTATGGAATTCCCCTGCGGCAATGGCAAGTACGCCAGTCAGCCCAGGCACCTGCACGGGCGACGACTTATCCGTAGTCGTCCCGTCGCCGAGCTGGCCATACGCGTTATATCCGCAGGCCCAGACCGTGCCGTCGGACTTCAGGGCGACCGTTTGGATATCCACTGCGGCTATTGCGATTACGCCGGTCAGTCCGGGCACCTGCACGGGCGAACGACTTATCCGCAGTCGTCCCGTCGCCGAGCTGGCCATACTGATTCCATCCCCAGGCCCAGACTGTGCCGTCAGACTTCAGGGCAACCGTGTGGTATTCCCCTGCGGCAATGGCGATTACGCCAGTCAGCCCGGGCACCTGCACGGGCGACGACTTGTCCACAGTCGTCCCGTCGCCGAGCTGGCCATAATAGTTCCATCCCCAGGCCCAGACCGTGCCGTCGGACTTCAGGGCGACAGTATGGTATGCCCCTCCCGCAATTGCGATTACTCCTGTCAGCCCGGGCACCTGGACGGGGGAAAGCCTGTCCGTGGTCGTCCCGTCGCCAAGCTCGCCATATCCATTAGCTCCCCAAGCCCAGACCGTGCCGTCGGACTTTAGGGCGACCGTATGATATGCCCCTGCGGCAATTGCAATTACCCCAGTCAGCCCGGGCACCTGCTCGGGGGAAAGTTCGTCGGTGTACGTCCCGTCGCCGAGCTGGCCATATCCATTAGCTCCCCAGGCCCAGACCGTGCCGTCGGACTTCAGGGCGACCGTGTGGAATACCCCTCCAGTGGCGGAGATTACGCCCGTCATTCCGGGCACCTGCAAGGGGGAAGTACTTACCGTAGTCGTCCCGTCGCCGAGCTGGCCAGAATAATTATATCCCCAGGCCGAAGCCTGGCTTTCGGGGCTGAGCGCTATCGTGTAGTAGCCTCCGGCCGAGATTTTCGTTATGCCGGAGAGACCGGGCACCTGCACAGGGGAATGCTTGTCTACAGTTGTCCCGTCGCCAAGCTCGCCGTAAGCGTCATCTCCCCAGGCCCAGACCGTGCCGTCGGACCCAAGTGCAACCGTATGGGCTTGCCCCGCGGCAACGGAGACTACGCCTGACAGTGCCGGCACCGGCACTGGGGCATGTTCGTTGACGATCGTCCCGTCCCCGAGCTGGCCATTGCTATTAAGTCCCCATGTCCAGACCGTGCCGTCGGTCTTCGAGGCGACCGTGTGGTCGTATCCCGCGGCAATCGAGACAACGCCCGTCAGACCGGACGCCTGCACGGGTACATGCTTGTTTACAAGTGTATTGTCGCCGAGCTGGCCACTGGTATTAAGTCCCCAGCCCCAGACCGTGCCGTCGGACTTCAGGGCAACCGTATTGTATTGACCCGCTGCGATAGAAACAACGCCTGTCAGCCCGGACACCTGCACGGGGGAATGCTTGTCTACAATTGTATTGTCGCCGAGTTGGCCATCAGCGTTATCACCCCAGGCCCAGACCGTGCCGTCGGACTTCAGGGCGACCGTATGTTCGTACCCCGCGGCAATGGCGATGACGCCAGTCAGCCCGGGCACCTGCTCCGGCGAAGACACGTCCGCAATTGTCCCGTCGCCTAACTGGCCATTATTATTCCAGCCCCAGGTCCAGACCGTTCCGTCGGATTTCAGGGCGACCGTGTGGTAGTACCCTGAGGAAACCGATACGACGCCAGTCAGCCCGGCCGCCTGATCGGGCGAAAGCTCGTTAACTGTGGTGGAGATCGTCCCGTTGCCTATCTGGCCATGATCATTATATCCCCAGGACCAGACCGTGCCGTCGGACTTCACGGTAGCGGTATGAAAACCCCCGCCACTGACGGAGATTGCGCCGGACAGACCGCCCGCCTGCACGGGCGCAGTCCTGTTCGTGGTGGTCCCGTCGCCTAACTGGCCATGGTTATTTTCTCCCCATGTCCAGGCCTCGGCCCTGACAACCCCCATGAAACCGCTGAGCACTATCGCCGCCACAATTGCGAGAGTACATGCCACTCTTTTCATTAAACTTCTCCTTTAATCACAAATATCTAAAAATGCCGAAAAGCTCCTGAGAACCGAAAAACTAAAATTTAGCGCGGGGGATTACTTTGGCAGAGCTGGAACTAATGTAGAACGGTCAAGTTTGGTAAATAATGATATGTTCTTATGCAATTTTTTTGCCAATTTATTTTACTAATCAAATCAATAGCATGCTACAAAAATTTGTGCGCGAAGAGCATTAACGCTCTTAAATACTATGCGCTTTTTCACGCAATATGAAGAATATTTGTCCCTCGCGCATATTAATACGCTTTTTACTTTACAGAATTATTAAAGGATTATTAAGATTTGGGTAAGGTTTTGGCTTGCGGCGGGTGAGCAGGGCGAAGGACTCGATATGGTACGTCTGCGGGAAGAAATCCACCATCCGCACAGATTCCACCTTGTAGTCCTTTTGAAATTTGTTCAAATCACGCGCGAACGTGGCGGGGTTGCAGGAGACGTAGGCAATTCTTTCCGGCATCATCGACAGGATTTTTCCGATACCCGCATCCGTTATGCCCGCGCGTGGCGGGTCTGCAATTACGGCGTCGAACTTCTCGCGGATGTTAAAACCGTCCACGCTTACGCTGACGAACTGGCAGTTTTCAATTTTATTTCGTTTCACGTTCTCTTTTCCGTCTTTGACGGAAGACCGCCCCTCCTCCACCGCGACCACCTTGCGGGCCAGGCGGGAGACGGGCAGCGAAAAATTTCCAGCGCCTGCATAGAGGTCGAGCACGGCCTTGCCAACCGGTTTCAGGCTTTCAAGGACGAGGTCAACCAGGGCGCGGTTAAGGCTCCAGTTGGCCTGGAAAAAACTCTCGGCGGAAACGGAATATTTTATGCCGTCCAGTTCGAGGTTCAATTTAGCGGCCCCGAAAAGCAGCGGCTGTTTCCCTTCGATCTCCACGCGGACTCCCTGGAAACCCGCGTCCAGCAAATCCTTGGAAATATCCTTCCAGGTATGCCTGGTGGAGGACGGGACTTTTATCAGCGCGAGGTTTTTATCACCTCGGCAGATATGCAGCTCACTTGCGTCCGTATTTTTAAGGAGCCGTTTCGCATTTATGAAGGCCTCGTTTATCTCATCGACCATCAGCGGGCAGGAGTTTATGTCCACCAGGTCCTTTGAATGCTCCCTGAAATAGCCGACCCGCCCGCCTGATATTTTGAACTGGCCCCTGTGCCGGTAGTTCCAGGCCCTCGCCCGTCAACGGCTCGGAAAGGGATAACTCCATCTTCCCAATTCGCCTGAGCGCCGAGGCGAGGACTTCCTGTTTAAGGCCAACCTGCGCCGGGTATGAGGCATACTGGAGCTGGCATCCGCCGCACGCGCCGAAGTATCGGCAATCCGGCTCTACCCGCTCGGGCGACGGCTCTAAAATCTTCCTTGCCGAGGGCGACCGAGTAATCTTTTTTCTCCTGCAATATCTCCGCCTCCACGGTCTCGCCGGGGATAGCGCCCCTTAGCATCACCACCTTGCCGTCCAGCCTCGCCACGGTATAGCCGCCGTACGCGGGCGGACCTGCTGTAAGTTTTATTTTCATGGACATTATATTAAATCGCCGATTGCCGTATTCGGTTGCTTCGGGGGGAGCATTCTCTCCGAAAAATTATTATTCACAATTTTGCCTATAACCGCAGGAGGTTCATTTTACGTTCAAGATAATTTTTCTACGAGAACGCTCCCCCCTCCCTCTTGGTTTTATGAGCGGGCATTTCGCTTCTTTTTTTGCCGCTCGTCGCGCATGTCCTTGCGCATGTCCCAGGCGGACGGGTCTTCCGATGCCGTAAGCGCCTTCCCCACCACAATTATTTTGAAGGCGTCCTCGTCCGCGAACCAGTCCGGGTCAACGTCCTTCGCAAGCCTCTCGATCGTGGTATTTATAATCCCCTCGCCCGGCAGGGAAATCCGCGAGACGATTGCGACCGGCGTATCGGAGTTATATCCTTCGAGTAGCTCGTATGTCAACTCATCCGGTCTTTTGTTATTCATGAATAGCACCATCGTCGCCTGGTGCCTGGACATCGCCCCGATAGTATCTGGACTGCCCTCTATGGTCTTTCGGAGATGTGGCGATGACGGAATGGGCGGCGCCGGAGATGACGAAAGTCCTTTTAAGCGCGGCCGAGGCCGCGTTAAGCACGCCGACGCCCGGGATTACCTCCGCGTCCGGGAAACGCGAGATTATGGACTGCACGGGCGAGAAAATGGCCAGGTCTCCGGGCACTAAAAATACCGCGTCCTGCCCCTTCGCCAGCACGGAATCTATCTTCTCGCGTCAGCTCCTTAAAATGGAAATCGAACGGGTCGTAATATTCCTTGCCTTCAAGCAACGCGGCATAAGAGTCCTTGAAATGTCCCGGCGCGAACACGAGCGAGGCATTTTTTAATACCTCCATCCCGCGCAAAGTCAGAAGCTCGGGTCCCCGGCCCCCCGCCCACGAACCACAGCTTGCCGCGAATGCTGTCATCTGCCAAATTTTTCCTCGACTTTCAATTCATATTCAGATAAAAACATGGGATGTGTCCCTAAATTTTTGCGTATATATTTATCTCAAAAGATATATTTCTATAACAAAATGGCATCCGGGATGAAATCCCGGATGCCATTAGGGACGTTGTAAATACTGATGGTAGCTTTTCACGATTTCTAAAGCCTGCTTCTTCAGGCGTTCAGGAAGATCATCGTTATTGGGGTCGTCAGGGATGAACTCAACTTTATATGTCACCCATGGCACCTTATCGCTTTCTGTATGCACCATAAATTCTACAGTGGCAGTTCTGGGACCGGCCAACGGACTAGCGTCCATGTGAATTGAAAAAAAATCAAGTTTCATAAATTTTCCTTTCTGTGGAGAAAATTAGGGACACATCCCACATTTTTTTCGTGCTCTTAATAGCCCTTCCTGTTTTCCGCCCCAACTCATCATTTCTTAACGCCAATCAATATATAAATGGACTTATGCGCCGAATTTTATCACGCATCAAAAAACGGCCTTTTTTGCCGTTTACGATGCTATTTATGGGGGTCAGGGAGGGGTTTTGGAGACATTGTTTTTAAAGGGCATGATGGCATTTTTCCCTTTATTTAATAAACAGATACGCCTCTAAATCGTCCATTTTCAGAGCGCATGAAAATCCCGTTTCCGTATTTGCAACCGGCTGATTTTAAACGATTTTTTTCTTGGCCTCGACGGGTTTCCCCGCAGCCGCATCCCTTTAATCAAGGATTATTTATTTGAACGAATTTAAGCCCCGCTCAAATTACTGCACTAACCCCTGCACGATAAAAGTCCTTACCGGGTTTCTCCTGGCGTTGGAGCGTATGGTCAGTACCTCCTGGAAATTGCCTTTCGGGTTTTTGGGAGTGATCGTTACATCTATTTTCTTCACCTCGCCGGGTTTCAGCGTAATAGAGGTATTCGTCGACGGGCCGCTTATCTTCACGCCGTCGATATCGGCCTGTATGCCCGGGGTAGCTTCTACCTGGTTTATTACGAGGTCCATCTGTCCGGGATTTGTAATGGCCAGGCTCCTCTGCGTGCTGCCTCCTGAGGGAATCTGAATGTTTGTAAGCATATAGACTGATAGGGAGATGTCCGGGGCAGGCTTGGCCTTTACGTTGGCGGTAAGAATAAGGCTGATATTTCCGGTTTTAACGTCGTTTGTAGTGACGTTTATGTACTTCCGGATCAGGCCGCCGGCGTTTTGCGAATTATAGAATGCCTGGAGAGTGGCCGTCTTGCCGGGGGCTATGATTTTGGAGCTTAAGTTTGCGATAGTGCAGCCGCAGGTCGGCCTTACGTCGTAAATGATAAGGTCGGCATTGCCCACGTTTTTTATGGTGAATGTGGCCTTCGACTTTACGCCTTCGTCCACCGTCCCCAAATCAACGGTCGCAGGCGTTATCTCGACTTTGGGCTGGGCCTCCTGTGCGGACGCGATCGCACAGAACGAAAATGTTAAAAATAAGGCCGCAACCGCGCAAATCAATGCCGCTTTCTCTCTCATGCCGAAACCCTCCTGGTTATAGTTTCCGGCCCATAACACCCGGATTAAATTATGATTACAGCAGGCCGAATTTCTTCATCCGCCTGCGGAATGCGTCTCTTTGTACCCCCAGCATGTCGGCCGCCTTGCTCTGGTTTCCGCCGGCTGCGGCTAACGCCTGCTTTACGAGCTCCTCCTCGACCTTCTCAAGGGACATCCCCTCCGTCGGGATATTTATGGAGGATGCGGCCGGTGAAGCGGCTGGCAGCATCCCGCCCACAAGCTCCACGGGCAGATGTTCGAGCAGGAGGATATCCTCGCTGTTCAGTATCATTGCGCGTTCTATGACATTTTTAAGCTCGCGGACGTTGCCCGGCCAGTCGTAGCGGATAAGGAATTCCCTTGCCTTTTCCGATATCTCCTTGACGTTTTTTCGAAATTCCAGATTAAAAGTCTCGATGAAATGCCTTGCCAGTGGAAGTATATCCTCCTTGCGCTCCCTCAAGGGCGGGAGGTAGATGGGCACTACCTGGAGGCGGTAGTACAGGTCCTTCCTGAACTTGTTCTCCATCATCAGGGTCTTTATTTCCTGGTTGGTGGCCGATATAATCCGCACATCCACCTGTATGTCCTTCACGCCGCCGACCCTTTTAAAAGTCTTGTCCTCCAGTATTCTGAGGAGCTTGGCCTGCATCGGGTATGGCATGTCCCCGATCTCGTCCAGGAAGACCGAACCGCCGTCCGCCAGTTCCAGAAGGCCCTTTTTCTGCGCCTTCGCATCGGTGAAGGCGCCTTTTTCGTGCCCTAAGAGCTCCGACTCCAGGAGGTTCTCCGGGAGCGCGGCGCAGTTGATTGCCATGAACGCTTTGTCCGCGCGGGAACTGCCTGCATGGACCGCCCTGGCCACCAGCTCTTTCCCGGTGCCGGACTCGCCCTGGATAAGGACGGTGCTGGCGTCGGACTGCGCTATCTTCTGGATCATGTCCAGGACGCCCTGGATGGCCCGGCTCTTGCCGATGATGTTGTATGAGCGGGCGGTGGTCTTCTGCTGTTCCTTTAAGAGCTTTACCTCTTCCCGGAGCGAGATGGTCTCCAGCGCCTTATTTATGGTCAGCGTTATCTCGTCTAAGTTAAACGGCTTGCTGATATAGTCGTACGCGCCCAGTTTCATCGCCTTCACGGCGGTCTCGAGCAGGCCGTGCGCCGTAATCATTATGACGATGATATCTTTATCTATCTCCTTTATCCTGCCCAGGACCTCAATCCCCTGGATGCCCGGGAGCTGGTTGTCCAGCAGCACCAGGTTCGGCATCAGGTCCGCTACCATCTGAAGGGCTTTTTCTCCATCCTCCGCGGTATATACCTCATACCCCTCATGCCCGAGGTGCTGCTCCAGTGTCCACCTGATGAGGTGCTCGTCATCGACTACCAGTATCTTGGCTTTTTCCATTCCGGATCCCTCTTGCGTTAAACTGTCGGCGCCGCCATCCTGTCTTTTGCCAGCGGCAGATAAATCGTAAAGGCGGTCCACTTCCCGGGTTCGGAATCGACGGTAATGCCGCCTCCATGCTGTTCTATTATCTTCTGGGTTATGGCCAGGCCAAGGCCGGTCCCCTGCTGCCTCGTAGTGAAGAAGGGGTTGAATATCTTAACCATGTTCTCCGGCAGGATTCCTTTCCCGGAGTCGGTTATCCTGATCGTTATGGCGTCGGTACGGGCATCCGAGATACCCGATTCCATAAAAGATTCCCCGTCTTCCGCAGGGCCTACTTTGTGCATGACCGGGACGGTGACCGAACTTATGCTCGTCTCCACCCGTAACTCTCCTCCTCCCGGCATGGCCTGGACGCCGTTCAGGATTATATTCAGAAAAACCTGCTGGAGGAGTTCCGGGTCGCCCAGAACTTCCGAGACTTCCGGCGAATAGTCCTTGCGCACGGTGATCTGGTTCTTCGAGAACTGCGGAGAGAGGAAGGCGATTATCTTCTCCAGGAGCGCGTTTATCCTTACCTCGGTCAGGTTCGGCACGGGCGGACGGGCGAATGAGAGCAGGTTTTTAACCGCCTTGTCCAGCCGGTCTATCTGCTCCAGGACCTCTTTTATTATTTTGTGCCTTTCATCTTCCGGCGGGATGCCCCTGCCGAGGATCTGTATCACCCCCGCTATCCCGGTGAGAGGGTTCTTTATCTCGTGCGCTATGCCCGCCGCCATCTCGCCGACGGTAGCCAGCCTGTCCGCCCTCTTCATCTGCTCGTAGTGGAGCTTCTCCACTTTTTTCTTTGTCTTGTTCAGTGTTATAAGCATCGAGTTAAAGCTATGGGCAAGCCTCCCAAGCTCGTCTTCGGAGATCACCTTCGCCCGGACGTCAAGACCCTCCTCGGCCTTCGCCATCGTATTCGTCAGGTCTCTTATGGGATTCGTGACTAATTTGGAAAGGAGAGTGGACAACGCCAGCGTAAGGAGGGCCGTTATGGCCACCGCCCATATTATCATCGTCTTCCTGAGCCTTCCCACGTGCTGCTGCATCTCGGTCAGTGAGACGTCCACCTCCAGCACGCCGTTAATCCTTTGGCCGGCAGTATGGCAGCGGAAGCATTCCGGGTGATTTAATATGGGACGGAGGTTCCGCAGGATTACATCCCCGAACTCGTTTTTATCCTGGATTATGATGTTCGACTGGTCCTCTATCTGCATGGCGGAGAAATCGAGGTTCTCGGTCATGCCTATCTCCGCCGCCCTTGACGACCGGAGTATGATGCCGCCGACGCCAAGGACCCTGATGGCGTGTATCTTGTTATGCGTCCCCACCATCTCCACTATCCTCTGCACGTCCTGGCTGCGGCCTTCCAGCATGGCGGTACTGAGGGAGCGCTCGATAGTATTGGCGAGGATGGTAAGTTTATCCTCCGTCAGCTTCCTGAGTTCCATTATCTGAAGGTCGATAATAACCCAGGTGCCGAGGCCAATGGCTACGATGAGGATGGCGACCATGAAGATTATTATCTTCATCCTAAGGCTCTTATAAAACATTTAGTACCCTCGTATAACTAAGGACATGCAAAAGAGTTCCATCACTTAAAAGCCGCCGCGCGTCGCGCCGGAGTTGCCTGTGCCCGTTGCGTTTCCGCCGGCGGGGCCGTTCCGCCCGGTGCGGCCGTTCCGCCCGGCGGAGCCGTTCCGCCGGTGCGGGGCGGTCGGAACCGACGTTTGCATTGGGGGCGGGTGCGTTCGGGTCGTAATCGAATAACCAATCGGAGTAGCGCGCCTTACGGCCCGCGCCGGAAATATTTGTGAACTTTATATCTTCCAAATCGAAGTTGTCCTTCTTCAGAGGTTCCGCGTCGCTTACGCTGTGCACCCCCCCGAAATGTTCGCCAGACGCGACAGTGCCGCCCTCGATGTTACTGCCGCCGGGCGGCGGCGGTGGCGGATCCAGCGCCCAGTCGGCCTTTCCCGTCATGGGGTCGGTATATATCTTCCTTAAGTACCTCACAGTGTCCGGGAGCGTGTGGGGTCCTTTAAAAGGTCGCTCCACTGCTGGTCGGATAATAGTTCGCGTTCGCGGGGCCTGGGCGCCGGCCGCGCCTGACCCTTAAGCCTGGCCTGATAATATCGGCTTATCGCCAGGCGGAACTGATGCCCGCGCCAGAGCAGTTCCTTCTCCTTCTCCCTTTTGGCGGCAATCTTCCAGGACTGCCCCACGACGGCTGAGGTTATCCCGATGACCATAATGATCACCAGCATCCCCATATAAGTGAAACCGGCCCTGCCCGACAGGGGGCGAAATATGGATTTTATACTCGCCAGCCACCCGCCCCCCGGCCTATTTTCCTGGCCCTTACCATTCCGCATAAGTTCATACCGTTCAGCCCTGTTTTGTCGCTCCCGCTGTGGACGTCGCAAATACCGCCGGAAGTCTCCCCGGAGGAACTGTCGTCGCTCGTGAAATATTCAGGACGCCAGTCTTTCGATCCCGGTGATCGGGTCGGACGGGATGGAACGCATGTAGCCTTTTGCCACAAGGTCGTCAAGCGAGTCCGGGTACTTCCCGTTGTCGGCGTAGTACTGGTCCAGGACGTTCCGGAGGTTGAAGAGGTCCTCCTTCAACGCCGCCTCCTTCGACCTCAGGACGTAGGTCTTGAACATGGGCTGGGCCATCGTCGCGAGTATGCTTATTATCGCGATGACGATCATCAGCTCCAGCAGGGTAAAGCCTTTTTTTTCTTTTAAAAAACTTCATCTTCACCTTTACCAGTCTTTGTATTTCGTCCCGTCCAGCGCGGTCCCGTCGGAAAGCGAGTAAACGTCGAACACGTCCTGGCCGCCCCATACGGTGCTGTCCGGGTCGTCCGCGTTGCTCCTCATGCCCCATTCAGCTTTTCCGGTCATCGGGTCCACCGGGATTTTCCGTAGAAGCCTTATCTTCGCCGGAAGCTGCGGAACGCTGGAACCGGTGGTGGTTATCGCGACTGTGGCCACGGGCACAAGCGTCTGAAGCTTGGTCAGTTCGTCCGAGGGTAGGAGGATACCCCGTGGCGCTGCTTGCCCCCAGGTTGAATTCGGCATTCACCGTTGAAATCCTGCCGTCGTCATGGAGCTTCTTATATGCATCGATGGCGTCCCGCATCTCCCGGAGGTCAGCCCGGAGTTCCGCCTCCTTTGTACGCTTTACGGATATGCGGTAAACCGGCATCGCCACCGACGCCAGAATCGACAACACGACCATCACGACGACGAGTTCGGTCAGCGTGACGCCTTTTGTATTATTTAACATACAACGTGCCCGTCTTCAGATCCGCGGGGACTGTAGCATGGTTTACATCTTTCAAGTCGTTCTGCTTGAAGACCAGCGGGCTGATGCCGGGGGCCACGCCCTTGAAGGTCAGCGAGAAAAGCCTTCCGGAGCCCGCTACCCCCGGGACGCCCCCCACCCTGGCCAGCATGACGTCTATCAGCCCGATCTTTTCGTTAGCCGTAGCCATGAAGGAGGTAGGTTTCTTGTCCACGTTCATGTAATTGCCCTCTTCCGCCTTAACAAACTTTACGAGCTTCGGGTTATAGATAATCGAGAGCGGCGCCTCGAATACCGAGTCTAAATCCGTCGCCATCACGTCCACGGTTATCTCCTGGCCCACATTGACCGGGATGACCTCCGGCACGAACGAGAGTGTGCCCACCCGGCCAATCTTGCCGGGCGTGGGCATGGCGGCCGCATTTTCGCCAGCCCGGCTTGGCGGGGTTACCGGCTGTGCCGACCTCCCGGCTGTACGGGCGTTACCGGCTGCGCTGACGCCCCCGGCTGTGCTGGCGCCCCCGGCTGTGCTGGCGTCCCCGGCTGTGCGGACGCTCCCGGCGCGGGCACAGCAGGCACAGCGGGTTGAACGGTTGCGCCCGGAGCGGGCATTACCGCGACGGGTCCGGCAGGCGCCGCCGGAGCCGGCGCCTGCGCGGCTTCGCCTTCGGGCGCGGCTTCGGTTTCCGGAGTCGAGAGATTTGTCTTTTTCTCCTCGAACAGCGGCTTCGTATCGTACGCCTCTTCCGTCCCGGACCAGAAGGAAGTATCCTGTGTCCCCGGAACCTCCAGCGGCCGGATTATGTGCGGCGTGAGTGTCATTACCAGCTCGCGCTTGGAGTTCGGGCCGACGACATTGCTTGAGAATAGCTTGCCCAGGATGGGGACGTCCATCAGCCCCGCGATTCCGCTGGCCGATGTGCCGTTCACGTTCTGCAGCAGGCCGCCGATTATGACGGTCTCGCCGTCTTTTAAGCTCAGGGTGGTCTCGGCGGTGGTGGTGTTGAAGGTCGGCTCGCTCAGGCCGCCCACGCTAATGCTTGCGCCCAGAGAACTGACTTCCAGCGTCGTCTTCAGCTTCACGTCGTCGCCGAGCCCTATATCCGGCTCGACGGTGAGCTTGATGCCGATGTCCCTGTACTCGAAGGTGCTGACCGCGCCCACTACCGCGCTCCCGACCGCCGTGCTGGTCTGGACGGGTATCCTGCTTCCGATAAGTATCTTCGCGGGCTTGTTGTTCAGCGTCCTTATCTGCGGGTTGGTAAGGGTCTCGGCGTTGGCCAACGTCTCACTCGAGCGTGGCAGTGGCCGAGGGTAGCTGAAGACGAGATTCTTGCCCAAACGATTTAGCGGCAGTCGAAAGAGCATTCCAGTTCGTTGTCACTGGGTTCGGTATTGAAGCGGCCGTCGTGGTGGTATTACCGCTGGAGTCCGTTGTGGTGGAACCCGCGGTTAAACTGCTCAGGCCGCCCGGCAAAATCGTACCCGTGACCGACGTGGGCCAGGCAATCCCGTAGTTTGTCTGGTCCGGCCCCTTGTCCACGGACATCACCGAAACGTCTATGAGGACCTCGGAGTCTTGCCGGTCGTTCGCCGCGATAAGCTTCTCGGCTAAGCTTGAGCTTGTCGGGGGTCTCCCGGAGCGTAATGGAATTCAGGCCATCGTTTATTATTATCTTCCTCGTCTCCAGCATCGTGCGCAGGATGTTCACCATGTCCTTCGCCGGGATATGGGAGAGGTAGAAGGTCCTGATCATCAGGTCCTGGTACTGGTCCAGCTTCGACTTTGTCTTGGGTATTATTATTATCGCGTCTTTTGCTATCTTTTTCATAAACATCTTGTTCGTGGCGAGCAGCAGGTTCAGCGCCTGCTTGAACGAGACATCCTTGGCGAAGACGGTAACGGGCTGGTCCTTCACGTCTTCGTCGAAGAGGATGCTTATGCCGGAAATCTTCGAGAGAAATTCAAAGACCTCCTTCAGCTTCGCGTCCTTAAACGATAACGTAATCGGCTCGTTCGATGCCAGGTCGAGCTCGTCGATTTCCTCCGCTTGCGCCTTCTGCTTCGTTATCCTCTCCACATACTCCGCGGCGAGCTTGTTCTTTGGGTCCAGTTCAAGAGCCTTTGTTAAACTGGTTCAGCGCCTCGTTGGGCCTTCCCGCGGCGAGGTAGCTTTTGCCCGATGCGAGGGTCTCCTCGACATCCTTAAGCTTCCGGGCCTTTCCTATGAGAAGGCGCGCCTTGTCGCTGTTCGGGTCGTAGATATTCGCCTGCTGGGCCTCGTATATCGCGGCTTCGGGGTTCTTCTCCTGCAGGTAACGGGCGGCCCGGTCGATATGGTTTAACGCCGCCTGGTTCTGGACCTTGGTCAGCCGGGTAAGATATTCGACATTTTCCGGGTCCTGCTGCAATGCCTGCCGGTAAAACGACACCGCCCGGTCCAGGTCTCCATTCAAGGCGGATTTTTCTCCCTTCTTGAAAGCGACGTCTCCGGCACAGCCCGCGAGGACTACGCATATGAGGAGCGCCGCGCAAAACCTGACGAGATTGAACATGTTCCCCCTTTCAGGAATAAGCGTCTATCTTGTCGAAAAATTATTCAAAGGATCAGGCAATGCCCCCTGCGCGCTGCCGGGCTGGGCGGCCATGCCCTGAGGTCTCGGCATGTTCCCGGGCTGGACATAGTTCCCGCCCGGAGGCCCCGGCGGCCTTCCCCCGTACGGATTTGGAAAGCGCTGCGGCATTCCGCCTCCTGCTCCCATCCCCCCAAATCCGGGAGAAGGGACGATTTTGGAAGAGGCATCCCTGGTGAAATCCGTGTTGAGTTTCACAGAGGTGCCCGTCTTCCTGTCGGATACGGTCAGCGAGTCCTTAGCCACGTCCGTGAGATAATATTGCTTCGTTATGTTATCCCCTTTGGCCACTACATAATTTTCCTGGCCCAGGGATAAAAAGACGTCCATCCTCCCCTTCCTTTTCAGGAAACCCAGGACCTTGAGCTTATTCATCTCCTCGCGCGCGTTCTCCATGTCTATCTCCGCCTGAGACTTCGGCGGCGGAGGCGGCGGAAGCGCCTTAAGCGGAGTTACCGTAACCGTGTTCCCCCCTGCCCCTCTTTTCGCGGCGCGTTTCGGCAGGGACGGCTTTTCATATACCGGGTTGAATATGTTCTTCGACGCCAGGTAGCCCTCCTTCGGCTTCCCCAGCAGGTCAAGGTCCACTTTAATGGCCGTCTTCGGCATTCCCGCCAGGGCGGCTTTTTTGTCCGCGGCGCGGACGGGGGCCGGAGCGTTTTTCACCGGGCCGGAAGACATCAATTTAGTAATAATCAATATCCCCGCCAGGACGGCCAGCACTGCTATAAGTACAGTCGTTCTTTTATCTTTCATCAGGATCTCGCGTAGGTGGTAAGACCGAGGGTAACCGCTATCTCCCCCGTTCCCTCGTTACTGTCAAGGCCCAGATCGTCTATATTCAAAAACAAAGAAGAGCTCTCCATGTCGTGGATGAACTTCCTGACGTCTTTGTACCTTCCGGTGACGGGCATGGAGAAAGATATCTGCACTATGTCTTCCTCCTGGTTGTGTTCCACCTCTTTCTTCATGGCGGAGATGGTATCGCTTTTCACCCCGTCTTCCTTCGCCATTTTAAAGACCTCCCTGAGTATGCCCGTATAGTCGGATTTTGCCGGGAGCATCTTCTTGAAGGCCTCCAGTTGTTCTTTCCCGCGGCCGAACGAGGCGTAAAGCCGGTACTGGTCCTGCTTTGCCTTCATGGACCGCCTGTTATCCTGAAGTCTTGTCTCCAGGCCGGACGCCTTGAGCGAGGCCGGCTTCGTCCTGAACAGGTAAAAGCCGCCATTCGCCAGAAGCAGGCCGGTCAGAAGCAGCGTCAGAAGCTGCGCCTTCCGGTTTTTTATCACAAGTTCAACCAAAGCCTTCACTGCGTCCCTCCTTTAAGCTCCGTAGATTTGTAGGGGCTTTTTGAGGAGCGCGTCCCGTCCGGGTTATATTTGATTATCAGGTTGAATTTCTGCACTGTCATACCGATATCCTTGTCCACCACCACTGAAGAGGTATGGAAGTCGGGCGGTATCTCCTCGAAGTATTTTGATTTCGTAAGCCGTTCCACGAACTCCATCAACTGGCTCGAGGAAAGCGACGTGCCGGAGATATTCATCTCGAGCGTCTGAAAATCCGGCTTTACATCGGTTATCCCCACCCCGTCCGGCACTACTTCCTCAAGCCGGTTCAGGAACGCCGTCCACGAAAAGACTCTCCTGGCAATGGCGTTGTTGGCGAAATCCGCCTCCTTAAGCGCCGCTTTTACGTCCGCCGCGCCGCCCACCTCTTTTTTAATCTGGGCCAGTTTCTGGTCCATCTCGGAAGCTATCCTCTCCTGCAACGCCAGCTGCGCTGAAAAAGAGCGGACCTTCTGGACCGAATTCCTGTACTCGCCGTAATTATAGGCGAAGAGCAGGACCGCCGCCGCGATCGCGACGGCAAGCGCGAAGTAAGCCTTCCTTAACAGCTGGTATTCTCTTGAAGCGAAGTTTATTTCTATACGCATCATTTAATGTCTTTGATAATTTCTCTGTAATTTATCGGGTTAGATCTCCGAGGCCGCGCCGCAGGCGGCCGAGAAACAGGCGGACAGGCCCGGAACGGCACCCTGCCGCACCGCGCTCTTCAGTGAAAGCATCCGCGCGTCTATCCCCGATTTCGCGCCGGCTTCCTCCGCCAGGCTCTCTATCCCTCCGGCGTCCCCGGAGATATATACGGTCTTGATGGACGAGGAGGAAAAGTTTTCCCTGTAATAGACAAGCGACGCGTTCAGTTCCCGGAGCACCCGGATAATGTCGATACCGCCGTTTTCTGAAGACTCATCCAGCTTCCCCAAGTCCTTCAGCCTCATAAAATGCGGAGAGCCTTTGTGAAATATTATAACCGAGAGCTTGCCGGCCGCCAGGTTCATGACGGCGAAATTGGCATCCTCGCCCAATTCTTTAAGGACATTGGCCCGGAAGAGGTTCCACACCGAAAAAGATGCTAACCCAAGCCGCTCCGCGTTGACGCCAGCCTCGGAGAGCGCCGCCCGGTACTGCGAGAGTATTTCCGTTTTTATTATCGAGACAAGATAACGGTGCTGCTCCTTTTCGCTTGCCTGGAACTTCCCAAGGTACTGCCACCGAAGCGTCGCCAGGTCGATCTCGAACGGCAGTATTTTTTTCAGCCGCCACCGCAGCATCTGTTCCGTTTCGTTAACTTTCGGGGCTGAGTCGAAATCCAGTACCTGCACCCTCGCCACGTAGTCCGGGAGCGTGACAGACAGCCGGGTCCCGCGCGTGTTCCCGTCCAGAAGGCCCCGGACTCTCGCCGCGAACTCCGGGATGTCCGAGATGTTCGGCTCCGTGAACGAGTCATGCAGGAGCCCCGCCGGAAGCGGCGCTTCCTTTAGCCACTGGACCTCGAACTCCCCGTGGTTTTTTATGAGTTTCGCGGCCCTCAGCGCCCTCTGGCCTATCTCAAGACCCAGATTTTTCCTGAAAGAAAACATCTTTACTCCACAAACGTAACCCTGTTTATCTCGCGCAGGGTAGTCTCTCCCTTGAATGCCTTCTGGAGCGCGGACTGCCTCAGCGTACTCATGCCCTCCTCGACGGCGGCCTTCCTCAGCTCGGAAACCGGCCTTCGCTCCAGCATCATTTCCTTTATGCGGTCCGAGAGGTCCAGGAACTCCGTTATGGCCTTCCTGCCCTTGTAACCGGTACCGTTGCACTCGGCGCAGCCCTTGCCCTCGTAAAAAATTATGCCCCGCTTGACTATGTCGTCGTAATCAATGCCGGAGTCGGCGAACGCCTCCTTGGAAAGCTTGACTGGACGCTTGCAGTTAAGGCAAATAACCCTGACCAGCCTCTGGGCCAGGATGCAGTTCAGCGAGCTGACGAAGTTATAAGGCTCGACACCCATGTTGGTGAACCGGCCTATGACATCGAAGGCGTTGTTTGCGTGTACCGTGGTAAAGACCAGGTGGCCGGTCAAGGCCGCCGCCACGGCTATCTGCGCGGTCTCCTGGTCCCGGATCTCGCCGACCAGTATCTTGTCCGGATCATGTCTCAGGATGGAACGTAACCCCCTTGCGAAGGTGAGGCCCTTCTTTTCGTTAACCGGTATCTGGACCACGCCCGCGAGCTGGTACTCGACAGGGTCTTCGATTGTTATCATCTTGTCTTCGCTGGTGTTTATCTCGCTTATGGCGGCGTAGAGCGTGGTAGTCTTTCCGGAGCCGGTAGGGCCGGTGACAAGCACCATCCCGTAAGGCTCCAGCACCGCCTTCCTGAAGCGCTTCAGGTCGTTCTCGGAGTATCCCAGGCGGTCCAGCCGGAGTTCGTGGAGGTCCGCCGTAATAGACTCCTTGTCCAGTATCCTTATCACCACGTCCTCGCCGAATATGGAGGGCATTATGGACACGCGGAAGTCGATCTTCCTGTCCTTGAGCTTTATCTTGAAACGCCCGTCCTGCGGGATGCGCCGCTCGGCGATGTCAAGCTCGGACATGATCTTTATTCGCGAGATGATAGTGGTCTGAAAACGCGCGTCAATCGGGTCCATCGCACGGTAGAGCACGCCGTCTATCCTGTATTTCACGATCACGTGGCGCTCGTCGGACTCGATATGGATGTCGGAGGCCCGCTTCTGGATGGCGGAAAAGAGAATCGTGTCCACAAGCTTTATGATCGGGCTTATCTCCTCGCCCAGGCGGTCCATGGAGAGGGTCTCTTCGCCCTCCTCCGTCTCCTTAACCAGGTGGAGCTTGAACTCCTCGGTCACCTCTTTTAAGACCCTCTGGGAGCCTTCGCTCCTTTTCAGGGCCTCGGCGATGGAAGCGTTCGTCGCCACGCATATCCCCAGGGGCCGTCCCAGGAGGAGTTCCAGTTCGTCCACCATTATGATATTCGTGGGGTCGGAGACGGCGATGATGAGCCTGCCGCCTTCCTCTTCGTACGGCACGAACTGGTAGCGGTCCATAAGCTCGTAAGAGACGGTCTCGAAGAAGCGGGGCTCGATATGGAAGTTGAACAGGTTTACGAACTTGACCCCGTGCTGATAGGCGAGGCTCCTGGAAAGCTGCTCTTCCGATATGACCCCGTTCTCCATGAGCACCTGGCCTATCCTCTTTTCCGTACCCTTCACGCCCTCCAGGACGCCCTCTATCTCCGCATGGCTTGCGTACCCCTTGGAGACCATGATCTCCCCGATACGCTGTTTGCCGACCATCCGGGATATTTTTACTATCTCCCGGTCCTCGGCCGCCAGACGCTCCCCGCGCTCGTTTAAGGCGCGCCTGACCGCGCCCAGCAGGCTGTCCCTGTCAAAGGGCTTGGGTATGTAGCCCACGGCGCCCATTTTGATGGAGTCCGCGGCGGTCGTCTCGCTCCCCCGGCCGGTTATGATGATGACATCGGTATCCGAACGGAGCTTCTTTATCTCCTTCAGGACGTCCAGGCCGTTCAGCCCGGGCATCATGTAGTCCAGGAGCACCAGGTCCGGAGAGGTGTCCTTCACCTTCTCTAAAGCCTCCATGCCGTTGGCGGCGGAAAGGACGGAAAAACCGTTCGAGGTCAGGATCTTCGAGATTAATACGAGAATATCCCGCTCGTCGTCCACCACGAGGATGGTAGCTTTTTCCGTTGCCGGCCCCGGCTCTACCCCCGCAAGGATTTCTTTTCCCGCAGTCTTCAATTCTTCTTCCATCTTGGTTTAGGCGTCCTTTATTTAATGGTCCCCGCCATCTCGAATATAGGCAGGTACATTATTATCACGATGGACCCGACAACAAGCCCCAGTGTAGCGATTATGATGGGTTCGATGAGGCTGGTCATCCTCTGCAAGCGGACGTTGACCTTGTCTTCGTAGAAATTGGATATGTCGTCCAGCATGGCTTCCAGGGCGCCCGTGGCCTCCCCGACCTCTATCATCCTGATCGTCATGGTGGGCATTATCTTCGTCTCTTCGAACGACCCGGCCAGGCTTATCCCCTCCCGGACCCTCTCCTGGACATATTTCAGCTTGTTCGATACTTCGCGGTTCGTGATCGACCTCGACACCATCTCCAGCGCCTGGAGCATAGGTATGCCGCCCGCGAGTATCGTGGAAAGGGTCCTGGTCATGGTGCTTATGATATAGCCCTTCAGCGCGCCGCCGATTAAAGGCACTTTGAGCAGATACTTGTCCACTGTCAGTCTTCCGTTGTCAGTGCGGTACCAGGCCCTGAAAGCGTAAACCGCACCCACGGCCAGGGCGACAAACAGCAGAAAGAATTTCCTTAAAATGTGCGTAAAATTCATCAGCATCAAGGTAGGCAACGGGAGGGAAGCTTGCGAGTCCGCGTATGTCTGCGTGAAGGCGGGCACTACATAGGTCAGCAGAAAGATGAGGAGTAAGATGGTAAACCCTACAATGAAAGTAGGGTAGGTCAACGCGCTGACCATCTTCCTCTTCACATCGAGCAGCCTCTTCTGGTAAACTATGAAGCGCTCCAGCACTTCAGCCAGGGCGCCGGTGCGTTCACCCGCCCGAAGAGAGTTGCAGAAAAGTTCCGGGAAGAAGCCTGGGTGCCGGGACATGGCATCCGAAAGGGACTTCCCTCCGCGGACTTCAGTCTTTACATCCACAAGAGCGTCTTTGAATGCTGTATGGGAAGTCCTCTCCGCCAGGATGTCCAGCGACTGCACGATGGGCAGACCGGCCTTTATCAGCACCAGCAGTTCCTGGTTGAAGACCAGAAAATCTTCGGTCTTCAGCTTTTTCCGGCCCGAGAGGGCCCCAAGCCCCAGCGCATGCCGCCTCTTGAGCTGGAGCACGAGATATCCGCTCTCCTCCAGCTCTCTCCTGAGCGCCTCCGGGCTGTCGGCGTCCGCTTCCTTTATGAAGACGCTTCCGTCTTCTCGCCCGGCCTTATAAACAAAAACTGGCATCGATACCTTTCAGAGTGCGGCGAAGTGCCTCCCGCCTTCCCCGAGGTTCATCAGTCCATCATTATATATTAAAGAGGCCCATTTGTTCAAGATAATTCTCGCAAAAATGCGCACCCTTAGTCCCTTATATTCCTTAAGCTTTTTTAATTTTAGAGAGTTTTGGGATGGGGAATGAGCGATATTGAGATAGCTTAAAAACAACCTGTTTACAAGCTCGCAAAGGCTCTTCGTAACTCCCTTGGCTCCCCTCTTGCCTTTTAAAGAGGGGGAGAAAAACTCGTTACTTCCCCGCAAGGGCGGCATTAATCTCGTCAACAATCTTTTGCGGGTCGAGGTTGTGCATAAGGGAGCCAAAGCCGATCGATTCCATGTTTATCCCGGGGCAGGTAAAGCACCCGGTCCCGAAATGCTTCTCGATTATCTTCCTGACTTCCGGGTCTGCATTTATGGCTTCGCCTATTATGGTATTCTTGTCGACGGTGAGGGGCATCGCTTCAGACCTCCGTTTTTATGGATTTAATTCTTCATATTATACATCTTCCGGCGGACTGTGTCATGATTTTTGTCATATTTCAGAATAAAGGGAGTTGACATTTTAATAATTGGATAGTATTTTTAAAATTACTGTCAACCTTTTACGATGCAAGCCGTCTAAAGCCGAGAGGTTTTTTTTCTCCCTCAAAGCGTTCCAAAATAGAAAGGAGGTGAAAAGATGAAAAAACTTATTGTTCTTATGATGGCGGCTGTAATGGCCTTCGCTTTCGCTGGTATATGCTTCGCAGCTCCCGCGGACTTCGCGTTCAAGACGGTCGGCAGCGAGGGTGCTGTCACCTTCTCGCACACGGCCCATCTGGCCCAGAAGGTGGACGGCCAGGCTGTGACCTGCAAGAACTGCCACACGAAGCTCTTCAAGATGAAGAAGGGTGGCGAGGATATAACGATGGCAGCCATAAAGGAAGGCAAGTTCTGCGGCGGGTGCCACGACGGCAAAACCGCGTTCGCAGCGACTGCCGCTGAAAACTGCGCAAAGTGCCACAAGAAGTAGTTTCAAAAGTTTCGCTGTTTTTTTAAAGAGGCCGCGGGGAAACCCGCGGCCTTCCTTTTTTTGCCCCCCGCCCCTCATCCGGCCCGCCTTGACAGCTTCCCGGCCTGTTGGTAAATTAAAGATGGGGGCAAAACCGCTGAAACTTGTCGCCCCCATCACTTAAACCGGGAGGGAAAATGAAGAGAATATTATTGGCGGCGTTCACGGCAGTTCTTATCGTCTCCGGGATCGCCTATGCCGACGACGCCGGCTATATGATCAAGGGGAAGGTAGTCTCCGTCGACATGGCCGCAAAGACCGTAGTGGTCGACACTGACCAGGGCCAGAAAACTATTCTTTTCCAGGGCGCGGAAGGCTTGACAGGGGCGGAAGGGGCCTGTTCGCCTACCGTGAAGCTCGGCGACAACGTTGAGATCAGCTGCGTCGACGTGTCCGGAAAAGCCTGCGGGAAGAACATCAAGGTCATCGCTATCGCCCAGAAAACAAGCGTTTTTGAAGGGGAAGTGGTATCGGTTGACCCCTCTGGCAAGACATTGGTCCTGAAAAACGACACAGGGCCAGGAGATGACGCTGAGGATTGAATCTTCCTCCGCCGAAAAACTTACGCCGGTGCCGGGCGGGACGATAAAGTCCGAGCCGGTGCCAATGACGGAGCTTCAGCCCGGCACAAGAGTGCGGGTGGACTGCTTCGACAGCGAGGGCAAATTCTGCGCCAACAGGGTAACTGTCGTCACCCCCGGGGAGCCGGCGGCAAAGGTTTATACGGGTCAGATCGTATCGATAGACCCGGCTGGCAAGACGATAGTCATCAGCACGACCGAAGGCCAGAAAACCCTTTATTATCAGGAGTCTACAACCGGTATGCCTCTGACTAACGAAGAGGTTGGCAAGCGCGTGAAGGCGTATTGCCTTGACGTGGAGGGCAAGAGCTGCATCCGGGACATAACGGAAGAACCCGCTCCATAGTTGCCGTAGTTTAAGACCAGTTATCGAAAATCAGAAAAGGCGGCGCATATGCGCCGCCTTTTCTATCGCCTTATCCCACTCCCGACGCCTTTCAGGCCACACTGTTTCAATCTCCATATATTTATTGACTGCCCGGTTGATTTATGCGCAAATGTCAGCGGCTTTGAAATGCCATCCATCGAACCCGGGAGACGAAAAGGAAATGGCAACGAAAAAGGGAACTGGCCGCGTAACATGCCAGATATGCAAGACGGAAGAAAAGCCGGCGGAGATGATACCGGCAGTGCTGATCCGCGGTCCCGTGACAGAGCGGATTAAGGCTGCGTATCCCGACTGGTCGCCAGACGGCTATATATGCCGTCCCGACCTCAACAGGTTCAGGGACGAATATGTCGAGGATTCGATAAAACAGGACAAGGGCGAGCTTACGGAGCTTGAGGACCAGGTCGTAAAAAGCCTCAGAGACCAGGAGCTTCTGACCAGGAACATCAACGACGAGTTCGACCGGCAATCCACCCTCGGGGAGAAGCTCGCGGATAAGATCGCCGACTTCGGCGGGAGCTGGCGGTTCATAGGGATATTCGGGACGGTGCTGTTTGTGTGGCTGGGTATAAATACGACTCTGTTTTTCCTGAAACCGTTCGACCCGTACCCGTACATTTTTCTGAACCTGATCCTCTCCTGTCTTGCCGCGATTCAGGCGCCGGTTATAATGATGAGCCAGAACAGGCAGGAGTCGAAAGACCGCTTAAGGGCGGAGCATGATTACAAGGTCAACCTGAAGGCGGAGCTTGAAATCCGGCACCTGCACGAAAAAGTGGACCATCTTCTGGTGAACCAGTGGCAGAGGCTCCTGGAAATACAGGAGATTCAAACGCAGCTTATGGAAGAGCTTTCAGAGAAGCGGCCGCGGCCGTAAAATAATCTGGAATAAACGCACTTTATTCCACTATATCTTCCTTCTTGAAATTCGCCGCGAAGATGTCCACCACGCTTGGGTCGAACTGGGTGCCGGAGTTGGCTCTAAGTTCCGTGACAGCCTCCGCGAAGCTCATCGTGGGCTTGTATGACCTGGCGCTGACTATAGTATCGAATGTCTCCGCCACCGCGATTATCCTCGCCCCCAGGGGTATCTCCGTCCCGGAAATCCCTTTCGGGATAGCCTTTCCCGTCGTATCGCTCGTGGTGAGACAGCACCAGCGGGGCCGTGGGCTGCCAGAGGCTGATGGACTTTATCATATCGTATCCCAGGTTCGGGTGCAGTTCGAACTTCTGTTGCCCCCAGTGCTCGTCCTTGTCGTACTTCAGGAGCCCTATGTCGTGCAGGAGCGCGCCGAAATAGACCTTCTTCTGCTCGTCCTCGTTTAAACCCATGTCCTTGGCAATCTTCACCGAGTACCGCGCCACGCGCCGGGCGTGCCCCTTCTTCTCCGGTATGTGGTAGTCCATCGCGGACATGAGTATCTCGGTCACCTGGATGAAATCGGTATGCGAGGACTCGTTGCTCTTGGTCCGGTAAATCGACAGGGCGGCATGGTCCGCCAGGGAGAATAAAATTTTCAGGTCCTGCTCCGAGAACAGCTCCCCGTCCCTCTTGTTCAGCACCTCGAGGACACCGATGTTCCTGCCGTCCATCACGAGGGGCACGCAGAGCATCGAACGGGTATTAAAGCCGGTCTCCTGGTCGTATTTACCGGAGAACCGGGGGTCGCTTTTCACGTCGTTCAGCATGACGGGCTTCCCCTCGCGAGCGACCCAGCCGGTCAGGCCTTCGCCGAGCTTGACCTCCCTGCCCTTCAGGGCCGGGGCGTTTCTGCCGGAGAGATGGACGAACTTAAGCAGACCTGTCTCGTCGTATAGGAGCACCGAACTGGCTTCGGCATTTAATAGCTTGGTGGCGGAGCTGGCGATGGAGTCCAGAAGGACGTCCACGTAGAACCCTTCCCTGAAGTTCTTGGTAAGGTCGAGCAGCGTATCCATCCTTGTATTCAGCGTCTTAAGCGTACTGATGGACTCGCCCGCGGCGCGGTTCGTCAGTATAAGGCCCATGACGGAGAGGAACACGGTGAGGACGAGCAGTACGGCTATTACTTCGGGGATGCTGGAGTTGCCCCTCTTTTCCGCTTCGGGCGCGATGTAGTCCAGGTAGAGGTAGGTCATCACGATTATCGGAACGATTGAGGCAATGAAATAGGAGAGTTTCAGCTTGTTGCTTATCCCGGCCCCGGCGACCGGCTTGACCATCATTTTTTGGCTGGCTTTTTGGCGGCTCACGTCTTGGCATCTGTCCCCCCTTTTTTCGTAATGCTCTTTTTTTGCGCGATTATCCGATAAATTCAGTACGGTTGTCAAGAATTAGGATTATTCCCGAAAATTGCCTGGAATTCGGGGGAGGTGCGGACCAGGTCGAAATCGTGGTCGCGCTCCGCCTGGGCCAGCGCGCCCTTGTCCGACTGGGCGGCCCTCTTAAGGGCGTTTGCGGAAGACCTTGCGTCCCCTTCCCTGGCATACGCGCAGGCCTTGTTGTAGTTGGCCATGACGTTCTTTTTTTCTATTTTCAGGACCTCGTCGAAGCATGCGAACGCCTCGTCCTGCCTGCCAAGGGAGAGGAGCACGCTGCCTTTGTTGTTAAGCGCGTCCAGGTTCCCAGGCTCCAGGCCGAGCACGCGCTCGAAGTCGGCCAGCGCCTCCTTATGCCTCCCTAACCTTACAAGGGATATGCCGCGGTCGAAATATATGAGTGGATCGGCGGGAGATTTGAGCGCCTCGCGGTCGTATATTTTTATAGCCTCTTCGTCCGCCCCCATGTCCCCCAGGATATTCGCCTTCTCAAGGTTCGCCCCCGCAAAGTCCGGGTCCAGCTCCAGCGTCCGCTCAAGCGCCATGACCGCATCCTCCGGGTGCCCCAGTTTTTCGAGCATTAAAGCGGCGTTATAGGACAGGCCGGGGTTATCGGGGGTTGCTACAAGCGCCTTCCTGTAAAGGTTCAGGGCCTCCGGGTACCGTCCCATCTGGCTTAAGGAATAGGCGCGACCTTCTAGGTAAGAGGGCTCGCTCGGATCTTCTTTCAAGAGCCCCTTGAAGATTGCCTCCGCCTCGGGATAACGCTCCGCGCGGTTCAAGGTGACCCCTTTGTTATACAGCGCGTCTTTCATACCCGGGTCAATCCGGAGCGCCTCGTCGTATGCCGCGAGCGCGGCTTCCACCTGCATCGTCTCGCCCAGGGAATCGGCCAGCGACAAATAAACTTCCGCCGATTCCTGGTCCAGGGCCAGGGCTTCCCGGTAAACCTTTATGGCGCCTTTATGGTCACCCATTCTGGCAAGCAGAAGCCCCAGGTTATGATAGACCTCCGGCGTCTCGCCCTGGGTTACCAGCGCCTGCTCGTAAAGCGCCGCCGCCTTCTCATAGTACCCAAGCTTCGTAGCGGCTATGGCCGCGGTATTGAGCGCTTCAAGGTTATAATGGTTCCTTGCCAGGGCCTTCTCCGCGTAATCGAACGCCTTCGCGTAGTCCCCGGCCTGGAGCGCCTGCCAGGCGGAATCCCTGTAATATTTAAAGTACCTGCCTTCCAACTATTGCCCGCCTTGTTTCAGCACGTTGTCCAGTCTGGCCTTCACCTCGCCGGCCATGGCGCCCTCGGGCGAGTAGTAAAGGTACTTGTCATAGGCGCGGGCGGCCTCCTTGTATTTTTTCATGTTGTTGTATGCGTTTCCCATTATGAAATACGCCTCCGCCATGTTCGGTTCGTACGTCACGGCTTTTTTTGCCTCGGTTACCGCCTCGTCGTAATATCCCTGCCGCAGGTATATCCCGGCTAAGTTGTTATGCGCGACGGCCATGTCCGGCTTCTGGGAGAGCGCGATTTTGAATTCCTCGACGGCCCTGGCCACAGAGCCCCTTTTATAAAAAGCCACGCCAAGGTCTGCATGGGCCTCGGGGAAATCCTTCCGGAGCTGTACGGCCTTCCTGAATGCCTCTATGCTCTTATCGAGATAGTCGACGCGCTCCCTGGCGTCCTTGGTCTTTGCGCCCAGCACCCCGTAAACAAGGCCCTTGTAATAATGCGCTTCGGGGAGCAGGGCGTCTAATTTTTCCGCCCTGTCAAGTGCCGCAAGGGCGTCATCGAAATCAGACTTCTTGTAATCGACATACCCCAGTACGGCATAGGCCAGGGCGTAGCCGGGCCTTAGCTCCAGCGCCCGGTTCAGTTCGGTTGTCGCGCCCTCGTACATGTCCTGCTTCGCGTAGGACATGCCAAGCCCCAGGTGCGCCTCCTTGTCCTTCGGGTCCTCGTCGAGCGCCTTCAGGTATTTGTCGATCGCGTCGTTGTACTTAAGCTGTTTGAAATATATGTCGCCAAGGCGCGTATTCACCTGCGGGTACTGAGGGTCCAGCTCCAGCACGCGCATCAGGTCATGGACCGCCTCGTCATATCTCTTAAGCGCAATCAGCTCTTTCCCGTGCAGGAACAGGGCCTGGGCGTCGTTTCCGTCCATGGCAATAAGCGACTGGTACAGCTTTAGCGCGCCCAGGTGGTCGCCGTCTTCGGAGACTTTGGATGCCTTCTTGATTACCTTCTGACGGGCATTGTAGTCCTTGAGGGTCTTCTCCATGTCTATCTGGTCTTTATTGAAGGCGCTCTCCCCGCTTTGCATCTTCAGGTAAATCTTGTCTCCCTGAAAACGATGCGACTGCACTTCCATCGCGGAGCCGTTTTTGAAGTAAACGAGATATGCGTGGGCGGGGACACAGAGAAGGAGCAACACAGACGCAAGAACAATCCGGAGGGCAAGTCTTCTTATGGGCGGCATACTTTAATCCCTGAAACCTGTTACCTTTTTGTAAAAAGGTAACGCCAAAAACTTGTACATTATTTGACCTTCGTGCCAGGGGGGACCTCGGCGTCGAAGCCGGCGAGTTTAAGCGTGTCCACGTCTCCCGCAGCGAGCACCATCCCCTGGGACTCTATACCCATCAGTTTCGCGGGTTTCAGGTTCGCCACGACCACCACCGTGCGTCCCACGAGTTCCTCCGGCGAGAATGCCTTACCTATCCCGCCGACAATCTGGCGGGTCTCCGAGCCGATGTCGATCTGCATCTTCACGAGCTTGTCCGACTTCGGCACCCGCTCGGCCTCAAGAACCTTCCCAACGCGGAGGTCAACCTTCATGAAGTCGTCAATTTTTATGACGCCGGTCTCCGGAGCGGGAGATTTTTCCGGCGCGCCAAGGGTGTCGCGCCCTACATCCTTCCTTAACCCCTCGCCCTCTGGGAGAGGGGCAGGGGGTGAGGGCTTCTTCGCACCCGCACCCTGTGCTTCCGACGCGGCCTTTAACGCCTTTATGCGTTCGGTCTCTATACGCGGGAATGGGGCAGGGCCGCGTCGTATTTTCTGGCCTTTTTCATACGTAAAAAATGAAGGATTATTTATATCGATCCGCATCGACTCAAGCGGCTCGGTATGTCCAAGCTGCTCCCAAATCATCTGCATTTTAGATGGCATGAATGGAGAAAGTAGTAATAGCTGAAACTTTTAAGACCTCTGCCGCATACTCCGAGAACGTTTATTAATTTTTCCTTGATCTTCCTTTTTATCGCTTTTAGCGAAAGTCCAGGGAGCGGCATAATCTATCATCTTATTCGCCATGCGCATTAAACGCCCAGATGGAATCGAAGGGCATCACTAAAAGCAAATTCATCCATCCTCGATATGTAAACTGATAAATTACCCTTGATTGTATTGTGCAAAAGGTAAGGATAAGAATCTGGATTCACCTGGCGGATAACAGACTCAATCTCAGGTATTGGGCTCGTCGGGAACTGTATGATCCGGTATCTCCCCGCCCAGATACTTCTCTATCATGTTAATCGTGCGGAAGTGGAGGTTGCCCAGGTCGTTTGCGAGGTCGGAGTTTATGCGGCTAACTAGCGCGTCCTTGGAGAAATCGCCGTCCAGGCCGAAGGGGACTTCGCGGAGCAGGAAGTAGCGGAACTGGTCCACGCCGTATTCGTTAGCGACGGCATACGGGTCCACCACGTTGCCCTTGGACTTGGACATCTTCTCGCCCTCGATGGTCCACCAGCCGTGCGAGAACACCTGCCGGGGGAGCGGCAGTCCCGCCGCGAGAAGGAAGGTCGGCCAGTAAACCGTATGGAAGCGTAGGATGTCCTTGCCTATGACGTGCACAGCCACCGGGCTTTCTTCCGGCCAGAACTTTTTAAATTTTTCGGCATCCGTATCCGGATAGCCCAGCGCAGTAATATAATTTGTCAGCGCGTCCAGCCAGACATAAATGACATGGCGCTCGTCGCCCGGCACGGGTATGCCCCATTTGAACGTCGTACGCGAGATTGAGAGGTCCCGAAGGCCGGTCTTTATAAAGCTGACTATCTCGTTTCTGCGGGACTCCGGCTCTATAAACTCCGGATGCGCCTCGATATGTTCAAGGAGCGGCTTTTCGTATTTCGACATCCGGAAGAAATAGCTCTCCTCTTTGAGCTTCTCCACGGGCCGGCCGCAGTCGGGGCATTTATTGCCCTCTTTTAATTGAAGGGCGGTCCAGAAGCTCTCGCATGGGATGCAGTACCAGTCCTCGTACTCGCCCTTGTAGATGTCGCCTTTATCCTGGAGGGTCTTGAATAAGTGCTGGACTGCTTTTTTGTGCCGGTCTTCGGTCGTGCGGATGAAGTCGTCGTTGGAGATGTTAAGCAGCTTCCAGAGTTCCTTGTATCGGGGAACGATGGAGTCCACGAATTCCTGGGGTTGAAGCCCCTTGTCGGCGGCGGTCTTCTCCACCTTCTGGCCGTGCTCGTCCGTCCCGGTGAGGAAATAAACGTCCTCGCCGATGAGGCGTTTGTACCGCGCCATGGTGTCCGCGGCGACGGTGGTGTATGCGTGGCCTATGTGCGGGACGTCGTTTACGTAGTAGATCGGGGTGGTTATGTAGAACGTGTTCTTCACGCGCTAGCGCCTCCGCCTTCCGGTGCTCCTGTGCCACCGCCCCCGCCTTCCGGTGCGCCGCCGCCTTCGCCGGGTTTTTTCTTGCGGCGCTTGCGCCAGGCGTTGCGCCTCTTCTTTTTTGCCCTTCTTGCGTCCCCTGTCCCTCTTGACCCCCTTGCGTCCCTTGACCCCCTTGCGCCGTAGCGGGCCTCGCGCCGCTGGAATTTTCCCGCGGCTTCGGCTGCGGAGCCGCCTTAACCGCCGGGACCGTCACCTCTTCCACCCCGGCCTCGTTCTTGCCGCAGGGGCGGTCCTGACAGCACCTCTTTCGCTCTGTCTTTTTGGCGTCATCGTAGAGGCTGTACTCGTAGCCCAGGCAGCACATCAGCCTGCCGCAGATGCCTGATATCTTCGCCGGGTTCAGCACGAGGTCCTGCTTCTTCGCCATCCGGATCGATACAGGCTCGAAGTCCCGGAGGAATGTCGAGCAGCAAAGAGACCGCCCGCACGGCCCGAAGCCGCCAAGCATCTTCGCCTCGTCCCGGACTCCGATCTGGCGCATCTCGATCCTTATGCGGAACCTGTGCGCGAGGTCCTTTACCAGGTCGCGGAAATCCACCCTGCCGTCCGCGGTAAAATAAAATGTCGCCTTCGAGTTGTCGAAGGACCATTCCACCCGGACGAGCTTCATCACCATCTCTCGCTCGAAGACCCTCTGCTGGCATACCTTGAACGCCTCGTCCTCCAGCTCGCGGTTTCTCTCTATCCTTCTTTTATCGTCGTCGCTTGCTTTGCGCAGGACCCTTTTCAGCGGTTTGTCCGCCGGCCCGCGCTCTTCCGGGCGCACCTCGCCCACCACGGTCGCGACGCCAAGCCCCTGCTCGGAGTCAACTATTACCGTATCTCCGACGGAAAGAGACAGCGTCCCCGCGTCGAAGTTATATACCTTGCAGCCTTCGCGGTACCTAACGCCGACGACGTTGAACGTCCCGGCCCCTTTCCCTTCCGCTTTTGGCAACCCTGGCACGGACTGACTCAGATCAGGACTTCCCGCTTCAGCCTCAGGAACAGGTCCTCCGCCATCAACCTCCTGTTGAATGTCCTCTCCAGCGCCCTGCCCGTCTGCCCCAGGAGCGAAATCGCCTCCTCCGACCTCCATCCGCCTATCCTCCCAACCCATATCCTTAACTCGGAAGTTAAGTCCCGGTTGATTGCGAGCGACTCTTTTGCGCCCGCGCTTAATATCATTATGTCTCTAAACCATGCGCTCCCGAACACCACGAGGTCTTCGAGAACGCCCTCATCGGCGGCCATCTTTTCCGCCGCTTTCAAAACCTGCGGGAGAGTTTTTTCCGGCAGCTTGTTCATGAATTTTATGACGTCCCGCCTTCGCTCCAGCAGGTCGGAAGGATCAACTCCCAGCGCCTCACCCGGCCTCCCGCCGGTCAGGCGCGCGACAATCAGCGCGTCCTCGTGCGGAAGCCCCTTCTTCTCCATCAAAAGGCGCGCCAGCGCCTCCTCGCTTAAGCAGGAGAACCCGACTGCCCGGCATCTGGATAATACCGTCGTTAGAAGGCTGTCCGGCCTCGATGTCACCAGCACTATGTGGCTTTCAGCCGGCGGCTCCTCCAGTGTCTTCAGGAAGGCGCTCATCGCCTCCTCGTTCATCAGGTGCGCGCCGTCAACTATCAGCGCTTTCTTGCCGCCGCCGACGGACTTAAGCGATATGAACTCCTGCGCCGCACGGACCTGCGCGATGACTATCGCCTGGCGCATCTTCCCCGTGTCCGGGTTCGGCTCCAGCCCCACCGCCATGATATTCGGGTGGCAGCCGGAATTTATATTCCGGCAGCTCTGGCAGACCCCGCACGAGTCGCCGTCAAGAGTGGGGTTCGAACAGTTCAGGGCCTTCGCAAGCGCGAGCGCGACGAGCCTTTTGCCGACCCCTTCCTCTCCGAAAAAGAGATAGGCCGGCGGGAGCTGTCCGGTGGATAAGTTCCTCCGGATTACCTCCAACTGCCGCTCATGGCCTAAAATCGATGAAAAGTTCAATTTATATTTACCGTTAAGAGGAGGACAGAAGGGGCGTTACTACTTTCCGTATCGCCGCCTGTATCTCTTCAACCGTGCCGGAAGCGTCGATAATTCTAAACCTGTCCGTCTCGCAGGAGGCGATGGTCAGATACCCCTGGCGCACCTTCTCATGGAACTCGTCCGGCTCTTCCTCGAACCGGCCTTCTTGCCCCTGCCCGTTATCGCCGTTACGCTTCCTGGCGCGCTTCAGGCCCTGCCCGACCGGCAGGTCGAGGAGAAGCGTCAAATCCGGCGTCAGGCCGTGCGTCGCCGCCTCCGTCAGGTCGGCGATAGTATCCATGTCAAGACCTCTGCCGAAGCCCTGGTACGCGGCGGTGGCATCGACGAACCGGTCGCATATCACGACCGCGCCTCTCGTCAGCGCGGGCTCTATCACTTCGGCGACGTGCTGTGCGCGGTCGGCGAAGTAGAGCAGAAGCTCGGCGCTTCTGTCCATCCCGGCGCTTTTCGGGTCCAGCAGGATTTCCCGAATCCTTTTGCCGATGGCCGTCCCGCCCGGCTCGCGTGTAGAAACGACTTCGCGGCCCTCCCCCTTCAGGTACTCGCCCAGAAGCTTCGCCTGGGTGGTCTTCCCGCAGCCCTCAATGCCTTCTAATGTGATGAAAAAACCTTTGGACATATGTCCTCGCTCCCTAAATTATTGCTTCGCGTGGAGCATTCTTTCCGAAAAATTATTATTCACAATAATGCGTGAACGGCAGTCGTTCCATTTTACGTTCAACGATAATTTTTCTACAAGAACGCTCCACCCTCAGTTATTTCCGTTCCTTGATTATCCGCTTGAATATCTCTACCGCCTCCATCGCGTCGCGGGAGAACGCCGCCGCGCCGATGGACTTCGCGTAGCTCTCCGTAACCACCGCGCCGCCAAGGACTACCGGTATATTCAGGCCGCGCCTGTCCCGTTCCTTTATCACCGCGCCCATCTGCGTCATGGTGGTGGTCATAAGCGCGGAGAGGCCTATAACGTCGGGCTTATGTTTCTCCGCCTCGTTCAGGACGCTCTCGACAGGCACGTTCTTGCCCAGGTCGATTACTTCCAGGCCGTGGTTCTCAAGCAGTGTGGCCAGGATGTTCTTCCCGATGTCGTGCACGTCGCCGTAAACGGTCGCCAGGAGCACCTTCCCGGCATTGCGGGACTGCCCCTTCATCTCGACCTTAAGCCGCGCGAACGCCGCCTTCATCGTCTCCGCGGACTGCATCACCTGCGGGAGGAATATCTCGCCGGATTCGTAGAGTTTACCTACTTCTTCCAGTGCGGGAATGAGGCAGGTATTGCCGACTTCCATCGGCTCCATGCCTTTGCGAGGACTTCCTCCACAAGAGCTACAATATTATCCTTGTCGCCGTCAATAACTGCTTGGCGAATTTTGTCATCTAAGGTAACGACCGTTAACGTACTTTGCGCCGAACAGTGTGCAACTATACTTCCTTCAAGGCGGATGTTCCAAGAATATCTTACAGTAACTCCTTTATGCCCTTTTATATAACTCCCTGCTCCCTTATCCCGGCCAGTAAGCACCGCGCTACTGGAAATAACGTCATTCATCCAATGACCATAAGGATTCACCATCGCCGCGTCCAGGCCATGCCCAAGCGCCATCGCCAGATAGGTCGCATTGATCAGCGGCCTCTCCGGGAGCCCGAAGGAGACATTGCTGATACCAAGCGAAGTGGTCAGTCCCAGTTTGTCTTTGATGAGCGAGACCGCTTTCAAAGTTTCAAGACCCTGGTCCTGCTCCGCGGATGCGGTCATAACGAGGCAGTCGATCACCAGGTCTTCCTTCGGAATCCCGTGGGCAACGCAGGCATCCAGAATCTTCTCCGCGATTCTCAGCCGTTCTTCGGCTGTCTGCGGGATGCCGGAGTCGTCAATCGTAAGGCCCACCACCGCCGCCCCGTATTTTTTAACCAACGGAAGTATTGATTCTAATCTTTCCTTGTCGCCGGTCACGGAGTTCACGAGGCATTTTCCGCCGATTTCCTTCAAGGCGGCTTCTATCGCCTTCGGGTCCGTGGAATCAATGACCAGCGGCAGGTCCGTCGCCCCTTCAGCCGCGCGCACGACACTCGCCATTAGCGCTTCCTCGTCCGCGCCGGGCAGGCCGACGTTAATATCTATCAGCGCCGCGCCGGATTGCGTCTGCTCCCTGGCCTCGCGCTTCACGATATTGAAAACTCCATTTGAAAGCTCTTCGGAGAGCGCCTTCCTGCCGGTCGGGTTTATCCGTTCGCCGATTACCGCTGGCATGAAGCCCGTCCCGACGGATACGAGCCTCGTCCGGCTGGTCAGGCGGGTACCGCCGTAGCCGGCTTCGTCAGTACGCCCTCGGCGCGCCGAGACCGCCTTTTTCCCTGACGGCGTCCGCTATGGCCTTAGTATGGGCGGGAGTGGAGCCGCAGCAGGAGCCGATCAATTTTACTCCGAGGCCTACGAATTTCCCGGCCCATTCGCCAAGCTCACCGGGTGACGCCGGGTATATGGTCTTGCCGTCCACAAGCTTCGGAAGCCCCGCGTTCGGCTGAAACAGCAGGTCCACCGTTGCGGCGGCGGCCATTATCTTTGCCGCCTCGTATATTCCTTCCGGCCCAAGGGAGCAGTTTGCGCCTACGAAGTCCGCCCCGGCCGCTTCCAGCACGGCAACCGCGACATCCGGCGGCGTCCCCAGAAGCGTCCGCAGGTCCTGCTGGAATGTCATAGTGATGGCGACCGGAAGCCGGTGACCGGCCTCAGACGATGCCGCCTTCGCCGCTATCACGGCGCACCTGGCCTCTTTTAAATCGGACATAGTCTCAATAAGCAGTAAGTCCGCCCCGGCCTCGGCCAGCGCCTTTGCCTGCTCGTAGAAATTGGCGTAGGCGTCGTCGAAGGACAGCTCGCCCACCGGCGCGAGGAACTTACCCGTCGGCCCCATGTCGCCCGCGATGAATACCGGCGCGGCGCCGGGGCCTCGCTCCCTGCGATATGAATCAGCCGCGTCCCTGGCCGCACTTACCGCCGCGCGTGACACTTCGGCTACCTTATCGCCAAGGCCGTACTCGGAAAGCTTTATCCGGCTCCCGCCGAAGGTGTTGGTGGTCAGGATATCCGCCCCGGCCATGGCGTACTGCAGATGAATTTTCGTAACGATATCCGGGCGTTCCAGGTTCATAGACTCCGGGCACGCCCCGGGCTTAAGCCCGGATTCCTGGAGCATGGTCCCCATCGCGCCGTCAAGGACTAAAATACGGCCTGAAGTGCCCCCTAACGCATTGATAAAACCTATTTTATCCAAACCCCCTCGCAAACTGAAAAAACCAAAGGATGATAAGTATTTGAAGTGGGAATGATACTATAAAAAAGGGTGCGTTGCAATAAGAAAAGACTTGAGATTAAAAGTGAAAAGGCTTATTATGAAAGGCGGAATCTCGATTTTTATAAGCAGTGCAGGAGTAATTACTAAAGATGGCTGACGACTATAAAAGTTCCATAAAGAAGAAGATGCTCGCGGGGCTCTTCGTGACCTTCCCGCTGGTGCTAAGCGTACTCGCCGTGGTCTGGCTTTTCAAGATTTTAGACGGCATACTCGGAGGAGAGATTTACAAACTGCTGGGGCGCGAGTACCCCGGACTGGGGCTTATCCTTTCGCTCCTGGTCATCTATACCTTCGGTACCTTAGCCACCACCGTCCTTGGAAAAAAGATACTGGACAGGTTCGAGCGTTTCATGCTCCGCCTGCCGGTTTTCAAAAGCTTCTACAGCACATTCAAGCAGTTAGGCGATGCGTTTTCGCCGGAGAACCGCTCCGCGTTCAAGAAGTTCGTCATCGTGCAATATCCGCGCGAGGGGGTGCACTCGTTCGGCTTCCTCACGAAAGAGTGCAGCATCCTGAACAGCGACGGGGAAAAGGAATGCCACTATACGGTCTATATCCCCACCAACAACCTCTACTTAGGGGACGTCAGGCTATTTAAAAAGGACCAGGTAATCCTGACGGACATCAGCATCGAAGAGGGGATAAAGATATTGCTTTCGGCTGGGATAGCGGCTCCGAGCCTCATTATCCGGGAAGATATGAATCATATAACCCATATTATAAAAGCGCCCTCCGCATCCCCCGCCCCTGAGGTACCCGAAACGCAGCCTTCCGTTACTCCCGCCATCGGACCGGCCCCGGCCGTCCTTAAGGGGGAAACCGAGTGAAGGACCTCTACTGCGTAATCCTGGCCGCGGGGCTCGGGACGAGGATGAAGTCATCGCTTGCGAAGGTCCTGCACCCGGTGGCCGGCCGTCCCATGCTGATGTACACGCTGGACAACGTCCTCGCGCTTAAGCCCGTAAAGACTGCGGTTGTAGTGGGACACCAGGCGGATAAGGTAAAGGCGCTCTTGCCGCCGGGCGTTGTCCCGGCCTTCCAGAAGGAGCAGAAGGGTACGGCTCACGCGGCCTCTGTCGGCCTTGGCAGGCTCGGCGCGGCCAGTGGGGCAAAGGGGGGAGTCAATAAGGGGACCAAAGGGGGGGCAGGGGACACGCTCCTTCTGGTGTCCGGCGACACCCCGCTCTTGGGCCACGAGACGCTGAAGGGACTGATCTCATACCATAAACGAAAAAAGGCGGATATTACCGTCCTCACCGCGTACCTCGACGACCCCACGGGCTACGGCAGGATAGTGCGGGAAGACGGGATAGTAAAAAGGATCGTCGAGCAGAAGGACGCGACACCTTCCGAGCGGGAGATAGGCGAGATAAACTCCGGCACGTACTGCTTCGATATCGCAAGCCTTAAAAAAGCGCTCAGTGAAGTTCGCGTCCGAAAACGCCCAGGGGGAGTTCTACCTGACCGACGTGATAGAGATAGTGCAAAAAAACGGCGGCAGTGTGGCGGGGCTCCCGGTGGACGACCCGATGGTCGCCATGGGGGTGAACTCGCGGACGGAACTGGCCATGGCCGAGAAGGAAATAAGGAAACGGATAAACCAGCGCCTCATGGCCTCCGGCGTAACGATGACAGACCCGGAAAACACTTACATTTCCGCCGAGGTAAAAATAGGACCGGACACCATAATCCATCCCGGCAACCATATCACGGGCAGTACTTCGATCGGCCCAGGGTGCATCCTGATGCCGGGGAATATTATCTCCGGGAGCGTAATCGGCGGGGGAGTAAAGGTCAAGGGCTATTCGGTCATCGAGGATTCCAGGATCTCCGAAAGGGCTGAAGTGGGTCCGTTCGCGCACCTCCGGCCCGGAAGCGTCGTCGGGGCCGAGGCGCGCGTGGGCAATTTCGTGGAGCTTAAAAAGGCTGAGATCGGACAGGGGACGAAGGCGTCGCACCTGACGTACCTGGGCGACGCGGTTATCGGCAGGAACGTAAACATAGGCGCCGGGACCATCACCTGCAACTACGACGGATTTTCCAAGTTCAAGACGGTCATAGG
This sequence comes from Nitrospirota bacterium, assembly GCA_963698885.1. GTDB lineage: Bacteria > Nitrospirota > JACRHJ01 > JACRHJ01 > JACRHJ01 > JBARKJ01. The sequence goes on along the minus strand of CAVOSJ010000007.1, from coordinate 81,494 downwards.
CGACGACGTGTTCGTGGGAAGCGACACCCAGTTCATCGCCCCGGTGAATATCGGCAACGGGGCGCTCATCGCGGCTGGCAGCACGATAACCAAAGACGTGCCTGACAACGCCCTGGCGCTTTCCCGCGCGCCGCAGATGAACCGGGAAAACTGGGCGAAAGAGAACAGAAACAGAAAAATAAAAAAGAAAAGCTGAAGAATTTTATGTGCGGAATTGTCGGATACATAGGCGGGCAGAACGCGGTCCCCATACTGATTGACGGCCTCAAGAGGCTTGAGTACCGGGGATACGACTCCGCCGGCATCGCCTTCTTTCAGGACGGCAAGCTTGGCGTACGCAGGAGCGTCGGGAAGCTCAGGAACCTTGAGGCGGCTATACAAGGCGAGCTTTTATACTCGAACCTCGGCATCGGCCACACCCGCTGGGCGACCCATGGCAGGCCCAGTGAGGAGAACGCCCACCCGCACAGGTCCGGGAAGTTCGTCGTGGTGCATAACGGCATCATCGAAAACTACGTGCAGCTTAAAGAAAAGCTCGCGGAAAAGGGGCATATCTTTACGTCGGAGACGGATACAGAGGTGATAGCCCACCTTATCGAGGAGCACGCCAAGAAAGGCGGAGACCTGGTAAAGGCGACCCGGAAGGCGCTCTCCGAGCTTAAAGGGGCGTACGCCATAGGCGTGGTGGCCGAGGACGAGCCGGATATCCTTGTCGCGGCGCGGGCGGGCTGTCCTTTAGTGATAGGCATGGGCAGGCAGGAATATTTCATAGCGTCGGACCTCCCGCCGATCCTGAACTATACGAAAGAAGCGATATTCCTGGACGACTTCGAGATGGCGGTCCTCTCCCGCGAGGGCGTGCAGGTGACGGACCTTAAAGGCAGGCACAAAGAGAAAGAGATATCAAGGGTGCTCTGGAACCCGGTGATGGCGGAGAAGGGCGGGTACAAGCACTTCATGCTGAAGGAGATTTACGAGCAGCCAAGGGCGATTACGGACACCTTCCGCGGCAGGATATCTCCGGAGACGGGGAGCGTTTACCTCGATGAGATGGGTATTTCCGAGGCCCAGCTGAAAAAAATAAAGAAGGTAACCCTTGTGGCATGCGGGACCTCATGGCATGCCTGCCTCATCGGCAAGACCATGCTGGAGGAACTGGCCCGGATACCTTGCGAGGTGGATATCGCAAGCGAATTCCGCTACCGTCAGCCGATAATAGATAAGTCCACCCTGCTTGTCGCGATTACTCAGTCCGGCGAGACGGCGGACACGCTGGCCGCGATGAGGGAAGCCGCCAAAAGGGGTGTCAAAAGTGTCGCGATATGCAATGTCGTCGGCAGCACTGCGGCAAGGGAAGCCGACGGCGTAGTATATACCCATGCCGGGCCGGAAATCGGCGTGGCGTCCACCAAGGCTTTCACCGCCCAACTGACCGCGCTCTTCCTGCTCGCGCTTCATTTCGGCAAGTCGCGCGGCAACTTGAGCGATGAGCAGATGAAGATGTACCTGGACGAACTGGTGAAGATACCCTCTAAGGCGGAGAAGCTCCTTTTAGATACGGAAGAGGGGATAAAAAAGCTGGCCAAGGAATTTTTCAGGAATACCGATTTCCTTTACCTCGGGCGCGGGTACAGCTATCCGGTGGCTTTGGAGGGCGCGCTCAAGCTGAAAGAAATTTCGTATATCCATGCGGAGGGCTATCCCGCTGGAGAGATGAAGCATGGGCCGATAGCGCTGATAGACGAGACGATGCCCGTGGTGGTGCTCGCGCCTAAGGACCCGGTATACGAGAAGGTGTCTTCCAATATCGAGGAGGTGCGCTCTCGCGGCGGGCGGGTAATCGCATTCGTCACGGACGGCGACAAGTGTCTGAACACGAAGGCGGACTACCTGTTTTGCGTGCCGGAGACGCTTCCCTGCCTCTCTCCTATACTGATGACGATACCTCTCCAGCTGTTGGCGTACCATATCGCGGTGCTGCGGGGAAGCGACGTGGACCAGCCAAGGAATCTTGCTAAGAGCGTGACCGTGGAGTAAAACCGTTACTTTCTTTTCACGGGAAAAGAAAGTAACACAAAGAAAAGCGGGGTTTTAAGTTCAAAAGTTTTTGGTGTTACCTTTTTCCCAAAAAGGTAACAAAGGTTTTTTTTATTGGCTTTTCAGGAAGGCGGCAGTATATGAAGGCTTTGGGCGACCTAAACAAAGAGCAGAGGGAAGCAGTAACCCAATGTGAAGGACCCCTGCTGATTTTAGCGGGCGCCGGAAGCGGCAAGACCAGGACCATTACCTACAGGATCGCATATCTGATTAAGAAAATCGGTGTGCAGCCGGGGGAGGTGTTCGCGGTCACTTTCACGAACAAGGCGGCCAGAGAGATGCTGGCGAGGGTGGAGGAGCTTCTTGGCCGTTCCGCCCGCGGAATGTGGGTATCCACGTTCCATTCCGCGTGCGCAAGGATACTCCGCGAGGACATTGGCCTGCTGGGCTATCCGAAAAACTTCACGATCGCTGACGCGGCGGATTCGCTGGCGCTCCTGAAATCCTGCATGAACGACCTGGGGATAAGCGACAGGCTTTTCTCCCCCCGCCAGGTAGCGGCCAAAATAAGCTCGCTGAAGACCGCCATCGCCACCCCGGAGGATTTCGCCGGCGCGGCGCAACAGTTTGGTTTCGAGTCCAAGGTGGCCAAGATTTACCCGCTCTACCAGGAACGAATGAAGAACTCCGGGGTACTGGATTTCGACGACCTCCTGATGCTTACCGTGCAGCTCCTCAAGGGGCACCGCAAGATCCTGAACAAGTACCAAGACACTTTCAGATATATCATGGTGGACGAGTACCAGGACACCAATACCGCCCAATACAAGATGATAAAGCTCCTCGCCGGGAAGAACAGGAACATCTGCGTGGTCGGGGACGACGACCAGTCCATATACGGCTGGCGCGGCGCGGACATCCGGAATATCCTGGATTTCGAGAAAGACTATCCCGACGCGAAGGTCATAAAGCTGGAGCAGAACTACCGCTCCACCCAGGGGATACTGGACGCGGCGTGGTCCCTGGTCTGCAATAACCCGGGACGGCGGCCGAAGAAACTGTGGACGGAACTTGGCCGCGGCGATAAAGCGGAGCACGTCCGGGTGATGGACGAGGAAGCGGAGGCGTCCAGTATCGCGAAAGAGATTTCCAAGCAGATAAAGGAAGGCCGCTCGCTAAAGGATTTCGCCGTCCTGTACCGCACGAACACCCAGTCCCGCACCATAGAAGAGGCGTTCCGCAGGGAGGGGATCCCTTACGTCGTCGTCGGCGGGATGAAGTTCTATGACCGCAAGGAAGTCAAGGACCTTATAACTTACCTGAAAGTGGTCTCCAACCCGAAAGACTCCGTCAGCTTGAAGCGGATTATAAACACCCCGCCAAGGGGCATCGGCGAGGCGACCATGAAGAAGGCTATGGAGTCCGGCGCTTATCAGAGCCTGCCGCTTATCGATAACCTGCACCGGCTCGTTCAGGACGAGGGCATGGGCACGGGCCCCAGGCGAAGGATAAGCGACTTCCTGACGATCCTCTCCGAACTGGCTGAGATGAAGGCGGAGCACGGCCCGGCGTACCTGCTTGATAAAGTCCTGGTCAAAACGAGATACCTGGAGCACCTGCGTGAGAGCCTGGGCGCCGAATCCCAGGGTAAGATCGACAACATAAAAGAGGTCCTGTCGTCAATCAAGCAGTTCGAGGAGGAATCGCAAGACCCCTCCCTGGAGGCTTATCTTTCGCAGGTCTCGCTCATCACGGACTGGGACAACGCCAAGGCGTCAAGCCAGGCCGTAACGCTTATGACCCTGCACCTTAGCAAGGGCCTCGAATTCCCGGTGGTTTTCATCGCGGGTATGGAGGAAGGGCTTATCCCGCACGCCCAGTCGAAGTGCGACGAGCGGGAGATGGAAGAGGAACGGAGGCTCCTTTACGTGGGGATGACACGGGCGAAGAAAAAGCTCTACCTGTTTTCATCCGTGACGAGGAGGCTGGCCGGGTTGACCCAGTCTAACAGGCCATCGCGGTTCCTGGACGAGATACCGGCTGAACTGATCCAATGCCGCAAGATGGGCGCATCCGCGAGGAAAAACGTGGAAACCCACACGTTTTCGGCCCGTGCGGTCGCGGTAATGCCTTGCGTCGCTGAAGAGAGGCATGTAGCCAGCCCGTTCAAGAGCGGCTGTCAGGTGCGCCATCCAATGTGGGGATGCGGCGTAATCGAGAAGTCCGAGGGCAGGGGAGAATGTCAGAAATTGACTGTGCTTTTTGCAAGCGTCGGCAAGAAGAAGCTCCTTGCGAAGGCGGCAAACCTTAAATTAGCCTAAAGCGCGGGCGCCCTGTGGCGCGCCGATAAATGAAACTGAAAATGCCCGCTTTTTGCGGGCATTTTTAGTCTTTCAGGAAATTTCGTTAAATAAGAAAGCGGGAACCCGGCGGCTTTAAGAATTTGTATTCAGTATCGACGGGCTTATCTCTACCTTGTTGCTCTTCCTCAGGTCTTCCGTGAAGGACGCCACCGCCTTTTCCTGCATGACCGCGGTAAGCATCCTCCTTAAGTTATCCTTCTGGGCCTGGAACTCTTTTTCGTCGAACTCTTTCTTCTGGCTTGCAAGGTGGGACTTATAAAAATCCCTCAGTTCGCTGTCGGTAACGTAAACCGAATCCTTCACCATATTGCGGAACTTTTCCGCAAGCATCTCGTCCCTGAGCTGGTGCTCGTATAATACCGGTGTCATCCCGTTTGCCTGGAGCACCTGGGCATAGCGAGCGCGGTCAAATCTCCCGCTCTCGTCCTGAAAAGATTTATTCTGCGTAACGGCATCGGAAATTTCCTGGTCCGTTGCGGTAAGACCTTGTTTCTGCGCCTCATCCACTACGAGCTTCTGGTCCACAAGGGCCTGGATCGTCCTTTTGTTTAAATCCAGCCTTTTCAGGACGTCCTCGGGGATATTCCCCTTGTACAGGTTCCGGTAGAACTCCTGCATCCGGTCCAGGGCTTCCTGGTACTGGACCATCGTTATTTTATCCTTCCCGACCTTCGCGGCGTAGTCCGCTACATCTTCTTTCCCCATCATCCATCCGCCCGTAACGACGAACGTGAGGGTGACGACCGCGAGAAGCACCTTGATAAGCACCGGGTACCGGTGGATAAGCTCAATCATGTTTAATAGCTCCTTTAAAAAAAATTCGTTACTTTTCTTTTGGAAAAAAGAAAAGTAACCAAAAGAAAATCGTGAATTGTTTTAGCTGTACAAGTCCAAAAGTTTTTGGCGTTACCTTTTTCCAAAAAGGTAACGGTATTCTAAAAGAGAATATTAACGGAAAAATGCTTTTGAATCAAGAGTTCTTTCCTGCCCGGGTAAAATGTCCGGAGCGCCCGCCGGACTTCTCCACCAGGCATATACCCGTAATCTCCATCCCCCGGTCCACGGCCTTGCACATGTCGTATATTGTAAGGGCCGCGACTGTTACCGCCGTCAGGGCCTCCATCTCCACGCCGGTCCTGGCCGTCACCTTAGCCTCCGCCCGTATCTCCACCGCGCTGGCATTCTCGTCCAGCTGAAAGTCGATTACTACCTTCTCCAGCGGCAGGGGGTGGCAGAGCGGTATCAGCCCGGCCGTCTTTTTTGCCGCCATAATACCCGCAATACGCGCGACCTCCAGGACGTCTCCCTTCGCGGCCCCTTTGTCCATTATCAGCCTGAAGGTATCCGCCGCCATCAGCACCCGGCCCACTGCCACGGCAACCCGCTCCGTCACGTCCTTCCCGGACACGTCCACCATCCGCGAGGCCCCCTTTTCGTCGAAATGAGTCAGCTCGGCCATTTTACCCCCCGATCCTGCTCATGGTGCGGCGGTATTTACCTTTTACGCCGTCGGCTATGGAATGGCCTTCCGGCTTCACGGACAGCGCAATCGATATAAGACGTGAAAGCTCCGCATCGTCGCATCCCGTCCTGAGCGGGGTCTTCAGGTCTATCTCCGTCTCCGAAAACAGACAGGGACGAATTTTCCCGTCGGCCGTCAGCCTCAGCCTGTTGCAACTTCCGCAGAAGTGGTTGGAGAGCGGGCTGATGAAGCCTAATATCCCCTTCGCGCCGGGGAGCCGGTAAAGCCTCGCGGGGCCCGCCTGCGCCCCTTGCCCCCCCCGCTCCACGGGGATAAGCTCGCCCAGGGTAGAGATTTTCTCCATTATCTCGCCCTCAGTCATCACCTTGGATTCTTCCCATATCGCGCGGTGGCCGATGGGCATGAACTCGATGAACCGGACCTGGTAGGGTTTCAGGAGAGTCAGGCGTGCGAACTCCTGGACTTCTTCACCGTTAAAGCCCTTGATCGCCACGACGTTTATCTTTATTGGGTCAAAACCCGCCTCTTCCGCCTGATGTATCCCTTCCAGGACGTCTTTAAGCTCTCCGCCCCTGGTGAGTTCCCGGAACCTGTCCGGGTCCAGCGAGTCGAGGCTTACGTTTATCCTCTTAAGTCCGGCATCCGCCAGTTCCCTGGCCATCCGCCCGAGCAGGAGCCCGTTGGTCGTAAGGGAGAGGTCCTCTATCCCCGGTATGGCGGAAATCTCCCGCACCAGGCTTGCTACGCCTTTCCTGACGAGAGGCTCGCCCCCCGTCAGACGCACTTTTTTTATACCTCGCTCCGCCGCCACCTTTACTATCCGGAGTATCTCCTCGTACCGGAGGATCGCCTCGTGGGGCAGCCTGGGCACGCCAGCCGAAGGCATGCAATAGACACAGCGGAGGTTGCACCTGTCCGTGATGGAGATGCGGAGGTAGTCTATCTTCCGGTTAACCCTGTCGAGCATCATCTTTTCCCGCCTTTATAAGCTATTTTAAGTCCAAAAATGTTTCAAAGCAAGAAGTTTGGGATTAATTTTTATTGACATGCCCCGGCCCGAGGATATAAACTTCCGCAGTTATTTTTCGTTCTATGGAAACCTGTGCCTTAAGCCTGAGATGGAAACGGAAAGCCCTGAAATAGTCTCGCCAAAAAGCACCCGGAAAATTTCCAGCGCCTGCTACCTCCTCTATGCCGCCGGATGCCTGGTCCTGGGAGTTCTCTCCCTCAGGGACCTTGTCGGTGGATATGTCTGGACTTTTGCGGTCCCCCTGTCCAGCGTCATGGCCCTGAGCTTCAAGGGGGGAGGGCTTTCGACATACTTCGCCCTTATACTCTCCGTCCTGGGTTTTGCCGTCTCCGTCTATTCGGCCGGCTACTCCAGGCACTTTAAATCCCCCTGGACCTCCGTCTTTCTTTTCGGAATCTTTCTGGCCTCCATGTATGCCGTGTTCTTTTCGGCGAATATCCCGGCGTTTCTCATCTCATGGGAGACGATGTCCCTGGCGAGCTATTTCCTGGTCGTCTCGGATACGGAAAACCAGGAAGCGGCGCGCGCCGGGCTCTTCTACGGCGTCATGACCCATGTCGGCACGGCGTTCATCATAGGCGCGTTCCTGGTCATGTATTTTGCCACCGGCTCGCTTGAGTTCGCCGCCATCAAGGCCGGTCTCCAGGGCTCCGGCACCTTGAGGTCGGTCATCTTCGTCCTCTCGCTCATCGGGTTCGGGACGAAGGCAGGAATAATCCCTCTGCACAGCTGGCTCCCGAGGGCGCATCCCGCGGCGCCGTCCAACGTCTCCGCTCTCATGTCCGGCGTGATGATAAAGTCCGGCATATACGGCATCCTTTTTGTCTCGCTGGATATCCTTGGCGGGCTTGGCGGAGGCGGAAGCCTCTGGTGGGGGGTAGTCGTGCTTTGCGCGGGGGCGGTCTCGTCGGTAATGGGGATCATGTATGCCCTGATGGAGCGCGATATAAAGAGGCTTCTGGCATACAGCAGCGTGGAGAACATCGGCATTATCCTTCTGGGAATTGGCGGGTCAATTATTTTTTCCGCCAATGGCCTACCCGCGCTGGCTGGCTTGTCCCTTGCCGCGGCTCTGTACCACACGTTAAACCACGCCGTATTCAAGGGGCTGCTCTTTATGGGAGCGGGCTCCGCCGTCCATGCGATGGGTACCAAGAACATGGAGAAGATGGGCGGGCTGATAAAGCGGATGCCGTGGACCGCGCTTTTCTTCCTGACCGGTTCAGTGGCGATATGCGCGCTTCCGCCGTTCAACGGGTTCGTGAGCGAATGGCTCACGTTCCAGTCCCTCGTCCTGGGTATCAAGACCTCTGTCGTCCTTACGAAGACATTCATGCTCCTTGCCGGGGCCGCGCTCGCCCTGACCGGGGCGCTTGCCGCGTCGAGCTTCGTCAAGGCGTTCGGGATATCCTTCCTGGGGGTCCCAAGAAGCCGGGAGGCCGAAGATGCCCATGAGGCGTCTATTTCGATGCTGTCCGGGATGGGCTTTTTGTCCATTTTGTGCCTGCTCCTGGGTATCTTCCCCGGATACGTCCTGAAGCTCATCTCGACCGTCCCCCTGCCCGGGCTGGCAAACCTGCCGCAGTTCGCCCCGGGTATCTTTACCCTAGCCGGCGGCGGCTCAGCCGGGGTCATGCCTGCCGCAATCCTTATAGCAATGGTTGCCGGGGCCGGGGCCGTTTATATCTTCCCAAGGCTTTACGGCGGCAGGCGGAAGATAACTCGAGGCCGACCCCTGGGACTGCGGCCTCAGGAGGCTCACCCCCAGCATGCAATATACGGCTACGGCGTTTACCCATCCGCTCCGCCGGATATTCAAAAAAATATACAAGCCGCGGAAGGAAGTGCGGATAGAGTATATCGTGAAGCCGTTTTTCACCCGCGAGATAGAGTACCGCTCGGAGATAACGCCTTTCTTCGATATGTATCTCTACATACCGCTGACCCGTACGGTGAACAGTCTGGCGCATTCCGCGAAAAAGCTTCAGTCGGGTAACCTCCAGCTCTACTTGGGGTACATACTGGTGACGCTCGTCGTTTTATTGGTGGTCTGGGGATAATGGATAACTTTCAGTTCATACTGATACTTATCCTGTCGCCTTTGGCGCAGGGGATAATAAAGAAGGTGAAGTGCCTGCTTCAGGGGAGGGTCGGAAGCCCGGTACTGCAGCCGTACTACGACCTGGCGAGGCTTTTTAAGAAGGACATGGTAATCGCCCGCACCACCTCCTGGATATTCCATGCCGCGCCTTATATCGTTTTTGCGTCCGTCCTCGCGGCGTCCATGCTCGTGCCAGTATTCTCCGCCCAGGGCGCGGTTTTCAGGATGGGCGACGTCATCGCCGTAATCTATACGCTGGCGCTGGGCAGGTTCTTCCTGGCGCTTGCCGGGCTTGACGCCGGGACGGCGTTCGGAGGCGAGGGCTCCAGCCGCGAGATGACCGTGGCGATACTGGTCGAACCAAGCATGATGCTGGCGATATTTACGGCGGCGGTGGCGAGCGGCTCCACAAGCCTTGCCGCAATCGCTAAGTCCGGGAGCGTCTTCTACTCGCCCGCGCATGTCCTGGCGTTGGCCGCGTTTTTCGTGGCGGTTGTCGCGGAAACGGGCAGGATACCGGTGGACAACCCGGACACCCACCTGGAGCTTACGATGATCCATGAGGGGATGCTGCTGGAGTATTCCGGAAAGTACCTGGCCCTGATGGAGTGGGCGCATTACATGAAACAGATGCTCCTTTTCACCCTGGCGGCGGACCTGTTCTTCCCATACGGCATGGCGAGTACTGGGCTGGGCTTCAGTGCGTTGGAAGCGCTTGGGTATTATGCATTAAAGATATTGATTTTATGCCTTGTGATGGCGTTTGCGGAGTCCACGAGGGCTAAGATGCGGTTCTTCCAGCTCCCGTCGCTTCTGGGCGCGGCGTTCGTGCTCTCGGCGCTCTCCATAATAACTTTTATAATGACTGGAAAGTAATATGCCAAGGCAGTGGGTGGTAGTCTATTCCATAACGGATTTCATAACTATCGGGATGCTCCTGACGGTCGTGGCGATGAACTCGCTGAGGAGGATAGAGACCTGCCTTCAGGCGTACACCCTGAACTCGCTCCTGCTGGCCCTGCTCATGGCCATCAGCGCCTTCTATTTAGGTCTCGCGCATCTTTATATAGCCGCCGCGTTCACCCTTGCCTCCAAAGGAATCGCGATACCGCTTCTCTTAAGGAAGGTCGTGCGCTCGCTCAAGATAACCCACGAGGTGGAGCCGAACATCAATACCCCGCTCTCGCTGGTCATATCGTCCGTCCTGGTAGTGGTAGTTTACTCCTCCCTCTCCAAGGGAATTTTCATAGGGGGCTTCACCGAGAACACCCTCAAGGTCTCCATCTCCATAATCCTCATAAGCCTTTTCATTATGATAACCAGGAAGAAGGCCATTACCCAGGTAATCGGGCTTCTGCTCATGGAGAACGGCCTGTTCCTGGCCGGTTTTTCGCTGACGTACGGGATGTCCACTATAATCGAGCTTGGAGTGGTTTTCGACGTACTGATGGGCGTGATAATACTGGGCGTTTTTCTTAGTCAGATAAAGAAGGCGTTCGTCACTGTGGACTTGGACAAGCTGAACACCTTGAAGGGATAGAGATGCTTCTCCCGCTTATATTGATACCGGCCGCGGCCGCCCTTATATGTCTGTTGGTAGGCGACCGGCGCGTCTATGAATACGCGACTATCTGCGCCACCGCCGGTATGAGCGTCATATCTTTTTTCATTGTCGGCGGCGCGCTCGGCGGCGAGATAATAAAGGTCCCCGGCGGAATCATATACGCGGACCCGCTCTCGGCGTTCATGCTGATGATAATAACGCTGCTCTCGTTCGCGACGGCCATATACTCGGCCTGGTACATGGGGAACGAGCTTGACTTCGGCCACATAGACAAGAAGGCGCACCGCTACTACTACCTCCTGTACAACCTTTTCGTTTTAACAATGGCCCTGGTACCCATCGCCAACAACCTGGCTGTCCTCTGGATGGCTATCGAGGGCACCACGCTCGTCTCCGCGCTTTTAGTCGGGACGTACAGGAAGCGCGAGTCCGTCGAGGCCGCATGGAAATATATCATCCTCTGCACCGTCGGCATCACCTTCGCCCTGCTCGGCACCTTCATCATCTATTACGCCTCTTCCGGGGCGGTAGGGCAGGGCAGAGGCGTGCTGGAGTGGACGGCTCTCATGGCGATGGCGCCAAGACTGAACCCGGCGACTGTAAGGCTCGGTTTCATATTAATCCTCGTGGGATACGGCACTAAGGCCGGGCTCGCTCCCGTGCATAACTGGCTCCCGGACGCGCACAGCGAGGCCCCTACCCCTATAAGCGCGCTCCTTTCCGGGATACTCCTTAACTGCGCGTTCTACGGCATACTTCGCTTCGCCGTTATCGCAAGGGCAAGCCTTGGCTACCCCTTCGTCCGGGATATGATGTTCCTGTTCGGCATATCCTCAGTCGCCGTGGCCTCCATATTCATGCTCATCCAGAGGAACTCCAAAAGGCTGCTTGCGTACAGCAGCATCGAGCACATGGGTATCATCGCCCTCTCTTTCGGCGTGGGCGGGCCGTTTGGATTTTACGCGGCGCTCTTGCACATCCTAAACCACGCGATCGGAAAGCCGCTCATGTTCTTCGTGACCGGCCGCATCAAGAGCTTCTACAATACCGTGGAGTCCGAGCAGGTCTCAGGCGTCATGAAGACCATGCCGCTGGTCGGCGTCGCCGGTTTTGTCGGAATAATGGCGCTCGCGGGCGCTCCGCCTTTCGGCATGTTCATAAGCGAGTTCCTGATGCTTAAGGGCATGGCGGCGGGAAGCCACTGGTTTATCATGGCAGCCTTTCTTGCGGCCGGGGGAATGGTTTTCTACGGCCTGCTCCGCAGTTTTGGCGGTATGTTCCTTGGCGCGCCGTCGGCCCCCTTGAATACCCCGCACCCCATGCCGGTAGGCGCGGACGTATTCAGGCCCCGCAGCTCATGGCCGACGGGCTTCATGATGCTCGGCATGGCGGGTGCCCTTCTTTTGCTGGGCCTCTATATCCCGGGGCCCCTGGACAGGCTGATAACGCTCTCGGCCGGGATTATAGGCGGATAGGATATGCATCCGGTAAACGAGAGATACATAGAGATAGGCCGGGACGAGTTCCCCTCGAAATGCGCGGAATATTTCGCCGGCAAATATTTCTTCCGGACGATGTTCGCGGCGGACGAGCGCGCTCAGGACGGGCATTTCAAGGTCTATGCAGTCTTCTCCCCGGCGGGCGAGGACATATTCGAAATCCTGACCCTGAAGCTTAAGGAATATGACCTTTCATATAAAAGCATTACCCCCCTGGTCCCGGCCGCGCACTGGTACGAACGCGAGATGCACGATATGTTCGGGATAGTCCCTGAAGGACACCCGGACTTAAGGCCGCTCTGCCTGCACGGGATGTACGGCCAGAACGTTTATCCGCTCAGGCGGGATGTCACGGTTGACGGGATAAAGCGCTCGACAGACCTCTTGAGGGAGGATAACTATTCGTACATGAAAATGCTGGGCCAGGGAGTTTATGAGATACCTGTCGGCCCGGTCCATGCGGGTATAATCGAGCCGGGCCATTTCCGCTTCAGCGCGGTGGGCGAGACGATATATCACCTTGACCCGAGGCTTTTCTATACGCATAAGGGCACGGAAAAACTATTCGAGTCACGAAGCTTCGATGAGGGCGTCGAACTCTCCGAAAGGATATCCGGGGTCTCGTCTTTTTCGCATTCCTCGGCCTACTGCATAGCCGTTGAGCGCATGGCTGAAATTGAGATAACGCCGCTCGCGAAGGCCGTGAGGACGCTTTTAATAGAACTGGAGCGGCTGTATAACCATATCGGCGACATCGGGAACCTCTGCGCCGGGACGGGCTTCGCCGTCGGCTACGCGAAGGGGGCTTTGTTAAAAGAGGCACTCATGGCGCTGAACAACAAGCTTACGGGCAGCAGGTATTTAAGGGGGATAAACGCTGTCGGCGGGGTGACGCGGGATATTTTCAAGGACGCCGATGAAATCATCTCCACCCTGGACGGGGTAAAAACCGGCTTCAAGCAGTTTATGGCCTTCCTTCAGGACTCCATCTCTCACATCGAGAGAATGGAAGGCGCGGGCGTACTTGCGAAGGATATAGCTGTCAAAATGGGCGCGACGGGGCCGGCGGCGAGGGCCTCCGGGATCTCGGACGACATAAGGCGCGCCCACCCCAACCTCACGTACGGCAGCCTCGTATTCGAGGCGAATACGTACCGGAAAGGCGACGTGTACTCCAGGATGATGGTCCGGGCGGACGAGGCGGAATGTTCTTTTTCGATAATCGACTCTCTCCTGGAGCAGCGCCACGAAGGAGGCCTCGCGGTGCCCGCCGGAAAATATTCAGCGGGAAGCCGTGCGCTTGGGTACGTGGAAGGGCCGCGGGGTTCCATCTTTTACTGGGTAATGGCCGCAAGCGGCGGGCGGCCGTTACGGGTAAAAGTGCGCTCCGCGTCATTTTGCAACTGGCCGCTCATGTCTTACGCCATTCACGGGAATATCGTGCCGGACTTCCCGCTGGTGAACAAGAGCTTCAACCTCTCTTACTCGGGCTGCGACCTATAGGTCCTATATGTTAAAAGACGTAATATCAAATCTGTTCCGTAAAAAACCCGCCATCGGGCGAGACGAGATTTCCCGGCAGTCAAAAGAGGCGGCGGAAATCACGGAAACGCCCCGACAGCTGGATGCGGTATTTAAGAAATCCATACGCATAAGGCAGGTGGACGCGGGCTCGTGCAACGCCTGCGAATGGGAGTGCACGGCGCTCGGGAACCCGGTCTACGACGTCTCCCGTTTCGGCATAGATTTTGTGGCGTCGCCCAGGCACGCGGACGTCCTGCTGGTCACCGGGCCCGTATCCCTTCCGATGGCCGAGGCGCTGAAAAAGACCTGGCTCGCCATGCCGGAGCCGAAGATAGTGATAGCCTGCGGAAGCTGCGCGAAAGACGGCGGCGTCTATAAAGGGGCTTACGGCGTCCTCGACGGGGCCGGTTCAGTCGTGCCGGTTGACGGATACATACCGGGATGCCCCCCAAACCCCGCGGCTATAATGCAGGGCATCATGGACGTTATAGGACGGGTGACAAAATGAAAAAGTTTCAAGTGCGGGAGGTAGTATTCTCGGAGAAAAATTATCTTGAACGTAAAACGGAAATATAGCCTATGACGCGTAATTGTGAATAATAATTTTTCGGAGAGAATGCTCCCTCTCCAAAGCTATGTTGGATAGGAAGCCTCCTCCGCCTTGGTGCACTCTCTTTCCTCTTTCACTCTATTCATCTATAATACCCTTTATGGATACAACCACATATGACGTCGTTGTAATCGGCGGCGGGCCGGCGGGGCTTATCGCCGCAGGCCGCGCGGCGGAGCTTGGCGCGAAAACCGTGTTACTGGAGAAGAACGCCAGCCTGGGGAAAAAACTCCTCCTCACTGGTAACGGCCGGTGCAACCTGACCAATAACGTCAAAAGCCTTCGGGACTTGGTTGAAAGATACGGCAGGAACGGGAGGTTCCTCTACCACGCCTTCTCGTTATTCGGCGTGCCGGAAACGATAGATTTTTTCAATAAAAGGGGGCTTCCCACGATGGAGGAGGAGGGCGGCAGGATATTCCCGGCGTCGGAGCGCGCGGCGGACGTCCTGCGGGTCCTCTGGGACTATGCAAAGAAGGCTGACATTATTACCAGCGCGCCGGTGGAAGGTCTTGAGGCGGGCACGGGCGATATAAAAGGCGTGATTGTCAACGGCGGACTTATTCACGCAAAAAACTTTATCCTCTGCACGGGAGGGAAATCGTTCCCGAAGACCGGTTCGACCGGCGAGGCGTTCCATTGGCTTCGATCTCTCGGGCACGAAATCGTTCCGCCCGCCCCCGCGCTCGTCCCGATAACAGTGCAAGAAGACTGGATACGGAAGATGGAAGGGGCGACCTTGAACTCCGTTAACATTACCCTGCTCCAATCCGGGAAGAAGAAGGCGGTAATCCGTGGGGATGCGGTAGTCACGGCCAACGGCCTGAGCGGTCCGGCAATCCTGAGCGCAAGCCGCAAAGTCCGGGAACTGATAAAAGAGGGCGAGGTCAATCTCCTGCTCGACCTTATCCCGGACGTGAGCAGTGAAGAGCTTCAGGATGAGCTTCTCCGGTCTTTGAACGAACACCCGAACAGGCTGGTTAAAAACGTCGTTACTTCCCTCGTACCTCCGAAGCTCTCCGGGACGCTCCTCATGCTTGCCGGGCTGGAAGAGGACAGACGGTTGAACACGTTATCGAAAAATGACCGGCGGGTCTTGACAGGAACCATAAAGGCCCTTTCCCTGACGGTCAAAGGCACTCAGGGTTTTGAACGGGCGTATGTCACGAGCGGCGGAGTATCGCTAGGGGAAATAGACCATCTGACCATGCGGTCAAGGCTTTATAAAAACCTGTATTTGGCGGGAGAGGTAATCGACATCGACGGTCCTTCCGGCGGGTATAACCTTCAGGCGGCATGGAGCACCGGGCATCTCGCGGGCGAGAGCGCGGCGGGCAACAAATAAAAAGAGCGGCTGGAATAACCAGCCGCTTTTATATGCAAAAGATTTACTCTGCGTTTGACAGTGCCGTTATCTTCAAATTATCACCTTTGCCGTAAATGGCCTGTGCCTTCACGTGGAGCTTGCTCTCCGGCTTCGTCAGGAACTTGATTACCTTCTTATTGGTCCCTTCGTCAAGACTGTAGAGTTTCCCATCCGAGTAAAACATGTAGCCGCTGGCCTGGCAGTTCGGCGCGAGGGCGCATTCCTTTGGATGAGTTTTTACATACTCGGCCAGGTTGTCCTTGTTTGGAATGGCGCAGGCCCTATCTATGATATAGCCCACCATGCTTACCTTTTTGTGAGAAGTTTTGCTATCCGCGGCGCCCGCGCTTAGGGCGGCGCCGGTTGTTAAAACGAACGAAAAAGCAACCAGCAGCAATAGATATTTCTTCATACATTTCTCCTTGATCGATTAAAGATATTTAGCAGAAAGCTTTGTAAGTGAAGCATCTGAATTAATTCCTGTCAACCAACCTAATCTTTCTTTAAGTCTTCAGGTATAAATAACTTAAAAGTGCTCCCGGCTCCTTCCTCGCTTGTTAGCTCGACCCGGCCGTTATGCGCGTCCGCGACGGCCTTGACTATCGCAAGCCCAAGGCCGGTCCCGCCCGTGCGTGAGGTCCTGGACATCCGGTAATATTTCTGAAAGATTTTCGACTGTTCCGCGGCGGGTATCCCGATGCCGCTATCCTTCACGGAGATCACCAGAAAAGCCCTGCCACCATTGATGGCCTTTTGTGTTTTCAGTGATATCCGGCCCCCTTCCGGGGTATAGTTCACGGCGTTCTGGAGCAGGTTTGAGACCGCGCGCTGGACGAGCGTTACGTCCATGTTAAGCGCCGGGACGTCCTGGGCGAATTCCGTATTCAGCGCCTGGCCCTTTTTCGTAGCCTGGTTTTCAAAATCCTTTACCACGTCCCTTAATATCTCGCGCACGTCGGCGGAGGTGAGCTCGGACGTAAGCACCGCCGAGTCCAGCCTGGAATGGACGAGGAAGTCATCCACCAGGCTCCGGAGCCTGTCGCCGTTTCGCACGATATTCGCCGCCATGTCTGCGGTCTCCTGGTCCGCGGAGCCTTGCTTCATCATAGATATCAGTTCCGCATTGCCAAGGATACTTGTCAGCGGAGATTTAAAATCGTGCGTTATCATGGCGAGGAAATCCGCCCTCTGCTTCTCGAGGTATTTCCTCTGGCTTACGTCCAGGGCGGTGCCGATAATGGCCGGCCTGCCGTTGAAAATCGTAAAGGCGGCTTTACCCTCGACCTCGACCGAGTCGCCGTCCTTCCTGAGCCAACTGCCCTGATATCCTATGCTCTCCTGGCCGTTAAGGATTTTCTCTATCCCCTGCCTGGCAGGCTCTCTTTGCTCCGGGTAAACGCATTCCAGCATGTTCTCCATCCCGGTCAGCTCGGCCCTCGAATAACCGAGCATGTCGGCAAACTCCGGGTTTACGTAGACATAGCGCATGTCCTGGATAAGGTATATTCCGATCAGGGCCCCCTCTGAGAGGGTCCTGAACTTGGCCTCCGACTCCCGAAGCCCGGCCTCGACCCTCTTATTTTCGGTAACATCGCGGGCGATTGCGGAGAAGCCGGTTACCCTGCCAGCCGGGTCTTTCAGGGGGGATATCGTAAGTGAAATACTCAGAAGGCTCCCGTCTTTTCGGACGCGCACCGTCTCATAGCTTCCGACACTCTCACCGCGGCGCAGGGCGTCTAAGTTCCTGTTCAGCTCGCCCATCCGCTCCGGCGGCACTATGACGGAGATATGCCTGCCTATGACCTCCTCGGCCTTGTAGCCGTACATCCTCTCAGCGCCCGCATTCCAGCTGAATATGTTACCCTCCAGGGTCTTGCCGATTATCGCGTCGGTCGAGGACTCCACTATGGCGGCCAGCCTCGAAACAGCTTCTTCCGCCTTCTTTTTCTCGGTAATATCGCGTATTATCCCCGTGAACATCCTCCTGCCGTCCACCAGCATCTCCGAAACGGCCAGGTCGAGCGGAAACTCGCTTCCGTCCTTCTTCCGGCCCCTGACCTCGCGGCCCAGGCCTATGACTTTTTTTACGCCGGTTGTCAGGTAGTTGTTCAGGTACGAATTATGTTCGGAGTGGTAAGGCTCCGGCATCAGCATGTTGACGTTCTTGCCTATGACTTCCGATTTGCTGTAGCCGAAGATTCTTTCCGCGGAGGGGTTGAAACTGACGACGGTTGCGTCAGAGTTTATAGTTATAATGCCATCAAGGACGGTGTTGAGGATGGCGCGGTTGACCTCGCTTTCGAAGAGCCCGCCCTCGACCTTTTCCGTTCCCTTTTTCTGTTCGGGCACGTCCGCCTTTTCCATCGGATTCTCCTAGAGTTCCCTTGAATTGATTATATCATAAGTCAAGTAAAGAAAATCAATAACTAAATTAATTTTGTCAAGTATAAAAAACCCTTCAAGTTTCCCCGCCCGAAAATTTATTTCTGTTTAATAATCATAAACTTAATCTACAGCCCGGTCAAACGATATGTTGGCCTGCTTCAACTTCTAATTTTTTTATTGCCGGGAGATATAAACCCAAAAAACTTAAGCGCTTCGAACCAGGCTATGCTTAACATCCCTGCCGCGAAGCAGATTAATAAATCCGCCGGACCGAGTGCGTCAAATTTAAATATCCCGCGCAGGAAGGGCACGCTTAAAACCAGCGCCAGGAAGCTTATCGCCCCGCTTAACACCCACCAGAGCGCGGCGTTTGGCGTGCGGAGCGTCTTGAAAACCGTCCTCGACCACGAGCGGTTCGTAAGGATAAGGGCCAGGTTGGCGACAATCAAGGTCGTGAATGACAGGGCGCGCGCCTCGTCTTCACCCCGGTTATTCACCATGGCGAAATAGAAGGCGCCGAAGACGATAGCCAGCACGCTTAAGCCCTGAAGGGCGCTTAATAAAACTGCCTTCTTACCGAAGAGGTGTTCGTTCTGGCGCCTCGGCGGCCGGTCCATGATGCCCGACTCTTCAGGTTCCGCCTCGAAAACGATTGAACAGGCCGGGTCGATGATGAGCTCAAGGAACAGGATATGCACTGGCAAGAGGACCAGTGGCCATTTCAGGAGCACTGGTATCAATACCATGCCTGCAATCGGCACGTGGACGGCAGAGGCATAAGAGACCGCTTTTTTTATATTGTCGAATATCCTCCGGCCCAGCCTCACCGCCTTCACGATTGATGAAAAATCGTCATCGAGCAGGACTAAATCGGCGGATTCGCGCGCCACATCGGTACCCCTTTCGCCCATGGCGATGCCGATGTGAGCCGATTTCAAGGCGGGTGCGTCGTTTACCCCGTCTCCGGTCATCGCGACTATCTCGCCGTTCGCCTTCAGCGCATTCACCAGGCGGAGCTTCTGCTCAGGCACGACCCTGGCGAAGATGTCAGCCGTCTTTATCCGCGTCCCTAAGCTCGCCGCTCGGTCATTCCATCGAGTTCGGGCCCGGTTATGCAGTCCAACCGGATAAGACCTATTTCACTGGCTATGTTCCGGGCGGTGCCGGGATAATCGCCGGTAATCATTACCACGCGGATGCCCGCGCCGTAGCAGTTTTTTACCGCTTCGGCGACCATAGGCCTTACCGGGTCGGTCAGTCCTATCAGGCCTATGAACTCGAAACCGAAATCATGCTGCCGGACGGGCAGGACGGCTTGCCGGAAACTCGCTTTTGCGACACCGATGACTCGAAGCCCTTTGCCGGTCATCTTGTCGATATTCAAAAGCAGGTCCATCATCTGCCCTTTTGTAAAATGGCACAGGTCGGCTATGGATTCGGGCGCGCCCTTGGCTGCAATGATAAAGTCCGTTCCGTCAGGGGATTTCCATACATGCGACAGGGAAAGCATCTCCTCCGACAGGGGATATTCCTGCACCAGCGTCCAGTCCCCGTGGAGGTGTTCGGTTTTTGCCAGGCTGGTTTCGCCAAGCCGCCGTATGGCCTTTTCCATGGGGTCGAACGGGTCCGTCTGGCTGGCGAGGATGCCGAACTCGACCAGCTCGTGGAACTTCTCCGGCAGGGGGCTTTTGCCGTCCAGGCTATAAAATTCGCCCCCGGCGTATATCCCGCTGACCGTCATGCGGTTTTGCGTAATCGTCCCTGTCTTGTCAACGCATAATACGGTGGCCGAGCCGAGCGTCTCTATCGCCTGGGTACGCCGTGCCAGCACATGCTTTTGCGATATCCGCCACGCGCCCAGGGCCAGGAATATGACCAGGATAACCGGGAGTTCCTCCGGCAGGATGGACATGGCCAGGGTTATGCCCGCCAGAAGCCCACTCAGCCAGTTCCCGCGCGTAACCCCGTAGACGGTTATCACGACCGCGCACAAAGACAGACCGGCCACGGCGAGTACCTTCACTATGCGGCTTGTCTCTTTTTGGAGCGACGTCTCTTCGACTCCGACCGCCTGCAGCGCCTTGCCGATTTTTCCTATCTCGGATTTAATACCGGTAGCCCTTACCTCCGCGATGCCGCTGCCGCGTACTATCAACGTGCCGGAATAAACGAAAGGCAGGCCGTCTCCGCCGGGGGGGCATATTTCCATTTCTCCTTCCTGGGCGGCTTTGCCGCACGGGTATCGATTCGCCCGTCAACAGGGATTCGTCCGCCGAAAGATTTATGCAGGAGAGCACCCTCGCGTCCGCCGGGACGCGGTCGCCTTCCTTTAACACCAATATGTCGCCCCTTACGACTTCACGGCCCGCAATGCGCTTTTCCGATCCGTCCCGGATTACAAGGGCGCGCGGGCTGGAGAGGCCGCGAAGAGCCTCCAGCGTCCGTTCGGTCTTTCGCTCCTGGTAGAACGTGATCCCTATCACGACAAAAACAAAGGCCAGGAGCATCAGCGCTTCCCGTATGTCTCCCAGCAGGAGATAGAGTATCCCGCCGGCGATTAACAGCAAGAACATCGGCTCGCGCACTATCTTGAAAATGATGGCCAATACGCCGCGGCTCCGCTCGAAGGGAAGTTCATTATATCCCTCTTCGTTTAACCTTTCAGCGGCCTGGGCCTCGGAAAGCCCGGAGATTGCGTTTATGCCTGATTTGTCGGTCAAGGTTTTTTAAGTGACGGTGAACTATTATGGAAACAGGGCTAATGAAGTTTTATGTCCACGATCTCAGGGGTATTGCCAGTCCGCATGGGCGGCCCCCAGGTGCCCACGCCGTCCGTGGTGTAAAGCGAGTAATCGCCCATGGTGTACAGGCCGTAATCATAGCCTTTATAGACTGCGTGGGTGATGAAATTGACTGGGAATATCTGCCCCTTGTGCGTGTGTCCGGAGAGCTGAAGATTTACGCCCGCCGCCCTGGCCTCCGCTATCCTTACCGGGGCGTGGTAGAGCAGTACCGTGGGCTTTCCGGGGATGAAGCCGGGCATATTCCTGATGGTGTTGATTATGCTCTTTCTCTCTCCCCTCTGGGGATAGCTTATGCCGATCAACTGGAGGCCCCGGATGTCCCGGACCTCGTCGTTTAAGATTTTTACCTTGGTTTTCTCAAGTATGGAAAACGCCTTGCCCACTCCGAGATAGGTCTCGTGGTTCCCGGTGATGAAATATACCCCGTCCGGCGCGATAAGGTCGTTTAACGGGGTTACCAGGCTGGGCAGCGACCCGTCCATCCCGTCGAACAGGTCGCCCGTGATGACGACCATGTCGGGCTTCAGGCCGTTCACCGTCCTTACTACTTTGCGAAGAAAATCCGCTTTGTAGATATGCCCCAGGTGGACGTCCGAGAGCTGGACGATTGTCTTCCCCTCCCACCCGGGCGGCAGGTTCTTAATCCTGACCGAGACCTCCTTCACCTGCGGATTGAACGCGTTCCAGACGCCGTATACGGAATATATGAACGCGATACCGAAAAATAACACTCCGATGACGTTGGAACCGGCTTTATGGCCGCTGAATCCGGCGATTGAAATTACAATCCAGCCGGCCAGGGATGCCATTAACAGGTTCACGAGAAGGCCCAGCCAGAAGCCCGAAGCGGCATAATAAAAGCGTGTAAATATGTTTTCCCGCCAATGGGATAAAAGCGTGGCGAAGATGAAGCTCAGGGAGAAAAA
The DNA here is from genome assembly GCA_963698885.1 of Nitrospirota bacterium. Taxonomy (GTDB): domain Bacteria; phylum Nitrospirota; class JACRHJ01; order JACRHJ01; family JACRHJ01; genus JBARKJ01. Next base: position 59,802 of record CAVOSJ010000007.1, on the reverse strand, counting down.
TATGAAAAGGGCGAGGGTGATAAGCCTGCTTGCCGGGGCGGTTATCCCGAAGAAACTGGCGAACGAGTAATAGCAGAAATAAGTGATACCTAAGAGGAGGCCGGTGGCGATGGCAATAAAGAGGGTGAAGGACATGCCATACAGTATAGTTAATAAATTAATAAAGCGCCAATAAAAAAGGCCGCTTACGTTCACGTAAACGGCCTTGAACTTTCCTTGCCGGGACTATTCCTTGATCTCCACAAGTATCATCTCCATAGGCTTGTCGCTTAAGTTCTCCGGCAGGTGAGTGAATGCGTCGAGCCATTTGGTTTCGCCGGCCTTTACCTCGATTTCCTTCGTGTTGCCGTCGGGATAAGTGAACTTAACGTGCTGGTCCGTCAAGAAAATGCCCACGCCCGCCGGGTGGTCGTGCATTACGGACTTCTCCTTCGCGCCAAGCTTTATCCGGAGTACCCGCACGGTATCGTTTTCAAACTCGGCCTTGTAGTGTTTTGGGTCGAGTTCCACCGGGTCGTCAAATCCCTCTATGGGTTTTCTCTTTGCTGCTGACTTAGGCATACTTTAGCTCCTTTCCTGCATGGGAAGCGTGAGCGCTCCCCAAAAAACATCCATGTTACTTTATTGATATAATTTTACCAGATAAGCCGTTTAAAATAAAGTCCGGGGCCCTACGCGGCTTTATCCATCTTTAAGTCCGTGGGGAGATATAACCTGAATACGCTGCCTCGTCCCGGTTCGCTTTCTACTTCCACGCGGCCCCCGTGCGCTTCGGCTACCGCCTTGACAATCGCAAGCCCCAGGCCGGTTCCGCTGGTCCCCGCAGTCCTCTGGGAGCGGTAATATTTATTGAAGATGGTTTCCAGTTCCGCCTCCGCTATGCCCGGGCCGGTGTCGGCCACCGAGATCACAAAAAAGTCGCATTTGGCCCCGGAGGCGCACTGCGTTTTAAGCGAGATACTCCCTCCCGCCGGGGTATAATTTATGGCGTTTTGAAGGAGGTTGGATACTGCGCGCCGGACGAGCTTACGGTCTATCGAGAGCACCTTCGGCAGGTCCTTTGCTATCTCCGCATGGAAGGTGAGGTTCTTTTCCATCATTTCTTTTTCCAGTCCCGAGCATGCTTCCTGCAAGACCGTCGCCATATTGCTGGGAGAGGGATAGACTATCAGCTTTCCGGCCTCTGTTTTCGAGATGGTAAGGAAATTTTCCAGCAGGGCGCCCAGCCTTTCCCCGCTGCTGGTTATCCCTTTCGCCATCTCGAATATATCCCGGTCGCCTCCGGATAACTTTGTCGTGAGCAGTTCCGCGTAGCCCATTATGGCCGTCAGGGGGGATTTCAGGTCGTGCGTCACCATGGCATAGAAATCCTCTTTCTGGTGTTCCGCCAGTTTTTTGGCGGTAATGTCGCGCTGCACTCCCCATGCCCGCACTAAAAAGCCGTCTTCCACCACGCCGATATAATTGTTTAAAAAAACATGGATATTGCCGCGCACGTCTTTTTCATATGTCTCTTCCTTCTCGAGCCGGTATCCGGAGCGTATCAGGTCGCGGAGGTAGTTGATGTTTCGAGGGTCGGAGCGCGGCATGGTCTCGGATAACCGGACGCCTATCATATCGCCGGCCTTCTCAAAGCCGTACATCCGCGCCATGGCGTCGTTGCACTCGGCCAGATATGCATGCTTATAAAACAGCTCTATCTGTTCGCCCTCCGGCAGGGAGGTCGGGACCGGCTCTTCCAGCTCATAGCGCCAGATGCCCTCCGAGCTGTTTGCTATGAAGGCCCTGTACCGCGCTTCGGACTTCAGCAACGCCTCTTCGGCCTTTTTCCTCTCGGTTACGTCCTCTCCGGAGCTTAAGCCGAAGAAGTCCTTTTCTTTTTCGTCGTAGAATGCCGAGTTGCGCCAATCTATAAGCCTCTCCTGGCCGTCTTTAGTCAAGACGGGGTATTCATAATATTCGACAAGGACGGCCTCCCCGTCCATCATTTGATTGAAAACGCCCCTCGCCTCGTCCCGATGGCTCGCCGGGATAAAATTATCGAACCAGTTCTTCCCGACGACTTCCTCTTCGGCATATCCCAGGACCTCGCAGCCTTTCTGGTTTATCTTCACGACCGTCTCGTCAGGGGCGATCACAACCATCATGGACCTTGCAAAATTGAAACATTTCCGCGCCCTGTTCCGCTCCTCCACCAGCTCCTTCTCCGCGCGCTTCCTTTCCGTAATGTCGATCGCTATGCCCATGACTGCGGGCCGTCCGTTATAAAGCGTATATGCGGACCTGCTTTCTATGTCGATGACGCTCCCGTCTTTTTTTACGGCGCGGAGTTCGACATGGACGCTCATGCCGGGCTGGACGCTTGCCACGGCTTCCATGGCTTTCTGCAAGTCTTCAGGATGTACGAGATCAAACCACGTCTCCCTCTCAAGCAGCTCTTCCACCGTATAGCCCGCCATTTCAGCTATACTCGGATTGACGTATACAAGCCGCAAGTCCTGGGATATCCATATGCCCGCGACCGATTCGTCAGCCAGCTTTTTGAACTTGGATTCGGATTCCCTCAGCGCTTCCTCGGTCTTTTTGCGCTCGGTCTCGATAGCCTGACGGAAAACGAGTTCTTCCTTTTTCGCCGCCTCCGCCTTCCTCTGCCTCACCGCCTGCCCGATGGAGTTAATTATTCGGGCGAAGTGGGCAAAGCCGCCCAGGTCCTTGGTGAAGTAATCGTTCGCGCCGTTTTTAAAAGCGTTCCTCGCGATCTCCTCATTACCCTGGCCGGTCACGAAAATAAACGGGATGTCGCTGCCCTGCCCCCTCAGGGCTATCAGCAGCTCCATCCCGTCCATGCAGGGCATCTGGTAGTCGGACAGTATGCAATCGACCGGATTTTCCTTTATATATTCAAGGCAATCCTGGCCGCTTCCGGCTATGTGGATATTCAGGTCCGGCGCTTCCTTTTGCAGCATAAGCCGCATCAGGTTGGCTATATCCGGCTCGTCGTCCACTATCACTATGGATAAAGGTTCCATAACCACGCTCCCTGCTTTAATTATAAAGCAAATCCAAAGAAATAAGAAATTCGCCCGAAGTGGGCGTCCAACCCGAAACATGTTCCATTTCCGGAACCAAAAGCCCGAGCACTGGTTTCGGCAAGCTTTTCAACTGTTAAGACGTTGTTTATTTTCACCTGCCAATGATGTATAATAATGCATATTTTGCGCTATATCCTTGAATAACATTGCCTTGAGGTCGGCTGCGCGATGGAAATTTTGAACATACTTCTGGTTGACGACGACGCCGACATCGGTATGTTCATAAAGCTGAAGCTTTCCATAGAGGCCCCGCATTTTTCGATTGCGTTTGTCGAAAGCGGCCCAGAATGCCTTGATTACCTGAAAACCCATACCGTTGACTGCGTTCTCAGCGATTACCAGATGCCCGGGATGAACGGCATGGAGCTGCTCCTTGCCATGAAGGGACAGGGCAGCGACGTGCCGGTTATTTTTGTTACCGGCCAGGGCAGCGAGGAGGTGGCAAGGGAGGCGTTCAAAAACGGGGCGTATGACTACTTCACGAAAGAAGTCGGGTTCGCTCATTTTGCCCGGATAATAAATTCCGTGGAGCAGGCGGTTAAGCAAAGGGCTGCGGAAAAAGCGGTAAAGGAACGGGACTTCTGGATAAATGAATCGCAAAAGGTAGCGCGTCTCGGATCGTATGTCCTGGATATATCGGCCAACCGATGGACGAGTTCGGAAATACTCAATGAGATCTTAGGTATCGGCAAGGATTATGATAAATCCCTCCAGGGCTGGCTTTCGCTCATCCACCCGGATGAACGTGACAGGATGGCGCAATATTTCGCTGAAGTGCTTGCCCAGAAGAAACGCTTTGAAACCGAATACAGGATCATCCGGCAGAATGACGGTGCCCAGCGGTGGGTATACGGCCTTGGTGAACTGGTCTTCGACCGGGACGGAAACGCGTTGAAGATGCTTGGGACGATCCAGGATATCACCGAGCGCAGGCAGATGGAGGACGCGCTGCGAGCCAGCCAGGAGTTTCTGAAATCCATAATTGACAACGAACCTGAGTGCGTCAAGATATTAAGCTCTGACGGGTCCCTTCTGATGATGAACCGTGCGGGACTGGACATGATACAGGCGGATTTTCCCGACCAGGTGCAGGGGAAAAACATTGTGGACATGGTCACCCCCGAATACCGCAGGGCATTCAAGGCGCTCAACACGAAGGTCTTTCAGGGAGGCACCGGAAAACTGGAGTTTGACGTGGTGGGGCTAAAGGGCAGGCTCCGCAGGTTGGAGACCAACGCCGTCCCGCTTCATGACGAAAAGGGAAGGGTTACCGCCCTGCTGGGCATAACCCGCGATATTACGGAACAGAAAAGGGCCGCGAACGCGCTTGAGGAATCCGAGGCAATGTTCAGATGTCTCGCGGAGGAGGCGCTCGTCGGTGTATATATGATTCGTGACGGCCGTTATGTATATATGAATCAAAAGGCCGCCGAAATGTGGGGATATTCAAGGGAAGAACTTCTAAGTTTTAAAAATGTACTTGAAGTAGTACATCCCGATGACCGGCAGCTTGTCATGGAAAATATACGCAAACGCGTCGAAGGCGATGTAAAGTCGGTTAATTACCCGCTCCGTATAGTAAAGAAAGACGGAAGCATCCTTTATCTCCATGCGATTGGTTCATCTACAATGTATAAAGGGGAGCCCGTCATAATAGGCACCGCAATTGATGTCACGGAGAGCAAGCTTTTAGAGCAGCGGAGGGCCGATTTTTACGCAATGGTCTCGCACGATATAAAAGCGCCGCTAACCGCCATTTTAGGCAGCATGGAGCTGCTTTCTGAAATGGCCGGCAAGTTTGACTCGGACACGAATGAGATGATAGCCGCCGTCAAAACCAGCGGCGAAAAAATCCATAAGCTTGTTGACAGCTTTTTGACTTTTTCGGAGATGGAGTCTGGAAAGCTCATCCCGAGACTCTTCCCGTCCGACATATCCGAGACCTTGCAGGAGTCGTTCAGGGGCCTGGAAAAGGCCATCAAAAAGAAAGGGATTACCTTTAACGTGGAAATAGCGGAAGGGCTGCCGGCTAAGGTGCTGATGGACAAACAGCTTGTCCAGCGGGCGGTGGCCAACCTGCTCCAGAACGCTTTCAATTATACCCCGGCCGGTGGGAAAATAACGTTGAAAGCAGAGCCAATTAATGAAAAGGGGAATGAATTTATATTGATTTCGGTAGCGGATACCGGAAAAGGAATACCCGCCGAAGAACATGAATCTGTTTTCGAAAAATACTACCGCTCCCCGAAGACCGCGTGGATTAAGGGCAGCGGCCTAGGTCTCGCAATCGTCAAAGCGGTCGCCGAGGCGCACGGCGGGAAGGTGGAGCTGCAAAGCGAACCGGAAAAGGGAAGCACTTTTAAAATATACCTGCCGACGGAGCATTAGTTAAATCGATTTAATCCTATCATTTTTCCCATTTACTTTGCCCTTTTCTTTCTCTAAAATACCGAAAGGCATAAAACAAAAGAGGTGGCCATGTCCCAGTTTCTTGAAGTATTAGAGTTCCTTGACCCGACCGGCGAGCAGATGGTCCACAGGGTACCTGCCGAAGGCTCCGGCGAGACGAAGTTCGGCGCGCAGTGTATCGTGCGGGACTCGCAGGCGGCTGTGTTCTTTCAGGACGGACGCGGCACCGACGTGCTGGGGCCGGGAAGGCACTCGCTTTCGACACAAAACCTGCCAATCCTGACGAAGTTGCTCATGCTCCCCTGGGGGTTCGAGAGCTTTTTCAAAGCCGAAGTTTATTTCGTCAGCCGAAAGATATTCACAAGCCTCAGGTGGGGGACGAGAGACCCGGTGGCGTTCAAGGACAGCAAGCTTGGAATGGTCCGTCTCCGGGCTTTCGGGGCGTACACGTTCCAAGTCAGCGACCCGCTCCTTTTTATAAACTCGCTCGTCGGCACGCAGGGCGTCTTCACAACCGATGCGATAAAGGACTACCTCCGCGACGTCACGGTATCGCGCCTGAACGATTACCTCGGAGAGAACCTGGATTCCATCCTGGACCTCCCCCAGAAATACGACGAGATGGCGTCATCCGTAAAGGCGCGTGTGGAGCAGGATTTTTTACGTTACGGGCTGGAACTCAGAGACTTCTATATAAATTCGATTACTCCGCCCGAAGAAGTCCAGAAGGTAATCGACCAGCGTTCCGGCATGGGCGCGGCGGGGGATTTGGACAGCTTCATGAAGTTCAGAACCGCAATGGCGGTTGGGGACGCCGCAAACAACCAGGGCGGCATGGGCACGGGCCTTGGCCTCGGCGCAGGAGCGGGCCTGGGAATGCTCATACCCGGTATGCTGATGGGGCAGTCGAACGCGCAGCCTGCCGCTCATTGCACCTCATGCGGAGCCCAGGTCCCGCCTTCGGCCCATTTCTGCCCTTCGTGCGGAAAGCCTCTCTCCACCGAGGCGCACTGCGTGAAGTGCGAAGCCGCGCTTCCGCAGGGGTCGAAGTTCTGCCCGTCGTGCGGCGCAGCAATGGGCTGATATGCCCTTTACAGTCTCCACCCGCTGTCCTTCCTGCGGGGCCGGATTAGAGTACCAGGCGGGGAGCAACGCAGTCAAATGCTCTTACTGCGGCTCCGCGCACGTCGTTACCGGCCGCGGCCGCATCCTGAGCTATTATTTCCCCGAAAAAATAACCGCAAAACAGGCCGTTTCCGCCGCCCTAGGCGCTTTGAATATAGCCGGCGGCGCCTGGATGGCACGGGAAGCCGAACTTTTTTTCGTCCCGTACTATCATTTTGAGGCAAGCGAACTGAGGTGGGATTCCGAGGAAGTAAATATAGCCGGCGGCCATGCTTACGGCGGCGGGGGCTTCCTGGGAAGCCTTATGAGCGACACGCAAGGCAATTCATATTCCGTCCTCGAAGAGCCGTCTTCAGCAATATTAGAGCGGCGGTTCGAGCTTACCGCAAGGCATATAGACCGCACGCTCCTGGCGATAAGCGCTCCGGAACTTGATTCACCGTCCCTGGGGCTTCGTCCGGAGGTCCTGAAGCTGAAACTTTTCGAGCGCGAAGAGGTCCTGGGACGCGGGAGGCTGGCGCCTCTCGGGAAGAACATCGAGGAGTTCCGGGGAACGGGATACGCGGATACCGGGGACGGCGCGACTGCTGAAAGAGGGGTGTTCGGGAAGGCTGAATCGATAATTTACTCCCCTTTCTGGATTATAGAAGTGGCGGACGGAGCCGAGGGCGCTCTAACCGTCATTGACGGGATAAGCGGCGCGGTCTTAAATGCAAAGGCCCCTCTCTCTTTGCTGGACGAGCTTATCGACCAGGCGGGAAAGCAGGAATTCGAGACGGCATCGCTCAGGCCGCTTAAATGTCCGGACTGCGATGCGGACCTGCCCGTCCGGCCGGGCGACCTTGTATTTTTCTGCCCTTCCTGCCTGAAGGCGTGGTACATTTCGGAGAGCAATTTTACGGAAGTACATTACAGCGCCGCGACGCCGCAGCTGCAAGCAGTTGAGAAGGCAGGGTTCCTTCCTTTCTGGCTGGTCAAGGTGAAGATTACGGGAGAGGGGCGGGAACTTTCGAATAAATTCGATCTCGAAGCATTCTCTCCGGGTACTTTAATTCAACCGCGGGCAGAGGACAAATCGGTGCCGCTGCGTTTTTTTATTCCGGCGTTCGGCATCAGGAACCTGAAGGTCCTGTCCCGCCTGGCATCCGGTTTTACAAGGCAACAACCCGTCTTTAAAGAAACCGAACCCACGACCTGCATGCGAGGGTGCGTGTTCTCGCCGGAGGATTCTCTGCTTATTGCCCCACTCATCCTATTTTCGCTTGCGCCCAAGGAGAACCGGCGGCTCGTGAAATTCGTCCAGACGGCTAAGGTGGAGACGCTGGCCTGCGAGCTTGTGCTGGTCCCGTTCAACAAAGGAAGATTCGAGTACACCGACGCCGTCTTCGGCTGGTCCCTGCCGACTGCCGCACTTTCCGACTGATGGGGAGAATCTTCATGACCCCGAATTTTTAATTAAAAAAATAAGGGGCTGCGAAAGTTGCAACCCCTTATTTTTATCTATACCTCGGTTGGTTAATTTGAAGCGAAGCTCGCCGATATCGTGTGAGGCGCAGTTACATTGCTGAAGGTGTACGTACCCACAGCGCCAACGGAAGAGCCGTCGACAAGCACGGCCGCTATATGATAGCCGGCATTGGCCTTAATGGTATAGGTCTGGTTCGCACCGCTGGCAACTCTTGCCGTACCGGAAGGAGAAATGCTGCCGTTTGCGCCCGCCGTGGCCGTGATAGTCGGGATGAACGTCGCGGCTATCGTGTGCGCAGCCTGGACGTTGGTGAATGTCCAGCTGGTCATTACCCCTATGGAACCCCCGTCAACCGTCACGTTCCCGATAGCATAGCCGGATGCGGGTGCAATAGCGAAGGTCTGGCTGGTGCCCTGCACCACGGCGGTGGTCCCCGGCGTTATGCTGCCGTTTGAGCCCGGCGTAACCGTTATGGTAAAAGACGGGTTCTGGGCGAAGCTCGCCGATATAGTATGAGGCGCAGTTACATTGTTGAAGGTGTACGTACCCACGGCGCCAACGGAAGAGCCATCGACAAGTACGTCCGCCACATGATAACCTGCGTTTGGTGCGATTGTGTATGTCTGGTTCGCACCGATGGCAACTCTTGCCGTGCCGGAAGGAGAGATGCCGCCGTTTGCGCCCGCTGTGGCCGTGATAGTCGGGATGAACGTCGCGGCTATCGTGTGGGCAGCCTGGACGTTGGAGAATGTCCAGCTGGTCATTACCCCTATGGAACCCCCGTCAACCGTCACGCTCCCGATGGCATAGCCGGATGCGGGTGCAATAGCGAAGGTCTGGCTGGTGCCCTGCACCACGGCGGTTGTCCCCGGCGTTATGCTGCCGTTGGCGCCAGGCGTAACCGTTATGGTAAAAGACGGGTTCTGGGCGAAGCTCGCCGATATCGTGTGAGGCGCAGTTACATTGCTGAAGGTGTACGTACCCACGGCGCCAACGGAAGAGCCGTCGACGAGCACGTCCGCTACATGGTAGCCGGCATTGGCCTTAATGGTATAGGTCTGGTTCGCACCGCTGGCAACTCTTGCCGTACCGGAAGGAGAAATGCTTCCGTTTGCGCCCGCTGTGGCCGTGATAGTCGGGATGAACGTCGCGGCTATCGTGTGGGCAGCCTGGACGTTGGAGAATGTCCAGCTGGTCATTACCCCTATGGAACCCCCGTCAACCGTCACGTTCCCGATTGCATAGCCGGATGCGGGTGCAATAGCGAAGGTCTGGCTGGTGCCCTGCACCACGGCGGTTGTCCCCGGCGTTATGCTGCCGTTGGCGCCCGGCGTAACCGTTATGGTAAAAGACGGGTTCTGGGCGAAGCTCGCCGATATCGTGTGAGGCGCAGTTACATTGCTGAAGGTGTACGTACCCACAGCGCCCACGGAAGAGCCGTCGACGAGCACGTCCCCTACATGATAGCCGGCATTGGCCTTAATGGTATAGGTCTGGCTCGCCCCGCTGGCAACTCTTGCCGTGCCGGAAGGAGAAATGCTTCCGCCAGCGCCCGCTGTGGCCGCGATAGTCGGGATGAACGTCGCGGCTATAGTGTGCGCAGACTGTACGCTGGAGAATGTCCAGCTGGTCATTACCCCTATGGAACCCCCGTCAACCGTCACGCTCCCGATGGCATAGCCGGATGCGGGTGCAATAGCGAAGGTCTGGCTGGTGCCCTGCACCACGGCGATTGTCCCCGGCGTTATGCTGCCGTTGGCGCCAGGCGTCACCGTTATGGTAAAAGACGGGTTCTGCGCGAAGCTCGCCGATATCGTGTGAGGCGCGGTTACATTGCTGAAGGTGTACGTACCCACAGCGCCAACGGAAGAGCCGTCAACAAGCACGTCCGCTACATGGTAGCCGGCATTGGCCTTAACTGTATAGGTCTGGCTCGCCCCGCTGGCAACTCTTGTCGTACCGGAAGGAGAGATGCCGCCGCCAGCGCCAGATGTGGCCGTGATGGTCGGGATGAAGGTCGCGGCTATCGTGTGAGTAGCCTGGACGTTGAGGAAGGTCCAGACGGTCATAACTCCCGTGGAAACCCCGTCAACCGTCACGTTCCCGATTGCATAGCCGGATGCGGGTGCAATCACGAAGGTCTGGCTGGTACCCCACACCACATCGATGGTACCAGGCGTTATACCGCCATTAGGCCCCGATGTAACCGTTATTGTAAACGAAACTAATACTATATTAAATTCTATTGTATTCGACTTCATAGTCGGCATGCCGCCGCTTGCGGTGAACACTGCATAGGCCGAATGCTCACCGGGACTGCAAGTGAACGTAACCACGGCAGTGCCGCCGACGTCCGTAACCGCTTGGGTTTGGAGCTTATTATCTACATAAAAAATAAGGGTTTGCCCGGCAGCGGCGACATTGTTGTACGACATTGCGGCAGTGAGAGTTACTGAAGTGCCGTTAAGCGAAGATGACAGGGCTATGCCGCCCGTCGAAAAGTTGGCTGTTACGGACTTTTCTTTGTCCATAATGACGGGAAGCGGGTTTGTCGTGCCGGAGGCGTCCCCGCTCCAGCCCGCAAAGAAATGGCCCGTGTTGGATGACGCGGCTACTTGCACCGTGCTGCCGCAATCATACGAGCCGCCGCTCGTCACTGCCCCTCCTTGCGGATCATTCACCGCGGTCGTTAAGTTGACTTTATTAGTCGCAAAACTTGCCGTCACAGTTTTGTCCACATCCATAGTGATACTGACGGGGTTTGATAAACCCGAAGCATCACCGCTCCAGCCCTGGAAGGCGCTGCAGCTTAAAGGAACAGCCGTAAGCTGCACGGTATCGCCGAAATTGTAGAGCCCCTTTGGGCTTGACGGCTTGGCGGTTATGGACCCGCTGCCGTCGGGATTTATTGTGAGGTTCAGCTTGGCTTGAGGGGAATCGGGATTAATGCTGTAAGCCAGAGCTTCGTATCCAAAATCGACGGCATCGGTCAGCTCGCTGTATGCGATCCTGAAATAGCCGTTCTCTCCCCATCCGCTCCCCCAACTGTTCTTTACGATGAAGCAACCGTTGACGTCGTCATAGCCGACCAGCAGTATCGCATGGTACCCCTCCAGATAGCCGGTTACATTGCTGTAGATTCCGCTGCTGTAGTAATAAAAATCGCTATAAATGGCCATTGTCACGGCTACGGGACCATAGCTGTTGAGGGCGTTCTTTAAAACATCGGCGGTCTGCTGGCTCCCATAAGGGACTACCCAGGTATAGCTTGATACTTTATAGGCATCGTTTTGCCAATTCGCGCAGGCGCTGGAGCAGGAGCCGTTACCGCCAGTATAAGGGTAGCAGGATTCAAGCGGGAGACCGCTTGTCACAAAAAAATCGTCGATCAGATATCCGCCGTCGCAGCTTCCCTCACCGCTGCAGGATACGGCGACCTGTTCCGAGAGGTCAAGGTCAGTGCCCGGAGTTTTATCTTTTATAATCGTGGCGGCTTCGAGCGCGGCGGTCGAGGCAAACGCCCAGCAACTTCCGCAATTTCCCTGGTCGCGAACGCCGGTCACATAGTTGCCGTTATTGTTTCTCCAGTCAAGTGATACCGGCAGTGGCGCGGAGAGGAGGGGACGCATCATCATAGGTCTAGCCTTGCCCAAAGGCGGCGGCGCGGTCAGTAGTCCCATTTTTGACGCCCGCTCCGCCGGCGGCAACACGCTCATTGAGGTATTGGCGGCCGTCCAGAGGGCACCCTTCGCCCGGATAGCAGCGTTTATATCGTCAAGCTCTGAAGCATACGCGGGGAAAAACCAGATAAATACCATGAAAATAGCAAGTGCGGATATTTTTGCGTTCTTCATTGTAGGCACCCTCCTTTTGTCAGAATTAATCTTCTCCTGATATTTTGTAGGTATTTCAGCGCGGCGGGGTGAGGAAGCGGGCGCGGCTTCAATTTTTTTTCTCCGCCCCGCCGGCAGCGGATTGCCTGGGATGTCGCGGCGCCTAATACGTTCTTCTTGAAAAAGGGCGGTCATGGACGTTTCTCCTGCCCTTCCAGCAAGCCCCTTTGGACCCGATGGGAGAGTTTACGTCATCTATTTCGGACGAATATGCAGGAACCGGGCGGGAAACTCAAAATAAGGCATTTAGGGATTATTCTCAGGTTTTGCATGATAGCGCTCCCGTTACGCTTGCTTCGCTATCGCCCCTCAACTACGTGAAGCTTTGTACACGATTTCTTATCTATAAGTCGAAGTATATTCGTGTCAGTGATGTGGCAAACTGTGAACATTACCGATGATAAAATAATTATTTTAATATTATTCACAAATAAATAATATTCATAATATAGCTCGATATGCGCCATTACGCAAAACTCATAGATAGGACAACTTCCTATCAATGAGGGCAAGTCACGCTCCCGCAAGTGAATTTAAAAGACTATTGTATAGTAGAAAACATTAGGGGATGATGAGTCTGGAAAGGGCGCAACGGAACATGCAAAAAAAATCAACAGTTGAAGCTGCCTGTTTCGTGTGTTTCAAACGCCTGAAAAATGGGCGGCGTATCCGTCCAGAAAGACAAATTTTAATCTAACCCCTGGTATAATTCCCAGCTTTTTATTTTCCGGCATTAATGATATAAGTATTTCCTATATTGGCTAAACTGCAAGCTTTACGTCGTAGTGCCTGAGTAAGCGTGGGCTGAAGTTGGCGGAGCTATCAGCAAGGCCCGCCTCTGAAAAGGTGATTTTTCGTGCGTCCGGCAAAATTACCTTCTGGGAAGGGTGATAATTATTTCAAGGGCTGAAGGCATATGACAAAGGAAAAACTCGTAAATAAACTGACTGATCGAGTGGCGGGCATTACCAAAAAAGAAATTGAGATTATCGTCGATACCTTTTTTGATAGCATTAAAGACGCCCTTGCTTCAAATAACAAAGTTGAAGTGCGCGGGTTCGGCAGTTTCAAAATGCGCCTCAGAAAAGAGCGCGAGGGCAGGAATTTCAAGACCGGAACTCCAGTGTTGATCCCCGCAAAACTAGTGCCTTTCTTTAAGGCAGGTAAAGAGCTGAAGGAACTGGTGGATGGCAAAAAATAAGTGGCACGGCTGATAGCCTACCCAGGATGCGTCAAGTTGTATAGCTGAGGGAGGCGAAAGGGCCCCCGAATTCACATGGTAAAATTTTAGAGGCTGTATCTGAAAAGATTTTTCAGCATTGGCAGGTGCAGTTTCGCAACAAAATATGGGCACCCTTTCAGGAGTGCCCATATTTGGAGTTAACTGGCTCCCCGGGCCGGACTCGAACCAGCGACAAGGTGGTTAACAGCCACCTGCTCTACCAACTGAGCTACCGGGGAATGTTGGTACGACCCTGCATTTTTACCACAGCCGTCCCCGCCCTGTCAAGCTATTTTGCCCCATTTTACTCTCAAAAAACTCCGGCATTTTCAAGGGCATTTACTCTGAGTTATCCAGAAAGCCCCTGGCGCCTCGGGGTCGGCGCTCGCGGTGGCGGAATTTTGTCTGTTCGTTATCCGAATTTTCCATGTGCCTGAACTCCCAGGGGGGCGTCGGGTCCAGGTCCGCCCATAGGCCGCGCTGTGCGTCGTGCGCTTCGGTCTCTAAGTCGGCGAGCTTTTGGGATTGGTCGTACTGCTTATAGTGCCAGGCATAGCCCTCCCGGAGCATTTCCTCGGAAAAATCCCGCCCGTCCGGGAGCGTCACCTCTCCCAGCGTCCGGCCGTACTTGTCCGTCCCCTCCTCGCGCACGGTAACTATTCTATGATAAACAAGCGTTGATGCGTATCTCTTGGCCGCCTTGCCGAACGGCTGCTTCATCTCCGGCGCGTCTATCCCATGGAGGCGCACCTTGACAGGTATGTGGTTATCGATAAGGACAACGATGGTGTCCCCGTCCTTGACGGCCGTGCAAAGGCCGGTGAAATCCGCGAAGGCGAGGGAGGGGATGACGATGAAAGCGAAAAACAGCAGAAGGAATTTTTTACGAACAATCACCGATAGCCCCCTTTAAATTCGCTACCTTTCTTGAAAGAAAGGTAGCACCAAAGAACTTTTAAATTTGGCTCCGCCCAGTCCGGCTTTCTTTTGGTACTTTTCTTTCACCTGAAAGAAAAGTACGGTCTTAGCCCTTTCCGCTGGCCAGGTTCAGCGCCCCGCCCGCGAGGATAAGCTCGCGGTCGCGCTCGGAACTCAGCTGGGCGACCACCGCTATATTCAGACCCTTTGTCCTGTCTTCCAGCCTCGGCTTGTCTATGTTGGAAATGTCCAGCGCAAGTTCGTCGCCCTGCTCGATTTTGTCGTAGTCGGACGGGTCCTTGAACGTGAGCGGAAGGATACCGAAGTTGATGAGGTTCGCAAGGTGGATGCGCGCGAAGGACTTGGTTATAACCGCCTTCACGCCCAGGTACATCGGGGCAAGCGCGGCATGCTCGCGGGAGCTTCCCTGGCCGTAGTTCTCCCCGCCTATTACGAACCCGCCGCCCCACTCCTTGGCGCGCTTCGGGAATTCCGGGTCCACCGCCTCGAACACGAACTCCGATATCTTAGGCAGGTTCGACCGAAGCGGCAGGACTTTTGCCCCGGCGGGCATAATATGGTCCGTGGTGATGTTGTCGCCGGTCTTCAGGAGCACGCGCCCGGAAATCTCCGTGCCAGGCTTTGGCGCCCTCGCAAGCGGCGCGATATTCGGCCCGCGCACGATGGATACCTTTTGGGCCTCTTCTGCCGGCGGTAGAGGCTATAATCATCAGATATCATCCGAGTTGTATCTCTTCGGCATCTTCACCTTGACCGGCGGAATATTCAGCTTGCGGGGGTCGGTGATTGTCCCGCTTATCGCGGCGGCGGCGCAGGTCTCGGGAGACGCCAGGATGACGCTCGCGGACTTCGTGCCGGAGCGGCCCTCGAAGTTCCTGTTGAACGAGCGCACGGTCACGCCGCCGGTCGGCGGAGCAAACCCCATGCCGATGCATGGCCCGCAGCCGGATTCGAGTATCCGGGCGCCCGCCTTTATCATGGACGATAGCCCGCCGGACTCGGTTATCATGGACAGCACCTGCCGGGAACCGGGCGAGATGCCGAGCGAGACAGTGGGCGCGACCGTCCTTCCGTGCAGCATCGCGGCGACGGTAGAAAGGTCCTTATAAGAGCTGTTCGTGCAGGAGCCTATCGCCACCTGCTGGACTTGCATACCCGCGATCTCGGAGACTTTTTTCACCTTGTCCGGCATGTGCGGCATAGCCACCATCGGCTCAAGGCTCGATAAATCGATTTCGATTATTTCGTCGTAACTCGCGGTCTTGTCGGCGACCAGCCTTTTCCATGAGTCGTCACGCCCCTGCGCCTTCATGAAGTCCTTCGTTACCTTGTCGGAGGGGAAGACCGACGTCGTCGCGCCAAGCTCCGCGCCCATGTTGGTAATGGTCGCGCGCGAAGGGACGTCCAGCGTCTGCACGCCCGGCCCGAAATATTCGAACACGCATCCCACGCCGCCCTTTACCGTCTTTATCCTCAGTACCTCCAAGATAACGTCTTTGGCGGATACAAACGGCTGGAGGGCTCCGGTTAATTTCACTCCTATGACTTTCGGCATTTTTAAAAAGAACGGCTGGCCCGCCATCGCGAGCGCAACGTCCAGGCCGCCCGCGCCCATCGCGAGCTGGCCTATGCCGCCGCCGGTGGGGGTGTGCGAGTCGGAGCCCAGTAGCGTCGTGCCCGGCGCTCCGAAGCGCTCAAGGTGCACCTGGTGGCAGATGCCGTTGCCGGGGCGTGAGAAGTACAGGCCGTAGCGCGCGGCGATTGACTGCAGGAACGCATGGTCGTCCGGGTTCTCGTAACCTGTCTGGAGCATGTTGTGGTCCACGTAGGAGACCGAGAGGTCCGTCTTTACCCGGTCAACTCCCATGGCCTCGAACTGGAGGTATGCCATCGTGCCTGTCGCGTCCTGCGTAAGCGTCTGGTCGATGCGGATGGCAATCGGCGCGCCCGCCTTCATCTTGCCTGCAAGTCATGTGCGCCTTGATTATCTTCTGCGTTACGTTTAAGCCCATTTTTACCCCTTATAAAAGAAATGACCCGCGTGCCTGCCGGGCCGGGATTGACTGCCAAAGAAGGATTATATATCGAAAACTAAGGCGAGGCAAGAAGAAATTCAATGAAAGCCCGCCCAAATTGAATGGACGGGCTTTCATTTATTTAAACAGTATATTAACCCCGCGATGAGAGGCACTCGGCGCTGGGCTTTAACGCTATGTCGCCGTGGGCCAATCTGCATTTTTTTGGAGAGGGATGGGAAGTATGGGGGAAATTATCTGTATGTCCGGACGGTATTTCGACCCGCGTCCTTGGCCTGGTAGAGCGCCTTGTCCGCGAGGCGCACGAGTTCCTCGGCGAATTTCAGGCCGGAGGGCATCTGGGCAATCCCGATGCTGACGGTGAGGTTTACCTCCGCCCTCCCTGCGGCTTCCGCCTCTTTCGGGCCGATTGTCACCGCGCGCAACTCCATGGCCCTCCTGACACGTTCGGCGATTACCTCCGCGCTCTGGTCGTCCGTCTCCGGCAGTATCACGCAGAACTCTTCCCCGCCGTAACGGGCGACGGTGTCCGTCTCGCGGGAGTTCTCCCGGAGCACCAGCGCGACCATCCTCAGGGCCTCGTCTCCGCTTAGATGCCCATAGCTGTCGTTGAATTTCTTGAAAAAGTCGATGTCCAGCATGAAGAGCGAGAGCGGGTGCCCGTAACGCTTTGAGCGGGTGATCTCGGTCTCGAGCCGCTCGTAGAGGTAGCGCGCGTTGTACAACCCTGTCAACCCGTCGGTGATGGAGAGGTGGAGCGTGTTGCGGTACATGCTTGCGTTCTCCAGCGCCATGCCGAGCTGGCCCGCGAGCGTGGAGAGAAGGTTTAACCGGTCCTCCGAAAAAGGCGGCTCGTCCGGCCCCCTTTCCAGAAGCACCATCCCCTTGAGTTCGTCCCGGTACGGTATCGGGATGACGCACTGCTGTGCGAACGGCCCCCCACGCCTCGGGAGCACGGCGGCCTCCTTGCGCTGATAGAGAAATTCAAGGGCGATATCCGCGACCGGTTTCTCGGCGGCTGAATATCCCAGGGAAAGCCGCTCCTTCAGTTGGCCGTCGTCGAACATGAACAGGGCGCAGCGGCGGTAGCCCACCTCCGTCTTTATCCCCTGCAGGACCGTGCGCAGGATCCTGTCCTCGTCGAAGGTGCCGACTATCGCCTTCGTCATGTACTGGAGGAAGGTCATCTCCTGCAGCTTCCTGTCCAGGAGGGTGTTCACGCGGGACAGGAGGCTCGCCTCGTCGACCAGGCCGGGCAGCGTGACGGGGCATGCCTTGTCCTCTTTAGGATGCTTTGCCAGCAGGTGCGCCGCCTTCTCCATCAGCTCTTCCGTCTGGAAAGGCTTGACGATATAGTCGTCCGCGCCGACGGAAATGCCGTAGAGCCGGTCTTTTTCCCTGTAATTCGCGGAGAGCATTATGATGGGTATTTCCCACGTGAGCTGCTCGTTCTTCAGCAGCCTGCACACCTGATATCCGTCCATCTTGGGCATCATGATGTCCAGTATTATCAGGTCGGGTAGGTCCGAGAGAGCCTTCTCCACCGCCTCTATCCCGTTGGACGCGGTGATAAAGGTCCTGCCCTCCTGGCTCAGGGCGGCTATGAGGACGCCCTGGATGTCCGGGTCGTCGTCAACGACGAGGATTTTTTTTTGCGGCATCAAGCTACCGGTAGTTTATGAACTGCATGTCTATATCCAGGTCCTGGGTTTTGAGGATCCTTATGATCTCCTGCAGGTCGTCCCTGTTCTTGCCGGCGACTCGGACCTGGTCCTGCTGTATCGAGGCGTTCACCTTCATCTTCGTGTTCTTAATCAGCTTCACTATCTCTTTCGCCTTCTCCTGCGGTATCCCCTGCTGGAGCGTGACCACCTGCCGGACAGTGCTGCCCGCCGCCGGTTCCACCTTGCCGTAAGAAAGGGCCTTAAGCGAGATCCCGCGTTTTATCACCTTCGACTGGAGGATGTCGTTGACGTTCGTCAGGCGGAAATCGTCCTCCGTGGAAATGGTCAGCGTCCCCTTCAGCTTGTCCAGGAGGATCTCGCTTTTGCTGCCCTTGAAATCGAACCGCTGCGCGATCTCCTTCATCGTCTGGTTGACCGCGTTGTCCAGCTCCTGCATGTCTATTTTGCAAACTATGTCGAAAGAACTTTCCGCTGCCATCTATGCCTCCTAAAGGTCCGATACTTTCTTTTCGGGAAAAGCGGCTAAGGCGCCGCGCATTTTTTCATCTTCGGAGCCTTCGCCTCCGTAAGGTGGAAGTATCACAAAGAAAAGCTGGGCTGAAAAAACGTGAATTATTCTGATATTAACGACGCCCCTTTCGGCATTTTGAAATTGAACGCGCTGTCCTTCACGGCCTTGTTTATCTTTATGTTACTAAGCGAGATAGTGTTCACGTTGCCGGAGGTTTCCTTGAAAGAGAACTCGCGTATATCGAAAGTCTTCGGGTCGAGCGCGAGGGTGATTTCCTCCACGCCCATTTTATCCCCCTTGGGGATAAGCACAAGGATGTAGCGCCCCTCCTTGTCCTTCTCCCCGGCCGCGGGGATTTTCGTGTTGAACGAGTCCGTGATTTTCCCAAGTCCACCCAAAAATGTAGTCGGCGTCTTGTCCATCAGTTCGCGGGAGAGCGTCTTCTTTATCACCTGGTTTTGCGACGGGATATACATGATGAGGTCGTCGCCCTTGACGATCATCTCCTGCTTCTCGGGTTTGTCGTAGGTATATCTCAGCATCCCCGGCTTCTTTATCAGCAGCGTCCCGGACGCCTCCTTCGTCATGTTCATGGATTTCACGACCGATACCTGCCTGAAGTCCGCCTTCAGGTCATGCGTTTTGTCGTAGCTATTCTGTAATTTCCCGGCCAGCTGGTCCGCCGTCATGGCAAAGGCGGGGGCGGCAAGAAATAGTAAAATTAACACCGTAAACAGTTTTATTTTTTTCATTTTAATGTTCTTTGGCTCCAACTTTCTTTCAAGAAAGGTGGAAGGTATTATTTTTTAAAGTACTCCTGCACGTGCTTTATCGAGCAGAACTCCCCGCACATCGTGCAGGCGTCGGCGCCTTCGCCCTCGCCGGGGGTATGGAACGCGCGCGCCTTCTCCGGGTTCACCGAGAGCGCGATCTGCCCCTCCCAGTCCAGCGCCTTGCGCGCTTTCGCCATCGCGATGTCCTTATCTATCGCGCCCGGCAGACCTTTGGCAACGTCCGCCGCGTGCGCCGCGATCTTCGCCGCCACGACGCCTTCTTTCACGTCGTCTAAATCCGGGAGTCTCAGGTGTTCAGATGGCGTCACGTAGCACAGGAAATCCGCGCCGGCCATGCCCGCGACCGCGCCGCCGATAGCCGAGGTGATGTGGTCGTATCCGGGAGCTATGTCCGTGACCAGCGGCCCCAGGACATAGAACGGCGCGCCCTTGCAGAGCGCCTTCTGAATTTTTATGTTCGTCTCCACCTCGTGAAGGGGCACATGCCCCGGCCCCTCTATAATGACCTGCACGCCCTCCGCCCAGGCCGCCTGGGTAAGCTCGCCAAGCGTCACAAGCTCGGTTATCTGCCCCCTGTCCGTCGCGTCGGCGATGCACCCCGGCCGGAGCCCGTCGCCAAGCGACAGCACGACGTCATACTTTTTTGCAATCTCCAGCAGTCGCCCAAAGTCTTCGAAGAGCGGGTTCTCTTTCCCGTTAATCACCATCCATTCGACCAGGAAAGCGCCCCCGCGCGATACCACGTCGAGGATTCGGCCTTCCTTTTTTATGCGCCCGACGGACTCCCGCGTCACGCCGCAGTGTACGGTCACGAAGTCCACGCCCTGCGCGGCCTGCTCCTCGATGGAACGGAACATGTCGTCCGCCGTCATGTCCACCACCGAGCCTTTGTTCGCCGCCGCCTCGACCGCCGCCTGGTAGATTGGCACGGTGCCGACCGCGACGGTGCTGACTTCCATCAGCCTCCGGCGGATTTCCTTTATCGGCCCTCCGGTGGAGAGGTCCATCACCGCGTCCGCGCCGAGAGATACGGCCGCGCGGAGCTTCGCCAGTTCGTTATCTATATCCGAGTTGTCTTTGGAGGTGCCGATATTGGCGTTTATCTTCGTCCGCGTCCCTTTCCCGACCGCAAGCGGAGCAATGCCAGAATGGACTTTATTGCGGCATACCACGATCGTCCCTTCCGCCAGCCCCTGCATCAGGAAATCCGGGGAAACTCCTTCCGATTTCGCCGCCGCCTCGACTTCCGGCGTCAAAATTCCTCTTTTCGCGGCATCCATTCTTGTTGGCATCCTTGTCAGCATTAGACGCACCTTCCCATCCTGTAAGATCGAATAATATCCATTATCCCTTTCACCGCGAGCGCCGGGTCCTCAGCAGCCATCACCGCGGAGATCGCCGCTATCCCGAACGCACCCCGGTTAAGGGCTTCCGCCACATTTTCCTGGTTCATACCGCCAATTGCGAATATCGGTATCCGCACTTTTTTGCATGCCTCTTCCAATGCACCCAAGCCCTTCGGCTCGCCGAACTTCTCTTTTGACTTCGTACGGTACACCGGGCCGAAAGTCAGGAAATCAGCTCCCTCGTCCTCCGCCTGAAGAGCCTGCGCCAGTGAATGGGTCGAGACGGCTATATATCTCTCGACCCCCACCACTTCACGCGCCGCCTTCAGCGATACTCCCTCAGAGGGCAGGTGCACACCGTCCGCCCCGACAGCAACCGCGATATCCGCGCGGGTGCTGACAAGCATTTTGACGCCATGCCGAAGCGACAGGTCCCGTACCCGCTGGGCAAGAAGAAGAAGCTCCTTGTCCGGAAGGTCCTTCTCCCGGAGAAGCACGCCCTTCACCCCCGCCACGAACGCGGTTTCCAGTACCTGCTCGATGGTCCTCCCTTTTGGCAGGCTTTTCCTGTCAGTTATGAGGTAAAAACAAAATTCCATCATAACTACGAAATCATCCCCTCGATCGGGCTTGAGGCCGTCGCGTAAAGTTTCTTGGGCATCCGCCCTGCTTTATACGCCAGCCGTCCCGCCTCCACGGCGAGCTTCATCGCCCTTGCCATCACTACCGGGTACTTTGCACCGGCGACCGCGGTATTTAAAAGCACCGCCTCCACGCCGAGTTCCATCGCAAAAGCCGCGTCCGACGCCGTCCCCACACCCGCGTCCACTATTACCGGAAGCTTGACCGTCTCCAGGATTATTTTTATGTTGTACGGGTTTCTTATCCCAAGGCCGGAGCCTATCGGCGCCGCAAGGGGCATCACCGCCGCCGCGCCCGCGTCTTCGAGTTTTTTGCACATGACCGGGTCGTCGCCGATGTACGGAAATACGATGAAGCCCTCCTTCACCAACTCTCTCGTGGCATAGAGAGTCGCCTCGTTGTCCGGGAAAAGCGTGCGCTCATCCCCGATGACTTCAAGCTTCACCATGTCCGATATCCCCGCCGCGCGCGCAAGCCTAGCGTAGCGCATGGCGTCCTCGGCGGTATAGCATCCGGCGGTGTTCGGCAGGATTTTATATACCTTCGGGTCGATATAGTCGAGCAGGTTCTCGGAGCTTCTGTCCGTGATATTAGTCCGCCGCACAGCGACCGTCACCACGTCCGCGCCGGACGCCTCCACCGCCTCCTTCGTCTCGGCGAACGAGGCATACTTCCCCGTACCTATCCAGAGCCGGGAGCGAAACGAGATTCCCGCAATATTTAAAACGTCTTCCATCTATTCCTCCATTACTTACCTAATGTACCTATTATTCTACAGGGTTGAGTATGGTTAAAGCAAGTCTATGTCTTTATAAAATTTATTGATCATCAATTGGCTGTGACAATATCTTTACCAATGAGCTACCATCAGAATAAATGATGTCGCTAATTCTCCAACCTTGCTCTGTCTGTTTAAGCTCAAATACAATTGTCCTTGGACTTATATTTGAAAAAACGACCTTGATGCGAACTGGGAATTTAGAATCCAGTTTCGTCACTACTACACTGACCGGAAGCTTCTCATCGAAATCTTGTGCATCAATTATAGGGTCAAAATCAAGGTCACCGACTTCTCCAGGGTGTTTCTCCGTGTATTTATCATCACGAATAAGCAGCATTGTTAGATTGGGGTCAAAATATTGTGAATACTTCTTTTTGTTTAAACAATCATTGTCCTGTCGAAAATCCGAATAAAGAACATCCAGATGTTCTTTATATATACGGCGAATGAAATTCTCTGGTGATTCCGAAGTCAAATCTTGAGCACGGGTATTTCCAACAGAAAAAATTAATAAAAAGATAGCGATTAAGCCTATTTTATATTTTCATGCCCCTATATCTCCATCACAATCGGCAGAATCATCGGAAGGCGGTTCATGCGCTTCTTTATGAACTTCTTGAGCGCCCCTCGTACCGCGTTCTGGACAAGCTGCATCTCCGCCTTTATCTCCGGGGTCATGGTGAGCAGCAGGTCGTCCACGACGTCCTTGACCTCAAGCATAAGCTCAGACGATGCATCCTCGAATATGAAACCGCGCGAGATTATGTCCGGGCCGGTCACCACCTTGCCGGTCAGCTTTTCCAGGCCGATAATGCATATCACGACTCCGTCGTGCGCGAGGCGCATCCTGTCGCGCAGCACCTCGTCGCCAACGTCGCCTATGCCCTTGCCGTCTATGAATACCCGCCCTGCCGCGATGAAACCGGCCTTCCTCGCGCTCTCCCCGTCGAACTCCATCACGTCGCCGTCTTTAAGTATGAAGATGTTCTCTTCCGGGATGCCCACCTTCCTGCCTAAATTGGCATGGGATATAAGGTGGCGGTACTCGCCGTGCACCGGGATGAAGTAGCGCGGCTTTATCATGTTCAGCATCAGCTTCAGCTCTTCCTTGCTCGCGTGGCCGGAGACGTGAATCTCCGAGGTCTTCTCGTACTTCACGTCCGCACCGCGCATGAAGAGGTGGTTGATTATCCTGTTGATGGACTTTTCGTTGCCGGGGATAATCTTTGCCGAAATGATTACGGTATCGCCCGGTCTTATTTTGACCTGCTTGTGCTCGTTCATGGCGATGCGGCTCATCGCGCTCATCGGCTCGCCCTGGCTCCCGGTGGTGATGATGACCACTTCCTCGTCCTTTAAATCCTTCAGGTCTTCCAACCGCCGCGACATCCCGTCCGGGATCTTCAGGTAACCCAAATCGGCGGCGATCCGCGCGTTCGCCACCATGCTCCGTCCGTTTAAGATTATCTTCCTGCCGAACATCTCGGCCACGTCCACGGCCTGCTGGATGCGGTGGATGTTGGAGGCGAACGAGGCGATGATTATGCGCTTCTTCGTCTTGGCGAATATGTCTTCGAACGCGCGGCGGACTTCTTTTTCGGAGAACGTAAACCCACCTACGGTAGCATTAGTGGAATCCGACATAAGCAGTAGTACCCCGTCCATGCCGTACTGGGAGAAAAGGCCCAGGTCCATGAGCTGGTTGTCCACCGGCGTCGGGTCTATCTTGAAATCGCCTGTGTGTACGATCCTTCCAACCGGCGTGGTAATGCCCAGGCCGACTCCGTCCACGATGCTGTGCGTGACCCGTATAAACTGGATCTTGAACGGGCCGATATCGACCACGTCCCTGGGCTTCACCGGTATCAGTTCCACTTTCTGGTCCAGCTCGTGCTCGATGAGCTTCTCTTTTATCAGGCCGAGCGTGAGGAGAGTCCCATACACCGGGACGTTGATTTCTTTCAGGAGATACGGAAGCGCGCCGGTGTGGTCCTCGTGCCCGTGCGTGATGACGACCGCGCGGAGCTTGTGCCGGTTCTCGATTAAGTATGCGAAGTCCGGGATGACGATGTCCACGCCCAGCATCTCGTCGTCAGGGAACATCAGCCCGCAGTCTATGAGGACGATATCGTCGCCATACTCCAGGATGGTCGAGTTAAGACCTATCTCCCCCACTCCTCCGAGCGGGATGACGGATAAAACAGGAGCGTCCGGACCGGGGGCCGGTGTACCGGATGCGTAAGGGGCTTGATTTGAGATTAAATCGGCCATGGCGGGCGGGGTCCTCCAATATGAAAAAAAGCGGACTTTCGTCCGCCTTGCATAGCAATAAATTTAATATAGCATTATAAGCTCCGGTTTTCAAACAAAATTTCGGCTAAACTGGCGAATTCGGACAATGATAGAGTCTCCGCGCGCCGCATAGGGTCTATTCCGGATTTATAGGCAAGCTCCATCGCGGCCTCGAACCTCGAAGGCTCGGTAACCCTGCTATTTTTAAGCGAATTTCTTAGCGTCTTCCTGCGCTGGGAAAAGGCCGCGCTGACCACTTTTTCAAAAAAAACCAGGTCCGAAACCCTCACTGCGGGCGTCTCTCGCACCCTCAGGCGCACCACGGCCGAGTCCACCTTCGGGACTGGCGTAAACGCCTCCTTGGGCACGTTAAATAAATTTACGGCCTCCGTCCAGAGCTGCACCATCACGGACAGGTAACCGTATTCCTTCCCGCCCGGCGATGCGGTTATGCGCTGGGCGACCTCTTTCTGAAGCATCAGGACCATTTCCGAGATCTTCTCGCGCGCCTCTATAAGCCTGGTGATGATGGGCGTGGAGATATAGTACGGGAGGTTCGCTACCACCTTGACCGGGCCGGGCAATGACTCATAAGGGAACGTCAATGCGTCTCCCAGGACCAGGTCGAGGTTCCCCGTATCTTTAAGTTCTGCTTTAAGCTTGCGGAAAAGCCGCTCGTCCAGTTCGATCGCGATTACTTTACCCGCCGCATCGGCAAGGTCTTTCGTCATGGCGCCCATGCCGGGGCCTATCTCGATTACCGTGTCGTCCTTCGTCGCCTGCGCGGCCTGGATAATGCGGGAGATGATATTCTCATCTACTAAAAAGTTCTGGCCGAGGGATTTTTTGGGAAGGATCTTATTTATATTCTGCATTTAAATTATATATTTTCAATTACCTTCGCCAGCTTATCCCGCACCGCCAATGCCACGTCGCCCAGGGCCGGATTATCTATGGCCATCATCGAGGCTATAGGGTCTACCGCGGATACCTCTACTCCTCCGCCGGACAGCTCCTGCACGATAACGTTGCAGGGGAGCATGGTCCCTATCTTGTCCTCCAGCGTGAGCGCCTTGTAAGCAAAGGACGGGTTGCACGCGCCCAGTATTTTGTACCTGTGGAAGTCCACGTCCAGCTTCTTCTTCAGCGTCTCTTTAACGTCTATCTCCGTCAGTATCCCGAAGCCTTCCTTCTTAAGCTCCTCGGCCACCTTCGCGAGCGCTTCTTCGTAAGATATCTTAATTTTTTTCGATATGTGGTAAGTCATGGCAACCTCCGTCAATCTTTCATTTTAGAGAGCTTCAGGTACGCCCCGAGGTCCATGTCGACTTTTTTGATATGCTTCACCAGCCAGTCCACCACCGTCCTGTTCGTCTCTAAAACCGTCATCAACGACGGCCCCTCCTTCTCGAATTTCTTTTTCAGTTCATCTACGGACTGGATAAACCGCTCGTGCTCCTGCTTATGCGTCTTATAGCCTGGATAGGCGTACTGCATCTGGATGGCCTCTTCAGCCGCGAAATGCTCCACGATGTAGTCTTCCAGAAAAGTCAGCATCCCTCCGACGGCGTCCTTCCCCTTTCCCGGCCTTGCACGCCTCCAGGAGCGCGTCAACCCGCCTGAATATCTCCTTGTGCTGCTCGTCGATAATTTTAACACCTACCGCGAGGTCCTGCGTCCATTCTATCGGCATGGCTAAAACCTCCCAAGTGCTTAAACCGTTACTTCCTCTTTCGCGAGAAAGAGAAAGTAACACAAAGAAAAGCGGGGGTTAAAAACGTCCAAAAGTTTTTGGCGTTACCTTTTTCCAAAAAGGTAACAAAGGTTTATCCCCTCTTACCCGCCATAAGCGCCGCGAGCTTTATAGCCTCGACCAGGCTGTCCGGATTGGCTATCCCCTTGCCCGCTATGTCATACGCGGTGCCGTGGTCTACCGACGTCCTGATAATCGGGAGGCCCAGGGTAACGTTCACCGCGTGGCCGAACGCAAGCATCTTGAGCGGCCCCAGCCCCTGGTCGTGATACATTGCCACGACCGCGTCGAAATCGTGGTTCAGCGCGCGGTGGAAGAGCGTATCCGCGGGCAGCGGCCCGAATACCTTTATGCCGGCCTCCCTGGCTTCCCGGCAGGCGGGGCTGATTTCCTTTATCTCCTCGTCCCCGAAAAGCCCCGACTCCCCGGCATGGGGGTTCAGTCCGCAGACGGCCACTTTCGGCTCCGATATGCCCATCATCCGGCACGCCTTGTCCGCGTGTCGAATGGCCCTTAATACCCCCTCTTTTTTGATCAGGCCCGCCACGTCCCTCAGGGCCACGTGTATCGTCACTAAGACGACCCGCAGTCCCCCGCCAGTCAGCAGCATGGAGTATTCCTTCGCCCCGGTCAGCTCCGCCAGGAGTTCCGTATGCCCCGGGTACGGGTATCCCGCCATTTTGAGGGTCTCTTTAGTTATGGGGGCGGTAACCACGGCGTCAACTTTTTTATCAAGCGCCAACTGTACAGCCTTTTTTATGCAGGCCACGGAAATATGCCCAGCTTCAGCCGTCGGCTTTCCAGGGGGGAGCGCCGGAAGGTTCAAGTTCAAGTCCGAGTCCACGTCCACCACTTCCACGACGCCGGACGGCGCCTCATGTAGCGGTTCACTAACGGCAAGAAGCCCCCTCTGCGTGCCCATCGGGAGCGGCGTCTTTGCCTCCTCCAGCGCCTTCATGCTGCCCACGATAACCGGACGGCAACAGTCGACTACCGCCTTCACGTTCAGGGCCTTCAGTATTATCTCCGGGCCGACGCCAGCCGGGTCTCCCATCGTAATTGCAAGAAGCGGACGCGAGTCCCGCTCTTTAAGGGCCAGTTCCATAATCTAAAACTCCTCCTCTACACGCAAGTCCTCGATTACCATGTACAACCCTGCCGCCTTCTCTTTGGCGACGTTGCCGGAAGGGATTTCCACTTACCTCGACGGTAAGCTTTCTCCTGGGCAGCGCAATCGTAAGTACGTCCCCGGCCTTAATCTCCCGCCCGGCCTTGGCGGGCGCGCCCCCGACCTCTACCCTTCCCCGGTCGCAAAGCTCCTTGGCGACGCTCCTGCGCTTTATCAGCCGACTAATCTTAAGGAATATGTCGAGTCTCATTTATGGACTAAAAGTTTACGCGCAAGTCCTTAGTAACGCAAGAAAATTCTTATGTTTTCATTGACAATCGAGGGCTACCAGGAGTAAACTAAAGCGTTTTTTTACAATAAACCTAAAGAGGGTCCGATGAAAGAAGACATCCTGCGGATTTTCGAGGAATCGGCAAAGGTAAAGATGAAGTTCGCAAGCGAGAATGTCGAGGCCATACAGGAGGCGGTGGAACAGGTCGCGGCGTGCTTTACGCGCGGGAACAAGGTGCTCCTGTTCGGGAACGGGGGCAGCGCGACGGACGCTTCCCATATCGCCGGGGAATTCGTGAACCGCTTCCTGCTGGAGCGCCCCGGCCTGCCCGCAATCGCGCTTAATACCGACATTGCCGTTTTGACCAGCATATCGAACGACTACGACTACTCCGAGATATTCGTGAAGCAGTTAAAAGCGCTGGGCCAGGAGGGGGACGTGGCAATAGGGATATCCACCTCCGGCAACTCGCCCAATGTAGTCAAGGCCATATCCGCGGCCAAAGACATGGGGATCAAGACCATCGCCTTTACCGGCGGGAAGAACAAAGGCGGCAAGCTCGCCACGGTTGCGGAACTGGTATTCGTGGTTCCGACGCCGGATACGCCCAGGGTACAGGAGACTCATATCACGCTCGGGCACGTAATCTGCCAGTTAGTTGACGAGCGCCTCTTCGGAAACAGCCGGGGGGCCAATTGAAGTTCAAACCGCTCGATTTCACGAGACTAAAGACCTACAGCCTCTCCAGCCGGAAGAGCAAGGTGGAGGCGTCTTTTTCCGCGAAAGCACTCGCTCCCGGCATAAGTTTTGCCGGTTTCCTGGACAGCCTGCCGGAGATACTCGGGGCAAAGGATTTAAAGGCCGTCGCGCGTTCCATAGCCGACGCGAAACGCGGCGGGAAGACGGTAATCCTCGGGATGGGGGCGCACGTTATAAAGGTTGGCCTCACGCCTGTTATAATAGACCTGATGGAGAAGGGAGTCATCAACGCGCTGGCCATGAACGGGGCCTGCCTCGTGCATGACTTCGAGATGGCGTACCAGGGTCAAACTTCCGAGGACGTTGACGCCGAGATTGGCACAGGCACCTTCGGGATGGCCGAGGAGACGGGCGGCTATATAAACGCGGCCATCGTCAAGGGAGTCGGCTGAGGGTCTTGGCCTCGGCGCGTCGGTCGGGAAGGCCATCGCGGAGGGATTCACCCTTACGGAGAAGGCCACTTCGGGAGCGACTGGCAGGGGTATAAGTTTCAAATTTCCGGAGAAGAGCCTGCTCGCGGCGGCCCACAGGCTTAAAGTCCCGGCAATGGTGCATGTCGCCATCGGGACGGATATTATCCACATGCATCCGTCGTGCGACGGCGCGGCCACAGGCGAAGGCAGCCTCCGGGACTTCAGGACATTCTGCTCCGTGGTGGCGTCGATGGAGGGCGGGGTGTATATCAACCTGGGCTCCGCCATTATCCTCCCGGAAGCGTTCCTGAAGGCCGTGACGCTCGCCCGGAACCTGGGAAGCCCGTTAAGTAAAATCACCACTGTGAACATGGACTTCATACAGTCTTACCGCCCGAACACGAACGTCGTCCGCCGGCCCACCATGAAGGGCGGGAAGGGGTACAGCCTGACCGGACACCACGAGATAATGTTCCCCCTGCTGGCCGGGGCGGTGCTGGAGGACACCCCGCCTCTCCCGAAGGCGAGGGGTTAAGGAATGAATATGTGCGCTGAACTGGGCGGCCCGGGCCGCTGCTACAGATGCGGGGTTGTTTTCCCGAACGGCTCGGTGCGCTACAAGGTGGACGTGCGCGTGAATGCGTCCACCGACGGCGAGATCGAGACGGTCGAGGAACTGGAGAAGGAGCTTGACCACCTGCTGAAGGTCATCGAGGGAAAAGACGAGACAGAGTTGGAGCAGGAGGTGCATACCCAGATGATATTCTTCCTCTGCCGCGCCTGCCGCGACGAATACTTAAGCGGCCCCGACCTGCCGCTGGACCGGTTCTTTTTCGGGTCGTAATTTGAGGTACACATCATGATGCGAAAAGTTAAAAACCATGACGAACTGCGCGAGATAGTCGAGGACTTGAAGGCTGCGGGGAAGAAAATTGTCTTCACCAACGGCTGCTTCGATATCCTGCACACCGGGCACTCCCGCTACCTCCAGATGGCGAAGAGCTACGGGGACATACTTGATTGTGGCGGTGAACTCCGACGACTCCGTAAGGATGATAAAGGGAGATAAGCGCCCCATCATGCCGCAGGCGGAGCGCGCGGAGATGCTGGCCTCGCTCGCGGTGGTGGACTACGTCACGGTATTCGAGGAGGGGGACCCGGGCCGGGTGATAGCCGAGCTTATGCCGGACGTACTGGTAAAGGGCGGGGACTGGGCCGTGGAGGAAATAGTCGGCAGAGACATTGTCGAGACCGGCGGCGGCAAGGTATACTCTATACCGTACATAGAGGGCGCATCGACGACGGGCATTATCGAGCGCATACTGGAAAAATACGGGAAGGCGTAAGACCGTTACCTTTTTGGGAAAAAGGTAACACCAAAAACTTTTAAACTGGCCTTTGGCCCAGCTTTCTTTTGGTTACTTTTCTTTCCCGAAAGAAAAGTAACAAAGGGTTTAAATGGACTTTCGCGGCTATCTTGCAAAGGGGATTGAACTAATAAAGCTGTCCCGTCCGGCGGCGGACGAGCTGGCCGAGGACCCGGACGCCTTCAACGCCGGGATGCTTTTCGTCGCCATCGCCGGGCTGGCCAGGGGCATCGGGGTAACGTTTCACAGTTTCGGCTTTGGCGCTCCGGCGATAATATTCTGGCCGATAGTCATCGTCCTGATGTCATTCGTCCACGTCTTCATATTTTTTATAATCGCGAAAATCCTGGGCGGGACGGGGAGCTACAGGAGCTATTACGGCGCGTTGGGCGTCGGGTGCATGCCGACATGGGCCGCCATAGTGCCCTTCCTTGGCTCCATCTTAATGCCTCTGGACGATACCCGTCGCGGTAATCGTAACGGAGCGGGTACACAAGCTCTCCACGGCCAGGTCTGTAGTGGTGGTGATATTCCCGATGCTGTTTGTTTTCCTTGTCCTGGCCCTGCTGATAATTATAATAGGCATGGCGGGATTTATGAACCTCTTCCAGATGTGGCACGCGAACGGCCCGATAAGCGTCTAAAAGTTTTTGGCGTTACCTTTTTACCAAAAAGGTAACAAGTTTTTAATGTCCCGAGTTCCGGGTATCATAATAAACAACCTGATGGATAATTCTTCCCCGATTTTTAAACAGGCGCAAGACGCGCTGACCGCTGGGGGGAAGGCGGCGGCGGGCGGGCTTTGGGGCGCATCCAAGGCCCTCTTTCTTTGGGAGCTTGCAAGGGGGCTTGGGAAGCCTATCCTCGCGCTTGCGGCTACCGTCAAGGAGGCTGACAGCCTCCTGTCCGACTACCTCTATTTCGCCAATAACCTCTCCCAGGACGGCCCCGCCGCCTTTTTATTCCCTCCCTGGGACGTCCTGCCTTATGACATTATGGACCCGGACCCTGAATGCGTCGCCCAAAGACTGCGCGTATTGAGGGACGTTAATTCCGGCAATGCGCGCGTGATAATCGCCCCGGCGGCGGCAATCATGCAGAGGCTTCCAAAGCCGTCGTCGCTTTTGTCCCCGCAAAAAATCCTCCACCTGGCCAAAGGCCGGGATTATCCGCGCGAGACGCTTCTTGAAACGCTGGTGAAGCTCGGATATTCACGGGTGTCGATGGTATATGAGCCGGGAGAGTTCTCTGTCCGGGGCGGGATAATGGACCTCTACCCTCCGGGGAGCAGCGCGCCCGCACGGGTAGAGTTTTTCGGGGATACCATAGAATCAGTCCGGGAGTTCGACCCGGACACCCAGCGTTCGACCGCCGAACTCGAAGAAATCGAAGCGATACCTGCCAGGGAGACGGAGGCCGGAAGGGCCGGGGCGGGCGCCGATGGCTACCATTATCGATTACTTCCCGGAGCCGCCCGTGCTGTTCATCGACGAGCCGGAGCGGGTATTCTCCCACGCACGGGAGTTCGAGGGGCGTGTTTTTTTATCATACGAGGAGGCGGACAAAACCGAGGCTGTCCGGGCCATTCCGCGTCCGGAGGCGATCTACCTCAGTGCGGACGAGCTTGCGGGGTTGACCGGGCGTCTGCCGTTCGTATATGCGGAGTCCCTGCCGCTCGCGCCCCGCGCAAAGGACGTAATACCGCTTGAATATCATACCCGTTCCATCGAGGGCCTGAGGCTGCGGGAGAGCGTGCCCACTCCCTGGCCGGAAGACCTGCCCAAGACGCCGATTTCAATTTTCTGCCGTAATTTAAAAAATCTTCTAAGAGGCCGGGCGGTGAATGTCGTGCCTACCACGGCTGGCCAGGCCGAGCGGCTCAGGGAGATATTCGCCGAATACGGAATACCCGCGGTGATGGGCCCGCCCGCGCTTCACCTGGAATCAGACGCGGGCCAGGTGAGGATATCTCCGGGCAACCTTGGGTCCGGTTTCCTTATGGAGCCGGTAGACCGGCCTCGGGCATCAGGCCTGGCGTTTATAACCTCCACCGAGATCTTCGGTGAAAAACCCAAACGCGCGCCCGCCCCGAGGGCTAAGGTCGAGAGGTTTTTGACCTCGCTCTCCGAGCTTAAGACAGGCGACTACGTCGTCCACATCGACCACGGCATCGGCAGGTACATGGGGCTCAAGCGCCTGACGCTGATGGGGGTGGAGGGCGATTTCCTGGAAGTGGTTTACTCCAGCGCGGACAGGCTGTACGTCCCGGTGGACGAGCTGCAGAAGGTACAGAAATATATAGGCTCCGAAGGCGCGGCGCCTGCCCTTGAAAAGCTCGGCGGGGCGGGCTGGGAGCGGGCGAAGGCAAGGGCGAAAAAGGCCGTCCAGGAGATGGCCATGGAGCTTTTAAACCTCTATGCCGCGCGCGCCGTCGCCCCCGGTTTTGCCTACAGCGCCGACGACCACCTGTATCGGGAGATGGAGGCGTCGTTCGAATACGAAGAGACGCCGGACCAGGCGCGGGCGATAGAAGACGTAAAAAACGACCTGATGGAGCCGCACCCGATGGACCGGCTGGTATGCGGCGACGTGGGATACGGCAAAACGGAAGTCGCGATCCGGGCTGCGTTCAAGGTGGTCCTGGACGGCAAGCAGGCGGCGGTACTTGTGCCTACCACGCTCCTGGCCGGCCAGCACCACGAGACGTTCTCCCAGAGGCTGGCCGCTTTTCCGGTAAGGGTGGAGGTATTATCGCGGTTCACGCCGAAGGAAAAAATAAAAGAAATTAAAAACGGCATAACCGAAGGCACGGTCGATATCGTTATCGGCACGCACCGCCTCCTGCAAAAGGACGTGGAGTTTCACGACCTGGGGCTGGTGGTGGTGGACGAGGAACACCGCTTCGGCGTGGCCCATAAGGAGCGGCTTAAGGCCCTGCGTAAATCCGTTGACGTCCTGACTTTGACCGCCACGCCGATACCCCGCACCCTGAACCTCTCGATTACGGGGATACGCGACTTATCCATCATAGAGACCCCGCCGCCCGACCGCCAGTCCATCAAGACAGTTGTTACGAGGTTCGACAGGACGGTGATACGGGAGGCGATACGCCGGGAGCTGGCGCGGGGCGGGCAGGTGTTCTTCGTGCATAACCGCATCGACAGCATCTTCGCCATCGGAAACGTCCTTAAAGAGATTGTGCCGGAGGCGAAGATCGGGGTCGCCCACGGAAGGATGCGCGAGGACGCCCTGGAAGAGGTTATGAGCAAGTTCATCAAGGGTGAGCATAACGTCCTGCTTTCCACCTCCATAGTGGAATCCGGCCTGGACATCCCTGCCGCCAATACCATAATCATCGACAGGGCGGACCGCTTCGGCCTGGCCGACCTCTACCAGCTGCGGGGGAGGGTGGGCCGCTCAAGCCAGCGGGCGTACGCATACCTCCTGGTGCCGGGCGAGGACGCGCTTACGGAGACGGCCCAGAAACGCCTGCGGGTGCTCTCGGAGCTGTCCGAGCTGGGCGCGGGCTTTAAACTCGCCCTGCACGACCTGGAGATCCGGGGCGCGGGGAATATCCTGGGCGCGGAGCAGTCCGGGAACATCACCGCCGTGGGTTTCGAGCTCTATACCCATATGCTGGAGCAGGCAGTAAAGGAACTGAAAGGCGAGGAGGTTACGGAAGAGACCGACCCGGCGCTCGACCTGAAGGTATCGGCGTTCATCCCGGAGAGCTACGTCCCGGACACCGCTCACAGGCTGGGGATATACAAAAGGCTGACGGGCGCGAAATCCGAGGATGAGCTGGCGGACCTGAAAGAAGAGCTGAAGGACCGGTACGGGGAGCTTACCGGGCCGGTCAAGAGGCTTCTTCAGGTCATGGAGGTCAAGGTCCTGGCCAGGAGGCTCTCGGCGGCGGGCATACAGCTCCTGCCGTCGGAGATAAAGATAACCTTTACCAGAAGGACGAACATATCGTCCGAAAAATTAATAGATTACCTCGGTAAAAATAAGGGGCGGGCGCGGTACGTGCCGGAATATACGGTATTCATCAGGAAACCCTCCGGGGGGTGGGAATCGCAGTTTACCGAGATAAAAAACATCTTGAAAGCACTGGCTTAGCGTGTTATATATAGTGGCACTCTTCTTTCGGCAGAAAGGAGAGTTAACAGTATAGTTTAAAAAGTTTTTGGCGTTACCTTTTTACAAAAAGGTAACAAAGGTTTTGAGGTATTTACGGCAGGGTTCCAGGGAGGCGGGGGTCCTGCTTTATTAATTAACGGGAAAATAAAGAGAAAAAGAGGTTAAATGAGGAAATTTGCTGTGGCTTTAGTAATGGCGACGCTCCTGGCGGCTGTCAGTCCAGCCGCTTTTGCAGCGGACGCATCGGCAAAAAGCGCTTCCCAGCCCGCACCGGCGGCGGCCAAGCCGCTTCCCGCCGATACGGTCGCTACCGTAAACGGCGAAAAAATAAGCTCGGACACCCTCGACCTGATACTCCAGCAGGCGACTTCTCAGGGACAGCCGCCGGTAACCCCGGATGCCAAGAAGGCCCTCGTGGAAAAGCTGATCGAGATGGACCTGTTCGCCCAGGCGGCTTTGAAGGCCGGGGTGGAGGACGACCCGGACTACAAGCAGGCGATGGAGATGATGCACAAGCAGGAGGACCTGTTTAAAAAGCAGGCGCTTGCCGCCACTTACCTCCGGAATAAGGCTTTCGGGCAGGTCAAGGTGACGCCCGAGGAGATAAAAAACTATTACGACCAGAACAAGGACCAGTTCAAGACCGGCGAGCAGGTGAAGGCAAGCCATATCCTGGTGAAGACCGAGGACGAGGCGAAGGCGATAAAGGCGCGGCTGGACAAGGGCGAGTCCTTCGAAGCGGTGGCCAAGGATAAATCGACCTGCCCCAGCGCGTCACGCGGCGGGGACCTGGGCTGGTTCGGCAGAGGCGTGATGGACCCGGATTTCGAGAAAGCGGCGTTCGCGCTGAAAGACGGAGAGGTATCGGGGCCGATAAAGACGAAGTTCGGCTGGCATATAATCAAGATCACCGGCAAGAAGACGGAGTCCGTAAAGCCGCTGGACGAAGTATCGGCGCAGATTGAGCAGAAGCTGATGCAGGACAAGCAGAAGACGGCCTATGATGATATCCTGGCCAAGCTTCGGAAGGACGCGGACATAAAGATAAACGATACCGCTCTTTCCGAGACGCAGGCCGCGCCGGCGAGAATGTCCCGG
The DNA here is from genome assembly GCA_963698885.1 of Nitrospirota bacterium. Lineage (GTDB taxonomy): Bacteria > Nitrospirota > JACRHJ01 > JACRHJ01 > JACRHJ01 > JBARKJ01. Next base: position 24,637 of record CAVOSJ010000007.1, on the reverse strand, counting down.
CGCAAGGAGCAGAGAAGAAATCAGAAAGCTAGAAGCCAAACCGGGCTGTCCGCCGGCAAATGATAACGCGGCGCCGAAGAAATAAAAGTCGTTACTTTCTTTTCAGGTGAAAAGAAAGTAACACAAAGAAAAGCCGGACGAATAAACAAGTTTAAAAGTTTTTGGCGTTACCTTTTTCCCAAAAAGGTAACAGTTCTTATACATTTTTTACTTTGGAGATGCGATGTCGAATAAACTGAAGGTAATTGCCGCCGCTTGTGCTTTATTGTTCGTTTTCGCCGCTTGCGCTAAAAATGGGGAACAGGCGGCCGGGCACGAAGGCCGGGAACTCGCCGGTAATCGCGGTAGTGAACGGCCAGGACATAACGGCCGAGGACTACCAGGAAGAGGCGGCGGCCCTTAGCCCTTATGCCATGAAAGCGCTCGAAGACCCCAAGAACAAAGAGAAGTTTCTGGAGAACCTCGAGGATAAGCGGCTGATCGTGCAGAAGGCGGAGAGCATGGGCCTGGACAAGGACCCGGAGATGGCGGCCAAGCTGAACCGGCTTAAAGATACCCTGCTCTTAGGTGAGTTCGTGAAGAAAGAGATACTGGAGAAGGCGAACGTGACCGACCAGGACGTGAAGGCGTATTTCGACCAGCACAAGGCGGACCTCGGAGCGGTCAGGATAAGCCACATCCTGGTAGCCTCGCAGCAGGAGGCGCGAGGACATCCTTCAAAAGCTCAAGGCCGGCGAGAACTTCGCGTCACTTGCCAAAAAATACTCCCTCGACGAGAAAACGAAGGCGAACGGCGGCGACCTCGGCTGGGTTAAGTGGGAGCAGTTCGGCTCGGCCTCGTTAAAAGACGCCGCCTTTAAACTGAACCCGGGCGAGGTCAGCGGCATAGTCCAGAGCCAGTTCGGCTATCATATCATGAAGGTAACCGACAAAAAACCTGCGTCAGACAGCGATTTCGCAAAGCTTAAAGACGCGCTCAAGGAGCAGGTGGCGGAAAAGAAGAAGGAAGACCTTTTCGAGACCTATGTCAAGGACATGCGCTCGAAGGCGAAGATAACACTGAACGCCCAGAACTTGGCGGCGGTGAACGTCGCTCCGCAGCAGCAGCCAGAGCAGCCGGGAGGCCCGGCGCAGAAGTAGAAAAATTGAAAAAAGGCGTAAAAAAAGCAGTCTTAACCGCCCTGGCCGTACTCGTAGTAGGGTGCGCCAGGGCGGAGAGAACCATCCCCGCTTCTCCCGTCCTCGCAACAGTCGATGGCATCCAGATTACCCTGCCCCAGTTCAAGGAGAGGCTAAGCCGTTTAAGGTTCGGGTTTGACGAAATCTCAGGCGTCGCCCCTTCCGAAGAAGCGAAAATAGACCTGCTCTCGCAGATGATACAGGAAGAGATGTACCTGCGCGAGGCCGGCCGGCTGAAAATCTCAGCGACGCGCGGCGAGGTTGACGAGCGGCTTACGAAAGTCAGTTCCGGCTACGGCCCGTCCTTCGGCAGCACGTTAAAGGGCGAAGGCATAACCCTGGAGGAATACAGGAAAGAGGCGGAGCGCGACATTGTCGTGGAAAAGCTGCTCTCGTCCCAGGTATACTCCAAGGTTACGGTGACTAAGGAGCAGGCGGCGGCTTACATCAAGGAAAACAAAAAAAAGCTCTGGAAGGATAAACAGGTGCGCGTCCGGCAGATAGTCGTGGAGTCCCGCGCTGAGGCCAGGGAACTGCTTGCGGAGATTAAACGGGGCGCGGATTTCGCACAGCTTGCATCGAGACGCTCGCTCTCTCCGGACGCGGCTTCCGGAGGAGACCTCGGGTGGGTAAAAAAAGGCGATATGCCGCCCGGTTTCGAGTCCGCAATATGGAAGCTGAAATCGGGGAAGACAAGTGATATAATAAAGACCTCCTATGGCTACCACATATTCAAGGCGGAGGCCGTTTTGAAGGCGGGGCCGCTAACTCCTCCGGGGAGGCGCAGGCCGCCGCCGTAAAGGAGCTCTCGAAGGTGATGGGGGAGGAGCGGTTCCAGAAATGGCTGTCCCAGCTTAAGGCAAGGACCAGGGTGCAGGTGAACTATTCTCTCCTGAGGGAGATATGAGGCTAAGAGTACCGATTTCCATAAAGCTGGTTATCTCGCTTCTTCTTGCGGCAGTGTTCGTGCTCGCGGTGCACGTGGCGCTTTTTCTCATGCGGCCGGCGTCGTCCGTAAAAGAATACCACGAGGTGCTGGTGCAGGAAGGCGCGAGCTTCAAAAGCGTCGCCCAGGAGCTTAAGAAAAACGGGATAATATCCGACCGGCAGACGTTCATCATCCTGGGCAAGCTGCTCGGCGCGACAAGGACGATACGCGCCGGGTTCTACTCCTTCGACACTTCGATGAAGCCGCTGGACGTCCTGATGATGCTCCAGAAGGGTAAGATCATCGAATACCAGGTGGTCATACCGGAAGGGTTCGAGATGGGCCAGATAGCCGAGGCGGTCGCGGCTACGGGGCTGACGACAAAAAACGACTTCCTGAAAAAAGCGAAAGACCCTCAGTTAGTCCGCAGCCTGGGGCTGGAAGGAGACAGCCTGGAAGGATTTTTGTTCCCGGCGACTTATTACTTCCCGAAGGGAATAAGCCTGGACGGCATCCTCAGGCAGATGGTCTATAAATACCACGAGGTGTTCAATCCGGACCTGAAGGCGCGCGCGGCGGAGCTTGGGATGACGGAGCTTCAGGCGATAACCCTCGCTTCGCTTATCGAACGGGAGGCGAACCTCGACTCGGAGAGGCTCCTTATCTCAGCCGTATTCCATAACAGGCTGAAGGTCAATATGCCGCTTCAGTGCGACCCGTGCGTTATCTACGCCCTGGAACGAAACGGCAAGTATAATGGGGACCTGACCCGCCAAAACCTGCGCTTCAAGGACCCGTATAACACTTACGTCTACAAGGGCCTTCCCCCCGGGCCGATCGCCAACCCCGGCAAGCCGTCTATCATAGCGGCGCTTTACCCGGCGAAAGTCGATTACATCTATTTCGTATCCAGAAACGACGGCACGCACTATTTCTCCCGCGACCTGGCCCAGCATAACAAGGCGGTGCATAAGTATCAGGTGGAGACCAGTATGGACAACTACTCGTCCGCGCCGCCCCCCTGGAAAAAGAACACTGTGCCGGGGAAAAAGGCGGTATCTCCGAAAAATTCGAAGCAGGTAAAGAAGTAGGGCGCACTGCCAGGCATAGTCGGCACGGCAGATAAGAGCCCGTCTCTGGATAGCAGGAGCGGGCTTTTTAAATCTGGAGCTATACATGGATTACTTCAAGGTTATGATATTTATTTTACCGTTATTTTTTTTAACATGCGACGCAAATGCGCAGCAACCAGACAATGCCGCACCTTCCAAAACGACGCCAAAGATTTTAACCATGGAAGATAGCGGCAAAGAGATCGAGTTGGGCCTGGGAGAGACAATAAAAGTGGACCTTACATTCTCGGGTGGGACGGGATACTTATGGCATATGGACGGCCTTGACGAATCTCACCTGAAATTAATTGATGAAGAAGTGGTGGACAGTTCCCCCGAGAACCTTGGGAGGGGGCCTGCCCTGGGAGGGTCCAGGGAGGATATCCGGTCATTTAAAGCCGTCGCCCCCGGCGATACGTCATTAAGGCTGCTTCAGTATCGCGTCTGGGAAGGCAAGGAGCGCGCAATAAATAAATTTGAAGTGAAGCTTCATATTGACAAGCAATAAACCCAAAATCCACGCCTGGTAACGCCCCGCTTCGCGCGATATTAAATTTCATTAATCATAAACATTATTGATTGACTTGGCTGCCGCTTTCATGTGAAATTAACGCCAGTTTATTTACAAAGGAGCGTTGCGCATGAAAAAGTTTTATGTATTTTTCGCGGCGGCGGTGATGATCACGGGACTCTTCGCGCCGTATGCAATCGCGGCGGTCGGTGCAAACGTCCAGATATCCCTGCCGGGCAAGGCAGACGAGGCCGACCGTTACATGGACCAGGGCGTAGCGTTCTCAGAGAAGGGGAACTATCCCAAGGCGCTGGAGGCATTCGACAAGGTGATTGAGCTGTACCCGTACTTCGCCCCCGCGCATTACAATAAGGGCATCGCGTTATCCGCGATGGGCAAGGACGCGGACGCCGTAACGGAGTACGACAAGTCTATCGAGCTGGACCCGGATAACCCGAAGCCGTACAACAACAAGGGCTCTGCGCTGGGTAGGCTGGGGAAGGTACAGGAGGCGCTGATATCCTTTGAGCGCGCGATACAGTTAGAGCCGAAATACGCGAACGCGTACTACAACAAGTATGTCGCGCTTAAGGACCTTGGGAGGAAGCAGGAGGCATTGGGCGCGCTTGAGATGGCCCGCAGGCTTGAGCCGCAGGTCGGAAAATAGCAAACCGTTACCTTTTTGGAAAAAGGTAACACCAAAAACTTTTAAACTGTTTCGCCTTGGTTACGTTCTTCCTAAGAACGTAACCATTTTTATTTCACGACCCCGATGCGCCCGTCTTCGGCAAGTCCGTCCACCGTCCCGCCCATATCGGATACGCGCTGGAGGTAATTCACCACGTCTTCCGTGACCACCTCTCCGGGTACGAGCATCGGTATGCCAGGCGGATAGACGGTCACGATCTCGGAAGACAGCCTACCCGCCGATTCCAAAAGGGGCACAAGCTCGTGCGCCGCGAAGAACGCCTCCCTGGGCGGGAGCCCCTGCGGAGTCCCCACCGGCGGTTTCACCATCTCCCAGTTGAATTTACCAGCCGTGCGTTTTCCTTTCGCTATCTCCCGAAGGGCCGCGACCAGGCGCGAGACGTCCTCGCTCCTGTCGCCGATTGAGACTATCACCAATACGTGGAACGGGTCCGCCATCTCGATCTGAATGTCATGGTCTGCGTTCAGCGCCTGCGAGACCTGATAGCCCGTCATCCCCAGACCGCTCACGTTTATCGTAAGCTTCGTCTCGTCCAAATCCCCCATGTCCCGCTCTATAACGTCATTTTTCCCGAGGCACCGAAGGCCCTCTATATCATTAATCTCGCCCCGCGCCCATCTTGCAAGTTCGAGCGTCTTGGCGAGTAATTTTGTACCCTCTGTAGCCATTTGCATTCTGGCTAAATCGAGGGAGGCCATCAGGATGTATGACGGGCTCGTGGTCTGCACGACCTTCAAGACGCCTGCCAACGTCTGCACGTCCACCCGCTGTGCTTTCGCGTGCATCATGGACGCCTGTGTCATCCCGCCGATAATCTTGTGCGTGGACTGCACCACCATGTCCGCCCCGCAGGAGAGCGCGGATTTCGGAAGCTCCGGATGGAAGCCCAGGTGCGGCCCGTGCGCCTCGTCCACCAGCACCGTCATGCCGTGCCCGTGCGCGAACGGGATGATTTTTTCAAGGTCGGCGCAGATGCCGTAGTAGTTTGGCGAGGTGATTACCAGCACCTTTATCCACGGGTGCAGCTCCACCGCCTCCTTTACCGCATCGAATGTCACGTTCATCGACATCATGAGCTTCGAGTCCATGGCGGGGTATGCGAAATGCGTCTGCGCCCCGGCGAGTATCGCGCCCGCGATGACGGACTTATGGCAGTTTCTGGCCATGAGTATTCCGGTGCCCGGGTTGCACGCGGTCATTACCATTGCGTGGTTCCCGGCCGTCGTGCCGTTTACCAGAAAGAAGGACCGGTCCGCGCCGTATGCCTTCGCGGCCAATTCCTGCGCCTCTTTTATCACGCCTATCGGCTTCTGGAGGCTGTCCACTTCGTCGAGAGTCGTCAGGTCGATGGAGAAGATGTTCGGTCCGACGTACTTTACAAAGCGCGTGGCGATGCCCTTGCCGGACTTGTGCCCCGGCGTGTGGAAGCTGATCTTCCGGCTCTCGGCGAGGCTTATCATCGCGTCGAAGAGCGGAGTTTTATACTGGGATGGGTCTATGGGCATCTAATTATTCCTCGCTATTTCTTTAAACTATTTATTCATGATGGATTCCGGTGAGATGATTTTATCATCGATACTGTGGCTAATATTCTAAATACATTTATGTTTGCTTAATTCATGCACGCTTAAATCCGGCATTTCAAGAAATTTATTCCTTTATCCTCAAAATGGAGAAGTGGCCTTAATCTTCATTCAAACTCATTTTAATTTGGGCTAGCGCAGTCTGTCTATCCGCCTCTACATGCCTGTTCTTTTAAAACAAATATATGTTGATGCACTAATCGGGACTCATTAGTAAAACAATATGTAAATCATTTTCGTGAAGCTTACACCGGGAACAGTTCAAGTCTCATTAGAATTAAAACGAGGGCATAGACAGTATTATATTCCATCGTTCGTAGCCATCTAATGATTTCATCAAAAATTTCGTTTAATGGCATCTATCCAGATTTTAAAACGCAAGTCCAAATTCTTTTCTTACAGTTCAGTTATTTTACGCTGCTTTATCGAGCATCAGGCCAATTGTCTTCCTAGCAAATGATGTAATCGCATCTACTTGGATCATGCCTATGATTTTTAAAGTTTTCTAGATTTCTATTCAAAATCGAAACTGACTTCCTGTTTCTTTAGTCCTCGATTTTTTGATATGCAATGCAATCAGGAAAATCCGGCGAATTGCATCAAACCTGAAACGCCATTTTATTGCAAATGTGCGAACTAAAAGATAATCCCATGTTCGTTTTGGGAGCGTAATAGAAGTGCCCCATCCAAATCTTCCAACCTCAGTAATTTTTTGGTCACAATAACCTCCTGCTCAGTGAAAATCAAAAACGGCCCTTGGTTTCCCTTGGGCCGTTTCCTTTTTTTAAATTTCTTGGGAAGCCGCGCCCGCTAATTATACGTGAATATCGGCGCGTTGTCCTCGATGATGAGCGACTGCTCGATGATGGCCTTCCTTATGTACTTCGGCAGGTGCATGAGGTGCTGGTGGGCCTCGCCGTCGTAGTACTTAAGCTCGCCCTTTATCCGCTGGGCTATCATCTTGTCCACGGCATCTACCGTAAGCGCGCGCGGGTCGTTCTTCTTGCTCGCTAAGGCGAAGCCCCAGGGCAGGCCGAACGACGGTATCGCCGCGGGCATGGACACGACATGCGGGAAGACTGTCTGAAGAGTCTTATGGACGGCGGTCAGGTTCAGGAGCTTGCCGATGGCGGTAGTCCCGGCCTGGAGCGCGATGGTGCCCTCGTCCGTCAGGCGGTCCCAGACGAGTTTATAGAACTCGCGGGTATACAGGAGGTACGCCGGGCCTTCTTCGACCGGCTCGGAAATGTCTATGATGATGACGTCGTATTTTTTGTCGTTCTCTTCCAGCCAGCGCCTTGCGTCCGTGAAGGCAAGCTCGGTGCGCTTGTCGTCGAAAGCCCCGGCATGGTATTCCGGCAGAAGCTCCTCGGACATCCTCACCACTTCCTCGTCTATGTCCACCATGAGGCAGTGTTCAACGGACTTGTGCCGCAGCACTTCCCGGAGCGTCGCGCCCTCGCCGCCGCCGACGATGAACACGTCTTTAGGCTCCGGGTGCAGGAGCATCGCGGGATGGACGAGCACCTCGTGGTAGATGAACTCGTCCACCTCGGAGGACTGCATCTTCTGGTCCAGGATGAGACAGCGCCCGTACGAGCCTGTCTCCATTATCTCCATGTCCTGAAACTTCGTCTTCTTGCTATAGAGCGTCTTCTTGATGCCGTGTATATGACCCTCTTCCGGGGTCAGATAATCAAGGAACCATTTGGAGTTTTTCGGCTTGAGACATATTCTCCTGATCTCCTCCGTTTCCACCTTGTGCGGCAGATGAGTGCCGTCGAAAGAGAGCATACCGCGCTTCATCTCCACCATGGAGGGGCTCTGGGACCCGAACTCGCGTATAAGGTAGTGCGCGGCTTCCTGCGGAACTATAATTTCTCCACAGGTGAAAATATCCACCGCGGCGTAATTGTACTCCGGCCACGTGTGGATGGAAAGATGGGATTCGGCGATGATAACCATTCCGCTTATCCCGAACGGGTTGAACTCATGGAACGCGACCTCAACCACGGTCGCCTTTGCTTCGCGGGCGGCGTTGACCATTATTTCCCGAACCTTATCCAGGTCCTGGAGTATTCCGGCCCTGCAGTCCCGCAGCTCTAACAGCAAATGTGTTCCTAAAGATTGCAACCTATATACCCTCCCTCTGTTGTCTTTTTAACCCCGCGGATTTGCGGAGCTTTTTTAGTTTAACATAAAAAAGGCGCGTGAACAGCTCTCTAACAGGGCTATCCTTACGCGCCTCGGTTCGAACCGACTTATTTGTTTGCCGTAACCCCTACCCGAAAGGCAGGCCGAGGAGCGCTGACTTAGTATGTAAGTTTGTACTCATACGGCCCTCCCTTTGAGGTTGACGGATAACAGCTTCGGGCCCCGGTTTCAGGCCCCCTGACCTTAATGTTTTATTCGGCTGTAAAATATATACCAATTTTCAGGAATTGCAAGAAAAAAATGAAAGGGGCCTTGGGCTTAAGCCTTTTTTTTGATTGCCTTGCGCGCGCGCTTTATGGTAGAGTGGAATCAGCGTTTTGATACTTGAAGAAGGAGGTGTTTGGGAAGATGGCAAGAATTATCAGCGACGATTGCATCATGTGCGGCTCCTGCGAGGCCGAGTGCCCAGAAAGCGCGATAAGCGAAGGAGACCCGATGTACGTTATCGACCCTGCAAAGTGCTCGGACTGCGGCACCTGCGAGGAAGCCTGTCCTAACGAAGCTATCAAACCGGTATAACCGGTTTTTAGAAATTCGAGGAATAAAACGGGCGCCCCCAGGGGCGCTCGTTTTGTTTTCAAACCCGGCTTTCTTTTTGGTACTTTTTCTTTCACCCGAAAGAAAAAGTACGGTCTTTATTATCCAGGGAGGTAAAATGGCGGAGTCAGCGAAGGCGAAGGTAAAGCTTGTTGACGGCATGCAGTTCGTCGGACAGTCCGGGACCGGTCATGCGATCGTGATGGACGCCGGGTCCACCGTGGGAGGCGAGAACGCGGGAGCGAGGCCGATGGAGCTTCTCCTTATCGGCGCGGGGGGCTGCACCGCGATGGACGTGGTCTCGATTCTCAGAAAGAAGAAGCTGGAGGTCCGCGGCCTTCAGGTGAACGTGAAGGGGGACTGGGTCGAGGGCGAGAATGTCTACCCCAAGTTCTTCAAGGATATCGAGCTGGAGTACGTAGTGACCGGTAAAGGCCTGACCGACGAAGCGGTGAAGAGGGCAATCTCTCTTTCGGAGGAGAAATACTGCTCCGTCATGGCGAACCTTCGCGGGGTATCGAAGATAAAGACAAGCTACAGGATTATTAATGAATGAAGCTTTTAATCGTCACCAACGAAAAGTATAACCCGGTCCCGCGCAGGCCGTTCTCCGTTATTATGGAGGACATGTTCTCCGAGCGCGTGGTGAAGCACCTGCAAAACGATTACGCGGGGATCTGCAACGGCTGCGGGAACGACTGCGACCACTGCCGGGACAAGTTCCCGGCGCTCTTCCCGGTGGACTTCAAAGAGGACATCGCGGGTGTGATACTCCTTCCGGCTGAACTGCCGTACTATGTGGACGACCCGGGCGATTATCTGCCCGACGCGCTGCCTGCCCACGACGTCATGCTGGCCATGCATATCCATGAAGACCTGCTCCTCTCCCTTCCCCAGAGGGCGAAGGACGCGGGGGCGAAGGCGTTGATAGTGCCGTCGGAGGACCCGGCATGGCTGAGCCAGTGGATCCGGGGCAGGCTCCGGAAGATATGCGACCAGCTCGGGATGGAATCGGCGTTCCCGAAGCCGTTCTGCTCGTTCCTGCCCAGCCCGGACCAGCCGGTTCTGTCAGAGTTCGCGCGGCACTTCCGCATCGGTAAGCCGAAGATAAAGCTGAAAGTACAGGATAACAAGATAATCGAGGCGCAGGTAATCACCTCCGCGCCGTGCGGCTGTACGTATTTCGTCGCCAGGAATTTACTCGGCAAGGAAATCAATGAGGACTTAAACGTCAACGAGACGGCCAAGTACTGGCACAGCTACCCGTGCGTCGCCAGCATGGACGTGGACAGGGAGCTGGGCGACACGCCCCTGCACAAGGGCGGATACCTGCATTACGAAGCGGTTGCGGACGCGGTGAAGGACGAGCTGCCGGAGATGGACGTCAAAAAAGACAAGGTGCAGATAATCAAAAAATAGCGGCTTAAAATAATAAAGCCGGGGGACCTGATACTGCCCGGCTCCCGGCTCCTCCATACTTTTAAAAACCCGTATTCGCGAAATAAGACACGAACACGTATAACTTTTTATACCGTCGCCGCCAGATTGGCTTCCATCAGCTCGGGTTCGCCCTCCAGCACCATCCAGGCGTCCTTTTCGCTCAAGAGCTTCCGGACCAGGCGCTGGTTTAGCTGGTGGCCGGACTTGTCCACTACCGCATGGCATATCAGCGGCATACCGGCCAGCGAGAGGTCGCCCATCAGGTCGAGGGCCTTGTGACGGACGAACTCGTCCGGGTACCTGAGGCCGCCCGGGTTGAGTATATGCGCCTCGCCCACCACTACCGCGTTATCTAAAGAGGCCCCCTTTGCCAGCCCGGCCTTCTCCAGCATCTCTATATCCCTTAAGAAACCGAAAGTCCTTGCATCCGCTAATTCCTGTTCGAAGGAACCCGGGTCGAAATCGAGGGATATGTCCTGGTCCAGGATCAGCGGGTGGTTGAAATCTATCCGGCAGGTTATCCTGGCGACCGGCGACGGGAGGAGCGTCGCGGACTTGTCGCCGTCATGCACGGTTATAGCCTTCACGAGTTTAAGGTATTTCCTGCGGGTATCGAGGGTCTCAAGACCGGCCTGAAGCACCGCGTCAACGAAGGCCCTGGCGCTTCCGTCCATGATGGGCACTTCCGACCCTGAGAGGTCAACGTATATGTTATCCACCTGAAGTCCGGCCAGCGCGGCAAGAAGGTGCTCGACGGTCCGCACCTTTACGCGGCCTTTTTCAAGGGTGGTCGCATAACTCGTGTCGCCGACGTTCTCCGAGGCCGCCTTGATTTCCGTGCCATCGACACGAAATATTATGCCGGTCCCGGCAGGCGCGGGGGAGAGTTCCATCCTGACTGTCTCGCCTGAATGCAGCCCCACTCCAGTGAGCTCGACCGGCCTTCTTATAGTTCTCTGATAAAGCATACTATAATATTAGTGCAAGTAAAATGCCACCGGACAAAATTACGGAACTACAATGAGTTATGGAATATTAAAGAGCCAAGCGCGGCTGAATGTGTTGCAGAAATGACACGCTTTTAAGTTCATTATTGTGGCTTTTCCACACCTAAAAACCTTTTGCTACTTTTCTTTCCCGTGAAAGAAAAGTAGGGCCTGTAGCTCCTTCTTAGCCTGCTTTAGCGCCTTTGCCTTCGTCTCAGTTCGAAACACTTCCATCAGCCGCTTTGCAAGGCCTTCCAGGGCCGCCGCCCGGTCCCTCTCGCGTGGTATCGCCTCCGGGAGCCTTGCCCGCGCCTCCTCCAGGAACTCCAGCAGGGCCGCATACCCCGCCGTGTATTCGTCCAGTTCCCGGCGAAGTAACTTCGCCAGCGCGGGGCATTTCCCGGCCGTAGAGACCGCGATGGTCAGCCCCGACCGCTCGGATGCCGACGGCACTATGAAGTTCCCGGCGTCCGGGGGGGCCGCGCAGTTCACCAGGATGCCCAGGCTTTCCGCGTCCCGGCAGACCCTTAAGTTAACCTCCATATCGTCCGTCGCGGCGACGGCGATTGCGGCGCCTTTGAGGTCCGTTTTCCTGTATCCCCTCGCGATATGCTTTATCCGCCCCTGCCCGGCTATTTTCTTTAGCCCAGAAAACTCCGGCGCGACGATTACCAGCTCCGCCCCGGCGTCGAGGAGCGTCTTAGCCTTTCTGGCCGCGACCGCCCCCCCGCCTACGACGACGCACTTTTTGCCTTCAATTTTCAGGAATGCAGGATAGAACATGGAGACCTTTTAAGAGCAGACGCCTGCACCCAAATTCGGGTCACTTCTGCGGAATTTTTTCCGCCAGCTTCTTTTTTGCCTTCTCCGCGAACTGGTTGTTCGGGTACTGCTGGTACAGCACCGCCAGCGTGTTCTTCGCGGAATCGAAATCGCCCATCCGGATGTAGGAATCCGTCAGAAAATAAAGCACTTTCGGCTCGTCCTTGCTCCCCGGATATTTGTCGATTATCCCCTTGAACCTCTTGGCCGCCGCCTTGTAGGAATCCTTTTTGTAGTAATACGACCCGACGATGAACTCGTGCTGCGCAATGTCAGCCTTGGCAAGCCTCAGCTTCTCCTTGGCCTCATCCTCGTAAGGGTTGCCGGGGAACTCGTCTAAAAGTCTCTGGAAAGCCGTCACCGAGTTCACGGCGAACGACGGGTCCCGGTCCGGCAGGTCTATCTGCTTGAAGTTGCACATCCCCACCTGATACAGGACGTATGGCGCCGCCTTGTTCTTCGGGTGAAGCTCCAGGAACCGGTTATATTCCACCTCGGCCTCGGCGTACCTGGCTTCCTCGTAATACGAATCGCCCAGGCGCACCTGGACCAGGGCGTCGTAATATTTTTCCGGGTCGTGCTCGCGTATCTCGCTGTATTTCTTACGGGCTTCATCGTACTTGCCCTTTGCCAGGAGGCTTTCTCCCTGCTTGAATATGTCCTCCGGCTGGATGGCGGCGGCAGCGGGCGCGGATTCCTTCGTGCCCTTGGCGGGCCCGCCCCATTGAAATACGGTGCAGGCGGGCAATGCCATAAGCGCCGCGACTAACAGCAGTACCGCATAATACTTTGTTTCTCATTTAGTATTATTCCTTTATCGTTACCGAAAGCATTTTGTCGCCGCGCTCGATTTTTCTCACCACGTCCATGCCGCTGGTCACCTGCCCGAACACGGTGTACTGCCCGTCCAGGAAGTGTTGCGGCCCGTTGCAGATGTAGAACTGGCTGCCGCTGGAACGCCTCTCCGGGTTTGCCGCGTCCCCGAGCCTCGCGGCCGCGAGCGCACCGTCCACGTGAGGGGCTTTTATCTCCGCGGGCACGGTATAATCGCTAGCCCCTGGGGCCTGGCTTTATGTAATCCGGAATCTTGCCGCCGTATGCCTTCTCCATCGCGGCCTTTTCCGGGCCGCCCATGCCGTTGCCCAACGGGTCGCCGCCCTGTATCACGAACCCGGGCTCCACCCTGTGGAACGTCAGGCCGTCATAGAAGCCGGATTTCGCAAGCTTGATGAAGTTCTCTACGTGCTTTGGGGCGTCCTCCTTCAAGAGCTTAAGCGTAATATCGCCCTTTTCCGTTTTTATTACCGCAACCGGGTCCTTCGCCTGAGCCGTTCCTGCAGCCAGAGTCATCATAATTAATGTAAGTCCCACCTTTCCGATTATGCCCATCGCCGCACCTCCTTAAGTATTCTGGATTAATTTCCGGCTTAGCCCATGGACGAGTTTATTGTTTCCCAGAGCCTGTCTTTCCCCTCGCCGCTGGCGGAGGAGAACTGGATTATCCTGTCCGCCGGGACGCCAAGGCCTAACGACAACTCTTTTATGTATTTAGCTCTCGACCCCCTTGCAATCTTGTCCGCCTTGGTCGCCACGTACGCAGTCGGAAGGGAGTTCTCCGTTAACCACCGGTTCATTATCATATCATTTTTGCCGGGCTTATGCCGGATGTCCAGAAGGAATATTATGAGCTGGAGCCGGGGAGAGTCCAGCAGGTACTGCTCTATCATCTCCCCCCAGGTCTCCTGCACCTTACCCGGCACCCTGGCAAAACCGAAACCCGGCAGGTCCACGAAATAGAAAGAGCCGTTTATCAGGAAGAAGTTGATCTCCCGGGTCTTGCCCGGAGTGGACGATGTCCGGACCAGGCCCTTCCTGTTCACCATGCTGTTGATGAGCGAGGACTTCCCTACGTTGGAGCGTCCGGCGAAAGCCACCTGCGGGAGCCCGTCAACCGGCCACCCGCCCTCGTCCACCGCCGCCCTTATGAACTCAGCCGAAACAACTTTCATAAGTTCCCGCCTTTTTGGAAAAAAGGCGGCGCCAAAGAACTGTTGAACTGCCTTTCGGCCCGCTTTCTTTTGCTACTTTTCTTTCTCGCGAAAGAAAAGTAGGATCTACATCCCGCACATGCCGGAGCCGCACATGCCCGAGCCGCATCCGCCGCCTCCCATTTTGGGCATGTTCGCACCCGCGGACTCAAAAGAAGACGGCATCGCCTTGCTCGAATCCGGCGAAAAGGTCGCCGAAAGAAGTTTCGTTATTTCCGTACCTTTGCACTCGGGGCAGGAAATCCCTTCGGTGCCGGCGCCCATGCTCCGCATCATCGAAAAAACTTTCCCGCATCCGCATTTGTACTCATATACAGGCATCTCTCTCTACCTCCAGCTAAACAGTCGTTCAGTTATTTTTGAACAAGGCCTTTACCTTCATCAACGCCCGGGCCCTGTGGCTTACCTTGTTCTTCTCCTCCGGCCCCATCTCAGCAAATGTCATCTTTGCGCGCAAGTAGTAGAAAAGCGGGTCGTAGCCGAACCCACCCGGGCCGCGCATCTCCCTTAGTATCCGCCCGCGCACTATCCCCTTGACCGTCTTCTCCTTTATCCCGGAGCCTTCCGGCCCGGAAAGCGCCATCACGCACACGAACTGCGCGCCCCGCTCACTGTCCGGCACTTTTTTCATAAGCCGCAGTAGTTTGAGGTTGTTCTTCCGGTCGTCCGCGTCCTTACCCGAAAACCTTGCCGAATATACACCCGGCGCCCCGCGAAGTGCGTCCACCATAATCCCTGAATCGTCCGCCAGCGCGAGTTTCCCGGTATATAGCGCAACCGCCCTCGCCTTCTTCAGCGCGTTTTCCCGAAACGTCGCCCCGTCCTCAACAACCTCCGGGCAATCGGGAAAATCCTCAAGCGAGAGCACCCGGACGCGCGCGCCCTTCAGCATCGCCTGGATCTCGCGAAGTTTCCCTTTATTGCGTGTGGCTACAACTATATCCATGTTATAAACCGTTACCTTTTTGGTAAAAAGGTAACGCCAAAAACTTTTGGGGTTAAAACCCCAGCTTTCTTTTGTGTTACTTTTCTTTCTCGAAAGAAAAGTAGCGGTTTAAATTCACACCCTTACTATCCAAGGGGCCAGCACGTCGCCAAGCGCCTCTTTCTGCATCGCGATAAGCTCGTCTATCCCTTTATTTGCAAGCTCTACAAGTCCGTCCATCTGCTCGCGCGTGAACGGCTCGCCTTCGGCAGTCCCCTGCAGCTCCACGAAACCGCCCCGGCCGGTGCGGACCACGTTCATGTCAACGTGGGCCTTGCTGTCTTCCACGTAGCAGAGGTCCAGCACGGGCACTCCCGCGACCACCCCGACGCTGACCGCCGCGAGGTAGTCCTTCACCGGGTTAACCAGTATCGTGTTCTTTGCCCTGGCGTCCGTGATAGCGTCGCAGAGCGCGATGAACGCGCCGGTAATGGACGCCGTGCGGGTGCCACCGTCCGCCTGGATAACGTCGCAGTCCATGGTGAACGTGCGCTCGCCGATTACGGATAGATCCACCACCGCCCGGAGCGAGCGTCCGATAAGCCTCTGTATCTCGTGCGTCCTGCCGCCGACCTTGCCAGCTGCAGACTCACGCCTTATCCTCTGGGGAGAGCAGCGCGGGAGCATCCCGTATTCCGCGGTGAGCCAGCCGACGCCCTTGTTCCTGAGGAACGGCGGCACCTGCTCCTCGATAGTCGCGGTGCAGATTACCTTCGTGTCCCCCATCTCTATCAGCACGGAGCCGGGCGCGCCCTTCAGGTAATTCCTGGTTATCTTCGCCGGACGCATCTGGTCCAGTTTTCTTCCATCAAATCGATTCAAAATATAAGCTCCATTCCGGTTAGCCTTCGCTTTAGTTCCCCCAGCACACGTTCCTCGTCCTTTTTATTTTTCGCCTCGAACGTCGCGGAAAGGCGGATATACGCGCCCGCGTCGTCCCAGGGCACGGTCGAGATTAATTTTTCCCTGATTAAGTATCCGGAGAAATCCTCGGCGGTATCGAAGCTCCGCCCGCCTTTTACCCCCCTGGGCGCCTTTACGTACAGGTAAAAAGAGCCGCCCGGCATCTTCGCATCGAAACCGGCTGCTTTCAGAATCTTCACAAGCGCCGTCAGCCTGCGCCTGTATTTTTCCGTTATCTCTTCCGTTATCTCGGGGTGCTCAAGCGCGTAGCATCCCGCCTGCTGGATGGCCTTGAACTGCCCGGAGTCGTAATTGTCCTTTATGTGCCCGAACGCCGAGACGACCTTTTCGTTACCCGCGACAAATGCGAGCCTCCAGCCCGTCATGTTGAACGCCTTGGACATGGAGTGTATCTCCACCCCCACTTCTTTCGCGCCCGGCGTGGAGAGAAAAGACGTCGGCCGCCCCTTGTATGTCAGGGCCGCGTATGCCGCGTCCTGCACGACCACCACTTTATTCTTCCGTGCGAACTCCACCACCTCCGCGAAAAACTCTTTCGTCGCGACTGCCCCGGTCGGGTTGTTCGGGTAGTTGATATACAGGAGCTTCGCGCGTTTCCTTATCGGCGCGGGAACCTTGTCCAGCCGCGGGAGGAAACCGTTTGTTTCATCCAGCGGGAGGTGGTACGACTCGCCTCCGGCGTATTTCGTATGCGTGGCGAGTATGGGATATCCGGGCACGGTGACAAGCGCAACGTCGCCGGGGTTTATGAACGCATACGGGAGCATCGCCAGCGCGGGCTTGCTGCCGATTGAGTGCAGCACCTCCGTCTGCGGGTCAAGGTTTTTTACCCCGTACACCTTCTTCAGGTAGGCCGCCGCCGCATCCTTGTACTGCTGTATCCCGTTATCCGCGTAGCCCCTGTTCTCAGGCTTTGCGGCCTCCTGAGAGAGCCGCTTTACCACTCCGGGAAACGCCATCTCGTCCGGCTCGCCCACGCCCAGGTCTATTATCTCCGCGCCCGGGTTTGCGGCCAGCGCCTCGCGCTTCGCCCTCTTTATCTTCTCGAACTTGTATATCTTCGTGTCTTTCCCGAACCGGCTCCCGCCAATCCTTTCGGAGAAAAGTTTCTGAATATAACTGTCTGCCAAAGTGCCCGAGCCTCCTTGCAGTTCTTAACTCTCGATTACGTTTATAAGCGAGCCTATGCCGGAAATCCTTACCTCTATCTCGTCGCCTCTTTCCATCCTGCCCGTGCCAAGCGGGGTCCCGGTGGCGATAACGTCGCCCGCATACAGCGTCATCACCTGAGAGATGTACGAGATGAGGTACGCGACCGGGAATATCAGGTTGGCGGTGGAAGAAGACTGTTTCCGCTCGCCGTTCAAGTACGCCTCGACAAGCAGGTCCCCCGGGTCTATATCGGTCTCTATCCATGGGCCGAAGGGCGCAAACCCGTCAAACGATTTGGCCAGAGTCCATTGCCCGTCCATTTTCTGGAGGTCTCGCGCGGTAACGTCGTTTATGCAGGTGTATCCGAGGACGTAATCCAGCGCGGTGTCCTGCCGTACCCCCTTCGCGGTCCTCCCTATCACGACCGCCAGCTCCGCCTCGTAGTCTATGCGGTGCGTCATCATCGGATATGGAATCGTGCCTCCAGGCTCCAGGACGGCGGACGGCGGCTTCAGAAATATCACCGGCTGCTCCGGGATGGGAAGCCCCATCTCCTCGGCATGGTCTTTATAGTTCAGCCCCGCGCAGACGATCTTCGTCGGCGCGGCAGGGGCAAGCAACTTCACGTCGGAGAGCGGAACCTGGTCTCCGTGGGTTATCATACGCCTGACGTCCGAAATCGGCTGGACAAGCTCGCCGTCCAGTATGCCAAGGCATATGAGGTGATTTTTTAAATAGCGGACAATTTTCATAAATGCCTAAACCGTTACTTTTCTTTCTGTCTTCGCTATCGCTCTGGACAGGTAAATCATCTCGCGGGAAAGAAAAGTAACACAAAAGAAAGCGGGACTTTAAAACAGTCCAAAAGTTTTTGGCGTTACCTTTTTCCCAAAAAGGTAACAAAGGTTCTAATTATTTTATCCCCAGCACGTCCTGCATGTCGTATAGCCCCGGCTTTCGCCCCGCGACCCACTGTGCCGCGCGGACCGCGCCGCGCGCGAAGACATCCCGCGATGACGCCTTGTGCGTTATCTCGATGCGCTCGCCCTGCGTCCCGAATATCACGGTGTGGTCGCCGACCACGTCCCCGATACGGAGCGCCTGGACGCCTATCTCCCCTTTTTTCCTCTCGCCGATATTGCCGTGACGGCTGTACGCCGCGACGTCCTCTAACTTCCGGCCACGCCCGTCCGCGATTACCTGCGCCATCTTAAGCGCGGTCCCGGAAGGCGCGTCTTTTTTGTGCCGGTGGTGCGTCTCGACGATGTCGACGTCGTACTCTTCGTCCAGCACCGACGCCATGTCTTTAAGCACCTTCAAAAGGAGGTTCACGCCCACGCTCATGTTCGGCGCGAGCACTATCGGGACGAGCTTTGCGAACTCGCGCATCTGCTCTAACTGCTCTCGGCTAAAGCCGGTCGAGCCGATTACCATCGCCCTGCCCGCCGCCGAGGCGACCTTCGCGTTCTCCAGGGTCACTTCCGGAAACGTGAAGTCGATTACCACTTCGCCGCAGTTGACGACCTTCGAGAGGCCGTCGGCGATAGTGCAGCCTTTTTTCCCGAGGCCCAGGTAGTCGCCCACGTCCATCCCGACCAGTTCGTGCCCCGGCCTCTCCGTCGCGCAGCACACGTCGGTATTGGGGTTCTCGATTAGCAGTTCCAGTATCCGCCGTCCCATCCTGCCCGCGGCGCCGGTTACTATGCAGTTGACCATTTCTGTCTCCTGAAAAGTCGTTACCTTTTTGGTAAAAAGGTAACACCAAAAACTTGTAAACTGTTTTTAACTTGGTTTTCTTTTGCGTTACTTTTCTTTTTTCCAAAAGAAAAGTAACGGTTTTATATCAGCCCGTACTTCTTCATCACGTTCGTCAGCTTCTCGGTATTCGTGTCGCTCATCGGGCAAAGAGGGAGCCGGAACTCCGGAGATATTTTCCCCATCAGACCTAATGCCGTCTTGACCGGTATCGGGTTCGTCTCGTAGAACATGGACTGGTTCAGCGGCTGGAGCTTGTAGTGGAGCCTCCTGGCCTCGACCATATCGCCCGCGAAATATGCATCGCAAAGCCCCGCCATATCGACCGGCGCGACGTTCGCCGTGACGGAGATCACGCCCACCCCGCCGATAGAGAGAAGCGGAAGGACCGTGAAGTCGTCTCCGGAGAGGACAAAGAGCTTATCCCCGCAGAGTTCGATTATCTCGGATATCTGCTGGAGGTTCGCCGTGGCCTCTTTTATCGCCACGATATTCTTTATCTGGGCGCAGCGCGCGACCGTCGCCGGGAGCATGTTGACCGAGGTCCGCCCGGGTACGTTATAGAGCACGATGGGGATGTCCACCGCGTCCGCGACTGCCTTGAAATGCCTGTACAGCCCCTCCTGAGTGGGCTTGTTGTAGTAAGGCGTTATGAGGAGCGCGCCGTCCGCGCCGACTTTTTTGGCGTGCGCGGTCAGCATTATCGTCTCTTCCGTGGAGTTTGAGCCCGTGCCCGCGATTACCGGCACGCGCCCGGCGACTTTCCCGACCGTGTATTCGATAACCTGCCCGTGCTCCTCAAAACCAAGCGTCGCGGACTCGCCGGTTGTGCCGCAGGGGACTATGCCGTCCGTGCCCGATGCAATGTGCCAATCTATCAGCTCGCCAAGGGCGGTTTCGTCCACTTTCCCGTTCTTGAACGGCGTCACGATGGCGACTATGGAACCTTTGAACATTTTAAAAACCTCCTCCTACTTTTCTTTTACGGAAAAGAAAAGTAGCAAAAGAAAACGAGACGAAAAGAAAAGTAACGGTTTAGCTTAAAGCCCCTTCTTCGATTATCCCCTGATATACGAAAACCGCGTCGCCTTCTAAAAAGACGTCGCCGAACTTATTGCCGTCCCAGTCGAAATATACCGTCAGGTCGCTTCCCCCCCTGGTCTTTACGCGCACCGGGGATTTAACGTAGCCCGCAGCTCCTGCGACAAGAGCCGAGGCCGTGGCGCCGGTACCGCAGGCCAGGGTCTCCGCCTCCACGCCGCGCTCGTAAGTCCGGAGGGTTAGCTCGTCCTTGCCCGTGACCTGCACGAAGTTCGCGTTCGTACCCGCCGGGGCGAAAAGTTTATGATAGCGTGTAGCAGCCCCTATGCCCAAAACGTCCGCTGATTCCATATCGTCCTCAAAATATACAACATGCGGCACGCCGGTATTGATAAATGCGGCCTTTAGGTCTACTCCGCCTGCGTCTATAACCATCTCCGCCGGTAATCCGACGGACGGGTGAGCTGTACCTTCACGGAGGACTCCTTCACCTCCGCCCTGATTATCCCGGCCAACGTCTCGAAGCTAAGCGCCCGGCCGCCGAAGCATTTCCTGTACGCGAAACGGGCGGCGCAGCGGGCGCCGTTCCCGCACATCTCCACCTGGCTTCCATCGGAGTTGAAGAAGCGCCACTTAAAGTCCGCCGTCTCCGACTTCTCTATAAGTATAAGGCCGTCCGCCCCGATTGAAAAATGCGGCCTGCAGAGCTTCCGGACCATTTCCGGGACATCTCCCGAAACCTGCCCTGCGCGGTCGTCGATTATTATGAAGTCGTTGCCGGATGAATGCATCTTGGCGAAAGGCAGATGGTCCATCTGTTACCTAAGCCTCAGGCGGTGAAGCATCTTGCCGGTCAATTTGTTTACCGGGTGTCTCCTGTCCAGGAACTTGAAAACCGGCGGCTTTCTTATCCCCATCCTCTCGAGTTCGCCGCGGAGAGTGCGGTTATCACGGTCCAGCGTCATCCCCTTCCTGAAGGCTACGTGCGCCTTCTTCCGGTTGCCGGCCAGCAAATATACCTTCCCAAGGTTTAAGAAAAGCTCCGAGCGGAAAAACTCCTTCTGGACCGCCTTCTCGCAAAGCAGGACCGCCTCTTTCGTCTTCCCCAGGGCCATGGCCAGGGTCAGCCCTGTATAGGACATGTACCTCGGCTCCTGCTCCCGGAGGAAAAGCGCCCGCTTGAATGCGGCGTGGGCCTCTTTTACTTTGTCTCTCTTCAGAAGGAACATCCCGGCCTTGAAAAATTCCTCCGGGTCATCTTCCGGCCTGTCCCCTTCCTGGCGAGGTAAGGTCCTGTCCCTTTCCGTCCAAAGGTCGTCTTTTTCTTCGTCAGACATTGTGAGCCACCTTTTCCCCGGCCAGGAACTCGGGGATTTCTTCCCCCCTGACCAGTCCTTCGTAATCTTCGCGCCTTCTGACTATATAATACCTGTCACCGTCCACCATTACCTCGGCAACCCTGGGGCGCGAGTTATAGTTGGATGACATGGTAAACCCATACGCCCCGGCGCTCATTACCGCCAGCAGCTCGCCCTGTTCCGGCACCCGCATCGCGCGGTCCCTGGCCAGAAAATCTCCCGTCTCGCATATCGGGCCTACCACGTCCGCGGAAAAATCCGGGGCGTCCGTCGGTATAACCTGCTTTATCTCGTGGTATGCCTGGTAAAGTGTAGGCCGCACGAGGTCGTTCATACCGGCGTCCACGATTACAAAGTTCTTTTCTTCCGTGGACTTCCTGTACAATACCTTCGTGACGAGGCACCCGGCATTTCCCGCAAGCACCCTCCCCGGCTCGAATATCAGCGTGCAGCCTAAGTCCTCCAATACCGGCCGTATGGCCTGGGCCAGCTCGGACGGCAGGGGCGGCTTCTCGTCTAAGTAGCGTATCCCCAGGCCCCCGCCCACGTCGATGTATTTTATGCCGAAACCGGCGGATTTCAGCTGCCTTACCAGCCCGGCCGTTTTCTCAAGCGAGTCCACGAACGGCGCGGTCTCGGTAAGCTGGGAGCCGATATGCTGGTGGATGCCCACCACCTCCACGTTTGGAAGCCTCTCCGCATGCGCGTATTCGTCCATCGCCTGCTCGAGTGAGATGCCGAACTTGTTCTTCTTTAAGCCGGTCGAGATGTACGGGTGAGTTTTCGCGTCCACGTCCGGATTTACCCGAAGCGCGATAGGGGCCTTAACCCCCAGCCTCCCCGCCGCGGCGTCGATTGCCGAGAGCTCTTCCTGAGATTCGATATTAAACATCAGGATGCCGGCCCGGAGGGCGGCCTCTATCTCCCTGTCCGTCTTGCCGACCCCTGCGTAGACTATTTTAGACGGCTCGACTCCGGCCTTAAGCGCGCGGAAAAGCTCTCCTCCCGACACCACGTCTGCCCCGCCTCCCAGCCCCGCGAAAGTCTTTACCACAGCTAAGTTCGAGTTCGCCTTCATGGCGAAACAGACTATGTGGGGGATACCGGAAAATGCCTCGTCGAAGACGCGGAAATGCCGGGCCAGGGTGTTGTAGCTATACACATACACCGGCGTGCCGACTTCGCGGGCGATTTTGGACAGGGGAACGCCTTCGCAGAAAAGGCCGGTGGACCGGCTTCGGGTAGAATGGGTAGACTGGCCCCCTTCCGTCTCCAGGCTCCGGTATATGAAATCGTCCATAACTCCCTTTGCTTTAAGAAATTTGTGGTCTTTTATTAAAACATATGCGGAGATAAGGGTCAAGGGAGAAAAAAAGTTTTTGGCGTTACCTTTTTACCAAAAAGGTAACGAATTTAATAAATCTGCCCAGCACGGATACCGGCATCGTCAGCCAGTGCCAGGGCTTTGAAAACTTTATGAAAAGCCGCAGGTTAGATTTTATCTTGAGCTTTATCTTGTACGCGCTGAACTCGCCCCCCGCGCTCATGGATATCTTGTGCCATACCTTGCCCCCCGGGACGAACAAAAGCGCAAAGCCCGCGTCCTTTGCCCGCAGGGAGAAGTCCACGTCCTCGGCATACATCCCATAAGACGTATCCAGACAGCCCCACCTTGCCAGGCACTCGCGGGAGACCAGCATTGCGCAACCCGTGACGTAATCCGTCGCCTCAACCGCGCCGTATTGCCCGATGTCCTTTTCCCTTAAGCCCCGGTGCGCCGTCAGACCCATCCAGAGCTTCACGATCCCGCCCGCGTACCAGATTTTTGCCGGCTGGGCCGGCTGCCGAACCTCGCCCCCGCCCCCCTCGGTCGGGTAATAATAGATCATCGGCCCCAGCACCCCGGCCTCCGGGTGCGCGTTTGCCGCATCCACCATCTCCGACAGAAGGCGTTCGTCCACCACGGTATCGTTATTTAACAGCAGGACCCAGTCCGCGCCGTGTTCCAGTGCGAACTCTATCCCGGCATTGTTCCCGCCGGCGTACATCAGGTTCTTTTCGTTTTGCAGTACCTCCGCCTGGGGGTACTGCCTGCGGACGGCGTCGGCGGTCCCGTCCGATGAGGCGTTATCCACCATCAGGACTTTGAAATTGGGATAGTCCATGCGGAAAAGCGACGAAATGCAGTCGAGCGTATCTTCCCTGCGGTTGTAATTGAGGACGATTATGTAAATCAACGGCTTGTTCATAAAAGCACCCGCGTCAGCCCCGGCCCGCAATGTTTTCCACGCCTTCCACGAATGTCTCCCAGGAGAACCTGCCTCTCTCCCGGCGCACGTTCTCGCTGAATTTTTCTAAACAGTCGTCCTTAAAATACTTTATCACCGCATCCGCGAGTGCATCAGGGTCGTTCGGCGGCACTAAGAATCCCGTCTCGCCTTCCTTTACCACTTCCGGCAAGCCCCCCACGCTGGTCGCGATGACCGGAAGGTCGAAAGCGAATGCGATCTGGGTTATCCCGCTCTGCGTGGCGGATAGGTACGGGAGCACAAGGACGTCCGCGGCGGAGAAATAATCGCCCACGGCCTCGTTCGGGATGAAGCGGTCAAGTACGTTCACCCGCCCTTTAAGCCCAAGCCGTTCTATCTGCTCCATGTAGCTGTCCTTGTCCTCGTAGAACTCGCCCGCCACCACCAGCGTCAGGGGCACGTCCTTTAATACCTTTGGCATGGCCTCCAGCAGTACGTGAAGTCCCTTGTACTGCCGTATGAAGCCGAAGAAAAGAACCACCCGCCCGGATACTCCCAGGGCCCGCTTCGCCTCATCCTTGTCTTTTGGCTTTCCGAATACCTCGTACAGCGGGTGCGGGGTCAGGATGAACTTGGCGCTCGGCTTTACCTTCAGGAGGTCATCCCGCACAGCCCCGGACATCACGACGAAATAATCCGTCAGGGAAAAAACGAGCTTCGTGAACAGCATGTCGCCGGGCCGCTTCTCGTGCGGGATCGCGTTGTGGACGACCAGCATCACCTTTACCCGGGAGCACGAGCTTCACGATAAGCAGCACGGCGAAGTAAGACGGCCCGAAAAATGGAATCCACCAATTAAGGATTATAAGGTCCGGCTTCTCTCTTGCAATCCTTGCCCCTTCGACGAACCAGTTAAACGGGTTCAGCGGGTCGAAAAGCGGCTTCGAATCCACCTCCATCGGCGCCTTGCTTTCGTCATCTTGAGTCTTACCCGGGAACAGGAATTTAGGATACTGCCGGATGAACCGGTGGAACGAGACGCCGTGCCCGCGCGCCTTAAGCGCTTTATTCAGTAGCGCCAGGAACTGCGCGATACCGCCGCGC
>CAVOSJ010000006.1:0-411921 GCA_963698885.1 Nitrospirota bacterium | reverse complement strand
CAGGGGATGGGCGGGGCCTATAAGCAGGATTTTCATGGTTTCTTCGCGAATATCGTTACCCTGTCTCCCATCCTGCCTGTAAGCGAAGTGATTACGTAGTTCGGCCAATGGAAGATGAATTTGCCAGCCTTTTCTATAATACTGCCGCGCAGGATGATTTTCCAGGGTTCTATTATGCGCCGCTCAACCCTGATTACCTTGAAGCCCGCCTTTTCAAGCAACAGCCGGATGTGCCCCGGCGTAAACTCGTAGAGGTGATATGGCGGGATGGGAGAGAGCCGCTCGCGGCCCAAAAGCCCGTAAATAAAGAGCCCGACCCTTGAGGACAATAGCCCGATATTTGTGGGGCAGGATACGCACAGGACGCCGCCTTTTGAAAGGACCCTGAAGACCTCCCGGAGCTCCCATATCGGCGAATGCAGGTGCTCCAGCACATCTCCCATGTAGGCCGCCTGAAACGCCCCTTCCGGAAGTTTAGCGTCGCTTAGCTCGCCGCAGAAAACGTCGAGCCCCAGACCCCTGGCCTGCCCGCAGGCGGCGGCGGATATTTCCACGCCCTTTACCTCGTATCCCGCTGCCTTCGCCTCCATAAGAAATTTCCCGCCCGCGGCGCCTATTTCAAGGAGCTTTCCAGGCGGGGAGAGCCTCTTTAAGCGGTGCAACGCTTCGACCTGCTCCGGGTTAATGGCCTCCTCTTCGTAGGAGCTTTCCCTATGGCCGCAGTGGTAATCGCTTTTAAAATACGCGTCGTCGTATAATGACGAAATGTCTTCTTTCGAGGGCTTGGGGTGCACCGTGGTCAGGCCGCAGGAGAGGCATCTTACCCCCTGGATGCGCTTGCCGTTTTTGACATAATAATATGGCAGTTTTTTATAGGTCGCGCCGCCGCATAGCCCGCAGGTGAAGCTCATTTCATCAGCCGCCGGACGGACTGGAATGCGTCGTCCACGGAAATTTTGTCCATGCACGTCTCGGCGCAGCTTTGCTTGAAGCAGCCTTCGCACTCAAGGCCGGGCGTGATAATCTCGCCCAGGCCGTATAGCTCGAACTCGCGGGGGTTGAATATGTTATTGAAAAGGACGAGCTTTTTGTTCAGGCCTATGGCGATGTGCATAGCCATCGTAACGGCGGTAACCACCAGCTCGCACCTGTCCACAAGGCAGAAGAAATCGCTAAGCGGAAAGTAGCCGAGATATGCCGCACCAGACTCTTCTGAGAGACGGATATTTTTGACGTGCTCCTGCTCCCCGCCCAGGAAAAGCGGCCAGTAACCTGCTTCCTTCAGCTTTTCGGCAAGTTCCGCCCAGCGCTCGTCTCGCCAGAGCCTCGTGACCCACCTGCCGCCACAGCCGGTATTCAGGCCCACCACGCGCGCGCCTTCGGGGATATTGAAGTCCGGCTTCTCAATCGGCAGCTCCAGAATATATTTCTCGCCGGCAAACTTATACCCGCATATCTCGAATATCTCCTCCGGGTAGCTCTTGGTATTCGCCTTGTTCACATCGTCCCAAAGCCCGGTCAGGTATTTGTCGAGGAGGCTTCGTCTATGTTCCTGCACTTGCCGTCCACCATGACAAATCCCTTTTTCGCCTTCGCATTCACCTGGTTGGCGATACCTACGGCCTCCAGGTCCTTGTCCAGGTTAATCAGGAGGTCGAACTCCTGGGGGAGAAGCGAGACGATGTTCGGAAGCGTAAAACCCATCTTCCTGTCCACCATGCCCGGCAGCACTTCGGGCGAATATGTAAGCCAGGTGATGAACGCGCGTGGATATTCCTTCCTTAGCCTGTGCAGGAGCGGGGTAGTACGGATAACGTCGCCTATCGCGCCCAGTTTTATGATAAGGATGTTGAAATCGGCGGGGTCGTAAAACCGGCAGCCTTCGCAGTGGACGCCCTGTTTTTTGTGCGGGCGGCAGGGTATATGGCCTAAGAAATGGCGGCAGTCGTAGTTTAGTTTCACCTCTGAATATTTATCACAACCAACCCGGAAAATAAAGAAAATTCCATAAGTTGACTTGAAATCCTTTTAAGGATATATTGAGGAAAAATAGAATTAAAATGAAAATTGATATAAACTAAGTATATCGAGGTGACTATGTACGGCGATCCGCTGGCCGCGCTGATAGGACGTGAAGTGGAGGCGGTAGCGAACGGTATAAGCTACCGGGGGAAGCTGATAGAAGTCAGCGAGACGGATGTTTTCATCCAGGGAGAGCTGGGCTGGATGCAGTTGAAGGTGGACGAGGTCACTGAGATAAAACCGCTGTAAGGGGGGGCTTATATTCAATGCTCGCGGTAATGAAAGAGAGCCCGGCTCCGGGTCTTCCGCTGAAGGAAGTGCCGGCCCCGGCTCTTGGGGCTGGAGAGGTCCTTGTAAAGGTACATTACGCCTCCATCTGCGGGACGGATTCGCTTATCGACAACTGGGCCCCCTGGGCGGCGAACAGGATGAAGCCGCCGGTAATCATCGGGCACGAGTTCGCCGGAGAGGTCGTGGAGACCGGGCCGGGTGTGGACGGTGTGCGCCCGGGCACGCGGGTCTCGGCTGAATCGCATTTTTTTTGCGGGCGATGCACCCAGTGCCGCACCGGGAAGCCGGAGATTTGCGGCGAGCTTAAGATAATGGGCGTGGACCGGGACGGGGCTTTTGCCGAGTACGTGGCAATCCCCGCGAAAAACCTGTGGGTGAACCACCCGGACATCCCGGACCAGATAGCGACACTGCAGGAGCCGCTGGGGAACGCCCTGGACACCCTGCTGGCGGAGGACGTGGCCGGGAAAAGGATACTCATAACCGGCGCGGGGCCGATTGGCCTCATGTGCGCGGCGCTGGCTAGAGCGTGCGGGGCGACCAGGATTATGATATCCGACCCGAACGAGTACCGGCTCTCGCTTGCCGAAAAACTTGGGGCGGACATCGTGCTGAACCCTAAGGTAGCTCCGCTTCGGGAGTCTGTCCTGACGGCGACGGCAGGCGAAGGGGTCGATGTCCTGCTTGAGGTATCGGGAAATCAGGACGCGCTGACGGAGGCCCTGCCTCTGGTGACGCCGGGTGGGCGGGTATCTCTTCTCGGGATTTTCCGGGGCCCCGTACCATTAAGCTGACGGAAGAGGTGATATTCCGGAAGCTTCGGATATACGGCATCACGGGGCGCGGGATTTTTTCCACATGGCAGACGCTTAGCCGGTTACTTTCGTCTAAGCGGCTCGACATATCGCAGTTAATCACGCACGAGCTGCCGCTTCAGGACTTCCAGAAAGGGTTCGAGCTTATGGAAGCGGGCAGATGCGGCAAGGTGCTGTTTAAAATCAATGGATAAATTAAATTTCATAAAACAGGAACTGGAATCGCTAAAGGCGTCCGGGCTGTATAACGCGGTGCGGGAGATAGGCTCCGCCCAGCGCGCCTGGATACTGGCCGACGGCAGGCGCGTCCTTAACCTCTGCTCGAACAACTACCTTGCCCTTGCGGACGACCGGCGGCTTGTCGATGCCGCAAAAGAGGGTCTTGAGCGCTACGGCGCGGGCCCGGCGGCGGTGCGCTCCATCGCTGGCTCCCTCACCCTGCACAAGGAGCTTGAGGACGACCTGGCGCATTTCAAGGGTCTGCCTGCGACGCTTAGCCTTGCAGTCCGGCTTCATGGCGAACCTGGGCGTGATACAGGCGCTTATGGCCGATGGTGACGAGATATTCTCGGACGAGCTGAACCACGCCAGCATCATCGACGGCGCCCGGCTCTCGAAGGCGAAAATAACGCGCTACGCCCATGCGGACGCGGCGGACCTTGAATCGAAACTCAGGGCTTCCTCGGCCCAAAAAAAACTGGTGATAACGGACGGCGTGTTCAGCATGGAGGGGGACATCGCCCCGCTTAAAGGACATAGTGGACGCGGCGGATAAATTCGGCGCGATTGTCATGGTGGACGACGCGCACGGCGAGGGGGTACTTGGGCGCGGAGGCCGGGGGATAGTTGACCATTTCGAGCTTCACGGGCGGGTGGATATCGAAGTGGGGACGCTGTCCAAGGCGTTCGGCGTCGTGGGCGGATATGTCGCGGGCAGCGCGGCGTTAATCGAGTACCTGCGCCAGCGCGCCCGGCCGTTTCTGTTCTCGTCCGCGACGACCGCGGCGGATGTCTCGGCATGCATCGCGGCGGTCAGGATTCTTGCGACAGACGACAGCGCGGTAAAGAAGCTCTGGGAGAATACGCAGTATTTCCAGGAGAGGGTGCGCGCTCTGGGATATGATACCGGGCGCACAAAGACGCCCATCACTCCGATAATCGTCGGAGACGCCCAGAAGGCGAAGACGCTCTCCGCGAAGCTCTTCGAGGAAGACGTGTTCGCGCAGGCGATAGCCTATCCGACCGTCCCGCAAGGCAAGGCGCGCATAAGGTGCATGGTCTCCGCCTCGCACTCGAAAGGGGACCTCGATTTCGCGGCTGACAAGCTAAATAAGGTGGGGAAGGAGTTGGGGATTATATAAAATGATCGAGAATTTTTTTTAGTTGATGTCGATATTAACGACGCACTTGATTCTGACTTTTCAGATGACCAAATAAAAAGCTGGTTCAATGAGCATAAGGAAGAATTCATTTTGAATTTACATGAACATGCAACTAATGAGCTGAAATATTTTTTAAAGGAACTATATCCATTAGAGTGATTAGTTTGAGTCCGTCTAAGTAATTCAAATATTGCTTTATCAATTGCATCATAAATTATTGATTCGCAGTTCATGCAAATAACTGTCCGGGACATCATCGTCGTCTCGCAATAAATCCGTCAAATTCACTGTTAAAATTTCCATACATGCAGCCCTAAGGCATTGAATCATTTTCTGTTCAAACATTATTTTTCCATATCGTTCTTCGGTTCTTATTGTTTTAACCCATAATTATCGTCTTCCTAGAATTTTTAAAAATCCTTTAGTCTCTCATGAATTGCAACTGCTGCCTAATCTTCGCTGAAATATTATTTTCGGATGTAATTCCTTTAGATGCTCTTCAAATTTATAAACTCGCTAGTGAAACTTAACTTTTTTGAAATTTTATTTATGCATCAAAGGATTGTCATCGGCCCAGCTCTTATCTTTCTTATTCTTTTATGAACTGACATTTTCTGCCGATAATATCGCGTACCTGCTCGCGCTTGATAATCCTGACCCTTCTCGATTTCACCATTTATTTTTCCTTGCTCGGCCAGGTTCTGATCTAAATAAAATATTGCATCCATGTTTCTTTCATCCAGCCAGCTGACATCTGCGTGCGGGCCGTGCGGACAACGGCTTTCTCTCTTCGATTATGATACTGCTTGAGAAGATTGAAAATTCGGAACGAGTTCAGCCGGTTAAAGCTTATCGATATATTGGTTGGGGTCGTAATGTTCAGGAAGAAGAAATTTCGCAATTTCTCCGCGTCAATCCCTGATCCATACGATTTTATTGTATGCGCCGTGTTTTTCCTTGGGCTGGTTGAGAAGAGATTTCTGATTGCACTTGTGTTTTAAGCTGATATTAATGCGCATAATCCTGGCAGATAAAATCTGCTACAGGATCGTTCATTCTGAACTAGGCACTCTAATTTTATCAACAGGCGTTTTGGGTCCCAGTACATCCGCTCGCTTTTGAAACATTTTCTGATCGAAAAAACCAAGAGTGCGCGCTGCGCCAGTTACTTTTATACTCTTAATGAGTGCTTCCTCTTTTTCGAAATACTCGACTCGAATTTCCTGTTAACTCGGCTCCGTAAGCCGCATCGGGTCGAAGACTTTTTTGAATTCCTCTTCGGAGAGGTAGCCCTTCTCGCGCGTTATATCCGCGACGGACTTGCCAGTTTTCAGCGCCTCTTTTGCTACCTCGGCGGCTTTCAGGTACCCGATGTACTGGTTAAGCGCGGTGGCGATGCCCAGGCTCTTGTCGATGTACTCCTGACATCTCGCTTTATTTACCGCGATGCCGGACACGCACTTCTCGCGGAATACCTTGACGGCGTTTTTAAGTATCTCGGCAGACATGAGCAGGTTATGCGCCATCACGGGCATCATCACGTTTAATTCAAGCTGGCCCGCCTGCGCCGCCATTTCAATTGTGCGGTCATTGCCGCATACCTGGAAGCAGACCATATCGAGCATCTCCGCCATTACCGGGTTCACCTTGCCCGGCATGATTGAAGAGCCGGGCTGGACCGGCGGGCAGCGTAATCTCGCTAAGGCCGGTCATCGGGCCGGAGGACAGTAGCCGCAGGTCGTTTGCGATGCGGATCAAGTCGGACGCGATATACCTGAGCGCCCCGGACGCCATGAGCACCGCGCCCTGGCTCTGCATGGAGTAAAATAAGTTCGGGCTGAGCCTCACGTCGAAGCCGGTTATTTCCTTGATGTGCTTCACCGTCAGCGGCGCGTAATCTTTATGGGTGTTGATGCCCGTGCCCGCCGCGCTCCCGCCGATGCCAAGCTCCTCAAGCTCGCGGATAGCGCCGCCAAGCCTTTCGACGCCTTTTTCCACGGCGACCGCATAGCCGGAGAACTCCTGGCCGAGGCGGATGGGCACGGCGTCCTGGAGGTGGGTCCTTGCGGACTTAAGTATCCCGTCGAACTCACGCGCCTTCTCATGAAGCGAGTCAGCTAAGCCCCGCATCTCGCCCGACAGTTCCGTGAACGCCGCTATCCCCGCGACGCGCATGGCGGTGGGGAAGACGTCGTTTGTGGACTGGGACATGTTCACGTGGTCGTTGGGGCTTACTTCTTTGTAGTCCCCCTTCTTTTTGCCCATCAGCTCCAGCGCCCGGTTCGCTATGACCTCGTTCGTATTCATGTTGTGCGAGGTCCCGGCGCCCGCCTGATATACGTCCACCACGAACTGGGAATTAAGCTTCCCGTCAATGACATCGTTGGCGGCCCGTATTATCGTTTCGGCAAGGGCGGGGGTAAGCTTTCCAAGCTCGCGGTTGGTCATCGCGGCGGCTTTTTTGATAACTGCGGTGGCCCAGATCAGCTTCGGGAGGGCGCGAAGCCCGGAGACGGGGAAATTTTCCACGGCGCGCTGGGTCTGCACGCCAAAGTACGCATCCCCCGGCACCCGGACCTCTCCCAGGGAATCCTTCTCCGTCCTGTATTCCATGCGTTTAGGCTCCGGAATAATTTATAACGGCAGGCCGATGAAAACCAGCGGGTTTAAGAAGTACGGCAGCGCGATAATCGTCCCGCCCACCGTGTCTTCGATGACGCTTGAACTGGCTTTAAGGCTCTCTTCCATATCCTGCATCCGGCTCACCTTATCCGGATAATATCCGGCGGCGACCCCACCTTCCGGCCCGAAAAGCGCCTTCGTAAATTTCACGTCCGCCGTCGGCGCGGCTTTTTTAAGCCTCGCCTCGAATTCAGTCTGGTCGTCCTTCACCTGATATACGAACGGGGTATCGGCCGTCCCCAGGAATAACCTTTTCGCGGAGTGGACGATGGCGCTGTTTACGGTCCCCGGTATCACTCCGTCCGGTTCTCCGTCCAGGATTATCGTCCCGGTATATACGGCCTTTTGGTCGTCCGGCACGGTC
This sequence comes from Nitrospirota bacterium, assembly GCA_963698885.1. Classification (GTDB taxonomy): domain Bacteria; phylum Nitrospirota; class JACRHJ01; order JACRHJ01; family JACRHJ01; genus JBARKJ01. Next base: position 404,365 of record CAVOSJ010000006.1, on the reverse strand, counting down.
ACCTTCAGGTCCGAGGCGAATTTAAAGCCCTGGGTTTTTATCGTCACCGCCCGGTACGTCCCCGGCGGGAGGTAAACCCCGAAATCGCCGGAAGCGATGGTGCATATTTTGTAAGTCTTTTTGGCGTTGTCGTCGTAGAGATATATGGAGGCGTCCAGGTCGTCCGCGGGCATGGATATCCTGTTGACGGTATTTAAAAGCACCACCCTTCCGAACACCGCGGCCTGCCCTGCCGGGGCGGGCGGTATATCTTTTTTTATCGTGGCTACGTGCGGCGTGGTAGCGCATCCGGCGAAAATCAGGGCGGCCAGCCAGGGCCAGGCGAGCTTTTTCATTTTTATCTCCGGAGGTTAGGGTATTAAAAGTTATGATATTCCATGACGGAAGCCTTGTCAATCTCAAAGCCGTATGAAGAAGCGCGGAGAAAAGCGCTTAATATTGCCTCCTTCTTTACAGTCTTTAAATTGGGTGGTATATTTAATTTTCAACGAGTTCCATGAAGGATAGCTCTGACGGTTTTACCAAAAGAGGCTATCCTTTTCTTTTAATTTCCTTCAGGGAGGGCACGATGAAGAAGAGGCTCCTGGCGGTGTTGGCGGCCATCTCGGCAATATTTATCATCGCGGGCAGCGCGGCGGGTCAAGAAGTTAGCCCGTCGAGGGCTGGCGCTATTTCGGTATCACCCCATTTAGGGTGGTTCTGGGCGGAAGGCAGCGAGCCTTATGACGCCCATTCCCTCGACCTGGGCATTGGAATCGGGTATTCCTTGAACGAGGTCCTGGGGGTCGAGCTCACCTATGACAATATGGAGCCGGACTTGAAAGGGCGCCAGTGGAAGAGGCGATAAGGACGAAGATATAAATATCGGCAAGATCGACGGTCTATACCACTGGAGGGCCGGTAAGCAGATCCAGCCTTACGTGGGGCAGGCGTGGGGTTTGGCGATTATGAACATCAGGAGGTCCGTTTCCTGGTAGACGCCGGGGGCGGGGTAGAATATTTCGTAATGAATAACCTCGCTGTCCGCGCCGATTCGCGGTACATCTATACGGTCAACCATTCCGTGAGCAACCTGCTCACCACCTTCGGCGTAACATATTATATCGGCGGCGGCGGCAGGGCGCCGGACAGGCTGAAGCTGCTCCTCCAGCACCCGCCGGCTCCCCCCGAGGAGGCGGCTGCGCCGGCTCCGGAGCAGGCCAAGGGCGAGACCTGTATTCAGCTGAAGGTGAACTTCGATTTCGACAAGGCGGAGATAAAGCCGGATTTCGAAAGCGAGCTTAAGCGCGTGGCTGATTTCATGCAGGCGAACCCGGACGCGCACGCCACCATCGAGGCCTATGCGGATGCCGTGGGCTCGGAGGAATATAACCTCAAGCTGACCGACCGGCGCGCCCAGGCCGTCAAGGATTATCTGGTAAAAAATTACAATATCAGCGCCGACAGGCTGGATATACAGGGCAGGGGGAAATCCCACCCGATAGCCTCGAACCTGACCGAGGAGGGCAGGGCCCAGAACCGCCGGGCGGTGCGTGTATTCTGCTCCAACGGGAAAGAGATGGCGCCGCCGAAACCGAAACAGGTCTGCGTAGGGCTGAAGGTCATGTTCGACAGCGGCAGCGCCGAGATCAAATCAGAGTATCGAGCCGGAATTAAAGAGGGTGGCGGATTACATGAAGGAACACCCGGAAATGAACGGGACGATCGAAGGCTACGCGGACAGTACCGGGCCGGACCAGCTTAACATGAAGCTCTCGGAGCAGAGGGCCCAGGCCGTGAAGGACAAGCTGGTTAAAGATTACGGCATCTCGGGCGACAGGCTGAAGACCGAAGGCTACGGAAAAAGCCGCCCGATCGCGGACAACTCCACCCCAGAGGGAAGGGCCCAGAACCGCTATGCCGTCGAGATGATCTGCACTCCGGCGGGTAAATAAAAACCGTTACCTTTTTGGAAAAAGGTAACACCAAAAACTTTTGGACTGTTTTTAGTTGAGTACCTTTCTTTTCACCCGAAAAGAAAGGTACTCTTTTTATTTTAAGCCGAAATCCACCCGCGCTGCTTTCTTATCTTTTTCTTCTTTCGCCGCTATATTCTCAGGTTGCGTAATAAACAGCCTGTCCGGCGGCACCTTTCCGGTCGTCATCAAATAACCGCGCACCTTCTCCGCGCGCTCTGTCGCCAGCTGTCTTAAGTCGTCCTGGGTTATCTTTATATTCGTCAGCATCAGCTTTTCCATCTCGGGCGGCGGCAGGCTCTTCTCTATCCCGAGGAAGCCCTTTGGTTTTGGGAACTTCTCGGCCTTGTAAGCCTTCTTAAGGTACTTGTTATACTCGTCCGGCTTAATCTCCACCAGGTCCACGTCGGCGGGCCGCTCCTTCTTGCTCAGGTCATCAAATTTCTGCGCCTTGAGCTTCCTCATGAATAGGACGCGGCGGAGTGCGTCCGGGTCGTGCGCAGGGTCTATGCGCCCGGTAATATCGATCCTGAGCTTCGGCCTCTCGAATAGCGCTTTTGAAAGCGTGTTCAGTTTCTTTATGGTCATTTGCGCTCAGGTCTGTCAGGCCATAATCGAACTCGGCATAACCAAGCTCCGGGCCGCCCCCGAAAAGCCTGCCTATGAGCGCAAAAGGCGCGGTCACTATTTTATCGAGGATATGCTTAATCGCCGTCCAGATTACCTGTCCCAGTCCGAACTTCGGGTCCCTCAGGTCGCCCGACACCGGTATGTCGAGGTCGATAAGGCCGCTTCTGTCCTTCATAATCGCTATGGCGAGCTTCACCGGGTACTTCGCGGCCTTGGCCTTGGGGTTCTCCAACTGGTCCGAGAGGTTGAACTGGTCGATCTTTATGTTGTTCGTGGCCGTGAGCTTGTCGTTCGCCACGAGGTACTTGAGGTTCAGGGACAGCTGCCCGCTTGCGATGCTGTAGCCGATGTACTGCTTGGAATAAGGCGACGTCGGCGGGAGGTCCATGTTGTCGAGCCGCATGCCGATGTCCACGTAGATCGGTTTGGCGAGCGGGTTTATTTTACCGGTTATCTCCGCGGGCGCGAAATTGTTGATCTTCGTCCTTAAATCCAGGTCCGCCATCTTGCCCGGCTCCGACGTACAGACCCGAGACGCGCCCGCCGATTTCCGCAAGCGTCATCTTATACGGGGGATTTATATGGCTGTCGGAGAAGACTACCTGCCCGCCCTGAAGCGTAACCGAGCCGACCGTAACCGGCCTGTCTTCCGGGTTCTTTGGTACTGGCGAGCTTTCCGCCGTGGCCGGTTTTGCGCCCGAAGCGGGGTCCCCGGAGCGGGGGTTTTCTGGGCGACCACCACCCCCTGCAGGTTCGTCGTCCCGTCGGGGATAGATTGCTATCCGGGAATAGAAATCCGTCAGGGATATCTGGCCCACCTTCATCAGCCAGGGGTTTACGCCGGAGTGGATGTCCGTGAAGTAAAGCGATTTCCACGCCAGGAACCGGCTGCCGTCCTTCTTCTCCGCCGTATTGAAATCCCCTATGGAGAAGTCCCCGGCATAGGACGCGCCGAACCCTTTGTTTTTCGTATAAGCCATGGAGACGGTCCCCTTGCCCGAGACCGTGCCGGAGGTGATGTCAATCCTCATCTTGTCCTGCAGATAAGGCGTAAGCGGCGGGATGGGGGCTTCCTTCAACCGCAGAGCGACCTTCGCGGAAAACGGCTCCGCCACGACGCTTCCCTTCGCGTTTAATTTTCCGCTCCCGCCGACGGTCAGGGCAATGTCAAAACCCGTCTTCGTCCCCCGCGCCGTGCCGATGTTGTCCGCCAATAATTTTATGCCGCTCCAGCTCATCTTGACCGGAGGCGCCGTCGTATGGTCCGTTAAGTCCACCCGGTATCCGTTCAAGGCAAGGGTCTTAACCAGGACGTCCCACGCCTCGCCGGGCTTTTTCCCAGCAGCGGGCTGCGCGGCGGGCGGCGCGGTTTTATTTTGCCCCTTTTTTGTAAGGGTGGTGAGGTTGAACGACCCGTCTTTCCCGCGCAGGATAGTGATTACCGCGCCGGCCGATTCTAACTTGCCGACCACTATTTTCTTCTGCTTCATACCCGCGGAAAGCCCGCTTACCGAGAGTGTCCGCACTGTCGTAAACGCCCCGCCCGTGTTTCGCGAGCTTCACGTCTTTTACGAGGACGGAGCCGTCCGAGAGCAACGTATCGCCGTCGGGCCCGGAGGAATATGAAAATCCGGTGGACGCCGAGACGTTCCCGTCCGCCGTGAATAAAATCGCCGATGCGTAATATGGCCTGTACCTGGCGATGTCTATCCCGGCCACCGCGAGTTTGCCTTCGACCGTGACAGGCTCCGGGACCAGGCCCCCGTTCACGTCCACGGACTCTCCCGCGTCCGTCTGTGCGGCAAGTTTAAAGAGTCGCCGGCTTGTGCGTCCCTCCCCCGTACTGAAAACCCGAGAGGTGGAAAGAGGCCGTGACGGATTTATTAAACCCGCCCGGGACGGACCTGTCGGTCATGTTTATCTTTCCCGCCGTCCAGGGCCAATTCCCGGAGTACCACATGAATTTTCTTTGTTTCCTTCTCCTTCGGCTCCGGCGGCGGCGTTTTTTCTTTTGCCGGGGGAAGCAGCTTCAGGAGATTAAGTGTCCCGTCCGCCTCCCGCACTAAATTTACGCTGGGCTCATCGATGACTATCCTGGAAATTTTAAAGTCCTCGCGCCAGTACCTCCGCGTCCTCCACCTCCGCCCCGGCATGGCCAAGCGCGGCCAGGTTAGAGCCGTCCTCATGGACGATATTTATTCCGTCGAGCGAGAGCTGAGCCCTGGTATGAAAGCCTGGCCGCTGTCCCCTCGGTCGCGTTTATGAACGAGACCACGCCTAGCGCGCTGAACGTACCGGTCTTTATCGTAAACTTGTAGCCTTTGGGGAAGTACTCGAGGTATTTCGGGATATTCAGGGCGTCGATTTTTACATTGAACTTGGTCTGTTCCGTCTTCTCGAACGGCTTGGTTTCGCCCTTTAACTCAATGGGCCTGCCGTCCAGCCTTGCGGAGAACGAAGGGTGGACGAATGTCTCGGTATAATACTTGAAATTGGAGACGAAGGGCACGGTAAACGCTATTTTATCCATTTCGTGCGACGACTTCTTCGGCCTGTCGTCAAAGACTATATCGCCGCCGGTGATTGTGATGTTGCCGGCGTAGAAGTTAAGCGGTTTCCCTTTTTCCTTTTTTTTCGGCCCCGCCAGCAGGTCGGAGAAGTTATAGGTAAGGTCTTCGTTCCTGATTACCCGCAGGTACGGGTTTATAACCTTGAGTTCCTTCAGGACTACGCCGAGTTTAATGACGGAAGCGAGCTGAACGTCCGCCAGGAGCTCGTCAACGGAGACGAACTTCTCCTTGCCGTCGCGGCTCGGATATGGTGATGCCGTAAACGGCCAGGGTCAGGTTGTATGGGTTAAAGGTGACCCTCTGGATGCTGACCTGCCTGTGCAGGCTTTCCGTCAGATTCTTCTCCGCCAGCGGGCGCACGATGGCCGGCAGGGCGAAGAAGCCCAGCAGGGAATAAGCCACGAAGATAGAAACCAGGATAATAAGGATTTTCTGGACGGTATAGACTTTTTCCGTAAGGCGCGGCAGCTTTCCCACGTTCACTCCTAAGGCAAAGAAGGGTTAACAGCGGCCAGTTTGCGAGGCAAGCGACCGGACTTAATTAAATTATAGCATTATTAAACTGAGTGATAGAAGGCGGTCTGAACGGCGGTCAGGATTATGGAGAGTGCGCGATGAAACCGGGGACTTAAGGACGGTTAAATGGCCGGGAGGATTATGGAGAACGTGCTGCCTTTTCCGGGCTCGCTCTCCAGATGGACGCGGCCCCCGTGGGCTTCCGCGACAGACTTTACGATATAGAGCCCGAGACCGTTCCCCTTTGTACCGGAGGTCCGGCGGCTTCGATAATATTTCTCGAAGACTTTTTCCTGGTCTTCAGGGGCTATTCCGGGGCCGTTGTCCTTGACGGAAAAGTTCGTCTCTTTCCCGCCGGGGCCCAGGGCCGCGGTAAAGATAACCTTGCCCCCCGGCTGTGTATAGATGAAGGCGTTCTGGACGAGGTTAAACAGGGCGCGCTGGAGGAATATCTTGTCCACTTTTATCATAGGCAGTCCCGGCTCGGTCTTCACCTGAAACTGTAATTTCCTGCCCAGGGCCTGTATCGTAAAATCCTTCTCCGTCTCCTGGACCAGGACTGCCGGGTCGCAGACCGACTCCTTCAGCGAGGACTTTACGGACTCCAGGTGCGAGAGCGTCAGGAAGTCTTCCATGATGCCGTTTATCTTCCTGCAGCTATTCCGGATGCTGTTTATCATCTGGTATGATTCGTGCTCGGGCTTCGCATCGTGGAGGAGCATATCGGCATATCCCAGAATCGCGGTCAGGGGCGATTTTATGTCGTGCGAGACCATCGCGAAAAGGTCCGCCTTCTGCTGTTCCAGGCTTTTCCTCTCCGATACGTCGCGGACAATGCACGCCACGCCCCCGTCTTTCATCATTACAAGGGATATCTCCAGGGGGAAGCGGCTACCGTCCTTTTTATTTCCAACGCATTCCCCCTGCCACTGGCCTCTCTCGCGGAGGATTGGGAATATATTATTTTCAAACCGGGAGACTTCTTCTTCAGAAACCAGGACACGCCAGGTTTTTCCAATCAGTTCGTCAACCGTATAGCCGTATATCTCCGCGTGGGCCCGGTTCAGGTATACGTATTTTCCGTCCGGGTCTGACAGCGCCATGCCGTCCATGGAGGCTTCCATCGCCGCCAGCTGCTTTTTGATTGCCTCCTCGGCAAGGACCCTGGCCTGTTCCGTACGTTTTTTCTGGACCGCCTGTTCGACTGAATTGATTATCCTGGCGAAGTGGGCAAACCCGATTTCCTTTGTGAAGTAGTCGAAGGCCCCGTTCTTGAACGCCTCCCTTGCTACCTCCTCGCAACCCTGCCCCGTAACGAAAATAAAGGGCAGGTCGCTGCCTTTATCTCTTACGTGGATGAGTATCTCCATCCCGTCCATGTACGGCATCTGGTAGTCGCAGAGCACGCAGTCCACTTCGTTTTTTTCAAGGAAATCCAAGCAGTCGTCGGCTGTGTAGACGCAGTCGATCATGAAGTGCTTCGCGTCGGCGCCGATGCGGAGCTTCATAAACTCGCTGACTTCCTGGTCGTCGTCGACTATCAGTAGATGTATTTTGTCCATTTAAGGAATTATCATACGACTTATTATTTCAAATTTCAAATTAAAATTAGATTAAAATAAAAACCCCGGAAGGATCGCCTTCCGGGGCCGGTATGAAAGAAGCCTTTTTTCAGGCGGACATTACGTTGCTGGCCTGGGGACCCTTAGGCCCGTCCGTCACGTCGAACTCAACATCCTGGCCTTCCGTAAGCGTCTTATAGCCATCCATCTTTATCGCCGAAAAATGTACGAATACGTCCTTGCCGCTCTCCGGCTCGATGAAACCGTAACCCTTGCTCTCGTTAAACCACTTGACCTTTCCCCTCATAAAGCTCCTTCCTGATATAGCCGACCCGCCCTTGTGCGCCGGGCCAGGTCCTGATTCGGGGCCTTAAGCCCCCGTCAAAGAAAAAGCCGCGTCAACCTTTATCGCGCGGCGACCACGGTTGAAAATATAATTTATCGGCATACGGGTTGTCAATAAAATTTTTAAACCGTAAAACCGTTACTTTTCTTTCGCGGGAAAGAAAAGTAACACAAAAGAAAGCGGGGGTGTCTAAACCCAAAAGTTTTTGGTGTTACCTTTTTCCAAAAAGGTAACGGTTTAAAGCTTATTTTCAATCAGATTATCCACGACCGAAGGGTCCGCGAGCGTCGAGGTGTCGCCCAGGTTTTCCAGTTCGCCGCCGGCAATCTTGCGGAGTATCCTCCTCATTATCTTGCCGCTCCTGGTTTTCGGGAGGCCGGGCGCGAACTGGAGCTTGTCCGGGGAGGCTATCGGACCGATGACCGTCCTGACGTGGCCGATCAGCATCTTCTTCAAGTCGTTTGACGGGGTGAAGCCGTCCTTGAGCGTCACATATGCGTAGATGCCTTCGCCCTTGATGTCATGCGGGTAGCCGACTACCGCCGCCTCGGCGACAGCCTCGTGGGATACGAGCGCGCTCTCCACCTCCGCCGTGCCGAGCCTGTGGCCGGAGACGTTGATGACGTCGTCTATGCGGCCCATCAGCCAGTAGTCCCCGTCTTCGTCCACCCTGGCCCCGTCTCCGGTGAAATACACTCCGGGGAAGCGGCTGAAATACACGTCTTTTATCCTCTTGTTCTCCGGGTCGCCCCAGGTGCCCCGGAGCATTCCCGGCCAGGGCTTTTCGATGACGAGATAGCCGCCTTCGTTCGGCGCCGCCGGTTCCCCCTTCTCGTTGAATATCTTAGGCACCACGCCCGGAAAAGGCCTGCTTGCGGAGCCGGGTTTCAAGGTCATCGCGCCGGGCAGCGGCGTGATGAGTATGCCGCCGGTCTCGGTCTGCCACCAGGTATCCACTATGGGCAGCTTCTCGGAGCCGACGTTCCTGTGATACCACATCCAGGCCTCCGGATTAATCGGCTCCCCGACCGAGCCCAGGACCCGAAGCGAGGACAGGTCGTATATGCCGGGCCATCTCTCGCCTTCTTTCATCAGGGCGCGTATGGCGGTAGGCGCGGTATAGAAGATGTTTACCCCGAACTTCTCCACGATCTCCCAGAAACGGCCCGGGTCGGGATAGGTCGGCACGCCTTCGAACATCAGGCTGGTCGCCCCGTTTGAAAGGGGGCCGTAAACTATATAGCTGTGCCCGGTGACCCAGCCGATGTCCGCGGTGCAGAAATGGATGTCCTCTTCCTTGTAATCGAATATCCAGCGGAAGGTCAGGTTCGCATAGAGCAGGTAGCCGCCGGTGGTATGCAGCACGCCCTTCGGCTTTCCGGTGGAGCCTGAGGTATAGAGGATGAAAAGCGGGTCTTCCGCGTCCATCCATTCCGGCGGGCAGTAGCTGGTCACTTCCTGGCAGCATATCTCTTCATGCCACCAGCTGTCCCGGCCCGGCTCCATATTGGCGTCCTTGCCCAGCCGGTTGACCACTATAACGCTTTTTATGGTGGGGCACTCATTGAGCGCCTCGTCAGCCGCCGCCTTCAAAGGCACGCGCCTGCCGCCCCTAAAACCACCATCGGCTGTTATCAGCAGGGAAGATTCACAATCTTGAATCCTGTCCTTCAGCGCGCTCGCGGAGAAGCCGCCGAATACGATGCTGTGTATCGCGCCGATCCTGGCGCAGGCCAGCATCGATATCGTAAGCTCCGGTATCATCGGGAGGTAGATGGAGACCCTGTCCCCTTTTTGGACGCCCTTCTTCTTAAGGACGTTCGCGAACCGGTTGACCTCCCTGTAGAGCTGCTGGTAGGTATAGGTCTTGTAGCTCCCGTCGTCCGCCTCCCAGATAAGCGCCGCCTTGTTGCGGTATGAGGGGGTGTTCACGTATCTGTCCAGGCAGTTGTAGGAGACGTTGAGTTTGCCGCCTTTGAACCAGTTAATAAACGGCTTCTCGAAGTCGTATTCTAAGACCTTGTCCCATTTCTTGAACCAGACGAGGTTCTCCCCGGCCATCTCCGCCCAAAAATCCTCCGGGTCCTCGATGGACCACTTGTACAGCTTCTCATACTCTACGATGCTTTTGATATGGGCGTTCTTGGCGAACTTCTCCCTGGGCGGAAACGTCCTGCGTTCGTCTAAATATGCCTCAATCCCCTTATCAGACATCACTACCTCCGAAAAAGAAAAACCGTCATGCCCGCGAAAAACGCGGGAACCTAAAGCGACCTAAATACCCGTTACCCCGCGTGTGCGATACCGCCCCGGAACATGAAATATGCCGCGCCGGCGAGGCAGATGGCCGCCCAGAGGTAATCCAGCTTCAGCGGCTGCTCCATAATAAAGAAAGCGAATCCGGCGAAGACAGTCATGGTGACGATCTCCTGTATGACTTTCAACTGGCCCAGGGAATAATACTGGTAACCGATGCGGTTCGCGGGCACCTGGAGGGTGTATTCAAAGAACGCTATCCCCCAGCTTACGAGGATCGCAAAGATGAGCGGCCGTCCGCCCATGTACTTTAAGTGCCCGTACCAGGCGAAGGTCATGAAGATATTGGAAAGGATAAGAAGGAAAATCGTGGTATACATAGCGAATGGCTCTTTAAAAGTCGACTGGATTCCCGCCCCCGATCAGGTAATACGGGAATAATGTTTTTATTCCCCCGCCGCCTTTGCCTCTTCGGGCTCTTCCTTGTAGCTGCATTCCTTATTCGGGCAGAGGATCCTGAGGCCGTCCTTTTTTGAGTATTTCTCCACTAAGTAGGGACTCCCGCACTCCGGGCATTTCCTGGGCAGCGGCCTGTCCCAGGAGGCGAAGTCGCACTTGGGATAATTACTGCACCCATAGAAAGATTTCCCCCCTTTAGTACGGCGCTCGGAGAGCTCTCCGCCACACTTGGGGCATTTGACTCCAAGCGGGATCGGCTTGGTGGTCTTGCATCCGGGGTAGGCGCTGCATGCCATGAACTTCCCGAACCGGCCGGACTTTATCACCATGGGGCTCCCGCACTTCGGGCATTTCTCGTCCGTCGTCTCGACCGCCGGCGCCTGCGAAGGCGCGCTCTCCCCGTTCTCGCCCGGAAGCTCCCTGGTATTCTTGCATTCAGGGTAGCCGGGGCAGGCAAGGAAGCGGCCGTTTCTTCCCCACTTGATTACCATCATCTTGCCGCACTTCTCGCACTCGATATCCGTGGGCGTTTCTTCGCGCTTGACGTTCCTCATCCCCTTCTGCGCGTTTATCAGGGCCTTCTCGAAGGGGTCGTAGAACTCCCTCACCGTGTCCGTCCACTGCATCTTCCCTTCCTCTATCTCGTCGAGTTCGTCTTCCATCTTTGCCGTGAACGTGACGTTGAAGAGGTCCGGGAAGCTTTCAACCAGCAGGTCGTTGACGATAAGCCCCAGTTCGGTCGGGCCGAAGGCGTTGCCTTTTTTCTCCACGTATAAGCGCTCGACGATTGTGGACATGATGGCGGCGTACGTGCTCGGACGGCCTATGCCTTTTTCCTCCAGCTCCTTGACTAATGAAGCCTCGGTATATCTGGGCGGCGGCTGGGTGAAATGCTGGCGCGGGGTCAGCGAGTCCTGCTTCAGGAGGTCTCCCGCCCTGAGCGGCGGCAGGTTCGCGGAGCCTTCAGTACTGGCTTCTTCCGCCTCCTCGTCCGTTCTTGCCTCGTCCTTGCCTTCCGTATAGACCGCCATGAAGCCGGGGAACTTAATAATCGAACCGGTGGCCCTGAACACATATTTGCCGGCCTGGATATCGACGCCGGTCATGTCCATAACGGCCGGGTTCATCTGGCTGGCCAGGAATCGGTTCCATACAAGGCGGTAGAGCGCGAGCTGGTCCTTGTCCAGGTATTGCTTGATCGATTCCGGCTCCCTGCCGACGGAGGTGGGGCGTACCGCCTCATGCGCCTCCTGCGCCTTCTTCTGGGAGGCGTAAACAGGCGGCTTCTCCGGAAGATACTCCTTGCCGTATTTGTTAGCTATTAAGTCTCTGGCCTCGGTCACGGCCTCGCTTGAGACGCGGGTGGAGTCCGTCCTCATGTAGGTGATAAGGCCGACCGCGCCTTCCGGGCCGATCTCCAGGCCTTCGTAGAGCTGCTGGGCGACCAGCATCGTCTTCTTCGCCGAGAACTTCAGCTTTCTGGCCGCCTCCTGCTGTAGCTTGCTGGTGGTAAAAGGCGGGACGGGGTTTTGCTTCTTCTCTTTCCTGTCCACCTTCGAGACGATAAAAGCCTGCTCTTTGAGATAATCCGTTATCTCCTGGGCATCGGCCCCGTTGAGTATCTCCAGCTTTTTGCCGTCCGCTTTTGCTATTTTTGCGGTAAAAGGCGGCGGAGCGTCCGCGGACAGGGCGGCGGTTATGCTCCAGTATTCCTGAGAGATAAATGCCAGTATCTCCCGTTCCCGCTCGGAGACGAGTCTTAAGGCGACCGACTGCACTCTTCCGGCGGACAGGCCCCTCTTCACCTTTTTCCATAGGAGGGGACTTACCTGGTATCCCACAAGCCTGTCCAGGACGCGTCTTGCCTGCTGGGCGTCCACCTTGTTCAAGTCTATCTTCCCGGGGCTCTTCATGGCTTCGGCCACGCCCCGCTTGGTAATCTCATTGAAGAGCACCCGGAACAGCTTCTTCTCGGGCACGTTTATCTCTTCCGCGACGTGCCATGCGATGGCCTCTCCTTCGCGGTCCGGATCCGGCGCGAGATACACTTTGTCCGCCGACTGGGCGAGTTTTTTAAGTTCCGCGATTATCTTCGCCTTGCCCTTTATAACCTCGTACTCCGGCAGGAAGCCGTTCTCCACGTCCACGGACAGCTTCTTCTTGGGCAGGTCCCGCACGTGCCCGAGGGAAGCCCTGACGATATACTTGTCCCCGAGGTATTTGTTAATCGTCTTGGCCTTGGCCGGCGATTCGACTACTACTAAGTCCTTTCCCATCTATAAAATTATTCCTCTTTAAGGTGTAATTGCTAAGTTCGTTACCTTTTTGGAAAAAGGTAACGCCAAAAACTTTTAGTCCGGCTTTCTTTTGGTTACTTTTCTTTCACCCGAAAGAAAAGTAACGGTTTTAAAACAATCAGGGGCGTCACTAAGAAGGCGCCCCCGCGGGAATTAGCTATAAGAGTATTATTAGTTCAGCAGGCCCTTCAGTCCCGTATACGCCTGCCCGACGGAAGAGTCCGGCAAGGGTTTCCCCTGGGAGTACAGCACCAGGCCCAGGAGCGCCTTCATCTGCTCTACGCCGAAGTCCGAGAGCTTAAGGTCCATTATCTTGTCGATTATGGCCTCGCGGAAGGAGTCGTCCACTATCCCGGAACGGTTCAGGCGCATCAGGTAATCGTATGCCCCGGCGGACATGGATTCCTTCTCCCAGCGGGCCTGGACGCGCATCCCCCGGAAGCCGGGCCAGAACTCCACGCCGTCTGTTTCCTCCGCCATCGTGCCCAGGCTCTCGAACCACGACAGGGCGTCGTCGATGTCCATCAGGTCGTATCCATCGTCCAGAAGACCTTCGATGATGCTCTTGTCCCTGGGGCCGACGGAGTCGTCCTCGGCCATCTGCTTTACGATTACCGCAACTATACTAAGGAAGTCCTCTTTCATCGGCCTCAAAAAATCCTTTACTACCCTTTCGAGGGTACTACGGTTATTATTAAAAATCCGGCGTCTTTTTGGATTCTACCACAGCACCCGGCCCGCGTAAAGGTTAAATCTCTCTTACGTACCTCATTCCGGAAATCTGCCTTACCGCGCCTTTTAGCTCCATGTCCAGTAAAACGGTCAACGTCTTCGAGACCGGAAAGCCGGTTTTACCTGATATTACATCGACATGCGCGGGCTCAACCGATATATGCCCGTACACCGCCAACTCGTCCGCAGTCAAAGACGGCATCGAAATAGCGGATGCTTCGCCTTTGTCCCCATAATCTAAGTCCAGCTCCTTTAAATATCCCTTCATGTAAGGGAGGAGGTCCTCCAGCACGTCGCCCGGCCCCTCCACAAGCTTCGCGCCTTTTTTTATAAGGGTGTTGGTGCCTTTGGAGGTGAATGAACCGACGCTGCCGGGCAGGGCATAGACTTCCCGGCCCTGCTCCACCGAGTACGCGGCGGTTATCAGGGAGCCGGATTTCTCCGCCGCCTCCATCACGATGACCCCCATGGCTATCCCGCTGATTATGCGGTTCCTGGGCGGGAAATTGGCCCTGTCCGGGGGCGTGCCCATCGGGTACTCCGTGACCACCGCCCCGTTTTCGGCAATCTTTTCAAAGAGTTCGCCGTTCTCCCGCGGGTACGTCACGTCTATCCCGCAGCCGAGTACGGCTATGGTCCTGCCCCCGCCCAGATATTGCGCCCTGGTGGGCCTGGGTATCTATCCCGCACGCCCCGCCTGAAACTACCGTTATCCCTTTTCCGGCCAGTTCTCTCGCTATTTTTTTAGTCTCGGCCAGTCCGTACGGGGAGGCCTTCCTTGAGCCGACTATGGCGACCGCGATTTTATCTCCCGCGGTCAGTTCGCCTTTTACGTACAGGTACGGGGGAGGGTCGTGGATTTCTTTAAGATTTTGCGGGTAGCGGGGGTCTGTGAAGGTAACTATGCCGGCCCCCAGTGTCCTTGCCTTTTCAGCCTCGGCAGCGGCCTTTTCCCAGTCCTGGAAGTCTTTAATGGCCTTAAGGGCCTTGGGCCCCATCCCCTCGACCTGGGCAAGCTCGGCTCTGCTCGCCTTAAAAACCCTCTCCGGGCTCTCAAAGCGCAGGATAAGTCTTTTATACAGGACGCTCCCGACGCCGCCGACTATGTTGAGGGCGATCCAGGGTATAGGGTCCGTGCGTCCCGATGCCGTATCGCCGCCTCCGTTACGCGCTCCCGCTCCGGTTTGGGCGCTATCTGGAATAGTACACCCTGTAGCCGGTCAGCAGCGGCTCGCCGGATCTCAGGACCTTCGCCGCCGCCGTCCTTCCCCTGACTGATATGACCTGTACCAGTCCCACCTCTACTTCCGGCAGGACCGTCTCAACCTTTTTCAGTGGACAGTCCCCTTTTTCCACCACCCCGCCGGAACGCCTGACGATGAACGTATCGCCGGGGAGGACGCCGTCCATCACGCCTTTATTTATGTATAGCGTATCGGTCTGGCCGCTGTCCTTCCGGTCGCCTTTCACTGCGGCGACATACCCGGACAGGCCCGCGGCTTTTGGGTTCGGAGAGACTGGCTCGTAAACGAGCAGCGGGTCCTGGTACGGGAAGAGCAGGTCCGTCCCTCTGATGTCTGAGAACGCCTTGGATATGCTGCCGATCATGAACCCGTCCTTCGGCCCTTCGATATCCAGGATTCCCGTTACCCTGACCAGCGTGCCGAGAAGCTCTTTTGTGCCGGGGTTTTTTATTTCGCCTTCGTACCTGCCGATGATGAAACGGTCGCCCGGCCGCACTCCGTCGGGCTTCACGTACAGCTCGTCCAACATGCCATAGAGCTCGCGGGGCGTCGGGCTTCCCTCAATCGGACGGGTCTCGTCATGGTTTTCTTCCAGGAAGCCGGCGCTCAATATTGCCACGGCGTTCGCCACCGGCTGCCGCTCCTCCGCCCCCCGGATATTGATTATGTTCCCTTCCGAGACCGAGGGCAGGGTCGTCGTCAGCTCGCCCTTCTCCACGAAAGGTGTTTCCCCTTCGGCCGGCGGCCTGGCGGGACCCTCTTCGCCCTGCGCGCGCGGGGCTATGGTGACTCCCGGCGGCAGTTTAAGGACCTGCCCGGGGTATATGAGGTCCGGGTCGTGTATAAACGGGTTGTCCTTCCAGATCCTGGGCCAGGCGAAGGGGTCGGAAAGCCGGGACTTCGATATGTCCCAGAGCGTGTCCCCTTTCTTGATGGTATAAGTATTCCAGCCCGCCGCCGGGCCTGTGGCGGCCTGTTCTTCCTGGGCGAACGCGGGGGTCAGGATTAGAAACAATGCAAACAATAATGTCGTTAACAGGAGTCTGTTTTTCATAAGAAAATACTCTCCTCGCTTATCGGCTCTTCGACTTTTCGAGCTCCTGGCTCGCCTTTTTGGCACCATCGCTGTAAGGGTAATTATCCATTACGCGGGTAAAGCTCTCTTTCGCCTTGTCCGGCTCTCCTGAAAGCTGGTACGCGATACCCATCTTGTAAAGGGCGTCCGGCACCCTGTCCGCGAGCGGATATTCGTCCACGACCCTCTGGTACTGCTTTACGGCGCCTTTGTAGTCTTTCCGGGCGAAGGCTATCTCACCCAGCATGAAAACGGAGTCGTCGGAGAGCCTGTCGTTCGGATAGCTCTTAAGGAACGCGTCGAACCCGGCTGCCGCCTTTTCGTAATCTCCGGAACTATAAGAAGCCATCGCCTCTTTGTAGGCCTCGTCGGCGGCCAGCATGCCCTTTGTCGGCTGAGGGGCTGTCGGCGCCTCTGCATTAGGAGCGGCGGGCGTCTCCGGAGCGGACTCCGCGTCGGGTGCGGCCGGAGCGCCAGGCTCGTCAGGGGGTATCGCCTGCGGCGCGGCTGGCGCTTCAGAGGAGCCCTGGTCATGCGCCTGGCCTTCCACCTTGTCCATGCGTTCCTCCAAGCCCGCCAGGCGCTTGTCCATCTCTTTTAACTTGTCCTGCATCTGGCTCCCAGTAGTCCTGTCTTCTTCCGAGTACTTGGCCTTAGCCACCTGTCTCTGGACCTCGGTAAACTGCTTCTCCAGTACCATGATGTCGCTTCGCATCGGCTCAAGGTCCTGCTGGGTAGCGAAGCAGCCGGTCAATGAAAAGACCGGGACCAGAAGCGATAGCCCTATAACTGCGCGGGCGGACATCCTGCGGGCAATCTTCATCTACGTCCCTCCCTGATAACTTGGAGATGCCAGTGAAAAAATCCTGATATTTGATAAGTTCAATAGATAGCCCAACGGCAAGGGAATTGTCAAGGAAAAAGGAGGTTAGTTTTTTTTAATGATTTATATGACCCAGTGTCTTTCCTTGGCGAAATGTTTGATTATAGTACCCGCGTTATTGAGGCGGGAGAGCCGCATGTTCCTTCGTCTGATGCCTTCAACGTCGCCGGTTGGAAATTTTTCGTTCCTGACGAGTATCATGACCCTCTGTACGCCCGCCATAAGCTTCTTCAGGGTCTCGTGGTCGAATTTCTTTAAATAGACTGGGTTTACAAAGACGTACCCGTCCGCGATGTCCTTCGCCACCGACTCAAGGTTCTTTCCCTTTAAGAAGCTTTCGCCCATCAGCTATTCTCCGTGGGCATGGCCCTGCTCCTTGCCCCCGCGACCTGGCCCGTCACGGCGAATATAAGCGAGAGGGGGATGTACCAGAAGGATATGCCTAGTCCCAGCCTCATCAGTACGAGAAACGGTATGGACGCGTGAATATACAGGAACCACAGTGCGGAGAACTTCCTGACCGGCCTTCTCAGATATCCCAGCGGGAGGTTTGAGAGAAAGGCGACCCCTACGAGAATTATTACCCTGTCGGCGAAAGGTATGCTTCTCATAAATGCTATGAAGGTCGAAGGCGAACGAAAAGAAGATATGAGCGCTCCGGCGAAAGTCATGCCACATAATATAATTTTTAGAGGCGCCGGTCAAGCCTTAGAAAAACATTTCGCCGCTCACGAACTGCCGGGTCAGTTCTTCCCTGGGCTCATTAAAAAATTTTTTGGACTCCCCAGATTCTATCAGTCGTCCGTTGAATAAAAAATATACCTGGTCCGAAAGACGCCGGGCCTGGAAAAGGTTATGCGTGACTAACACCACGGCCGCGCCTTCGTCTTTCATCTTGAGCGTCAGCCGCTCCATCAGCCGGCCGCCTTCCGGGTCCAGGTTCGCAAAAGGCTCGTCTAAAAAAATAACCTCCGGCCGGAGCGCGTATGCCCGGACCATGGCCGCCCGCTGCGCCTCTCCTCCTGACAGGGTCCTGGCCCCTGCATTCGCAAGATGGGACAGCCCGCCCAGCTCAAGAGATTCCATCGCCCTTGTCCTTATCTCATCCGTCCGTCAGGTCTCTGAACTTAAGCCCAAAAATAATATTTTTAAAAAGCGTCGTACTGAAAAGAAGCGGGGCCTGGGTTACGCAGGTCAGCCTTCTCCTTAAGGACAGGCCGGGCGGTATGGAACTGCCGCCGTCTTTATATTCCACGGTGCCGGCGTCCGGCTTCTCAAGATATGATGCGATGTTTAAAAGCGTGCTCTTCCCGCTGCCGTTCGGCCCGATTATGCAGGTGATTTTGCCGGGCGGAAACTCATAGTCCGCGGGCTCGAGGATTTTTCTTCCGCCGTAAGACTTGCGATACATCCTTTAAATGGCAGGTAAGGCTCATGGCGCAAAACCCTTCATCTGCCCAAGCCTTAAGAGCGCGTTCACGATAAAGGCAAGGGTCAAAAGCACGATACCCAGCGCTATCGCCATGTCGAACGCTCCCTTTTTGCGTCTCCAGCAGTATCGCCGTCGTCATTACCCTGGTATAGCCCGCGATATTGCCGCCTACCATAAGTACCGCGCCTACCTCGGCCATTGCCCTGCCGAACCCTGCGATTACCGCGGAATATATTCCCAGCTTCGCCTCCAGGGCCACCCGCATCTCGACTTTAACAGGCGGCGCCCCTAAAAGGATTGCGGTCTGCCGGACGGCGGGGTTGACTGAGGACACGGCGGACCATGTCAGGGCTACGACGATGGGGAATACCACGAGCGCCTGTGCGATTACCATCGCGGAAGGGGTAAATAAAAGCTGGAGCGAGCCAAGGGGGCCGCTCCGGGAGAGGAAGAGATAGACCGCCAACCCCGCGACCACGGGCGGCAGACCCATAAAGGTATTGAAGAGTGTAATCAGCGCGCCCCTGCCGGGAAAATTCCGGAGCGCCAGAAATGTCCCGGCAGGGATGCCAAGTGCTGAGGCGATAATTACCGCAACGCCTGTTACCTTGAGCGACAGCAAGATTACGGCGTATAAATCCGGGTCGAGCGAAAGGATCAGATGGACGGCGTTATAGACCCCGTTTTGGATATCGCCCATCCGCTACTTCGCGGCGTCCGGAAAAAATATTTTTGTGCCCGTTTTATCTGCGTAGTTTCCTATTACTTTCTGTCCTTCCGGCCCCGTGATGAAGTTCATAAAATCCTCCGCCTCCCTGTAATGGGTGTGGGGGAATTTCTCCGGGTTTACGGCAATCGTCCCGTACTGGTTAAAAAGGCCCGGGTCGCCCTGATACAGGAGCGTCGTATATTTCAGCCTGTCAAGAAGGGTGCGGTACGTGGAGCGGTCGGAGATGGTGTACGCCTGCTTTTCGTCCGCTATCCGGAGCGTCTCCTCCATTCCCTGCCCCACGGAGAGGTAGTTCTTCACGGGCACTTCCAGACCCGCCGCCTTCCAGAGTATCTTCTCCCTGGCTTCGGTGCCGGACTCATCTCCCCTTGATACGAAGACGGACCCGGAGGCGGCGATTTTCTTGAAGGCGTCGGCGGCGCTCTTCGCGGATTTCACTCCCGCCGGGTCGTTCTTTGGCCCGGTGATAATGAAATCGTTATACATCACGTTGCGCCTGTCCACCCCGTACCCCGCCTTAATGAAGGCGTCCTCCTTCACCCTGTCGTGCACCAGCAGCAGGTCCGCGTCGCCCCGCTTCGCTATCTCGATGGCCTTTCCCGTGCCTACCGCGACGACATGTATCCTCACGTCCTTCAGTTTCGTCCATTTATAATATGCGGGGATAAGCACCTTGAAAAGCCCCGTATTCTCCGTAGAAGTCGTGGAGGCGAGCACGATGTTGGTTTCGGCCTGGGCCGGGAGAGAGCACGCCAGAGCGCGGCAAGCATTACTAACAGTATAAGTCTCGATAAAAGGCGCATTATAGTACCTCGTACTTTTCTTTCAGGTGAAAGAAAAGTACCAAAAGAAAGCCGGACTAAAAGTTTTTGGCGTTACCTTTTTTCAAAAAGGTAACAGCTCTTTAAAACTTCACCTGCAAGAGCGTCGTGAAGAGGCGGTGCGATATAAGGTCTATGGACTCTATTGAAGCCCTCCTGAGGCCCGCGTCCGCATGTATCATCTCGTAGTCCAGCATCAGCCGCGCGTAATTATTGAAGTAGTAGTTTAGACCCACCGTTGTACGGTATCTGGTGTGCGAATTGACTGTGAGTGTCTTCGTTGCAGCGCCCGAGCCGCTGGTAAATACCCAGGGAGTCCCGTCCTCGTCCTCGTTCATGGTGTCGTAGCGTACAAGGGGCTCAAGGCCGTTAAGGTAGCTCCCGATGCCCTGCAGTCCGTCCACCCTGTAAACCGCCAGCGCATACCATCCGGCGGTATGGACCGTGCGGGCGGCGTTTGCAGTGCTGGGGTTATTGGGGAGGGTCCCCACTGTAGACGCGGTAGCGGGCGGGGTGTTGCTGGCCGTGCCTGTAACGCTCGCGTAGCTGTAATATTTGGTATAGTACTGCCTGTTCCAGAGATATTCGCCCCTGAGCTTCAAGCCTTTCAGGAAGGGCGGGACATACTCGGCCTCGGCGGCCCAGCTGTCGTGGTATTTATTGAAGGCGGCGCCCGCAGCCGGCGTTACGTGCGTCTTGCCCCCATAGAGAGAACCTCCGATGTTAAGGCCTTCCACAAGCGGATTGACTGTCCCTCTGAACACGAGGTCTTTCTGGTCGTTGTCGTCCGGGAGGTTGTATCCCGTGCCGTTGACGAGCGCCACCGCCCATTGCGCGCCAAGCGGCAGGCCAGAGACATCCGTTTTGAAGTTCCAGGCGGCCATGACGCCTATGTCCCTGAGGAGCGGGTAGTGCACAAGGTTCGTGACCATGGAGCGGTTAATCGTGGGGTTGTCCGATAACGACTCCACGCCCTCCAGTCCGAACGGGGTCTTGAACTGGCCCAGGGTTATTCTTGTATAAGGGATGTAGTCGGTCCAGCCATAGGCGTCCCGGAGGATGCTCCTGCCGCCGCTGGTCGTGCTTGCCGTGTTGAGGTCGACCGCTGGCTCAATCGAGACCCGCGCGCCCACCTTCGGGCCCACGCCGAAATC
Organism: Nitrospirota bacterium; assembly: GCA_963698885.1. GTDB lineage: Bacteria > Nitrospirota > JACRHJ01 > JACRHJ01 > JACRHJ01 > JBARKJ01. The sequence goes on along the minus strand of CAVOSJ010000006.1, from coordinate 383,703 downwards.
GAAAATGAGCCTTGCCCGCCTGACGAAGAACTGATTGCCGGAGGTCGGGCTGAACAAGTTATTAGGCGGCGCGCCGTAAGAGAAGCCTGCGTCGTCGTTTAAATAGCCGGCCTGTAAGTAGCCGCCGATTTTCAGCCTTACAATATCCCCCGTCACCCTCGCGAAACTATCTTCAACCTTTGTCAGGGTACCGTCTATCGGCCTTTCCGGCCCTCCGGGCGATGCCGCGGCAGTCGGCGCGGGCGCTGTAGCTGGCTCGGGCGCGGTTACGGTTTCCGCCACGGGCACGGCCGCGGGTGCGGGGTTGGTTGCGACTGCCGGGACGGCTGTGGGCGCGGCCTCCCTGGACAGCCTGTTGTAGTCCTCCTCGCCCAGCACGCCCTTCGCCCTAAGGACATCGAGAAGTTGTAGTGTACTCGCCGCCGGGGTCGGGGAGGCGGCCTCTTTTTTCTTCAGGCTGTCGTAAGACGCGTCGTCTAACACGCCCTTTGCCTTAAGCACGTCCAGCAGGTCGCTTGTGACCTTCTGTCCGTCGGCAAAAGCGGCGCTCACGGATAAGAGCAGGATTAATAATGAAGACGTTAAAACCGATATCAGCCTCATAACGGAGTTCCCCTTTCGGATTGCCTGCTAAAAAATAATGAAAACAGTTCGAAATAAAAAAAGGCGCCTTCTTTGAATAAAGAGGTGCCTTGCCGCGAGCTTGCCCTCCTTTCCAAAACCGGTAACCGGCTTCTATGGGAGACCGCACCCTTTCGGATGCGACCCTGTCGGCCGGGACCCCTGGCCCCTGCGAAAAGACTGTAGGGCGGTCCGGCTTCGGAAGAATATTAAATTTTTGCGAGTATAAAAAAAGGATAGACGGCTGTCAAGGGTAAAATGGAAAGTCGTTACTTTTCTTTCGGGAAAGAAAAGTAACACAAAAGAAAGCTGGGGTGTTTAACCCTAAAAGTTTTTGGCGTTACCTTTTTCCAAAAAGGTAACAGGTTTATAAATCCGTCTCCGCCTCGGCCGCGTTATCCTTTCGCCTCCTGGTAATCCTGGCCATGAGGATGCCTACCTCGTAGAGCAGTATTATGGGCACCGCCATGAGGGTCTGGTTGAACATGTCGGGGGTCGGGGTAAGGATGGCCGCCGCGATGAAGGCGATGAGTATGGCGAACTTCCTGTTCTTGGCAAGGAACTGGGGCGTGACGAGACCCAGGCGCGAAAGGAGCGTTATGATAAGAGGAAGCTCGAAAACCAGGCCGAACGAGAGCAGGAACTTACCGCAGAAATCGATATATTCCTTGATCGTAATCATCGGGGTCACTTCTTCTATGCCGTATGTCAGCAGAAACCGCATCGCAAACGGCAGGACGACGTACTGGCAGAACAGCGCCCCGAGGACGAACATGAACGTCGCCGAGAAGACGAAAGGCAGCGCCCATTTGCGTTCCTTGGGCAATAGCCCGGGCGCAATGAAGAGCCATACCTGGGCGAGGATGAAAGGCAGCGAGAGGAAGATGCTGGCGATAAAGGCGATCTTCAGCGCTATCCAGAACACCTCGCCCGGAGCGACGGCTATGAGCTTCGTGGGGCTGGGCAGGTACGTCGGGAACACGAAGGGATATGTGGTCTTTACCGTAAGCACCAGGGTCAGCGGGACCTTCATCCAGCGGAGCAGGTATTCCCAGTACTGGAAACAGACCAGAAAGGCTATGAAAAGCACGATGACGGTATAGACAAGCCGCTTCCGGAGCTCGTCCAGATGCGCGAGTATGGACATCGTCTTTCCTTCTTGATCAGGCATCTTTTTTCTTCGGTTCCTCTGGGGCGGGGGAAGCAGGGGAGGCGCTCGCTTTATCGTCCGGCGTCTGTCCGTCAGGGACGTCCGCCTGGCTGGCCGGAGCCTTTACGGAAGCGACGCTCGCCTTATTGGCCGCCGCCTGTCCGGAATCCGCGTAATCCGTCGTCTCTATCTTGTCTATCTTATCCGGGGCGGGACCTTGCCCGGTCGGGTTTAAGCCGGCGAGTTTATCCTGTATCTCTTTCTGCTGCCTTAAAAGGTCTTCCTTTATACTCTCGGTCCCGACCTCCGCCTCGATCTGGCGCTTGAAGTCGTTCATGGAGCGCTTGAACTCATTCATTGCCCTGCCGAGGGATTTCGCCATATCGGGCAGCCTCTTAGGCCCGAAAACGATCAGGGCGACAATGAATATTAATATTATCTCGCTTGGGAAACCTAAGCCTGGCATAACAACTCCTTAAACCTGTTACCTTTTTGGAAAAAGGTAACGCCAAAAACTTTTAAACTGGTAACAAGATTGAAATTTTATAAAATTTAAGGGGTTAAGTCAAGGGAATAAGGCTATTACCAGTCCTTTTCGACGTATGGAGCGCCCGGTTTCACGGCCCTCGCGGACGGCACCGGCGCGCCCATCCCGCGCAGCATCTGTTCTATCTGGGCCTCCCTCTCGCTTAACGGGTCCCTCTTCCCGGGCCGGAAATAGCTGCGCAGGCTCTTCTCTTCCTCGCTCTGCTTTGACAGCATACGGGAGACGTCGCCCTCCGACAGCCCCCCCGCGCCACTGTGCCGCCCTGTCCCAGTCCGCTCTGGGCCTGCCTATTCTGACCAGCCTGCTTCTGCTGATTCTGGCCCTGCCCGCTCTGCCCCTGACCCGGCTGATTATTACGCGCCGCCAGCCCAGGCTGGTTTTGGCTTCCGGCCTGCCCAGGCCGGTTTTGACTTCCGGTTCCCGGCCCCTGTTTACCCTGCTGCCCTGCTTCCCCTGCCCGCCGCTTTTTTCCTGGGGGCCGCCCCCGTTTTTTTTGACCTGCTCCTTCTTCACCTTCTCCATTGTCACTTCTATATTATGCTTCGTGTCCGCTTCCTTTTTTAAGAATCCGCCTTCTGGAAGGCCGATAGCGCCTTGTCGTATGCGCCCATCTTGTAGAACGCGTCCCCCATGTTATACCAGGCCTCGGGCATATTTGGCTTAAGCCTTGCCGCCTCGGAATATTCCTTCGCCGCCTTATCGAACTCGCCCTTCTTGTACAGCGCGTCGCCAAGGTTTATATGCGCCTCGGCCTTGTCCGGGTTATCCTTCGCCGCCTTCCCGAATTGAGAGAGCGCGTCGTCGTATTTCCCGGCGGAAAACGCGTCGATGCCCTTCTCAGTCGGCGTGGCGACGGGGGAGAAGGCGAAAATAAACGGCAACAGAAATATTATATTATGAGAGGGTTTCATATTATCAACGCCATCCGCCCCAGCGCCTATCCGCCGCGCCGAGCGCAAACCACGGCCCGTATTCCTCCGCGCCCGCGAATTTTTCAAGCGAGTTCCCTTTCGCTTTTGGCGACAGCTCTTTCGCAAGCCCGCTTGCCGCGCCGGGGTCCAGAGAATAGAAATACTTCCCGCCGCCAGCCTCCGCGACGGATTTCAGCGTCCCTTCATCCAGCGACGAAACTACCGTTTGGCCCGCCTTGTCCTTCTTGAATGTCATCTGGCCGAAGAAGTCGAGGCCCTCCGGGATCCTCCCGCCATGCGCCGTCCCGACGCCCACGGTATAGACCTTCAGCCCCTTCGCCTCCGCCGCCCTTGCCGCCTCGGCAGGTTCCGGCCCGTAGGTATTCTCCCCGTCCGAAACCACTACCACGGCGCGCGGAAGGTTTGATTTTTTGAACTTATTCGCGGCGGTGATGAGCGCGTCGCCTATGGCCGTACCCGGCAGGTCCTGCTTGTCCATGCCTGCATCGCCCTGAATAGTCAGGAACGCGTCATGGTCCATCGTGGGCGGGCAGCTTATTATGGAATTGCCGGAGAAAAGCACCAGCCCGAACCTGTCCGAAGGCGCGGCGGCCGCCAGGTTATTTATGAATTCCTTCGCGGCGGAAAGCCTGTCCCCGTTACCACCGGCCCCTCCGTCCGTTACCCCCATGCTGTCGGAAATATCAAGCGCGACGATTACGTCCATGGAGACCGGGACCGCTTCCGCCGCATTGGCGGAGGGCCCCAGGGGACGGGCCAGCGCGACGACGGCAAGTACGGCAGATATTAAAATAAATGACGACCGGGCCATGAATTTTTTCGACCCGTTCCCAAGGCCAAGCCGCGCCGTCATCTCCACCGACGCAAAGGCGCGTTGCGCCCTTTTAACTTTCCGGTAAGAGAGCAGGAACGCGGCTCCAAGGCCCGCCACAAGGAGAAGCAGCCACAGGAACACGGGATATCCTAACACGCTCACGAAAGCCGCCTCCTCCACGCCATGAGCGACCCGCCCAGAGTCAGCAGGATAAACCCTAACTCCGGCGGGATAAGGGAAGAGTTCACGGTATGCTCTCGTCCGTTTCACGGTCAGCTCTTTTTTCTCCATGCGCGAAATCTCGCCGTATATATCCTTCAGCGCGCGGTTATCCGTAGCCTGGAAGAAACGGCCCCCGGTTATGTCGGCTACCTTTTTCAACGCGGAAAAATCCGCCTTATCGATCAAAACATGTCCAAAATCGTCCCGGAGGTAATCTTTCCGCCCGTCCGGGCCATATACTGGAATGGGCGCGCCTTCGGGGGTGCCGATGCCGATGGCGTAAATTTTTATCCCCTTCTCAGCCGCCGCGCGCGCCGCGGTTATCGGGTCCACGGAGCCGGAGTTATTCTCGCCGTCGGTTAACAGGATGATGATCCGGGTAGGCGGATTTTTCCTTGAACTTGTTTATGCAGTTTACTATCGCGTCCCCGATGGCGGTGCCGTCAAGCTGGACGGAGCCGACGTCTAACTGGTCGAGCAGGCTTGTCAGTATCTCGCCGTCGGATGTCAGGGGACACTGGGTGAACGAGCGCCCGGCGAAGGCCACCAGCGCCATCCTCCCCTGGTTGAACCCTTGAACGAACTCCTTAAGCGTCGCCTTCGCCGCCTCTATGCGGTTGGGCTTTAAATCCTCGGCCCGCATGCTCCCGGACAGGTCTATGGCAAGAGCCACGTCCACGCCGATAATCTTCGTCTCCTCCATCCCCTGGGCAACTCTCGGGCGCGCGGCGGAGATTATCAGGCAGAGCGCGGCAAGCGACAAAAGAAGCGGCGGAAGCCACTTAATTTTACGCGCGGGAGGTCCTTCGCCAGTGATATGCCGGGAAAGGGGATGGGCTTACCTTTTTTACGGATGGCTATATAAAAAATAACCGGCACGACAGCAGCCAGCCAGAGGAGAGACGGGTGCACAAACAAACCCATTAGACGCGCCTCCTCGCGTGCCGGTGGAAGTATCTCGCGAGCGGCGTGATGGGCGAACTGCCCGTGGCAAGCCATACGGGCTCCGCCTTCAGGGCGTTAAAAAGCGCCGTCCTGCCCTTTTCCGCCTCGTCTTTCCAGCTTTTAAACGCCTTAATAAAACGGGGGGACGAGAGGTCCACCAGGACTAAGGCGCCCGTCTCCGGGTCGATAAGCTCCGCCATCCCGCCCCCTGGCGGAAGCTCGCGCTCCCGCCTGTCCGAGGGCACGACCGGCACAAGCTCGTGCCGCCGTGAGAGCGCCTTCAGCGCGCGCGTGCCGGTGGCCGCAGACCGGCAGACCGGCCTCCAGGAAGTCCGATACCCAGAACAGCGTGGAGCGGGTTTTAAGCGCGCGTATAAGCAGCTCGGCGGGTGCGGCCAGGTCCGTCCTCTTGCCCTTCGGTGTGATTGTCGAGAGCGCGGTCAGGAGGTTATAGACGTGTCTTTTGCCGCGCTTAGGCGGGATAAACAACTCCACCCTGTCCGTGTATGCGATAAGCCCCGCCCTGTCCCCGCCCTGGGCGGCGAGGAGCGCGGCGGCGGCGGCGAACTCCACGGCCAGCTCTTTTTTTGTTTGTGTAGTAGTGCCGAAGTCCATCGAGGCCGATACGTCCACGGCGAGCATGACGGTTAAGTCTCTCTCCTCGACAAACGTCTTGATGTGGGGGATGCCCGTCCTGGCCGTAACGTTCCAGTCTATCGCCCGGACGTCGTCGCCGGGTACGTACTCGCGCACCTCGGTGAACTCGATACCCCGCCCCTTGAACGTGGACAGGTATCCGCCGGAGAGCGCGCCCTCGACCAGCCGGGAGGTCTTAATTTCCAGTCGCTTAATTTTGCGGAGTATTTCGTACGGGAGCATAAAACCTTTTCCACCTTTTTACGGAAAAAGGTGGAGCCAAAAACGTCCAAAAGTTTTTGGCGTTACCTTTTTACAAAAAAGGTAACGGTTTACGGTATTATCGCGAACTTTATCCCTCGGCCGCCGATAAGCTCGTCGAACGCTATCTGAAGGTCGTCCAGGTTATACCTTCCCGAGATTAGTTTGGAGACGTTTAACCTTTCGGCTGTCAGGAGGCTCGAAAGCCGCCTTGACGTCCGAGGGCGTGAAATGGAACGCGCCCATCAGCTTTATCTCGTCGTAATGGACGCGTCCGGCGTCGAAACAGGCGCGCGTGCCGGAGGGACAGCCCCCGAACAGCAGTACCGTCCCGCCGCGTCTCACAAGGGACGGCGAGTTCTCCCAGAGGTCCTTGTTCCCGGTCGCTTCGATGACAAGGTCCGCGCCGAGCCCCTCGGTCTCTTCGGTTACCTTCCATGCGATGTCCTGGAGGTCGCCTTCCAGCACGGCGTCCGCGCCCAGGTCCTTCGCCGTCTCAAGCCGGTCGGCCCTCCTGCCCGCGAGGATGACCTTCGCGCCGTTTTTCTTATGCAGCATCAGGTGCAGAAGCCCTATCGGCCCCGCGCCAAGTATCAGGACGCTCTTCGGCTTCTCGGCCTCCGTCATGCGGTACCCGTGCACGACGCACGCGAGCGGCTCCAGCATCGCCGCCTCCGGATAGGGGAGCGACTCGGGCTTTTTGAACATGTTCTGCTTCACGACGCGCGCCGGGAGCTTTATGAAGTCCGCATACGCACCCAGGACTTTTTCGTCCATTATGGTCGTGCAGAGGTTCTCCCTGCCCATCTTGCAGAACGCGCACTCGCCGCACGGCGCGGAATGCACCGCCATTACAGCATCGCCCTCCGCCCAGCCTTCCACCCCTTCGCCGATTTTATAGATGTCGCCTGAGAACTCGTGCCCGAGCGGCGAGGGCATCGGTATCTTCGGATGGCCCCTGAGATATGCCTTTATGTCCGTGCCGCAGGTGAGCGCCGCCTTCACCTGCACGACGACCTCGCCCGGCCCGGGCGAAGGCACCGGGGCCTTGCGGTTTATTTCCATCACGCCGGGGCTGATTAAGATTGCGGATTTCATAAGGAGATTTTAGCAGAACTGGCTTGAAAAGCAAAAGATTAAAGATGCGGCGCGCGTAATTTAATCCTTGACAAAAGACGTTTGGACGTTTATATTTTATTCATGCAATCAACCGAAAAAAGATATGCACCCGGACGCGTGCGCGATGCCATCTTACAAGTGCTGTCGCTAACTTCCGAAGCGCTTTCCATTATGCAAATTGAAGAAAGAATAAACAAGATAATGGGGCCGACCCCTGCTTCATCCGTCCGGTCTTATCTCCGTCTTAATACTCCCTCGCTTTTTATCAAAGAAGGTCGAGGCGTATACCGCGTCCGGCAACAGCATGCCGGAGAAATGCATCGCGATTTTTCATATCACTCCGAAATGGAACAGCCATTTGTATTAGGCAGAACTACTCTATACCATGGAGACTGTTTTGACTGGATTGAGAAGAGGCAGGATCAGAGTATACATGCGGTGGTAACAGACCCCCCTTACGGACTTCATGAATATACGCCTGACCAACAATTAAAATTGCGTAACCGAAAAGGGGGGGTCTGGCGTATTCCGCCTTCCTTTGATGGCCATACGAGGTCTCCGCTTCCTAGATTTACAACTCTTACGGATGACCAGCGTGAGCGATTGAGCGCCTTTTTCTTCGTTTGGGCGAGGCTTCTGCTACCGAAACTCGTACCCGGCGCAAACGTCTTGGTGGCTTCCAACCCCCTTCTTTCATATATCCTATCTAATGCTTTGGCAGATGCCGGCCTGGAAAGACGCGGCGAGATTATTCGTCTAGTAATGACTATGCGTGGGGGAGATCGTCCGAAACATGCTCACACTGAATTTGAGGAAATAAGCGTAATGCCGCGTTCAATGTGGGAGCCTTGGATATTATTCCGAAAACCTTTGGAAGGAAGAGCTCAGGATAATCTTAGAAAATGGAAAACAGGCGGATTTCGCCGCCCTTCTGCGGACAAGCCTTTCGGGGACGTGATACAGTCCGCGCCTACCCAAAAAAACGAGCGGGCCCTTGCACCACATCCAAGCCTTAAACCACAGGCATTTCTGCGGCAAGTTATACGTGGCGTCCTCCCGCTCGGGGAGGGAGTAATACTTGACCCGTTTGCCGGGGCCGGGTCAACTCTTGCGGCCGCAGAAGCTATAGGTTATCAAAGTATCGGCATCGAAAAAGACCGTCACTATTTCGATATTGCGCGTACTGCAATTCCTAAACTTACGGATTTCAAATCAAACGCTAAATCCGATATATCCAGTTCTGGCGAAGTTTTATAATCCCTTCACGATGAAGGGTGGCTGTCCTGGTGCCGAGTTCGCCACGGAGATTGCGCCTGAAATCTTCAACTGTTACCTTGCCGAGATATATTTCCGTGAACGCCATTGGCGTTCTGTCTCCGGCAGGTTCGGTCACGCAGTCAATATCATAGACGAATACGCACATCCACTGATCTCTCGCGCCATGAGTGTCAACAGCGCCACCCGCCTTGCGCGTACTTTTTATTTCAACACCCTCCGTCCCGGCCTTGACTGCGTTATCCGGATATATACCCTGTACCACGAGGTCTGGATGACCATTAAAAAATTTATTTTCCTTAAGTACCCGCGAATGTTTAGCAAGACTCGCGGTAAGCATATCCGATAACACACCGGACATAATTGCGGGCCGGAGCATGTCATCCAGTCTTAAGAGCCCCTTCTTCGTTAAAAATAAATTCACATCATAGAAGAAGTCGTATACATCTTGCATTGCCATTTCGAAGTCGTTCAGCCTCAGTTCGTATGGCAATAAAGCTTCTTGATTGAATTTGCTGTCATCGGGTTTGTTGCGAGTTATTTGCAAAACTTTCCTCCCTGCTTTTAATAGCTATTCCTCCTTAATCGGCCAAGCCATCATCGGCCCACATTTATCCATATATAAATGGAAAAATCAACGAATTTCATGCGGTATCGAATTCATGGGGGGTTGTCAGGGTAAATGCGGCGATTTTGGGGGGTCAGGGATGGGTTTTGGAGGCATATGTTTTTAATGGGGCGGCGGTATTTTTACCCTTGTTTTACATATGGTTACGTCCACTTTTCGGCCAATTTCGGCGGCATGGAAATCACGCTTTGCACTTTTAGAAGTTATTGAAAATTAAAGGTATTTTCGCGCGGCCTGAACTGATTTTCAACGTTCCGCGCGAAAAATAAACAGCGGTTTATACATCACGCCGGGGCTGATTAAGATTGCGGATTTCATATAGAGGAAAGTTTAGCAGATTAAGCGGCGGTATTAAAGTGAAAGATTCGAGTTAGGTGTGGCGGGGGTGCTTAGTACATATCCCATGTTTCGTGCTGGAAACGCATTTCAAAACTATGGGTCATTATAATTTCTTTCTAAGAAATTCAACAACTATATAACCGATCAGCGCGGTGATGATGGCAATTACAAAATTAGCAACCGTAAAAATATCCTGAACAGCAAAAAACAAACTCTTTCCTTGTCCGTTGGTATGAGTAAATTCTCCCATCAGAAGGTTGGAATAAAAGAGAAAAACGATAAAACTCGTCTCAACTGCCGCTCTCAAACCCGGGGGCAATTTTCGCTGATTTTTTTGTTTTGGCGCCATTTGATTATTTACGCATAATCTAAATACGCAGTCAATAAATTTTATGCACTGTGACGACAATTTTCCCGTTGCGGTAGATCCGCCCATGCAGGCCCCTTCAAATACCACATTTTTATATGGCTATAAAGCTTATTTGACGTTGAACCTGATTTTTTTTCGTGATAGACTTTATAGTTATGACTACATGCCCGGAACTCATTATAACACCGTGCAGGCTCTGCGGGGCGCACGTGATGTCTTTTCTCTGCTTTGACGAGAGGGGCCATGCGGTTATCACCTGCCCGACATGCGGCTCGACCCTCTTCGACAAGGTCTACGACGAAACCTCCGACAGGTTCATCAAGAACCAGCGCAGCTACTACGCGCTCGCGGCGGAGGTCATGCCCGAGTTCAAGGAGATGATCCACCCCGGCGACCAGGTAAAGATACAGGCTGAGGAGGAGACCGAAGGATGAGGGCGGGCAAAATCCTGTTGGCTTTTATTTTTCTGGCAATCCTGCCTTCCGGGGCATTTGCGCACCAGTATCCGGCGGGGTTCAAGGGTTTTGCGGATTCGGCCTCTTGCGCCCCGTGCCATAAGACCATCTATGACGAGTGGGGCGCGTCCATGCACGCGCAGTCGTCCAGGGCCTCCGATCCCGCCCACAACGCCGTCTTCTCCGCATTTTCCCAGGCTATGGCCAAAACGGGCAAAAAAGCGCCCTATTTCTGCGCAAGCTGTCATAACCCCGCGTCGGAAGCCATGGCAAAGACCTCTTCGTCAATGCCAGGCATACCCTGCACGTTCTGCCACGGCGCCGAGGGCGTTTCGGAAGGGAAAATGTTCAACACCTACAACCTCGCCACCACCATAACCGCTCCTTCGGCGCAGCAGGCGCCGCACAAGGTAAGCCAGTGGTCGTTCGCCCAGCCGTTCATGATGTGCCTTGGCTGCCACGGCAAGATGGTGAACGGCAAAGGGACGGTAATATGCAGCGCGGACCTGGAAGGATACTCAAACTGCGTCAAGTGCCACATGGAAGAAAAAGCGGGCCCGCCCGCCGAAGGCTCGGCTAAAAGCTCGCACTACTCCCACTTTTTCCCGGGCGGACATGATAAAGAGATGCTGAAGAAAGGTATCTCCCTTTCCCTGGGTGCGGAGATGGGTAAGCTGATAGTAATCGTCAAAAACGACAACCCGCACTTTTTCCCGTCCACGAACCCGATGCGTGCGGCATATCTGAAAGTTTTAGTCCTCGATAAAGAGGGGAAGCCCCTCTTCGAGAGCCCCGCCCCCGCGGCCGGCCAGAAAGAGCTGTTCATGCGCGTATTCAGCGCGGACGGCAAGGTCGGCGTGCCGACCTGGGAGGCGAAAGAGGCGCTTGATTCAAGGATAAAAGACCACGAGGAGCGGGCGCTGACATACGACCTGCCGAAGGGTGCGGCGAAGGCTAAGGCCGCCCTTTATTACCGGCTGGTTACCCCCGCCGCGGCCGCGAAGTTAGGGATACCGGCAAAGAGCGCGGAGCCGGTAAAAGTTTCCGAAGCCGAAATCGAGATTAAATAAATTCCCCCCTTTTCCCCCCTTTTTTGACAAGTCGCCCCCGCTCGATTATTATTTGAATGGGGGGAACTTTACCGCTGTTCCCTTTTTTCCCATTTCCATCAGCCGAAGAGGAGGTAGCGTGCTCAAAAGGCGGATTGCTGTCGTAACCGGCGGCGGGCGGGGTCTTGGGCGCGCAATTGCCGTAGCCTTGGCTGAGGCTGGCGCGAAAGTGGCGGTTGCTTCCAGGACCAGGGAGGAACTGGAAGATACGGTTTCCATTATTGCGGACAAGGGCGGGCAGGCCATCGCGATAAAAGCGGACGTGTCCGACCCGGGGGACGTAAAGAACCTCTACCGCGCGGTGGAGATGAAGTTCGGCCCGCCTTCCATACTGGTGAATAACGCGGGGGTAACCGGCCCTATCGCCCCCATGAAGGATATTCCCGACCCCGAGTTCCACCGCTGCATGGATATTAACCTCACCGGCGCATGGCTCCTGTCGAAGGCGTGCATCCCGGGTATGATTAAAAAACGCTACGGCAAGATAATAAACATTACTTCAGGCCTGGCTGACTTCGTTATTCCGCGCCTGGGCGCCTACAGCATATCTAAATCGGGGCTGAACGCGCTGACGAAGGCGCTGGCGCGGGAGCTCGAACCGTATAATATTAAAGTTTACGGGATGGACCCCGGCTCCGTGGACACCAGGATGCATGACGACATCCGTAAGCTGGACATGAACGTGCTGGGGCCGGACGCATACCGGGTCTTCTGGGGCCTTAAAAAATCCGGCCAGTTAAAGCAGCCGTCCGAGGTAGCGAAGCTGGCGGTTTTTCTGGCGTCGGAACAGTCGGACGAGTTGTCGGGAGAGATAGGGACGGAAGACCATTTCATGAAATGGGGCTACCGGGCCGCAGCTTAAGATAGGCCGGTAACTGTTACTTTCTGGATGAAAGAAAAGTACCAAAAGAAAGCCGGACTGTTTTTAGTTTAAAAGTTTTTGGTGTTACCTTTTTCCCAAAAAGGTAACGACCTTGAGAGGGTGTATGGCTGAGTCTTTGAAAATAAACAGGGAACGGGTGGACCTTTTCGAGCAGGCCCATCACTCCAACGGAGAAGAAAAGGCCGAAGTAGAGCAAATCCTTTTCTGGTATAAAAAAACCTGGGAAGCGGCCGGCCGGCCGCCCGGGGGGGGCCGCGTTCTGGAACTGGGATGCGGGCCGGGCCTTCATTCCATTGCCCTTGCCCGGAACGGCTTTACCGTGACCGGCCTGGCCCGCACGGAAGCCGCCTTAATTGCCGCGAAGGAACGGGCGGTGGACATTCCGAACGTGCAGTTCCACCTCTCCGACTTAGAGAGCGATAGCCTGGTGCCTTATGGGATCCAGAACCTGGTCATAAGTCTCGGAAATACGGTATCCCAGCTCAAAAGAAGCCAGCTGGTGGTGGTCTTCGACAGGGTCCGCAGGCTCCTTGCCCCGCGAGGCGCATTCGTCTTCAACGCGGTCTACTGGTCTCAGCCCTTCTTCAAAAATATCATAGTGCGGGACGCCTCCGGCGAGATATCGGTCATCTGGGAGCGGGAGCTTCAGGAAGATAACGGGACCGTCCTGATGAAGGGACATTTCGTAAAGGAGAACTACGACCAGGCTTTCGAGGTCAACTGCTTTAAGATACCGGAGATGCTGAACCTTCTGGAGATGGCCGGGCTCAAGGCAGGTCAAGTGGTCGCACCGCCTGGATTTCAAAGGAAAATCCCTCGCCGGCGCGGCATCCATATATTACCGGGCCAGCAGATAATTATACTCAGGCGGCTAGTTTCATCCGTTACTTTCAATACGTACGCCCGGAGTTATCGAGCAGCTTTCCACCCTGTTCCGTATCCTGCCGAATAATCCGTCCAGGGAACACTCTTTCGACTGGACCAGGACCTTGAACGCACCTCCCAGCCATTCCGGATGGAGCAATGTTTTTATTCCCTGCCCCGCCTCTATAAGCTCATCCAAAGACGCATTTGTACGCCTGGCGGAGTCCTCGAACCACGGCAGCGTTTCCATAAGGAACTGTCCCTGATCACAGAAAAGCTCCGAGGCGAGGCCGCTGTTTTTCCCTTCGAGGCCGATGGCGGTAAAGTCAACGTGCGCGGTAATATCCTGCTCCCCGACCCGCTCGAAAAAGTCTTCGTTGGTTGAATGCCTGTAATGGCAGAGCGCGGTGCCGTTCATCTTTGAGGGGGAGTAATATTGCTCCGCGGTATACCCGTAATCCACCGTGATAACAAAACCTTTCTTCAGCTTCCCGCCGACCTTGTCCATCCACCCGGAAACCCTGAGGTTCGCCTCGGTTATCATACCCGCCGGCAGTCTCGGCGTCAGCCGTTTGAAATGCTTCTCCAGTTCCTGCGTGGAGAGCGGCCCGGCCACAAAGGCCAGTTTCTCATCCGGCCCATCCTGCCCCCATTGCGTCTCCTGCCCAGCTTGCCCCGCTTGTCTACTTGACCCCCCTTGCAGGCACACGTAAATTTCGGACAGCCCGTCCGGGCCCTGTTTGACCCTGTGAAAAGGAAACGCATCGACCAGCTCGTTTGAAAAAAATATTCCCTCTATATCGGGCAGGCCGTCTAAGTCCTCAGTCCAGGTGACTTTGTCACTAAAATCTAAAAGCGCATCCTTCTGTTTTGCCGCCATCCCTCCCGCGCTCTCCACTATAAAATACCGGCATTTCCCATATTCGAGCGGATGGGACTTAGAAAGCGCGCGCAGGAAGTCGGCCGCGAACAGCCCCTCTCCCGCACCCATCTCAACAAAATCCGGACCTGACTTCTCCGCGAGCTTTACATAGACTTCGGCCATCAGCGTCCCGTACATGCGGGTGGCCTGCGACGAGGTATAGAAATCCCCCGCCTTGCCAATGGATGCCGCCCCGGACGAGTAGTAGCCGTACCGGGGATGGTAGAGCGCAAGTTCCACGTAGCGCTCGAAGGTAATCCTTCCCGCCGTCCGGATTTCTTCTTTTATTATTTCCAGAAGCTGTTCCATATAAGCCGGATAATAACACCTTACCTCAATAAAAACAATAATCCGGCATGGCGTCTGCTATAATTGAAAAGAAAAGGAGGCCCCCTCACATGCCATACCTGTTGCATGAAAGCGAAGATAAGCTGACCGGAAAGACAAAAGAGCTACACAGGGCGCTTCGGTCGATAGTGGAGGAACTGGAAGCGATAGACTGGTACCAGCAGCGGGTGGACGCGACGGAGGACGAGGAGCTTAAGAGCATCCTCGCCCACAACCGGGACGAGGAGAAGGAACACGCGGCGATGCTCCTTGAGTGGGTGCGGCGAAACGACCCCGTTTTCGCGAAGGAAATGAAGTCTTTTCTTTTTAAAGACGGGATTAAAATAACGGAGATAGAAGAAAAGAAAGACGCCGGCTAATCGGGCTCCTTCAGCATACTGATGAAAGCGTCCACGACCTTCGGCTCAAACTGCGTCCCCGAGCATTTCATAAGCTCCTCGAAAGCGAAGTTCCTGTCATTGGCCTTCCTGTAAGGCCTGTCGGCGGTGATGGAGTCGAAAGAGTCCGCGACCGATAATATCCGTGCCATGAAAGGTATCTGTTCTCCCTGCAGATGGAGGGGATAGCCTTTGCCGTCCCAACGTTCGTGGTGGTGGCGTATGCACGGTACGATATCCCTGAACTGCCTTATGGGCGCGAGTATCTCCGCCCCCCTGTCGGAGTGTTTTTTAATCGCTTCGTACTCATCAATCGTCAGCGCGCCCGGCTTGTCCAGCAATGCATCCAGTATCCCGATTTTCCCGATATCGTGCAGAAGGCCAGCTAACTTAAGCCTCTCCATCTGCTCGTCTGTAAGGCCCAGCTCTTTTCCAGCCCGCACAGCATAGCCCGTGACGCGGGTGGAATGTCCGCGCGTCCAGTGGCTTTTTGCGTCTATCGCGGAGGAAAGCGCCTGGACTGTGTTTATCAACACCTCCTCCAGGTCTGCTATCAGGCGCGTATTCTCGAGCGCTATCCCTATCTGGTACGCCAGTTTTTCAGCCGTCGCCGTATCCTCGAAAGTGAAACCCGCCACCCTCTGGCTCCCGAGCCTGATCAGCCCCCGTCCGGTCCCCTTGCTCATTATCGGGACGATTATCTCGGAACGGATTACCGCGTCACGAAATACGGTATCCTCCCCGCTTTCCCTCGCCTCGTTCAGGACGTCGGCCCTCATCACCGGCCTGCCTGAAAGGAACGTATCGGCGCCGGGGAAACCGTCCAGCATGAACCGCTCGTCTTTTTTAAAGTCCGCACCCCAGCCGCAGTTTACCCTAAGCGTCTTCTCCTCCCCGTCCAGCAGTAAAAGGCACCCCGCGTCCGCCGGGATAAGCCTTTTTATCTGCAGCGAGACCCTTGACAGCATCTCGTCCCTGTCGAGAGTGGACAGTATCATCCTGTCTATCTCATGCAGCACCCTGAGCGCCTCCATACCCTTTGCCAGCTCCAGCCTTTTCTTCTGGGTCTCCTCGTAAAGGCTGGCGTTTTCAAAGGCCGCGCCAAGCTGGTCCGCGATGCCCTTTATCAAGGCCGGGACGCGTGAATCGCCGCCGATTTTCTTAAAGTTCACCCCCAGGAACCCGGCTACTCGCTCCCTCGCCATAACGGGTGCAATAATCACTTCCTTGAGTTTCAGGTTTGCCGCGATATAATCCGGGATGAGGCCGGGCAGCTCCTCTTCCCCTATTTTTAAAAGCTTCCTGGTCAGCATCACCTTCTCGAGCGCCGGGACGTCCGCCAGCCTTGGCCGCATCTCCATCAACATGGAATGCATGCCGCCGTCGCAACCTACCGCTTTCCTGGGGGTCAGCGTGCCGTCCGCCTCCGCCAGCATCACGGCCGCGCCCTCAAAATGTATAATCCCCTTCAGGACGTGAAGCACCTTATCCGCAGTCTCGTCCCAGTCAAGGGACGCGCTCGTTATCTCGGCCATCTTGAGCAGGGCGTTGGATACCTCCAGCTCGGTCTTCAACGCCTCCTGCGCCCGGTCCCTTTCCATCATCAACTCGTGCTCGGAGAGGGCCTTTTTCACCGAGGGCGCGAGCTTTACCATCCTGTCCTTCATGACATAATCGCAGGCCCCGGCCTTTATGGCCTCTACAGCCGTGTCTTCGCCGATCTTTCCGGAAACCAGGATGAAGGGGATATCGAGGCCCTTTTCCTTCAGGAGCTTAAGCGCCGTCAGGCCGTCGAACCGGGGCATAACGTAATCCGAGAGTATGACGTCCCAGCCCCCTCTCAGGGCGGCCTCGGACATTTCTTCCGGCGTCTCGACCCTCTCGAAATAGACCTCATACCCCGCGCGCCGGAGTTCCTCCGCCATTAAGATAGCGTCGTCTTCCGAGTCTTCCACAATCAATGCCCTAAGCGGCTTTTTCATTCGGTTCCCTTGTCTGCGGCAGCGATTCGTTTAAGATAAGCCAGTAGAGGCCGAGCTGTTTTATGGCTTCGTTGAACTGGACAAAATCCACCGGCTTTCGCACGTAGCTGTTTGCGCCCAGCGCGTAGCCGGTTATAAGGTCTTTCTCCTCGTTGGAGGAGGTAAGTATCACTACCGGCAGACATTTTGTCCTTTCGTCGCTTCTGATGCGCTTCAGCACGTCCAGGCCCGATATCTTCGGCAGGTTAAGGTCAAGCAGCACGAGCTGGGGCAGTCTGCTGCTGCTCCCGGAATATGCGCCCGTGCTGAAAAGAAAATCAAGCGCTTGCGCGCCGTCCTGGGCGATAACGACTTTATTGCAAATGTTGTTTGCCTTGAACGAGCGAAGCGTAAGCTCGACGTCGTCCGGGTTATCCTCCACCAGCAATATTTCCCTGTCCGCCATACCTGCCCCCTTTCAAAATGAGAAATAAAAGGTCGCCCCTTTTTCCGGTTTCGCCGTAGCCCAGATTTCGCCCCCGTGCCGCTTTAGAATCCTTTTTGCGATTACGAGGCCAATGCCCGTCCCCGGAAACTCCGCCGTGGAATGCAGACGCTGGAATGGGGTAAAGAGTTTGTCGGATAGTCCATGTCAAAACCGGCGCCGTCGTCCTTCACGAAATAAATTTTCTTCCCCCCCATCTCCGAGACGCCGAACTGTATTACCCCCTTCTCGTGCCTGGATGTGAATTTCCAGGAATTCGACAGCAGGTTCTGCATAACCATCCGCATGCAGCGGCAAGTCGCCCCATGCCGTGACGCCTTCTTCTATAATGAATTCGACCTTGCGCCCCGGCTCCGCCCTACTCAGTTCATCTCCTATTTCTCTCGCAATCCCCGTCAGGTCCACGTTTTCAAAGCGCATCTCGCTCCTTGTCACCCGGGATAGCTTCAGCATGTCGTCTATAAGATGGCCCATCCTCTGGCTGGCAAGCCGGATCCTTCCCAGGTAGTCTTTCCCTTTTTCATCTAACCTGTCCGAATATTCCTCCAGGATGGCCTGGGAAAAGCCGTCCAGGCTCCGAAGGGGCGCGCGCAGGTCGTGGGAGACCGAGTAGCTGAAGGATTCCAGTTCGCAGTTGGCGGACTCTAACTGGGCAGTCCGGTCGCGTACCCTCTGCTCCAGCTCCAGGTTTAATTTTCTTACCTCCTCCAGCAGGCTTCTGTTATACGCTGCGGCCTCTCGAAGAGCCTCGGCGGCCCGTTTTCTCTCGGTAATATCTCTCGACACCGCGAAGATGCCGGCGTCTTTGCCCCATTCATCGCGGTAAACGGAGGCGTTGCAAAGCAGGTCCGTCAGATGCCCGTCCTTGTGCCGGATGGTGAGGGGATAGTCGGTGACGGACCCTGTCGCAAAAACCAGCAAGTAACCCTTTCTCGCCTCTTCGGGCTCGGTGAAGTAGCCTGTGAAGTCCGACCCTATCAGAGCGTCCCTCGAAAGGCCCGTGACCTTCTCCGTAGCCTCGTTGACGTACACGTACTTGCCCTCCAGATTTATTGCCACGAGCGGGTCGAGGCTCGCCTCCAGCAGGCTCCTGTTATATGCTTCGGCCTCTCGGAGGGCCTCTTCGGCCCTTTTTCTCTCGGTAATATCTCTTACCTCCGCGAAGATGCCGGCGACTTTGCCCTCTTCATCGCGGTAAACGGAGGCGTTGCAAAGTACGTCCGTCAGGTGCCCGTCCGTGTGCTTGAAGGTCAGGGGATAGTCGGTGATGGACCCTTTCGTTATAGCCTGCAGAAGGCCCTCCTTCCCCTTTTCGGGCTCGGTTAAGATAGCCGTAATGGTCCGACCCGATGAGGGCGTCCCTCTGGATGCCCGTGACCCTTACCATAGCCTCATTGACGTAGGCGAACTTGCCTTCCAGGTTTATCGCCACGATCGGGTCGAGGCTCGCCTCAAGCAGTCTACGGTCATTTACTTCCTGGTTCCGGGTTGAGGGGTTATGCTCCATAAGGTCTCCTTCAGGCAACGGAATTGCACCGTCAATAAAAATAAATTCCTTTGTATAAATTTATACCACGGATTTTTACCGTCCGCAAGTCGCGCCTATTAATCAAAATACTTAAAATTGTTCTATAAAATTGACACTGCTTAAATCTTTGTTATACTTTTTGAAGTCGGCCGCCTGCGGCAGAATCCTTGCCGCATTTCTTTTTTGTCTTAGCCTCGCGTATTAGAAAGGACGGTACAATCATGCACAAAGTAAAGGAATTCAAGCTGGAAGGTAAACTCAAGGGCATTTCCGACAGGCAGATCCAGGAGCACAGGGACGTGCTCTATAAGGGATACGTGGATAAATTGAACATGTTTGAGGAAGAGATAAAAAAAGCGCCGACCGAAGGCGCAAACGCCACTTACGCCGTTATCCGGGAGATGTTCAAGGAGAAGTCCTTTACGACAAACGCCGTTTTTCTGCACGAGTGGTATTTCGAGAACCTCGGCGGCAAGGGAGGCGCGCCAGGCGGCAGGATAGCGGAGATGATAAAAGAGCGCTGGGGTTCGTTCGATAACTGGATGGCACAGTTCAAGGCGGTCGGAATGTCCGGACGCGGCTGGGCCGTGCTCTCCTGGAGCATGAACGACAACACTTTGCACAACTACATGATGGATATGCACGATATCGGCGCTATCTGGAATGAGATCCCGCTTCTGATACTGGACGTCTATGAGCACGCCTACATGATAGACTACGGCGTAAAGCGCGCGGCATACCTTGACGCGTTCTTCCAGAACATAGACTGGAACGTGGTGGAGAAGCGCCTTCAGACATCCCTGAAACTGGATGAGGCCCTGGGAAGGGCGGCGTAAGAATATGCCGCTGACCCTGGCTGAAAAACTTATCTCCATGCATGCGGGGCACGAGGTACACGCAGGCGAGCTGACCGTGGTGAAGGTAGATTTCGCCTACGTGCAGGACTGGACCGGCCCCCTGACGGTTGACAAGATTGTGGAACTGGGAGCGGGACTTGCAAAAGTCCCCTCCCATACCGCCGTATTTATAGACCACGCCTCCCCGTCTTCCTTCAAGGAAGTCTCCACCGGGCACGTCAAGCTCCGCGAGTACGCCAGGGACTCCGGCTGCATGCTCTCCGACATAGGCGGCGGGGTGAGCCACCTGGTCCTGGGCGAGCAGGTCACGTCACCCGGCATGCTGATGGTCGGGGCGGACTCCCATACCTGCCAGGGCGGCGCATTGGGTGCCTTCGCCACCGGCATGGGCTCGACTGACATCGCGGTCGCCATGGCCACAGGCGAGACCTGGATGCTGTGCCCGGAGGCAATCCGGGTGGAAGTCACCGGGAAGCTTTCGCCGGGGGTATATTCCAAGGACATCATCCTCTACCTTATCGGCTTAATCGGCGCGGACGGCGCGACATACCAGTCCCTTGAGTTCTTCGGGGATACCATCGAGGGGTTATCCATCCCCGGAAGGACGACTATTTCGTCGATGGCCGTGGAAGCCGGCGGGAAGTGCGGCCTGTTCGAATCGGACGGGCATACCCTGGACTGGCTCCGCGAGAATAAGCGCGAGAGTGATTTCAAGGAGATAAAGGGCGACCCCGGCGCGAAGTACGTCAGGGAAGTCAAGATAGACGCGGGCAGCCTTGAGCCGATGGTCTCTTTCCCACACATGGTGGACAACACGAGGCCCATCTCGCACCCGGACTGCAAAGACGTCCCGATCCAGCAGGCGTACCTTGGCTCTACGACCAACGGTTATTTCGAGGATTTCGAGGCGGCGGCCAGGGTGCTGAAGGGAAGGCATGTCGCCCCCGGCTCAAGGCTCGTCGTAACACCGGGCACCAAGAGCGTCTATCGAAAGATGATGGCCGAAGGTCTTATGGATATATTCCTGGATGCGGGCGGCGTAATCAATTCGCCGGGATGCGGGGCATGCCCCGGAAGCCATGAAGGTATCCTGGGCGACGGCGAGAACTGCGCCGCCTCCATAAACCGGAACTTCAAGGGCAGGATGGGAAACCCCAAGTCATTCGTTTACCTTGCCTCGCCCGCGCTGGTCGCGGCCTCCGCCATCGAAGGGAAGCTTGCCGACCCAAGAAAATATATATAAACCGTTACTTTTCTTTCGGGTGAAAGAAAAGTAACACAAAAGAAAGCCGGGCTTAAAACAGTCCAAAAGTTTTTGGCGTTACCTTTTTCCAAAAAGGTAACGGTCTGGAGGTTCCATGGGAAGGGCCTGGAAGTTCGGGGACAATATAAGCACTGACTTAATCGCGGCTGGCCGGTACGCGTACCTGAGGACGAACCTGCCGGAGCTTACCAAGCACGTCCTGGAGGACGCACGCGACGAGTTCAGGGCCCAGGTAAAACCCGGCGACTTCGTCGTGGGCGGGACAAATTTCGGCATGGGCTCCTCCCGCGAGCATGCCCCGGTGATTATAAAAATGGCCGGGACCTCATGTGTCGCCGCCAAGTCCTTCGCCCGGATTTTCTTCCGGAACTGCATAAATATCGGCATGCCGGCTGTACGCGTTGATACCGACCAGATAGAGGACGGGGACGAGCTCGAGCTGGACCTTAAAGCCGGGGTATTAAGGGATAAGACCAAGGGTATCGAGCTGCCGTTCCCGCCGATGCCCCAGGTTATGACGGATATCCTCGAGGCGGGTGGACTGGTCCCGTACCTCAAAAAGAATAAAGGATTTAAATTGGCGTGAGTGAGGAGGCGTGTGGACCAGGACCTCGATCTCTATTACCACCTTCGCCTCGTCCGTGAGTTTGAGGACAGGGTCTCCAAGTTACACCACCAGGGTAAGATACCGGGCGGCGTTTACTCCGGCCTCGGTCAGGAGGCTGTAGTCGTCGGTTCGGTTTATAGACTGAAGCCCGACGATTTCATCTTCCCTCTGCACCGCGACCTGGGCGCGTTCCTCGTAAAGGGCGTTGACCCGAACCTCCTGATGGCCCAGATAATGGGCAAAAAGACGGGCTTCTCCGGGGGCAGGGACTCGTTCCTGCACGCCGGCGTCCTGGAGAACGGTGTAGTCGGCTCCACCTCCATGCTTGCCTCGTCCCTGCCGGTCGCCTGCGGTGTCGCCTTGAAGTTTAAAATCAGGAAGGAGCCGCGGGTAGTCGTCGCCTTTTTCGGCGAGGGCGCGTCCTCCAGGGGCGATTTCCACGAAGCGCTGAACTTCGCCGGCGTCCATAAGCTCCCCGTCGTTTTCGTCTGCGAGAACAACTTCTACGCTTTTTCCACGCCCCAATCCAATCAGATGGCGGTAGAGGACGTGGCGGACAGGGCGGCCGGATACGGCTTTCATGGGCACGTGTGCAGCGGCAACGACCTCTTTGCCGTCCTGCGCGCGGTGGAGCATGCAATCGACCAGGCGAGGCGTGGCGAGGGACCGGAGCTGATCGAATGCAAGACCTACCGCTACTCCGGCCACAGCGAACACGACATGGCCTCGTACCGGGCGAAGGAGGAGCTTATCGAGTGGGAAAGCCGCGACCCCATCCAGCGCTACGAGTTCTTCCTCGAAAAGAAAGGGTACGACGTGGCGAAAATAATGGAAGAGACGGGCGCCAAAGTAAAGGCGGTGGTGGACGAGGCGGTGAAATTCGCGGAATACTCCCCGGAGCCGGACGGCCCGGAGGCGATGGAGGGGCTGTACGCGACGCCGGTATAAATTCGTTACCTTTTTGGGAAAAAGGTAACGCCAAAAACTTTTGGACTGTTTTTAAGCCCAGCTTTCTTTTGGTACTTTTCTTTCCCGAAAGAAAAGTACAAAGGTTTTAATGGAACTGACTTACATAAAAGCGATTAACGAAGCGCTCCGGCAGTCCATGCGGCTGGACTCTGACGTCGTGCTCCTGGGCGAGGACATTGCCGCGCTGGGCGGGGCGTTTCTGGCCACGGAGGGGCTGTTCGAGGAGTTCGGCCCGGAGCGGGTAATCGATACCCCTATTTCCGAATCTCTCATCAACGGCGCATCGGTCGGGCTTGCTATCGCCGGGATGCGGCCGGTGGCGGAGATGCAGTTCGCGGATTTCATCTCCTGCGGGTTCGACCAGCTCGTGAACATGGCGGCGACACTTCGGTACAGGCACGGCGGGAAGGCCAAATGCCCGATGGTGGTCCGTTGCCCGTCCGGTAGCGGCGTGCGGGGCGGGCTGTTCCATTCGCAGAACCCGGAGGCCTGGTTCACGCGCGTGCCAGGGCTTAAAGTCGTCGCGCCCGCGACGGCATTCGACGCCAAGGGGCTCCTTATCGCCGCAATTCAGGACGACGATCCGGTAGTGTACTTCGAGCACAAGTTCCTGTACCGGCGCATAAAGGAGGATATTCCCGAGGACAGCTATATCGTCCCAATTGGAGAGGCGGCGCTCCGGCGCGAGGGCGACGACATCTGCTTCATCACCTACGGCTCCGCGCTCTACCTCTGCCTCGCGGCGGCTGAAGAACTGGAGAAGGAAGGCGTATCGTCCGAGGTGCTGGATTTGCGGACGCTCCTGCCGCTGGACAGGCAGGCGATACTCTCCTGCGCGAAGAAGACGGGCAAGGTGCTGATAGTCCACGAGGACCGGTTGACCGGCGGCATCGGAGGCGAGGTCTCGGCGATAATCATGGAGAACGCATTCGAGTACCTCGATGCGCCAGTAATGCGCGTAGGCTCGAAGGATACGCATAACGCCTTCGCCGGGCCGATGGAGGAGTACATCCTGCCGAACAAGGACAAGGTCCTTGCGGCGGCGCGGAAACTGGCGGGATATTAAGGAGCATTTGGATATACATGAAGACAATCGTAATGAATTACTTGGCGAATGGCCGCATGTTGTTATAAATGCCCTCAGTATCGAGTTGAGAAGCAAGCTGGATAGAAGAGAGTATTATCCTATTTCGTGGCCATGACGCTAAAGGATAAGGTAGCATATTTTGCGAAGTTTCTTCTGCTTGGAATATTAATGATAAGATATTAAGGCAAAGAGGGTGTCAAAGAATTACCCTCATATCTTAAAAATAAGGAGATGATATATGGTCACGTGAACGGAGGTTTATGGATTTTGATATTTGCAAGAGACTATTGTTGCAGAAAATATCGCGATGAGAGTGGCCTGAATAAAATTTATACCATTGGACAAAATCGCACACGGCGTTCCTTGGAGCAATCATAATGACAGTGATCACATCGGAAATTAACTCGAAACGGTTGGCAAAGAAGAATCTGTAAGGTGCCAAAATGACCGACGTAAAGATGCCCCAGATGGGGGAGAGCATAGCCGAAGGGACGATATCCGTCTGGCTGGTGGATGAGGGGCAGAAGGTAAAAGCCGATGATCCGTTGGTGACGGTCTCCACGGACAAGGCGGACGTGGATGTCCCGTCGCCCGTTTCCGGCGTCCTTACGGAGATAATCGCCAAAGAGGGCGAAACGATACAAGTGGGAGCGTTAATAGCGAGGATTGATGAAAAACCGGCGGTAGTGGGGAAAGATGCTCCTAAACCGGGAGCTATGGAGCCCAAAAAACCAGAAACGCCGGAGGCCGCGAAGCCGGAAGAGGCCGTGCCTGAGAAACCGGAAGCCATGAAGCCTGCCGAAGGCGTTCCTGGTTCGGAAATAGAAAAAAAGGTTGAGACCGCGAAGGTAGAGACTGCGCCTCCGCAAGAGACCTCGGAGGCAAAGACCACTGTAGAGGGCAAACCGCCGGAGATGGCGATAAAAAGAGACGGCCCGTCGGAGCATCCCGCGCGTGCGGAAGGAATCCCTGCCGTCGAGGCAAAGCGGGAAACCCGGCCCGAAGAGGAGTTGACCCCCCCGCCGGAGATAAAACGGGAGGTACCGGAACCTGAGGCAGCAGCGGGAGCGATCACAGATAAGTCCGGGTTTTACTCGCCTGCGGTCATGCGCCTGGCTATGGAGCATGGCGTGGATTTAAAGGCCATTAAAGGCACCGGCGAAGGCGGTCGGGTAACCAAGGCGGACGTTATGCGCGTGCTCGCGGAGAAAAAGGCCGGGCCGGAAGAGACGGTGCCTGCAGGGGGAAAGCCGGAGAAAGAGAGGCGAGAAGGGAAAGAAATTAAGTCCGAAGCCGGTCAACCGGCGCCTTCGCCCCGGATAGTGCAGGAAGAGCTTCTGGAGTCGGCCCCCCCGCCTGAAATGCATGCAGGATACGGGGTATATAAGCCGCCTTCCTATGAAGTAGAAGAGGGTGACGCGGAGCTTCCGTTCTCGCGCCTCAGACTATTAATCGCCGACCACATGGTTTACAGCAAAAGGACGTCGGCCCATGTTACGACCATAACGGAAGCCGATTTTGAACATATAGTGGGGATACGACAGCGTAATAAAGATAAAATCAAGGCAGAAGTGGGAATAAGCCTTACTTACACGCCTTTCGTCATGGCGGCGGCGATCAGGACCTTGAAGGAGTTCCCGCTGATGAATTCGGTGGTTCAGGGGTATGCTATCCTTACGAAGCGGCATATAAATCTGGGCGTGGCCGTGGACTCCGAGCGGGGCCTGATGGTCCCGGTGATAAAGGGCGCGGAGGATATGTCCCTGCTGGATTTGGCAAAGGCGCTCTCCGAGATTTCCGTAAAAGTGCGGGATAAAAAGATAACCCCCGACGAAATGGCAGGCGGGACGTTCACCGTGACAAATCCCGGCAGGCATGGAAACCTGTTCGGGACGCCGATAATCAGCCAGCCGCAGGTGGGGATACTCCGGATGGGAGAGCTGGTAAAGCGCGCCGTGGTAGTTACGGCGGAAGACGGCGAGGACGCCATCGCCATCCGGCCCATGATGTACATAGCGCTCTCCTACGACCACCGTGTGGTTGACGGCTTGACCGCGAATGAGTTCCTGCACCGCATAAAGGAACACCTGGAGGCGGGAGATTTTGCTTTATGAGGCTCTTATCCGGGATGCGGCCTACCGGCAGACTGCATATCGGGCACTTAGTCGGCGCGCTCGGCAACTGGCTATCGTTGCAGGAAGAGTATGAATGTTTTTTCATGGCCGCCGACTGGCACGCCCTGACCACCGCCTACGCCGATACCTCCGAACTTCCTAAAAACATTATGGAAATGGCTTTGGATTGGCGGGCGCTGGGTATCGATTTCTCCCGCTCGACGGTATTCGTCCAGTCCGATGTGAAGGAGCATGCGGAGCTTTATCTCCTTTTCGGGATGATTACCCCCATGCCCTGGCTGGAGCGGGACCCGACGCTAAAAAACATGATTGAAGACATGCACTTACATGGCGTGAACTACGGCCTGATGGGATACCCGGTGCTTCAGGCGGCGGACATAATGTTATACAAGGCGGGCGCGGTGCCGGTTGGGGTTGACCAGGTCCCGCATATCGAGCTTGCCAGAGAGATCGCGAGGGCGTTTAACCATCGGTATAAACAGGTTTTTCCGGAGCCGAAGGCGCTCCTGACACAGACCCCGAAGCTGCCGGGCACGGACGGCCGGAAGATGTCCAAGTCCTTGAATAACGCCATTTTTTTGGACGAGCCGCCGGAAGAGATTGAAGCCGAAAGTGATGCAACTCATTACGGACCCTAAGAAAATCCACGCGACCGACCCGGGCGACCCGGACATCTGCTCCGTCCAGGACTACCACAAGGCGTTCGGGCCAAATGACGCGCCTTTAGCCGATGAGGGCTGCCGGGCCGGAAGGCTTGGCTGCGTGAAGCACAAGAGCTATTTAGCCGAAATATTAAGCACTTACCTTGCGCCATTCCGGGAGAAAAGGGCCGCGCTGACAGGCCGTGAGGACGAGACGCGTGAGATGCTGAAGGCCGGGGCAGAGACCGCCCGCAAGGTCGCGGGGGAGACGATGGAGGAAGTGCGGGAGGCCGTGAACCTGTCATTCTGAGCGTTAATAATTTGGCGAGAATTTCCCCAAAAATTGGAAATCCCGGCGTTTTTTCGCATTTTTTCGCTAAAAATATTCCTTACTTTTCAATGACTTGCGAAATGCAAAACCCGATTTCGGAATTGCCGCAGTATAGTGGCGTAACCCTATTTAAAATCTGGGAAAATCTCTGCATTTCCCCAAAAACTCACGTCTCAAAAACCCGCCCCTGACCCCCTAAAATGCATTGTGCCGAGCGTGGAGATGTCATGAATTCGATACCGTAAAAAATTTGTCGATTTTTTTATTTTTTTTGAATAAATGTGAACCGATGATGGCTTAGCCCAATTAAGCAAGAGGGGTTATTAAGAACGGAAAAGATAAGGGACCTGTTCCGAATTCCTGTCTCCAATTTCATTTTTTTAAGAAGTGGTATATTTGGCATTAGCGGGTTAGCAAATATAAAACAGGTTTTGACTTATGCCAAACAACCCAATCGGAAAATTAATTGTCGTTATTTTCTTTTTCTATATAGCCGCTTGCTCCCTGTTTGTACCTCGATTTAATTGGCAATATGCAAGAGATAATGGCTTCGTAAAATGGTTTTTTTGGGTGAGGTTGTTTCCACTTTAAAAGGGGTTGTTTGGCCTTATTATATTTTTTCCGATAAAAGTTCCTCTCCTGTGAATTCCTCTTCAAAAGAAGATTCTGCGATTATCCTAAGTTGAATACAGAAGAAATGGATAAATTATCTAAAGTATTCTCAAAGACACGGGTGGATAAATTGAATGAACATGATATTAATGACTTTAAAGATGCAATTAACAGCTATAATACCCGTACTGGAAAAAAAATGAAAAGAGCTGATTTCGATGCTCTTACACAGGAGATAGTTTTAATGGATGATTATTTTTATGAAACTCGGTATCTCTTTATTAACATCCTGGGACAGCAAGAAAAAATTTACAACAACTGCATTTCATAAGTTATTAATCCATGTTAAAAAAAATAACTTCCGGAAGCCTGAAGAAATTGAAATGGATTTTAAACTATTAGATGCTGCGGCAGCAAATCAAAACTACGTAAAAAATGACGTAGGCGAAAAATTTGAATTCGGACGTGAGATAATTTTACAAAAAATGCATGAAGATGAAATGAGTCGTAATAATTGGGAACTTTTAATAAACCAACTTGAAGCTGCTACTGACAAATAAAGCTCATCATTAACGCCGGTTTCAGAATCGGGAATAAAAACCCGCACCAAAGCATCTGACCGCCCCTCTCTTTCTCATACGCCCGCGCGCGTTATGCAACATCCCCGCCCATGCGTATTCCGAAAAAACCTGTTAAATTTAAATAGCGGACGTTCAGAGGTCAAAACGGGCTGACATGGGAGAAGCTATGAAAATCCGAAAAATAAAACAGGTATGGGTGAGCAAGCCGACAATCGAGGGGGCGGGGGTGCATCTGCGGCGGGCGTTCGGGAATAATCAGGTGCCCCAGCTCGACCCGTTCCTGCTGCTGGACGATTTTCATTCGGCTATTCCCGATGAGTACCTGCCGGGGTTCCCCTGGCATCCGCACCGGGGCATCGAGACGATTACATATATGTATAACGGCCGCGTGGAGCATGGGGACAGCATGGGCAACAGCGGTGTCATCCATCCCGGCGACGTGCAGTGGATGACGGCGGGTAGCGGCATCATCCATCAGGAGATGCCGAAGGGAGACGCCGCGGGCGTTATGTGGGGGTTCCAGTTATGGGCGAACCTGCCAGCAAAGCAGAAGATGATGGCGCCCCGCTACCGTGGGATTTCCGCCGGCGACATCCCGGAGGTAACCAGCGAGGACGGAGTGCGGATTAAAATAATCTGCGGACATGTCGGGGACGTGTCGGGGCCGGTTACAGATGTCGTCGTGGACCCTGAATACCTGGACGTTACCATACCGGCGGAAACGACATTTACCCGCGCCTTCAAGCCCGGGTACAAGGTCTTCGCCTATATAGTTGAGGGGGAGGGATATTTCGACCCGGAGCGAAGCGCCTACGCCCACGAGGTGGTAGGGGAAAATTATTTCGACTTCAAGCAGAAGTGCAAGTGCGCCGCGAAGGACCTCGTCCTATACGGGGACGGGGACGAAGTCGCGATCACCACGCAAGATAGCCCGGTCCGGTTCCTGCTGATATCCGGCAAGCCTATCGGCGAGCCCGTCGCATGGTACGGCCCCATCGTGATGAACACGCGGGAAGAACTGCGGGTCGCATTCGAGGAGTTCGAGAAGGGTACGTTTATAAAATAGCCGGGGCGGGATACGCCCGGGGTCGGAGGAGCGGGTGAAAAAATATGCTTGAGAGCCGCGAATCCGAATTCTCCCGCCTCATCTCGCTTATCCGCCCGTGCACGATGTGCAACATCCCGCCGCCCGCGTACCCGATCGTATCCGGGAAATACGGCGCGAAGGTGATGAGCGTCGGGCAGTCGCCGGGGCTTGTCGAGTGCCGGGAAGGGAAGCCGTTCGCCGGGACGGCTGGGACAGACATTATTTTCATGGCTCGCCCGTGCTGGCATCGACGAAGAATCCTTCCGCGCGAATGCTTACATGACCGCCATAACCAAGTGCTATCCCGGCCCGGACAAAAACGGCCGCCGCGAGACGCCGGGGGATATCGAAATACATAACTGCGCGGCGTATCTTGTAAAAGAACTCCGCATCGTCCAGCCGAAGGTCATTCTGGCAATCGGGAAGCTCGCGATAGAGCGCCTGCTCGGCCCGGCGAAGCTTACGGACATCGTGGGCAGGGCCGTCCCGCGCAGGTATCACAGCTTCGAGACGCTGGTAATCGCGCTCCCGCACCCGTCCGGCCGGAGCACGTGGCAGTATATGGGGGATAATAAAAAGTTGCTGGAGAAGGCAATCGCGTTAATCGCGAAGCATGTAAAGCCGCTGCTCTAATTACTGAGGAGGCGTTCCTGAAGAGGTCATCGTTGAGCGTAAAATAAATTAACGGCTGACGAGCGGTTGCGAATAATGAGGTTCTGGAAGGAATGCCTCCGAGCCCCTTATTGGGAGGGAGTATTCTCTCCGAAAAATTATTATTCACAATAACGCATCATCAGCAATCGTTCTATTTTACGTTCAACGATAATTTTTCTCCGAGAATACTCCCTCCCCAAACTGGTTCACCGGGCGGAGGAGGCGTTCCTGGAAGAAGCTCATCGTTGAGCGTAAAACAGAGATTAGCGACTTACGCGCGGTTGCGAATAATGAGGTTCTGGAAGGAATGCCTCCTCCGCCCGGTGTATCGGCCCCCAAATTCCTTGACAACTTACCGCGTTATTTAGGATAATGTGGGCAACGGGGGCCTATGGACGCTAAGGAGTTTGGGGCAAGCGGCGAGGATGCGGCGGAGAAGCACCTCAAAAAGCTAGGCTACAAAATCCTGGAGCGGAACTACCGGACGAAGATGGGCGAGCTGGACATTGTCGCGAGGGACGGGGACACTATAGTCTTCGTGGAAGTGAAGTCCCGCCGGGACAAGAGGTTCGGAGAGCCGGAGCTGGCGGTGGACGCAAGGAAACAGAGGCAGCTTACGCGCGCCGCCATGATGTACCTTACCCGCACGAAGAAATACAATTCACCCTGCCGGTTCGACGTGGTAAGCATATTTTCCCTGCCCGGCGAGGGTCTGAAGGTAAAGGTGGTCAGGGACGCCTTCGAGTTATCCGAAGGGTACTGACCAGCGACTAAGGAGAGGACGAATGGACAATCCGTGGGCCGCGCTTGTGGTCTTGGGTTTTTTGGGCTGGATAGGCTGCACGGTCGGCTTCATCTTCGGCGCGTTCCAGAAGCAGGGCCGCTTCGACAATAAAAAGGCGCTTCTCTGGGGCTCCGCCGTTGTCGTCTGCTATGCGTTATGGGTCGTCGGGATGATGAAAGCGTAGCTCTCTATATCGTCTTCAACACCGGCGCGAAAACCGGGTCCACCTTGCTTAGCTGTGTCAGGACGAATTTTTCTATTCCCTTGTTATCCGTGAGGAGTAGCCCGTTCGGCAGGTTCTTCTGAGGGATGCTTGCGCGGCCCATGGACTTATGTCCGCCCGGCGCTCCCCAGCTTTCCGAAAGCCGTGCGCGATAGATAGCCCGCGTCCTTCTTCACCCCGTCGTTCCTGAATACCACCACCAGTTCCGTCGCCACGATGCCCGTGACAAGCGCCCACTCCACGTGCTCCACCCTTATCAGGAAGTCCGCTATCTGCACGCAAACGTCATAGCTGGGCACCGGGCCCAGGTGCGTGAACATCACGCCCTGCACGAACCGCCGCCGCACCAGCGCGATGGAGAAATAGTCCAGCGCGTCCCGCGAGAACTGGGAGAACTCTATGCGCTTCACTATGTCCCGGTCGGATTTCGCCCGGAGCCACTTGAGCGCGTCAATGTCGCCGATTGATAAGTCGGCCATGAAATTCCGGGAGTCGGTCTTGATGCCGTATAAGAGTGCGCTGGCAATCCCCCGCGTAAGGCGCATGCCGGAGGCCCGCATGTACTCCGTCATTATCGAGGAGGTGGAGAGGTATTCGGGCCGGATGTCCTCGAACGGGACGGGGCGGTCCAGGAGCCTGGGGTGATGGTCGATAACGATGTCGCAGCGCGGGAGGGTGAAGTCCTGGAAGAACTGCGGCTGGCCGTCCACTATCGCAATCCTGTCCGCGTCCTTCGCCTCCGCCTCGGATATCGGGGTGACCGGGATCTTCAACTGGCGTATCATGGACGCGTTTTCCGGCCTGCCGACCGCGCCGGTGTAATTGAGTTCCACCGTCAGCTTCCCGCCGGTCGCCTCATCCAGCACGCTCTTCAGCGCCATCGCGGAAGCCAGGGCGTCCGGGTCCGGGTTCCCGTAAATCATCACCCGCAGCAGCCCGGAGCTGCCCGCCGTCTCCTTGAGGCGCGCGAGCATCTCTTTTGCTTCTTCGGGAATTTTTTCGGTCTCGGCCATAGGAATAATTATAGCAGACCTTACTTTCTTTTCGGGTGAAAAGAAAGTAACAAAGAAAAGCCGGACTTAACTGCCCGGCTTTCTTTTGGTACTTTTCTTTCGCGAAAGAAAAGTACGGTCTATACCATCACGATATCGTACTGCTCCTGGTGGAGCGTCGTGTCGCCCTTGATTATGAGCTTCTTCTTGAACTCCATCTCCAGGTCATCGACGCCCTGGCGCTCCTCGTCGAAGAGCAGGTCCGCCACCTCCGGGTTCACGGAGACCATTATCTTCTTCTCTTTCGCGGAGTGGGCGATGCGGCGTATCTCGCGGAATATCTCGTAGCAGACGGTGACGCTGCTCTTGATGAAGCCACGGCCCTCGCAGTAGGGGCACGGGTCGCAAAGGCTTCTGCCCAGGCTCTCGCGCGTCCTTTTGCGGGTCATCTCGATGAGCCCCAGGTCCGAGAGGTGGTAGATGTTCGTCTTGGCCTTGTCGTGGGAGAGGTACTCCTGCAGCGACGTATAGACCTTGCGGCGGTTCTCCTCCTTCTCCATGTCGATTAAGTCCAGGATGATGATGCCGCCGATGTTCCGAAGCCTCAGCTGATACGCGATCTCTCTCACGGCTTCGAGGTTTGTCTTGAGGATCGTGTCCTCCAGGTTCCGTTTCCCGACGTAGCGTCCGGTGTTCACGTCGATTGCCGTCAGGGCCTCGGACTGGTCGATGACGATATAGCCGCCGGATTTAAGCCAGACCTTGCGGCCCAGCGCGCGCGATATCTCTATCTCCACGTCGTAGGCGTCGAATATCGGCTCGTCCTTGTCGTACAGCTCCACCTTTTCGCTAAGCTGCGGGAGGTAGGCGTCGGCGAACTCCTTCACCCTCTGGTATTCGGAGGCGCTGTCTATCACCAGCTTCTCGACGTCCAGGGTGAACAGGTCGCGTATGGTGCGGAAGACCAGGTCCAGGTCGTAATGGAGCACTGACGGCGCGGAGAGTTTTTCGTTCTTTTTGAGTATCCTCTGCCAGAGAAGCTCCAGGAAGTCCATATCGCGCTTCAGCTCCGCATCGTCCTGGCCCTCCGAGACCGTGCGGACGATATAGCCCGCGCCGGGCTTCTTAAGCGACATCACTATGTCCTTCAGGCGCTTTCTCTCCGCCTCGCTCTCGATCCGGCGGGAGATGCCGATATGGTCCACGGTGGGCATATAGACGGCGTAGCGCCCGGGCAGGGTGACATAGCTCGTTACCCGCGCGCCCTTCGTGCCGATAGGCTCCTTGGCCACCTGCACGATTATCTCCTGCCCTTCCTGGAGCAGCTCTTCTATGGTCATGGACGACGGCCGCCTGCGTCTGGGCCGGCCCTCTTCCTCTATCTCGATCTCCTCTTCTTCCGCCGTTATGTCCTCCGCCATCATGTGGGCGTACTCTTCCACGGAGTTATAGACGTCGGCGACGTAAAGGAAGGCGGATTTCTCTAAGGCCGATATCCACGAACGCGGCCTGCATCCCCGGCAGGACCTTCACCACGCGGCCTTTGTAGACGTTGCCGGTGTTGCCGCGGTCCTTCGCCCGTTCGATGAATATCTCCGTCACAAGCTTGTTCTCTAACAGCGCCACCCGTGTCTCCTGGTGGCTCGCGCTTACTATTATCTCAGTTGGCATTTAAGTCTTTCTACTTTTCTTTCGAGAAAGAAAAGTAGCAAAAGAAAGCTGGGCTTTTAACTCCGGCTTTTCTTTGTTACTTTCTTTTCACCCGAAAAGAAAGTAAAGGGTTGTTTAAAAAATCCTAAGCCGCTTTATCCGAATCGCCTTCGATTCCGGCGGCTGTAAATTAAATATAGCCTGGGCCGCCTCGAAGGGTTTTGCGCCCTTGCCATCGACTGCCGTCAGCGTAAAAATAACCGTCCGCCCGTCCCGAGCTGCCTCCAGGCTGCGCACCATCGGGCGTATATCTATTTCCTTGTCCCCCTTCTCGGAGACGCGGGTAATCACCGCGCTTTGCTTTTGCAAGGAACCCGGAGATAGCACCCTCGGCGTCCGCTCCCCCGGGGACTTCCATTTCGTACTCGTAAGAGGTAAGGCCGACCCCCGCGGGGGCCTCTTTCGGCGAGATATAACGGGCTTCTGAAACCCTCACGCCTGACGGCAGCGCCATGTTCAGGGCCTTCGCGGCCATCATCAAGTCTATAGCATAACTCAGTTCTATGTCAAGGATTTCCGCCTCCGATTCTATCCCGACACCGAGCGCGGGACCAAACGAAAGCTTCGGGTGCGGGTTAAAACCTTCCGAGAAAGCCACGGGCAGCCCCGCGCGCGAGATTGCCCGGAAAAAAAGCGTCATCATCTCCGTATGCGAGAGCATGGCCAGCGGCATGAGCTTCGTGTACGAGATGCGTATCCTCGCGGGCGCAGCCACGGCCATTGGCCGTTTAGCCATTGGCTGCTTCTCACACTCCGTCCTATTGCCATAACCCGCCCCCGGCGGCGCGGACGGGCTGACGTGCGGCTGGGGCGTTATATCGCTCTCCTCTTTTTTGCACTCAAGGCCGCACGCCGTGCACTTGTCCAGGCAGTCCCGGCTGGTCTCGCCGCGCAGGGCTTTTTCCAGCTCACTTTTGAAAAATTTGTCGGTCACGCCGCAGTCGATGTGGCCCCAGGGCAGTATCTCGTCCGGAGTGAACTCGCGCGCCGCCTCATCCTCCACGTCCATGCCGGCATCCTTGAACGCGTCCAGCCACGTCTGCCAGTTGAAGTACTCCGTCCAGCCGTCGAAACGCGCGCCGGCCTTCCAGGCGTTATAAAGCGCCTGGCCTGTTTCCCGGCCGCCCCTGGCGAATGCGGATTCAAGCGCGCTCGTCTCGGCGAAGCCGGTCTTCATCGCGAACGGTTTCCTGCCCAGTGCGCTCTT
Organism: Nitrospirota bacterium; assembly: GCA_963698885.1. Taxonomy (GTDB): domain Bacteria; phylum Nitrospirota; class JACRHJ01; order JACRHJ01; family JACRHJ01; genus JBARKJ01. The sequence continues at coordinate 349,151 of CAVOSJ010000006.1, read as the reverse complement.
TAAAATGTCTTTCCTTCTGCGCATCTCGGATATCGGTATCTGCCCCAGCCGCTCAAACGGCGTATGGGGCTTGGGCACGAATGCGCTGACGCCGACATTCACGCCCTTCCGCCTGCCGCCCCCGCCTTTACCTGCGTTCAATACCTTCCGGGACAGGTCTATTATGCCGCGCAGGTCGTCGTCGGTCTCTGTCGGCAGGCCCACCATGAAGTAGAGCTTTATCAGGTCCCAGCCGGATGAAAATACCGTCGCCGCGGTCTCGGTCAGAGCGTCCTCTGAGATATTTTTGTTTATCACGTCCCTTAAGCGTTGGGTGCCCGCCTCGGGCGCGATGGTGAACCCGGTCTTCCTGACGCGCCTTATCTCGCTACACATCTCCGGCGTGAGCGTACCCACCCTTAACGACGGAAGCGATATCGAGACCTTCCTCTGGCTATAGACGTCCATAAGGTTCGTCATCAGCGGGAGGAGGGAGCTGTGGTCCCCGGCCGAGAGCGAGGAAAGGGACAGCTCGTCGCAGCCGGTAGATGAAAGGGCGGCCTCCGCCAGTTCCATAAGGCGGGGAAGACCCCTCTCGCGCATCGGCCTGTAGATATACCCGGCCTGGCAGAACCGGCATCCGCGCGGGCATCCGCGCGAGATCTCAAGCGTGATGCGGTTATGCACGGCGGCCATGTACGGCACCGGCGGGCGCACGGGGAACGCCGCTTTGTCCAGGTCTTTTATCAGGCGCCTTCTGACCCTGTCCGGGCCGCCGGCCACGTTTTTTATCTTCTCTATTTTGCCGCCCTGGTCTTTCAAAACTTCGAAATGCGCCGGGACGTAAACGCCTTCGACTTTCGAAAGAGCGAGGAGCAGGGCTTTTTTATCCTTCACGCCGCGCCTTTTGAAGTCCAGCACTATGTCGGATATCTCAAGCACCGACTCCTCGGAATCCCCGATGTCGAATACGTCTATGAACTCAGCCAGCGGCTCCGGGTTTAAGGCGCAGGGGCCGCCCGCAATCACGAGCGGATGCGTTTCGTCTCTGTCTTTCGAATATACCGGGAGTCCGGATAAATCCAGCATGTTCAGGATATTGGTGTAGGACAGCTCGTACTGGAGCGTGAAGGCGATGATGTCCATTTCGCCAAGCGGCGTGAAACCTTCAAGGGCGTAGAGCGGCAGGTTATGCTCCCTGAGTTTTTCCTCCATGTCCGGCCACGGCGCGAACACGCGCTGGGCCCAGATATCGGCACGCGCGTTCAGTATCTCGTAGAGGACCTTCAAGCCCAGGTGGGACATGCCCACTTCGTATGCGTCCGGGAAACAGAGCGCCCACGTAAGCGAGACCGAATCCGGGTCCTTCACTACGGCGTTGACCTCCGCGCCGATGTAGCGCGTGGGCTTGGTGACAAGGGGGAGGATTCGCAGGATTTTATCTTTAAACATTTAAGTCCTACTTTTCTTTCCCGTGAAAGAAAAGTAGCAAAAGAAAGCGAGACTTTCAGTCCAGCTTTTCTTTGTTACTTTCTTTTCTCGAAAAGAAAGTAAAGGGTTTAATAAAATAGCTTGAACCGTCTCAGATTCACGCTGGCGAGTAATCCCAGGGCAATCAATGTCGTAAGCGCCGATGTCCCGCCGTAGCTGACGAGCGGGAGCGGCACGCCCACGACCGGCATTATGCCCACTGTCATCCCGATGTTTATCACGATATGGAAAAATATCATCGCGACCGCGCCCACGGCGATAAGCGAGCCGAAACGGTCCTTGGACTTTTGCGCGGTCTCTATCCCCCAGAGCACGATGAACAGGTACACCGCAAGGACGGTTATGGAGCCGATGAACCCCCATTCCTCCGAGATTACGGAGAAAATAAAATCCGTGTGCCGCTCGGGAAGGAAACTTAACTGGCTCTGCGTCCCGTGCAGAAATCCCTTGCCCGTGAGACTGCCGGAGCCGATGGCGATCTTCGACTGTATGATATGATAGCCCGCGCCCGCCGGGTCCAGCTCCGGCGAGAGGAACATGGTGAGGCGTTTCTTCTGATAGTCCTTCAGGTGTCTCCAGGCGATTCCCCATACGAGCGGGGCCGAGAGCGCCGCGGTCACCACCAGGTACAGGAACGATTTTATCCTTATCCCCGCGACTATGACGACCGCGCAGAATATGAAAAGGAACATGAGCCCGGTGCCCAGGTCCGGCTGTTTTATCACAAGGGCAACCGGGACTATCACGAGCAAAAACGGCTTGATCAGCTCGCGAAGAGTGTGCCCGCTTGTTATTCTGTCCTCCGAGAAATACTTGGCCAATGCGATTATTATGCAGAGCTTCGCCACCTCGGACGGCTGGAAGGCGAACGGCCCCAGCGGGAGCCACCTCTGCGCGCCCATGCCCGAATGCCCGACGGCGAGCGTGGCCAGAAGGAGCGCTATCGCAATCCCGTACAGGACGTACCCCCAGCGTTCCAGGCGGCGGTAATCGAAGAAGGCGAGGCCGGCCATCGTCACCAGCCCGAATATTATCCAGACGAGCTGCTTCTTGAATAACGCATGGCTGCCGCCGCTCATGCTGTAGGTTGCGGAGTAAACCGCGGTCAGGCCGATGCCGATGAGCGCCGCGACTGCAATCAGGAAATTTATATCGAAGTTGGAAATTATCCTTTTGTGCCTGTCAGCCATTTAAGCTTAAGCCCTTTTCTTCAGTTTCATCTTCTTTTCCGGCAGGGCCTCACGCGGCTTCGCGTGCGCCTTTGAGTGCGGATTCTTTTTGTCCTCTTTTTTCCGCTTATCCGCAGGTTTTACCTTCGTATTATTTTTTTCCGTGTTACTGACAAGGAGCGTCCTGGTCTTCGCCGCGCCCGTCATCGTCCTGAATGCCGCCAGGCGGCTCCCGGTGATATTGCTGAAAGTCTTTACCGCCTTTGTAAGGAAGATGCCGGTAAGGTTTCCGAAGCCGTTCTTCCGGGCAATCGTCTTGTCGTCTATCGCAGGTACGCCTCGACTGACCTGCTTCGCCATCGGCGCCGACACCGAGCCGCCGTGCCCTCCGTGCTCCACCAGGACGCAGATGGCTATTTTCGGGTTGTCCATCGGGGCCGCCCCCACGAACCAGGCGTGGTCCTTGTAATCCATGCCTTTACCCTTGCCAAGGCCAATCACCTGCGCCGTGCCGGTCTTGCCGCCGATAATCACCCTGTCCGACTGCGCCGCGTGAGCGGTGCCCCTGGGGTCCCAGACGACGCCCGTCATCCCGTCCTTTATAATGTCCAGGTCCTGCTGCTTGGCCGGGACCTTCCACAGGGCCACTTTCGGGAACTGCTTTATCTGGCCGTCCCTGTATCTTATCTGGCTCACCACCTGCGGCTGGTAGAGCGTCCCGCCGTTCGTCAGGGTAGCCGTCATCCGGGCGAGCTGTATCGGGGTGACGCTCACGTAGCCCTGGCCTATCGAGCAGGATATGGTCTCGCCGGGATACCACTTGCAGTGGCGGACCTTCTCCTTCCACGCGGTGGAAGGAATAAGACCCTTCGCTTCCCTGAGGCCGATGCCGGTGGGCATCCCCAGTCCCAGGTAATTGGCGTACTTTGCGATGTTGTCTATACCCATGTTGTTGCCGAGGTTGTAGAAGAACACGTCGCAGGACTCCACTATGGCCATGTGCAGCTGGACGCGGCCGTGCCCCTTCTTATCCCAGCAGTGGAAGACCCTGCCTCCGAAGCCCCAGCCGCCGGTGCAGTTGACCTCCAGGTTCGCCTTTCCTGTCTCCAGCCCCGCGAGCGACATGGCCAGCTTGAACGTCGAGCCCGGCGGGAACTGTCCCTGGAGCGCGCGGTTATTCAGCGGCTTGTCCTTGTCCGTCGTAAGGTATTGCCAGTCTTTCCGGGTGAGGCCGACGGGGAATATGTTCGGGTCGAAACCGGGCTTCGACACCATCGCCAGCACGTCACCGTTTCGCGGGTCGATGGCGACAATCGCCCCGGCATGGCCCTTCATCGCCTCTTCCGCGGCAGCCTGCGCCCTATAGTCAATCGTGGTGACCAGGTCTTCCCCGGCAACCGGCTCCACGGTATAGATTATCCTTTTCTGGCGGCCCATCGCGTCCACCTCGACGCCCTTCTTCCCGGGCACGCCGCGTATGACTTTATCGAAGAGCTTTTCTATCCCGTACTGCCCGATTAGGAAATCCGGCGGCAGGTCCGCATACTCGGGCGTCTCGTGCTGGTCCGGCGTTATCTTGCCGATATAGCCGAGCAGGTGCGAGGCGAAATCTCCGTAAGGATAGTAGCGCCTGAGTTCCACCTCCACCGACACGCCGGGCAGGTCGTCCTTCGCCGCCTCGACCTCCGATATCTCGGCGAACGAGGCGTTCTCCCGCACCCGTATAGGCTGGTAGGGGTTCCGGTACTTCTCCGACCTGATAAAACCCTCCAGCTCCGACTGCGTCGCCCCGATGATGGAGGCCAGCTTCGCCGTCACCTGCGGCATCCCCTTCGCGTCTTCGGGGGTGAAGGTTATGGTGTAGCTGGGCGTATTGGCGGCCAGCGGGATACCGTTTCTGTCGTAGATGATTCCCCTGGGAGGGCGGATGCTGATGATGCGGATGCGGTTATTCTCGGAGAGCTCGCGGTAGTACGAGCCCTTTATCACCTGGAGGTACCAGAGCCTTAAGACTATGACCGCGAAAAAGACCAGGACGCAGACGCTAAGCAGCCACAGGCGCTTTTTTATGTCGCCCGCGCCGTCCCCCTCGCCGTGGATGCCGTTTCCATTGAACTTCATTTATATCCGGACCTGCAGCTGCCTGATGGTCTTGAGCCAGGGCACTCTCTGGGACAGGCGCGACCTGAAAAGCCACAGGATAAGCGCCCCTGCCAGGGCGTTGTAGAACGCCTGGGGAAGGCCGTACCTCAGGGACATATATATAATCTCGTTTCCGCCCCGTACCGTCTCGACCAGGGCGGCCGTGTAAATTCCGTTGATGAGCGAGAGTACGAAAATACCCGCGAAGTTCGCGGACTCGCCGATATTGAACCACTTCTTCCCCGCCCGGCCAGCCAGGTACCCCACGAGGGCGTAACCCGAGACGAAGAGGCCGATATAGCCGCCGGAGAGGCAGTCGTCCAGGAAGCCCGCGAAAGCCCCGTAAATTATGCCCGACGGGCCGTTCTCCGTGATGGAGAAGGCATAGACCGCGACCAGCATCAGGCTGGGTTTTATACCCCAGATGGAAAGGGAGTCTCCCAGCACGGCCTGGAGGGCGGCGATTATTATAAACGTGACGTATACGGAGATATTCAGCTTCATTTTAAGATCCCTGCTTTTCTTTTACGGAAAAGAAAAGCAGCAAAAGAAAACGGGACAAGTTAAACTTGTCTTAAAAGTTTTTGGCGTTACCTTTTTCCCTCGGCTTTGACTGCTCACCCGCAGGGAGGGGCTTCGCCTGGTAACGGACGATGGAAACTTCCTCTATCCGCTTTATGTCAGCTATAGGGCGCACGTAGATTTCCTCGAAGTATCCCTGGCCCGTCTTCGACACCTGCGCCACCCGCCCCACGGGCAGACCCGCCGGGAATATCCCGTCCAACCCCGAGGTGATGAGCAGGTCGCCCACGGCAATGTCGGCCTGTTTGCCCACGTACTGGAAACGGCACAGTTCGGTGCCCTCCCCGACAAGTATGCCGGGCTCGCGTGTGCGCTGGGTTATGCAGGACACGGCGCTTGCCGGGTCGGTGAGAAGCGTGAGGCGGGACGTCCCGCCCGAGACTTTGGAGATATGTCCCACGACCCCCGTATGGGCGGCGGCGGGCATGTTCCTGGCCAGGCCGTCTTTCTCGCCCGCGTCTATCCAGGCGGTATTGAACCACGATGAGGCGTCCCGCCCGATGACGTGCGCGGGGACGGCCGGGTACCCGAAATCTTTCGCCACGGACGAAAGCTCGGCCATCCGGGCATTTCGAAGGAGGGCTTCACTGAGGCGGAGGTTCTCCAGGTAGAACCGCCTGTTCGCGTCTTTAAGCTGAAGGTTCTCGTCCCTCGCGGATACGAGGCCCGCGTAACCGTCCCAGGCGCCTGTAACCTTGTTTTTTACCGCCTGCGTCCCCATGGCGAACGGGGATAGGAGCATCGTTACTGCCCGTTCAGGCAAAGAGGCATTGCGGGGCTTTCTTACCTGCGAGGTAATAATCAGGAAGCTTGAAAGGATTATGAGGAACAAGAGCAGGATGCCCTTGTTCCTGGCAAGGTAGCGAAACATCTAAGAATCCAAACCGTCACTTTTCTTTCGCGGGAAAGAAAAGTAACACAAAAGAAAGCGGGGCCAAAAAAGTTTAAAAGTTTTTGGCGTTACCTTTTTACTAAAAAGGTAACGGGTTACGTCCGTACGGAGACCCTTCGTAAAAGATTAAGTTCGTCCAGCGCTTTTCCGGTACCCATGACGACCGCCGAGAGCGGGTCTTCGGCGATCACTATCGGGAGCGAGGTCTCCTCGCGGATCAGTACGTCTATTCCCTTAAGGAGCGCGCCGCCGCCCGCCAGCACTATCCCCTTCTCCACTATGTCCGCCGCAAGTTCGGGAGGCGTATTTTCAAGGGTGACCTTTATGGTGTTCACTATCGTCAGTACCTGCTCCATCAACGCCTCGCGGACCTCGTCGTCGTCTATGATCAGCGTCTTGGGGATGCCGGAGACCAGGTCGCGTCCGCGCACCTCCATCGTCTTTGCTTCCTCTTCCGTCTTGTACGCGGAGCCGATGGTCATTTTTATGTGCTCGGCGGTGCGCTCGCCGATGAGCAGGTTGTACTTCCTCTTTATGTAATTTATGATCGCTTCGTCCATCTTGTCGCCGCCGGTCTTTACGGTCTTGGAATAGACTATGCCCGCAAGCGATATTACCGCGACGTCCGTGGTGCCGCCGCCTATGTCCACCACCATGTTGCCGGAAGGCTCCGTAATCGGTAGTCCCGCGCCGATTGCCGCCGCCATCGGCTCCTCTATGAGATAGACCTCGCGCGCGCCGGCCTGCTCCGCGCTGTCCCGGACCGCCCTCTGCTCCACCTGCGTAATCCCGGATGGCACGCCGATTATTATCCGGGGCCGAAGGAAGGTCTTTCTGTTATGGACCTTCTGGATGAAGTACCGAAGCATCTGCTCGGTGGCGTCGAAGTCCGCTATGACGCCGTCCTTCATCGGGCGGATGGCGACGATGTCTCCGGGGGTCCGGCCCAGCATCCGCTTCGCCTCCATCCCCACGGCCAGCACCCGCTTTGAGGATTTATCTATCGCGACGACGGAAGGCTCATTGCAGACGATCCCCCTGCCCTTCGCATATACCAGGGTGCTCGCGGTGCCCAGGTCTATCCCCAGGTCGTTAGAGAACATGCCGAGAAGCGAATTTATGAACATCTATATCTCCTGAAAACCCTTTGTTACTTTCTTTTGGAAAAAAGAAAGTAACCAAAGAAAACCGGTTTTAAGTCCAGCTTTCTTTTGGTTACTTTTCTTTCTCGAAAGAAAAGTAACGAATGTTATTTTATTCCTCGTCCTTCACCACCGTAAGCGCAATCTCGTCGCCAAGCCTCATGCCCTCGGGACTGCCGATGATGAGCAGGAGTTCGAAACCAAGGCCAAGTATCCCGGCGGCCCAGCCGACGAACGGGATAAGCGAGAAGATGTAAAAGACGCCTATCGTGGAGTTCCTTAGTATGGACGCGCGGAAGTCCGCCAGTTGACCCGTCTTTTTCGAATAGACCCTTAAACCGGCAATCTTTTTCCCGACACTCCTGCCGCCCATCACACCGTCGGCGATACCGATATACAAAAGTCCTGAACAGAAACCTATGTAACCCGGGAGCCTCGCCAAAAGAAGCGCGATGAGTATGTCGATGAACTTGGCGATGCAGCGGTTTAAGGTATTGGCCTTGGCCGCCTCCGCGGCTGAAGATTGAGAGGCCGCGCCCACGTCCGCCACCATCACGGAAGGCGTCAACGGTGTCTCCGGGCTGCCCGCGGCGCCTATACCCAATAGAGCCTCTTCGGCCCGCCCCCCCTCGTCTTCTTCCTCGTCAAGCTCGGAAGGAAGGTCGTCGCCTTCCGGGTCGTGTTTGACCATGCTTTAAGCGGGGCCTCCAAGGCAAAAAATCGCACATTTCTCAAACGCTTGCAAAAGTGCGGATATTATACCAGAGGCAGGGGGATAGTTCAACACTAAAAAGGAATTAAAAAAATGGTAACGGCAGGTATTTTCGGAGCTTTTTTAACCTTTTTTAATCTATGCCCCTTGGGTTCGGGAGCGGGAGGCGGATAAGCTTCCCCATCTTTTTGGGCATGTACGGTTCCGGTACTGCTTTTTTGGCCGTGATAGCCGCGATTAACCGGGCCAGGACTAATCCCGCAACCGCGCCTACGATTGCCCCGACGGCAAAGCGTACTATCTTTTCGGTATTCATACCTAAATTATATCAGCGGGACCTCATTATCCGCAAATTCACTTCAGGCGCGGGTTATAACGTTCCGGAAGCGGCGGGGAAGGCGCCTCTGTGGGTTGCATTCTGCCGAAGCAGGTTCAGGTCCGCCCCCTTTTCCGTGACGAGCCGGAGGAATACGTCCGCGACATCGGGTGCGAACTGCGTCCCGGTGCAGTAACGGATTTCCTGTATGGCGTTGGTTACGCCGATAGCGGAGCGGTACGGCCTGTCCGCGGTCATGGTGTCGAACGAGTCAGCGACGGTGAGGATGCGCGCCATGAGGGGTATGGCCTCTCCGCGAAGCCCGGACGGGTAGCCGGTGCCGTCCCAGCGCTCGTGGTGGTGCCTGACGGCGGGAAGGATGTCCCGGAACTCCGTTATAGGTTCGAGTATCTCGCAGCCCCTTGACGGGTGGAGCTTGATAAGCTCCCATTCCTCGTCCGTCAGCCTGCCGGTCTTGTCCAGCAGTACGTCGTACGTCCCGATCTTGCCGATATCGTGCAGGAGGCCGGCCAGACGTAGGCGCTCTATTTCGCGTTTTGCCATGCCCATCCGTTCGGCGATCGCCAGGGAGTAATCGGAGACGCGCTCCGAATGGCCTTTCGTCCACGAGCTTTTGGCGTCGATGGCGGAGGCCAGGGCATGGATGATGTTCACCGACATCTCATCTAAGTCGTAGATGAGCCGGACGTGCTCTAAGGCGAGGCCCATCCTGGAGGCGAAGACCACGGTGGTATCCACGTCCTCCATGTTAAAAGCGCCCTCCCTGAAGCACCCGAGAAAGAATATCCCCACCGTCTTCCCCTTACGGATGATGGGGGCGTACAGGTCCGACTTCACCCCCAACTCGTGCAGGAGCTTGTCGAAGGGAGAGAGGATTATATCCTCGTCGATATTCTTCCTCGTCATCGGCTTCCCCCGGTTTAAGACCGGGCTGCCCAGCCAGTCCGAGGTCTGAAGTATCTCGCGGTTTCGTATCTCCATCCCCCAGCCGCCGATGTAGCGGAAGTCGCCGGTCTCCGGGTCGCATAACGCGACGCCGCCAAGGTCCGCCGGGACGAGGGTACGTATCTGCACGCTGACCTTGTGCAGCATCTCGTCTCTGTCCATGGTGGAGAGGATGATGCGGTCAACCTCCACCAGCGAATGGAGCTGGGCCACCTTCTTAGCCAGCGTCTGTTCGTTTTTCGCCATGTCTTCGGAGACCATGAGCGCCTGGCCGGAGAGCATGAGGTTTTCGGCGTATGAGCATATCCTGGCCGCGGCGGCAAAGAGCGGCTTCGCATCTTCGAATGTGGGAGTGCTATTTTCAGGCAGACAGTAAACCAGGACGCCCAGGACTCTGTCGGCGCTTTTCAGCGGGACCGCGACATATCCCCTCGGCTCCGCGGAAGGCACCCGCTCGTCTTTGGAGGCGTCCGGACAGATGATCATCTCGCCGGTCTCGGCGGCAATGCCGCACAGGCTCTTCCAGGCTTCTATATCTTTCTCAAACGAGCCCAGCCTGGGGTCCCTGTCTATCTTCGCGGCAAGCTTGAGCGGCCCGTCCGCCGATTCCTTCACGAACGCGGCGCATCTCGTGAGGCCGTTTAAAAAAGAAAACTCGATGGTCTCGCGGAGCGCGGAGTGTAGGAGCGAATCCAGGTTTTTCGTGCCGGACATCGCTTCGGAAAGAGACTCCAGCACCGTGACCTCTTTTTCCCGGAGCTCCATCTTTTGGCGGTACTTAAGGTCCCCGTCCCGGAGGTGGCCAAAAAGAAGCCCGCCCAGGCCAACCGCCCAGGCAGAGCATAAGGCGACGCCCAAGGCGAACAACGTGCCACGGTTTTGTACGGAAGGCTGGAGGATGAAAAAGAAAATGGGGGCCGCAACGCCTGCTAAAGCGCCGATAAGCCCCCACTTGAACTTTCCGCTTCCTAAGAAGCCGAGGACCATCAAATGCACTCCTAAACTTATTGCTAAAGCGGACTGCAGTGCGTCCAGATTTAAGTGATGCTAATACTACAGCACTGACAATTTGCTGTCAAGATTTTAACTCCGTCACCGTCACTTTTTGATATATTTTTTTGATATAATTTAATGTGTGGCAGATGTGGCGGCGCTGCGGCCAACAGGGAGGGTATAAAATGAACTCCAGCGTCATGAAGTCCAGAGAGGACTATATCCTGCGGGTGACTGCGCAGGTCCGGCAGATCGACCTGGCGATAGACGAGCTTCGAGAGAAGTCGCAGAATGAAAATGCGGCCGGCAGGCTGCGCGACAGGCAGATGATAATCGAGCTCGGGGAGCGCCGCGACCAGGCGGCCAATCTGCTCGGCAGGTTGCACGAATCGTGCGAGGACTGCTGGGACGAGGTGAAAAGGGACGCGGACGGGCTTTTACGGCCGGACAGGAAAACGCTTCGCAAGGCCGCGTGAACCAAGGCTGGGAGGCGGAATATTCCGCCCCCCAGCGCTTAAGTGTAGTCGGTCACGCCTAACTGGACTATGCCGCGTTTCGAGAAGATGATACGCCCCGTGTCATTCCTGCAGCTGGAATCCAGGTGAATTTACTGCACGACGAAATGGTCGCGTCTGTTCTTCGCCCAGGCGTCTTCCGTGTGCCCGTCGTCCACGGGCTTGCTTTTCCCGTAGCTGATGGTCTTTAACCTTGCTTCCTTAATACCCAGTGACACGAGATATTTTTCCGCGGCGTCGGCCCTTCGTTCACCAAGAGCCAGGTTATACTCTACCGTGCCACGCTCGTCGCAGTTCCCCTCGATAAGGACCAGCCCGGGCCTATTGGATTTTATCCAATTGGCGTCGGCCTCCAGTATATTGCCCTCCGCCGACGTAATGTCGTAGCTGTCGTAAGCGAAATGCACATCCTTAAGCGCCTTCTCCTGCCGCGCCGTTTCAACCGGCGCAGGCTGTTCCTTAGGGCCGGGAGGCACTTCCTTCGCCTCGGTTTTGGACGTGTTTTCCGGCGGCGTCTGTTTGGCTGCTTGCGGCTGCTGGGTTTTCAATTCGCCCCCGCCTGTATTAAGCTGTTTTTTCGCGCAGCCGTAAAAACCCGCGCAGATAAATAGCGCCGCGATGAAAATAAGCAAACCCCTTTTAAACGACCCCATGGGTTGAACCTCCTTGTTATTCCGTAAACTTTTTTTCGACTGCGTATTAATGTTTTCAGGAAATCGTCGGAGGGGGCCTGGCTACGATATAGTAAACCGCTATACGGGGATTAAACCTTGAAACTTCCGGATAAAAAGGCGGATATTCCTTATGCGGGATATTATCGTAATAGTGTTTGCAAGGTCCGATATCTATTAAAGCGCCTTTGGAGTAATCCGCCGAAGATTCTACAAGGCTCTTTAATATCGGGATCGGTTTCGCGTGACGACTGGTCCCGAATTTTGGGAGGTCCGCCCCCAAAAAAGCTATGAAAAAACAGACCGGGAAGATGATAAAGGCAAGCCTTTTATTCATTGCTGATGTTTACCATAATCGCGGCGTTTTCTCAAGTACCATTTAGGCATATTTAATGGCCTGCATACAGCGCGTTTGACATTATCGCCGGCTCCATGCTATACAGTAGGGCAATTACCGGGATTAATTCACTTTTAATGGACTGGGGGGTGGGGGTTATGCCGGAACAGCCGAAGCAGTTCGACGACGTGAGTGTTGTATGCAAGGCCAACGTTTATTTCGACGGGAAGGTGGTCAGCCACACCGTGCTTTTCAAGGACGGGACGAAAAAGACCCTTGGTCTTATATATCCGGGCGAGTTCAAGTTCAACACGGGCGCGCCGGAGAAGATGGAGATTATCGCAGGCTCCTGCCGCGTGAAGCAGAAAGGCGAGCAGACCTGGACGGCTTATAAAGAGGGGACTTTTTTCGACGTGCCCGGCGACTCGTTTTTCGAGATAGCCGTGGACGGGGGCGTGACGGAATATATCTGCTCTTTTGAATAAAAACCGTTACTTTTCTTTCACGGGAAAGAAAAGTAACACAAAAGAAAGCGGGGGGTTTAAACCCCGGCTTTTCTTTGTGTTACTTTCTTTTCACCCGAAAAGAAAGTAACGACTTTAGAGGTTTTCTATGCGTTTCGAGACAAAGGCGATCCACGCGGGGCAGGAGCCGGACGAGGCTGCGGGTGCGACGGTCGTACCCATTTACCAGACCTCCACCTTTACCCATCTCGAACTTGGAAAGCACCGGGGATATGAGTACTCGCGGGTGGCGAACCCGACCCGGACTGCCCTTGAGACATGCCTTGCCGAACTTGAAGGCGCAAAATCCTGCGTCGCTTTCGCGTCCGGCCAGGCTGCGTCCATGGCCGTGCTCTCCGTGCTGCAGCCGGGTGAGAAGGCGCTGGTCTGTGAAGACCTCTACGGCGGGACCTATGGGATATTCGACAGGCTGCTTGCAAAGAACGGGATAACCGCGGTCTATGCCGGCTCGTCCGACACGGGCTCATTCATCTCGAAGATAGACGAGACGGTGGCGATGGTGTGGCTTGAGTCTCCGGCCAACCCGTTACTCGGGATTTCGGATATACGCGCTATCGCCCTGAGGTGCAAGACCCTCTCCATCCCTTTAGTAGTGGACAACACGTTTGCCACGCCTTACTTCCAGAACCCGCTGGAACTGGGTGCGGACGTGGTGGTACATTCCACTACCAAGTACATCGGGGGACACTCGGACTTAATCGGCGGCGCGGTAATAACTTCAAACCAGGAAATATTTCAGAAGGTCCAGCTATACCTTCGGCTTGCCGGGGCGGTGCCCGGGCCTTTCGACTGCTGGCTTGCGCTAAGGGGATTAAAGACGCTCGCGGTTCGGATGCGCCAGCACGAAGCCAACGCCCTTGCCGTCGCGCGCTTCCTGACGGCGCACCCCCTGGCGGAGGAAGTATATTATCCGGGGCTTACAGGGCCATCCCGGCCATGCGGTCGCAAAATCCCAGATGCGGGGTTTCGGGGGCATGGTGACGGTGCGGCTTAAGGGCGGTCTCCCGGCGGCCAAGGTTTTTTTAGACAGCCTAAGGGTATTTTCATTGGCCGAAAGCCTCGGGGGGGTGGAGTCGCTGGCCGGGCATCCGTGGACGATGAGCCACGGGCCGCTGCCCGCAGCGGAGAAACTCGCCCGCGGGATAACCGAGGGCACAGTCAGGCTCTCCGTGGGAATCGAAGACGCAAATGACCTCGTAGAGGACCTTGAGCGGGCGCTTGAGTCCGCCGAAAAGCCGCGTTAATTCTATTTCCGCCATAGCCGTTTCTTTAATTCCCGCTACGCCGCCTTCTTTATTTCCTCCGCGGCCACCTGCCCGTTGTACGTATAGGTATTCACCAGCCTGCAGAGCTGCCTTAGCATCCCGTCGGTATCCTTCCTTATCACGCACTGCTCAAGCAGGTGCCCGAACTTCGCTATCGCGGCCCGGTCCGGAAGGTCCTTCGATATGGCCATGAATACCTTGCTCGCCTTAGTCAGGGAGACGTCCTCGCTTTTATCGAATAGCTCCTCGTAGAGCTTTTCGCCAGGCCTGAGGCCGACATATTCCAGCTTGATGTCTTTATCGGGCTCATAGCCTTCCAGGACGATCAAGTTCCTGGCAAGGTCCGCGATCTTCATCGGCTCGCCCATGTCCAGCACGAATATCTCGCCGCCGTCCCCGATGCTTGCCGCCTGGAGCACGAGTTGTACAGCCTCCGGTATCAGCATCAGGAAGCGCACGATGTCCGGGTGGGTTATAGTCACGGGGCCGCCGCGCTTTATCTGGTCCCTGAATAGCGGCACGACGCTCCCCGACGAGCCAAGGACGTTCCCGAACCGGACGGTGATGTACTTGGTGGAGGAGCCTTCGTTAAACGCGTGGACTACGAGCTCGCAGGCGCGTTTCGAGGCGCCCATCACGGAGCTCGGGTTGACCGCCTTGTCGGTGGAGATAAGGACGAACCGCTCCACTCCGTGCTCTCCGGCAAGGAGCGCGCATTTGCGGGTGCCCAGGATATTATTGTATATCGCCTCGCGCGGGTTCACCTCCATCATCGGGACGTGCTTGTGCGCCGCGGCGTGGAAGACGGTATCGGGCATATAGGTGGTAAAGATTTCGTCCAGCCTGTGCCTGTCGTTTACGTCGCCGATGACCGGGTACAGGGGCGCATTTTTGTCCTTGCTCCGGACTTCCATCTCCAGGTTATACAGGCTGTTCTCGTGCCGCTCGTACGCGACGACCGCCTTCGCGCCGAGGGCCAGCGCCTGCCTGCAAATCTCGGAGCCGATAGAACCCCCGGCCCCGGTGACCATGACCGTCCTCCCCTGTATGAAAGCGCCCAACAGCACCCTGTCCGCCTGAATCGGAGGCCGGGCCATCAAGTCTTCCAGTTCCAGCGGTTTTATCTGCTTGACGCTCACGCGCCCGCTTATGATGTCGCTGATGGAGGGCAGGGTCTTTATCGGGAGCTTAAACTCAACTAACCTCTTCATCAGGGCCATCATGGTATCGGGCTTCGCGGAGGGTATCGCGATAAGCACCTCTTCCGGCCTGTATTCGCTTATTATGGCGAACAGGTCTTCGGTAGTCCCAAGTATGGGAACGCCGTGAATGGACAGGCCCTTCTTGCGCCGGTCGTCGTCCACGAAGCCGACCGGCTTGTGCAGGTGCAGGTTCTTGCGCATGTCCCTGACGATCATTTCGCCGGCGTTGCCCGCGCCGATTATAAGGACCTTTTTCCCCTGCTTGTCGGAAACGACGTAGTCCTCGTAGATCCTGAGCAGGAGCCTTGTGCTGCTGATGAGCGCCAGCGTCAGGAGCCAGTCCATGACGACGACCGATAGCGGAATGTCCAGGGCCCCGAAGAGCCAGATGCGATCGAGCGTCATATATACCAGCGTCCCGACGGTGACGGAAAAGACTATCCTGATTACGTCGCCGATACCGGTATATTTCCAGAGACCCTTGTACAGGCCGAAGGCCTTGAAGAGCGGAAGGCGCACCGCCAGGACGAGCAGTATCGAGTACGGCACGATCCGGGCGAGACTTGCGGGCGCCGCTCCTTCGAACGGGAGCGCGAACGCGATATAATTCGCGATTGCTACGGCGGAGGCGTGAAAGAAGAAGACGAAGAAACGCCTGTAGGTAAGTATAAATTCCCTGGCGGTGTAGAACCGTTTGGCCGTAGTGCCGCACAGCTCGCAGACCGTGGCGCGGAACAGCCCGCCGCACCGCGCGAACCGGCTCTGGAAAAGGGCGGCGAACGTCCGCATGATTATGTCCACGTCGCGGACTAAACTCATCTCCCGCACGTAGCGTTTGTTCAGCTCGATCTTCGCCGGGAGTATCGTCTTGAGATAAAAATTCTCCGGGTCGTCCGAGCTCCTTAGCACTTCCTCCTCGTCATGATAAATAATGGATGCGTAGTCGGTGATGCCGGGGCGTACTTTCAGCACCTCCCGGAAATCGGATATGAAATGGTTTACGTATTTCCATACCTCCGGGCGCGGCCCGACCAGGCTCATATCCCCCTTCAGGACGTTTATAAGCTGGGGCAGTTCGTCCACCTTCATCTTCCTTAAGGCCCTGCCGAGCTTCGTCACCCTCGCGTCGCCTTCCACCGTGATGGAAGGGCCCGTCCCGGACGTTTCAGGGGTCATCGAGCGGAACTTGTACATCTTGAAGGGCCGAAGGCCCTTCCCTATCCTCTCCTGCCTGAAAAATACCGGCCCGCCGTCCTGCATCTTTATCGCAAGCGCCGAGAGGCACAAAAACGGGGAGAGAAAGACAAGCCCCAACAATGAGAACACAATATCGAATAACCTTTTTAGGATTCCCATCGTGTATTGCTCCGTTACGCGGCTAAGCCGCTGCCCGTCTCGGCAATTTGCTTAACATAGTTCCTTTCAAGGACCTCCCTGACAGTTTCTATGACGTAATCCAACTCCTCGTCGCTCATTTTCGGATAAAACGGCAGTGAGAGCATCCTCTGGTATTGCTCATCCGCCCTCGGAAAATCGGACGGTTCATAGCCGTATTTTTCCCGGTAATACGGGTGGATGTGCAGGGGGATGAAGTGGACCGACGCGAACACGCCGCGCTCCCGAAGCTCCTCTATAAATTGCCCCCTGTCTATGCAGAGCATCTCCAGGTTCAGCTTGATGATGTACAGGTGCCATGAATGTTCCACGTCCGGAGAGATCTCCGGCAACTCTATCCCCGGCATATCCTTAAAGGCCTGGTTATAGATTTCGGCGTGCCGCATCCGAAGCTCCAGCAGCTCCTCCGAGCGCCTTAGCTGCCCGATGCCGATAGCGGAAAGGACGTCCGGCAGGTTATACTTGAAGCCCGGCTCAAGGACCTCGTAATACCAGGAGCCTTCCTTCGAGTAGCGGTTCCACGCGCCCCTTGAGATCCCGTGCAGGCTCATCACCCGCATCCGGTCCGCATATTCATCGTCGTCCGTGGTCACCATCCCCCCTTCTCCCGTGGTGATGCACTTTGTGGGATAGAAGGAGAAGCACGTTATCCCGCTAATCGTCCCCACCATCCGCCCCTTGTATCTGGCGGGCATGGTATGCGCCGCGTCCTCCACGACCTTCAGCCCGTATCTCTTTGCCGTTTCGGTTATGGGGTCCATGTCGCAGGGCTGTCCGGCCATATGCACCGGGATTATCGCCTTTACCTTTGCGCGCTCCTCCTCTGGCATGGACAGAAGCGTCTGCTCGAGGAGCGCGGGCGACATATTCAGCGTACCCGGGTCTATGTCCACGAACCTCGGCGTCGCCCCCATGTATTCGATGACTTCCGCGGTCGCGGCGAAAGTCATGGGAGTGGTCAGGACACTATCACCCTTACCCACCCCTACCGCATCCATCGCCAGATGCAAAGCCGCGGTGCAGGAGTTTACGGCTATGGCGTGCTTGCAGCCTATGTACGAGGCGAAGTCCGCCTCGAACTGTTTCGTCTTGGGCCCGGTAGTGAGCCAGCCGGACCTCAGGGTATCGACCACGGAGTCGATCTCCTCCTTACCGATAAAGGGTACGGAAAAAGGTATGAGCATTTTTTTCATGGCTGACTCCACTTTAAGCGTAAAATTCCTTTATCCGCTCCACGACGTAGGCTATCGCGTCCGAGCTGAGCTCCGGGTATACCGGCAGCGCGAGGGTCTGTCTTGCGGCCTTCTCGCTTTCGGGGAAATCGCCTTCTTTATACCCCAGATAGCTAAAACACTCCTGAAGGTGCATCGGAAGGGGATAATACACCTCCGAACCGACTCCTTTTTCCTTCAGGAAGTTCATTAAGAGGTCCCTGTCCTTCGCCCGGATTACGTATTGATTGAATATATGCCGGCATCCTTCTTCTATATACGGCGTCTCGACCGGAAGCCCGGCATCGGCAAGCAGCATGTTGTACAGGTCCGCGTTTTCCTGCCTCTTCTCGCTCCAGAGGTCCAGGTGCCTGAGCTTCACCGAGAGCACCGACGCCTGGAGGGCGTCCAGGCGGAAATTGCCGCCGATTATCTTATGGAAATATTTGGGACTGCTTCCATGCGCGCGGAGTATGGTCAGCTTGTCCTTCAGGCTCGTCGCGGCTTGTCACCACCATCCCGCCGTCACCTAAGCAGCCCAAGTTCTTGCTGGGGAAGAACGAGAAGCACCCGGTATCCCCGATGCTCCCGGCCGGGCGGCCGTGGCGGTCCCTTGCGCCTATCGCCTGGGCCGCGTCCTCGATTACCGCCGCGCCGTATTCGCGCGCGACTTCCATGACCCCGTCCATGTCGCAGCACTGGCCGTAGAGATGCACCGGTATTATCGCCTTCAGTTTACCCTTGGGTATCTTTGCGGCCGCCTCGGCTATTTTTGCCGGGTCGATATTATATGTTTTCGGGTCGATGTCCGCGAACACGGGGATTGCGCCCACTCTTGCGGCCGCGCCGGCCGTGGCGAAAAAGGTATACGGCGTGGTGATGACATAATCACCCTGGCCTACCTCAAGACCCATCAGGGATATGATGAGGGCGTCGCTTCCGGAGGATACGCCTATTCCCCACTTGGTTTCCGAGTACTGGGCGACCTGCCGCTCCAGTTCCGTAACCTTCGGCCCGAGGATGAAATGCTGGGCCTCCAGCACCTCCATCATGGCGCCGATAACGTCTTCTTTAATGGTGCTGTATTGCGCTTTCAGGTCAAGCAACGGTACTTTCAATTTTTTGCCTCCTCTCTACTCTTCCGCTTCTCTTTTCATACGACGCGCCGCAGGCCGGGCAATCCGCTTCTTCTCCATTAAAAGAGAGCCTGGCGCCGCACTCGCACATGTACCCGATTATCCGGCCCGGATTCCCGACCACCAGGGCGTAGTCCGGCACGTCCTTCGTGACCACCGCGCCCGCTCCGACGAATGCGAACCTCCCTATGGTATGCCCGCAGACCACGGTGCAGTTCGCGCCCAGGGTCGCGCCTTCCTTTACCAGCGTCTCTTTATATTCGTCACGCCGGGATACGTAGCTTCTCGGGTTCATCACGTTCGTGAACACCATGGAAGGGCCGCAGAAGACGCCGTCTTCCAGCACCACGCCGGTGTAGACCGAGACGTTATTCTGTATCTTCACCTTATCCCCGACCTTCACGCCCGGCGATATGACCACGTTCTGGCCGATGTTGCATGAGCGGCCGATCCTGCAGTCCTTCATCACGTGCGTGAAGTGCCAGATGGACGTCCCCTCGCCGATATCCGCGGGCTGGTCGACGACTGCGGTCGGATGGGCGAAGAAGGTTTCCTTTTTTTCGGGCATCGATACCTTCGTCCCGGTATCGAGCGACTTCTGGCACGCCTGGAGCACCTTCAGGACCCTTAAACCCTCCGCGCCGTCGGTCACGGGTACTTTCCGTTCCGTCACGCACGTCAAGGAAGTGGGACATCTCGTTTAAAAGAGGCTCCGAGCCCTGAAGTCCCACGGCTTCCGGTTCCTTCTTCTCCGGCACGGGGAAGTTCCCCTTCCAGTTGATGACGTGCGGATAAATCAGAAGTTTCCGCTCCGGGGCCTGCACGTCGTCGAAAACGGCCATCTTCCGGCTCCCCACAACCACCAGTTTCTGCTCTTTAAACGGGTTCAGCCAGCTTGTGAATATGTGAGCCCTCATCCCGGAGGGAAAGCTCAACAGGGCGCAGGTGCTGTCGTGGACCCCTTCCTGCAGGAAGGCCCCGCCGTTGCAGAATACGGTTTCAGGCATCTCTCCCGCTAACCCCAATATCACGGAGACATCGTGCGGCGCGAAGCTCCATAGCGCGTTCTCCTCGCTCCTGAACTTGCCCAGGTTCAGCCGGTTCGAGTATATATAATGGATCTTCCCCATCTCCCCCTGGCTTATCATCTCTTTTAACTTCACCACCGCGTCGTGGTAATGCAGGAGATGCCCCACCATCAGCACCCTCCCCAGGCTGGCCGCCAACGCCACCAAAGACGCGCCTTCTGATTCGGAAAGGCAGAGAGGCTTTTCCACATAAACGTCCTTGCCCGCCTCCAGGGCCTGCCGTATCATATCCGCGTGTCTTGCGGCGGGTGATGCTATGGCTACGGCGGTTATCGTGGCGTCATCCAGGACCGCCTGGTAATCCGTCTCCGTGCGCACGCCCGCGTATGCCTCTCTCTGGAGTTCGAGCGCCTTATCGCTCGAATCGCAGATGCATGAGAGAGCGTCAAGCTTGTGCAGAGCCCTGATTATGTTCTTGCCCCAGTATCCCGCGCCTATCACGGCGACCGCCGGCTTTCTCATCTGATCCTCCTCTATGCCTTGAAAATCTTCTTTTTGGTGTCTCTTATCCCCGCCATCGCGTTACGGGTATCTATTATGAGGTTCGAGTGTTCATAGATGAATTCGTAATCGAAGCTGCCGTGGTCCGTGAGTATCATGGCCACGTCATACTTCGAGAGGTTCTTCTCCGTCAGCGGCACCGAGGCCATGTCCAGCTTGTATTTCCTGAGCTTCGGTATCTTCGGGACGTACGGGTCCGAGTATTCCACCTTCGCCTCTTTCTCCATCAGGAGGTTGATGATCTTGAGGGACGGGGACTCCCGCATGTCGTCCACGTTCTTCTTGTATGCGACCCCAAGCACCAGCACCTTCGCCCCTTTAAGCGCCTTGCCGTGGTGGTTTAACGCCTGCGCCGTCTTATCCATCACGTAATAGGGCATGGACGTGATAATCTCGCCCGCCAGCTCGATGAAGCGCGTATTGAAGTCGTACTTGCGGGCCTTCCAGGTGAGGTAGAACGGGTCGATGGGTATGCAGTGCCCGCCGAGCCCCGGGCCGGGATAAAACGGCATGTAGCCGAAGGGCTTGGTGCTTGCCGCCGAGATGACTTCCCAGACGTCTATGTCCATCCGGTCGAACAGCACCTTCAGCTCGTTGACCAGCGCGATATTTACGCTCCTGAAGATGTTCTCGAGCAGTTTCGTCGCCTCGGCCACGCGGGTGGACGATACCGGGACGGTCCTTTTGATGATGCCGCAGTAAAGGGTATTCGCGACCTTGAGGCATTTGCCGGTGTATCCGCCGACGACCTTGGGGATGCTGGCCGTATTGAAGCTGCCGTTATTGGGGTCCTCGCGCTCCGGCGAGAAAGCGAGGAAAAAATCCTTGCCCGCCTGAAGCCCCGTCTTCTCCAGGACGGAGCGCATCTCCTCGTCCGTCGTGCCGGGATAGGTGGTGGATTCGAGTACGACCAGCTGTCCCGCCCGGAGCGTCCTTGCCACCGCCGCCGTCGAGTTCAACACGTAAGAGAGGTCCGGCTCGCGGTACTCGTTCAGCGGAGTGGGCACGCAGATGAGGATGCAGTCGGCCTCTTTGAGCCTGTCGAAATCGGCAGTCGCTGAGAACCTGCCGGAGCCGGTCATCTCGGTGACGGAGGAATCGGTGATGTGCTTTATGTAGCTCGTCCCTGCGGTGAGATGTTCTATCTTTTCGGTGTCCTTATCAAACCCGATTACAGGAAACCCGGCCCCCGTGAACGCCTGCACCAGGGGGAGTCCTACGTATCCCAGGCCTATCACGCCGACCGTGGCCCGGCGGGTTTCGATCTTTTCCAGGAGGGCTTCAAAGATATCGGCCTTCTGT
Source organism: Nitrospirota bacterium (assembly GCA_963698885.1). Classification (GTDB taxonomy): domain Bacteria; phylum Nitrospirota; class JACRHJ01; order JACRHJ01; family JACRHJ01; genus JBARKJ01. Next base: position 327,620 of record CAVOSJ010000006.1, on the reverse strand, counting down.
AACTTCCTGCTTTCATTTCTTTCGATAAAAGTTTCCATGGCGTCCTCCTTTTGGCTTAAGTTTTTCTCGCGCGCGCTATTCGACCGTTACGCTCTTGGCCAGGTTGCGCGGCTGGTCCACGTCGCTCCCCCTTAAGAGCGCTATTTTATAGGCGAGGAGCTGGAGGGGTATGGCCATCAACACAGGCGTCAGACATGGGACGGTGCCGGGCACCCGGTATAAATAGTTTGCCTTCCCCTCCAGCTTCCAGTCTCCGTCCGTCACAAAGGCGATAACCTGACCGCCCCGCGAACGGACTTCCTCGATATTTGAAGCCACTTTCTCAAAAACGTCGTCCGATGGCGCGAGGACTACCACGGGCATGTTCTCGTCTATAAGCGCGATCGGCCCGTGTTTCATCTCTCCCGCCGGATAGCCTTCGGCATGTATATAAGAAATTTCCTTCAGCTTCAGCGCGCCCTCCAGGGCCGTCGGATAGCTGTACCCCCGCCCGAGGTAAAGGAAGTCGCTGCTTTTGTAAAAAATTTTAGCCAGCTTGCCCATCTCGTCTTCCATTACGGAAAGGGTGCGTCCCACCTTCTCCGGTATGGCCGTCAGCTCACCAAGTAACGCGGCGGCTTTTTCCTTATCCAGCGTTCCGCGAAGGGTACCCATGCGGACCGCGAGCAGGAAGAGAGCGGTGAGCTGTGCCGTGAATGCCTTGGTGGATGCGACGCCTATCTCAGGGCCTGCGTGGGTGTATATCACGCCGTCCGCGTCCCGGCTCGCGGTGCTTCCGACCACGTTGCATATGGCAATCGTCCTGGCCCCGAGTTTTTTGGCCTCGCGCATCGCGGCCAGCGTATCCGCCGTCTCGCCGGACTGCGTTACCGCCACGAACAGGGTGTCCGCGCCGACTATAGGGTTCCTGTACCTGAACTCGGATGCGATATCCACCTCCACCGGGAGCCTGGCCAGCTCTTCCAGCATGAACTTCGCTATCAGGCACGAATGCCAGGAGGTGCCGCAGGCGATAAGCGCGGCCTTTTTTACCGTCTTCAAGACCTCGTCCGGGATGTTTAAATCTTCAAACGAGACGCTGCCGGATGGGGCGTCTATCCTGCCCAGGAAGGTATCGCGGATCGCCTGGGGCTGCTCGTATATCTCTTTAAGCATGAAATGCTTGTAGCCCCCTTTTTCCGCCATCGCGGGGCTCCACTTTACCTGGCTTATGTCTTTTTTCCTGGCGGAGCCGTCCAAGGCCGTCACCTTCACTCCGTCCCTGCACAGCACCGCCATCTCGTAGTCGTCCAGGAATATGATTTCTTTCGTGTATCCCAGTATCGGCGGGAGGTCCGAGGCTATGAAAAATTCGCCGGCGCCCAGGCCTATCACCAGCGGACAGCCGGCGCGGGCGGCCACCAGCACGTCCGGGCGGTCCTCAACCACCACGCCTATCGCATACGAGCCCTTCAGTTGGCTTAGGCCCCGCCTTACCGCGGCTTCCAGGTCCAGCCCTTCTGTAAGCCCATCGTCTATAAGATGTGCAATGACTTCAGTGTCTGTCTCCGATTTGAACGTATGCCCCCGTTGTACCAGCTCGGTCCTTAGCTGGGCGTAGTTCTCGATAATGCCGTTATGGACTACCGCCACCTTGCCGCAGCGGTGGGGGTGTGCGTTGGCCTCGCTGGGTTTCCCATGTGTCGCCCAGCGGGTATGCCCGATGCCTACCCCGGAGATGCAGGCCTCTCCCTCTATGGCCGACTCCAGGTTCCTAAGCTTTCCGACGCTGCGCCTGATGCCGAGACTGCCGTCCTGGAGGAAGGCGATGCCGGCGGAGTCGTACCCCCTGTACTCCAGCTTTTTAAGACCCGCCAGGAGAATGGGTACGGCGTTTTTTTCGCCTATATATCCCACAATTCCGCACATGGCTAATCCTCCTTGAAGACTGTGTCGTATGTGTCAGGCCGCGCCAAGCCGGACGCGTTTCCCGTGTGATTTGAAGGACCAGCAGGCCTTACCTGTGTATTCAGGCGTTTCGGTTCCGAAAGCCCTCCCGCTCCACCCGTGATCCGTAATGCATTCTCACCGTATATGCGCCGGGCGCAGTCCTCCGGGAGCTTAAGCGACTCTAAAAATCGCTTAAGGCCCAGGAAGAAGTTGTCGGTCCCGTACAGTATCTCGCCGGAATGCCTTATTATGAATTGCCGTGCGAACGCCGGGGTCTCTCGTGAGTCCCCTGTAGCCCGAATAGCCCGACAGGTCGGCATAGAGGTTGTCGTACTCGTCCATGAGCTTAACCGTTATCCCGCCGGCTATCACCCTGCCGCGCGGCAGGACCCCCTCCGTGGTGCCTTCCAGGGAAATGCCTTCCCAGAAGAGCGGCCCGTGCCCTATGAACTTGATCCCGGGGAACTGCCGAAGGCGGGTCTCCAGGGCGGCGAAATCCGTCATGTATCCCGGAAAATCGCTTCGCATCTTCTCTTTTGTTTCCCTGAGCGGCGCGTACACGTTCTCTAAAAAATCGATTACCTTCCTGGGGTAGCCCAGGTAACGCGGGGTGTTCAGCATCTTTGCCATCAGCTTTTCAAACCCGTTATCGCCAACCGGCGCATAACGCGGGCCTCCGCTCTCCATATGAAATACAAGCGGCATCCCCAGGGCGTTGACCTTCTCAAGCAGCCGGTCGAGCTTCGGCGAGTCCCAGGGAAGCGATGTCTTCAGCTCTCCGCAGCCGCATACGCCTTTATCCACCCAGGCCATGAACTTATCCGCCGCGTCGGCAGCCGCGGGGTCCGGCGCGTACATGGGGCATACCCTCTCAGGATATTTACGGTACGCATCGAACACGTCGCTCGCCGAGAGGTGCATGTACACGGGGGCTTTCGGGGCTACCTCTTCCCAGGTCAGAAGCCAGCATTTACTTAGCCCCTCCCGGTCCAGGTAGGAGACTATCCCGCCGGCGTCCAGGCCCTTGAAGTTCACGTGCATGTGCGAGTCTATGTTCAAGGCCGTACTCCGTCCGTGTCGGTCGGGCATACCTCGCCCGCCGTGATTTAGCGCCATTTAAAGATTGCGAACCAAATTACTCTGGCCCGGAAATGGACCGGGAAGACTAGCTTGCTTTTGGCCTCTTGGAGCTGATGTAGTTCGAGTAGTTGTAGTGATAGTAATAGTCCACGGAGCGGGTGGTCATGTCGTTTAACACCACGCCGAGTATCTCCGCCTTTATCACGTCCATGTTCTTTTTTATCTTCCAGACCGCGTCCTTTATGGTGCTCCCGCTCCTGACGACCAGGACTACCCCGTCGGAGAGCGGCGTGAGGAGCGACGCGTCCGCTATGCCCAGATATGGCGGGCAGTCGATAAGCACCCTGTCGAACTGCTCTCTTAGCCCTGCGACCAGGTTGAACATCGCGGTGGAGCCCAGCATCTCGCCGGGGTTCGAGTAAAGCGGCCCGGAAGGGATGAAGGTCAGGTTAGGCACGCCCGTCTTCTTCATCACGTCGGCCAGCTCCGCCTTTTTCGTGATAACGCTGGAGAGGCCGCGCGAGTTGGGGACCTCGAAGACCTTGTGCAGTCTGGGCCTTCGCATATCGCCGTCGATCAGGAGTATCTTCTCGCCGGCGGCGGCCATTATGCAGGCGAGGTTTATGGAGACGGTGGATTTCCCTTCGCCGTGCAGCGCGCTGCATACCTGCATGACGCGGGGAGTGTGGTCCTTCCTGGCGAGCAGTATGTTGCTCCTTATCGTCCTGAAGGATTCCGCCATCGGCGATATCGGGTCCGTCACCGCCACTATGTTCTCGGGTTTTTTGTCGTCCTGCTGGGATGATTTCGGCACTATCCCCAGCATCGGCACGCCCAGGTGCTCTTCCAGCTCTTCCGGGGAGGTGTAGGTATTGTCCATCCGCTCGCTGACAAGGGCGAAACCCACGCCCGTGAAGAGTCCCAGGACGATTCCCAGGAGCACGTTAAGGGCCTTCTTCGGCTTGGAGGGCTTCCTTGGGGGCGTGGCCTTGTCGAACAGCTGCACGTTGCTCACGTTGATGGTGCCCATGATGGTCGTTTCCTGGGCCTTCTTGAGCACCTGCTGGTATATGGCCTTCGCGCCCTCCATGTCCTCCTTTTTAAGTTCGTACTCCGCGGCGTGCTGGTCGTAGCTCATCGCCTCCGCCTTCTGGCGGTTGAACGCGCCCTGCAGGCTCCTCTCTTCATGGAGGGATGCTTCGTAATCGTTCTTTATCCCGTTGACGATCAATTTGACTTCGCTGTTTATCTGCCTTTTTATCTGGGCCATTTCGTTGTTCAAGCCCACGATCACCGGGTGCTTATCGCCGAATTTCTTGGACTTCTCCGCCATTTCCTTGTTTATAAGCTCCTCCTGCGCCTTCAGGTCCTGTATGAGCTTATTGTTTAAAACGTCAGGGAGGCTCATTACCCCGCCGGAAACGGAAGAAAGCTTCATTACCTGCTGGTATTTTATTTCAGCCTGGTATCTCTTCGCCTCCGCGGCAAGCATCCTTGCGTTGAGGTCGTTCAAGGCCGCCAGGGTGACATTGGAGTCGCGCTCCCCGCCGACGATGAGACTCCTGGAACGCTTGAAATTCTCCAGCGAATCCGAGCTCTCGTTCATCTTGCTTTTTATTTTATCGAGCTCGCCGTCCAGCCATGTCATATAGCTCTTGGCTGGAGCGGTCCGCATGTCGATGTTCTGGTCTATGAAGGTCTGCACGGTCTCATTGGCGACTGCGGCGGCAAGTTCCGGGTTCTCCGTCTCATAGCTGACGCTGACAAGGTTGCTGTTCTTTACCACCTCGACATTAAGGTGCTTCTCGAATTCGCGTATGGAGCTGTCCATCGAGGTGGGCGCCGCCGCCGCGTCCTTACTTGCCAGGAAGGCAAGAGGAGAACTGGAGTTTTTCTTCCCGAACTCCACCGTGTCCAGGTGGAGCTTCGCGATAACCTTCCGGGCTATGGCCTCGCTTTTCAGTATGTTCATCTGGGTCTGGAGGTAAGACGCCGTGTCCGACTGGTTCTCCATCTGCTGCTGCTGGATGTTGAACTGCATGTTCGGCGATTCGACATAAACCTGCGCGGTCGCTTTATAGACCGGCGTCATAGTGAAAGTTACCGCAGTCACCACCAAGACGAAAATCGCGAAGATGACCGTCGCGGAGACCCTCCTCTTGCTCAGGATCATCAGGTAGTCCCTAAGGCCAAGCTCTTCTTTCATATCCGTCCCCTTCCCTTTTTGGTTAAAAGAAGCTCTCAGGCACTGAAATCACGTCGTCCTGCTTGACCGGGTACTCCATATTGACCTTCATAGACTCATCCTTGCCGTCTATCTTCCTGATCAATTTAGTCCTGCCCGGAGCGGCCTTGTCTGTGAGCCCTTGCGCCAGCGCTATCGCCTTCATTACAGTGGTCCCTTCCTCGAACTTGTATGCGCCCGGCATCTTTACCTCGCCGGTCACGTAAATGAAGCCGCTCTTGGTGACGAAAATATTGTCCCCGTCCTGCACGCTGGGGTTTTCGGCCAGATTTCCTTTTTCCATGAGCTCTTTTAAGTTCAACCTTATATAAGTCTCATCGGGGTCGGCCCGCCCGGCCGCCTGGACGGCCTCCTCCCCGCCCGTATTGTCGGAGACGGCCTTTGGCGCGCTGGAACCGGGGGCGGCGGTTTTTTGCCTTTTTATGACGATGGTGTCCCCGGCCTTATCCGTAAGCCCGCCCGCCTTGGAAATTATTTCCAGTATGCTTGCGTTCGCGGTAAGTTCATATACCCCGGGCTTTGCCACCTCTCCCAGGATAGTCACCCTTTTGCTCTTGTATTCCTCCACGAAAACCGTGACGTGCGGGTCTATGATGTAGCCCTGCGCAAGCTTCTGCACTATCTTCTGCTCCACGTCGCCCGGCGTCTGCCCCGCCACCTTCATCTTTCCGATCAGCGGTACGCTTATCATCCCGTTGCCGCTGACCCTCGTCTCGGTGGTAAGGTCTTCGTTCTGATACACGGTGATCTTGAGCAGGTCGCCTCCGCCCAGTATATAATCCTGGGCCAGGGCAGCTCTCCCCGTCAGCAAGGTCGCCGCCAGGGCAGTTAAGACGAACAGGTACCGGATGTCCCTCATATTCCCCTCTTTTCGTATAGGAAAAACTACTCCGCGCACGTGCTTTTATGCGTACGTCACAGCCAGGTACGGCTTTAAAAAAAAGTGGGCGCAAAGGTGTGGGAAGGTAAACCGGGAGACAGTTTCGGCTTTGATTCTGATGTGAGGGTTCCACAATGACTGGTTCTTGCCGCCTGGGCAAAACCCCTCATCTTTCTCTTCAATACCGCTGCATCCCCCGCCGTCCCGCAGGGCCATGGCACACCTCGAGTGTTCGGATAAACTATCTCGTCCGCTAAAAAGTTTTCAAATGGCTTGTGTTGATGAAGTAGTTCTCGGGGAAGTGCGCGTGCTCTAAAACCGTATTCCTGGTGGTAGGCTTCTTGCTATTAAATAATGTTAACTTAATAATAACACTAAACCGGAAGTTGTCAAATGCAGTGGGAGACGTTGAATTTATGCTGGCGTACCGGCGGTTTCTTTATCTGATGGGGCGCAACGGACATATGCGATAGACGGCTTCACTGCGGCCGGCCGCGATGAGAGGGCAATGGTAAGGCCTATTTGCGCCTGCCCTTTAACTCGGCATAAATTTCCGACGGAGTGACCCCCGCCTCCGCGAGGGCGACAAGGCAGTGGAACCACAGGTCGGCGGTTTCATGGACCAGCTCGTCCTTAGAGCCGTTCTTGGAGGCGATAACTACCTCCGCCGCCTCCTCGCCCACCTTCTTTAAAATTGCGTCCTTACCCTTGGCGAAAAGGCCGCTGACGTACGAGCCTTCGGCGGGGTTTGCTTTCCTGTCCTTGATTACGCCGTAGAGCTTGTCTATGATATCGCTTCCGGAATAGACGTCGGACTCGTTGAATTTTTTTTCTCCGACGTTCCTGATGCCGTCCGCTTCTATCTTTGTATAAAAGCAGCTCCTGTTCCCGGTATGGCAGGCGGCGGTTTTCTGTTCGACCTTGAAGAGCAGACAGTCAGAGTCGCAGTCGTAATACGCCTCCTTCACCGCCTGGGTATGTCCGGAGGTCTCGCCTTTAAGCCAGAGCTTCTGCCGGGACCTGCTCCAGTAATGGCATAGCCCGGTCTCCAGCGTTTTCTCCAGCGACAGCTTGTTCATGAACGCCATCATCAGGACGGCGTCGTCCTCATAGTCCTGCACGATCGCGGGTATGAGGCCGTCTTTATCGTACTTGAGCTGCGTTACGTCGAACATCTGAAAAACCTCCGAAAACCGTTCTTTTCTTTCGCGAGAAAGAAAAGTAACCAAAAGAAAGCGGGACAGTTTGAAAGTTTTTGGCGTTACCTTTTTTCAAAAAGGTAACGGTTTTACAGCTTGTAACCGATCATCCTTAAGAAGTCTTTACGCTTCTTCACGTCTTCCGGCCCTTCCACGCCCTTCGGCGGGAAGCCGTCGATGACGCCCATTATCCCTCTGCCAAGCTCCGTCTGGGCGACGATCACCTCGACCGGGTTCGCCGTCGCGCAGAAGATATTCGCTACCTCGCGGCAGTCCTTTACGGCGTTTAAGACGTTCACCGGGAAAGCGTCCCTCAGCATGATGCAGAACGAATGCCCGCAAGCGATGTTCTTCAGATTTTCCACCGCCGCCGCCTTCATCTCATCGTCGGTGCCCTCGACCCTTATCAGGCAAGGCCCGGAAGCCTCGGAGAACGCGACTCCGAACTTCGCCCCCGGCACCGAGTTAACCATCGCCTCGTATAAATCCTCGGCGGTCTTGATGAAATGGCTCTGGCCTATGATTACGTTGCAGTTCTCGGGGATGTTTATCTTTACGGAGTGGAATTCCATCAGGAACCTCCCGGCGACAAGGGGTTGCCGTTTGAGTTGTTCAACGTCTTTTCAATCTCGGCAATTTTTCCTTTAAGTTCTTCCAGCAGCTCTTCGTCCTTGCGCACGTGTCCGCCCGGAATATGCGCGGATGTGTTCATCAGGTTGAAGGCGATAGCGTCTTCCAGGTCCTCAAGCTCGTCTTTCAGGCTCTTCAGTTCTATTTCAAGTTCGCTTTTCGTCATACAGTTCTTTGGCGCTACCCTTTCTTTCAAGAAAGGTAGCGAAGTTATAATCTTACCGGTACGCCTTTATCGCGCAAGTATTCCTTCGCCTCCTTGATAGTATATTCCTTGTAATGGAATATGGAGGCTGCCAACGCCGCGTCCGCGCGCCCGGCGGTCAGGCCGTCGTAGATATGCTCAAGGTTCCCAACGCCGCCGGATGCGATTACCGGGATATTGACCGCCTCGGATACCGCGCGCGTCAGTTCGATGTCGTAGCCCGTCTTCTGCCCGTCCTGGTCCATAGATGTCAGCAGTATCTCGCCCGCGCCAAGCTCCTCCATCTTCGCCGCCCATGCGACCGCGTCGATATACTGCGGCGTCCTGCCCCCGTGGGTGAAGACCTCCCAGTGCAGGCCGTCTTTGTTGACCCCCTGGAAGAACAGGGTCTTGAAGTCCGGGTCGTTCGCCCAATGCAGTTTCTTGCTGATTTCCTCTATCTGTTTCGCGCGCTCGGCGTCCGTCACGGGCGTGGTCCTCTTCGCGTCGATCGCCACGACTATGCACTGGCTCCCGAACCGCTCCGCCGCGGCCTTTATGAACCTGGGGTCATAGACCGCGGAGGTGTTGATGGACACTTTATCGCATCCGGCCTTGAGCAGCTCTCTGATATCCTCTATGCTCTTTATCCCGCCGCCGACGGTAAGCGGCATGAAGACCTGCTCCGAGGTCCTTCGCACCACGTCTATTATTATCCCGCGCTGCTCGTGCGAGGCGGTTATATCGAGGAACGTCAACTCGTCCGCGCCTTGTTCGTCGTACGCCTTCGCGACCTCCACCGGGTCGCCCGCGTCCCTTAAGTTCACGAAGCTCACGCCCTTCACGACGCGCCCGCCTTTTACGTCCAAACAGGGAATTATTCTTCTGGCTAACATCCGGCGGCTACCTCTATATATTCTTTTATAACTTTATATTTCATATACAGCTCCACCTGTTATCGGATCTGCGGGCTAAATATACACACTATTCGCTTGTTTTCTGGAGCCAGATGCTGCTGTTGCCCCCTCTTGTGCCTGTTGGGGGACCGTCTTTCAAAAACAGGGGCATATCTCTCAAAAACATTTCTTCATGAAAATGTTTTAAAAAGGTGTTGAAAAAAATGATCTTGAAAGCGCTGTTGTATTCCAGGAAGGCCCGTAAAACGTATGCCTCGTTCCACGCTCTTCCTTGATAAACCCACGCCTTAGGATATTCAAAAGGATAAAAAATATCATGAAAATGAATGATTACACCTTTTTTCAGCGCGGGCAGAATATTAAAAAATATATAATTTACATCGCTGTTTATTTTACTGACATGCGTCGAGTCTATAAAAAGAATGTCGTTTTCGGATAAAAGTTCAAATTCCTTTAAAGGGATGTCTTGTAAATTATTACGGTTTAAAGCTTTTACGTCTTCATCTTTTACTAAAGATAAGAACCTTTCAGGGTATGGTTCTACAAAGGTACAGGATATCGAGTTATCAAAAAATATCTCGTTTGTATCCAGAATTAAGCATGAAGAATAACCAGAACCGATTTCTATTATCTTTCTGGGCTTGAATTCTCTTATCATGGAGTACAATATAATCCCGTCGGCGTAGCTTAGATAGCTATTCTCATAGTAATACCTCGTTTCGCCCGTTTTGTATGGGCCGAAAGGCAATTCCTTATAGTGTTTTTTTAACAGTTCAAAGTTCTGAAGCTGTTCGGCTTCATTTAAGTTCACACTGGGGATATTTTTCGTATTTATTTCAAAGAGTTTTTCTTTTTTTGCCTCTACTTCCTTTAAAGACGGGATAGGAGAATAAAAATGACCTCCGGGAACAAACGGTGGTTTTTCCATTAATTGCTGGTATTTTCTAAAAATAAATGCGTATGCACTTGATTGCTGGACCTTGCATTTTCTCAATATAAATCCGACTATCTTTTTCAGGGTCATCTGGATGATCCTTTCGTTATTTCTATCGCTTCTTTCAGGTCCAGCGCTCCGGAATATACCGCCTTGCCGGTGATCACGCCTTCCACGCCGAGGGCCTCTATCTCCATCAAGGCCTTGATGTCGCTTAAATCCTTGACGCCGCCGGACGCGATAATCGGCGTCGATACCTGCCCCGCCAGGCGCTTTGTAGCCTCGATATTATGGCCGGTCATCATTCCGTCGCGGCTGATGTCCGTGTAGATTATCGCCCGCACGCCTGCGTCCTCCATCCGCTTAGCCAGTTCGTCCACCGTCACGCTCGACACCTCGCCCCAGCCCCGCACGGCCACTTTGCCGTCTTTTGCGTCTATTCCGGCGACTATCCTGCCCGGGAACTTCTTGCATGCCAGAATTAAAAGACCCGGCACCTCCAGCGCGGCAGTGCCCAGCACCACCCGGCTCACTCCAAGCCCAAGGAGAAGCTCGATCGTTTCCATGTTGCGGATGCCGCCGCCCACTTCTATGGGGACTTTAACGGCAGATAAAACTTTCTTTATGGACTCCAGGTTCTTAGGCTCCCCGGCGAACGCGCCGTCCAGATCGACTACGTGTATCAGCTCCGCGCCCAGCGACTCAAAATGCGCCGCCTGTACCTCCTGGATCCTCCGAGTACACCGTCGCGTCCTCCATTCGCCCCTGGAGGAGCCGGACGCATTTGCCTTCCTTTAAATCTATCGCGGGTATTACTATCATTTACTATCTCCGAATGCCTTCAGTATCTTAAGCCCCAGTTCCTGGCTCTTTTCCGGATGAAACTGAGTGGCGAATATATTGTCTTTCCAGACGCTGGAGACGAACTCCACGCCGTATTCGGTGGTAGTCGCAGCGATGCCCATATCCTGGGGCACCACATAATATGAATGGACAAAATAGAAGTACCCGCCGTCGGCGATATCCTTCAGGTACGAGGGAAGCCTTTTTATTTTTATCCTGTTCCAACCCATGTGCGGGATTTTATATAACTGCTCCGTATTGCCGGGCACTTCCGCGGGGAACCGCACCACCCTGCCCTTCAGCACCCCCAGGCCTTCGTGGATACCGAACTCCTCGCCCTCCTCGAACAGCAGCTGGAGCCCCAGGCATATCCCCATGAACGGCCTGCCGGAGTCGATCACCTTCCTCACCGTATCGACCAGCCCAAGCTGGTCCAGGTTCCTCATGCAGTCCGCGAACGCGCCGACGCCCGGCAGGACTACTTTGTCCGCATCCAGAATTTCTGCCTTGTCGGAGGTCACCACCGCCTCGTGCCCGACACGCTCGAACCCCTTCTGCACGCTCCTGAGGTTACCCATTCCGTAATCTATTACAGCGATCATAATTATTCCTTTAAACCCTTTGTCACTTTCTTTTGGAAAAAAGAAAGTAACCAAAGAAAACCGGTTTTAACCCCGGCTTTCTTTTGTGTTACTTTTCTTTCACCCGAAAGAAAAGTAACGAACTTATAATTTGCCCTTTGTTGAGGGTATCCCTTTAGTCTTTGCGTCCAGCGCCGTGGCATTATCCATCGCCCTGCCGAACGCCTTAAAAATGGCCTCGATAATATGGTGCAGGTTCATCCCGTAAGGGACGTTTATATGCAGGGTAATCGCCGCATGGTCCGTGAGCGCCTTGAAGAAATCGTACGCCAGCTCCACGTCGAAATCTCCGACCTTGCCCTTCGGGAGCTTCACGTTATACACGAGTCCGGGCCTGCCGGAGATGTCCACCACCGCCTCCGCGAGCGTCTCGTCCATCGGCACTTTCGCCAGTCCATAGCGCCCGATGCCCTTCATGTCTCCCAGCGCCTGCTTGAACGCCTGGCCCAGGACTATCCCCACGTCCTCCACCGTATGGTGGTAGTCCACGTGCGTGTCGCCCTTTGCCTGGACGGTGAGGTCGAAGCGCCCGTGCCGGGCCATGAGCGAGAGCATGTGGTCCAGGAACGGGACCGATGTATCGACCTTGTACTTCCCTGTTCCATCCAGATTGAGGGAGAGTTTTATCTGCGTCTCCGTCGTGTTTCTCTCCACCCTTGCCCTGCGGGCCATAGAGCCTCCTTTCTACTTTTCTTTTGCGAAAAAGAAAAGTAGCAAAAGAAAACGAGACATAAAACAGTTTAAACGTTTTTGGTGTTACCTTTTTTCAAAAAGGTAACGAATTTCTTTTAACGAACTTATAAATTCTTCGTTTTCTTCCGGCGTCCCGACTGTCACCCGCAGGCAGTCCTTGAGCGGCCCCGGCACGTCCATATTGCGCACGAGTATTCCGCGCGCCTTTAATTCTTTATGTATCCGTGACGCTCCGGCGACTCGGAAGAGTATAAAATTCGTCATCGAAGGATACGCCGTGACGCCGTCGATTTCATTCAACGCCGAGAAAAGCCGCTCCCGCTCGGCGATAATTTTAGATACCTGCAAATCTACCGCTGCCCTGTTTGAGAGCAGGTACTCCCCCGCCGCCTGGGAGAGCGAGTTGATGTTGTACGGCAGGCGTATTTTATTCACCTCGCGCACGATGTCACGGCCCGCCGCCATTACGCCAAGCCTTAAGCCCGCCATGCCGACTTTCGAGAGCGTGCGAAGTACCGCCAGGTTCGGAAGCTCGTTTATCTTACCGATAAAACTCTCGCCTGAAAAGCTGAAATATGCCTCGTCCACCACGACGATGGAAAAACAGCCCTCGATCAGCCGCCTTATCTTGTCGGGGTCGAATAAATTACCGGTCGGGTTATTCGGGTAGCTGATGAAGATGACCTTCGGCCGGCGCTCGGAAAAGAGCTTCAGCCAGCCGTCGAAGTCAATCTGAAAATCGTCCGTCAGAGGAAGCTCCATCACCTCCTGCCCCATCGAGCGGGCGATGATGCCGTACATGGAAAAGGTGGGTACGGGATAGGCGATCAAACCGGGCGAGCCGCCGAATGTCTGGGTTATCATCGCGATAAGCTCGTCGGAGCCGTTCCCCAGGACGAGGCTCTCAGCACTCACGCCCAGGTAGCCGGCAAGAGCGCCTTTCAGCCGCTTCGCCTCCGGGTCCGGGTAACGGTTCAGGGAGACTTCCGCCAGGGCGTGTAGCAGACCCTCCCGAAGCTCTTCGGGCAGCGGGTACGGGTTCTCCATCGCGTCTATCTTTATGCGCACCCCGGAGTAATCCTCCGGCTCGTACGCCGAAAGCGACGCGACTTCTTTTCTGACTAAAGACTTGATGTCCACGACTTTAAGGTATTACCTTGTTCAGCGGATATTCCACTATGCCTGACGCGCCCGCGCGTTTCAGTTCCGGGATAAGGTCCCGCACCTTCTTCTCGTCGATGATTACTTCCAGGCTTACCCAGTCCGGGTCCGCGTGATGCGATACGGTAGGCGAGTGCATGGCGGGCAGGACCGAAGTCACCTTGTCGAGCTTATTGCAAGGCGCGTTCATTTTAAGACCCACCTTCTCCTCCGCCGCAATCGCGCCCTGCAGGAGGATGTTCATATTTTCGAGCTTCTTCTTTATGTCCGGGTTCTTCCATGCCTCTTTATTCGCGATCAGGCGCGTGGTGGAGGTAAGCATCACCTCGATTATACGGAGTTTGTTCGCCCGGAGCGAGTTTCCCGTCTCGGTTAAGTCCACTATCGCGTCGGCAAGTCCCGCGCCCGGTTTTACCTCCGTCGCGCCCCAGGAAAACTCCACGTCCGCGGTCACGCCGTGCTTCTTCAGGAACTTCTTCGTATATCCCAGAAGCTCGGTTGAAATCCGCTTCCCTTCGAGGTCCTTTATCTTCTTTATCGGCGAGTCCTCCTGCACCGCGATAACCCAGCGCACGGGACGGAGTCCCTCCTTCGCGTAGTTCAGCTCCGCGACTTCCACCACCTTCGCGCCCTGCTCCATTATCCAGTCGTAACCGGTAAGACCCGCGTCCAACACCCCGTCCTGGACATAGCGCGGCATCTCCTGGGCGCGCACCATCATGCACTCTATCTCCGGGTCGTCTATTGAAGGATAATACGAGCGGCTCCCGACGGTGATATTGTACCCGGCCTTCCGGAAAATCTTAAGCGTAGACTCCTGTAAACTCCCTTTCGGGATTCCCAAGGCGGAGGACCATTCGAGTGAAACTCCTTTCAAGAAAAATCACACCGTCCTTTTCTTTTGGAAAAAAGAAAAGGACCAAAAGAAAACCGGGGCTCTTTAAGTACGGCTTTTCTTTGCTACTTTCTTTTCACCCGAAAAGACAGTAGGAACTTTCAGCCGCTTCTCAACCATGCGCGCGTGCGCGTCCAGCCCTTCCATCTTCGCTATCCGGAGCACGGCGGGGGCCAGTTCTTCCAGCGCCTCTTTCGTATACATCAGGACGCTCGACTTCTTCACGAAATCGTCCGTGGAAAGGGGCGAGAAAAACCGGGCCGTCCCGCCCGTGGGAAGGACGTGGTTCGGCCCCGCGCAATAATCTCCGACGGCCTCCGGCGTGTAATGGCCCATGAATATCGCGCCCGCGTTTTTTATCTTTGGCAGAAACTCCATCGGCCTGTCAACTGAAAGCTCCAGGTGCTCCGGCGCGATCCTGTTAGCTATTTCCGCCGCCTCCTGCAAATCCCGCACGACGATTATCGCTCCGAAATCGGCAAGCGACTTCTCCGCCACCTTCCGGCGCGGAAGCTCTTTAACCTGCGTATCCAGTTCCAGCTTCACGGCGTCCGCCAGCTCCGGCGAGTCCGTAACCAGCACGGCCGACGCCATCTCGTCGTGTTCCGCCTGTGAGAGCATGTCAGCCGCGACGAAAGCGGGGTTCGCGGTCTTGTCCGCGACCACCAATATCTCCGACGGCCCGGCGACCATGTCTATATCGACCGCGCCGAAAACTAACCTCTTCGCCGTGGCGACGTATATGTTTCCGGGGCCGACTATCTTATCGACCCTGGGGATTGTCTTTGTCCCGTACGCCATCGCCGCGACCGCCTGCGCCCCGCCGACTTTGTATATTTCGTCCACCCCCGCGAGGTCCGCCGCGACAAGCACGGCGGAGCTAAGCTTCCCGCCCGGAGCGGGCACGCACATCACTACCTTCGGCACGCCCGCGACCTTCGCCGGGACCGCGTTCATCAATACGGACGAAGGATAAGAGGCCTTCCCGCCGGGCACGTATATCCCGACGCATTCAAGGGGCAGGACCCGCTGGCCGAGCATCGCGCCGGAATCTTCCTGGACGAACCATGACTGCGTCTTCTGCCGCTCGTGGAAATCGGCAATTCGCCGGGCGGCAAGCCGGAGCGCGTCGATGTCCTCCTCCGGCACGTCCTCATACGCCTTCTCTATCTCTTTTTCGGTTACCCGGATTTTTTTTGGAGCGAGCTTTACCCCGTCGAATTTCTCCGTATATGATATGAGCGCGCCGTCGCCGGATTTCCGGACGTCATCGATAATCTTCCGGACAGTCTTCTCGACTGACGCGGGCACTTCTCCCGCGCGGCCTTCGATCTTCCCGAAGAACTTCTCGAACCCGGACTGCCCGTACTTCAAAAAATTCATAAGAAACCTCGAAGACCGTACTTTTCTTTCGCGAGAAAGAAAAGTACCAAAAGAAAGCCGGACAGTTTAAAAGTTTTTGGCGCTACCTTTTTACTAAAAAGGTAGCGGTTTACCCCACGCGCTTTATTCTCGCCCCGATAGCCTGGAGCTTCTGTTCCATGTTCTCGTACCCGCGGTCCAGGTGATACACGCGCGAGATTTCCGAGCTGCCTTTCGCCGCAAGCGCCGCGACCACCAGCGACGCGCTGGCCCGCAGGTCCGTCGCCATCACCGGCGCCCCGAACAGGTGCTTCACCCCCTGCACCACTGCCGCGTTCCCCTGCACCTTTATGTCCGCGCCCATCCTCCGGATCTCCGCGATGTGCATGAACCGGTTCTCGAACACCGTCTCCGTTATCACGGAAAGCCCGTCCGCCACGCACATGAGCGCCATGAACTGCGCCTGCATGTCCGTCGGAAAACCCGGGTACGGCAGGGTCTTTATGTCCACGGCGCGCGGCCTGCCGATATTCCTGAGCCTTATCCAGTCGTCGCCGCTCTCGATTTCCAGGCCGCACTCTCTAAGCTTCGTGAGCAAGGCCGCCGAGTGCGCGGGCGCACAGCCGGTTAACTTCACCTCTCCGCCGGTTATCGCTCCGGCGGCGAGATACGTCCCGGTCTCGATGCGGTCCGGCATGACGGAATATTTCGCGGGCGAAAGCCCCTCCACCCCTTCGATCTCAATCCTGTCCGTGCCCGCGCCCCTTATCTTCGCGCCCATGGACGTAAGGCAGGCGGCCAGGTCGGTGATTTCCGGCTCGCATGCCGCGTTCTCCAGCACCGTCTTGCCGTCGGCAAGCGTTGCGGCCATCATCAGGTTTTCCGTACCTGTCACTGTCGGGGTATCCAGATAAATCCTGGCCCCTTTGAGGCGCTTGGCCCTGGCCACCACGTAGCCGTGTTCTATCTCCACCTCCGCCCCCATCGCGCGGAGGCCGGCCAGGTGCAGGTTTATCGGACGGGCGCCTATCGCGCATCCGCCGGGGAGGGATACCTTCGCCTTGCCCTGCCTTGCCACCAGCGGCCCAAGCACGAGGACGGACGCCCGCATGGTCTTCACCAGCTCGTACGGCGCCTCGTCGTTTGTCAGGTCCCGGGTGTTCAGATGGAAGACGCCGTCAACGTGTTCGACCTTCGCCCCGAGGTTCTCGAGGAGCTTGCCCATCGTGGTAACGTCCCGGAGTACCGGCACGTTGGATATGACGTGCTCGCCCGGCGCGAGCAGTGTCGCGCAGAGTATGGGGAGCGCGGAGTTCTTCGCGCCGCTTATTTTAACTTCGCCGCTTAAACGCTTGCCGCCTTCAATTACTATGGATTGCATAACACCTCTAAAACCCTTTCCACCTTTTTACGGAAAAAGGTGGAGCCAAAAACGGTTAACTACGGCTTTCTTTTGGTTACTTTTCTTTCCTCGAAAGAAAAGTAACGGTCTTTAGCTTTTGACCGCTGATATTATGCGCTCGATGCCCGCGAAATCAAGGATAAATTTCTCAAATGAAAGCATCGGCTCGTTCTCGACCAGTTTCCGGACTGCCCCGGCCTGGTCGTAACCTATCTCCATCATAAGCTTCCCGCCGCGCCGCAGATAAAAAGGCGCCTCATGGACCAGGCGCTTTATCGAGGCAAGGCCGTCCGGGCCGCCGTCCAGCGCCGTTACCGGCTCGAACCGCACTTCCGGCTGAAGTTTTTCGATTTCATCCGTCGGGATGTAGGGCGGGTTCGAGACCACGAGGTCGAGCTTCCCCATAATTCCCTTATCGGAGAGCGGCTCCAGAAGGTCGCCCCAAAGAAACTCCATGCGGCCGGCCGCCCCGTATTTCTCCGCGTTTTCCATCGCCGTCTCCAGTGCGCGGCTTGAGCAGTCCACGGCGTAAACGAATGCGTCCGGGACCTCAAGCGCGAGCGTCACCGCGATGCAGCCGGAGCCGGTCCCGATGTCCGCGGCTAAAGGAGAACCTGTTTCTTTTAAAAAATCGGCCCCCGCGCGCGCCAGAAGCTCCGTCTCCGGCCTCGGTATGAGCACCGCCTGGTTTACCTCAAAAGCCCTGCCCAGAAATTCCTGCCGGCCCAGGATGTACTGCGGCGGCTCGCGCCTCGCCCGGCGTGCGACAAGGTGTATGAACCTCCGCCGTGCCGCATGGCCCGGCACTTCCCGGAGCCTGGCTAACACTCCGGCGCGGGAAGGCAGCCCCAACGCCTCGGCCATCAGGACCTCGGCCTCCAGGTTGGCGTTATCCACGCCCGAGAGCCCAAGCGCGGCAGCGGCCTGCGTTATGAGCGCCGCGACTTCACTATGTCCGCCCGTACGTTTTTCTACCAAGATTCTTTCAGTCTCTCGGCGTTATAATAGGTGGTCAGGGAGTCGATGGTCTCATCCAAGTCGCCTTCCATGACCTGTTCCAGCTTGTAGAGCGTAAGCCCGATGCGGTGGTCGGTCAGCCGGTTCTGCGGGAAGTTGTAGGTCCTGATGCGCTCGCTCCTGTCCCCGGTGCCCACCTGCGACTTCCTGTCTTCCGCGCGCTCGGCGTCCTGCTCCTCGCGTATCTTCTCGGCGAGCCGCGCCTGTAGCACCTTCATTGCCTTGGCCTTGTTCTTCATCTGGCTCCTCTCGTCCTGGCAGGAGACTACAAGGTTCGTAGGCAGGTGGGTAATGCGGACCGCCGAATAGGTGGTATTAACGCACTGGCCGCCCGGCCCTGACGCGCAGAAGACGTCTATGCGGAGGTCTTTCTGGTCGATATGCACGTCCGCCTCTTCCGCCTCCGGGAGTATGGCGACGGTCGCGGCGGAGGTATGGATCCTTCCGGAGGATTCCGTATCCGGGACCCGCTGGACCCTGTG
The DNA here is from genome assembly GCA_963698885.1 of Nitrospirota bacterium. GTDB lineage: Bacteria > Nitrospirota > JACRHJ01 > JACRHJ01 > JACRHJ01 > JBARKJ01. The sequence goes on along the minus strand of CAVOSJ010000006.1, from coordinate 309,126 downwards.
CACGCCGCTTTCGTACTTCAGCCTGCTGTAAACGGCCTTGCCGCTTATCATGGCGATTATCTCTTTCAGGCCGCCGCCGCCGGTTAAACTGGAGGATATCACCTCCACCTTCCAGTGCCGTTTCTCGGCGTATTTCGTGTACATCCGGTACAGGTCGGCCCCGAAAAGCGCGGCCTCGTCCCCGCCGGTGCCCGCCCGTATCTCCAGGAATATGTTCTTTTCGTCGTTAGGGTCCTTCGGGACAAGCAGCAGTTTCAGGTCCTGCTCAAGGAAAGCCTTCCTCGCCCTCAGGTCTTCAAGTTCGGCCTGTGCAAGCTCCTTGAAATCCTGGTCGGATTTTTTGTCGTTTATTATCTCCTCGGCCTCGGCAATGGCTTTATCGACATCCTGGTACTCGCGGTACTTCTCCACCACGCCGGATATCTCCGCCTGCTCCTTGGAGTACTTCATCATCTCCTGCTGGTTCCCGTACACCTTCGGGTCGGACAGGAGGCCCTGGAGCTTTTCGTATTTTTCTACTACCGATCTCAGCTTGCCAAACAATTTTTCGCCCCCAAACCTCTATTCTCTTCGTCCACTGCCTCTGTTAAAGCCCGGACCGCGACTTCGATCTGGTCGTCCGAGGGCTCCCTGGTCGTCAGCCTCTGAAGCCACAGCCCCGGCGTGATCGCCGCCTTTATTATGGGGTTGTCCTTCTTCTTTGACGAGAACTTTATGAACTCATACGAAAGCCCGGCGATAAGCGGTATGAGGACGAACCGCGAGAGCGCTTTCATGTAAAACGGCGCCGACCTCGGCACGAATGAAAATACAAGGATCGAGAGCACCATGACGATGAGCAGGAAGCTCGTCCCGCAGCGCGGGTGCAGCGTCGAATATTTCCTGGCGTTATCCACCGTCAGCGGCTCGCCCGACTCATAGGCGTAAATTACCTTGTGCTCCGCGCCGTGGTACTCGAACACCCGCTTTATGTCCTTCATCCTGGAGATTGCGAATATGTACAGCAGGAAGATTGAAATGCGTATCACCCCGTCCACCAGGTTGAACATCAAAGACGACGCCTGGGTTATCGGCATGAGGTCCTTCATGGCCTGCGTCAGGTAGAGCGGCAGGTAAAAGAAAAGGGCCAGCCCCAGCCCCAGGGACAAAAACATCGTCGCCCCAACCGCCAGGTCGTTCATGGGCTTTGACGTTTTCTTCGCCTTCTCCTTTTCGCCTGCGTCCCCCGTCTTCAATTCCTCCATCGCGCAGTTGGCGGAGAAGTTAAGCGCCTTCATGCCCAGCGCGAGCGAAGAGAAAAGCGCGACGGTCCCGCGCAGGATCGGCCATTTCAGGAACTTCCATTTATCCGCTAAAAGCTTCAGCGCGTCTTTTTTCAGCATTATCTCGCCCGACGGCGCCCGGACCGCAACCGTCATCGTCCTGGGCGCGCGCATCATCACGCCCTCGAGTACCGCCTGTCCGCCGACATTAATCGAATTCTGCATGATACCTCATATTTAAAACCGTTACCTTTTTTGGAAAAAGGTAACACCAAAAACTTTGGGGTTTAAAGAACCCGGCTTTCTTTTGGGTACTTTTCTTTCACCTGAAAGAAAAGTAACGACTTCTTCAGGCCTGAAAAACACAATAGGAAACCAGCGTGTGCCGCGGGTTTCCTATCGTGTAATACAAGTTATGAGTACCTAAGCCTTGTTCGTCCTGTATTTCTTGTTGAACCGCTCGACCCGTCCCTCGGTGTCCATAAGCTTCTGCTTGCCCGTAAAGAACGGGTGGCAGTTCGAACAGACTTCGACGGAGACGCCCTGCCTGGTAGAGCGGGTCTCAATCACGTTCCCGCAAGCGCATTTTATCTGCACCGGCTCGTATTTCGGGTGTATTGCTTCCTTCATCGCCAAATCTCCCTTCCACAATTATCAAAATTTATACAGAAGTGGCAATTATATCAGGAATTTAGGAATTTACAACTACTATTTTTCCTTGTCCTTAATCCTGATTTTCGCCTTCTTCCGCCTCCGCGGCTCCGCTTCCGTTCTCTTCCTTCTCGGCTAAGCTTCGCCAGGGACACAACCTTGTCCCCGTCGCCCACGTCAAGGAACTTGACGCCCTTTGTGTTGCGGCCTATCACGGACAAGCCCGCAACCGACATACGGAGGGTTTTGCCGTTCGAGGTTATCATCATCACGTCGTCCGTATCCTCGACCGCCGCGATGCCTATGACGTTCCCGTTCCTGCCGCCGGTCTTGATGTTGATAAGCCCGAGGCCGCCCCTGGTCTGGGTGCGGTAATCTTTCGCCTTGGTGCGCTTGCCGTAGCCGGTCTCCGTGGCGCAGAGGATGGTCTCGTCGCCGTTCACTATCAGCTCCATCCCCACAACCTCGTCCTCGCTTTTCAGCTTTATACCGCGCACTCCCGTCGCGCCGCGGCCCATGTCGCGCACGTCCGACTCGTTAAACCGTATCGCCATGCCGTGCTTCGTCGCCAGCAGGATCTCCGCGTTTCCCGTCGTCTGCCGGACGTCGATCAAGTGGTCGTCCTCTTTTAAATTTATGGCGATAATCCCAGCCACGCGCGGGTTGCCGTACGCGGAGAGAGCGGTCTTCTTCACCGTCCCTTTGCTTGTCGCCATCATCGAGGAACGCGTCGTCCGTGAACTCTTTCACCGGTAAAACGGTCGTCACCTGCTCGTCGGAGGACTTGTTTATCAGGTTCACCATCGCCTTGCCGCGCGCGGTACGCCCGGCCTCCGGCAATTGATAGACCTTCAGCCAGTATACCCGGCCCTTGTCCGTGAAGAACAGGAGGTAATCGTGCGTGGAGGCGGTGAAAAGCCGCTCGACGAAATCTTCTTCTTTCGTCTCCATGCCGATTTTGCCCTTGCCGCCCCGGCGCTGGCTGCGGTACAGGGTAAGCGGGTTCCTCTTTATGTAGCCGGTGTGCGAGATGGTTATCACCATCTCCTCCTCGGCGATAAGGTCTTCTATGGTAAGCTCCGTGGACTCGTCCGCTATCTCCGTCTTCCTGATGTCGCCGTAAGCCTCTTTTACCTTGAGCGTCTCTTCCCGGATTATCTCCATCACCATCTTTTCAGACGCGAGCACCGATTTTAAGTATTCGATGAGCTTCAGTATCTCTTTGTACTCGCTTATTATCTTGTCCCGCTCAAGTCCCGTGAGGCGCTGGAGTTTCATGTCCAGGATAGCCTGGGCCTGTATCTCGGAGAGGCCGAAATTTATCTTGAGGCCGTTCTTGGCCTCCTCCGGGCTAGAGGCGGCCCTGATAAGCTTGATCACCGCATCCAGATTATCGAGCGCAATCTTGAGGCCCTCCAAGATATGCGCCCGCTCCTCCGCCTTACGAAGCTCAAACTTCGTGCGCCGGGTGACGATATCCCTGCGGTGCGCGATGAAGAGCGTCAGCACCTGCCGAAGGTCCAGCACGCGGGGCTGGTTGTTCACGAGCGCCAGCATGATGACGCCGAAGGTGGACTGCATCGCCGTGTACTTGTAGAGCTGGTTCAGTATCACCGAAGCGATCTCGCCGCGCTTAAGCTCCAGGACAATCCTCATCCCGTCACGGTCCGACTCGTCCCGGATATCCGAGATGCCGGTGATCTTCTTGTCGCGCACCAGCTCGGCTATCTTTTCGATTAACCGCGCCTTATTCACCTGGTACGGCAGTTCGTTCACGACTATCATTTCCCGGTCGCCCTTGTCCATCGGGACTATCTCGGCGCGCGCGCGGACCTGAATCGAGCCCCGGCCATGCATGTACGCCTCTTCGATGCCGCGCCTGCCGTAGATAATGCCTGCTGTCGGGAAATCCGGGCCCTTTATCACCTTCATCAGATCGAAAACCGTAGTCTTCGGGTTGTCGATGAGCATCAGGACGCCGTCCACCACCTCTCTTAAGTTGTGCGGCGGGATGTTGGTCGCCATGCCGACGGCGATGCCCGTGGAGCCGTTAATCAAAAGGTTCGGGATGCGCGCCGGGAGCACGGTCGGCTCGAACATCGACTCGTCGTAGTTCGGCGTGAAGTCCACCGTGTCTTTTTCCAGGTCGGCCAGCATCTCGTCCGAGATGCGTTCCATCCGGACCTCGGTGTACCTCATCGCGGCGGGCGGGTCCCCGTCCACCGAGCCGAAGTTCCCCTGGCCGTCAACGAGCGGATAGCGCATGGAGAAGTCCTGCGCTAAGCGTACGATGGTGTCATAGACCGCGGCGTCGCCGTGCGGGTGGTATTTACCTATCACGTCGCCGACCACGCGGGCGGACTTCTTGTAAGCCTTGCCGCGCGTGAGCCCCAGTTCGTGCATGGCGAACAGCACGCGCCGATGCACCGGCTTCAAGCCGTCGCGCACGTCCGGAAGAGCCCTTCCCACGATTACGCTCATGGCATAATCGAGGTAGGAGGTCTTCATCTCCTCTTCGATGTTAATTGTCGGGACTAAAGGTTTTGTTTCGTCGATTGGAGTCATTAAATTCCTCTATTTAAGTTTCTCCTTATCATTCTTTTAGTCGTGCCGCTTTTTGCTTGTCATTCTGAGCAGAGCGAAGAATTTGATGGCTCGTCTAACCATTGGAGCTTCGCTATATTCTAACTCAGGTTTTTTGTCAAAATACTCATAAAGGCGACTTTGTTTTTGTTCATCTTCTTTAGAAACATTAAAAATAAGATGATGACGATTTGATCTACCTTCTAATTCTTCTCTTTTTGCTCTGTCCAACCAGAGATATAGGTGTATCCTCTTCTTATCTTCTCTTATGCGCCCTTCGGAAAATTTGCGGGATATTGGAAAACGTTGGCCACCCTCAGCGTAAAAATCTCCTGTTAAAACCTCTCGTAAGTCACCAAAATCACACATTCTGTCGTGATTCACAAATGCCAAGACATTGAAATATTCCACATCTCCATTTACTGCGTCAAATTGTTTTACTGCATTATGGATATCATCTGTTAGGCGATTAAAAATGGGATCGTTTCTCAATCCCTCAACATCGTCGCGAGAAACAGTTTTGACTTCGCAAAAGAAAGCAAACTCATTACCTTTGAACACTCGAAAATCCGGTGTTTTTGATTTTTTCTTTTCTTCTTTATTAAAATATTCCGCGCACAAACCCTTTTTTGATAAAAATTCCTTTACTATTTTTTCTTCGGTTTCGTTTTCCATCTCCTTTTTCCTTCTGAGCCGACACATTAGTACGGCCCCTACAATAAGGATGCAGCCCTATTTATATATCCAGATTCCGCACTTCCATCGCGTGGCCCTGGAGGAAGAGTTTTCTTGGCTCCACGTCCTCGCCCATCAGGGTGGAGAATATCTCGTCGGCGGTGTAGGCGTCGTCCACCTTCACCTGAAGCAGAAGCCGCTTCTCCGGCATCATCGTCGTCTCCCAGAGCTGTTCCGGGTTCATCTCGCCAAGTCCTTTGTACCGCTGTATGCCGAGCCCCTTCTTCCCGGCGGCGAAGACGTACTCCACCATCTCGCCCGTGTTATTAAACGTCTTCTCCTCGCCCTTCTCGACCAGGTAATACGGCGCGTCGCCGAGTCCCAGGGCTATCGGGGACAGCGTCTTCAATTCCCGGAACTCCGTCGAGCCTACGAGTTCTTCGTCCACATAGACCTTGTGCGTGTGCCCGCCTTTCAGTATCTCCGCCTCAAGAGAGTAGCCCTCGCCGTCTCCTTCGACAGGCTTTGCAACGAGGCCAGCCAGCACCCCCGGATACGCCTTCTCCATGTAGTTCTTCGCGGACTCCATTATATCTTTCAGCGCGGCCGGGTCCTTCAGCGTCTGGCGCGTGAACTCCGGATACCTCGAAAGCGCGCGGATTATCTCCGGCTCTTTCTTCTTGCGTTCTATACGGGTAAGTATCTTCTCGTAGTGCGAGAGCTTCTTTATCAGCGCCGCGAGCGGCTTGCCCGAAATATCGGCCTCGCCCGCGCCCCTCAAGGAAAAATCCTCGACCGCCTGGTCGATAAGATATTCCTCAAGCTCCGCCTCGTTCTTTATGTAGCGCTCGGCTTTGCCCTTTTTCACCTTGAATAGCGGCGGCTGGGCGATGTAGAGGTATCCGCGCTCGATTAACGCGGGCATCTGCCGGAAGAAGAACGTGAGCAAAAGCGTCCTGATATGGGCGCCGTCCACGTCGGCGTCGGTCATGATTATTATGCGGTGGTAGCGCGCCTTGTCCGGGTTGAAGTCTTCCGGGCCGATGCCCGTGCCGATCGCGGTGATTAATATCTTCACCTCCTCGGACGTGAGCATCTTGTCGAAGCGCGCCTTCTCGACGTTAAGTATCTTGCCTTTAAGCGGCAGTATCGCCTGGTCGGCGCGGTTTCTGCCCTGTTTCGCGGAGCCTCCCGCGGACTCGCCCTCCACCAGGAACAGCTCGCTTTTCGCGGGGTCTTTCTCCGAGCAGTCGGCGAGCTTCCCGGGTAGGCCGCCGCCGTCAAGCGCCCCTTTGCGCCTTGTCAGCTCCCTGGCGCGTCCTGGCCGCGTCCCTTGCGCGGGAGGCCGTGATCGCCTTCTCCGTGATGCGTTTTGCGACCGACGGGTTCTCCTCGAAGAAAGTGGAGAGCGCGTCGTATACCGCGCCGTCAACCAGGCCCTTGACCTCGGAGTTTCCGAGTTTGGTCTTGGTCTGGCCTTCGAACTGCGGGTTCGGGAGCTTTACGGAGATGACGGCCGTCAAGCCCTCGCGGATGTCATCACCTGAGATGGACTCTTTGAGGGTCTTGGCCGCGCCGGATGCCGTGGCGTAGTTGTTCACCGCGCGGGTCAGCGCGGACTTGAACCCTATCAGATGCGTACCGCCTTCGTGCGTGTTGATGTTGTTCGCGAAGGAGTAGAGGTTCTCGACGTAGCCGTCGTTGTACTGGAGCGCGGCCTCCATTATCAGCGCGTCCTTTTCCTTTGTGATATAAATCGGCTTCGGGTGGAGCGGCGTCTTGTTCTTGCTCAGGTGCTCCACGAAAGACACGATGCCGCCCTGATAGAGGAATACGTGCTCTTTGTCCGAACGCTCGTCCTTTATGGATATTTTTAAGCCCTTATTTAAGAAGGCCATCTCCCTGAGCCTCTGAGAGAGCGTCTCGTAGGAAAACTCCGTGGTCTCCTCGAATATCAGGCTGTCCGGCTTGAACGTCACCTTCGTCCCGCGTTTTTTGGTATTGCCCGTAACCGTCAGCGACGTCACCGGGTTGCCGCGTTCGTAGCGCTGCTCCCAGGCCTTGCCCTCGCGCCAGATCTCAAGCTCCAGCCACTCGGAGAGCGCGTTGACCACGGATATGCCGACGCCGTGCAGGCCGCCGGATACCTTATAGGACGAGCCTTCGAACTTGCCGCCCGCGTGCAGCACGGTAAGCGCGACCTCCGCGGCGGGTCTGTTCTCCGTGGGGTGCATGCCGGTAGGGATACCCCGGCCGTCGTCTTCCACGGTGACGGAGTCGTCTATATGGATGATGACGCTTATGTTCTCGCAATAGCCGCCCAGCGCCTCATCCACGGAGTTGTCCACTACCTCATAGACCAGGTGATGCAGGCCCAGGACCGAGGTGCTCCCGATATACATCGCCGGGCGCTTTCTTACCGCCTCCAGCCCCTCCAGAACCCTTATCTGTTCCGCTTCGTAACGTTCTTCCACCGGCGCCTTTGCCATTTATTTATATCTCCTTGAAAATCAAATTCGCAGAAACGTACCTCTTGCCCCTTCTTCACAGGTCGCCTCGACTTGAAACTTCGCGCCCTCTCTGTTTCCGAGAAGGCCGCCGTCGGTGGACGTAATCAGGACCTGGCCCATCGTCGATACCATATCCATGAGCGCCCCAAGCCTCTTCGCGTCCAGCTCCGAGCCCGCGTCGTCAAAAAGGAGCACCGGGTATTCGCCCGAGCGCTCTCTATACTGCACCGCGTCCGCCAGGACCAGGGACAAAAGCGCGAGCTTACCCTGGCCCCGCGAAGCCGTGAGCTTCATCTCCCGCCCGTCTAACAGGACTTCCAGGTCGTCCGTATGAGGCCCGACCAGGCTGTGCCGCCGCTTCATCCCCTCCGGACGCCTTTTTTCGAATAGTTTTAAATACTCTCCGGTCAGTTCCTTTAAATCCGACCCCTTCGCCGCCGACTTGTATTTAAGTTCCAGACGGCCTCCGCCCAGGGTCTTTTCAAATATCTCGCCGGCCAGCGGAGCCAGTATCTCCGCCCGCTCCCGCCGCCGCAAGGTCACTTCCGCGAACAAAGGCGCGGCCGCTTCCTCCCAGCTCTTTATATGTCCGATATCTCCCGCCGTCCCCGGCCAATTCGCTCCGTCCCCCCGGGCTCCTGCGTCCCCGCTACCCCCGCACCTGCCGCCGCCGTACTCAGCGCCGGCCTTCAGCGCCGAGTTAAGCTGCTTTGACGCCGCCCGGCATTGATTGACCAGCCCCAGGTAGGAGGACCGCAGGTGAAATACCGAACGGTCCAGGAACCGGCGCCTGGAGGAGGGATATTCCTTCACGAGGAATAAATCCTCCGGCGAAAAACTTATCACCCGTACGCTCAGGAGGTAGTCAGCAGCGGACTCCGGACGCTTCCCGTCCAGGAGCACCTTCCGCTCGCCCCGTCCGATGGAAAGCTTCAGGCGGCGAATACGGAAATGCCCGGTCGATACGCCGGCTGTTTTATCGTTTGCCGCCCCTCCGGCCGCCTCACCCTGGATCAGGCCTTCCTGGGAATCCCAGGAGACTGCGGCGAAAGGTTTTACGCCGCGAAACGACCGAAGCGACGCCAGCAGGCACGCGGCCTCAAGCAGGTTCGTCTTCCCCTGGGCGTTTCCCCCGTAAAAGAGGTTCAGTCCCGGGGTGAGCGCGATCTCCAGCTTTTTATAGTTGCGCATGTTGCGCAGGGTCAAATACTTAAAGAACATCAAACCATCTTTATACCCGCATCGGCATGACGACGCATTTATACGCCTCGCCCCCGGCCTGGCTGATGATGCAGGGCGAGAGGTTGTCCTTCAGAAGCAGGCTGACCTTATCCTGGTCCATCACGGAGAGGGCGTCCAGCAGGTACTTGGCGTTGAAACCGACCTCTATCTCGGAGCCGCCGTATTCGACCGGGATGTCCTCTTTGGCCTCGCCCATCTCCGGGTTCTGAGAGGAAAGCGCCGCCTTTTCGTTTGAGAAGGTGAACTTCACCGCGTTCGTGCGTTCGCGGGAGAGAAGTGACACGCGCTTCAGTGCGGCGGAGAGAAGGACCTTTTCCACGAAGACAGTCTTGTCGTTCGTGGTGGGGATGACCTGCTCGTAGTTGGGGTAGTTCCCTTCGATTAAGCGCGTTACCATGTACAGCGAGCCGAGGCGGAAGACGATGTGGTTCTTGGAGAGCGCCATCATCAGGTCGCCCTCGCCCTCGTCCAGAAGTTTTTTCAGCTCGTTTGCCGATTTCTTGGGTATTATAGCCGTGCCCGGCTCGGCCTTTGTGGATATTGTCCGCTTCAGCACGGCGAGGCGGTGGCCGTCCGTGCCCACCATCTCTATCTGGGAGCCGCCATCGACGCTTGACAGGACCATATAAATGCCGTTCAGCACGTATCTTGTATCGTTGTCGCCTGCGGCGAAGATAGTCTTTCTTATAAGCTCGTGCATCAGGACAGAGTCCACCGGCACGAACTGCGCCCCCTCCATCTCGGGCAGGGTGGGGAACTCCTCCTTGGCCAGCCCCGTGAACTTGAAGGTCGCCTTTCCGCTCCTTATAGTGGCCCAGTTGTTCTCGGCGCTCTCCACCGATACGTCTTCCTCGGGCAGCTCCCGCACGATCTCGAAGAGCTTCCTGGCCGACAGCGTCACCCCGCCCGGCTCCGCCACCTCCGCCTGGTAAACGCCCCTGAGGCCGATCTCCAGGTCGGTCGCGGTTATGGCGATGCCCCCGTCCACGGTCTCTATCAGGGCGTTACTGAGGATGGGCATGGTGTTCCGCCTGTCCGCCACGGACTGGACCCTTGACAGCCCCTTGAGGAACTCTTCCTTCTTGATCTGGAATTTCATTGGAGCCCCTTTCTCGAATGAATTAAATACACCCTTACTTTTCTTTCACGTGAAAGAAAAGTAACAAAAGAAAGCGGGGTTTTAAGCCCGGCTTTTCTTTGCTACTTTCTTTTCACCTGAAAAGAAAGTAGGGTTGTCGGTCCTATCCCTTTACCGCCTTGGCCAGGGACTCTACCTCCGCGTCGAACTTGATGTCGCTTGCACGCTTCCCGTCCACCTGCCGGCATGCGTGCAGGACCGTGGTATGGTCTTTCCCGCCGAACGCCTTCCCGACCTCCGGAAGAGAGCTGCCGGCGACCGTCCGGCATAAATACATCGCCACCTGCCGTGGGTGCACCAGGTTCCGCGTCCGTTTCTTGGACTTTATCTCGGATATCTTTATCTGGAAGTGGTCGGCCACGAGCTTTATTATCTCGTCCAGGCCTATTACCCGTTCCTTTTCGGTTATGACGTCTCTTAACACAGTCCTGGCAAGCTCCAGGGTTATCTGGCGGCCCGTAAGCGATGCGTAAGCCCCCAAGCGTATCAGCGAGCCCTCCAGCTCCCGGACGTTGGATTTTATGTTGTTGGCCAAAAACATTGCCACGTCTTCCGGGACGGTTATGCCTTCCTGCTCCGCCTTCTTCGCCACGATGGCCGCCTTCGTCTCCATGTCCGGCGGCTGGATGTCCGCTATGAGCCCCCATTCAAAACGCGACCGGAGGCGCTCCTCCATGTCCGGCATCTCCTTGGGGAAGCGGTCGGAGGACATCACTATCTGCTTGCCGTATTCGTGCAGGGTGTTGAACGTATGGAAAAACTCCTCCTGGGTGCGCTCCTTGCCCGCTATGAACTGTATGTCGTCTATAACCAGGAGGTCGGTATTCCTGTACTTGTTCCGAAACTCGGTCATCCGGTTGTAGTGGATGGACGAGATAAGCTCGTTTGTGAACTCCTCAGAAGTCAAGAAGGTTATCCGTGTCTTCGGGGAGTGCTCTTTTATGTACGCGCAGATGGCCTGGAGCAGGTGGGTCTTGCCCAGTCCGACGCCTCCGTAAACGAATAGCGGGTTATAAGCCCTGGCCGGGTTTTCCGCGACGGCCTTGGCCGCGGCATGCGCGAACTCGTTCGACTTGCCGACTACGAAACTGCAAAAGGTGTATTTGGGGTTGAAGCCGTTGTTTTTGCCCCTTATCTTCTGTGTTTCTGCAACAACCGGGACCTGGGCCGTCGGGAGAGACGCAGGAGGCGGCAGCTCTCCCAGGCCTTGCCCGGTCACTGGCCCCCCTTTGGATATCTGAAAAGAAAGGGCGATTTCGTCCCTTTCCAGCACTTCCTTCAGTACCCGGGTCAGAAGCTCGAAATAATGCTCGTGCAGCCATTCTTTAAAGAACCGGTTCGGGACGCTTAAAGTAACCCCAGTCCCGTCTATAGACTGGAGCTTTACTGGGCGTATCCAGGTGTCGAAGTTCTGGCGACTCACTTCTTTCGATATAAGCTCCCGTGCCTCCGACCAGATATCCTTTACTACTTCCTGCATAATATTTCCTGATAATCCATAAAGCCTTCCCCGGCAATGCTTTTAGGCGTCTCTTCCGGGTGTCGAGTTACGCACATCGTTTTCCACAGGTGTTGATAAGTTAATTTTTACTTATTTTTCAATCACTTTTTACCTCTAAACCATGCTTTAAGCTATTATTTTTCACAGGGTTTAAGTCCGCGTTTTTCCGTTGTTTTGCTTCTTTACGGGGAGACCCTACAAAAAACCTGTGGGGGAATAATTTATCCTGGAGGCTTCATTTGGAATGCCATGTCCCCGCAAACTCACGGCGGCAACAATCCGTCCCCCGGCCCCGCTTAATCCCCCTTTTAGGGGAGTGTTGCATGATAGCAGAAACAGGGTCGGTAATCAAGGAATTTCTATCTCTTGAAGAAAGTTTAAAAACCTGTTAATTCAAGTATTTTTAAATATTAAAGCAGGTAGTTAAGCGGACCGCAAAGGCCCGTTCGGGGCCATTTTACCCACAGGATTTCCACCGCTGGTTTACGTGTTTTAACGGGGTCTTAACCCGGGCCCCCACAATTCCACAGCCCCTAGCTATTAGTGTTACTATTTATTTATCTTAAAAACACAGGGATGAACAGGGGCAAGAGGCCGGGCGTTTTAATAAACTATCCTTGACTTTCCCTTCATTTTGAATAATAATACGCTTTTTGACCTGAAGGCATAAATTTAACGGGAGAAGACTATGAGCATCACTTTTCAGCCAAGCAACCTCAAAATGAAACGGACCCACGGGTTCAGGACCAGGATGTCCACTGCGGGCGGACGGTTAGTTATCAAGCGCAGGCGCGCCAAGGGCCGCAAGAGACTTACGAAATAGTACGTTTTTCCCTTTCGGGGTAGTGGCTATGTCGTTCCCGCTTGATAAATCGCGCCGTATAAGGAGACACTCCGAGTACGAGCGGGTGTACAGCGGGGGGGTAAAAAGCCCGGGCAGATATTTATTAGCTGTCATGAGGCCCGCAGAGGGGCCCTTAAGGGTGGGGATGACCGTGAGCCGCAAGGTCGGGTGCGCATGCGTGCGTAACCTTGTGAAGCGGAGGATACGGGAAGCCATCCGGCAGGAGCTTGACCCATCGTTATCGGGGTGGGAGCTTGTTTTAATCGCGAGGAAAGGGGCGGGAGACGCCCCTTTTTTTAAGATAGCCCTGGAAGTACGGCGGATAGCCGGGAAGCTCCGATTAAGGCGGATGGCTGGGAAGGCGGTTTCCGCGACCGGCGGACGTCCCGCCGGGATTAAAGATAGGGAGATGGATAAGCCTTGAAATGGCTGTTTATTGGCATTATTAAGCTATACAGGGCGGTCATATCGCCGCTTCTGCCTTCGCGCTGCCGTTTCTATCCATCCTGTTCGGAATACTCCCTTTCCGCTTTCATGAAATATGGTTTCTTTAAGGGATTCATCCTTACCGCCAAGAGGATATTAAAATGCCACCCGTTTCATCCGGGCGGGTTTGATCCGGTTCCTTAAAACCCTTACTTTCTTTTCGGGAAAAGAAAGTAAGACAAAGAAAAGCTGGGCTTAAAGTCTGGCTTTCTTTTGGTACTTTTCTTTCACCCGAAAGAAAAGTACGGTCTTAGCCTTGAAAGGTTTAAATGGAAAAGAACTTAATTCTGGCAATAGCCCTCTCGGTAGCCATACTTGTAGGTTATAACTTCTTATTCCCGCCTCCCAAGCCCATGCCGTCCTGCCCCTGTTCAGGCGCCCGTTCAGCCTAAGCAAGGGGCGAACGGGGGGAACCAGGCCCCCGGGGCGCAGACCTCGGCCGCTTTAGCCCCGTCGCCGGTTTCCACGCTCCCTCAGGCGGCTGGCGCGCCCGCGAAGGAAATTAAGGTAGAGACGTCGCTTTACTCCGCGGTGATAACCACACGCGGCGGGACGCTCAAAAGTTTTAAATTGAAAAAGTACCAGGACGCCGAGGGCAAGCCTGTTGAGATGGTCCAGCCGGAAACGACGGTGATGCCGCTCACGCTGGCGCCCGTGGGGACTTCGCCGGCCCAGGCCGAGGAGGTGGTTTATACCGCCGACAAGGACGCCCTGACGCTGGAGAAAGGCGGCGAGGGGACGCTGACGCTTTCTGCGCAGGGGCCGGACGGCAAGACGCTGGTAAAGAATTTGTCTTTTATAGACGGAAGCTATGTAATAAACGGCTCGTTCGAGGCTAAGGGTTATCCGTCGGCGGTTTTGTACATGGGAGACGGCTTCGGGAGCTTGACCAGCTTAAAAGAGAAGGGCAGGTATGGCTTTGTCGGGCCTTTCACATTAGTGGATGGGACGAAGTACGAGGACAACCCGGCCAAGCTCGCGGTGATGAAAAACTATTCGGGCCGGTCGGGATATACCGGAGTAACGGATAAATATTTCATAGCCGCGGTCGTGCCGTCCGGGCCGTTCAAGGCAATCGTCGAGAGTGGATCAACCGGCACCGGCATCGTGGCCATACGCTCAGCCGGGCCTGCCGAAAAATTCTCACTGTATGTAGGCCCCAAGGAATACGACCGGCTGAAGGCGGCGGGCCACGAGCTTGAGAGGGCGGTGGATTTCGGCTGGTTCACCGTAATCGCCAAACCGCTCTTTGTCGCGCTGAAGTATTTCTATAAGTTAGTCGGCAACTGGGGCTGGGCAATTATCATTCTCACGGTAATAATAAAGGTCCTGTTCGCGCCGCTTACGCACAAGAGCCAGAAGTCCATGAAGCGCATGCAGAAGCTCCAGCCGCTGTTCGCTGAACTGAAGGAAAAATATAAAGGCGACCCGGCCAAGCTAAACAAAGAGATGATGGAGCTCTACAAAAAACACAAGGTAAACCCGATGGGCGGGTGCCTCCCGATGCTGATCCAGATACCGGTGTTCATCGCGCTTTACAGGGTCCTGGGGAACTCAATCGAGCTTCGGCACGCGCCGTTTATGTTCTGGCTGCACGACCTCTCCGCAAAGGACCCGTATTACGTTCTCCCGCTGCTGATGGGCGTCTCCATGCTCGTGATGCAGAAGATGACGCCCACGACAATGGACCCCAAGCAGAACATGATGATGATGTTGATGCCCGTCGTCATGGTCTTTATGTTCATCAACCTGCCCTCGGGCCTGGTGCTGTATTTCACCGTGAGCAATCTGCTCACGATGGCGCAGCAGTTCTATATAAACAAATATTCGGCCGAAACTTAGCCGAATCCTGAAGGTGGTTTGGGTGGACGGGATAAACCCGCTGCCTAACGCCTCGCGCATGGATGAGGTATGCCGGTACTGCGATATCGGCAAGAGGCGCATGGATGAGTTCGTCGCGCCGGTTAAGAATACCGCCACCCTGGCATTTTCCATATCTCACGCCCCGGCAGGCCTCCAATCAAAAAAAACGTGCTTTCCGCATTTATTTCCTGTGATAAACCGCGATATTTCAAAGAGTTAAAATATGTTAAACGATAAAGACACCATCTGCGCCATTTCCACCCCGCCCGGTTTCGGCGGAATCGGAATAGTCCGTATATCCGGAACCGCTGCGGTGGGGATATTAAGCAGTATTTTCACGCCAATACATAGTGAAGTGGTGAGTAACTTTCAAACTCACCGCTTGTATTATGGTAATGTGGTAAATCCAGATACAGGGGAGAAGGTTGACGAGGCGCTGGCGGTCCTTATGAGGGGGCCTAAAACCTATACCCGGGAGGACGTTGCCGAAATAAACTGCCACGGCGGACCGGCGGCGGTAAAAAAGACCTTGGAGATTGCCCTCCGGGCCGGGGCGCGTCTGGCCGAGCCGGGTGAGTTCACAAAGCGGGCGTTCTTAAACGGCAGGATTGACCTTACCCAGGCCGAGGCGGTCATGGACATCATATCCGCCTCCACGGAGCTGAGTCTCCAGGCGGCGGTCAAGCAGTTGTCCGGGGGCCTGAGGGAGAAAATCGACGATGTCCGCGCGGCGCTGGCCGAACTCCTGGCGCTTACGGAGCTGTCGATCGACTTCCCGGAGGAGGAAGTGGATTACGTCCCGGCTTTGGGCCTTAAGAAAAATGGAGCCATAGTCCGGGAGAAGCTGGGCGCGCTTCTATCGACATACGACGAGGGCCGGCTTCTCAGGGAGGGGGCAAAACTTGCCATCGTGGGCGCCCCGAACGTCGGGAAATCGAGCCTTTTAAACCTGCTGACAAAGAGCGAACGCGCGATAGTGACAGAGATACCGGGCACGACACGCGACACCGTGGAGGAGCTGATAAACCTGGGCGGGGTGCTGGTCCGGGTAATTGACACGGCGGGGATACGCGAGAGCCAGTGCCCGGTGGAGAGAGAAGGGATAAAACGTTCGAAGGCGGCGATGGAGGAGGCGGATTTAATCCTCCTGGTCCTGGACGGTAGCAGGGAAGTCAACGACGATGACATGAAGTTCCCACTTTCTTTTGCGGAAAAGAAAGTGGACAAAGAAAACGAGGCTAAAAACCGTGTTATGGTCGTAATAAATAAGGCTGACCTGCCCCAGCAAATAAATTTAGAAGTTTTTGGCGCTACCTTTTTCCAAAAAGGTAGCGAAGTTAATCTTTCCGCCAAGACCGGCGAGGGTTTAGATGACTTTGACCTCCCGCATCCGGGAGTTGATTTTAGGTCCGGGCAGAGAAAGGGCCCCGGAGGCCGCGATTAACCTCCGGCACAAGCAGGCTCTGGAAATGGCGGACGAGGCGCTGGTCAGGTTCATTGACGGCTGCGATAAAAATCTTTCGCCGGAATTCCTTGCGCTGGAGCTTCGGGAGGCGCTGGACGCGGTAGGCGAGGTGGTCGGCCGTACCGCCCCGGAGGACGTTCTGAACCTGATATTCAGCAAATTCTGTATAGGGAAATAGAGTCTTAGGTTGTTTTGCTTAGCAAGAATTACGGTTTTTCACCCGGTTTTCTTTGGTTACTTTCTTTTTTCCAAAAGAAAGTAACAGAAGGTTTTCATGTATCGCTATTCCAAAAAATATGACGTAATAGTCGTCGGCGCGGGGCACGCGGGCTGCGAGGCCGCTCTTGCGGCGGCGCGGATGGGCGCGTCCACCCTGCTTCTTACCATGAACCTGGACTCGGTCGCCCAGATGTCCTGCAACCCGGCCATCGGCGGCCTGGCCAAGGGGCATATCGTCAAGGAAATCGACGCGTT
Organism: Nitrospirota bacterium; assembly: GCA_963698885.1. Taxonomy (GTDB): domain Bacteria; phylum Nitrospirota; class JACRHJ01; order JACRHJ01; family JACRHJ01; genus JBARKJ01. The sequence goes on along the minus strand of CAVOSJ010000006.1, from coordinate 292,432 downwards.
AGGCGGGGAGATGGCCAAGGTCATCGACAAGACGGGCATCCAGTTCCGGCGTCTCAATATGAGCAAGGGTCCGGCGGTCCGGGCGACCAGGGCGCAGGCCGATAAGTCCTGGTATCGGCGGGTGATGAAGGAGACCGTGGAGGCCCAGGTAAATTTGGACCTGAAGCAGGGGATGGCGGTCCGGATACTGGTGGAGAACGGCCGCGCCGCCGGGATAGTCGACCAGCTTGGGACAGAGTACCGGGCATCCGCCGTGGTGCTTACCACCGGGACGTTCTTAAACGGCCTGATCCATATCGGCGAGAGCCATTTCCCGGCAGGCAGGGCGGGCGAGTTCCCCTCTCAGGGGCTAAGCGAATCGCTTGCCGAGTTTGGGTTCCCGATAGGACGCCTCAAGACCGGCACGCCGCCGCGCATAGATGCAAAATCTATTGATTTTCAAGGACTTAAGCCCCAGCCGGGAGACGACCCGCCCCCGCCGTTCTCCTTCTCCACGGAGCGGATAACCAACCTGCAGCTGCCGTGCTACATGACTTATACCAATGCCCGGACGCACGAGATTATCCTGGGAAGCTTAGATCGCTCTCCGCTTTATTCCGGCACCATAAAGGGCGTCGGCCCGCGCTACTGCCCGTCCATCGAGGACAAGGTAGTCCGGTTCGCCGATAAGGAGCGCCACCAGATTTTCCTGGAGCCGGAAGGATATAACACCACGGAATATTACGCGAACGGAATATCCACGAGCCTTCCGGCGGATGTCCAGTTAGCCCTCGTCCGGACGGTTGTGGGCCTGGAGTCGGCGGAGCTTATGCGGCCGGGATATGCTATCGAGTATGACTTTGTCCCGCCGACCGAGCTGCTCCCGAGCCTTATGACAAAGCGCATACCGGGGCTTTTCCACGCCGGGCAGATAAACGGGACCTCCGGGTATGAGGAGGCCGCCGGCCAGGGTCTTATCGCCGGGATAAACGCGGTGAAGCACGTCCGGGGGGACGCCCCCCTTGTCCTTGGCCGGGATGAGGCTTATATCGGTGTAATGATTGACGACCTGGTGACGAAGGGGATAGATGAGCCGTTTCGGATGTTCACTTCACGCGCGGAGTACCGGCTCCTTCTTCGGGAGGACAATGCGGACCTCCGGCTGATGGGCAAGGGCTACTCGCTTGGTCTTGTGGATGATGAAACTTATCGGAAATTTTTAAAAAAGCGTGAGCAGGTGGAGCGTGAACTTGCGCGTCTTTCGATTACGCGGGTCGAGCAAGACGGCGAGAGCATGACGCTTAAAGAGATGCTGAAAAGGCCGGAAATAAGTTACGCGCGGGTGCTCTCTGATTATCCGCCCGACGAGGCTCTCGTCCCGCCCGGCGAGGCTCTCGCCCCTGCCGCCGCCGAGCAGGTGGAGATTTTAGTGAAATACGAGGGCTATATAAAGCGGCAGGCGGGCGAGGTGGACCGGCTGAAGCGATACGACGGGAAGCTGATCCCGCAAGGGTTCGATTATTCTCTTCCGGGTCTGTCGCGCGAGGTGCGGGAGAAGCTTGCCAAGGTGGAGCCCAGGAGTGTCGGCCAGGCGGGCCGCATACCGGGGATTACTCCGGCGGCGGTGGCGATAGTCCTTGTGGCGCTTGAGAAGGGCCGGCGCGAGGGGGCTTAGAGCGTAGAGGGAAAGGCAAAAGTTCCACGTGGAACAATGGCCGGTGTTCCTGCCTGAAAGTCCATTATTTAAATGACTTACGCGAAAATCATATTCCTGGTTTTAATCGCCGCATACGTCCTTGGCTGCGGGCTGCACCCGTATGAATATCATTTCATTGACGGCGTGAACCTGCTTTTTCACGAGGCGGGGCATCCGATATTCGGCCTCTTCGGGAACGATTTTCTCATGGTGATGGGCGGCACGCTCGGCCAGCTGACCATGCCGCTCGTTATAGTGATTTACTTCTTTTTCACCGGTCAGCGTTATTCCTCCGCCGTGGCGGGCCTTTGGTTCTCGGAGAACTTCTTCCCTATCTCAGTCTACGCAAAGGACGCGGTCGCAATGGAACTGCCGCTTGTCGGCAACGGCGACCGCATACACGACTGGAACTACATGCTCTCGGAGCTTCACATGCTGAACCAGGACCAGCAAATCGGGAACCTGGTCCATGCGGCCGGGCTTGTCTTGATCGGGATGTTTTTCCTGATGGGCTTATGGTACAGCCGAGGGGCGGTTGAGCCAAGCGGTAACGGCGCAGAGGGAAGACCAAAATGGCAAGATTGACGTGAATTTGAATTTACTTTCAAAAGGTTGCGAAGCCTTAGGCTTTCCCGTCACTCCCGAGGAACTCCGGCTGTTCGGGCTTTATCTTGGCGAGATCCGGAAGTGGAACACAAAGGTGAACTTAACCGCCATAACGGAGCCGGAAGAGATCATCGTAAAGCACTTCCTGGACTCCCTGGCGCTTCAGGCTGATTTTGCCGATTGACGGTCGCCGCCCGGCGCTTTCCCAAAATTTTTCGGCCTGCGACATCGGGAGCGGCGCGGGCTTTCCCGGCCTGGCCCTGAAGGTCGTCCTGCCGGGCATGGCTCTTACTCTGGTGGAGCCGGTACATAAAAAGGCGGTCTTCCTGCGGCAGGTAATCAGGACTCTGAACCTTTCCCCTGTAACGGCTTTAGAGGCCAGGGCCGAGGATCTGCCGGGCAAGGTCTCCACGCCTTTCGATATTGTCTTCTCCCGCGCGTTCAAGGCCCCGGCCGAGCTCCTTCCCCTGGCATTCCCCGTGCTGAAAGACGGCGGCCTGGTCGCGCTTTCCCTGGGGCCGGGTATGGAGTGCGAGCCGAGCCCCGGATGGACCGTGGAGCGCGAAGAAGAGATAACCCTGCCGTTCTCGGATATCCGGAGAAAATTGCTCCTACTGAAAAAAAGCTAACAACCCCTACTTTTCTTTCGCGGAAAGAAAAGTAGCAAAAGAAAGCGGTAAGTCCTCTTTGGACCGCCCCGCGCTAAGTGGAAATAGCATACGGTAAGTAGTCCGGCTTCTCTTCTTTTCGCCCGAAAAGAAAGTAGGGGGTGGTTTTTGTTCCACGTGGAACATGTCCTGCCTCAAAAGCCTTGACATCGGCTCATTTCACCGTTAGAATGCCTCCAGTCCACCGGCCGAGAGACGGGGTTGCAAGTAAGTATTTACTTTAATAATCAATAAGTTAAGAGGTAGTATGGGCAGAGCTAAGGTAATCGCCATCGCAAACCAGAAAGGCGGGGTCGGAAAAACCACCACCGCCGTCAACATGTCCGCATCCCTGGCCGCGGCGGAAAAAAGGGTGCTCCTGGTGGACACGGACCCGCAGGGCAATTCCACGTCCGGCGTCGGCGTGGACAGGGACACCGTGGAAAGAAGCCTCTACGGTCTTTTCGCGGACAGCCTGCCCTTAAGCGAGATTATAATCCCTACGCCGCTTCCGTACCTTTCCCTGGCGCCGTCCAGCGTGGACCTGTTCGGCTCGGAGGTGGAGCTTGCCGGAAGGGACGGAAGGGAGACGGTCCTGAAGGACGCGCTACTGCCCGTACTCTCCGATTACGATTACGTAATCATAGACTGCCCGCCCGCCCTGGGCCTTCTCACGGTAAACGCGCTCACCGCGGCGGACTCGGTGCTTATCCCCGTGCAGTGCGAGTATTACGCGCTTGAGGGCCTTTCCCAGCTTATAAAGACGCTCCAGCTCGTGCGGGAGGACTTAAACCCCGGCCTGGAGGTCGAGGGGATACTCCTGACAATGCACGACTCCCGAAACAATCTCTCCCGGCAGGTGGAAAACGAAGTCCGGGAGCATTTCCATGAAAAGGTGTACCAGACCATGATCCCAAGGAACGTAAGCCTGTCCGAGGCCCCGAGCTTCGGAAAGCCTATCATACTGTACGACATCCGCTCGAAAGGCGCACAGAGCTACCTCTCGCTGGCAAGGGAGGTTTGAGCCATGCCAGAACCATGTCTAAAACCATGTCCAAGACCTCTCTCGGCAAAGGGCTTGGCGCGCTCATCCCGGCCGGCTCGCCGGGCATGCTCCTGAAAGGGACTGGGGGGGGCGCGACCGAAGTGGAGCTTCACCGGATAATCGCAAGCGAATACCAGCCCCGGAAAAATTTCAAGGACGACGCCATCGCATCGCTGGCCGAATCCATAAAGAGCGTCGGCGTAATCCAGCCGGTAATCCTTCGGAGGCGGGACGAAGGCGGATATCAGCTTATCGCCGGTGAGCGCAGGTTCCGGGCGGCCGCCCTCGCCGGGCTTACAAGAATTCCGGCGATAGTGAAGGACGTATCACCCGCCGAGGTCCTGGAGATGGCGCTGGTGGAGAATATACAGCGGGAGGACTTAAACCCCATAGAGACCGCCGAAGCCTATGAGCGGCTGGTCGGCGAGTTCAAGCTGACGCAGGAGGAGCTGTCCGCGAAGGTGGGGAAGGAACGCTCCACCGTGGCCAATTTTTTGAGGCTCCTGACACTTCCTTCGGAAGTGAAACGCGACCTGGCCGAGGGCGATCTTTCGATGGGGCACGCAAAGGCGATATTGTCGCTGGATGCGGCGTCGAAGCAGATGGCGCTCCGGCGTGAAATAATCTCGCGGGGCTTATCGGTGCGCGAGGCGGAAGGCGCGGCGAAGAGGCTGAAAGCGCCCGGCCATGTGATAAAGAAAAAGGAGCCCTCCGCGCAGATGGCGATGCTGGAGGACGAGCTGAAGAAGAAGCTCGGCACGAAGGTGAAGATAAAGCGCAAGGGGAAGCGCGGCTCCATCAACATCGAATTTTATTCCGACGCCGAGCTGGACAGGCTTCTGGAATTTTTAAGGGGATAAAAGGAGGCACCATGTTAAGAAAAGCGAAAGGACATCCGGAAGTGGAGGAGATGGTCGCATTCCTGGGGAAGGGGACGGACTTCAAGGGGACGCTCCATTTCGAGGGCACCATCCGGATCGACGGCAGGCTGGAGGGCGAGATATATACCAAGGACACCCTGATAATCGGCGAGGCCGCCGAGGTGATGGGAGAGATAAACGTCGGCACGCTTATCTCGTCGGGCAGGATTACCGGGAACGTGAAGGCGACCCGCGCGGCGCACCTCATGATGCCGGGCAGGCTGGACGGGAACGTCGATACGCCGTCGCTCAAAGTGGAGGAAGGCTTCTCGTTTAACGGCAGGTGCGAGATGTCGGACGCGAAGGCCAGCGCCGTCCTGGGCGAGGTAAAAGAATCGCTAAGCGTGTAAGACCGTTACTTTTCTTTTGGGTAAAAGAAAAGTAACACAAAAGAAAACCGGACTTAAAACAAATTTAAAAGTTTTTGGTGTTACCTTTTTACAAAAAGGTGACAGGGGTTTAAAAATAATGATAAGAAAGATTGCCGTCGCCATGAGCGGCGGCGTGGACAGCTCTGTGGCCGCGGCTCTTCTGAAGCAGTCCGGCGAGGACGTAACAGGCGTAACCATGCGTCTGTGGGGCGAGGAGTCCGACTCGGCGAGCGCCGTTGAGTCCGCGAGAGAGGTATGCAGGATAATAGGTATCGAACACAAGGTCCTGGACCTCCGTGAGATATTCAAACAGGAGATAATCGATTATTTCCTGGACAGCTACGTGCAGGCCCGCACCCCGAACCCCTGCGTCAGGTGCAACCAGAAGATAAAGTTCGGCACGCTGATGAAGCTCGTTGACCTTGTCAACGCGGAGAGGCTGGCCACCGGACATTACGCGCGGATCGGTCTGGACAGGATTTCGGGCAGGCACCTCCTGCTTCAGGGTGCGGATATGCGAAAGGACCAGAGTTACTTTCTTTATCGCTTAAGTCAGAGCCAGCTCGCGCACGCCATGTTCCCCCTGGGCGATATGCACAAGAGCGAGGTAATCGGGACGGCGAGGACAAATGGGTCTTCCCGCAGCCGAGCGCGAGGAGAGCCAGGAGGTCTGCTTCATCCCGGATAACGATTACCGCGGCCTCATCGAATCAGAGAGGCCGGAGGCAGTGAAAGAGGGCGAGTTCGTGGACAGGGATGGGAACGTCATCGGGCGGCATCGGGGAGTCGCTTTCTATACCGAGGGCCAGAGGCGCGGGCTTAATTTCTCGTCGCCCGGCGGCCGGAGCTACGTAACGAACCGGGACCCGGAGACGAACCGGATTACGCTGGGCTCTCCCGAGGACCTGCAAAAAAGTGAGTTTTTCGTAAAAGAGACCAACTGGATTTCATTTTCCGGCATCTACGGCCCCATGCCCTGCGACGTTAAGCTCCGCCACCGTTTCGCCCCCGTCGGTTGCATGGTATACCCGGAAGAGGGCGGCGCACGCGTAGTGTTCGATGCACCCACGGCGGGAGCCGTGCCGGGCCAGTCGGCGGTATTCTATCACGGCGACACGGTGCTGGGCGGGGGGATAATACAGAAATAGTGATTTCTACTTTTCTTTTGGAAAAAAGAAAAGTAGCAAAAGAAAACCGGACCGAAAAACCCGCTATTTTTTCTTTAATTTCAGCTATACTAAGTCCAAAAGTTTTTTGCGCTACTTTTTTACAAAAAAGTGGCGGTTTTATTTTATCGTATTCGTTTTGTTTTTGACGGAGGTGTCGATGTTAAAGAAGTTAGACAGGGAAGCCGGCCAGCTCATATTCCATACGGACGGCATGGTCTGCTCCACCGCGAGAGACCTCCTCCAAAGCGATATATTCGTGCAGGTGGTGGACGATTTCATCCGCACGCTCGCCTTCGACGACCCGCAGTTCCTTGACTCCATCGACCCAAGGCTCAAAAACAGCGGCGGAAGCCGCCTGATGATCGAACTTTTGCGGGCATTAGCATATGATCCCCTGGAGCGGGCGGTGAAGGCCGTGCCGGGGGCGGAAGGCCTTATCGAGAAACGGCGCGAACTGCATGACTTCCTGGAGCGGCTCTACGACTTCTGGCGCGTGTTCAACCGCTACATGGTGCTCCACTCCGAGGCCGGCCCGAACAGCATGGACCGGCGCCCTTATCAAACCTTCAGCGCCACCATAGAAGTACTGACGCATCTCGTCCGGAGCGTCTATCGGGAGATAAACGAGAACATCCAGGGGCACAAACCCCGCGTCTATCGCCAGGTATCCGCGGGCTGCAGCGTCGGGATAATCGCCGTGCCGAGCGGGGACAGCCTTCCGCCGCGTTATGCGGACAAGCTTGGCGAAATTCCCATAATCAGGCAGGTGTTGATAAACCCGCCGCTCATCATCGACCCCCCGATGAACAAGAGGACGGGGCTTTTCAAGCAGGTGCCGGACGACCTTCTGGACGGGCTGCAGTTCGAGAGTGGGAAATGGCTCTGCTACCCCGCGCAGGTCGGCCCGCTCGTGGTGTTCATCTACTTCCATCAGTGCTTCATCGGCCTGGGCTCGTCTTTAGCCAACCTCTTCGAGATCGCGGCCGACGAGAAAATAGCAACCGGGCCGGATGCTATATTCATTTACGGCGCGGACCCGGATGCGATGAAGAAATTCGGCGACCTGCCTACCGTGTTTCACGACGACACGGAAAATAATATACTCGTAGGCGCGGTGCCCAGGGAGGACCGTTTCGGCTACTTCGGCTATCTCAAGAAGATGGCGCTGACACTGCACAACGTGGCGATGATGAAGCGGGGGCGTCTGCCTTATCACGGCTCGATGAGCAGGATTATACTGAAAGACGGGAGCGCCGCCGACGTCCTCATCATCGGGGACACCGCGACCGGGAAATCGGAGTCTCTGGAGGCCTTCCGGCTCCTGGGCAAAGATAAGATTGCAGAGCTTATTATAATCGCGGACGATATGGGCTCTCTTGAGATTGCGGAGGACGGCCGGCTTAAGGGATACGGGACGGAGACGGGGGCGTTCGTGCGGCTTGACGACCTCCAGGCCGGGTACGCCTTCGGTAAGATTGACCGCTCTATCATCATGAGCCCGCAGAAGACAAACGCCCGGGTCGTTCTGCCGGTGACTACTCTGGGCGAGGTCCTGCACGGGCATAACGTGGACTTTATTTTATATGCGAACAACTTTGAGGAGACGGACGCGGACCACCCGATAATAGAGAGGTTCGATTCAGCCGGGAGCGCGCTTCGGGTTTTCCGGGAAGGCGCCGCGATGTCAAAGGGCACGACCCAGGCGACCGGCCTCACGCACCACTATTTCGCGAACCCGTTCGGCGCGCCGCAGTACCGCGAGCTGCACGACACGATAGCGGAGAAGGTTTTCGATGCGGCATTTAAGAGCGGCGTTTTCGTGGGCCAGCTGCGGACGCGACTTGGCATTGCTGGATGCGAGACAGAGGGGCCGCACGAGGCGGCGGCGGCGCTGTTCACGCAGATACTCGAAAAATGTTCCGAAGAGAAATGCGGGTAAACCGTACTTTCTTTCGGGTGAAAGAAAGTAACACAAAGAAAAGCCGGACAGTTTAAAAGTTTTTGGCTCCACCTTTTTCCCAAAAAGGTGAAAGGTCTTGCTATTCTGGTATCTCTTCGATGGGGCAGCTCTCGCCGGTCAGGCGGTTGACGGAAGTGCTGTACCTGCCGATGTGGGTGGAGGCGGTGTGGTAGGCGTCCTGCGCCTTGGTAATTGACTTCCCGACGTCTTCGAACTTCCTCTCGAAATCGCCGAAATGCTTCCGCGCCTTCCGTATATTCTCCACCGTCTTCTCCACGCCCTTGGCCATCTGGTAGTAGTCATACGAGATGCGGACGCCGTTTAACGTCACGGCCAGGGTATTGGGAGATACCGGAAATACTTTCAGCTTCGTAAGCGCGGCCCATAGCTCCGTATCCCGGACGATCTCGAAATAAAGCATCTCGGACGGCAGGAACATAAGGCCCATGTTAGTCGTCCCCAGCTCCGGGCGGACGTACTTCTCCGATATGTCCTTCGCCTGGGCCTTAACGACTGCGCACAGCGCCTTTCTGGCATCGGCGATTTTTCCCTGGTCGCAGGAGTCGAACAGCGGCAGGACCTGCTCGCGCGGGAACTTGCTGTCGATAGGGAGCGACGCGCCGGGGAGCTTCACCAGGACGTCTACCCGGTTGGCGCCTATCTGCTGCCTGAAGCTCGTACAGGTCCGACGGCAAAAACTCCGACAGCAAAAGCTCCAGCGCCGCCTCCCCGAAGCCGCCCCGGAGGTGCGGGAGCTTCAGCAGGCTGTTCAGTTCGTTCACGGACACTCCGACCGCGGACAGGCCGGCAAGCTGTAACTCCGCCTTCTTCAGGTGCTCCTGGACTTTCTCGAAATGAGCGAACCCTTCCTTGATGTTCTCGTCCAGCTTCGCCTGCACCTGGTTTCCGATCTCCATCAGCCGGAGGTCCACTTTCTCCCGTATCGTGTCCAGGGATAAAGCGGTACTCTGCCCGAACTCGCCAAGCCTTTTTATGATGGCCTCGGTGGCCGCCGTCCCCGCCTTTGCGGATTCCAGGCGCCCCGCCTTCAGTTCCGCATCCACCTTGTCCCGTATCTCGCCCAGGTTCAGGGAGAGCCTGTCCTGCATCACGGTCAGGGCGTCCGATAGCCTGTCCGACACCCCCTCGCGCACCCCGGCGGAAGACGCGGCAATCCTCTCGGAGAGCTCGGAGGATACCTTCCTTAACGAGTCGGCAGTCTCGGAGCGGCCCTGGTTAAAAAGGTCTTGAACCTTTTGCGCCTCCCGGCCGGCCCCGTTTTTGCGCAGAAGGATGACGACCGCAAGGAAAAGCGTCGCTATCGAAGCGATCAAGGTGATTATTTCCATTAGGCGATATTACATCACCCTGCAAACCGTTGGCAAGCATAAACTATTATGGATGTGATCGAGGCTGGAATCCTTGTTAAGCAAAAGCCGGGCAAACTCGATTATTTCCGGGGGATGATTGACAAAATTTGGTTATTTTGTTAAGAGTTTAGACATAATGCGTATCTTTTCCCAGCCCTAAGCAAGCCGTAAATTTCTTCTTTTCCAAGTATAAAGCACTCCAGAAGTAAAGAGCACTTCACTTGCCGTGCCATTCCGCGGGCGGCGCAAATCAGACGGGGAGGATAGCCCATCCCCCGGGAGGAGGGGTCAATGTACGGTAAGATGAACTTTTTTAAGGCGGCAGCCGCTGCTTTATTCCTGCTGGTTATCACCAGCCTTTCGGCCTATGCGGCCGATGGCGCTGCCGGCAGTCCGGACGACAACGGTTACGTAGGCAACAACGTCTGCGCCGGGTGCCATCCGGACGAGGCGGCGAATTTCCAGACGAACGTCCATATGCAGGCCGGGAAATTCTTCACGACGTTCCAGGGATGCGAGACCTGCCACGGCCCCGGCGCAAATCACGCGAAAGAGGGCGACACCACCAAGATTCGAAACCCGAAGAAACTGGACTCCCCGGCCACGAACGAGATATGCCTGGGCTGCCATTTAAGAGGGAAGCTTGCACTCTGGAAAGGCAGCACGCACGAGACCAGGAGCCTCGCCTGCACGAACTGCCATTCCGTGCACCACGGCTACAAGCATCTTTTAGTTATGGACAGCGAGATAGATGTCTGCGCGCGCTGCCACGGCGACGTCCGGGCCGAGTTATGGCGCTCCAGCCACCATCCCGTCCGGGAGGGCAAGCTGACCTGCACGAACTGCCATAACCCGCACGGGACGATAGGTCCGAAGTTAGTTGACGCCCTCACGATAAACGACAAGTGCTTCGAGTGCCACGCGGAGAAGCGCGGGCCGTATCTGTTCGAGCACAAGCCGGTGGTGGAGGATTGCATGAACTGCCATACGCCGCACGGCTCGAACCATAACAAGCTCCTGGCCCGCAAGAGCATCTACCTCTGCCAGTCGTGCCATTCCGGCTCGAGGCATCCCGGAACACTGTACGCCATGGGCGCGTCGACGAACGTGCCGAACAATCCCTCCAGGAGCCTGGCCGTACAGGCAATTTACAGAGACTGCCTGAACTGTCACTCAGACATCCACGGGTCCAACAGCCCGTCTGGCGAATTTTTCTTAAGATAGGAGGAGGGGTCTACTATGAAAAAATTCATGTTGATAACGTCATGCCTGCTGCTTCTGGCCGGCACGACCGCGCTCCCGGTTATGGCCCAGGAAGCCACCGCCCCTCCAGCAATCGCCCCTCCAGCCACCGCGGAGGCTCCCGCCCCCGCTCCGCCTCCTGCCGCCGAAGGAGAGGCCCCCGGATGGATAGCGCACGGGAGTATAACGGGTGGAGGCGAATACTTCTGGGAAGACAGCGGCAACGCGAAGTTTAACGAGTACCGCTACAAACAGTCCGAGCCCTGGGGCGGGTTCGGCGGGCTGAACGCGTACGTCATATCCCCGGACGGGTCGCACAGGATGGACCTTTCCATCGACTACAGGAGCCCGGAGGACATAGATGTCGACTTGACGAGCCAGACCTTCGGGTTGTACAAGTTCGACTTCGGCTTCCAGAGGATGGGACATGTTTTCGCCTACGACGCGAAATCCGTATTTGACGGGGTCGGCACAGGGAACCTTACCCTGAAACCGGGCTTGGGTCTCCCGCTCGGCGACGAACTTGGCGACGCTCCAGTCAGCGGATGCTCAGGCGAATTCCGTGGACCTGCTCCTCCGGCGCGACAAGCTCGGCGCGGACCTCGACCTGGACATGTTCTGGCCCCTGGACTTAAACCTCGGCTTCACCTGGGAGAACCGCAAAGGAGACCGGCCATTCGGAGGCTCATTGGGCTTCGGGGCCCCGGTGGAGATAGCCGAGCCCATAGACTACGACACCTACATCGGGAAGGCGGGGCTGGAATATGCCGACAAGACCTATTTCGCGCGCGCCAGCTACTACCACTCCACCTTCGACAACCATATCCAGTCCTTAACGTGGGCAGAATCCCTTCGTGGCTGGCCTGGAAAGGACCTCCCTGCCCCCCGGCAACGAATACGATGACATAAACGGCGCTCTTGGCGTGAACCTGCCCATGCGCACCCGCGTGCTCTTCATAGGGAGCTACGCCTGGGAAAACCAGAACGAGAACCTCCATTGGCCCGTCGGCAAACCCGGCGGCGGTATTCGGCCCCCTGCCCAGGGCGAAGGCGGATGCCGAAGTGGAGTCGAAGCAGTTCGAGCTGAGGATTACCTCTTCACCGGTAGAGAAGCTGTCCCTGAAGGCGGATTTCAAGTACTTCGACCATATAAACAACACCCCGGTGGACACTTTCACCGCCTTTCAGTTTGATTCCGCGACCGCTTCGCTTTCGACTCCTGAATACAACAGCTGGGTCTCGCGCTCCGCGGAAGGCGAGGTGGCGTATGAGATCCTGCCCAAGACCAACATCGGCGTAGACTACAAATACCTCGACCAGACCTACTTCTACGAGATCACCGGGAGGATGACGGAGGTGGAAAATACCGAAAAGTACTTCATCGACACCCGGAACCTGGACTGGCTGACCGCGAAACTGAGCTTCCAGCATTCGGACAGGGAATCGAACTATGGCGACGAGGACATCACCGGGGGGCAGCCCCCGCTGCTGAGGAAGTTCGACATGGCGGACAGGGACCGCTACATGGCGGACGCCATCGTGACGGTGATGCCCATCGACCCGCTCTCGTTCTCGCTTGAGTACAACTACGGCAGGGACCGCTACGACGACTCGACGTTCGGCCTGCAACTGAGCAAGTTCCAGACGGCGACCGCGGACGTGGACGTCAGCGTCGCGAAGTGGGTGTCGCTGAATGCCTTCTATACCTATGAATACAACAGCCAGGGCCAGGAGGACAGGCAGTCGAACGCCGCATTCGCGACACAACTGCCCTTCACCAACAGCCCCAGTAACTGGAACCTGCGCACAAGGTCGAATATCCAGACCGTCGGCCTGGGGACGGACATGCAGGTCGTGCCGGAGTTCATCAGTCTAAAAGCAGAAGGGACCTGGTCGAAGGTACAGGGCAAGGCCCTCTTCTCAAGCATCGTCGGGCCCACGACCGGCGCTGACCCAGACCTGAACCCCTTCATCCCCGAAAACTTCAATAGCCTCGACAACAGTCAGTTCTGGAGAGCGCTGGTGCAGTTTAAGGTAAGGCTTACAAAGAAGGTCCAGGCGACGCTCGGATACCAGTACGAGAGCTGGAACGTGAAGGACTACCAGCGCGACGGCCTGATGAACGTCCAGACCAACGCCGCCGGGGCTGTCGATCTCCTGAACATGGGCACCTTTTACCAGCCGTACGTGGTGCATTCGGTGTTTACCTCGCTGACGTATTTCTTCTAAAATCTCATAACTCCCCCGTAAGTCCCCCTCTTATCTTAAGAGGGGGACGAGGGGACGTTACTTTTCCTTGAACATAGCCCCTCCCTCTGTTATGATAGAGTGCTATGGCCCCCTCAACCATCCTCGTCATCAACCCCGGCTCCACCTCGACGAAAATCGCGCTCTTTACCGGCGATGAAAAGGTATTCCAGGAAGACGTCGTCCACCCGGAAGAGGTATTAAGAAAATTCAAGGACATCCCCTCGCAGCTTGCTTTTCGCATGGAGACGCTGATGGACGCCCTGCGGCACAGGGCGGTGGATATCACGAAACTGGACGCCGTGGCGGTGCGCGGCGGACTGATGCGGCCCGTCAAAAGCGGAGTTTACCGGGTGACAAAGGAGATGGCGGAGGACTTAAGGGACTCGAAGACCCTCTGGGGCCGGGAGCACGCCTCGAACCTCGGGGCTATGCTGGGACTGCAACTGGCTGAGGAATACGGCATCCCTGCATTCACGGCGGACCCGGTCACGGTCGACGAGCTGGACGATATAGCACGCGTTTCGGGAGTGCCTGAGATAAAGAGGCAAAGCCTCCTGCACGCGCTGAATATCAAGGAGCGCATCCGCCGCGCCTCGCGCGACCTGGGGCTTAAAGTAGATGAGGCCAATTTCATAGCCGTACACATGGGCGGGGGGACAACCGTCGCGGCAATCAGGCGCGGAAGGATAGTCGACGTGAATAACGCGCTACTCGGCATGGGCCCTTTCTCGCCTCTCCGGGCCGGCGCGCTCCCGACGGGCGACCTGCTGGAAATGGCTTATTCAGGCGAATATACCGAAGCCCTCGCTCAAGCGCAAATTAGTTTTTGAAAGCGGCCTGAAAGGATACCTGGGCACGGGCGACGTGCGGGAAATCGAGAGGCGTATCGAGGCCGGGGATAAGGCGGCGGAACTGGTGCTGTCGGCTATGGCGTACCAGGTGTCTAAGGAAATAGGCGCGATGGCCGCGGCGCTCGAAGGCAGGGTTGCGGCTATTATCCTGACCGGCGGCGTGGCATTCTCGGCGAGGGTTGCAAAAGAGGTTTCCGGGCGGGTGGAGTTTATAGCAAAGGTGCTCGTATATCCGGGGCAGGCGGAGATGGAGGCGCTGGCCTGGCATGCACAGGCGGCGCTATCAGGAGAGGAACGGGTACTTCATTATGGACAGGATTAGGAACTTCAGCGAACTGATGGCCGCGGCGAAACAGGCGAGGGAGTGTCTCACGCCTTACAAGGTGGCGGTATGCGCGGCGGAGGACAAAAGCACGGTCACCGCGATGGACACCGCCGCCCGCCTCGGGCTGGCAAGGCCCATCCTTATCGGCGAGCGGGCGCGGATTCTTGAGGTAATAAAAGAGTGCGGCTTCGATCCGGGGCTTTTCGAGCTGATGGACGTAAGCGGCGAGGACGAGAAGGTGGAGTTGGGCGTGAAGCTTATCCGCACGAAGGAAGCGGATATTTTGATGAAGGGCATGGTGCCGACTTCCACGTTCCTGAGCCCGATATTCAGGAAGGAGAACGGCCTTTCCACGGGGTTCTTCATAAGCCACTGCGGGGTCTTGCAGGTACCGGGGTTCGACAGGCTTATCATCCAGACGGACGGCGGGATTAATATCGCCCCGGACCTCGAAATGAAAAAGGGGATAATCGCGAACGCGGTCTTCGTAGCCCGGAAGCTTTTGAGGATAGAAAGGCCGAAAGTCGCGCTTTTATCCGCGACCGAGAAGGTGCATCCGAAAATTCAGTCAACGGTGGACGCGCATGATTTAGCTGTATGGGCGAAGCAGGCGATACCGGAGGCAGACGTGGAAGGGCCGCTCGCGCTCGACATTGCGGTCTCCGTGGACGCGGCTATGAGGAAGGGGATAACCGGGGCCGTCGCGGGATTGGCCGACGTGCTGGTCTCGCCGAATATAGAGATGGGTAACGTGATATACAAGGCGCTCAGGCATTTCGCGAATGCGGAGGGCGCGGGGATAGTAGTCGGCGCGGGTTGCCCGATAATCCTCACCTCGCGCTCCGACCCGCCGGCTGAAAAGATAAACGCCCTGGCGCTCGCGGTGCTCTACGGAGAGCATATAAACGAGGCCGGGTACAGGGTGAAAAAGTAATTCATGCTCATCCCACGCGTAATCACCATATCCGGCTCTCATAGCGGCGTCGGAAAGACGTACCTGGCCACACTCCTTATAAGGAGCCTCCCCGGTTTCGCCGCGATAAAGGTGACACATGACGACCTCCTCGTTTTCGTTACGGACGACGAGGCCGAGATTATGCGTCCCGGCAAGGACACCGCCCTGATGAGACAGGCCGGGGCTAAGGAAGTGATATGGATACGCGCCGGGGAGCGCGACCTCTCCGACGCCCTCTCGATTGCCTTTGATATGGTCTATAAATCGGGCGCTCCGGGCGTAATCATCGAGGGGAATGCCGCGGCAAGGATGTTAAAGCCGGACCTGGCGTTTTTCGTCGCGGGAGAGAGCCTCAAGGAGATGAAGCCGGGGGCGCTGGAAAACCTTAAAAAATGCGACGTTGTCGCCTTAAACTCCCCGCCGGTCAAGCTCCCGACGGGCGCCCGGCCTGACTCCGGAGCTTGAGACGGCCATCCGGGAACATAACCGGACCGCCTTAATATGCCACGGTGGAACGGTTCGTCAGCCCCGATGAAGAGATAGCCGAGCTTTTCCGCCGCCTGGCCTGAACCTTGTTTTGTTTGCCAGCCTGGCCCTTTACCCGCCTTTACCTTGATTTTATATTACGAGTGTGGTATTTTAGACACACTTTTTACTCACCCCAAAGAGAATTTTAATGCCCGAGAAGGACGCATCTCCCCGCCCACCCCGTTCCGGACCATCCAGGAGCCGCAGGACGCTCTTGCTTATCGCCGGTTTTTTATTCTTGACCATCGCGGCGACCGTGGTGGAGATCCTCGTAAAATCCCATCAGCAGAGGCCTCTGATCGGCAACGTGATGGCGCTCGGCCTTTTAAATATCAACGTCATCCTGCTCGCCGTCCTCCTGCTCCTGCTTGGCCGCCAGCTGGCCAAGATATATTTCGAGAAGAAGAAAAGCCCCTTCGGCGCGGGTTTCAAGACTAAATTAGTCACCGCCTTCATCGCCTTGTCGATCGTCCCGGCGGGCCTTTTGTTTATCGTCGCCTCCGGACTGTTGACCGGCGGTGTAAAATACTGGTTCGGCCCGCGCATCGAGGGCGCGGTGCTGGACTCCATCTCCATTGCGCGGGAGTACAGGGCGGAGAAAACCAGAGACGCCCTGCACTACGCCCAGGTGATGGCCCAGCGGCTATCTGAAAATAAAAAGCCGGCCGACATGAAAACCTTCTCACGGAACGCGCGGGACGAATACCGGATAGACCTGGTCGAGGTCTATTCGAGGAATAAGAAAATTCTGGCCGCGGCTGGGCGGGGGAAGTTTGTCAGTGCGCCCTCCTCGGGCGAAAACATCCTCAGTGAGGCCCTGGATAAAGGCAAGCCGGTTTCGGCGTCCGAGACAAGGCGCATGGGAGAGGTCATAAGCGGCGCGGCTGTATTCAAAGACCGCTCCGGACGGCCAGGCGGTGTCGTCGTGGCGAGCTATTTCATCTCACCCACGGTATCCGCGAACCTTGCGGACGTCTCCAGGTTCTATAAGGAATACTGGAACCTGCGCACGTTCAAGAACCCACTGAAGGCAAGCTACCTGCTCTCCTTCATGCTGATAACCCTGGTCATCCTCTTCGCCGCGCTCTGGTTCGGGCTGTACCTCTCGCGCATCATTACCGTACCCATCACCTCCCTTGCCGAGGCCACGGATACCATCTCCAAGGGCGATTACGACGTGAAGATAGACGTGGTCGCCAGCGACGAGATCGGGGTGCTGGTCGATTCCTTCAAAAGGATGACGCGGGATTTGAAGTTCTCACGCCACAGGCTGAACCAGGCCAACGAAACCTTGAGCCGCGCAAACGAACTCCTGGAGCAGAGGCGGCAGTTCATAGAGACCGTGCTCGAGAACGTAAATACCGGGGTGCTGACCATCGACCGGGGGGGCAGGATAAGCACGTTCAACGGCGCGGCCCAGCGCATCCTGGAGATGGGCGCGGATGACGCGGTCGGCAAGAACTACCGGGATATTTTCGAGTTCCACCAGCTTGAGGAGATACGCGAACAGATAGGTCCCATGGCGGAAGACGGCTCAGGCATGGAGAAGGAAGTCCAACTGACCGTCGGTCGCAGGGCACTGAACTTAAGGCTTTTCGTCTCGCCCCTGAAGGACGCGCAGGGCGGATACCTGGGTACGCTCGTGGTGTTCGACGACATGACGGAACTGATAAGGGCGCAGCGCGCGGCGGCCTGGAAGGAAGTAGCGAGAAGGATAGCCCACGAAGTGAAGAACCCGCTCACGCCGATACAGCTCTCCGCGCAGAGGCTGAGGAAGCGGTATCTTGAAGGGACGGGGGACTACGGCAACATCGTCGACGAGTGCACCTCTATGATAATAAACCAGGTGGAGGGGATGAAGAACCTCGTCGATGAGTTCTCCCGCTTCGCCCGGATGCCGGAATGCTCGCCCGTGCCGAACGACCTGCACGGCATCATCGACGAGGTCGCCACGCTCTTCGGCGGGGCGCACAAGGACATCGAGATATGGCGCGAGTTCGACGTCAATATGCCCGCGATAAAAGTGGACAAAGAGCAGTTAAAACGCGTATTCCTTAACCTGTTCGACAATGCCGTCACCGCCATGGACGGAAGCGGCAAAGTCAGCGTGGCGACGGCCTACGACAGGCCAGCCCGGATAGCGCGGATTACGGTCGCAGACGAAGGCCCGGGGATTCTGCCGGAGGACCGGGAGAAGTTGTTCCAGCCCTATTTCTCCAAGAAGAAATCCGGCACCGGCCTTGGCCTTGCGATAGTGAGCCGCATCGTCGCCGACCACGGCGGCTACATCCGCGTGGAAGGCAATAACCCGCACGGCGCGAAGTTCGTCATCGAGCTTCCGGCGGGAGGGATAAAAGATGGATTTTTCACAAATAATTTAAATTATAAATAGGTGAAATTTGTCCAACATCCTTATAGTTGACGACGAAAAAGCGATACGGAAGTCCGTGGGTGACATCCTCATGGACGAGGGATATGAAGTGTCCGCCGCCGAAGGCGGGACGGAGGCGATTAAGGCCATGAAGGACGCGCTCCCGGACCTCGTCCTGCTTGACGTCTGGATGCCGGGGATGGACGGCCTGGAGGCGCTGAGGAGGATGCGCGACATATCCCCGCGGCTCCCCGTTATCGTGATGTCCGGGCACGGGAGCATCGACACGGCGGTGAAGGCCGTGCACCTTGGCGCGTACGACTTCATAGAGAAGCCGCTCTCGCTCGACAAGCTCTCCCTCACCGTGAAGAACGCGCTGGAGAAATCCCGCCTCGAAGAGGAGAACCGGAGCTTAAAGGAGAAGGTCGAGGGAAACTCGAAGATAATCGGCGAATCGCCCAGGATAAAGGTGCTCCGGGAGCAGATTATGCTCGCCGGCCCGACCAACGGCCGCGTGCTCATCTTCGGCGAGAACGGCACCGGCAAGGAACTCGTCGCGCGCGCGATACATAAATTATCGCTGCGCCCGGCGGGTCCGTTCGTGACGGTCAACTGCGCCGCCATCCCGGAAGAGCTGATCGAGTCGGAGCTTTTCGGGCACGAAAAAGGCTCCTTCACCGGGGCTATCGCACAGAGGAAAGGCAAGTTCGAGCTGGCCCACTGCGGCACGATATTCCTCGACGAGATCGCGGACATGAGCCTTGGCACCCAGGCGAAAGTCCTGCGCGCGCTCCAGGAGCAGGAGATACAGCGGGTCGGCGGGACGAAGACGATAAAGGTGGACGTTCGGGTAATCGCTGCATCCAATAAGATATTGGAAAATGAAATAGCGGCTAGCCGCTTCCGTGAGGACTTGTACTACCGCTTGAATGTCATACCCATCGAGGTCCCACCTTTGCGCGAGCGGCGCGAGGACATACCGCTTCTGGTCGAGTACTTCCTGGAAGAGTTTGCCGCCGAGTACGGGAGCAGGGTCAAGAAAACTTCTCAGGAGGCGATGCGGTTTTTCGCAGGCTACCAATGGCCGGGCAACGTAAGGGAGATGAAGAACATAATCGAGCGGCTGGTAATCATGACGCCGGGCAGCGAGATAGACGCCTGCCATGTGCCGCCGCCGATAACGGCTCCGCCCGCTCCCGCGGAAAACGGCGGCGCATACGGCTCCTATGAATCGCTCCGGGAGGCGAGAAGCGCGTTCGAGAGGGACTTCATACTGCGGAAGCTCCGCGAGAACGACTGGAACGTCTCCCGCACCGCCGAGACGCTGAAGATCGAGCGGAGCAACCTGCACAGGAAAATCGCCGCCCTGGGGATAGAGCTCTCCGAGGCAAAACTTATCTTAAACCCGCTTCGCGCATCCACGAAAAATAGCTTGACAGTTACTTATCTTCCATGCTAAACATTACGATACTCCGGGAGTGGACATTCTTCCGGGCAGATGGGCATGTATGCGGTCGGGGCAGTCCCTTCATTTTTCCCGACGAACTTTTAAATTAAATCCGAATTGGGGTGATAAAGCCTGGAAGTTAAAGTACACGACGGACAGGTCGAGAAGGCGCTTAAAATCCTCAAGCGCCAGATGGCCAAGGAGGGACTCCTCAAGGAACTGAAGAAAAGGAAGTTCTACGAGAAACCGTCCGTAAAGAAAAAGAGGAAACAGCAGGAGGCCCGCAAGAAGAGGGCCGGAAAAAAGTAAGGGGGCCGGGTTCACGTAAACCTATTTTCGGGTTGCCGGCGGTTCCGGCAGCAAGAATCCCTCAGGTTAAAAATTATGAAGGCGCCGTTTACGCGGCGCCTTTTTTTATTGCGTCCCCCCCGCCCCCCTACAGCGGGAGCTGGCAAATTGATTTGCCTTGAAACACTACCGGCTAACTGCTAAAATAACCGAAAGATTTTATTGAATGAAGCTTCTTTTCCCAGTCAAACGTTTAAAGGGAGATAAAATTGTCCGACATTCATCAGCAAAAAGTTTTAGTCCTGGACTTCGGCTCTCAGTACACCCAGCTTATCGCCCGGCGGGTGCGTGAGGCGAAGGTCTATTGCGAGATATTCCCGTATAACGCGGGCATGGAAAAGATAAAGGAATTCAACCCCAAAGGCATAATCCTCTCCGGCGGGCCGTCAAGCGTGTATGACCAGGGCGCGCCGTTAATCGGCAAAGACCACCTGGAGCTTGGCGTGCCGGTGCTGGGAATATGTTACGGCATGCAGCTTCTGACCCACCTTCTGGGCGGGACCGTTGCGAAAGCGAATAAACGCGAGTACGGCAGGGCGGAACTGACGCTGGACGACGAAAGCGACCTCTTGAAATATGTCGGCGGGACGGGCGACTCGCCTGAGAACACCACCGTTGTCTGGATGAGCCACGGAGACAGGATCGAGAAGATGCCGGATGGGTTCTCCGTCATTGCACATACCGATAATTCGCCCACCGCGGCGATGGCTGACCACGCTAAGAAGTTTTTCGGGGTGCAGTTCCATCCGGAGGTCGCCCATACCCCGCAGGGATTCCAGATACTGAAGAACTTCCTGGCCATTTGCGGCTGCACGCCGTCCTGGACGATGGCGTCTTTCATCGAATACTCCGTGGATATAATCAAAAAGCAGGTCGGAAACAAAAATGTGATCTGCGCCCTCTCAGGCGGCGTGGACTCCACCGTCGCGGCCGCTCTCGTCCATAAGGCCATTGGAAGCCAGCTTACCTGCATATTCGTAAATAACGGGGTGCTAAGGAAGGGCGAGGCGGAGCGAGTCCGGCAGACCCTCTCAACGATGGGCCTGAAGCTCATATACGTGGACGTCTCGGAGACGTTTTTGTCCCGGCTTGCGGGAGTGGAAGACCCGGAGAAAAAGCGCAAGATCATCGGGAACGCTTTCATCGACATATTCGACGCCGAGGCGGGCAAAATCGACGGCGCGGAATACCTGGCGCAGGGGACGCTCTATCCGGACGTTATAGAGAGCGTATCGTTCAAGGGGCCGTCGGCGATAATAAAGAGCCACCATAACGTCGGCGGCCTGCCGGAGAAGATGAAGCTGAAGCTCGTCGAGCCGCTCCGGGAGCTGTTCAAGGACGAGGTACGCGAGCTGGGAGCGGAGCTGGGCCTGCCGGAAGATATCATCTGGCGGCAGCCTTTCCCTGGGCCGGGTCTTGCCATAAGAATTCTGGGCGAGGTGACGAAGGAACGGCTGGAGGTCCTCCGGGAGGCGGATGCAATAGTTCTGGACGAGATAAAGAAGGCGGGGCTGTACAGGGAGATATGGCAGTCGTTTGCCGTGCTGCTGCCGATACAGACGGTGGGCGTCATGGGAGACGAGCGCACCTACGAGAGCGTCGTGGCGCTTCGGGCCGTACACTCAAAAGACGGCATGACCGCCGACTGGGTGCACCTCCCCTACGAACTCCTGGGAGCAATATCAAACCGCATAATCAACGAAATCAAGGGCGTAAACCGCGTCTGCTACGACATTTCCAGCAAGCCGCCCGCCACTATCGAATGGGAATAACGAAGAAAAAAGGCCCTCAAATTTGACAGGGTGGTTTTTAATGCTATATTAGAAAGGAGCGCCTAAAAATCAAGTCGGGCATAGTTCTCTCCACATCCTAAAGACGAGGTATTGGCCATGAGTACTCAATTCTCTAAGATCAAGCGTTTCAATGCCATCAAATGCTCAAATGCAGTCTGCGTCTTAACGAAAGAGATTGACCGTGGAAAGACCCTGCCTGAATTTTTCTACCTGCGCGGAAAAGCATATATGCTTCTCTCGATGAACAAAAAAGCCTCCTCCGATTTTGAGAAGGCCTGCTCCCTGAAGCCGGCGTCTACCAAGTACAAGAAGATGTTCGCCGCATCGCTCCTGCTTTCGGAGGAGTACCTTAAGTGCCTGGAAGTAATAAAAATCTGCCCCGAAACGCCCTTCTTTATGCTTATCAAAGGCGCCTGTCTTTATAAATCCGGAAAACCCGCTGACTCCATAAAAGTCCTTGACGACTACCTGGCCCGGGCACCGTGGGACGGTGCGGGGCATTACCAGAAGGCGCGTTGCCTGATGGCCCTGGGCAGGTTCGGCGAAGCCCAGGTGAGCTTCAGGAAATCGCTCCGGCTCGGCGGGGACGCGGTCGAGGGTCTAACCTGGCTGGCCCTTTCCGTCATGTCGCAGGACAAAAAAGAAGGCGAACTTCAGGGAGGAATGCCTCTGGCGGCCTAATCCGGCACCTCGGCCCGTGTTGGTGGGTCGGGTATTGATGGGACCCCCGGCATATTGATGGGGACTATACGCAATTCAAGGGGCCTCGCCGCTATTTGGCGGGGCCTCCGCACGTAAGAACCATTCCCCGCATCTGTATTTACCTCTTTATAAAATCTTCCCCCTGTGTTAAATTTCCCTTATGCCGAAAGACGATTTCAAGCTCGTAACTTCAAACAGGAAGGCCTATCACGACTTCTTCATAGAGGAGACTCTGGAGGCCGGGCTTGCCCTTGCCGGGACGGAGGTGAAATCCCTCCGGGAGGGGCGCGCGCAGCTTAAGGACTCCTATGTCCAGATAAAGGGTGAGGAAGCCTGGCTTATCGGCTGCCATATCTCGCCATATTCTCATGGTAATATCTGGAACCTCGACCCCGAGCGCACGAGAAAACTGCTCCTGCACAAAAAAGAGATTAAAAGTCTCCAGGGTTCGCTCACCCAGAAGGGATACACGCTCATCCCGCTCAAGCTCTACTTCAAGGGCAACAAGGCGAAAGTGGAATTAGGCCTCGCCAAAGGCAAAAAACTCTACGACGTCCGCGAGAGCCTCAAAGAGAAAGAGGCAAAGCGCGAAGTGGAGCGCGCCGTCCGCAGCCGGCATAAGGAGCAGGAGTAACATGCAAACACTTCTTACTTTAATGACCTCGACGCTTGGCGGATGGCTTGGCTGGTGGCTTGGCGATTTCATCGGGACAACTACCGCAATAATAGTCAGCCTCGTCGGAAGCGGCTTCGGATGGTATGTCGGTGCGGAAATAAACCGTAGATACAGGTGAGATGAAAGTCGCCGTATTACATAGCTTTAACGACATCCGGATAGAGGACTGGCCCGTCCCGGAGGTGGAAAAGGGCGAGGCGCTCATCAAGATGAAGGCCTGCGGCATATGCTCAGGCGACGTGATGCCGTGGTATATCGAGAAGAAGGCGCCGCTGGTCCTGGGGCACGAGCCCGCAGGGGAGATTGTCGCGCTGGGCGATGGAGTTACGGATTTTCAGGTAGGCGACCCGGTATTCGTCCACCACCACGCGCCGTGCATGGGCTGCCATTACTGCAACCGCGGCGATTACGTCCTGTGCGAGACGTGGAAGCGCTCGCGCATCGTCCCGGGAGGTCTGGCCGAGTATGTCAAGATTCCCGCCGTAAACCTCAAGCAGGACACCTTGAAACTGCCCCCGGAGGTGGACTATCTGGCCGGAACGCTTGTCGAGCCTCTGGCCTGCGTGGTGAAGGGGATGCGGCGGCTTGGCGTGAAGCCCGGCGATAAGGTCCTGATAATCGGCCTCGGCGTCATGGGTGCGCTGTTCGTGGCGTTGGCGCGGCACATGGGGGCGTCGAAGGTAATCGGCCTGGACATGGTGCCTTATCGCCTTAAAAAAGCGCTTGAAATCGGCGCGCACGAGGTGGTGGACGTAAGCCGTGAAAATGCCGGAGAGAGGCTGACGGAGCTACTTGGCGAAGTGGACGGCGGGGGGGGCGGGCCGGACAGGGTGGTTGTGGGGCCGGGGAGCATACCCGCCATGGCCCAGGGTATATCGTTCGCCGCGCCGGGCGCGACTGTCTTATTTTTCACCCCGACGCCGCCGGGCGATATTTTGCAAATCGAGCCGAACAAGCTGTATTTCAAAGAGATAACCATCGTCCAGAGCTACTCCTGCGGCCCCGACGACACTCGCGAAGCGCTAAGACTAATCTCCGAAGGGACGGTCCCGGTTGACAAAATCATTACGCATAAATTCCCACTGAAGGACGCCGGGGAGGCGTTCCGGTTGACCGCGAAGGCGGGCGAGTCGCTGAAGGCGGTAGTGGTTTTCGAGTAGTCCGTTAAAATCGCATCGCTCCCCGCCTTACTTCCTCGCCGGAATAACCACGGAAAACTCGCTGCCTTTGCCCTCTTCGCTGTGCACTAAAACAGCGCCCTGGTGCATCTCGGCGACGCATTTGACAATAGCAAGCCCCAGGCCGCTCCCGCGAAGCCCCCGGCTCTTCCTGCCCCGCCAGTACCGGTCGAACAGGAGCGGTATCTCTTCGGCTGGTATCCCGATCCCGTTGTCCACAACCTTCAACAAGACCGCGTCTGCATCCTGCCCGGGTCCCAGGGCAGTCCGCTTAAGTTCCACCGTTATTTCCCCGCGGCCGGGAGTGAACTTGAGCGCGTTGTCCAGCAGGTTCATCACGAGCCGCTCAAGCTGCTTCTGGTCCCCCAGGATTTGGGGCAGCCCGGGCTCCGATTTAAAAAACAGCTTTTTCGCCGCCCGCGCCGCATCCGGGACGATGGCCTCCAGCGCCGATTTCACCACGTTCGGAAGCTCGACGGGCATGAAATCCGGGTCCTTCATGCCCGTATCGTAGCGGGACAGCGTGAGGAGGTCCTCGATTGAACCCATCAGCCTCTTTCCGCCGCGCTCTATCGCATCCACCGGCTCCTTAAATCTGGGCGGAAGCTCTCCCATGCTCCCGTCCTTCATCAGGGCCGTATATCCCATTATGGTCGTTAAGGGGCTTTTCAGGTCGTGGGTCAGCATGGACAGAAAATCGGACCGCTCCCGCTCCAGCCCCTGCCTCTCCGTAACGTCCCGGAATACCGCAACCAGTCCAAGCCCACCCCTGTGCTTGTCCTTCAACTCTATGACCTCGACGTCATATTGCCTGCCGCCGAATGAAAAGCCGTTCACGCCCGGCTCGGCTACCAGCAGGTGACAGAGCTCTCCATTGCCCAGAACCTCCTGAAGTCGTCGACCGCGCACCTCTTCCTCTTTTGTGCCCAATATCTTTTCCATGGCCAGGTTCATTCTGGATATCTCTCCGGAATGGTCAACGAAAATCAGGCCATCGCTTAAATTTTGAAAGATGAGTCCGGTAATAAAAAGCGCTTCCTCAAGCTCATTTATGCGAGCCTGAAGGGCGCCAGAGGGATAGGTTGCCATGTGGCCCTTGGGGTATGAGAGTTACTCCAATAATATAACAAGGGCTTATGACAGTCAAATGGAGTATTAGGAAAGTGTTATTTTACTCTGCATTTAGGGACCAGGTGCTTCTTGAGGTAGGGTAGTATGCAGTCCGGCACCAGTCCGGAGACGTCGCCGCCCAGGGCGGCGACTTCCTTTATGACCGTTGAAGAAGTGTAGGAATATTCCTCGGAAGGCATCATGAAGACGGTCTCCACCTGGTCGGAGAGCCGCCTGTTCATCAAGGCCATCTGCAGTTCGAACTCGAAATCCGAGACCGCCCGGAGTCCACGGACCACGACGTTTGCCCCTTTTCGCTCGGCGTGTTCGGCCAAAAGGCCCTCGAAAAGCTCCACCTCGACTCGATCGCCCAGGTCCGCCGTCGCTTCCCGTATCATCTTCACCCGTTCACTCCGCGGAGAAGAGGGGTTTCTTCTTGGGGCTTGGGGCGACGGCGACTATGACCTTGTCGAAAAGGGTCAGGGAACGTTTGATTAAATCCACGTGCCCGTTGGTTATCGGGTCGAACGTGCCGGGATATATCGCCACCTTTCCCATTTAAAATTGCACCTTCGGCACCGCCTTCGCCTCCTCGGGCACCTTGAAATACGTCGCAGGGTGAAGGTTGAACATGGAGGCGATCATATTGTCCGGGAACCGCCTAAGCGATGCGTTGTAGTCGCGGACGAGGTCGTTGTAACGCTTGCGCTCGACGGACAGCCTGTTCTCAGTCCCCGCCAGCTCGTCCATGAGCTGGGAGAAATTCTGGTTGGCCTTTAAGTCCGGATACCTCTCCACCACCAGCAGCAGCCTGGACAGCGCCCCGCTCATCTGGTTTGCGCCGTCTATGGTGTCGTCTTTCGTCCTGGCCCCCGCCATCTTCGCCCGCGCCGCGGCAATGTTCTCGAATATTTCTTTTTCATGCGAGGCGTAACCTTTTACGGTATTGACGAGGTTCGGGATGAGGTCGTTTCGCCTCTGGAGCTGGTTTTCCACCTGGCTCCACTGCCCGTTTATAGCCTCGTCCATCGTGACCAGGCGGTTCCGCGTGGAGATCACGCTGCCGCCGACCATCAGCACGACCAGGACAATCGCGCCAAGCACAGCTAACGCCGCAATCAGACCTTTGCTCATAAAGTTCTCCTAAAGTCGTTACTTTTCTTTCGAGAAAGAAAAGTAACACAAAAGAAAGCTGGACTGGTTAAACCCGTCCAAAAGTTTTTGGTGTTACCTTTTTCCAAAAAGGTAACGGTTTATTCTTTAGAACTGAACGTCCCATGGTCGTTGCTGTCGAG
Source organism: Nitrospirota bacterium (assembly GCA_963698885.1). Lineage (GTDB taxonomy): Bacteria > Nitrospirota > JACRHJ01 > JACRHJ01 > JACRHJ01 > JBARKJ01. The sequence continues at coordinate 265,598 of CAVOSJ010000006.1, read as the reverse complement.
GATGCGGAAAAGCCTTATCGCCTCCGACTTGGCCTCGTCTGACTCTTCCTTTCGCCCCATGGTCTTCAGGACGAACGACTTCCCGTCCCACGCGAAAGGGTCGTCCTTATTCAGCCGGATTCTGTCCTCGAACGCGGCGAGTGCCTCGTCAAGCCTGCCCAGTTTCGCAAGTGACGCCGCCTTGCCGTTCTTGGCGTACTCGTCTTCGGGGTCGGCAATCTCCGCCTTCTCGAACGCGGCCAGCGCCTCGTCGAACTTATTTAAGCGCCCCATTATCTGGCCGATGCAGTTCTGGAAATAGGATACGCTCGGGGCTTTTTCGGCCGCGGCTTTAAATACCTCCGCCGCCTCCGGAAGCCTGCCCGCCTTCTCAAGGAGCGCCGCCTTGTCCTTCAGCGCGTCCAGGAAATCCGGATCCAGCGCGAGCGACTTGTCATACGCCTCCAGCGCGGCGTCCATTTCGCCCAGCTCTTCCCGCACGGAGCCGAGCTTGAACCATGCGTCCGCATCGTCAGGCGATCATATCGGTCAAACGCTCGGCCACGCCAAGCGCCTCTTTGTGCTTGCCCATGTTGAAGAGATACGCGCCGTAGTTGTCCAGTATTTCCTTATCGTCCGGCGCAAGCTCCAGCGCCTTCTCCATTTCCTTGACGGCCTTCTCAAGCTCCTCAAGGCCGAACAGCGCGTTGGCCTTCCCCGAATGGGCGCGGGCGTTTTTCGGGTCCAGACGTATCGCCTCGTCGAATGCCTGCCTGGCTTTTCTGTACTCGCGCTTCATCAGGAGTTCCCGGCCCTCCTCGTTTTTCTTCTGCGATTCGGCTATCTTACGGTCTTCCAAATCATTTTCCCTTTCGTTGTGTTTAAAGACTGGTATTTACCGTTTCAAAGCAATTAACGGCTTGTTTATTTTTGAATACATTATTCATCAGAATCGGCAGAATTATTTTTTTTCTCGATTCCAGGGTTTCCCAATTTTACCAGCCCCCGCTCGCCCCGCCGCCGCCGGAGCCGCCTCCGCCGAAACCTCCGAAGCCTCCTCCGAAGCCGCCGCCACCGCCGCCTCCGAAACCGCCCCCAAAGCCTCCAAAGCCGCCGCCGATGAACGGGCCGCCGCCGATGCCGCCGCGCCTGCGGCCCCATAAGCCTCCGCCGGGCAGCACGAACTGGATGACAAGGAACGCCAGAAACGCAAGGAACAGGAAGCCGGAATAGCCTTTTTTACCGCCTCTTGAAGCTTTTTGAACGCCTCCCGGCGGTATCCTCGCCGCCAGCGCCTGGACGCCCGCCGTGAGCCCGTCGCCGAAGCGGCCCTGCTGGAAGTACGGCGCCATCACCTGCCGGATTATCATGCCGGAGGCGCCGTCGGTTATCGCGCCCTCAAGCCCGTAGCCGACCTCTATCCGGACCTTCTTCTCCTTCATGGCAAGCAGTATCAGGACGCCGTTGTCCTGGCCCTTCTTGCCGATCTTCCATGCGGCGAAAAGGTCGTTTGCGTACTCCTCGGGCCCGGCATAGCCGTCCATGTCCGGGACGGTAACGACCGCGATTTCAGCGGTAGTGCGCTGGTTAAGCGCCCGCAGGGACTCCTCCATAGAGCTTGCCTGCTCCGGGGAGAGCACACCCGCGAAATCGTTTACGAACCCCCTGGGCTTCGGAAGCTCGCCATAGGCCGCGTTCGCCGCAAGGGGCACGAAGATCAAAAGCAGGAGCAGGCTGTATTTAAATAATTTGAGCATAAAACCCTTTAAACCTTGTTACCTTTTTGGTAAAAAGGTAACGCCAAAAACTTTTAAGTTTGTTTTTAAGTCCGGTTTTCTTTTGTGTTACTTTTCTTTTACCCAAAAGAAAAGTAACGACCTTACAATTTATACTCAACTGAAGTTCTTGTCAATTTTTTCCGCGATTTTGACTATCTCTTCCAGGTAGCTGGAAAACAGGGCTTCGAGCCCGTCCAAGTCGGTCTTCACCGGCCCCTTTAAGCCGCCCACTCCCTGCCGCCTCAGCTCCAGGGCCTGGTTGAACGGCACCGGGTCTATCCCGGACTCGGCGCAAAACTGGCCTATAATCTCTTCCTTTGCCACGGGCGCGGGTTTATCGTAAAGCCGGAGCGCGTTCCGCATCACCTCCGTGAACGGCTCTATCGAGACGGCGATAAGATGGCCGAGTTTCTTCTTGTCCCCGGCGGCCTCGATATAGGACTGCCGGAGGTGGATGAGCTTGCCCTTCGCCTGCTCCTCCAGCTGGCGGCGCAGGTTGGAAAGCGGCACTTCAAGGCCAGACAGCACGTCCTCGCTCCCGAAAATGAATTGATTTGCCTCCTTCATCTCCAGGAACTCCATCGGGAACACGTCCGCCGAGGTGAGGAGCGTATCTTTCGTCAGCATGAGCGGCGCGGGCAGGCCGTTTTTTTCCCATTTGCGCCGGTCCTCCGAGAGGACCCTGAGTTCCTTCGTCCCCAAAGTCTCAAGCACGGCAAGGATTTTCAGTCCGTTCCCCTCCCAGTCCACGCATGCGCTTTCGCCGAACTCATAGAGCGCAACCAGGTTTTCTCCGTATGCGCGCTCCATGAACCCCGCAAGTTCGTCCAACGCCTTTTTTTTCTCTGGCTTATCCATATCCCTCCACTGTGCACTAAAAGGCGGAAATTGCCGTCAGCAATAGATTTTATCATACCGCCCCCCCGCATGGCTATTTATAAATATCGTGAGGAAAAGCTTTCTTTTCGGATGACGCATGTGAGTACTTTCACTCATCGGGTACTCGCCGTAGGGTGAATGATTTTTCGTAAGCCTTTTAAATTCAGTTCGTTACGTCCGCTTCAGATTATGGTATGAATTTTGCTTAATTAAATTTGTAACTACAGAGATTTGATAAAGCACGATGCCAGTTTTTAAAACGCTATTACAGAGAAGGTTGAAATGTCCGGCATGAGCGCCGCCAGGATAGAGAACGCAAACTACGACAAGGTACTTTACTTCATCGACAAGGTCCTGTCGGAGACGGAGAGGTTCTGCACTTGCCAGCAGTGCAGGCTGGACGCCGCGGCTCTCGCCCTGAACACCCTTCCCCCGCACTACTACGTCAAGATGGACGGTCCCGGCCGCGCCGAAGAGCTTGGCTCTCCCTGGATCTTAATCGAGATGGCCGTCCGGGAGTCTATGGCCAGGGTTAACGTTTTCCCGCATCACAAGCCGGAAGCACCGAAATACTCCGAAAGCTCAGAAGAGCCAACATCACTGGAAATGTAGTCAGCGAGATACCGTTACCCCCACCCGGTCGCAGAATTTCGACACCGGACAGGTGGAGCATATCGGAGAAATTGGCCTGCACTGGTTCTGCCCGAAGGTCACCAGGAGGTCGTTTATCTCTATCCAGTATTTTTTAGGGAGCCTGGCCCGAAGGGCCGTTTCGGTCTCGTCAGGAGTTTTCGTTTTGACGTATCCCCAACGGTTGGTGATACGGTGCACGTGCGTGTCCACACAGATCCCGGGCAGGCCGTAGCCCATAGTCGCAACTAAGTTCGCCGTCTTCCGGCCAACTCCCGGAAGCTTCAGCAGTTCCTCGATGGAATCCGGCACGCGCCCTCCGTATTCCCCCTGCAGCCGGGCGCTTATTTCCTTGATCACCTTCGCCTTGGTCCGGTAGAAGCCGACCGGATAAATCGCGCGCTCAATCTCTTCCTCCGGCAGTCCGGACATCTCGCCGGGCGAATCAGCGAGCTTGAATAATTTTGCCGCCGCTTCGCCGGTCGTCCTGTCCAGCGTCCGAAGGCTTAAGACGCAGGATACCAGCACCCGGTACGGATTTTTATCTTTTGCTATTTCCGTAACCGCCGGGGTCTTCCATTTGGCTACGGCTTTTTTAATGAGAGAGATTGCTTTTGGAAGCTCGCCGTCTTTCATGGGACTCTTTTAATTGTCCTCCTTGGAGTACCAGTTCTCCTGAACGCTCTCTAAAACGCCCCCGGACAGGAACTGGAGCACCGCCTCCTCCGGGTCCTCCTCGAGGGTCAGCACAGGGATTATGCCGGCGGACATCAGGCCATCGTACATCCCTCTGCCCATGCCCTGGGTTATCACCGCCTGGCAGTCCTCCAAAAGGTTCTGGCGGGCAGTTCCGGGGAAGAACCTGAGCCCGCGCCGTAAAATGCCGTGGTTGTCCGCGTCGAAGATCATGAAGCGGTTGCATTTTCCGAGTTCCCCGCATACTGTCCTGCCGTCAAAGGTGGAAACCGCTATTCTCATAGGGCCCTCCTGATGGTTTACTTTAAAATACCACGAAAGTAAGACCTTTTCAAATGGGAATAAGGAGATATTTGTCCGCGGGACCTGTCCCGCGCGAGAGACGGCTTCGGAATGACAAGCAAGTTCAATATCATATGGCACTTGCAATAATCCGCTATTAGTGTAAAATGTCTATCGCATATGGAATTCGACCAACTAAACCTCGACAATAACCTGCTTGAAGGCATCCAGGAAGCAGGGTTCCAACACCTGACCCCGGTACAGGAGGCCGCCCTCCCGGTAACGCTTGCCGGAAAGGACGCCGCCGTGCAGGCCCAGACCGGCACCGGCAAGACCGCCGCATTTCTTATCACCATATTCAACCGCCTGAAACCCATTACCGGAGAGATAGCCGAAGGCCGCGCTCCAAGGGCGCTGGTAATCGCGCCGACGCGCGAGCTCGCGGTCCAGATTCTGGATGACGCGAAGACGCTTGGCGCGCATACAGGGCTCAAGATGCTCGCCGTCTATGGCGGCGTGGACTACCAGAAGCAGAAAGACGACCTGGACAAAGGGGTTGACTTCCTGGTAGGTACGCCGGGCAGGCTGATAGATTACTTCAAACAGAAGGCGCTCTCGCTTAAATATATCGAAATAGCGGTGGTCGACGAAGCGGACCGGATGTTCGACATGGGCTTCATCGCCGATATACGCTATATGCTGCGGCGTATGCCCCCGTTCGACAAACGTCAGGCGATGCTCTTTTCCGCGACGCTCAGCTTCCGGGTAATGGAGCTCGCGTACGAGCACATGAATAATCCGGTGAAGATAGAGATAAGCCCGGAGCAGGTCACGGTAGAGAAGGTGGAACAGTCGCTTTTCCACGTCGGGCGGCAGGAAAAATTCAGCCTGCTCCTGGGACTGCTGAAGAAGGAAAGCCCGGAGCGGAGCATGATGTTCGTGAACACGAAGCGCGAGGCGGAGAAGCTGGTCGAGAGGCTTAACCGTAACGGCTATCCCGCGAACATGATCTCAGGCGACATCCCGCAGAATAAGAGGCTCCGGATACTGAACGAGTTCAAGGCCGGAGACCTTCCGATACTCATCGGCACGGACGTCGCATCGCGCGGCCTGCACGTGGAGGGCGTGACGCACGTATTCAACTACGACCTCCCGCAGGACCCGGAAGACTACGTCCACAGGATAGGCCGCACCGCGAGGGCGGGCGCGACGGGCAAGGCATACTCTTTCGCGGACGAGCAGTACGTCTTCGGACTGGAGCCGATAGAGAAATATATAGGGATGAAGATACCGGTCGCATGGCCGGACGAAGACATGTTCGCGAAGGAGAAGAGACGCACGCCGGAGGAGAAAAAGGCCTCTGAGGAGCGTGACCGGGTCAGGCGCGAAGACCGCGCGGAGCTGGAGGCGAGACGTGGCGGCAGAGGCGGCAGGGGGGATGGACGCGGGGGACCCGGCGGCGGGCGCGGCGGTAGACCTCCTGAGAGATCCGGCGGCAGACCGGGAGGTAGGCCGTCATCAAGGCCGTCAGATAGACCTTCTGGAGAACAACCAAAGGTTGCGGCAAAGGCGCTTACGCACCAGACACAAAATCCCGGCAACCCCGGCACGGCGCAGGACCAGCCCGGTTCCCCCGCCGACCCGGCAAATAAGCCCAGGAGGCGAAGGAGACATCCGAAGCCGCCGGAGGGTTCTACGCCCTCTTAAGCGTGTAATTCCGACTTCAAGTCCGCCGTTTAATGTAATTGCCCGATTTGTCGGGCTGTTTTATTCAGTACCGATGGTTTCTTCGTATCGCTCAGAATGACGCCTACATGACCACTCAGCTCAATAAAAAAGCAGTTGTTTTATTATCCGGCGGCCTGGATTCCGCGACGACGCTCGCGTACGCCGTATCAAAGGGCTATGAGTGCCATGCCATCACGTTCGATTACGGGCAGCGGCACAAGGTCGAGATAAAGGCCGCGAAGAAAGTAGCGAAAGCGCTGGGGGCCGCCCGGCACCTGGTGATAAAAATCGACCTCCGGAAGTTCGGAGGTTCCGCGCTCACGTCCGAAATACCCGTCCCGAAAGGCCGCTCCGCAAAAAAAATCGGCGAAGGCATACCCGCAACATACGTCCCTGCGAGGAACACCGTGTTCCTCTCGCTCGCGCTTGCGCTGGCTGAAGCGGCGGGCGCGCACGACATCTTCATCGGCGTGAACGCGCTGGACTACTCAGGGTATCCGGACTGCCGCCCGGAGTTTATACGCGCATTCGAGAAGACGGCAAACCTGGGCACGAAGGCCGGGGTGGAGGGCGAAAAATTCAAAATCCACGCCCCGCTCATCAAATTGACGAAGGCGGAGATAGTGCGCCTCGGGCGCAAACTCGGGGTGGATTTTGAGATGACGCATTCCTGCTACGACCCAGGCCCCGACGGCGCTCCCTGCGGGAAGTGCGATAGCTGCCTGCTAAGAGAAAAGGGGTTTAAAGAGGCGGGGAAATAGCCGGTCAGGCGTAGTGTTTTTTAATATACCGTTTTGCTTTATATATCGGTTTTGTCAGGCGGTGGATCATTTTCTTTGCCGTATAAAACGCCGACTGATAATCTCCATTGCAGCATTCGGATTCTACAATCTCCATCATTTCCAGCCTCGATCTGTCGATGCCCTTCCCTTTCCGGCTTAATGTCATATAAAACTCGCAGCCTTCCGTAGGGGAAAAACAGACCTCCTGAAACGGGATAAGCCCGAGACAAAAGAGGTCGTGGATTATCAGCCTGAAGGAGTGGGGGACGAAGACCCAGGCATGACCCCTGAACCCGGTATCACTAGACTGTAACGCCTCTTGCGCGGCGCTTAACGGATTACAGAGATTATACTTCCCGAAATTTTCCCGGTCCCAGGAAATTTTTCCGTCTTTGGATACCGCGTTTAAAATTTGTTCTAAAATGGTGCCCGGAGTATGGGACTTGTTTTTACTCAGGTGGCTGTCGATGATCTTCGATATCCCGGTAACAGGCCGGAAATGGTCGAAGCAGTAACGTTTGTCGGGAATGACGAGCGATATTACCCCGTCCTCTTTCAGGACGCCTTCGCAGTCCTTCAAAAAACCGATCAAATCCGGCACGTGCTCGATTAGGTGTGAGGCTATGATCCATTCGTAATAATTTTTTCTGCCGGTCAGTTCGGCATAGCTTTCTCCGCGCCAGACGAAATCAACCTCTTCTATATTTTCGAGTTTAACGTTGTGGTTTTTGTACTTATCGAGTAACTGCTCACGGCTCGCGTGGTCGATGATGTGGACGTTATAGCCGTCTTTCTTGGGGGCCAGGGGGTTGATGCTGGGGCCGATCTCAAGGCCGGGGCCGTTTTTGCTGATATGCTGTAGCGCGTTTTCTCTTCGGTTCATTACTATTACGCCTTAGGCGACGGATATATACCCTCGACAAAATCTTCCAGTTCGACGTTCCAGGACAGAGCTTCATCCGCGGGTCCGATTTTCTCAGCCATTAGGCCGATGCCCAAATGGATTGCGTCTTTCGGGATTACAGCCTTCATCAGTTGCTTATTGTAGACTACGATTGACGCCCTGTCACCTTCTATGCATTCAATAATCCTGAACCCGGTTTTTTTATTTAATAATGCACTGAAGGATGCCTTCTGGTACCTCCAGAAATCCCATGGAAGCTCATGAGGGGGCCATGCCGGATGAGTTTGAATATATAGCAGCCCCCCCTTCTTCATTACTGCGTTTATCTCCAGCACGGCCTTCCACGGCATCGCCAGATGCTCCAAACACTACACACTGAAAACGGCGTCAAAATGCTCATGAGGAAGATGCCGGGAAAGCTCATGGGCGTCCCCCACCACATCCACGTTCTCACCAGGATGATAATCGAAGCCGACGTACTCTTTTGCCGATTTGTAACGTCCTCTATGGACTGTCCCGGTCACGTTTCTGGAGCCGATTTCCAGCACGTATGCGCCTTCTATACCGTTTACTTTTTCGATGAACTGACGGTACAGATTATTGAGCATGACTCCGGAAGTATCCGAAGGCAGGAGCAGATTGAGCATCCGGATTACGCGCGTGATGATTGAAACCTTCAGTTTTGTAATATTCATGCGATAATGCCGCCGCCCGGATAAAGTAACTGGCCTTTCAATGCCTGGTTTAGTATAATCGCTGTAATTTAGCATCTGCTGATTTTAGTTACAATGAAAATCGCTGGAAACATGGATATAACTCCTTCTGAAATTTTGCTTGTACTTTTCCTCGTCGTGGTTTTCCTCTTCGGCGGCAGAGTGCTGGGTAGCGCGCGGAAGAGATAGGGGCATTATGCGGATTATCGACCTGACAAAGGAGAATTTAGACGAGGCGTATGAGGAAGCCGCGGAGGTATTGCGTTCCGGGCGACTGGTGGCGTACCCGACGGAATCGTACTATGCTATCGGCGCGGACGCGATGAACATGCGGGCGGTAAGGGAGGTCTTTACGGCCAAAAAACGCGGGCCGGGCAAGCCCCTGCCGGTTATCGCGGGAGACGCAGGCCTGATTGAAGAGCTTACCGCCTTTCTTTCCGAGGAGGCGAAAAAAGCCGTCATCGAGCTTATGCCCGGCCCGGTTACCTTGATTTTTTATGCGTCCGAAGACCTGCCGGAAGTGCTTACGGCGAAGACCCGCAAAATAGGCATCCGCGTGCCGAAACACGAGGTCGCGTCGAGACTGGCCCTCACATTCGGCGGCCCCGTGACCGCCACCTCCGCGAATATTTCCGGCAGTCCCGGGCTGACTGAGGCGGCAGAGGTGGCGGCCGCGTTTTCCCACTCGGTCGACCTGGTTTTAGACGGCGGCAAAACTCACGGCGCCCCGGTTTCCACCATCTTAGACATGACCGTCTCTCCGCCCTGCCTTATCAGGGAGGGCGCCCTATCCAAGGATGTAATAAGACGGGTTTTTCCGGGCATTAAACCCTGATGCTCCGAAGGATTATTGTCTTGACACAAACTCCGCATAAATGTTATAAATTCATGGTTTGAACCCATCTGGCTTAAGGGAATTTAAAAACCAAGAAAAGGTAGGGCAAAATTGGCAGAGCAAAAGGACGCCGGGACCAAAATTCCAGCCCCGAAGGCCGGGGGCGGCCCTTTAAAGTCGGTATGGAATTTTTTCAGTTCGCTTAAACTCACCGTAATACTTCTCATCATCCTTGCCTTAGTATCCATCATCGGCACGGTCGTCGCTCAGGACGACCCCATGAAGAACATGTCCATGATGGTCGGACTGTTCGGCCCTGAAAAGGCTCCGGGTGCGCTTAACCTGATGATCACCCTGGGCATCACCCACATGTACCACTCCTGGTGGTTCGTTTTCCTGCTCCTTACGCTCTCCGCCAACATTGCCATCTGCACCCTCGAGAGGCTCCCCAGGGTCGTCCAGATGGTCAGGAAGAAGCAGGAGCCCTTGACAGACGCCACCATCAAGAACATGGCGCTCCGGAAAGAAATAGTGGCGACGGGCGATATCGACTCCGCGGCGCAGATGGTAAAAGGGGCGGTCAAGGCGATGGGATACTCCCCCAGCGAGCACAGGACCGGCGACGAGATACAGTATTTCGCCGAGAAGGGGAAGTTCTCGCGCCTGGGCGTATATGTCGCACACCTGAGCGTACTCCTCATATTCGCCGGCGCGCTCATCGGCACCTTCTGGGGGTACAAGGGCTGGATCCAGGTCAACGAGGGCGGGGTCGCAGATACAATAGGGCTGACGCAGCCGCCGCTCCTTCTGAAGGTCGGCCCAGAGATGCCGCTCCCCTTCCAGGTCCGCTGCGACAAGTTTACGCTGAAGCTCTACCAGAGCGGGATGCCTTCCGACTACCTGAGCACCCTGACAGTTATCGACGGCGGCAAGGAGGTTCTTACCAAGACCATCCGGGTTAACGACCCGCTCGAATACAAGGGCATACGGTTCTTCCAGTCCTCCTACGGCATATCGCCAAGCCAGGCGGCCATGACCATTCGCGTGGCAGCTAAAGGGACAGGGGCAAATATTCATGACTACAGCCTCCACAGAGGCGAGAGGACGGCTCTTCAGGGCAGCGACATAAGCATGACGCTCGCGGACATGTCGCCGGACGTGGTGATCGGCCCCAACCACCAGCTTGTAGCCCAAGGCGACCAGTTCAACGGCAGAGCCGTTGCCATCGTCAACTTTACGGCCCCGGACGGAAGCTTGATCGAGCAGGCCGTGATACTGAACCAGGACCCGTATTCCCAGCCGAGAAAGGTGCCGTATATCCTCGGCATAACGGGCTATGGCGGTCCCTACTATACCGGACTCCAGGTGACTCACGACCCAGGCGTCCTTATAGTCTGGCTGGGCTGTACACTGCTGGTACTCGGGATACTCGTGGCCTTCTTCATATTCCACAAGCGGGTATGGGTCCGGGTTATCCGGTCCGATAAGGGACAGGTAACGGTAACGGCGGCGGGTAGCACGAACAAGAACCGGGGGGCGTTCGAGGTCGAGTTCGGCCGCCTGATAGATAAACTGGAATCGAAGCAGTAGTCGAAAAGGCTGAAGTATTTCCGGAGGGTTATTCTCATGACATATGACATAAACATCACTTTTTTCAAGATTGCGACCATGGCCTATCTGTTCGCGATGGTCTTCTACCTGGCCTACCTGGTGTTCAAGAGCCAGACGGTGGGGAAGATCGCCTCCGGGATAACCTACTTCGGCTTTTTGTCCCATACCGCCTCCATCGGCATCAGGTGGTGGGAGTCCTACCAGATGGGCGCGGACATAGGTCATATTCCAGTTTCGAACCTGTTCGAGTCCATGTCGTTCGGGGCCTGGACCATCATCCTCATCTACATCCTGGTCGAGTGGCGCTATAAGAACAGGACCTTCGGGGCGTTCGTCATGCCGGTTGCCTTCCTGGCCATGACGTACATATTCGTCGCGCCGAACATCTCCAAAGACATCGAGCCGCTCGTACCGGCCCTGAAAAGCTACTGGCTGGCCATCCACGTCATCACCTCTTTCCTTGGTTACGCCGCGTTCGCCGTCTCCTTCGGCGTAAGCCTGATGTACCTGATCATCACTACGGACAAAAAAGAGCCGACCTATGTATTCTGGACCGTCTGCGTCGGTCTTCTGATAACGGTCATCGCGGCGGTAGGGATAGACGCCGTTGTCCTTCCGATGTCAGGCGGCCAGCACATGCTGGAAGGCACCTTCAGGAGCGGCATGCCCGTGGTCAGAGTCCTGAGCTATATCGGGACTGTTGTTATAGTGCTTCTATGCTGGCTTTTCGGCGCCACACTCCGCAACAGGATACTGGGCCTTGCCAACACGGCCGATACGCTGGACGACGTGGGCTACAAGACCATAATGATGGGCTTCCCGCTTTTGACCGTGGGCATCATCACGGGCGCCGTCTGGGCGAACAAGGCATGGGGCACCTACTGGGGCTGGGACCCGAAAGAGACGTGGTCGCTTATCACATGGCTCGTCTATGCGGCCTATCTCCATGCCCGGCTTACCCGCGGCTGGAAGGGCAAGCGCGCGGCGGTTCTTTCGATGGTTGGTTTCTTAGCCGTAATATTTACATATCTGGGCGTTAACCTCCTGCTCTCCGGCCTCCACTCGTATGGCAGCGGCGGTTGATGCTCGCAGGCGTTTTATGAAGTCGATTCGGGATTTATTTTAGAAAGGGAGTATTAAGATGAGGGGAAAGTTGGCCGTCCTGGCCATGGCCGCCGCACTTTTTGCGGCGGTTGCGTATCCTGCGTCCGCGGACCAGAGCTGTATCGCCCAGAATTGCCACGCCAAGTTGATAGACAACAAGTTCGTGCACGGCCCTGCCGCGTCATATGAATGCGAGGGTTGCCACTTAGCGGCGGAGGGCAAACATAAGTTCAAGTTGGCGGCGGAGGGCTCCGACCTCTGCTATCAGTGCCACGACAAGAAAAATACGATGGCCCATGTCCATGGGCCCGTCGCTTCCGGGGACTGCACGGCCTGCCATAGTCCGCACAGCTCTCCTTTCAAGTTCCAGTTGTTGGCGGAAGGCTCCGACCTCTGCTTCAAGTGCCACGACGACGAAAAGGTAAAGCAGAAGTTCGTACACGGCCCGGCCGCGGCCGGGGACTGCATCGCCTGCCATGACCCGCATACCTCCCCGAACCAGTACCAGCTTATCGCGGCGGGGAACGACCTGTGTTACACATGCCATGTGGACAAGAAGGACGAGTTCGCGGCGGGAAAAGAGATACACCCGCCGGTGGCGGACCGCTGCACGAACTGCCACAGCCCGCACGGCTCGCCGTACAAGTACCAGCTATTGCTGGCGCCGCCGGACCTCTGCTATAAATGCCACCAGGATAAGAAGGAATATATCGGCAAGGTGAAGTTCCCGCACAAGCCCGTACAGATGGAAGGCTCCTGCCTGAACTGCCACGAGCCTCACGTCTCGAACTTCGAGCCCCTCTTGAAGGCGGGCGGCGCGGACCTCTGCCTGAGCTGCCATAACAAGCCGCTCGGCAATTTGATTAACATGAAGGCATGGCTTGACGACAATCCGGACAAGCACGGCCCGGTACGCACCGGCGACTGCACCGGCTGCCACAACCCGCACGGCTCCGACTACCGGCGAATACTGATAAACACCTTCCCGGAGGAGTTTTATACCGCGTATTCGACCGACAAATACGGACTATGCTTTACCTGCCATAACAAGAACCTCGCGGTGGATGAATTCACCACCACGCTCACCGGCTTCAGGAACGGGGACAAGAACCTGCACTTCGTGCATGTAAACAAAGACCCCAAGGGCCGCACATGCAGGGCCTGCCATGAAGTGCACGCGGGCAAGCAGGCGAAACATATCCGCGAGAGGGTGCCGTTCGGCAAGCTGAGCTACCCGATACGCTACACCAAGACGGCAAACGGCGGGTCGTGCGTCGTAGGCTGCCACGTGCCGAGAGGTTACGACAGGGTGAACCCGGTCAAGAACAGATAGTCATTGCGACGTACTCGAAGGGGAGGCCGACGGGCCTCCCCTTTTTTTATTTGCGTGAGAGATTATTGCCTTAAATTCCTATCCCCTCGAAAAGCAGCGTCGAGAGGTATCTCTCTCCCGCGTCCGGGAGCACGGCGACGATAACCTTGCCCTCGAACTCGTCCATCCGGCCAAGGCGCACCGCGACAGCCGCCGCCGCGCCGGAGGATATTCCGCAGAGAATTCCCTCCTGCTTCATCAGCCGCCTGGCGTACTCGATTGCCTCGGCGTCCTCAACCAGTTCCACCCTGTCAACCAGGGACAGGTCCAGCGTGTCCGGGATGAAACCCGCGCCAATGCCCTGAATTTTGTGCGGTCCCGGTTTTATTTCCTGACCGGCGAGGTGCTGGGTTATCACGGGGCTGGTTGCGGGCTCGATGGCCACGGCCAGAATTTTCTTCCCTTTTGTGCCCTTTATATACCGGGACGCTCCCGTGATTGTGCCGCCTGTCCCCACGCCGGAAACCAGGACGTCTACCTGGCCGGCGGTATCCTCCCATATCTCCGGGCCGGTAGTCTTCTCATGGATGGCGGGGTTCGCGGGGTTCTTGAACTGCTGGGGCATGAACCACCGCTCCGGGTCGCCTTCCGCCATCTCCGTGGCGTGACGCACCGCGCCGGGCATGCCTTCCGCGCCCGGGGTAAGGATGAGGTTCGCGCCGAGCGCGGCCAGCACCCGCCGCCTCTCAAGGCTCATCGTCTCCGGCATCATCAGGCTCAGCTTATAGCCCCGGACGGCGGCGACGAAGGCCAGCGCGATGCCGGTGTTGCCGGAAGTCGGCTCAATTATCTCGACGCCCGGCTTCAATATCCCCCGTTCCTCCGCATCCCATATCATCGCCGCCCCTATGCGGCACTTTACGGAGAAGGACGGGTTCCGGGCCTCGATTTTGGCTAATATCCTCGCCTTGCAGCCGGATACGATTTTGTTCAGCTCCACAAGCGGCGTATTTCCTATCGTCAGCGAGTTATCGGCGTAAATTCCCATCGTCTTTCCTCCGGCAACGGATAATTCCATCGTTTCTCAATGTGTCGCCCCCGCCATTTCTTTCCAGGGAGCGCTCCCTCAGGAGTTAAGGTTATCATAACTCGGCGTATTTCGCGCGAGAGGAAGTAATCACCTATTATTTGGTCATGAAATAAAAGATAATTAAAATAACCGCATCTGTCAAGATTGAATTTGCGAATTTACAGAGGCGGCAGATGGATCAGAGTCGTTAGCGGCTCGACGCATCGGCACCAAAGCGGCAGACTCGATGCGGTCCAGTAAAATTATTTCACTACGATGACCTCGACCGGCCCTTTGCGGGAGACGACGTTCACGGAGACGTCCTTGTCCCGGCGCTGAAACATCAAATCGAGCGAGGAGGGGCCGACCTTCATGCCGCGCACGTTCATCAGGTCTATCCAGTCCGGAAGCAACGGGTTGTCGAACCGGACGCGGTCTCTGGGGGCGTCTATGGTCATGCCCAGGCAGGCCTGAAGGAGCAGGAATATGGCCCCTGCCGCCCATGCCTGCGGCGAGCAGGCAACCGGATAGCGCACCGGCCCCTGTTCCCGCCTCCTGTGAAATCCGCAGAAAAGCTCCGGAAGGCGGGATAGTTCGATAGACTGGCCCACCTCGAAAAGGCTGGTAAGCACATGGACCGCCTGCTCCTTGAACCCGTAATATGCGAACCCCGCGCCGACCATCGCGTTATCGTGCGGCCAGATGGAGCCGTTGTGATAAGACATCGGGTTGTACCGGACCTCGGACGAGGAGAGGGTCCTAATCCCCCAGCCGGTGAACATGTCCTCCGCAAACATCACCTCTACTACCTTCCGGGCGTGCTCCGAGTCCGCAATCTTAGAAAACAGGCAGTGTCCGGCGTTAGAGGAATTCACCCGGCACTGGTTTTTCTTTCCGTCAAGCGCGATGGCATAGGTATTAAGCCCAGGTATCCAGAAGCTCTTCTCGAAGTTGCGTTTCAATGCCTTTGCCTGTCTTCTTAAGAGTTCCGCGCGGGAATTCAGGCCGAGCAGCGATGCCATATCCGCCGCCTGGCGCTTCGCGGAAAAAACGTATCCCTGCACCTCGCACAGCGCGATTGGCCCCTCGGCCATTTTTCCGTCCGCATGCATTACGCTGTCAGGGGAGTCTTTCCAGCCCTGGTTGCCAAGGCCCCTTTCAGAGCGCTGCAGATACTCGACAAAGCCGTCGCCGTCGGCGTCGCCGTACGCATCGATCCATTCCAGCGCCCGCTCGATGTTCGGCCATATCCTCGAAATGAAATCCCTGTCCCCCGTCCGCTGGTAATAAGCCCCGGCCAGCATCACGAAGAGCGGGGTGGAATCCACGCTCCCGTAGTACCTGCCGAAAGGTATCTCTCCGGCGGCGGCCATCTCGCCTATCCTTGTCTCATGCAGGATCTTGCCAGGCTCCGCATCCTTTTCCGGGTCGTCTTCGTCTGCCTGGGTATCGGCAAGGTAGCCCAGCACGCCCAGCGCGATGTTAGGGTTCATCCAGAGGCATTCCATGGCGGTAATAAGCCCGTCCCTGCCGAAGACCGTGCTGTACCAGGGGACTCCGGCGTACGGGTACGGGCCGTGTTCGGTATCGGTAATCAGCATCCGCGTGTCCGCGAGAGAGCGCCCGAGCAGGTCGTTGAACTGCTTGTTGGAAGTCTCGATGGAGCTGAAGTTGGAGTTTATCGCAACCAGCCTCTCGCCCGCTTCCCGGAACGCATGGCTGAAGGAGGTGCGGGGGAAAACCCTGCCGCCCGTCTCGCACCGGTACGTCACCATCATCTCGGTCTGCTCCTGCGGGGCGAGCTTCAGGTCCGCCTGCAGATGCGAGGCAGTCAACTGTTCAGGCTTGAAAGACGGCTCCAGGTACAACGTCCTTGTCACTTTGTCGACGCCCGAGTACCGGAACTTGACCGCCCCACCTTCCACCTCCGGCGGGTATATCTCGCCCCTTTTCTCACGCCTCATCCCGCGCACCTCGAACAGGTCCGTGAAGTCCGCCCCGAAGTACAGTATGAACGGGATCTCCACCGTGTCCATGCCGTGGTTTAACAAACGGAAGCGCTCGAAGCACGTCCCCTTCCAGAGGAATTTCTGGCGGAAGAGGTGTATCATGCCGCGCTTTATCGCGAGGAGCCCCTCGCCTATATTTATGTCCGGATTAGTCATGTCGGCGGTGAGCTGGCTGTTGTCCGCGTGGACGGTGGATTCGAGCAGAAGCGGCCTGGAAGCTCCGAGCCGCAGTTCCAGCCGGCTCAGGAAACGGGTGCTCTCGTGGTAGAGGCCCTGCTCTCCCCGGCCAAGCGGAGATATATCGCCGTAGCGGTCGAAGACGGCGAAGGTATCGCCTTCCTTAAGGACCCGAGTGCGGTCGTCCGCCGTAGCGGAAGTCGCCAGCACGTAGAACTGGTCGCCTACCTGTATTACGTCGCTCATCCCGCCGCCCTCGAAGGCTTTTTTCCGCGGCTCATATTACCTGGGCAATACGCATGGATTTCCCTTTGCCGGACCAAGAGAATACATGCCGCAATTTAAGAGTACAACCGACTGAGGTAATGCGTCAAACCCATCTTCAGGGTTGTAAGGTGAAGGTAAAAGCGGAAACGCCGGGCGGGGTGATTGCGGAAATAACCGTCCCCGATACCGGGCGGTATCGGGGACGAGACGCAGTCGAAGGTAAACCCTGCTATTTTTTTTACTTCTTTATTTCTGCCTGCTCCATTATCACTTCATACTTGTAACCGTACCCGAAGTCCTTGTCCGCGGCGACCACGCCTGTCGCGGTAACGACATCGCCGATGGTGGGGGTCTGGTCTGTCGTTACGACCAAGTCATTCGTGCCTTTTTCCGGGGAGCCAGTGCCATCCTGGAGATGCACCCAGTTCTTTCCCATTATTTGCATCGATATCTTTACTATCTTCCCGCGTACCGAAACCTTCTTCCCGCCAAGGGACGCCTTATCCCGATAGAGCTCGGCTACCGTACGGGCCTCGGAACCCTTGGCCTTTTCTACCTTTACCTTTACGGAAGTTTTTGCTTTATTTTTGGCCCTGTACTCCTCCGTGCCGGGGAGTACCAAAATCCCATTGGTAAATATTATCTTGTCGAAAGTCCGCTTCAATGCCTCGCTTTTGAAGTTCTGCATCTCTTGTCCGGCATTGAAGGTATAATCCTGCCCCACTTTCAACTTGGTCGTAGGCATGGCCAGCCAGAGGCTCTTGCCCTCGGACTCTATCTTCGCATATGTGTATCCGCCGGCGTCCATGGTCTCGACCACTTTTCCGGACAGGACGGGTACACCCTTTTTAGCGGCGGGATTGACGGGCGCCTGCTTTGAGGTCACCTTGCAGAAGGCAGACGTCGAAAATAATAAAACAGCCGTCATGCACACGATTAAGAAAAAAATACGCTTCATTTCCACTCCCTAAAATTAATGTTAATGGCGATCAGACGACCATATTACCCTATTTCCCGGAATTAAACAAGAAAGTTATGCGCTCACCGCGTCCATCCACCCGATGCTCGTGGAAGAGGCGCCGAAGTTACGCAGAGCGGCGTAAACGTGCGAACTCTAAGGCGGAGCGCGTCACGCAGTCCTCTATCGCAACTCCGTTAAAGTAATTGCCGGTGATGAACAGGCTCCTTCCCGAAAGGAGCCTGTCCGTTTCTACTACCCATGCGTCATGGCCAAGCGTCAAAGACGGGATCACGTTATCTTTCTTTTCCACGGACTTTAATATCTGATCCGGTTTTATATTTATTGTCCGCGCAATCGTATCAATCTTCTGGCTGAAGTCCAGTAGACCAGGCCGGAAATGAAATGCGAAGCCCCGGAACCGGCTGTCTTTTACGACGTCGCGGGAGACGCCGGAGAAGAAGCCCTCGCCGGGTGCGCCCGACGGGCCGGACGAGACAGCCGGAATGATCCCGGCCACCGGCTCCAGCTTGCACGCCTCTTTCGGGAGGAGTACGCCCACCGTCTCCACCGACTTTGCTTTTATTTTTGCAAGAATCGCGGATAAATCAGGGAAACCCGCGTGAAGCGCCCTGGCCGCGGCTGGCGGCGGGACGGCTAAGGCCAAATATTTTGACCTTATTTCTTCCCCTCCCGCGGCTGGAATCAGATAGCCGTCAGAGTCTTGAACAACCGAGATAACTTCGCGCCCCGTCAGGACGGTGATGCCCGGCTCTCCCGCGACAGCGTCGGTTATCGTGGACAGGCCGTGGGATAGGGTGAAGCTCTTTAATATGTCTTTCCTGCGCGGGCGCTTCTTAAATAGAGCGTCCGCCGGGAATTCGTCCGCCTTCTGGGATATTATCGCGTCGAACACCGGGCCGAAGACCCGTGAATAGTTCTTTTTCCCGACAACCTTCGAGTAATAGGACTCCATCGTCTCGCCGGCCTTTTTTGCGTAGAGCATCCTGGGCGCGGAGAGTATCAGCTCCATAATATTGAGCATCGAGGGGATGGACTTCAAGTGTCCGCCGGAGAGCATTTTAAACGGCGCCTTCTCCCGAGCGATAAGCTCTTTTATTATCCCGGCCTCTTCTATTACGTTTATGAGCGAGGCGTACGAGTTGTAGCAAGTGTGCGCGCCAAGCTCCAGCCAGAAGTCTTCCGGCTGGCCGGCCGGCTTCGGGTCCACTCCGAACCGGTGCGAATGAAAGCAGCCGCCGACTCTCTCCGATTTCTCCAGGACGACGGTCTCCAGGCCGCTTTTTGCACAGAAATGGGCAAAGGAGAGCCCGCTTATGCCAGCGCCGATTATCGCCACGTCATAGTTTCGCATCAGATACTCCTTCACGTATTTCTGCTAGCAACGTCCATATTAAACAATAAAACAAATGTTTTAAAATGTCATGGTAAAAGTGGTAAAGTATGAAAGCTTGGGGCGGTCTTCAGCGAGGGGGAATATTGAAAGCGCGAAAATTCATTATAATATCAGTCGCTTCGGCGGCGATTTTGATTGCGGCGCTCTCTTTACATGAGATTCACGTCAACCACGAGATAGTCAGGTTCGTAGAAGGCAGGATAATCAACCACTTAAAAAGCCGGGCCGGAACTGAGCCGGAATCGCTTTTAGGGACGCGGATAAAAACAATCAGCATCGAGAAAAACACCTACGGTTGCAAGTTCTATAAAATAGACGGCGAAGCGGACTTTGCCGCTACGGGCCATCACATAAAAAGGCCCTTCCGCTGCGTAGTTATAGAGAGCGGCCCGCCCCCGCACAGGTTCCTGGACTTGACGTTCACCGACAGCGGCGAGAAGATATTGGAGTAATATTTCCCTTATTTTTCTTCGCACCTGCGGTCGATTAGTGCCGTCTATGCCACGTATTTCTTATGTCGCCGGCCGCATCCGCAATCAGCACGAGTACCGTTACCGCCAGGCCGATTAATATCCATCGGTTGTATATGTAATCGTATATGCCGTTATGCAAGCCCTGCACCTGCGGCTCGGAGGTTATGGTAAGCCCGGCATATAACGCGGTAAGCGCCAACGGGACCAGCGCGACCCAGTATTTAGTTAATCTTTTCATATCCCACCCCAGTATTTCGTAAATCTTTTCCTATATCAATTATACCGCAAACGGCTTATGTTTGCCTGTTCCGAACTGGTCTCTTTCTCCCCTGACGCCCCCCTTTTTTGGAAGCCCGATTTTCAGGCCGAGTTGCCGTAATCGTTTCTAAAGATTACAATTATAGATAACGACGTTTTATACTGGAGGCATGGAAATATGGCTCGCGAAATTAACATTGCCGATTGGTTCGAGATCCCCGTCCATGACCTGGACAGGGCCAGGTTGTTTTATGAATCCGTGTTTAATGTCGAGCTTTCCGTAAGCGATTTCGGGCTGGTGAAGATGGCGTTTTTCCCTATGAGTTCCGCATCGTACGGGGCGGCGGGGGCGCTGGTGAAGGGCGAGGTCCATATCCCGTCGCATAGAGGGGTTTTGATATATATGAATGTGGAAGATGTCGAGGAGACGCTGGACAAGGTGGACGGGAGCGGCGGCAAGACGCTCATGCCGAAGACTTCGATAGGCGCGTACGGCTTCATAGCGCATTTCCAGGACAGCGAAGGGAACAGGCTGGGGCTGCACTCGATTAAGTGATTTATCGGCGCACAAATAAAAACTTCTTTATTTAAGGAGCGGGGTCGGGGGAATTCGGGGAATTTTAGAAAAAAATATCTTTATTTATCAATCAGTTGCGGAAAACAAAACGGGATTTTCAGATGCGCTATTTTCAAGCCTTAACCTCTTGAAATAAAAAGGTAAATAGGCATAAAATGCCTTTAAAAACGACGTTCCAAAACCCGCCCCTGACCCCCTAAAATGGCCTCGTAACGCCCTTAAACACCCCATGTAATGACGCCCGACAGAAAATCGTCCATAAATCCATTTATATATGATTATAGCCTTAATCAGCGATATGTTGTCGCGGAAATCGAGAGAAGCTATTAGGAACGGAAGGACGGGAAGCGTCACGTCGGCTTTTCTTGACTTACAAAAATGCCGCCTGTAGTATTATCTCTAAGTCTATTGGCATACCACTATTACCGGGGAGAATGAGATGGAACGCAAATGCCCGCACTGCGGAGTAAAGATGGATGTCTTCGACGAGGCATGTCCCTCCTGCGACGGAGAGTCGAAGCCCGGTAAAATATTAAGCGTTGCAGCCGTGATACACGGCCACCGCTCGCTGCTCTTCCTGGCGGCGGCGCTCACGGCCGGCTGGGTCGTCCTGGGCTGGCTTTTCAAGTGGTGAAGGCGGGCCTTTCTTATTGCAGTTCCTTTTCAAGCAAGGCGATAATGGTGGGAAGATGGTTTTGCGCCGTATCCCATACTATTGAAATATCCACGTCATCATATTCATGTATTAGAAAGTTTCTCATCCTTCTCATGTCATCCCATGGCATTTCCGGCAGCGACGCTTGCGTCTCGTCGGAAACCCTGCGTGCCGCCTCGCCGATAATTTCAAGACGCCTGATAACGGAATCCTGCTTTTCTATATTCTGGTAAAATTCATCCTCGGTCTGGCCTGTCAAATATTCGCGGGCAAGTCTCGCGGCCACAAGGATGTCAACGAGGTATGCCTTATCACGCAGCATATACGACCTCGGCTGATTCAAGGATTTCCTTGCGCCGTATTGGGTTGCGGCTCGCCTCTATACCGCGTTTGCTGACAAGGTCCACTTCCCGCCCGAATATTTCTTTCAACTCGTCCTGCATGTGCACGAGGTCGAAAAAGCTGTAGTGCGTATCGGGATGGAACAGCACGAGCACGTCTATGTCGCTCGTGGGCGAAAAGTCCTCCCGCAAGACGGAGCCGAAAAGGGAAAATTCGAGAATATTCCATTTGCGGCAGAATGCGGCAATTTCGTTAAGGGGAAGTTTCCTATCCATACTTAGAAATCTAAATATATTCGCGGGTTATGTCAAGTGATTTTATTTTGTCGGGAAGAAGCGCAACGGCGATTGTTTCAACTTCTGGGTGGGCGACACAGATTTTTAAATAAGTACCCGTTGATTTTTTCTTTATCTATGCTATCTTGGAAAAATGAAAGAAAAAGAATTAGAATATTTTATTTTCATCGTTGATGATACACCATTTTGTTTATGGGGTTTTGATTTAAGAAAGCAAAACTTAGAATTTATTAATTCCATCAATCCTTCCTATTTTCAGTACCTTGCGAAAACACATTTCCAAAACTTAAAAAGTGAAAACGAAAAAGAAGCGGCAACAGCTTTAAGATATACTTTTTATCATGTCTTAGAAACTTTTTTTACTTTTCTATGCGCTACAGTTCAAGCTCCTTATTGTGTTGTTGGATGGGTCCAAAAAAGCAAGCCTTCACAAATAAGAAAAATCATAAAAGCAATCAAGGAACAGTTGGATATTCCTAATGTATTCGATGCTAGTTCTTTAACTTGGGACTTGATAGTCAAAGAAGTTTTTCCAGATGAACTACAAATGCCCAAAGATCAATTACAAGAAGTTCGAAGTAAATTTTCTCGATTCTGGGATTCTATGGCTATGGAATTGTTAGAACTTACACAAATAATAGAACATAATAGTATTAAGCATGGATTCCGAATAAAAGAAGGCGGCTTTAGTATTTCTATTGGTGATGGAGGGAAAGGGGGCGTGCCTTTTACTGAAAAAATTCAAACTTTATCTGGCAGTAGATTTGGAAACTCTTTTCTTTCGGCTGAAGCAGTAGAAAATAGTCCCGTTTCAAAAAAGAAAGATAGTCATTTCGCTTTCCGGGAGACTTCGATAAATTGGGATCCAGAAGCTACTTTTTATAAAATAATATTGCTATCCATTTCTCTGCAAAGTTTAATTGTCTATTTAAAACATATCCATCAAGGAAACTCTAAAATTTTTGTAATACCCAAGGATATGGATTTATTTGAAAAATGTCATAGCTCTGAAAACATCATGATTAAACAACTTACTTACGCTCTCCAAATACAGGAAGATTGTATTAAAAGATTTGATAAAGAAGAAATGGAAGAGCACCTAAAAAAAAGAAAGATTTTAAAATAGTTACGTTATTCTTCCCCTGTCCCCTTTTAAATTAAAAAAGCGCCCGCATAGTCTTGCGGGCGCTTCCATATCCATGCCGAATGAAATCCCTTTTAAGCCGCTATCTCTTCTTTGTCTTTAAGCGCCTGAAATTCCGCGCTTGCTTTCTCTTTCAGTTGGACTACCTGTTGCAGCAGCTGTTTTCTGCGCGCCTCATCCGCGGGCTTGGCCTGGACTCCGGAAAAATAATCTTCTAATTCCTCAAAAAGCATAATCTGTTCATGTAAATCGTCGATGTCCATCATACGCCCCTCACTTTGCATGTTGCCCGGGAAACAGGCAACTGTTACGCCGCACACGGTACACTTTAAATTATATCACTCAAAAACGGATTCCGTCGCATCCCCCAGGCCGCGTCCTGAATCTTCTTGCGCTACGCCCCTTCCGGTGTTAAAATTGTTAGTTCACTATCTTGTTTTATAATGGGTTAGGGGAGTAGAGGGGTTCTAAAGCAGATGCAGGACAAGCTTATCATCAAGGGCGCAAGAGAGCATAACTTAAAAAACATAGACCTGGAGATACCCAGGGACAAACTCGTTGTAATCACCGGGCTTTCCGGCTCGGGGAAATCCTCCCTCGCATTCGACACCATATACGCCGAGGGACAGAGGCGATACGTCGAGTCGCTCTCCGCATACGCACGGCAGTTCCTGGAACAGATGGACAAGCCGGACGTGGACTCTATCGAGGGCCTCTCACCCGCAATATCCATCGAGCAGAAGACCACCTCGAAGAACCCGCGCAGTACCGTCGGCACGGTGACGGAAATCTACGATTACCTGCGCCTTCTGTACGCGCGCATAGGCCACCCGTACTGCTACAACTGCGGCAAGGAAATCACTTCCCAGACCGTCTCGCAGATGGTGGACAAGATAACCGCGATGCCGCCCGGCGCCAAGATTTCGGTGCTCGCTCCAATCGTACGCGGACGCAAGGGGGAATATCGAAAAGAGCTGGCCCAGATGAAGAAGGAGGGCTACGTCCGCGCGCGCATAGACAAGGCGGTGCGGGACCTCTCCGAGAATATCGTCCTGGACAAGAACAAGAAGCATACCATCGAGATAGTCATCGACAGGCTCGTCATAAAGGAGGGAATCGAAAAGCGGCTCGCCGATTCCCTGGAAGTCGCGCTGAAGCTCTCCGAAGGCATCGTCGTAATCTCTCCCGTCGAGGCAGGAGTCAAGGAAGGCGCGAAAGACATACTCTACTCCGAAAAGCTCGCCTGCACCTCCTGCGGCATATCCTACCCGGAGATGACGCCCCGGATGTTCTCGTTCAATAACCCGCACGGCGCGTGCCCGGAGTGCGACGGCCTGGGCGCGAAGATGGACATAGACCCGGACTTAGTCATCCCGAATAAAGATCTATCGATACGCGAGGGCGCGGTCAAGCCGTGGTCGAAACGGACGACTGTATTCTACTACCAGATGCTGGAGGCGATAGCCGACCATTTCGGGTTCTCGCTCACGGCGTCCTGGAAGAAGCTGCCGAAGAAAGCTCAAGACGCGATTTTATACGGCTCCGGCGGCGAGGAAGTAAAGTTCTGGTTCATGCGCGACGGCCGGAAGCAGTTCTACACCCGCGAGTTCGAGGGAGTGGTGAAAAACCTGGCCAGGCGATACCATGAGACCGAGTCCGCATACATCCGCCAGGAGATAGAGGAATACATGGGCGCGCACCCGTGCCCGGCATGCCACGGCGACAGGTTACGGAAGGAATCTCTTTCCATAAAGGTAGGCGACGTAAACATCACGCAGGCGACGAGGCTTTCCGTGCGCCGGGCGCGTGAGTTCTTTACGGAACTGCCGCTGACGGAGAAAGAGTCTTTCATCGCGCAGAAGATCCTGAAGGAGATCAACGAGCGGCTGGGGTTCCTCATAAACGTGGGGCTGGACTACCTCACGCTGGACAGGCGCGCGGCGACGCTCTCTGGCGGCGAGGCGGAGCGGATAAGGCTTGCGACGCAGATAGGCTCCTCGCTCATGGGCGTGCTCTATATACTCGACGAGCCGTCCATCGGCCTGCACCAGAGAGACAACGAGAAACTGCTGGATACCCTGCTGTCGCTCAAGAACCTCGGCAATACCGTGCTGGTCGTGGAGCACGACGAGGACACGATACTGCGCTCCGATTACGTAATCGACATGGGGCCCGGCGCCGGGGAACACGGCGGATACGTGGTGGCGCAGGGTACGCCTAAAGAGATAATGGAGAACGAGGATTCGCTAACCGGCGCGTACCTCTCCGGCAGAAGAAAGATACTCGTCCCGCTTACGCGCAGGACCGCCAGGAAGTATATCACCATAAAGAAGGCGCATGAGAATAACCTGAAAAATATAGACGTCCGGATACCGCTTGGCGTGCTGACCTGCGTGACGGGCGTCTCCGGCTCCGGGAAATCCTCGCTGGTGCTTGAGGTCCTGTACAAGACCCTCGCGCAGCAGTTCTACCGCTCCACCGAACGCGCGGGCCTGTGCGACGGCGTGCTCGGCCTGCACGAAGTGGACAAGGTCATAGACATCGACCAATCTCCCATCGGCAGGACGCCGCGTTCCAACCCGGCGACTTATACCGGGCTGTTCACGCACATTCGGGAGATGTTCGCGCAGGTGCCCGAATCCAGGATGCGCGGCTACAAGGCGGGCCGGTACAGCTTTAACGTCAAGGGCGGGCGGTGCGAGGCATGCCAGGGCGACGGAGTGATAAAGATTGAGATGCACTTCCTGCCGGACGTGTTCGTGACCTGCGACGTATGCAAGGGCAAGCGCTATAACCGCGAGACGCTGGAGATAAAGTACAAGGGTAAAAGTATCACGGACGTGCTGGAGATGACCGTATCCGAGGGGCTGGACTTCTTCGAGAACATCCCCGTGATACACAACAAGCTGGTTACCATAAACGACGTGGGGCTGGGTTACATTAAGCTCGGCCAGTCCGCCACTACGCTCTCCGGCGGCGAGGCGCAGAGGGTGAAGCTCTCGAAAGAACTGTCGAAGCGCAGCACCGGTCGAACCTTGTATATCCTTGACGAGCCGACCACAGGGCTGCACTTCGCGGACATTCAGAAGCTCCTCGACGTACTGAACCGGCTGGTGGAGACGGGGAACACGGTGGTGGTCATCGAGCATAACCTTGACGTGATAAAGACGGCCGATCATATAATAGACTTAGGCCCGGAAGGCGGGGACGGCGGCGGACGCATAGTCGCGATGGGCACGCCGGAAGACATCGCGAAGGCAAAAGGGTCGTATACGGGGCAGTTCTTGAAAAAGGCGTTAAACATGTAAGTCGTTACTTTCTTTTCGGGTGAAAAGAAAGTAACACAAAGAAAAGCCGGGGTTAAAACCTGCTAAATTGTTTTCTGCCCCGTTTTCTTTTGTTTCTTTTCTTTTTCGCAAAAGAAAAGAAAGAAAGGTTTTGGTGTTATAATTTCTTCAATGGCCGACTTCCCGAAATTTCCAGCGTTCCGCCCTATCGAGCTTTCCGACCGGGAGCCGGTGGAGGCGATATTCCGCGCCATGAGGCCTGAGGTCTCGGAGCTTTGCTTCACGAACCTCTTCATGTTCAAGCACGTCCACGATTATAAAATCAGCACTCTTAACGGCAACCTCCTCTTCTACGCAAAGTCCTACCAGGGGGAATATTACTTCTTCCCGCCCGTCGGCGATAATAAAATCCCGGAAACGATAAACAGTCAGATGGATTTCATGCGGGAGAGATGACGAGATGCCCGTGGTCAACCTGGCATCGGCGGAATTCATCAAAAAATATATCGAGGGGGACAGTAAATATAAATACGAACTGAGCCAGGACGACAGCGATTACGTCTACAGCACCAGCGAACTCATCTCGCTCTCCGGCAGGAAATTCCACGACAAGAAGAACCTGCTGAACCGTTTCCTGAAGAAGCATGACCCGCAGTATCAGAGGCTGACGCCGGAGCTTGTCCCGCAGGCGAAGGACTTAGTCGAGCGCTGGTGCCGCGAGAAATGCTCCGTAAATATACCGTCCACGTTCGGCGAGGCGGAGGCGACGCAGCACGCGCTGGACCACCTGAAAGACCTCTCCACCATCGGCGGCGTAGTCCTTATAAGCGGCGTTATCGAGGCGCTGTCGCTGGGCGAGCTTTTAAACGAGGAAATGGTCGTCGTGCACGTGGAGAAAGCGAACCAGGAATTCTCGGGGCTGTATCAATATATTTCGAGCGAGTTCTTAAAACAGGAGTTCCCGGATATAGAATTTGTGAACCGCGAGCAGGACCTGGGCGAGCCGAACCTGAAAAAATCCAAGCAGTCTTACAACCCGATACGGATGGTGGAGAAGTTCAAGGTCTGGCCGAGGGAGTAATTTTCAGGCCCCTATTTCCAGAGTCTCCATCATTTCTTTCTGTATCTTTCCGTTGCTCGCCAGTATCTCCTGCATCTCAGGCTTGAACGGCTCACCTTTGAAATCCGTCACTACCCCGCCCGCCTCGCGCAGGATAAGCGTCCCGGCCGCGGTGTCCCAGGGCTTAAGCCCCATTTCCCAGTAGCCGTCGAAACGGCCGCACGCCAGGTAGCACAGGTTCAGCGCGGCGGAGCCGTCGCGCCGTACCCCTTGCGACGCCAGGACCATCCGGTTAAACGGTTCGAGGATTTCCTTCGGGCGGCTCTCGATATCGTAAGGGAAGCCGGTTACGATAAGCGACTTTATCAACTTCTTAGTCCCTGATACCTGTATCGGCTTGCTGTTCAAAAAAGCCCCGCCGCCTTTGACGGCGGAAAACAGTTCTTTCCGCACCGGGTCGAATACCACGCCCGCCAGTAGGTCCCCGTCCCTCTCGAAAGCGATGGAGACCGAGAAGTGCGGGTAGCCGTGTGCGTAATTCACCGTGCCGTCCAGCGGGTCCACAATCCACCGGGCGCCTTTGTCCTTACCCGTCCACGAGGTCTTCTCCTCCGCCAGAAATCCGTGCGCCGGAAACGCCTCCCTGATAATCTCCGCGACCCGCTTCTCGGACGCCTTGTCCGCCTCGCTTACCGGGTCGCGCCGGCCCTTATACTCGACATGCTCCAGCTTCCCCAAGTAGGAGAGCAATATTTTCCCCGCCTCTTTCGCGGCGCGTTTGGCGACTGATTAGTTCTTTCATATACCCCCTACTTTTCTTTCCGGTGAAAGAAAAGTAGCAAAAGAAAGCCAGATTTTCGGCCCCGTTTTCTTTTGCTTCTTTTCTTTTCCGTAAAAGAAAAGAAGAAATTATATCTCAAAAATCCCCGCCGTCTTCCGCAGTTCCTCCGGCTTCAGCACCACGATGTTTTTGCCTTCCGATTTAATCAGCCCGTCCGATTTGAATTCGGAAATTATCCTTATCACCGTTTCCTGGGCGACGCCCGCCATCTCGGAGATCTCCTGCCGGGACAGGGTAAACTTGGGCACCTGGCCCTCACCGCGAGAGATGAAAAGCGTCATCAGAAGCGTCGCCACACGCTCACGCGCGTCCTTCAGGCCGAGGTCCCGGATACGCTCCTGCGCGAGCTGAAGCTCCTTGTTCATCTTTTTGATGAACCGGACGCCGACCTCGGGGCTGCTTTGGAGGAGGTCCACAAGGTCCTTTTTGCGGATGCAGCAAAGCTCCGTGTCCTGTATGGCCTCGGCGGTATTTGAGTAGTGGTCTTCGTAGAGGGAGTCGAAGCCGAGCATGTCGCCGGGGGTGAGGATGCTGATTATCAGCTCGCGGCCGTCGGGCAGTGATTTATAGCACTTGACCGTGCCCGTCTTCAGGACGTAAACGGTATTGCTTGGCGTGTCTTCGAGGAAGATTACTTTTTTGCGGCGGAAGCTTTTCAGGTATATCAGCGTACCGACCTTCTCAAGCTCGCTTATGCCGAGGCCGGAAAAAATAGTGAGGCCCCTGACGATGCAGTTCTTGCAGTCGCAGGCCATTACTTCACCCTCTTGCACGATTTGGACAGCAATTTCTTTGCGGAGGAACGAAGCTCCTTGTCCCCAATTTTCGCCGTGGCGCGCTCTATGGCGTCTTTCTCCTCGGGAGAAATCTCACGCTTCTTTATGGGAGCCGCCTTCTTTTCTCGGTCATTCTTCGCGGGCGTACCCAGGCAGAACTTCAGTTCCTGGACCGCGCCCTCTTCAAGCGCCGCGTTTATTTTTTCTATAATCTCGGGGGAGAGCATGGAGAGCTGGGACATCCAGGCGGGGCTGTCCACGGTCAAGGTGAGCCGTCCCTCCCGGATCATCTGAGGCTGTGCGTGCTGTGCGATTTTCCCTCCCACAGCGTTTGCCCATTTACCCCGGAGCTTAGAGAGCGTATCCCCGCTTCCCAGGCCCCGCGCCTTCAGGACTTCCTTGAGTATCCCGGCGATTGAAGTAAATTTAGGCATTTTTTTAAATTCTTAAAGTCGTTACTTTTCTTTCGAGAAAGAAAAGTAACACAAAAGAAAGCGGAACTTAAGCCCAGCTTTTCTTTGTGTTACTTTCTTTTCTCGAAAAGAAAGTAACGGTTTATATATGGTTCAAATCCGCTATCACCAGGCCGGTCAAAAGCTTCGGATAAAAGTACGTCGATTTCTGCGGCATTATCTCATGGGCCAGGGCGACCTCCTTCACTTCCCGCACCTTGGTCGGGTTCAGCAGGAAGCACATGGCGAACTCGCCGGCCGTGACCCGTTCAATCGCCTTGTCCGCGTTTTTCTCGAACTGCACCGGCTGGGACACGGCAATTTTCTCCGTGTCGATGCCAAGCACGCGCTCCACGATAAGCGAATGAAGTATGGTGACGTCCAGGCTGCAATAGGTCTCCGAGCGCGGGCACCACTGCGCCTTCGCGACGTCGTCCAGGTCCTTAAGGGTAAGGAGGTAATAGCACGGGGCGCTGTCCCAGCAGAAGCCGAATGAGTGGGAGTTTTTCCCGGCTTCCGAAAGTGAACGAAGGAAATCCGACCGCGCTTCATCCTCGTTTTCCGTGAGGAACGAGAACCGCTTCACTTTGAAATAGTGCGAGGAGCGCTCCAGCACGGAGTCCAGCGTAAGCTCGCCCGCATCGCTTATCAGCCGATGGGTAGGCAGTACCGTAAGGCCGTCCTCGTCCATGTTGGAGAGGAACATGGGGATGAAATTAAAGCCCTCGCCGCCCGTCCATGCGGCGGCCTCGCTTCTTCTGTAGTCGCGGTAGCTGAGCGCTGTCTCGTAACGGTGATGGCCGTCGGCAATGAAAACCTTCTTGTCCGCCATGGCCTTTTGCACCGCCTTGATTATCTCCGGGTCCGTCACGACCCAGATCCTGTGCACCGAGCCGTCGTCGTCGGTCGCCTCCCCGGAAGGGGGCTTATTGGCGGCGGAGGCTAACGCCTTCGATATCTTTCTTTCCGGGTCCGAGTAAAGCGAGAATACCTGGCTCGCGGCGGCGGAAGCCGATCTTTAACAGCTCGAACCGGTCCGCCTTGGGCCCCTTCAGAGTGCCTTCATGCGGGAGGACTATGCCCTTGTCCCACTCCTCCAGCCGAAGAAGACTGATGAAGCCGCGCATGGACTTCTTCTCGCCCGCCGGGGTCTCGTACTCCACCTCGTAGAGGTACAGCGCGGGCTTCTCTTCGCGCCGGAGGATACCGTCCCCAACCCACCGCTTCAGGCTTTTCGCCGCGCGCGTGTACTGGTTGTTGGCGGGAGAGTCGCCCTCCTCGGGCATGCCGAAATCTATCCGGACGACGTTATGGGCGTCCCGGTCGTAGAGTTCTTGCCGTACTGCGTCGATATTACGTCATAGGGCGGCGCGACAAGCTTAGATAATTGTGACGAATGGTTGTACCTTACCCCTCGAAACGGTATTACGTCGGCCATTATGCCCCGCCCTCCACAAAGCTTTTCAGTCTTTTGCTTCTCGACGGGTGACGCAGCTTCCGGAGGGCCTTCGCCTCGATCTGGCGTATGCGCTCACGGGTAACGTCGAACTCCTGCCCGACCTCCTCGAGGGTATGGTCGGCGGCCTCGCCTATGCCGAAGCGGCGCCTCAGGACTTTCTCCTCCCGGGGCGTCAGTGTCTGGAGCACCTTGCGCACCTGCTCGGACAGGTCGTAATTTATCGCGGACTCAAGAGGCGACGGGGAGCGCTTGTCCTCGATGAAATCGCCAAGATGAGAATCCTCTTCCTCGCCTATGGGCGTTTCAAGCGATATAGGCTCCTTCGCAATTTTGAGCACCTTGCGCACCTTCTCCAGCGGCAGGCCCATCTCGTTTGAGATCTCTTCCGGGGTCGGCTCGCGGCCAAGCTCCTGCACCAGGTGCCGGGAGGTCCTTATCAGCTTGTTTATCGTCTCAATCATGTGGACCGGGATGCGTATGGTGCGCGCCTGGTCCGCTATCGCGCGTGTAATCGCCTGGCGTATCCACCACGTCGCATAAGTGGAGAACTTGTAGCCGCGCTTGTACTCGAACTTGTCCACCGCCTTCATCAGGCCGATGTTGCCTTCCTGTATCAGGTCCAGGAACTGCAGGCCCCGGTTCGTATATTTTTTCGCGATGGAGACGACGAGGCGCAGGTTCGCTTCGACCAGCTCGGTCTTTGCCGTCTTCATCTTGAACTCGCCCTTGTCGAATGAGGAGACCGCGCTCCGCAGCTCGTCCGGCGCGACCAGCGTCTCAGTCTCCACGCGCTCCAGTTTCTTCAGTGCGTTCCGGTAGGATTTCTCCAGCTCCAGGAACTGGTCGGCGTTAAGCTTCACTTTCTTCGGGACTCTTATTTTCCCTTTCTCGGGCATGGGTTTGGAGAATATGTTATGCAGCTCGTCTATCGTAACGCCCGCGCGCCTTGCGCAAGCCCTGATGTCCTTCTCCGCCTCCATTACCGACCAGGCGTAGTCCCGGAGCTTCTGCGCCACCAGCTCCACCTGCCTCGGGTGCAGGTTGACTTCGTCGAATTTCTCGGAAAGCTCCTTCTTTACCTGGCGTATGGAACCTTTAAGCCTCTTCTCCTTCGTCTCGGAGATGTTCGGCTTCTTCAGGTCGGCGAGCATCGGGATGAGCTTTTCGTAAAGCGCCACCGCCTCGTCAAGAAGGCGCATGGTCTTATCCCGCAGCTCTTCCTCGTTTATATCCGCTATCTCCTCGAACTCCTCCTCGTAGGTATGCACGATGTCCCGGACGCTGAGGCGCCCTTTTTTAAGCTTGTCGCCAAGCGAGATAAGCTCCCGGAGCGCGGCCGGCATGCTGTACATCACCTTCGCAATCTCTTTCTGGCCGTCCTCTATACGCTTCGCGATCTCTATTTCTCCCTCGCGGGACAGGAGCGATACGGTACCCATCTCGCGCAGATACATCCGCACGGGGTCGTCCGTCTTGCCTATCGTGCCGGGGGTTAAGTCGAGCGCCTCTTCTTCCTCTTCTTCCTCTTCTTCTTCTTCGAAGTCGAGGTCGGAATAGGTGCGGGTCTTGGCGGTCTCTTCCTCGCCCTCTTCCGCCTCGATTATCCGGGCGTAACGCTCCTCCTGCCCGGAATCGATCACCTCGATATCCATGTCCCCGAAGATGTTCATTATGTTCTCTATCTGCTCGGAGGACGAGATCTCAGGCGGCAGGACGTTATTTAAGTCGTCGTAGGTCAGGTATCCCTTTTCCTTGCCGACGTTTATTAACTGTTTGACTTCGTCCAGCTTTTCTTCTTTTGCCATTCGGCCAGCTCCTTCTGCAATGTATTTAACAGTTCAAAATCTTTCCTTGAAAGCGCCTTGATCATATTCATGCGGAAATCCGAAATTTCCTTTACCGCCTCCGGCTCGCCCAGCGCGCCCGCCCTCTGAAGCAGGACGTGCACTTCTTCAACTATCTTCTTATACCGGGCCTCTAAAAGCATGAGCACCGCGCCCTCCGCGTATGCCAGGGCGTCTTCCGAAACGGTATCACGTACGGACAGCTCAAGTACCGCGCGCCTGGCGTCATCGTCCTGGAGCGCGTCAAGGAGCTTCGGGACCTCTACCGGCTCCCCGGCCAGGGCCATCTTAAATAATACCACGGCGGCTTTTTTCAGACGCTCGTCCGAAAAATCCTCCGCGCCCAGGTTATCCGCCGCATAAAGCGCCGCGTCCGTGTCTCTTAGCGCAGACTGGATTAGCCCCGCCTCGATCTTGTCCAGAGAAGCGAAGTTTTTGCCATTAAGCCCGGCAGCCCCCGCGCCGGTTGAACGGTAAATCCCGGACTTGCCGGACCGGCCGGTCTTTTTCTCCAGCTCTTCTTTGACCGCAGACTCATCGACTTTAAGCTCGGACGCCGCCATCTTTACGTAATAGCTGCGCTCGACCGCGTCGTCCACCCGCGCGAGGATTCCGGTCAGCGTTCCTACCGCCTTGATTTTGGCGTCTATATCCAAGACGCCCCGAGCCTCGCGTTTGATTACAAACTCCAGCAACTTTTCGCGCCCTTTAAGGCTCTCCTTCAGGGCCTCGGCCCCTTCCCGGATGAGCAGGCTGTCCGGGTCGTCCCCTTCCGGCAGTAGCGCCACCTTCGCCGACATCTTCGGAGTGGAGCTTAAAAAAACGTCCAGAGAGCGCTGCGCCGCTTTAAGACCCGCCTCGTCCGCGTCGAAAACGAGCAACACGTTCTTGGAAAAACGCGACAGCAGCCGCAAATGTCCGGGCGTGAGCGCGGTGCCGAGCGTCGCTACGGCGTTTGCAACCCCCGCCCTGTGGCAGGCGATGGCGTCCATGTAGCCTTCCACCACTATGGCGAAATCCCGCTTTCTTATCGCTTCCTTGGCAACTCCGATGCCGTAAAGCGTCTCGCCCTTCTTGAAAAGCGGCGTATCCGGCGAGTTCAGGTACTTCGGCATCTCGTCCTTAATCATCGCCCTGCCGCCGAAGCCTATGACCCTGTCTTTAATGTCCCTTATCGGGAACATCAGGCGGCCCCTGAAACGGTCGTAGTACCCGGCGCCGTCCGCTTTTTTTACTATAAGACCTGCTTTTTCCAGATATTTTGAAATCGAGCCCCAGACCCTTCAAATGGCCGGTCAACCCGTCCCACGACGCAGGTGAATATCCTATTTCAAATGCCTTCGCGGAGTCGTCAGGCATACCCCTGTCTTTCAGATAGCCCAACGCCTTCTTCCCGTCCGCTGAATTCCAGAGCCTGTCCTGGAAGAATTTCGCCGCCTCTTCGTTCGCCGCGAAAAGCTTCTCCCAGTCTTCGTGAGATGTCTGCTCCGCCCGCTCCGGGAGTTCTATACCAGCCCGGTCGGCAAGGAAGCGCACCGCGTCCGGGAAGCTGTAGTTCCCCTGGCGCATCATGAAGCCGACGGCGTCCCCGCCCGCCCCGCATCCGAAGCAGTGGAATATCTGCTTTGCCGGGCTGACGGTAAATGACGGCGTCTTCTCCTGATGGAACGGGCAAAGCCCCAGATAGTTCGCGCCGGTATGTTTCAGCGTTACGTGCTGCGATACAAGCTCCACGATATCCGTCGCGGAACGTACCCTGTCGAGCGCCTCATCGGGGATCAACCCGTCCAAATTACAGCCTTCCTTCGGTGAAACTAACTATTTTATATTATAAGTATAACAAAATCAATCAAAATTAATTGGGTTGCGAGAAAGATTATTAGTTAATTTTCTTTTTCGGGATGCCATGCCTGCCTATTATTTTTTGTTTCTTTATAAATGAGCGGTTCAATATTATTCCCGTATAATTTCCAATGCCTCTTTTAATCTCTGGTATCCATTCCTTTTTATCTTCTTCGCTCCATTCCTCTTGTGGGTCATCAAGAGCGTTAACAAACCCATCGCGATATCCTTCGAATATGCCTTCTCTTCTTATCAACTGAATTCCTGCCAAGATAGCAAAAACAACGCCCGTTTTGTGCCATCCATACCAGTATAGGCCGACGCCTGCGACGAACATAATCTCTATCCATTTTGTTCCAATAAACCAGTGACAGGATTCGCTCGCAAAGAAACTTGTTGTTGCCCTGTTATATTTTGATCTCCATTCCTCAACCGACATTTCTTTTTGCCTTTCCTTAATTTTTCAAACTTTTAGCTATTTGTCGCTCCTGCTTACTCAGATGGAACCAATTTAATGCGGTATAACGTCGTATTGGTCAAGCCTGTTTCGTAAATTATCTTGCTCCATCTGCAACTCTCTTAATTGCTCGCTATTATCCGGTGGGGCCGGTGGCTGGTTTTGATATTGAAATCGGCTGGATTTGTTGATTACGCTCCAATTCGTCTACCCGGTCTTGTAAGTCATTGATCTCAGCCTGTCTTTCAATCTCCCGCTTTTCGTCTTCATAACTTCGGGTTGTTTCTTTCATGTCAATATCTTTCAAGTAGTAAATCTTTGTGCTTCCATCGGGCATGAAAACATCGGCATCGTCCCCGTCTATGGTGCGCCCATAGCTGTCTATAGCTGTGTCGCCGTTCCATCCTATCGGCTGAGGGTGAACACGTTTTTAATCTCGTACATCCCGGTATAGAGGAACCATCTTTAAAATAAACCGTGAAAGCTCCAGGACTGCACCGGAAGTATCAGAAGTATCAACGTTAGAACGAGCTTCTTCATCCTGCCTCCATTTAACAAGTCACTGGATTCCCGCCTTCGCGGGAATGATCGATTATTTAAACACCACCACCGTCACCGCGTCGCCGCCAAGCTCGAACGTCTCGTCGTGGAAATCCTTCACGCCGGGGGTAATCGTCAGCTCTTCCCGGACGGCTTTACGGAGCGCGCCGGTGCCCCTGCCGTGGATTATCCGGACGCTGCCCATGCCGGAAAGCATGGACTTATCCAGAAATTTTTGAACCTTCGGCAGAGCTTCCTCTACCCGTAATCCGATTATGTTCAACTCCATGCCGGGGGACGTTTCGTCCTCGTCTTCCTCGGCACGCGATACCGTGAACGCGGTAGTCCTGGCCCTGTCGGGGGCGGAGCGGGTGGACAGCTCAAGCTCGTCAGGGGATAGCGTCACCCGCATCGTGCCAAGCTGTACGACGACCTTTTTCTTGTCTTTTTTTATCTCGATTACCTGCCCAAGCCGGTTGTATTTATAGACTTTTACCGTATCCCCGACCGTCAACGCCTCAATCTCAAGCCTTCTGATAGGACCCGCCGGGAGCGGACTCGTCCTTTAACTGCGCTTCAAGAGCCTGCACCTCTTCCGAGTGCTTCTTTACCTCCGCGCGCTCAGGCGATTTCGCGGCGGCTTTCTTCGCCAGGTCTTCCAGTTCCCGGAGCTTGAACTTCAGCGAATTTATTACGTTCTGCGCCTTCTCCTTCGCCTTCTGCACCGCCTCGCGCCGCTCGTCCTCCGCACGCCGGACAAGCTCCTGAAGCCGTTCCTTCTCCGCACGCGCGCCTTGTGCCTCCTGCGCGGCCTTTCTTCTATCCTCACGCGCGGCCTGCGCCTCTTTCTCAAGCTTCTCGATGAGCGTGTCCAGCTCCGCCTCGCCC
This sequence comes from Nitrospirota bacterium, assembly GCA_963698885.1. Taxonomy (GTDB): domain Bacteria; phylum Nitrospirota; class JACRHJ01; order JACRHJ01; family JACRHJ01; genus JBARKJ01. Next base: position 229,277 of record CAVOSJ010000006.1, on the reverse strand, counting down.
GCCGCCCGGCCTTCTTTCGCCCGCTCAAGGACGCCCTTCGGCATCCCGAGGCGCGAGGCGACGAGTATCGCGCTGCTCCGCCCCGGCCTGCCGATGGCCAGGCTGTATGTGGGCAGAAGCGTCTCCGGGTCGAACTCCACCGAGGCGTTCATCACGCCCGGCGTGTTCGCCGCAAAGACCTTAAGCGCACCGTGGTGCGTCGTGACTACGGTCTTCGTCCCGCGCCGGTGAAGCTCCTCGATGATAGCGACGCCTAACGCCGAGCCTTCGGACGGGTCCGTACCCGCGCCAAGCTCGTCTAATAGTACCAGCGTATTGCGATTGGCGCCGCCCAGCATTGAGACGATCTGGTTCATGTGGGACGAGAACGTGCTTAAGTTCTGCTCCACGCTCTGCTCGTCGCCGATATCCGAATATACGTCCTCGAATACGGGGATAACCGAGTCCGGCGCGGCTGGTATAAGAAAACCCGACTGGGCCATCAAGGTCAAAAGGCCGAGCGTCTTCAAAACGACGGTCTTTCCGCCGGTATTCGGGCCCGTGATTACAAGCGTATCGAATTCCCGCCCGAGCTTTATGTCAAGCGGGACGGTCGCCTGTTGCCCCTTGGACATCACCAGCAGGGGGTGGCGTGCGTCTTTCAGCTCCACATAACCCCTGTCGTTTACCGAAGGCAGGTTCCCGTCTATATCCAGGGCGAACTGCGCGACGGCATAAAGCGCGTCGAGCTTTACCAGCGCCACATAAGACGCTTCGAGCGGGTCGCAACTCTCCCGTACGGTAGCGGTGAGCCGCCAGAGGATGCGCTCTATCTCCCTTACCTCGTCGTTCCTTAAGCCCACCAGCCGGTTGTTAAGCTCAACCGTTGCCGCGGGCTCCACGAATACAGTAGAGCCGGTCTGCGAGTGGTCGTGTACTATGCCCTGGAGGTAGGTGCGGAAGTTTGTCTTGAGCGGGAGTACGTAGCGGTCGCCGCGCATGGTTATCACCGGCTCCTGAATGGCCTTGGAGTAAGACGGGTCCTGGATGATGCTTTCAAGACCTTTGTTCAGCCGGGAGCGGACCTGGGTCAGCGCGTGCCGTATCCTTTTAAGTTCCGGTGAGGCCGAATCCAGCACCTCCGAGTCCTCGCCAATCGCGCGCGCGATGTCCATCTCTATGTTTTCAAAGACCGAGAGGGCCGCGGCCCTTTTGATCAGGGTAGGATATTCCTGCTTTACTTTCGCGAGCGCCGACTTCATCAGCCGGGACGCCCTCGCCACGGAGAGCACCCGTAAAAGCTCGTCGGGAGAGAGCGCCGCCCCTTCCACCGCCGCCTTCTTAAGCTGGACCGATATATCCTTCAGGCCGCGTATGGGGAACTCGTGCCGGGACGTGAGGTATTTTTTCAGCTCGTCCGCCTCTTTAAGGCGCAGAGTGACTTCTTTTATATCGGATGACGGGGCGAATGACAGGGCCTCGGCCCTTCCCGGCCCGGATACCGCGCGGGTGGAAACAGCCTCGGAGACCTTGTAAAACTCGAGTACCTTTAATGCGTGTTCGTTCATTTAAAACCATTACTTTCTCTTTGGGGAAAGAGAAAGTAATACAAAGAGAAACCGGACAAAAAAACCCCGCTCTGGGGGTCAGCCTCGTTTCTTTTGGGCGCTTTTCTTTCCGCAAAGAAAAGTGCGGTTTGGCTTTTCTTAAAGATTTTCAGCCCCTAACGTCTCTTTGACGACCTCGTTTACAAGCTTGCCGTCCGCGCGTCCCTTGACTTTAGGCATCAGCACCTTCATCACCTTGCCCATGTCGCCTGGCCCTTTGGCCCCGGACTCGGCGACCGCGTCCTTCACCAGCGCCTCTATCTCCTCGCGGCCCATCTGCTGGGGCATATAGGACTGAATTACTTCCAGCTCCGCCTTCTCCTTGTCAACTAAGTCCTGCCGCCCGGCCTTCTCGTACTGCTCTATGGATTCCCTGCGCTGTTTGGCCGAAGTCGCAAGCACTGAGAGCACCCCTTCGTCGTCCATATCCTTGCGGGAATCTATCTCCTTATTCCGGACGGCTGAGAAAACCATCCTTATCGTGGACAGGCGGGCTGCGTCATGGGCCTTCAGGGCCTCCTTCATATCCGCGGTTAGCCGCTCCTTCAGAGTCACTTTTAGCCTCGCTATCTAATTGAATATTCAGGAAAAATAGTTTACAGGAGCCGGAGTAGTCTTCAAGTTTGACGATGAAGTATAATCGGGGGCAAGCGATATGTCAAGGGAGGCGGGCGAAATAAATATTTTATTTTAACGCTATCATTAATTTTCATTAACCTTATAACTATTCGTTATAAATGGAAATTTTTAATATATACTTAGAAACTTAAACAAGGGGCGAAAACATGGCTCAAATCTCCGGACAGGTTAAAAGACAGATACTCGTAGTGGGCGACGGTAAAACTTTTGCAAGGTTTATGACCGTCCTTTTGGTAAGGATGGGTCTTCAAGTCATCACCGCCGAAAACGGGGACGAGGCCCTGCGCCTTGCGAGGCTTTTCCGGCCGGACGTCATTGTGCTTGACATGGATATGCTGGCGGCAGAGGGCACGCAGAACCTGTTCACGATGAAGCAGGAGAAGTCCCTTACGGAAATTCCGGTCATAATAGTAAGCGGCCCCGAGCACGAAACTCTAAAGAAGTCGTGCATATCGCTCGGCTATACGCATTATCTCCGGAAGCCTGTAAACTTAAGCGAGCTGAACAAAGCCGTACAGACTTGTCTCGCCCTGCCCCAGGGGTGGGCAAGAAAGCATCTGCGGACGGATTGCGACCAGCGGGTAACGGTTCGCCATGGAGAAGCGGAGGGGATTTACCTCGCCCAGACTATCTCGGAGCATGGTATTTTCGTAGTTACACCCGCGCCGCTGCGTATAGGGACGGAAGTATCAGTCACCCTGAGAATTGGCGGGAAAAGCCTGTCCCTGAAGGGCCGCGTAATCTATAAACAACCTCCGGGCATGGCGATTAAATTTTCGCACCTTGCCGAGGACGAACTGGCGGAACTTAAAGATTTCGTCTCCAACCTTCTGGCAGGGGACATCGCGCCGCTACAGGAATGCCGGCCGCTGCATCCTTAGAGTTTTAGCGGACGGCGCTACCGGGCCCTCCCTGCTACAGCGATATTTCCGTCCCGATGCCCTTGTCGGTGAATATCTCAAGTAAAAGCGCGTGCGGGACACGGCCGTCCACGACGTGCACCTTACCCACCTTGCCGCCCAGGGCGTCGAAACATGCCGCGACCTTCGGGAGCATGCCGCCGGAAATCACCTTCTTTTTGATAAGCTCCGCGACTTTCTTTTTGGTCAGGGTGGAAATCAGCTTCCCGTCCGCGTCCAGTATCCCCTCCACGTCGGTCAGGAGCATAAGTTTTGCCGCGGACAGCGCCGCCGCCACGGCCCCGGCGACCAAGTCTGCGTTTATGTTATAGGTCTCGCCCTTCTCCCCCACGCCGATAGGCGCGATAACCGGGATGAACCCGCCCTTGTCCAGCGCCTCCAGGATTGCGGAGTCCACCGCTTCCACCTCGCCCAGGTGCCCGGCGTCGATTATCTCCGGCGCGCCCGTCTCGGCGGACGTGCCCTTAAGAAATTTCTTTTTTGCCTTAATCAGCCCGCCGTCCTTGCCGGTAAGACCCGCCGCGCGTCCGCCGTTTGAGTTTATCAGGTTCACTATCTCTTTATTTATCGCCCCGCCCAGGACCATCTCGACTATGTCCATCGTATCGGAATCCGTTACGCGGTAACCTGACACGAATTTCGGCTTTAAGCCCATGCGTTCCATCGTCTGGGATATCTGCGGGCCGCCGCCGTGTACGATTACCGGGTTTATGCCGATATATTTCATCAGCACCACGTCCTTCGCGAACGATTTCTTAAGCGCCTCGTCCGACATGGCGTGCCCGCCGTACTTTATGACGATAGTCTTGCCGTAGAAGTTCTTGATGTACGGCAGGGCCTCCATCAGGATATCGGCTTCTCGATAAGCTTTTTCATAGAGTCCTCGATGATAAAACCGTTCCTTTCGCGAAAAAAAGTAACAAAAGAAAGCGGGTTTAACCCAAAAGTTTTTGGTGTTACCTTTTTCAAAAAGGTAACGGTTTTAAAATAAACCTGCTTAAATCCTCGTCTTTCGTTATATCCATCAACTGGCCGCGGACGTATTCCGCGTTCACGGTTATCTTCTTTTCTGTCGCGTCCGGGGCGTGGAAGCTGACTTCTTCGAGTAACTTCTCCATCACGGTATAGAGCCGCCTGGCACCGATATTCTCAGTCCGGCTGTTCACGGACGCGGCGATCTTCGCTATCTCCCGTATGGCGTCGTCCGTAAACTCCATCTCCAGCCCTTCCGTGCCGAGTAGTTCGACGTACTGCCGTATCAGCGCGTTTTTTGGCTCCGTCAGTATCCGGACGAAATCGTCTTCCGTCAGGTTGTCCAGCTCCACCCTTATCGGGAAGCGGCCCTGAAGCTCGGGGATAAGGTCGGACGGCTTCGCCACATGGAACGCGCCAGCCGCTATAAAAAGTATGTGGTCCGTATGCACGGCGCCGTGCTTGCTGTTGACTGTCGAGCCTTCGATTATCGGAAGAAGGTCCCTCTGCACGCCTTCGCGGGATACGTCCGGCCCGCCGCCGGACTCTCTGCCGGCGACCTTGTCCAGCTCGTCTATGAACACGATGCCGGACTGCTCCACGCGCGATATCGCCTCCCTGGACACTTTGTCCATATCTACAAGCTTCGAGGCCTCCTCCTGCGTCAGGACTTTCATCGCCTCGGGGACTTTCAGGCTCCGTCTCTTGGACTTCTCCGGGAACATATTGCCCATCATCTCCTTGAGGCTTATCTCAAGCTCTTCCATGCCGATATTGGAGATGACGCCGAGCGGCATGCCGCCCTTCTCCCGGACCTCCAGTTCGACCGTCCGGTCGTCCAGCTTTCCTTCCCGGAGCATCTTCCGGAACTTCTCCCGCGTCGCGCTGTCGGCTTCGAACGGCTCGGCGGGCTGGCCGGTCGAGTCTATGCCCGACTCGCGGAACCCGAGGCCGATATCACCCCTGCGCCTTGGCAGAAGCGCGTCCAGTACCCGCTCCTCGGCGGCGGCCTCCGCCTTCTCGCGTACGGCGGCGGTATGCTCGGAGCGCACCATCGCGACGGACTGCTCGGTAATGTCGCGGATGATGGACTCGACATCTCGTCCGACATAGCCGACCTCGGTAAACTTGGACGCCTCCACCTTGACAAACGGCGCGTCAACGAGCTTCGCAAGACGCCTCGCGATCTCCGTCTTGCCCACGCCGGTCGAGCCTATCATTATAATATTTTTCGGCACGACTTCGTCACGAAGCTCCTCAGGCAAAAGCATCCTGCGCCACCTTGTGCGAAGCGCAATCGCCACGGCGCGCTTCGCGTTATTCTGGCCGATGATGTATTTATCAAGCTCCGCAACAACTTCCCTCGGGGTCAGCTCCCGCATCTTTTAAAGCTCCTCTATAATAAGGTTTGAGTTTGTGTATATGCATATCTTCGAGGCGATCTCCATGGCCTCCGTCACCACGCCCTGCGAGTCAAGAGGCGAGTGCTTCATAAGCGCCTGCGCCGCCGCCTGTGCGAACGGCCCGCCGGAGCCGATGGCCGCGATGCCGTCTTCCGGCTCTATCACGTCGCCCGTGCCGGAGATGATGAACGTATGCTCCTTGTCCGCGACTATCAGCAGGGCCTCCAGCTGGCGGAGCATCTTGTTCGTGCGCCATTCCTTGGCGAGCTCGACCGCCGCGCGCGCTATGTTGCCGTGGTATTCCTCGATCCTGCCCTCGAACTTCTCGATAAGGGTGAACGCGTCCGCGGTCGCCCCGGCAAAACCGGCCAGTATCGTGTTATTATACAGCTTCCGTACCTTGCGCGCGTTGTGCTTCATTACCGTCGCGCCCATCGTGACCTGCCCGTCGCCCCCGATGGAGACTTTACCGTCGCGCCTCACGCATAATATCGTAGTCCCGTGCATCATAAGAAAAACCCTTTCCCTACTTTTCTTTCGCGAGAAAGAAAAGTAGCAAAAGAAAGCGGGGGTTAAAGTCCAAAAGTTTTTGGTGCTACCTTTTTCCCAAAAAGGTAGCGGTCGGTTCTATTTCGCCCGCGGATGGGCTTTATCGTAAACGTTCATCAGCTTCTCCAGGTCCAGGTGCGTGTACTTCTGCGTCGTGGAGAGCGACACATGGCCCAGCATCTCCTGGATCGACCGGAGGTCCGCGCCCGCTCCGAGCAGGTGCGTCGCGAAGGTATGCCGCAGCGTATGCGGCGAGACCTTACCCCGGATAAGTTTTTCGCCCACGTATTTCATCACGACCCGCCGCACGCCCCGCACGGACAGCCGAAGGCTGTACTTGTTCAGGAACAGGGGCACGTCCGGGGCGGAGATGTCAATCTTGTTCTCCGCGTCTAACCGCTGAAATATACGCGGATATAGCGGCAACCGCCTTCGCCCCCAGCGGCACGAAGCGCTCCTTATTTCCCTTGCCAGTCACCCTGGCCAAACCCTGAGGCAGGTCCACCTGCTCCCGGTTAAGGCCCTGAAGCTCGGATATCCTGACGCCCGCCGAGTAGAATATCTCAAGTATCGCCCGGTCGCGAAGGCCGTCCAGCGTATCCCCGCGCGGGGCTTCGACAAGCATCACCGCGTCGTCCACCGACAGCACGGACGGCTGGGATTTTTCCTTACGGGGCGTCGCCACGACCTTCGCCGGGTTCTTCTCGATTAAGCCCTCGCGGAAAAGATAGCGGTAGAAACTCCTTATGCCGGCCAGTTTTCTCTGGGCCGACGATTTTTTAAGTCCCTGCTTCACCAAAGACGCGAGAAACCCGCGCACGTCCAGGTTATCCACCGTTAAGAGGTCCGGCTCCGCATCGCCTGAACCTTTCAGGTGCGCCGCGAACTGCCGGAGGTCGTTCTCATAGCTGACGACGGTGTTCTCCGACGCGCCGCGCTCAAAGCGTAAGTAGCTTAAAAAGCCCTTTACGTTTTCATCCATCCAGGCGTTCCTTCCATGCCGACGAGGTCCTGAAGCGCCCTTTTCACCAGATAGCTCGCGCCGTTCCTCTTTTTTCTTCACCTTCACGTCGAGCGGCGGGAAAAGGGAGAAAATCACGTTCGTCGGCTGGAAGCGGCCAGGCTCCGTCTTTGTCAGGTGCGTGATAAGCGCCCCGTGCGCCGTCGTCTCCGGCGGAGTAACCAGGGCCAGCCCTTTTATCAGCCGCGCCGCGTTAATACCCGCGAGTATGCCCATCGCGGAGGACTCGACGTACCCTTCCACGCCCGATACCTGCCCGGCGAAGAAAAGACCCGGCCGCCCCTTCATCTCGAGGGTAGGCTCAAGGAACAAGGGGCCGTTTATGAACGTGTTCCGGTGCAGGCTCCCGTACCTTATGAATTTCACGTTTTGAAGCCCCGGTATCATCCGGAACACGCGCGCTTGTTCTGGCCATTTAAGCCGGGTCTGGAAACCGACGATATTATACGCCGTCCGCTGTGCGTCCTCGGCCCGCAGCTGGACTACCGCGTAAGGCCGTCCGCCCGTTTTCGGGTCTGTAATCCCCACAGGCTTCATCGGGCCGTGCGCGAGCGTTTCCCGGCCGCGCTCCGCCATCGTCTCGATTGGCATGCAGCCCTCGAAGCAGCGCATGTTCTCGAACTCGCGCACCGGGGCCTTCTCGGCACCCAGTCAGCGCGTCGTAAAAGGCGTCGTACTGCTCCTTTGTCATCGGGCAGTTGACGTAGTCGTCCCCGCCCTTGCCGTAGCGCGAGGCACGAAAGGCGATATTCATATCGACGGAATCGGCGTCTATTATGGGCGCGATGGCGTCATAGAAATGCAGGTGCTCAGTCCCCGTAAGCTGGCCTATCGCGTCCGCCATCTTGTCGGACGTCAGAGGACCCGTGGCGATTACCGAGACAGGCTCCGGCACCTGGGCTATCTCCTGCCTGATTACCTCTATACCGGGATGGCCAAGGATTGCGCCGGTTATATACTTGCCGAAGGCCTCCCGGTCCACGGCAAGCGCGCTCCCGGCGGGTACGGCAGTCCTGTCCGCCGCCTCCATAACGAGCGAGCCAAGGCTCCGCATCTCTTCCTTTAGAAGCCCGACCGCGTTATGCAGGTCCAGGGACCTCAGCGAGTTGGAGCATACCAGCTCCGCGAGATACCCCGTCTTGTGCGCCGGGGTCATGGTGCCGGGGCGCATCTCGAAAAGCCGCACCTTTATCCCGCGTCTGGCCGCGGCCCAGGCCGCCTCCGACCCGGCAAGCCCGCCGCCGATTACAGTCAATATTTTCTCAGTCATATTAAGACATTCTATTTTTTATAGCCGCGATAGTCAACATTTTCCGAAAAATTCATCAGGCTTGTTCTTTATAAAAATTCTTGACAACGTATAAAAACAGGACTATTTTAATCCCGTTTTTAAATAATTGCGGCCGAAATTCTTCCGGGTAAACCCGGAGGGATGCGGGGGACCCAAAGTTTACGGGGCGAATTCCCTTTTTCAAGCTGCCCGGTTTATCGGGCTCTTTTAAGGGATAAGGTACTATCAAGCCTGAGCCCGGCAGCTAACCTCGCAGGCATTTGGAGAGCAACCCCGGGCAGCAGCCAAAAGCCACCGGTCTTGCCGGCGGCTTTCTTTATTTAGGAGTATAATAACCCCATGTTCGGCTGGCTAAAGAAGGTTGTCATCGGCGGCGCGCGCGACATTTACGACCCGCACGTCTTCCACAGCGTCTCGCTTATCGCCTTCTTCGCCTGGGTGGGCCTTGGCGCGGACGGGCTGTCCTCCTCCTCCTACGGTCCCGAGGAGGCGTTCCTCGCCCTCTTAAGCCACCCGCACCTGGCGCTTTTCGTCGCCATTGCCTCCGGCGTTACCGTTTTCATAATCAGCACCAGCTACTCGCAGATAATTGAGCTTTTCCCGACCGGCGGCGGCGGGTACCTGGTGGCGAGCAAGCTCCTCTCCCCGAAAGCGGGCATGGTTTCCGGCTGCGCGCTCCTGATAGACTACGTCCTGACCATTACCATCTCCATAGCCGCCGGCGCGGACTACATCTTCAGTTTCCTGCCGGTGGCATGGCTTCCGTACAAGCTCTATTTCGCTTTTTTTGCGCTGCTTTGCATGACGGTAATGAACATGCGGGGCGTCAAGGAATCGGTCCTCCCGCTCGTGCCCCTGTTCATGGTCTTCCTCCTGACCCACGTCTTTTTCATCGTCTATGCGGTGGCGGCCAACTACGGGCATTTCCCGGCAATGATGGCCGCGACAAGGGCGGACGTACATAGTACCCGGTCGGCGCTCGGGACTTTCGGGATGCTTTTCTTAATCCTCAGGGCGTACAGCATGGGCGCGGGCACCTTTACCGGCATCGAGGCCGTCAGTAACGGCCTGCCCATCCTACGCGAGCCGAAGGTGAAGACGGGCAAACATACCATGCGGTATATGGCGTTTTCGCTTTCGTTCATGGTCGTGGGCCTTATGGTAGCCTACCTGCTCTACGGCGTTCACCCCGAACATGGCAAGACCCTGAACGCCGTGCTGTACGAGTCGGTCACGAAAGGCTGGGGCACCGGAGGATACGTCCTGCTCATCGTTACCCTGGTCTCGGAGGCTATACTGCTTCTGGTCGCGGCCCAGGCGGGCTTCCTGGACGGGCCGAGGGTCCTGGCGAACATGGCTATCGACCGCTGGTTCCCGACCAAGTTCGCGACGTTTTCCGACAGGCTCGTCACCCAGAAGGGCATATTCATAATGGGGGTGGTCGCCTTCCTGATGATGGTGATTACCAGGGGCTCGGTGGGTTTCCTCGTGGTGCTCTACTCCATAAACGTCTTCATAACTTTTTCAATGTCCCAGCTCGGCATGGTGCGGCACTGGTGGATCGAGCGCGGCGTTGCTGAGCACTGGAAGAAAAAACTTTTCATAAACGGGCTGGGGCTTAGCCTGACCTCCTTCATACTCGTCTCGGTCGTCATTCTGAAGTTCACGGAAGGCGGCTGGATAACGATAGTCATAACAGGGTTACTGATAGGCATGGCGCTGCTGATAAAAAGGCATTACCGGCATACCGCCAAGCTCCTGAGCCGGCTGGACTCGCTTGTCGAGGCGGCGGGGTACAGTATCCATGAAGCCCCGTCGAAGACGCCGGGCAACGCGCCAGCCGCCGACCCCAGGGCGAAGACGGCCATTATCCTGGTCAGCGGATATAACGGCCTGGGGCTGCACACGTTCCTAAACGTCATCCGCCAGTTCGGAGGGACGTTCAAGAACTTCGCGTTTATCGAAGTGGGCATAGTGGACGCGGGCACTTTCAAGGGCGCGGAAGAGCTGGAGGCCCTCAAGAAAAAGGTAAACGAAGACCTGGACAAATACGTGAAGCTGGCCCGGACGCATGGCCTTTACGCGGAGGGCTACTCCTCGTTCGGCACGGACGTCGTAGGTGAGATATCCAAGGTCTCTCCAAAAATACTCGAACGCTTCCCGAACGTCACCTTCTTCGGCGGACAGTTAGTTTTCCCGAACCCCAACATATTCACCGGGATGCTCCACAACTACACCATCTTCGCGGTCCAGCGCTACTTCTACAACCAGGGCATACCCATCATGCTGATGCCGGTCCGGGTGTGATATAATTACCCGATGGAAATAGTCGAGTCCGTGACTATATTCTCCGGGATGGACCGCGTCTGGGACATCTTCACCGACCTTGCGTGCTGGAACCAGTGGAACCATTCCATGAAGGCGGCGGCGAGACCGGAGGGTCCTTATTTCATTTCCGAGGGGCAGAGGCTATCGCTTAAAATAAGGCTTTACGCGCTGCCGTTTTCGATAAAGCCCCTGGTCGAGTGCGTGGTGCAGCACGACCAGGTGGTCTGGTCGGCCAGGAAATTCGGAGTATCCGCAAAGCACGAGTTTCTGTTTACGGACCTGGGCGGAGCCGTGCAGGTCGTAAGCAGGGAGAGGTTCGCCGGCCTGAGGCCGTTCTTGATGATGCTGCCGGCGGCCAGGATACGCATGGTTACCGCAAGGATGCTGAGGGAGCTTAAAAAGAAGGCGGAGTCCGCGTCGTGCTACCTTTTGGAAAAAGGTAACGTTTATCCCGCCTTTTGATATTCTCCCGCATATGCCGCCTGTTTAATATATTTTTCAAGCTCGGCCGCCCTGTGTACGGCGGTATGAGAACTCAAAACACGCTCCCTGGCCCGGATCCCCATCGTTACCCTTTCACCCTCGGGCAGGTAAAGCAGGTAGTCCATCGTCTCCTCCGCCGAGCGCGAGACAAGCACCTCTCTTCCAGGCTCAAAGATATCGCTTAAGCCTTCCCACAGGTCGCTTATAATCGGCGTGCCGCAGGCCGCCGCCTCGAAAAGGCGCGCGGACGGGGAGTAGCCCGCCTTTTTCATGTCGGAGCGGGTGACGTTAAGGGTGAAGCGCTGCTGGTTGTAGAACTTCCTGTGCATATCCGGCGGCAGGTGCTCTATCCTCTGCACGTTGAACGGCCAGATTATCTCTTCCGGGTACCGTGGCCCCGCCACCACGAAAGACCTCGTTTTGAGCGTGCCGGCGGCCTTCAGCATCAGTTCTTCGAGGTCTGTCTGGCGGTCATGGCTGTACGTCCCCAGATACCCCAGGTCCCATGTGGGCTGGCCGCATTCCGGGTAGTAGTTATCCGGGTCCGAAGACAGTAAAAGGGGGCGCGCCATAGGCGAGCCGAACTCCCGCTCTATCCTTTCAAGGGTCGGGCCGGAGGTAGAGGAGAGGTAGAGGCAGTAATTCCTTACCTGTTTGCGGGTTAAGTAGCTGCATTTATTTTTTTGCAGATACGAGAGTGTGACGGGTGCGTCCATATCGTAAAATGCCGTCACTCCCTGCGCCCTGGATGTCACGAGGTCGCCCACCTTCTCGCCTTCCGGCACGCATGAGCCGACGATGACGCAGTCCGCGTCCCTTATATCCTCAGTAAACTTTTTCTTCAGTTCAGGTATGCCGTTATAGAGATAGGTCCGGCAGTACGGCGGCTCCGGGAGGTCGCGGTTCTGGGCGAACCACGGCATGTCCCGCTCAAGGAAGAGGACGTCGTGGCCAAAGGCGGAAAGCTCCCGAACCAGACCCCGATAGGTGTTGGCATGGCCGTTGCCCCAGGAAGAAGTTATGGAAAGACCGAGTATTACGATACGCATTTCCACCCCCATCATATTTCCCGGCCGGCTTACCGCGCGCCCGCCAGCTTTTTTTCTCTCGAAACCTTTTTCCCCCTCGATACCTTGCATGACCCGAATACATCCATCAGCTCGTTTACCCTGTGTCCGCACGTATGCCACGTCAGGACAGTCATAAGCCCATGCTCTGAAAGCCTTTCCCTGAGATGCGCGTCCGCTGTCAGCTCCGCCATCAGCCCCGTCATCTCCCTGCCGTCTTTTGCGCAAAGGTAATCCCGCCCCTCGGCAAAAAGGCCTTCGTCATCGTTCCAGGGGGCCGAGATCAGGGGGATTCCGCAGGCCAGGGCCTCAAAATGTCCTATCGCGGGTATTCCGGCCAGGGCCAGGGAATACGGCTTTTCGGGGATGTGCACTGTAAATTTATAGCGTGATAGCACCTGCGGCACCTCGAAGTTCGGAAGCCAGCCGCCATATTCTATCCCTGCCTTTAAAAACTCCGTCTTCGCTTCTTCCGGGTAGCCAACCCCATAGACCCGCGCCTTAAGGCCCAGCGCCTTCACAGGCTCGACCAGGAACTCCATTATCCCGGCCAGCCGCGCTTCATCGCCCCAGTTGCCTATAAAGACCACGTCTCCCCAGGGCTCCTTGTCGTTTAACGGCCTGAAAACACGCACGTCCGCGGCTTCGTGCCATACCCATGCATCCCTGGCCCAGCCGCGCGATAGATAGATATCGCGGATTGCCGCGCCATATGCAAGGACTCCGTCGTAGCCGGAGAGGTCATATCCGGACATGGAGTCAGTGAAGGCCAGGGCGCGTCGGTGCGCATCGTGGAAAAGGAGCTTGTATTTCCCCCCTTTTTTCCGGTGCTCCCCGATTTTCGACACCAGCGCCCTTTCGTTCCACTCGTGGACCATCACCAGTTCCGCGCCGTCCAGCGCCAGGTCGAGGTTGATATTATCCGTGTTGTAATAGCTGTAGCTGATATGGGGGTACGCACGCCGGAACTTCCGAAGCGCCTCGCGGCCATGCGCCGTCATAAGGCTCTGTCTGCTCCAGCCGTCTTTCGGTTCGAAGACCGTCACGTCGTGCCCGCGCGCCGTCATCTCCGTCACCACGCCCCGCAGGAAATGCGCGTTCGTGTGGTTCCAGTCCGAGACGATCGAGTGATAGAACATTACTACGCGCATGGCTTTACGACTCCGTTCGCGGATGACACAGGCATGGAAGCCGGGTAGGGCAATTTACCTTCGGGTGTCGGCACAAGTCTGTATGGTTTGTCCGTCCCCGGCTTCCCAGACGCCCCTTGTGGAGCCGTTCCACAGGGGGCGCTGCAAGACATAGCAATTGTAATTAGCGTTTAAGCAGGTTTTTTAGAGCAGACTTCTTTGTGGACTTCATCGGACTACTGGTGGAAGGTTCTTAATTGGATATTACTCTAAAGTCTTCTTTGGTAAAGAATTGTATTTTTCTCATTTTAGTTTAGCAGAAAGGGCGTTTCCCTGTCAAATGCGGCGTTCAAGGCCGAATTTCTGGTCTATGACAAGGGCCAGCAGGACCACCGCGATGTACATGATGGAAATTAGAAAAGCCCTTCCGAACTCACGCTTTTTTATCACGGACGACCATATGAGGAAAAGGAATAAAATACCCGCGACAAATGCCGCCAGGCCGAACCAGACCGTGCAGTAGCCGAACCACGCCAAAGAGAGCGTCAAAGGCAGGAGCGCGGTGGCGTACATGAATAACGATGCCTTGGCGTAGCGCTCCCCCAGGCGCACTGGCATCGCCGGAAAACCGGCGGCCTCATACTCATCCCGGTATTTCAGCGAGAGCGCAAGGAAGTGCGGCGGCTGCCAGACTAACAAAACGAGGAACAATATCCAGCCTGCCGGGCCGATTTTCTGGTCCACCGACGCGTATCCCGCCAGCACCGGGAGCGCACCGGGTACGGCCCCAAGCACTGTCCCGAACGGAGAATTCTTTTTTAAATAGAGGGTATAGAAGACTGCGTACAGAAATACAGCGGCCGCGATTATCAATGCGACGGTCCTGTTTACGGCCAGCCACGATACGGCAAGCGAAGCGCTGATGAGAACTGCGGCCAATATCGCCGCGTTTTTTCTGCCGACCTTGTCCAGGGCCCGGCCCCGGGCGGCGCACCTGGGCATCAGTGCGTCCGTCTTCTCCTCCAGCAGGACGTTTAAAAGCCCTGAGCCGCATACAGCTAGCACGACGCAGAAAAGGGTCGTTATCGCCGGCGTCGCCTCCGGCAGGCCCCTCGCGGCAAGCGACATGCCCGCAAGCGAGGCCAGAGCCGCGGCTGCGGCGATGCCGGGTTTCAGGATTATTCCGCTCCAGGCTATGGCAGATACTCCTTCCGGCGGGAATTTTTCAGGGCTTCATCCGCCCAGAGACGGCCTATCACCATTAAAAGCCCCAGCGCGATTGCCAAGTGGATGGCGGTCGCCGCGAAATACAGCCCGGACATCACGACTACCGCGCCCGCTATTATCTGGGCCGTCACCAGGCCCAGTATCGCAAGGGACCAGACTTTAAACTTCGAAGCCGAGATATCGACAAGGGCGTATGCGTAAAATACCAGGGCTGTGGCTAAAATCAGGAATGCCGCCAGCCTGTGCGAGTATTGCGCGAGCACCTTCGGGTCGGAAAGCGGGGGCAGTATCTTCCCAAGGCAGGAGGGGAAGTCCGGACAGGCGAGCCCGGAGCCGGAATGCCGCACATACGCGCCCAGCGCCGCCTGGAAGTACACGAGCGCGCCCAGGCCCAGGAGGAACCCCGAGATGCCGCCCGCCGAGAAGGCCGGTTTCGATTTACGCCCGTCGAATAACGCCATATAGAAGACCAGGGTGAACATGCCGAGCCCGACCATGAAATGGACCGTCGTGAGTTGCACGGGCAGGCCGAACAGCACGACGAACCCGCCAAGCAATATCTCGAAGGCTATAAGCCCAATCGCAGCGGCGGGGACGGCCTTTGCCAGTCCGCGGTAATCCTTAAGCCGCCTTGCGGCGAGCCAGGCCAAAAGCGCCGTGGAGACGGCGGCGATTATCCGGTGGCCGAACTCCATGTATATGTCCCACCGAAACGGCGGCACCACGCGCCCGTGGCAGAGCGGCCAGTCCGGACAACCGAGCCCCGCCTTCATACCGGCGACGAGGTTGCCCCAGACCAGGAGCAGGAAAAAAGCGCCGAGCGTAACTTTACCGAGCCGCATAGTTACCTCCTTTAAACCTTTGCTACCTTTTTGGAAAAAGGTAGCGCCAAAAACTTTTAGGGTTTAAACAGTCCAGCTTTCTTTTGTGTTACTTTTCTTTCTCGAAAGAAAAGTAACGGTTTTATCTAAACATCGAATCCACTAACGTGCCGATAATCAAAAGCCCCAGGAAGCCGAGCGGGAACAGCGCGAAAGCCCAGACCAGCTCCTTCTCGGACTTTAAGTGCATGAAGAAAAGCGCGACCAGCGAGGCCTTCACCGAGGCAATCGCCAGGGCCACCACCGCGTTGAATATCCCTAAATGGACGTACGAAACCGCCCACGTGAGTACCGTGAGGCAAAGGAGCGTCACCCAGACGAGGATATATGTTCTATATTCGGCCATAAATTTCAACCCATCAGGTACAGCATCGGGAAAAGGTATATCCAGACAAGGTCCACGAAATGCCAGTAAATGCCCGAGATTTCAACCGGGACCGCGTACTGCGCCGAGAAATGCCCCCTGGACGTACGGATGAGGCAGTAACTCAGCGCGCGCCATCCCGGCTATGACGTGAAAGGCGTGGATCGCCGTCATGATAAAATATAGCGAAAAAAATATGTTCGTGCCAGGGAACTCCCCGCGCAGGAAATGCTCGCGGTACTCGAAACCCTTTACCACCAGGAACGCCCCGGCAAGGATAAGGGTGACGATAAGGGCGTTTTTCAAGACCTTCTGCTTACCCTTCCTGATAGCGGCGATGCCGATGGCGACGCTTAAGCTGCTGCATATCAGGATTATCGTATTGACGAACCCCATGACGCGGTTAAGCTTCAAATGCTGGACGTAGAACATGTTCGGGTATTTGATCCGAAATACCGTGTAAACCGTGAAGAGCGCGCCGAAGAGCAGGACCTCCGTGGCGAGGAACGTCCAGATGCCGAGCTTGGACGTCTCCAGCACGAAAACCGGGTTCACTCCCGTCGACGCCTTCTTTTTTCAGATCGTCCATTCAGTCCCCTTGCCGGCGTCCCTTTTCGGATATCCGTAAGGCCAGTCCGTTATCACCGGTATCGTCTCGAAGTTCTCCGTCGGCGGCGGCGACGGCACCTGCCACTCTAACGTCAGGGCGTTCCAGGGGTTGGGCGGCGCCTTCTCGCCCTTCTTCAGGCACCGGATGAAGTTATAGAACATTATTACGATGCCGACCGCCAGTATCCAGGAGCCTACCGTGGATATGATGTGCTGGAACTGGTACTGCGGCGGATAGGTCGCCCAGCGGCGCGGCATGCCCCGGAAACCCAGTATGAACATGTTGAAAAAAGTCACGAAGAAGCCGACGAAAACAAACGCCCACGCGACCTTAGCGGTCTTCTCACTCAGCATCCTGCCGGTCATCTTCGGGTACCAGTAGTGCAGTCCGGCGAATAGCCCCATCACAGTCCCGCCCATCATCGTGTAATGGAAGTGCGCGACAACGAAATAGGTGTCATGCAGGTGTACGTCCGTCGCCAGCGCACCCAAAAAAGGCCCGGTAAGCCCCCCTATGATAAAGGAGAATATGAAAGTGAGCGCGTATAACATGGGCGAGTCCAGGTGTATCGAGCCCTTGTAAAGCGTGACTATCCAGTTGAAGACCTTGACGCCAGTCGGCACGGCCACGAAAAACGTGAAGAAGGAAAAGAAGATGTCCGCCGCGTTGGACATCCCGGCGACGAACATGTGGTGGCCCCATACCAGAAACCCGGCGAACGCGATGGCAAGCGAGGAATACGCGATCGCCCTGTACCCGAATATGGGCTTCCTGGCAAATACCGGTATCACCTCGCTTATGATGCCCATCGCCGGAAGTATCATCACATAGACGACAGGGTGCGAATAGAACCAGAAGAAATGCTGGAACAAGATCGGGTCCCCGCCTTTCGCGGGGTCGAAGAACCCGACGCCGAACACCCTCTCGGCAAGTAACATCAGGAAGGTCATCCCTATCACGGGTGTGGCGACGACGTTTATGATGCTGGTCGCGTACATGCCCCAGATGAAAAGCGGCAGCCGAAACCACGTCATACCCGGCGCGCGCAGCCTGTGTATCGTGACGATGAAATTGAGCCCGGTGAGTATGGTGGACATCCCGATAAGGAACAGGCCGCCGACCAGCACGGTCACGGCGGCGGCGGTCTTAGCTGAGTAGGGGGTGTAGAACGTCCAGCCGGTGTCTATCGGATGGCTGAGCGAGGCGATTACGACGAGGACGCCCGCGCCGAACAGCCATACGCTGAAGTTGTTCAGCCTCGGGAACGCAACGTCGCGCGCGCCTATCATCAGCGGTATGAAAAAGTTTCCGAGCGCGGAGGGTATTACGGGGATGACGAACAGGAATATCATTATCGCGCCGTGCAGGGTGAACACTTCGTTGTATGTCTGGTTGGACATCAGCCAGTTGTTCGGCTTCAGAAGCTCCAGGCGCACCAGCAGGCCGAATACCCCGCCGACTAAAAAGAAGAACATGATGAGGCACAGGTACATAATGCCTATCCTCTTGTGGTCGAGCGTGAACATCCACGAGGAAAGGCCGCGTGTCTCGTTTAAATAATTTTTTTCGTATGGTAAGATTTCGTTCATTTATTTCCCTAATCATAAGTCCCCTTTAGTCGCTACCTTTTATCATAAGAGGGAGACAGTGTAATTGTTATTTCAATGTTTTTATATATTCCGTAATCGACTTCACGTCGTCCTCAGTTAACGTCCCCTTGAACGGCGGCATTATGTTCTGGTATCCCTTGACTACCTTCGCGCCCGGCGCAAATATCGACTCCCGGATATACGCGTCGTCGGCCGTCACCGCCTGGCCGTTGTCCAGCTGGACCTGGCTTCCGTAAAGACCTTTGAAAGTCGGGCCGACCTTGGCGCTCCCGTCCGTCGTGTGGCACGCAAGACAGCCGTTTTTCTCCACCAGCTCCTCGCCCGTCTTCGCGGAAGGACGCGGGGCCGGGGCCGCCGGGGCGGCCGCCTTCTCCTCGGCCTTTTCCTCGTGCCCGGCCCATCGTCGAAAGAGTTTTCAGGTACGCTATCACGGCGGTTATCTCGTCGTCCTTTATGATGCCCTTGAACGTCGGCATCACGTTCGGGAAACCTTTCACTATCTTCGCGCCGGGAACGAGCATCGATTCGCTGATATAGTTGTCGTCGGCGGTTACTTGACTTCCGTCGGACAGTGTAACCTTGCTCCCGTAGAGGTCTTTCCAGGTAGGGCCGATCTTTACGGTGCCGTCTGTTGAGTGGCAGGCGAGGCATCCAAGCTTCATCACTACCGCTTTCCCTTTATCCGCGAGGGGCAGGACGTTCTCTGCCGCGACAATCTCCTGCTGGTACCACTGCTGGTACTGGTCCTTAGGCATGACCTTCAGGATAGCCCGCATCTGGGAGTGGCCCACGCCGCAGTACTGCGTGCAGTATATGTCGTAATCACCCGCCTTCTCCGCCTTAAGCCATACGTAAGTATATCTGCCCGGAACCGCGTCCTGCTTTATCCGGAAGGCGGGAAGATAAAAACCGTGGATGACGTCCGCCGACGTCAGGTTGAATTTCACCGCCTCGCCCACCGGCACCCGGACTTCGTTAATGGTCTTGCGCCCGTCCGGGTACTCGAACTGATAGAGCCATTGCCGCGCCGTGACGGCTATCTCCTCGGCGCCCTGGGGCACCGTGCGGATGTCCTCCCACACAGTATAGCCGTAGAAGAATATCGCGGCCACGGCGAGGCTCGGGACGCCTATCCATATGCCTTCGAGTATCCGGTTCGTTATGGTGGCGGAGGTCGCTACGTCCGGCTGGCCCTTCTTGTGCCGGTATTTGAGCGCGAAATATATCAGCGCGCCCTGAGTCGTAATGAAAAAGAACGCCGTGATGACCAGTATGAATATGAATACGGAATCGACTTCCGCGGCTACGTGCGACGGGGCGCCGTAAGGAAACGGGACTTCAGGCATCGGTCTTTCTCCGGTGTTCCGCAAGCCACAGGAACCCAAAAAGGATCCCCAGGCTGACCACGACAAACCCGCCGATGACCTTTGCCACATTCAGCGCCAGAAGCTGGTATTTCTTTCCCACGGGGTCGTAGTGGTAGCAGAACAGAAACAGCCTGTTCAAAGTGGTGGACGCCCCGATTTTCCCGTTCGCCGCCTCCGTAAGCGCGAGCCGGAGGTCTCGGGGCTCGTACTCTATCCCGTACAGGTAACGGGAGACCTTGCCGCCCGGGGAGAGCACGACAAGGACCGAAGGGTGGGCGAAGTTATCCTTCCCGAGCTTTTTGTAGGGAAAGCCGACGGCGTCCGTCAATGCCCGGATGGCCGGCTCACCTCCCAGGAGGAAGGGCCACCAGGGGCGTGCGTCGCCGAATTTGGCGACCATCTTGTAAGTTTCGTTTGCCCGGCCGGAAGCGTTTTTTAGGGTGCCTTCGGAATTAATACTGACGGTCAGAAGTTTAAAATCCTTGCCCGGTGTCAGGCCCGACATTTTACCCATCGTATGGGCCAGGTTGCCCAATATTATCGGGCAGAGCATCGGGCACTCGTAGTAGTTAAGCGTCAGGAGCACGGGTTTATCGCGGAGATAGTCGTCGAGCTTGAAAGGCCTGCCCGCCTCGTCGGTAAAAATCAGGCCTTTCGGCAGAGCCGCTCCCAGCTTCTCGTCCACCCTGGAGTATTTCAGGGCCTCGTCCTGCTCCGCCTGGGTCTGGAACATCCCGTGCGCCTGCGCGGGCAGGGTGAAAAGGGCGCATAGCGACGCGGTTATTAACAGGACGGCCGGGAGGAGGAGGGGTTTCATAAGGCTAAAGTATAGCAAATGTGATAATTTTCGCCGGGGTAAAGTGATTTACCTTACCAGCGCCGGGAATATCTGGGCGAGGCCGCCGGTAATCAGTTCCACGGAGATTGCCGCAAGCAGAAGCCCCATCAGGCGGGTTACGATGTTGATCGCCGTCCTGCTCATCACGCGGCTTACCGTGCCCGCGGCCCGGAGCAGGGCCCATGTCAAAAAAGCGACGAAGATGCAGATCAGCGCGATGATGGTTATGTGCAGGGGCTCGTAGGGGGACTGGGAATAGACGATTACCGCCGAAATCGCGGCGGGGCCGGCCAGAAGCGGCATGGCGATGGGCACCACGGCGATGCTCTTTTTTTCCTCCGCCTCCTGGTACTCTTCCGTAGTCTGCCTGGCCGGGATGTAATGCGCCTGCATCATGGCGACCGCCATTAGAAGGATTATTATCCCGCCGCCGACCTTGAACGAGCCGATGCTGATACCGAAGAAGCTCAGGATAAATTTGCCGAAGAGCGCCGAGCTTACCAGGATAACGCCAACCGCAAACCCGGTCACGGGGGCGATACTGCGCCGCTCCTTTTCGCTCATCCCGGCGGTGAGGCTTACGACTATGGGAACCGCGCCGACTGGGTCCACGATGGAGATAAGCGCGGTGAAAATCTTAATATACCCAGTTAGAGCTAACATTTATTTTTTAAATTGCAGGTAATCAAGGAAACGACCGGCGCATTTAAATTTGTCGCATATACAATGCATAAAGACAAAGTAACAGCCCAAACATTATGAAACATATATTTGCTTATAACGAAAACAGCCGTGGCGATTAAGGCACTGATCACAACCTCTACTATTTTCACATTTCCATCGGTAATACGTGTTTCGTCAATTCCTCCGCCATATCCCCCTTCCTTAATTGAAACGATAAGCATGTAGCTACTGAAAATATTCCATATGGGGAGAATTAAAAAAATGCTTCTCATTCGTTCTAAATAGTATGTCCCTGCCCATAGTCCGGTAAACCCGTTCAGTAAGACCGCGAAGAAAAGCAGAATGATTTTTTCAACGGAAGTTATTTTTCTTTTGGAAAATGCATGGAAAAGAGAAAGTAAAATTCCAGCCAAAAAAATAATATAAATGATAATGCCGCCGCAGCCTTGATCGCTCGTAAAATGAGAACCGAGATTCTTGAACCAGGCAATATTTGCGGTAAAAAATAAAACGCATGTATAGCTCATGACAAATAATGACAGCTCTGAATAATCAGGTGCGATTATGCGTTTTATGGCGGGAAATATTTTTAACAAGATGCCTCGGTTAAATAATCTAATTAACCCCGAATTTCGCCGCCCACCTGTCGAATGTGCGCAGGGGCCGCGCGCCAAGCTCCGCTATAATCGCGCGCGTCTGCTCGAAACTCTGCTCGGTCAGCATCCCCTCGGGCGTCGCCGGGAAGAACTTGTCCGCGAAGCAGATTATCTCCTCCTCCGGCGTGATGGACATCATCTCCCGGTGCGGGACGGGGAGCTGCTTTTCGATTATCTCGGCCTTCGTGAGGCCCATCCCCACGTGCCGCTCGCAGACCAGCGCGTGCAGTGGACAGCCTTCGTCCTCCAGTATCTGCCTGCCCAGGTATCCGTGCGCGATGTATGGAT
The DNA here is from genome assembly GCA_963698885.1 of Nitrospirota bacterium. GTDB lineage: Bacteria > Nitrospirota > JACRHJ01 > JACRHJ01 > JACRHJ01 > JBARKJ01. Next base: position 207,363 of record CAVOSJ010000006.1, on the reverse strand, counting down.
AATCTCCGGTGCAGCCGAGATGAGGCGCGTCGCACATGAATATACCGATGTCGTGCAAAAGAGACGCTTCCTCGATGAACGCCATCCCCGGCGGAAGCCAGGTGACGTTCTCGGCGATGGCAAGCGCCTTGTCCGCCACCATCCGGCCGCGCAGGATTATGTATTCGTAAGATTTCGTGCCGGGCGTGTAATATTTTTCGATGATCGCGAGCGGGTCGGGGCGGGTCTTGGAGTCGCGCCCGGTAACGTCTTTTATGCTATTGGCCATACTGAGGTCCCCCAGAAAAAAATGCCCCAGGTCTGCTGGGGCAAAGAACTTAAACCGTTACTTTTCTTTCGGAGAAAGAAAAGTAACACAAAAGAAAGCTGGACAGTTTACAAAGTTTTTGGTGTTACCTTTTTCCAAAAAGGTAACGGCTTTTCTTATTTTGCCTTTTCCGGCTTGTCCGTAAGGGAAGCAAGCCCCGGAAGCTCCTTGCCTTCCAGCAGTTCCAGAGACGCGCCTCCTCCGGTGGATATGAAGGACATATTCTCCGACTCTCCGGCCTTATGGACGGCAAGGTCCGTGTCTCCGCCGCCGACTATGGAAAGCGCGTAGGAGTCCGCGACGGCATGGGCTACGGCTATGGTGCCCCTGGAATAGGCGTCCATCTCGAATACGCCCATGGGGCCGTTCCAGATGATGGTCTTGGCGTTGCCGAGCGCCTCGGAGAAAAGTTTTACCGACGCCGGGCCTATATCAAGCGCACGCCAGTTCTTCTTTATCTCCTGGGAGGTGACGATCTTCGTCTCCGCGCCGGCCTCCATCGACTGCGCAACCACGCAGTCCACCGGCAGGTAGAACTTTACTCCGCGTTCCTTGGCCTTGAGGCGTATCTGGCGCGCGACGTCGAGCATCCCCTCCTCGACCATCGAGTCCCCGACCTCGTAACCCATCGCCTTGATGAAGGTGAACGCCATGCCGCCGCCGATTATTACCTTGTCCACCTTGTCCTGGAGGTTCTCGATGACGCCTATCTTGCCGGACACCTTCGCGCCGCCGAGTATTGCGACGAACGGACGGACGGGGTTTGCGACTGCCCCTACAAGGTAGTCCACCTCGCGCTTCAGCAGGAATCCGGCGACGGACTTTCCGACGTAATGCGTGATGCCTTCGGTCGAGGCGTGGGCGCGGTGCGCGGTGCCGAACGCGTCGTTGACGTAAAAATCGCAAAGGGAGGCGAGCTTGCGCGCGAAACCCGGGTCGTTTGTTTCTTCTTCGGCGTGGAAGCGGAGGTTCTCCAGCAGTATCACGTCGCCGGGCTTCATCTTCGCTACCGCATCGTCCGTCTCCGGGCCTACGCAGTCCTTCAGGAACGTCACCTCGCGGTCTAACAGGCGCTGGAGCCTTTTCGCCACCGGGAGAAGGCTGTACTTTGCGTCCACCTTTCCCTTCGGGCGGCCCAGGTGAGAGGCCAGGATTATCTTGGCCCCTCCGTCGATGGCGTAGTTTATGGTGGGCAGCGCGGAACGTATGCGCGTGTCGTCGGTTATGTTCTGGTTCTCGTCCAGCGGGACGTTGAAGTCCACGCGGATAAAGAGCCGCTTGTTTTTAATGTCGAGGTCTTCTATGGTCAGCTTGTTCATGGGTCTTTATTTCCTCTTCTTCAGCTTCCCGAACATGAAAAGGACCAAGTCCCTTAAACGGCATGAGTAGCCCCATTCGTTGTCGTACCAGGAGCACACCTTCACCATGTTCCCCTCCATGACCGAGGTGAGCCCCGAGTCTATGATGGAGGAGTTCGGGTTGCCGTTTAAGTCTATGGAGACCAGCGGCTCCTCGGAGTATTCCAGTATCCCTTTCAGCGGGCCCTTTGCCGCCGCCTTCAGGGCCGCGTTTACTGCCGCTGCCGTAGTCGGTTTCTTTACTTCCACCACGAGGTCCACGATCGATACGTTCGGCGTGGGGACGCGCATGGCGTAGCCGTCAAGCTTGCCCTTCAGGTGAGGCATCACCAGCCCGATGGCGCGCGCGGCCCCGGTGGTGGTGGGTATCATGGACACTGCCGCCGCGCGTGCGCGCCGGAGGTCCTTGTGCGGGGAGTCCTGCAGGCGCTGGTCGGCCGTATAGGCGTGGATGGTCGTCATAAGGCCCTTGACTATGCCGAAATTGTCGTCCAGCACCTTCGCGAACGGCGCGAGGCAGTTCGTGGTGCAGGAGGCGTTGGATATGATATTGTGTTTTTTCTTGTCGTAGTCGCCTTCGTTCACGCCCAGGACTATCGTGATGTCGGGCTCCTTCGCGGGCGCGGAGATTATGACCTTCTTCGCCCCGGCTTCCAGGTGCTTGGACGCCCCGGCCTTGTCCACGAAACGCCCGGTGGACTCGATGACGACCTCCACGCCGAGCTCCTTCCACGGGAGTTTGGCGGGGTCCGTCTGGGCCAGAACCTTAATCTCCTTGCCGTCCACGAATATGGAGTCTTTCTTGACCTTGACGTCCGCGTTAAAGGTGCCGTGTACGGAGTCGCGTTTCAATAAATGCGCAAGCGTCGCCGAGTCCGTCAGGTCGTTTACCGCCACGACCTCTATGTCCGGGTTGCCGAATGACGCCCTGAATACGTTTCTGCCTATCCTGCCGAAACCGTTGATGCCTACCTTGATTGCCATGATAATCCTCCCATTTGGTACTCTGAGATTTAATTATACTAGAAAAACATTGCAACAAACGGGTAAGAAAGCCAAAACTTTACCAGAAAATTCCGGTTTGGTAAAGGAAATTAGACCGCTAACAGCTTGCCGGTTTCGGCAATCAGCAGGTATTTCTCAACTTCCGGCACGCCGAAAACCTCCCGCACCGCTTCCGCATACGCCTCAAGCTGGGGCCGGTACGCCAAGCGGCACAGCTCTTCCGGGACGTCCGACATGCCGGTCTTGAAATCTATGACCGTAGCAAAACCGTCCGCCACGATAACCAGGTCGGCGAAACCGTAAATTATTCCGTCTTTATTCCGGATGAGAAGCGGAAGCTCGAAATGCTTCCCGACGCCCGCGGAGAGCAGTTCTTTCATCGGCGGCTGAGACAGAAGGCTGGACAGGATATTTTCAGCCTCGGCGGCCTCCTGCCTGGAGGACTGGCCGAAGGAGGCTAGCCGCCGCAAATTGTAGAAGCCGGTCCTGCCGAAGGATTCCAGCGCCTCGTGCACCAGTTTGCCCGTTACTATTGAGCCCTCCGGCGAACCGGCCGCCCCGGCGGTTTTTACCAGGAGGTGGTCTGCAAGAGCGCTTGGCGATATGAAGCGGACGACTTTGCCGCCGGACAGGGGGGCCAGTCTCTCGGGCGGGGGCACGTTCATATTCCCCTCTCTCCCCGGTCCTCATCCCACGGAGGGGACAGGGGCATCTGCTTCACCCCGTGAGAGGGCTGATTCGGGGTACGCATATTCAGGCACGTCCGCTGAAAAACCATCCGGGAACAGGCATTCGGGCGGCGGGGCAAGATGACGGGCTTCCGGGTCTATAAGCAGTCTCAGGAAGGTATCTTTTGCTCCATCCGGCTTATCGGACAGCATCACCAGATGGTCGCGCGCCCTCGTCACCGCGACGTAAAAAAGCCTTTTACGCTCCCATGCACGCTCATCGGCCTCCCGGTCTTTAAGCGTCTGGTAATCCCTGTTCTGCTCCAGGAGCGAGTCGGTCTTTATGGCAAATGGAAGGTCCCCGCCGGGCGGGCCGAACAGGACGTCGTCGGTACCGTTTCTGGTGCGCGCGCCCATGCCCGGCAGCAACACGATAGGAAACTCGAGCCCCTTTGCCGAGTGTACAGTTAGAATCGTCAGGTATTTGGAGTCACCCGTCCGTATGCCTGCCGAGGGCAGGTCCTCGCTCCGGCGGTACTCCCGCACCCACTGGATAAAATCATGCAGGCCGCCCCCGCCGCCGCCGCCCCCGCCCCGGACTTCGAACTCCCGCGCGAGGCCGGAGAGCTTGTCGATGTTGAATACCGCCTGCCGGCCGCCGGTTCGCCCGAGCCTCGGATATGCCGACGATGTTTTTATTACCTCATCCACGAGTTCGGACAGCGGCAGGTTCTTCGCCGCCTGGGTCCACGTCTCGAAAAGCTCCGCCGCGTCCGGTTGAATTCCGGCGACTTCGGCCAGGAAGTCTTTGCCGGTTAGCGGCGGGATAATCCATTCCGGGATATCGAAGAGCGGGGACTTAAGCGCCTGCCGTAATGAGAAAATGTCAAGAGGGTTCTCCAGGAATTTGAGGACGGACAGGATGGTTAAAACTTCGTCCTGCTGGAAAAAACCCGGTGCCGCCGGATACCTGAAACGGGATGCCGTTTTCCCTGAGCGCCCTCTCGTACTCCTTCAGCCGCGTCCGCGACTGTATCAGCACGGCCATATCCCCGAAATGCGCCTTGCGGATTTCTCCACCCGCCCAAACGTCTAAGTCAAGCGCCCGAAGCGCCTCATCCGCCAGCGCACCCGGCTCGTCCGTTGAAACCCTGAGCCGGACGCTTCCCTTGAAATCCTGCCTTGCCGCCCGGCCCCCCTTGTAATCCTCACCGAGAAGCGGCGCGAAAGTCTGGTCCGTGAACCGGGTTATCTCTGGCGCGCTACGGAAATTAATATCGAGCTCCGGGAAATCCCGCCTTCCGGGTAAAATTCGCTCCTCCATCAGCGGCCTTAAGCCTTTCATCAGCCGGGGCTCCGCCTTCCTGAAGCGGTAGATGGACTGGTTAATGTCTCCGACGGCGAAGAATGTGGGGCTATCGGGACCTTCCACGCCCTGTCCCGAGAACTGCTCCTCCGCCATCTTATACAGCAGGTCCCACTGGATTTGAGACGTGTCCTGGAACTCGTCCACCAGCAGGTGTTTCGGGACCCGGACGCCCGTGCGGGCAGATAAAAGCTTCAGCGCGTATAGCTCTATGTCCTCGAAGTCTATGAAGCCGTCCCTGAGACACATTGCCCTGTAAACCTTATCGGAAAGCGCGGAGAGCTTCAGGAAAGCGTCCTTCGCCGTCGCTTGGACGTACGAGTCGAAAAGGTATGCGAAGGCCGAGAACGATTCCCTTAGCTCCGGATATATCTCCTCCCAGCGCGCCCGCTTGACCGCCCCATCCGCCTTGCCGTAAACGTCCATGAAATCTTTTTTTGCGGGTGGTATTTTGGCGAGAGGCGCGCCGTCCGTTTTTTTATAGAACAGGTCCCTTCATCCGTCATATATGTCCGGCAGTTCATCCGGGTCTTTTAACGTCGACAGCCTGGAAATCGCATCCAAAAACGGCCCTTCAAGCAGTTCCGGGATAAGCTCCAAAGCCCGCCCGGCTAACGACTGCGCGGCCCCCGACTCTGTCATCTCCCGGAGCAGCGAATGGGCCCTTTCAATTTCAAGCTTCAGCCCGCCGGAGTTCGCGCGGGCCCGCATTACCGCCCCACGCTTCTCAAGCGAGAGGGCGATTAGCGCACGGAGTTTCCTTACGTCATATCCGGCGCGGTAAAGCTCGTTGTACTCGTGTTGCAGTTCTCCTTTTTCAAGGGCCTTTATAACTTCTTCGACCGCCGCCTCGCGCCGAAGCAGAAGGCCCGTTTCCGGCAGGACCTCAAAGTCCGCCGGCAGGCCGGCTTCGAGCGGATGCGCCCTGAGCAGGTCCAGCAGGAACGCGTGGATGGTGCTTACCCTGGGCGAGTCCGGCTCGCGGACTAACTTTGAGAATATCTCTTCCAGTGTCAAGGTCAAAGGGAATGGCGCGTCTTCAGGCAGAAGTTCGAGCGCTTCTTTCGCGGTCAACCGGCAGAGCTCCGGGTCGCTCAAGGTTTTATAAAGCCGCTCCTTCATCTCCGCCGCGGCCTTCTCGGTGAAAGTTATGGCGGCGATATCAGGCGGCTCGGCGCCCGCGGACAGAAGGTGCAAAAGACGCCCCACCAGCGCGCCCGTCTTGCCCGAGCCCGCCGGCGCTTTAAGGAGCGCCGATTTATCCGGCCTTGCGGCCCTTGCCTGTCCTTCAACCCTCATCGATTCCACCCCAAACCGTTACCTTTTTTCCGGAAAAAAGGTAACACCAAAAACTTTAAGCGGGTTCAATTTACCCGCTTTCTTTTGGTGTTACCTTTCTTTCACCCGAAAGAAAAGTAACGACTTTATCACTCTTCTTCTTCCGCGCCGGAACATGCGTCTGCTACTTCGCAGTACCTGCATTCATCCTCGTCCTTGGCCTGGGGAAATTCACCGGCAATTATTCCGCGCGCGGCTTCTGCCCCTTTCTCGGCTATGCTGTCTATGTACTCATCCATTTCCCCGCCGCCTTCGCGCTTCCGTTGCTTGCTGTTGACCGCTCTTCCGGAGTGAAGGGTGGTGTCGTAGCACACTATGTCCCGGGTCTCGCCGGTCTTGCCTAAGTTGTAATAAATGAATGCGGACGGTCTTTGTTCCGGCAGATATTGCCGGAGCAGGTACGCATATAGCGGGAGCTGGAAACCCTTCTCAAGCGGGATATCCTTTCCGGGATATTTGCCCGTCTTGTAGTCCACTACCGCAAACGAGCCGCCTGCGCTAAGCTCAAGACGGTCTATCTTCCCGACGACTGTAACCGTTTCCGTGTCGCTGACGGGAAGCTCTCCCTCGATTTTCTTTTCCACATCTTTTATTACCGTGCCGGGCGGCAGTTCAGCGTCCGCCGCCAGGACCTTCGGCGCGATTTTTTCCAGGAACTTCCGCTTTGCCTCCCGGTTCGCCAGCGTATCGGCCAACGCGGCAAACTCTTCATCGGCAAGCTTTGACAGCTCCTTGTATGCCTGTGTTATCTCATCTTTTCGTACCGGTCCGTTGCGCCTCGCATAAAACTTCGCCAGTATGCCATGCACCGCCCTGCCGGAAGCGTCCGGAGCCGCGTCGTCGGACGGTTCCTCCGGCGGATCATCCCGGAGGACCCAGCGGTGATAGTACCTGTAAGGGCACTTGATGTAATCTTCCAGTTCCGTAACCGAGAACCTCCGCTTTTGGATTACAGGGGAGGCGTGGGTCTGGACGGGGGAGGCAGGGGCCGCAACGCTCCCGTATCCGTTCATGGACAGCGCTCGTATAAATTCTTCTTCTCCCAGCGCGTCCTCCAGCCCGGAGGGGCGGCAGTAATCGTTAATTTCTTCCGCCGCGCCCGCGATAACGAACGGCCTTAGCGCCATGATCCAGGGCGACGGGGTTGAAGGTTTCCCGCCGCTTTCTTTCGGGTACGACAGGTAAACTTCCCGCGCCCCCAGGACAAGCCCCAGGAACAGGCGGCAGTCGCGGGTCTTGCCGTCTAAGGATGCCGACCCTGCCCCTTTTTCATCCAGGGAAAATAAATCACGGCGCACGGGGCAGGGCAGTGAGCCTGAGTTCAGGCCCGGCGATGAAGACGGTTTCGAACCCTTCCGAAAACGCCTCCAGCCTGCCCAGCACACGCACGCCTGAAAAGGCGTCGGCTGTCCTCTTTGCCTGGACCTCGGAAAGCGCCCCTTTTAATATCCCGATGAAGCGGCCAAGCGTCACCCGTAAGGTCAGGTTTTTAAGGGCCGCCCGAAGCTCGTCAACAGTTTTTTTAAGTGGCTCTATCGGCGACGGTTCAGGGGATTCCAATGCCTTCAAAGCCATCCCGGAGCGCTCCAGCAGACTTGATGCGAGTTCCGCCCATTTTGCCGGGTGCAGCTCCCTTGCCTCCAGGGGCTTCAGTAAATCAAGGAGCGCATCAAGCTCGGCCGTAAAAGGTAATTTGGCGCCACGGGCTAAAACCTCCCAGCGCCGCCGCCCGCCGGTAATCCCCTCAATGCGGGCGTACCGGTCGAACTCCAGGGCCTTGTTTCCCGCCTCTCCAAGCGTGATTAAAGGCGAGTAAAACGCGCGCCTCATCAGGCGGAACGGGTAGTCCCCGGCAGGGATGGAGAGAAGGTCCAGGAAGACCTGAGCCAGGGGTTCGCCGATGAGCGGCCGCGTCTGCTGGAAGCTGTACGGGATGCCGTAATCGTCAAAGATTTTTTTGAAGGCGTGCTGGTACCGTATGGGCTCCGGGAACATGACCAGCGTCTTATCCAGGTTTAAGTTTCCCGCCAGGGCGCGTTCCTTTATAGTGCGGGCGATAAAGGCGACTTCGTCTTCGAGAGTCATGGCGGAGATAATCCGCCAATTGAGAGGCTTGGGACTTCCGGCTTTTAAAAGCTTTACCGTCTCCCGAAGCGGCCTCCCCAGGAATACCGCCCCGGAGAGTAATTGAGCGTCTTCTTCGGCGGGGGGATAATCCGGCCTTATTTCCACGCCCGGGAAAGTTCGTTAATCAGCCGCTCTGTCCCCGCGTACGGCATCCCTTCGCCACCGAGTTCTGACGTCGCGGCGCCGTTTTCCCTTTTTTCACCGGATAATCCGGGCTCGGCGGATAATGCGGATAGCCCGGGCGCTTCGAGGATAAAATAGAGCGTCCGCCCACTTGAAAGCGCCTTCATAAGGCGAAGCTCGTGCGGCAGGGCGTCGTAGAAACCGTCCAGTATTATCAGGCGATATTCAGGAAAATTTTCCGCCTTGGGCTCCCACAGAGACAAAAGACGCGCCCGGTCGAAAAGACCCAGCTCTGAAAGTCGCCTCTCGTACTCTTTCTTTGCGCGTGCCAGGGCGAAGAGCGCCGGATTGTCGCTTGCGTGAAGAAGACTGTCCCCGGCATTATGAAGGTACGCCTTTTCCAGCGCCTCGGAAACCGGCCCTGAAAGAGACCTCAGAAGGGCCTCGTCTTCCAGCCCCGGGACACCCTCGATACCCTGGCAAATTTCCTCCAGCAGAAGTTTTCTGGCGAGCGGAGAGATAGTTTTAGCGCCATCCACCCGCGACTGTATGAAGCGGTTCAAGGCCATGATTCCGGGCGGGATACAGCCGGCCGCCCCCGTTTTTTCATGGAGCGCGTCAAGGAACAGCGCGCGTACCGACTTTACCATGCGCTCGTTCGGGACGAGGTAAAGCATATCGCGGAAATCCCACGGCGGGCCAGGGCGCGAGGCGATAATACCGGCGATTATTTCTCTTCGCTTCTCCCATGCGGGCGGCCCGAAAGGAAGGATATGTAAGTTAGGTGTCATTTTAAGTTCCTACTTTCTTTTCGAGAAAAGAAAGTAGCAAAGAAAAGCTGGGCCGAAAGGCCAGTTCAAAAGTTTTTGGCGCTACCTTTTTTCAAAAAGGTAGCAGGTTTAGTCTTATCTTAATCCTCCGCCTTCCCCCGTTCAAGAAAAATACTTTATTAAACCCTCCGCATTTGCTATACATAAAGAAAAAACAGGAGGCGATATGGCACAGCCGCTCGTTGGGATAGTGATGGGGTCGGACTCGGACTTATCCGTTATGCAGGAGGCGAAGAGGGTATTGGACGAGTTCAAGATACCTTCAGTGGTGACGGTGGCGTCCGCGCACAGGACGCCGGAGAAGGCGCACAAATTCGCGTCTGAGGCTTCGGGCAAGGGCCTAAAAGTCATCATAGCGGGCGCGGGCGGGGCGGCGCACTTAGCCGGTTTTATCGCGGCTGCGACGACTCTGCCGGTAATCGGCGTGCCCATAGATTCCTCTTCTTTAAATGGCCTGGACGCGCTCCTCTCCACGGCGCAGATGCCGGGCGGCGTGCCCGTCGCGACGATGGCTATCGGCAAGGCCGGGGCGAAGAACGCGGGCATCCTCGCGGCGCAGATAATAGGCGCATTCGACACTGAAGTGGCCATTAAACTGGTGGACTACAAGCAGAACATGGCGGAGGAAGTGCAGAGGAAGGCGAAGGCGGTCGAGGAATTGCTGAATTTGTTTTAGAGCGGCGGCATTTTACTTCCTCTTCATCTCCATCCACTTGCCGAGCCACTTCTTCACCCCCGGAGTGAGCCGTGAGGCCATGTAATCGTCTGCCGCGCGCTTGATGGCCTCGGCGCGGGTGGGGTAGGGGTGGATGGTTTCGGAGATCTGCTTCAGCCCGATTCCGTTTTGCATGGCGAGCGCAATCTCGGCTATCATGTCGCCTGCGTTTCTGGCCACGATCGTCGCGCCCAGGATCTTGTCCGTCCCCTTCTTCACGTGTATCTTGACAAACCCCTCTTCTTCGCCTTCCAAAACCGTCCGGTCTATCTCGCCGAAATCTTTCGTGAACGTATCCATCTCCATGCCGTCGCAAGCGCTGTCTTCCGGACAAAGCCCTACGTGCGCCACCTCCGGGTCTGTAAACGTGCACCAGGGGACGGAAGCCGTGCTGAATTTCCTGCGCGCGGAGAATAAGGCGTTTGCGGCAACGACCCTCGCGGCGGCGTCGGCGGTATGGGTGAACTTATATTTCAGGCATACGTCGCCCGCGGCATAGATATCGTGGTTCGTGCTCCGGAGATGCTCATCGACCTTCACCCCCGAGCGCACGTCGAACTCCACTCCCGCGTCTCCCAGCCCCAGGCCTTCGACGTTCGGCGTCCGGCCGACGGAAACTAAAAGCTCGTCCACGTGAAGACCCTCGGTCCTGTCACCCGCTCCCTCGGGCCCCTCCAGAAATATGATTTTTTCATTGCCGCGCACTTCGACCTTAGTTACTTTTTTGTCGCCCAGCACGATCCGGACGCCTTCTTTGTGGAATACCCCGTGGATGATGGCCGAGGCCTCGGAATCCTCCTTCTCCATCAGTCTCTTGCCCCTCTGCAAGATGGTCACCTGGGAGCCCAGCCTCTGGAACGCCTGCGCCATCTCGCAGCCGATAGCGCCGCCGCCCAGTATTCCGAACCGCGCGGGCCGGGTGGTCAGGTTGAATATGTTTTCGTTCGTCAAGTATCCTACGCCCGATAATCCCTCGACCGGCGGCACGAACGGCCGCGCGCCTGTCGCGATAAGCGCTTTTTTAAATTTGAGTTCGCTCTCTCCCACCTGCGCCGAATGCGCGCCGGTGAACTTCCCCGCGCCAAGGAAGATATCGACGCCCATCTCCTGGAAGCGAGAGGCGGAATCGTGCTGGCTTATGCGCGCCCGAAGCCGTCTCATCCGCTCCATCACCGCCGGGAAATCCGCCTCCGCGCCGCAGATTACATTAACCCCGTGGCTCGCGGCTTCTCTTACCTCTTCGGAAATCCTGGACGAGCTGATAATGGTCTTCGAGGGCACGCAGCCCAGGTTCAGGCAGTCCCCGCCGATAAGCCGCTTCTCGATTAACGCGACCTTCGCCCCGACCGCCGCCGCAATCGCCGCCGCGACAAGCCCCGCAGTCCCCGCGCCGATTATCACGAGGTTATACATCGGCGCCGGTTCGGGGTTTTTCCAGTCCAGCGGATGTACGTTTGCTACCAGTTCGTAGTTGTACTGGTCGTATGGGAGTATAAGTGGAAGTTCGGCCATTATTAAATTATAGCGGAATATGGGGAAAAAGGCAGGGAAATTTGAAATTTACTGCGCGGGGATTTTGGTCACGGAGGCGCTGCCATCATTAGTTACCCAGATGTTTGTGCCGTCGAAGGCTATGCTATTGGGATTATTCCCCACAGTGCAAGTCCCCAGGATGATTCCGTCGCTAGCCCGCACTTTGGTTACAGTGGAACCCGCATTATTCGCCGCCCACATATTCGCGCCGTCGAAGGCTATACCATACGGACTTTCTCCCACTGTAACAGGGCTGAAGCCCACGGGAGAACCATCGCTTGCTTTCAAGACAGTCACAGTGGTGCCTAGGGGCCCGCCGCCGCCATACGGCAAACTATTTGTTATCCAAACATTGACGCCATCAAACGCGATATTAGTGGGATTGTCAACTGCGAAGGTGTTAAGGACGGTTCCGTCACTGGCGCTTAACTTGGTCACGGTGGAACCATGATAGTTAGCCACCCAGATATTTGTCCCGTCGAAGGCCAAGCCTAATGGACCAGTCCCTACAGAGTAAGTACCCAGCATGGAGCCGTCACTTGCCCTCAATTTGGTCACGGTGTTGTTGCCATTATTTGTCACCCAGATATTTGCTCCATCGAAAGCTATGCCATAGGGGCCGCCCCCCACTGGGTAGGTGCCCAAATTCGTACCATCGCTGGCGCGCAATTTTGTCACGGTATTGTCGCCGTTATTTGCCACCCAGATATTTGCACCGTCGAAGGCTAAGTTACTGGACCCATTTCCCACGGGGTAGGTGCCGACGAGAGAGCCATCGCTGGCACGCAGCTTTATTACGGCTTTGCCGCCGACACCACTGTTCGCCACCCAGATATTTGCGCCGTCGAAGGCTACGCCGAATGGGACAGCCTCAATTTGGAATGTCTGGGGATACCAATGCAGTAACGCCGCTCTCATTTCCAGTAAACCCATGCCCGTCGGCCCTGCTTCCCCCTGCGGCCCTTCAGTGCCGTATGTCACTTCATACCTGTCCGTCATGCCTATGCGGCTGGTGACCCGTAATTCATATGTACCTGGCGTAACGCCGTCAGGTAGTTGGGCGGTTATGTTTGTCCCGGATGGAGTCCCCACTATTGCTAATTTCTTTCCATCAAAAAAAACGTTTGGCTTTAAAGAGAATTGCTTGCCAGTTATGGTTATTTGGTTGGTGGTGTAATTTATGGAAGCTGACCAGATATCAATAGCCGCCCAAGCGGGCGCGGAGGCAAGGATAAGCATGAAAACCGTCAACGACCAGACCCGGAACAGATTTCTCAAAGACGAGCCTCCTTAAAACCGGACGGACTTAATTTGCTCTTTCATTCATTTACTGCACGGGAATCCTGGTCACGGCGCCGTTGTTGGTGCTCATAACCCAGATGTTTGCCCCATCGAAGGCGACGCTAACCGGATTGGGCCCCACGGTATAGGTGCACAAAATTGATCCGTCGCAGGCCCTCACCTTGGTTACTGTGGAATCCACATTATTCGCCACCCACATATTCGCGCCGTCGAAGGCTATACCCACCGGATTTTCTCCCACGGTAACAGGGCTGAAGCTCACGGGAGTACCATCGCTGGCTTTTAAGACTGTCACGGTAGCACCTCCGGTAAGGCCGCCGTTATGCGGCGAATCATTCGTTATCCAAACATTGACACCATCAAAGGCTATAAAACGCGGATTGTCAACTGGGAAGGTGCCGAGGACAGTTCCATCACGGGCGCTTAATTTTGTAACGGTTGAACCATGGTAGTTCGCCACCCAGATGTTTGCACCGTCGAAGGCTATCCCCAATGGATGAGCCCTTACACTGTAGGTGCCCATGGTCGTCCCGTCAAGGGCCCGCAATTTGATCGCGGTGTTATCGCCCACGCTCGCGACACACATGTTTGCGCCATCGAAAGCTATAGCAGATGTCCAGGTCCCCCCGGTGCAGGTGCCGAGGATGGCGCCGTCCCATATCCGTATCTTTTTTACGGTATTGTCCCCAAAATTTGTCAGCCAGATATTTGCGCCGTCGAAGACAAGGCTCTCGGGCCCCACCATCGTTAACTTTTTCCCACCAAAAAAGACGGTAGGGTGTGAGAATTGCGTGTCTGTGATAGTTACCTGATCGGCGTCGTAGTCGTAATTGATGGAAGCGGACGTTATATTGACTGCCCACGCGGGCGCGGAGGCAAGGATAAGCATGAATACCGCAAACGACCAGACCCGGAACAGATTTCTCATAGACGCCTCCTTAAAACTCTATAAAAATCTGGATTCCCGTCCCGACCCACGCCAACGCGGGTGCCCCGGCGGGAATGACGGTAACGCGGGCGGACCTAATTTGCCTGTTTCAGCAGCGGCAGGGCGCCTTCGATAGCCAGGCGGACTTCAGGGGTCATGTACACGTTCTCCATGTCGTATCCCTGGAGGGACTCGATTAGGACCTGGACCCTCTCGGACGCGGCAAGGGGCCGGTGCACGATAATACGCGGTTCGCCCTTTACGACGCAGAGGCCGCCCTTGGGCTGGCGCGCCGTGTGTTTTTTAATCTTCTCGTAATTTACCTTAACGCCGAGAGAGGCGGCCAATTCTTCAAGCGATTCCACAAGTTTATCGTCCTTCATGGCCGGCCTTCCTGTAATAGATGTTCTCAAGGCGCGGCTTATAGACCGCGTCGTAAGCCCGGAGTTTCTCCGGGAATACCTTCGATACCCATGTGCGGGTAATCTCCATCAGCCGTACCGCCTCCAGTTCGCTTAAAGTCGGCTCCTTCAACCTTACAGCCGCCCCTTCCACCATCTTCTTTAGTGCCCGGAGCGCCTTCTCCTCCTCGATCATATGCCATTCCCAAGCCATGAAAACCAATCCTCCCGCGAAGTCAACATTCATAATTCCGACCATGACTATCTTAGCGGCAATTATATTTTTGTCAACCGCAAATTAATCGTCCGGCGGCCCCGATCCGGCAGTCGAATTGGTCTTAACCGGCATATTAAGGTATTATTAAAAGAATAACCATTATAAATGATAACCACTTATAGGGGCTTATTCCGGATGAACCTGAAATTATCCTTTTTTTGCGTTATTTTCTTGGCACTTATCACGGTATCGTTCGCAGGGCAGGTATATGCCCTCGAGCCCGTATCGCAATATAACCCGGATAACGTGCATAATCCGGATAACCCGCCCGAGAAACGGACCTGGGGCACCGGCGAAAGCAAGAGCTACCTTATCCCCGCCCTCGATATAGTGGGGTTTGAGGCCTCCCTGAACCTTTTCGACAGGCTTGTTTTTCCGGAAAAATTAAAAAACGGGAAAAAGACGTACAGCACGAATTTCAGTACCTTCTGGAATCATCTAACCGGCGGCCACTGGGAAATAGACCATGACCCGTTTGAAGTAAACCAGGTTGCACATCCTTACGCGGGTTCGGTCTACCAGGGTTTTGCCCGCTCCTCGGGGCTTGGCTACTGGGAATCGTTCGTTTATACGTTTGCGGGCAGTTTTATGTGGGAGACTGCCGGCGAAAATACAAATCCTTCCATAAACGACATGGTTGCGACCGGGATAGGCGGAAACTTCCTGGGCGAGCCGCTCTTCCGGATGGCGAACCTCGTGCTTGAAGGCGGCGGCGGCAAGCCGCCGCTATGGCGCGAAATTGGAGCGGCGGTGATTTCGCCGCCCACCGGCTTGAACCGCCTCGTCTTCGGCGACCGCTTCAAGCCGTTATTCCCAAGCTATGACCCGGACTATTTCTGGCGTTTCAGGATAGGCGACAATATAAACTCGCATGGGACACAAGGGATCCCCGAAAACATAGCAAGTGCCGATTTTGTCATGGATTACGGGTTGCCCGGGAAAGAAGGCTATAGTTACACGCGGCCATTTGATAATTTCAATTTCGATTTATCAGTCATTGCCCAGGCGGGAAATGAAATAGAACATGTCATGGCCCGTGGACTTCTCATAGGCGACGGATATGAGGCTGGGAAGGATTTAAAAGGCGTCTGGGGGCTATACGGCAATTATGACTACCTGGCGCCTTATGTATTCAAGGCATCCAGCACGGCCTTATCCCTGGGCACGGACTTCCGGTCAAGTCCTTCTCCCGGGGTGGCTTTGCAAGGTTTCGTTTCAGGCGGCGCGGGATACGGCGCGGCGGGCATTGATAACCACAAGGAACAAAGACCCCGCACCTACAGATACGGGACGACTGTTCAGGGGCTTGTTTCGCTTGGCCTTAGCCTTGGCGATATTGCCATGGTCGAAGGGGCCGCGCGCGAGTATTATGTCAGCGAGCTGGGCGGGACAAGTCCGCACGGCACAGAGTTAATCGGCAGATACAGCGGGGTCTTCACATTAAGGCTCTACGGAAACAACGGGATCGGGTTCCGGTACCTCTCGTCCACCCGGGACGGCGGCGACGATAACAAGCCGCGCGTGCATCAGACGGTGGAAACCTACAGCCTCCTCTATACTTATTTAAGCGACAGGTTTTTTGGAGCGATTAAATCGCACGGAAATGAACCGGAGCCGTCCCTTTTGCCTTGACTGTCCGCCCGCCCCTGTTTAAGATACGAAAATGGCTCAATATTTCCTTATATCCACTGCTTCTTGTAGCAAGCCTTGCGCTAATACTTTTCGCATGCGAGCTTTTCACGAACGGGGTCGAATGGGCCGGGAAGAAGATGGACTTATCCCGCGGCGCGACCGGCTCCGTGCTGGCGGCGGTGGGCACGGCGCTCCCGGAGACCTCCATCCCCATCCTGGCCCTTATCGCGGGTAACAGGGAAGGCATGGACGTGGCCGTGGGGGCCATCGCGGGCGCACCCTTCATGCTCGCGACGCTTGCGATGTGCGTAACAGGCGCGGCAGTCTTTTACTACCACAAAAAGGGCAGGCGCGAGAAAACCCTGAAGTTCGACGTGGCCGTAAAAGAGAGGGATTTAGCCTTCTTCATAGGGGTCTATTCGGTCGCATGCTTAGCGACGTTCGCGCCGCACGGCGTTATAAGATACTTTATCGCGGCCTGTCTCATGCTCTCCTACGGCGTCTATCTTTACGTTTCGCTGCAGGCATAAAGGAGAAGGCCACGGCGAGCTGGATATCCTGTACCTCTCGAAGCTCTTTAACAGCAAGCGCGCAAAAAAGCGGTTTATATCGCTTCAGATAATCGTTGCCTTAGGCCTTATCGTGGCGGGCGCGCACTACTTCGTCGTCGCGGTCCAGGAAGTCGCCAGGATGTTTTCCGTGCCGACCCTGATACTCTCACTGCTGGTTACGCCCATCGCGACGGAGCTTCCGGAGAAGATGAACAGCGTGCTCTGGATAAGGGATCGAAAAGACACTCTTGCTATCGGGAACATCACCGGGGCGATGGTATTTCAGGCCAGCTTCCCGGTAGCCATCGGCGTCGCCTTCACGCACTGGGACTTAACGGGCCCCACGATGGTATCCGCTGTCCTCGCGCTTTTGTCCGCATCGGGCCTATACTTAACGCTGAAGATAAAGAAGGAGATAAAGCCGCACGTACTGCTCGCCTGCGGGGGGCTTTACGCGCTGTTTATTTTTTATTTGTTTATTTTAAAATAAGACCTCTACTTTTTCTTTCGAGAAAGAAAAGTAGCAAAAGAAAGCTGGGCTTAAAATCAACTTAATGCTTCATGTCGGAGGTCTTTAGCCTGCCTTTTTTCAAATCGCGCGACTTCATCAGGACGAATATTACCGGGGTCATTATCAAAACGTGCACGGCGGAGGTGATCATCCCGCCGATCATCGGCGCGGCGATAGGCTTCATGACGTCGGAGCCTGTGCCGGACGACCACATGATAGGGAGAAGTCCCATCAGCGCGACCGATACCGTCATCAGTTTAGGCCGGAGCCTAAGCACCGCGCCTTCGAACGTCGCATCGTAGATGTCTTTCTCGGTGACGGCCCCGGCGAGTATCTTCTTGTCGAGCGCCTCGTGCAGGTATATGACCATCACCACGCCCGTCTCCACCGCCACGCCGTAGAGCGCGATAAACCCGACCCACACGGCGACGGACATGTTGTAGCCCAAAGCCGAGACGAGATATATCCCGCCGACCAGCGCGAACGGCACCGACAGCATGACCATCGCCGCTTCTTTTGCGGAATGGAACGTGAAATAGAGCAGGATGAAGATTATCGCCAGGCCTAACGGGACCAGGATGCGAAGCCGCTTCGCGGCGCGTACCTGGTTCTCCCAGGTGCCCGACCAGTTGACGTAATATCCCGGCGGGAGTTTAAGCCCCGCGTCAAGCTTCGCCTTCGCCTCCTCCACGAAAGAGCCCATGTCCCGCCCGCGCACGTTCAGGAAGACCACGGAGCGCAGCAGCCCGTTCTCCGAGCTGATCATGTCCGGGCCGGGGTCTACCTTAATGGACGCAAGCTCTGCCAGCGGTATATGCGTTTTCCCCATGTTCACGGGCACCTGCACCCTCTCCAGCGCGTCCAGGTTATCCCGGAAGTCGCGCGCGTACCGGACTACGACGGGGAACCGCTCCCTGCCCTCCACGGTCTTGGTTACGTCCATCCCGCCTATCGCGCTCTCTATTATCTCCTGCACGTCCCCGGCCTTCAGCCCGTAGCGGGCCGCGGCCTCCCGGTCCACCTTTATGTCCAGGTACTCCCCGCCCGTTACCCGCTCGGCGTAGAGGTCGGCCGCTCCGGGGACTTTCTCCAGTATCCCCTGCGCCTGCAGGGCGAGTGAGTTTAAGACATCTAAATTATTCCCCATTATTTTCACGCCGATGTCCGTCCGCACGCCGGAATTCAGCATCTGTATACGGTTTATGATGGGCTGGGTCCAGCCCTCGGAGACGCCGGGTATCTTAAGTTTTCCCGACAGTTCGTCCATAATGTCCGCCTTGGTCAACCCGGGCCGCCACTGCTCTTTCGGCTTCAGCAGTATCAGGGTCTCGAACATGCTGACCGGAGCCGGGTCCGTGGCGGTATCGGCGCGCCCGACCTTACCCAGCACATGGTCCACCTCCGGCACGGACTTTATAATCGAGTCCTGCACCGTGATAAGCCGCTTCGCCTCCGTCATCGATACCGGAGGAAGGGTGGTGGGCATGTAGAGCAGGCTTCCCTCGTCAAGAGATGGCATGAACTCGCGTCCCAGCCCCGCGTAAATGAATATCGCCAACACCAGCGCCAGGACGTTCAAGAGGATGACCGTCTTCTTGTATTTGAGCGCCCACCTGATTACAGGTGAGTAAAGCGCGATGAAGAACTGCGACACCGGGTTACTGGATTCCGGCGGCATCTTTCCCCGGATAAGGTAGTACATCAGCACCGGCACCAGGGTAATGGCGATTACGGCGGAGCCCGCCATCGAGAAGGTCTTCGTGAAGGCGAGCGGATGGAATAGCTTACCCTCCTGGCCGGTAAGCATGAAGACCGGGACGAAGGACAGAACTATGATGGCAAGCGAGAAGAATATCGCGCGCCCGACCTGCCGGGCCGACATTATCACGACTTCCAGCCGCCGGGACTCCCTCTCCTCCGGCGTCAGCTCGGAGAGGTGGCGGTAGCAGTTCTCCACCATGATAACGCCCGCGTCCACAAGGACGCCGATGGCTATCGCGATGCCGCCCAGGGACATGATGTTGGAGGTGATGCCCATATATTTCATGGTTATGAACGCGATCAGCACCGCGATGGGGAGCGTCAGGACGATGACTATCGCGCTGGGGAAGTGCAGGAGGAACACCAGCATCACGAGAGAGACGATTATCGATTCTTCGGTCAACGCGCGTTTTAAGGTATGCACCGCGCGGCCTATCAAATCCGAGCGGTCGTAAGAGGCGACGATCCTTACCCCCTTGGGGAGCCCCGGCTGTATCTCGGCTATTTTTGCCTTTACGCGTTCGATTACCTGGCTTGCGTTCTCTCCGTAGCGCATTACCACGATGCCGCCGACCGCCTCTCCCATTCCCGTCCTTCTCTATAAGGCCGCGCCTGGTCTGCACGCCCATCTGCACCCGGCCTATGTCCTTCACGAATATCGGCGTCCCGCCGTGGACGGCCACCTGCACGTTTTCCAGGTCGTGTATTCCCTTGATATATCCCAGTCCTCGTACCATAAAAGACATAGAGCTTTTGTCGAACAGGTTCCCCTCGACCTCGCTGTTGCTCTTCTTTATGGCGTCCGTGATGTCCGTGGTGCTGACGTGGTAGGCCTGCACCTTGTTCGGGTCCAGGTCCACCTCGTACTGCTTCACGAACCCGCCCATGGAGGCGACTTCCGACACGCCCGGCACGGCATTGAGCTGGTAGCGGACGTACCAGTCCTGTATGGCCCGAAGGCTTGCCAGGTCGTAGCCGTCGCCTTCCAGTGTGTACCAGTAAACCTGCCCGACCCCCGTACCGTCGGGACCGAGTGCCGGCTTTACCCCCGCGGGCAGTTCCGAGGAAGCGTAGTTAAGCCTCTCCAGGACCCTTGTCCTGGCCCAGTAGATATCCGCGTCGTCGTCGAAGATGACGTAGATGAGTGAGAAGCCGAACGCCGACGTCGCGCGTACCACCCGGACCTTCGGCACGCCCTGAAGCCTGGTTACCAGCGGGTAGGTTATCTGGTCCTCGATAGTCTCGGGGCTTCTGCCCGGCCACTCGGTATAGACGATGACCTGGTTGTCGGAGAGGTCGGGTATGGCGTCGAGCGGCGTCCTGTACAGCGCCCATACGCCCCAGATTATTATCAGGGCGAAAAGCGACAGGACGATAAGCCTGTTTTTTGCGGAGTACTCGATAATTTTATTTATCATGTTACATGTTCATCCCCGGCATGACTCTGCTTCGCCGGCGGCTGTTTTGGCGAGGGTTTGGCCGTCCCCTTGCCCGGCTGTTCCATGCCCGGCATATTGGCCATGCCGCCCGCGCCGCCCCCCCCGCCCGCGCTCTGCTCGAGCTGGGCTTCGGAATCGATTAAGAACCCGCCCTGGGTAACGACGCGCTCGCCCGGCTTCAGCCCGGCCAGTATCTGGAAGTCATCTCCCGAGCGAAGGCCGGTGGTGACGTTTCGCATGGTGAACACGTTTGGCTTTTCCTCCACCCATGCCACGTTGCCCTTGCCGGTATAAAGGACCGCGGAGGCCGGGACGACGACTCCCCTGACGGGCTTCGACAGAAGCTTCGCCGTCACGAACATCTCAGGCTTCAACATCCCGTTTCTGTTAGGCAGCTCCGCCCGGACCCGCACCGTCCTGCTCTCCGGGTTCACTGTGGGGTCTATGAACGACACCGTCCCCCAAAATACCCTGCCCGGATATGCCTCCGCCGTGACCTCCACCCGCGAGCCGAGCGATACCTTCGAGAACTCGTATTCGTAAACCTCCGCCTCCATCCATACGCGGGAGAGGTCGGATACCGTGAAGACCTCCCCGCCCTCCGTCACGTAATCGCCGGCTCTCGCCTTCATGTCCGTGACCGTCCCGGATACGGGGGAGTAAACCGAGACGGTGTTATTCACTTCTCCGGTCGCGTCCAGCCTGCGTATCTGCGCGTTGGTCAGGCCCCAGAGCTTCATCCTCGTCCTGGCCGCGTCCAGCACGCCCTCCGACCCGGACGCTATTTCCGGGAAATCGGCAGACTTAAGCCGCGCGGCCGATGCCTTGGCGATAAGATATTCTTTCTGGGCCGTCACCATATCCGGGCTGTATATGGAGAAAATTTCCTGGCCTTTTCTCACGTACTGCCCGGTGAAATTCACCGCCAGTTTTTCAATCCGTCCGGCGTACCGCGAGGAGATTTTCCGGATGCCCTTCTCGTCCACGGCGATCTTGCCCACCGTATCGACATCCTGGGAAATCGATTCCTCACGCGCCTGGGTGGTCGCCACGTTCGCAAGCATCCTCTCGCGCGGGTCGAGCGTCACGGTCTTAAGGGACTTCTCCGACGGCGTCGTCCCCGGAGTTGACATGCTCCCCATTCGTTTGCAGTCCCCGCCGTTCCCCCTTTTCCGTAGCCGCCGCGCCGCCGATTTCTTTCTTGACCAGCGTCATGCCGCAGATGGGGCAGTCGCCGGGGCTGTCCCTGATTATCTGGTGGTGCATGGGGCAGGTGTATACGGTCTTGCATTGGTCGTCCTTCGCACCGACCGCGTGCACGGCCTGCCCGCCCGTACCCCAGGGCGTGTAATGGAGCCAGAAGCCTCGGCTTAAATATGCGCTCGCGGCGAAAACCGCCACAAATAGTATAATCAGGACGATTATTTTGTTTTTCATTTAGAATCCTCCGCCGCCGGTCGGACCGGCCACTAACTCTTTGCCCGTAACCGCCTCAAGCTCGGCTACGGCCTTCTCCCGCCCGGCTATCCGGTTATAGTATTCGGTCTGGTAGTCGAGGAACGTCCGGATGGAGTCCAGCAGGTCCATATACTGCACCTTGCCCACCTCGTATCCCGCGAGCCCGGCGTTTATGTCCTCCCCGGCCTGCGGTATGACGACTTCGCGGTATAGTTTAATCTGAGATCCGTCCTTATTCACCTGCTCCACGAGCGACTCCACCTGGGCCTTTATCTCGTTCACCTTTGCGTCTCGTTCCTGCTCGGCCTCGTCCTTCAGAAGAGACGCCTCCAGGACGGCGGGTGCGAGCTTCGATTTGCGCCAGATCGGCAGGTTGACGGAGACCACGGCGGATACCATGTCGGAAGGTTTTACGCCTGTGTCCAGCCTGTCCCTCTCCATGTACTGGGCGGTGACTGTGAAGTCCGGGTAATATTCCTTCTCCGCCGTCTCCAGCATGGCCTCCCCCTTTTTTATCCGCAGGGACGCGGCCTTGAGCGCGGGCCGGTTCGCCACGGCTGATTCGGACAGGGCCTTCTCGTCCAGCGTGAGGACTGCGGGCTTCACGTCCTCTACCTCGCCCGCGACCGGCGCCCCCCGGCCAAGCAGCGCCCCAAGCTCCGCCCTCTTTGTCCGCTCGTCCCTCTCCAGGGCAAGCCTTTTGTCAACGAGCAGTGACTGCTGAACCTGCGTTTTGATAATATCCTTGAAGTTCCCCAGGCCGACCGAGTAGCGGGACTGGGTTATCTTCAGCAGGCTGTCGAGCAGATTAGCCAGTTTATGCTAAGCACCTCCCGGCTTTTTTTGAGTAGATAGAGGTCGAAATAGGCGGCCTTCACGTCCTTTTCAAGCATAAGGTCCATTTCCCTGTAGTCTCCTTCCAGCGCCTTCGCCTCGAAGCCGCAGCCTCGCGCTTAAGCCCCCTCTTCCCGAAGTAACGGGAAGGTCTGGGACAGCCCGATCATCTTCGAGGTCATCAACTCCTTGTTGAACGAGAACGAGTTCGTCGGGAGGTTCTGGACTCCCATCATCAGCATCGGGTCCGGCAGCGCCCCGGCCTGGGGCACCCGCTCCCGCGCCGCCTCGTACCTTGTACCGCATCGCGGAGAGTGCGGGGTTTTTCGCCCGCGCTTCGCCAAGCAGGTCGGAGAGCTTCAACGTCTCCTGCGCGTAGGCGGGCAGGCGAGGCGGCCAGCATGACGCACGCCGCCGCTATTTTAAGAAGGTTTTTCACTTTTTTCTTCTTTCTCTGTTGCGGCGTCCTTACGCGCCGCCGACTGTGCGATACGGCGCTCAAGCTCCGCTTTTATGTCGATCATCCGGGAACTTCCGCCGGGAATATATTCCTCCTCCTTCACGGCCTCAAGCGACTGGAGCGAATTCACGACCGCCTCGACGTACGCGGACTCTTCCATGATTGCTTGAAGAGGCTTCTCCAGGTCCGTGCCCTTCGTTTTCTTAATCAGGAGCCTGGAATATCCGCCGATGACGGTGGAGGCGTTCAGGAGATAGTGGGAGAGCGTCACCATTAGCTCCTGGAGCGCTTCATGGGCCGCCTTCCTGGCCGCCTCCCGCCGTTTGGTCTCCTCGTGCCGCCTTCTGGCTTCCGCCGCGATACCGATGGATATCCCGGCCAGCGCGCCGATTAACGCGTACGGGATGCCGACATACCACATGTTGAAGGTATCCAGGAAGAGCCTGAACTGGCCCAGCGCCTCTTGAAAGCTGAGACTGGTCCCGGGCGTCCGGCTGTGCGGGAGGGGGTACAGGCTGTAAAAGACCGCGCTGTAAGGGTGCAGGATAAAATACCCTATGACGGCCCCGGCGACCCCGGCGGCGGTTACACGTAATACCTCTTTTGTCCGCATACGCATAAATTTACCAGACACCGCTTATTTTGTCTTAAAAATCGGATACTAACGCCATAGAATGAAGCTTCTGCACGGTTTACGGCCTTAGATTACGAATAAGAAAAAAAGGGACTATGGGGGAGGCAAAGGCATGTCAAATGCCCGCACCCCTTAAGGGGATCAGCAGAGATATGCGGAGGTCAGTTTATAGACGGGTACTGAACTTAGCGCCCCTGGCGGGGAGCCGTCTGCAAGCGGGGCCTTTTTTGCGAAGGTATTGACTGCGAAGGCCGGGCCGGATATGGGCATCAAATCCGGCTGGGATTTCTCCGCCTGCGCTGTGTTAATCGTCGCGGGGTCTGTGTCCTGAGCGGCCTGAATTTTACAGCAGGGCGGCGTTTCGGGGGCGTGCATCTGCAAGGGAGAATAGTCGGAGCAGGAAGACTGCCGCCATCGCTCCCATCTGCCCCCCGTGCCCCCTGACAGCAGGGCATCCCGCAGGTCCTGGGAGGCATGACCGCGCAAAGGAGGTTAATGCCGATTGCCACGGTCAGGAATATTTTAAGAAATATTCTCACATTTCACTTATACCGAAGGATTCAACGGCTGTCAAGATAAAAAAGCGTGAGTCACGCCCCCACTACACCAGCACGTTGTCGTTCATCCTCTGGATGGCCTGGTGTATGAACGCCTCAAGGCGGGTCATCCCGTTTGCCTGCTCGTTTCCGTCGTAGGACATCGATATGTACGGGAAGTCGCCGTGGTCATCCGAGAATTTCTTCAGGAGCGCGGTAACTATGGTACCCGGCATGCAGTTAAACGGCATGGCGTTCACGACGCCGGATACGCCGTGGCGGGTGAAGTCCACGCTCTTGCCCATCGAGAGGATCGCCTCGCCCTGGAACGAGGGTTTAAGGTACGGCAGGGCGAGCGAGAGGGTCTCCTTTATCGGCGGCTCGTGCAGGGTATTCAAAAAGCCCTCGAAGATGGAGCTGTATTTATGTTCTATCCTGGTCTGGACTAAATGGGTCGCGAGACAGGAGAAATATTCCGATATGCTCCCCTTTCTTCTCGCGGCGTCGATGTTGGTATGGTTCTGGTAGAGTATCCACTCCCCGAACGGCGCAAGCCATACCTCTCCGCCCAGGGCCTCGATTTTTTTGATGACCGATTCGTTGGAGAACTCGTTGCTCCGGACATAGATCTCCCCGACGATGCCGATGAGCGGCCTTTTAATGCCGTCCTTCGGCAGGCCCTCGAAGGCGTCTCTCATGTCATGGAGCGTGGGCTCCATCGGCAGGCCCTTTTCGATTACGTTGCATACCCGCTCCAGGAACTCCTTGTGCAGGGCCTGGGCCGCCCCTTTTTCCTTCTCGTGCGGACGGGTCTCGTGCAGGCATTTATTCAGGAGGTCCGTAGCCACTATGCCCTGCCAGGCGGAGCGCACGAAGCTGTTCCCGACCATGCCGAGGTCCTTGTACAGCCCCTCGTCCTGGTTCGGCGCATAGATGGGCACGTCCGGGAAACCTATCTCGTCCAGCACCAGGCGGTGCAGCATATTGTACTGTCCGAAGCGGCACGGGCCGGTGCCGGACGGCATGAAGAACGCCGAAGCGGCGGGGTCGAACCCATCAGCCACGCATATCTTTACCATGTCGCCCGTGGTGACGGTGCAGGGGTAGCACTCCTTGCCGGAGGTATGCTTCCGGCCAAGCTCAAGCGTCAGCGAGTCCGCGGGCGAAGTCGGCGCCGCGTCGATGCCGTGGCGCTTGAACGCGGAGGCAAGGACGAACGCGTGGTCGCACATGCGGGGGATGAATATCTTCCGGCCCTTCCCGCCAATTTTGGAATATGAGACCGTCCTGAAGCTCCGCCTCTCTGTCGAAAGCATCCCGACGTTCTCAAGCGAATCGAGGAACGCCTCGCACCTGGTTATCGCGCCCGCGTCCGCCGAATGCTCGTCCACCTCGAGCTGGAGGTAGGGTTTCTCGACCATCACCTCCTTGAAATACTTCGTGAGGAAGGAGTCCGGCCCGCAGCCGTAGTTCGTTATGTATAGCGCGTTAAGCCGCTTGTCGCCACGGACTATCTCCGCGCCCTGCAGTATCCTCTGTCCGCTCCGCCAGTACATGTTCGGCCAGTCGTGGCTTATGTCTATATCGCCAAGCGGCAGGAAATCGAGCGGCATTGCGGCGATGCCCAGGTCGCGGAGCTTCTCCGGCAGGTCCAGGTTAAGCCCGCCGTCGCAGCCGTTGTACGGCCTGCTCATGATTACGATGGCGCGGCCGTTTTCACCCAGCTTCTCCAGGAACTCCCTGCCCGCTGCTCTCAGTTCGACTTCGTAAAATTCCTTCTGGGCTTTCGCGCCAGCAATCAGCGCGGCCCTTATCCGGCCTATGCTTATTTTATAATCCGCAGAGCGAGCCTTTAAGCTCCCTGGCCATCTCGGCCATGCCCTGCCCGAAATCAATCGACGGCGCGATCAGCCTCAGCCCCGGTATGGCCGCGGCCGCGAGGTACGGCATGGTCTGGACATAGGGGCATGCCACCCCGCGCTCCATCTTGTCTCCGTCCTGGGCCATGTTGATAAAGGACGGGAGGAATATCCGCTCCACCCCTTTATCGATTAAATCCATTATATGCCCGTGCGCCATCTTTATGGGGAAGCAGGACTCGGCGATTACGGCCTCCAGCCCCCGGCGTATGGTCTGCTTGTTGGAGCGGTCGGACAGCACCACGGTAAATCCAAGCGTCTCTAAAAAAATGCGCCAGAACGGGAACTGCTCGTGGAAGAAAAGCACGTACGGTATCCCTATTTTTTTTGAACTCGCTTCGCGCGATGTATCGGCGCTCTTGGACGGGTCGTAGCCTTTGAGGAGAAGCTCTTCCCTGAGCGCGAAGAGGCGCGGGAGCTGGTTCTCGTCCTTCGCGGCCTTTCGCTTCACGTCGTATTTTTCGCACCGGGAGCCGTAGAAGAGTTTTTCCTTCTCGCCTTCCAGTGTCACCTGGCGTATCTCGCACTGGTTTGAGCAGCCCTTGCAGTCGAAGGACTTTACGGCGTATTTACGGTTGCCCAGGTCGAAGCCCTTGAAGCCGCTTTTTTTGAGGCCGGTCTGCTCGGTGTATTTTTTGGCGATTAACGCCATGCCTATCGCGCCGGTCACGTCGTGGTGCGGAGGGACGGTGATGGGCTTGCCGGTCACGCTCTCGAACGCCGCCGCGACGCCTTTATTAAAAGCCACGCCGCCCTGGAAGAATATTCTGTCCCCGACCTTCTTGTCGCCGACGACCTTGTTTAAATAGTTATAGACGATGGAGTAGCCAAGCCCGGCAACCAAGTCTTCCTTGGGCGCGCCCTTCTGCTGATGGGAGACCACCGCAGATTCCATGAAGACGGTGCAGCGCTCGCCAAGCGATATGGGACACCGGGAAGATAGAGACATCTCGCCGAACTGGACCTTAATGTTTATGTCGAGCTTGTCCGCCTGCTCCTCCAGAAAGGAGCCGGTGCCCGCGGCGCAGACTTTGTTCATCTCGAAGTCCACCACTACGCCGCCCCTTAAGCTTATGAACTTGCTATCCTGGCCGCCTATCTCGAATATGGTGTCCACCAGCGGGTCGATGTCCGCGGCGGCGGTGGCCTGCGCGGTTATCTCGTTTTTCACGATATCCGCGCCGATGAAATCGGCTATCATGTACCGCCCCGAACCGGTCGTGCCCGCGCCCAGTATTCTCACGTTGTCTCCGACCTCCGCGCCGACTTCGCGAAGACCCTGGCGCACCGCCTCGATCGGCCTGCCTGCCGTCATCAGGTAGCGCTTGGAAAGCACGCGCTTCTGCTCGTCTATAACGACCACGTTAGTGCTTATGGAGCCGATGTCCACGCCCAGGTAGGCGTTGACCTTCTCCGGCCCTTCAACCTTATAGACCTCGGACAGCGGGGATGAGCGTATCAGGAACTTCTCGTCGGCCAGAAGCGGGGCCAGGCCCTCGCCCATGTACTGGACGACCTTCAGGTACGCGAGCAGCTTTTCCGCGCCCTGGAATTTACGAGCCTCTCCCCTTGCCGCCGCGTAGAGCGCCGCGCCAGCCGCCGGGAGGACGGAGAAATGCTCGGGCACTACAAGGCTCTCGCCCGCGTCCATGACCTCCCTGAAGGCCCGGACCATGCCGGCATTAGCCGCGACCCCGCCGGCGAACATCAGGGGTTTCAGCATCTTTTTGCCGCGCCCGATGGTACTTTTGAAGTTCCTGGCGACGGCGAAGCAAAGGCCGGCGACGATGTCGTAATCCGGCGTGGCGAGCTGCTGGAGGTGTATCATGTCCGACTTGGCGAACACGCTGCACCGCCCGGCGATGCGCGGCGGGTTTTCGGACTTAAGCGCCAGCTCTCCGAACTCGCCCTCTATCTTTATATTCAGACGTTCGGCCTGCTGGTCCAGGAATGAGCCGGTACCCGCGGCGCAGGCGGAGTTCATGGAGAAATCGCGAAGCTTCGCATCCTCCATGACGACGAGCTTGGAGTCCTCGCCGCCCATCTCGATTACCGTCCTCACGTCCGGATAATATTTCCCGACGGCGGCGGAGAGCGCCACGACCTCGTTTACGTGGGTAAGCTCCAGGATGCTGGCCAGCAGTTTTCCAGCCGAGCCGGTAACGACCAGGGGCGTACCCTCCGGCAGGGCGTCCAGGAACTCCAGGGCCGCGGACAGCGCCTGGCCGTAATGCCTCTTGTACCTGGAGGATATAATATTTCCATCAGGCCCCAGTGTAACCGTCTTCACGCTTACGGAGCCAAGGTCTATCCCGACGATGCCTTCCACGTCAAATGCCTCCTTTTTAGTAACACCCTCCTCACGCCCCCTTAAATAAGAGGGAGGGGAGTCTACAAGATATCCGGCCGCCTTTTTACAGCCTGCATTACCTTCTCCCTTATGATTTCCGGCCTCGGAAGCTCCGTTAACAGCTTCCCGTTTTCCATCAATGGAACAAGTATCTCCATCTTCTCCTGGCCGCACTGGCAGTGCCTGTGACTGGCGGAAAAGGGAATTACCATATCGGTTAAACACCCAGGACATCTGAGCACGCTCTTCGCGCCGGACGCCTTCCCCCGTTTGGCAACGGGTTTCCCGTCTATCTCCACTATATCCATCGAGAAGTCCACCACCGGCGCGTTCGCGATGGAGGTGCCGATGCCGTAGCCGTCCACGACCGGGTTCAGCTCCCGGATGTCACGCTCGCTTATCCCGCCGCTGACGTACAGCTTAATGTCTTTGTATCCGCGCAGGTCCAGTTCCCACCGGACTTCTTCCAGTATGCGGTAGAAATTGCCCCTGCGTGAGGCGGGCGTATCGAGCCGCATGGCAAAAAGTTTGTCGCCCATCGCCTCGGCCACACGGATAGCCTCGAACTTCTCGTCGTTGAAAGTATCTATCAGGGCGGTCCTTCTCGCGGCTTGCTCGATTACTTCATCGTACGCCTTGATCGCCTTGACGGTGTCTCCGAACATCAGTACCAGCGCATGCGGCATGGTGCCCATCGGGTCCTGCCCGATAAGCTCCGCGCTCTTTAACACGGATACCCCGTCGCAGCCGCCGATGTATGCGTTCCTCTCTATCATCGGGGCCAGTATCGGGTGCATCCTGCGCGCGCCGAAAGATATTACGGGCCTGTCACCGGCAAGCTTCTTTACCCTGGCCGCCTTCGTGGCAATGCCTGTGGCCTGGCAGATAAGCCCGAGGATGGCGGTCTCGTAATGGCCGAAGCCGCCGTAGTTGCCCTCCACCTCCAGCACCGGCTCGTAAGGGTAAAATACCGTCCCTTCCGGCATCGAGCGCACGTTCACGGGCAGGCCGGACAAAAGCTCCGCGACCTCCTCCACCCCAGCCAGCACCGCCCAGTCCCAACCGTCCGGCAGGGCCTTGGCGACGACCTCCATCCGGACGGAAGCACTTAGACCCTTCGCCTTCAGGATGCGCATCGTGCGGTCGAAATAGACGTCGGTCACTTTCCCGGCCTTGACGTCCTCAGGACTAGCGGTATGGAACATCAGCCCTCAATATATTTCCGCCTTAAGCATGTCTATGACTAAAAGCGCCTCCTTCGTTCGGTCCATCTTTTCTTTCTTGATAAAGGATATCGGCCGGCGTTATGCGGAACTCTTATCAGATTAGCAGAGAGGTATATATTTTTCAAGACTTAAGGAAAATAAAAAAGGCCGGGGGAAACCCCGGCCCGGAATTTATTCTATGCCTTTTTTCTTTTTATAGTCCGATACCGCGCTCTGGAGCGCCTCCTCCGCGAGCACGGAGCAGTGCATCTTCTGCGACGGCAGACCGCCCAACGCCTCGGCGACCATCGAATTGGAGATTTTCAGCGCGTCGTCCAGTTTCTTTCCCTTTACCATTTCTGTCACCATGGAGGACGTTGCTATCGCCGCGCCGCAGCCCAGGGTCTGGAACTTGGCGTCCACGATGGTATCGTCCTCCACCTTTATATAGAGTTCCATTATATCGCCGCAGACCGGGTTGCCGACCTTCCCTATACCGTCGGCGTCCTTCATTTCGCCAACGTTTCTGGGGTTTCTGAAGTGGTCCATTACTTTTTCGGAATATGCCATTTTCTAAATACCCTTTCGTTAAAAAACCGTTACTTTTCTTTCGGGTGAAAGAAAAGTAACACAAAAGAAAGCCGGGTGTTAAAACCCAAAAGTTTTTGGTGTTACCTTTTTACAAAAAGGTAACGGTTTGCATCTTACGCCGACTGCGTTTTTAAAAAATCCTTGTAAATAGGGCTGAAGCTCCGGAGTTTCTCCACCACCTTCGGGAGCGCCTCCAGGACTTTGTCCACGTCCTCTTCCGTATTCTCACGGCCAAACGAAATCCGAAGCGCCCCGTGGGTCTTCTCCACCGGGACCCCCATGGCCGATAAAACGTGCGAAGGCTCAAGTGCGTCCGAGGTGCATGCGGAGCCGGACGCGGCGCAGATGCCGAATTCGTCCAGGCTTAAGATTATGGATTCGCCTTCCACGTATTCGAATATCACGTTCAGCGTCCCCGCCAGCCTTTGAGTGGGGTGCCCGTTCAGCATCACGTGCGGCACCTTGGCCTTTATCCCCTCCCAGAGCCGGTCGCGCATCTTCATGAGGCGCGCGTCCTCGGCCTCGCCTTCAGCGGCCATAAGCTCCGCGGCACGGCCGAAGCCCACGACGCCCGGCACGTTCTCCGTACCGGGCCTGAGCGAGCGTTCCTGGTGCCCGCCGTACATGATGGGCATAATCTTGGTGCCCTTCCGGATGTAGAGAAGCCCCACGCCTTTCGGCCCGTAAATTTTATGGGATGAAGCGGAGAGCAGGTCCACGCCGAGCTCGTCGACGTTCACGGACAACTTCCCGAAGCTCTGGACGGCGTCGGTGTGGAAAGTGATTTTTCTGGCCTTTGCGATCTTGCCTATTTCCGCTATGGGCTGGATCGTGCCCACTTCATTATTCGCGTGCATTACGCTGATGAGGACGGTGCTGTCGGTGATGGCGCGCTCGACGTCGGCCGGGTCCACCATCCCGTAGCCGTCCACCGGGAGATAAGTTACCGACCAGCCGCCCTTCTCCAGGGCCTTGCAGGGGTTCAGCACCGCATGGTGTTCGATTTTAGTGGTGATTATGTGGTTGCCCTTTTTCTTGAGGGCGAGGGCGACGCCGAAGACCGCGAGGTTGTCGCTCTCCGTGCCGCCGCTGGTGAATATCACCTCTTCACTGCCGCAGCCCAGGATGTCCGCCATCACGTCTCTTGCGTGCTCCATCTCGACATGGGCTTCCTGGCCGATGCAGTATAGAGTGGAGGGGTTGCCGTAACAGCCTTTCAGCATCCTGGTAAGCGCCTCGGCCACCTCCGGGCGCACCGGGGTTGTGGCGTTATTGTCCAGGTATATCCTGCCCATCTTGACGCTCCTTTTTGATAAGGACAAAAAGCTCTTCTGAAATCGTGAGCCTTTATATATACCTAATTTTAACCCTGAATGTCAACTATGTCTATAAAATTGTCTATTTTTTCATCTCCTTGCCGAGAATCCTCTCAATCGATTCGACTTTTCCGGTGATCCTCCGGGTTTTACCCTTCCTGTCGTCTATGCTTATATTCGTGATTACCCGCTCCGTCTCTCCCGCAAGGAGTTGATGGCACTTCTTTATAAGACCCAGCACCTCGTCCCAGTCGCCCTCCACTACCGTGCCCATCGCGTTCAGCTTGTAAGGCAGGCCGGACTCGTCCACCAGCTTGACCACCTTCGCCACGTACTCGGAGACGGACGCCCCGACCAGCGGCCATACCGAAAATTCAGCTATCATGGCGCACCTCCATAAAACAAAACTGCAGGGGCGGTTACATGGCCGCGATGGCCTTAAAATTAAGACCGCGGCGAAGAAACCGGCCCTGCAGGAGCTGGACTGATTGGCTGTTGATTAAAGTGTAGCAGGGGGTGCGAATTGTGTAAAGCCGGGCGGGAAGACCATACTTTTACCGTTGATTTTTATAACCCCTTGTGTTATCAATTAGTTTTACCCCGAAAGGGCTATTCCACCTTTTTAGAGAAAAAGGTGGAGCCAAAAACTTTTGGACTAAAACCCGGCTTTCTTTTCGGTTACTTTTCTTTCTCCCGAAAGACAAGTAACGAATTAAAAAGAATTAACTACTATGTCAACAGACAAACTGATAGAAGAATCAACTAAATATCTGATGAACACCTATGGGCGGTTCCCCGTGGTGTTCGTCCGCGGCAGGGGTCATGAAGCTCTGGGACTCTGACGGCAAGGAGTATCTGGATTTCCTGGCGGGGATAGCGGTCAATAACCTTGGACATTGCCATCCCAAGATTGTGATCGCGCTCCAGAAGCAGGCCCAGAAGCTTATCCATGCGTCGAACTACTTCCATATGGAGCCGCAGATAAAGCTTGCCAAGGCGCTTTGCCAGAACTCGTTCGCGGACAGGGTATTTTTCTGCAACTCCGGCGCGGAGGCGAACGAGGCGGCGATAAAGCTCGCCCGGAAGTACGCGAAAGAGAACCTGAGCGGGCAGAAGTACGAAATCATCACTGCCCTGAAGTCGTTCCACGGCAGGACCATGGCCACCATAACCGCCACCGGGCAGGAGAAGTTCCAGAAGGCGTTCACCCCGCTTCTGCCGGGCTTTACTTATGTCCCGTTCGGAGACGTGAAGGCTGTGGAGGACGCCATAACCGATAAGACCTGCGCCGTGATGATGGAGCCCATCCAGGCGGAGGGGGGGGTCAACATCCCGCCGGATGAATACTTCAAGGAACTCCGGGCGCTCCTTAGCGAAAAGGGTCTCCTGCTTATCCTGGACGAGGTACAGACCGGGATGGGCCGCACCGGGCAGCTGTTCGCCTATGAACATTTCGGCATCAAGCCGGACATCATGACCCTGGCCAAGGCGCTGGGCGGCGGGACGGCCATCGGGGCATGCCTGGCGACGGAGAAGGTTGCCGAGTCTTTCGTGCCGGGCGACCATGCCTCTACCTTCGGCGGAAACCCGCTCGCCTGCGCGGCGGGGCTTGCCTCTCTGGACGCTATCCTGGAGGACGGCTGGCTGATCGGCTCCTGCTCCCGGATGGGTGATTATTTCGTAAAAGAGCTGAAGAAGCTTAAAGAAAAATATCACTTCATAAAAGAAGTGCGCGGCAAGGGTCTTTTAATAGGCATGGAGCTTGATTTCGACGCCATGCCCATCGTGCGCCAGGCGCTTTCCGCGGGGTTTATCATCAACGCCACTATGGGTAACGTGCTTCGGTTCGTGCCGCCCCTCATAGTTACCGAGGAGGAGATAGACGCCCTGATTGAGATGCTGGACAGGATATTCGAAGGCAGGCTGCACCATGACTAAGGACCTTCTGACCCTGGCCTCTTTTCCGGATGAGGATTTTTTTAAAGTCCTGGAGAGAGGCGCCCTGCTTAAATCGCTCAGGCTGAAGGGCGAGGAGCGCAATACGCTGAAAGGCAGGACGCTCGCCATGATATTCGAGAAGTCCTCCACCCGCACGCGGGTGTCGTTCGAAGCCGGGATATCCCAGCTTGGCGGCCATGCGATATTCATGTCCTCCGCCGACACCCAGATTGGAAGGGGCGAGGAGGTCCGGGACACGGCCAGGGTGCTCTCGCGGTACGTGGACGCTATAATGATAAGGACCTATTCCCAGGAATCGGTAGCTGAGTTGGCGAAATACGCGACCGTGCCGGTCATTAACGGCCTGACGGACACGCACCACCCCTGCCAGGTGCTGGCGGACCTCCTGACCATAAAAGAGAAACTGGGAAGGCTTAAGGGGCTAAAACTCGCATATATAGGCGACGGCAACAACATGGCAAATTCCCTGATAGAAGGCTGCATCAAGGCGGGCATGGATATAACGCTTGCATGTCCGGAAGGCTACGACCCGGACTCAGGCATACTCGCCTGGGCGAAGGAAAAAGGGCGGGAGGCCGGGGGGCCGTCGGCTACGCTTGTCCGGGACCCGAATGTTGCGGCATCCGGCGCGGACGTGCTCTACACGGACGTCTGGGCGTCAATGGGCCAGGAGTCGGAGAAGGCCTCCAGGGAAAAACATTTCCGGGGCTTTCAGATAAACGCGGAGCTGCTTAAAAAGGCAAAGCCCGGCGCCATCGTCCTGCACTGCCTGCCCGCGCACAGGGGAGAAGAGATAACCGACGAGGCGATGGAAGGAAAAAATTCGGCTGTATTCGACCAGGCGGAAAACCGCCTTCATGTGCAGAAGGCACTTCTGGAACTGCTCATAACCGGCTAAGAGGTACGCTCTATGAAAAAACTGATCGTAGCTTTAGGGTTGATTGCGGTCCTGGTCCCCGCCGCCGCTTATTCCGAACAGGGCAAGATCGCGGGTTTCGTTGACAAACTCCTGGGCAAGGGGAAGGGCGAACCCGCCACCGAACAGCCGGCCGCGTCAAGGAAAAAAATAAAATACATAATCAAGCTGAGAAGCGGCGGCAAGATAGAGACCGACAACTATGAAATTGTGAAAGACTCCGTCCGGATAATGCTTCCCGCGGGCGCGATACTCCTTCAGAAAAACGAGATAAAGGAAATACTGGAGGTCGCCGCCGACGAGAACGCGACCGTGCAGAAAAATTTCCCTCCACCCCCGAAAGGGGCGGACGCCCAAAGGGCTCCCGAACGCAGGGAGGAGCATTTAGTGCGTCCTCCCGCGTCGCTTTCCACCGAGACTACGGATAACAACGGCCACAACCAGTCCTGGTGGACGAGGCGGATTGGGGAGTGGAAGAAGAAATACGACGATGCGGCGGCGAATTACAAGGCCGCGAGCGACGACTGGAACCGCTATAACGGCCTGCTCCTGGGCGTAGGCGGGGGGACGGCTGCAACCGGGGCGAACCCTTCGGTTTCCAATTACTCGGTGACGCAGTACCAGGACCTGCGGGGCTCCGCAAGAGTCCGGATGGACGACGCCCAGAGGGAAATGGACGCGGCGGACAATATGATAAATCAGGTCATCCCGG
Source organism: Nitrospirota bacterium (assembly GCA_963698885.1). Lineage (GTDB taxonomy): Bacteria > Nitrospirota > JACRHJ01 > JACRHJ01 > JACRHJ01 > JBARKJ01. Next base: position 172,301 of record CAVOSJ010000006.1, on the reverse strand, counting down.
AAGAGGCCAGGAAAGCAGGCGCGCCGCCAGGATGGGTAAGATAAACCGTTACTTTCTTTTCGTGAAAAGAAAGTAACCAAAGAAAAGCTGGGCTTAAAGTCCCGCTTTCTTTTGGTACTTTTCTTTCACGTGAAAGAAAAGTACGGTCTTAAGGAGATTTAGTGGATAAAAAAGTAAATAAAGTAGTCCTCGCATATTCAGGCGGGCTTGATACCTCGGTCATCATAAAATGGCTCATCGAGAATTACCAGTGCGAAGTGATTGCGTTCGCGGCGGATTTGGGGCAGGGGGAAGAGCTCGCTCCGCTGAACGAAAAGGCGCTTAAAACGGGCGCGTCGAAGATTTATATCGACGACCTGAAGGAGGAGTTCGTATCGGATTTCGTCTTCCCGATGCTCCGCGCGAACGCGCTGTACGAGTGCAGATACCTCCTCGGCACCTCGATAGCCCGCCCTCTTATCGCCAAGCGCCAGATAGAGATTGCCGAGGCGGAAGGCGCGGACGCCGTCTCTCACGGCGCGACCGGCAAGGGCAACGACCAGGTCCGGTTCGAGCTGACGTACTACGCGCTTAAACCCGAGGTGAAGGTGATCGCGCCCTGGCGCGAGTGGGCTTTCAAATCCCGCGAAGACTTGATCGACTATGCCGAGGGCCACGGGATACCTGTAACTGCGACAAAATCCAAGCCGTTCTCCACGGACAGGAACCTCCTGCACATAAGCTACGAGGGAGGCATACTTGAAGACCCGTGGATGGAGTCCACAAGGGATATGTACACCATGGCCGTGCCGGCCGAGGAAGCCCCGGACAAGCCCGCGTACGTGGAAGTGGAATATGAAAGGGGCGACCCGGTGGCCATTAACGGCGTGCGGATGAGCCCGGGCAATCTCCTGGCGGAGGCGAACAGGCTGGCCGGAGAGAACGGGGTCGGACGGGTGGACCTGGTGGAGAACCGCTTCGTGGGGATGAAGTCGCGCGGGGTGTACGAGACGCCGGGCGGGACGCTTTTACATGCGGCGCACCGGGCGGTGGAGTCCATCACGCTGGACAGGGAGGTCATGCACTTAAGGGACTCGCTCGTGCCGAAGTACGCCGAGCTGGTCTATTACGGGTTCTGGTACGCGCCGGAGCGCGAGCTTATGCAGAAGCTGATAGACGATACCCAGAAAAACGTAACGGGCACGGCGCGGGTTAAGCTGTATAAGGGTAACTGCGACGCCGTGGGCAGGAAGTCCCCCTGTTCGCTCTATCACCCGGAATTCGCCACGTTTGGAGAAGAGGCGGTTTACGACCAGAGCGACGCGGAAGGGTTTATCAAGATAAGCGCGCTCAGGCTCCGCATCCGGGCGCTGCTCGGCGAAGGATGTAACTGGCGCGGGAGCAAAATTTAATGGCCGAAGATAAACCCTGGGGCGGGAGGTTCGAGGGCCCGACTGACAAGTTCGTCGAGGAGTTCACCGCCTCGCTCCCTTTCGACAGGCGTCTGTACCGCTACGACATAGCCGGGAGCCTCGCCCACGCCAGGATGCTGGGGCGGCAGGGGATCATATCGCCTTTGGACGCCGATAAAATCGTACACGGGCTTGAAGAGGTCTTGGACGAGATCGAGGCCGGGGATTTCAGATGGCGCACGGAGCTTGAAGACGTGCACATGAACATCGAGGCCCGCTTAGTTGAGAAAATCGGCGACGCCGGGCGCAAGCTCCACACCGCCAGAAGCAGAAACGACCAGGTGGCGCTCGATATAAAGCTCTACCTGAAAGACGAGTGCGCGCAGGTGGTGAACCTCATAGATGCGATGCAGGAAGCGCTGCTGGAAAAGGCTGAGGGATATATAGACCTCGTCATGCCCGGATATACCCACCTCCAGCGCGCCCAGCCGGTACTCTTCTCCCACCACATGATGGCATATTACGAGATGCTGGAGAGGGACTCCGGGAGGTTCTCCGACGCCCTTGCCAGGGGGGACAAGATGCCGCTCGGCTCCGGCGCACTGGCCGGGACGGGCTATCCCGTAGACCGGGCCTTCGTCGCGCTGATGCTCAGGTTCCAGGAGCCGACGCAAAACAGCATGGACTCCGTCTCCGACCGCGACTTTAATTTGGAGTTCCTGGCCGCATCTTCGATTTTAATGATGCACCTCTCACGCCTCTCCGAGGAACTGGTGCTGTGGTCCACCGGGGAGTTCGGCTTCATCGACCTGCCGGACAGGTACTGCACCGGCTCGTCCATCATGCCCCAGAAGAAGAACCCGGACGTCCCGGAGCTGGTGCGCGGCAAGACCGGCAGGGTATATGGCGACCTGATGGCGCTCCTCACTGTGATGAAGGGCCTGCCGCTCGCGTATAATAAAGACATGCAGGAAGACAAGGAGCCGGTGTTCGACGCCGCCGATACCGTACGCGGGTGCCTTCGGGCGATGACGGATATAATCCGGGGCATGGAGCCTAAGGAAGAAAAGATGGAGGCCGCCGCCGGCGAGAGTTACTCCACGGCGACAGACCTGGCGGACTGGCTGGCCAAGCGCGGGGTCCCTTTCAGGAGCGCCCACGAGGTAGTCGGCAAAATCGTGAGGAAGTTAGTCGAGTCCGGGCGCGGGATGGAAGACCTCACCCTGGCCGAACTGAAGGAGTTCTATCCGGAGGCTGACGGCTCGGCGCTCGAAGCCCTTAAAGTTGAAAATTCCGTGGCAGCCAGGCGCCATACCGGCGGGACGGCGAAGGAAGCGGTAATAGGGCGCATCCGTTCCGTCCGGGAGATGAGGGCCAGGACAAGGCGCTGATGGATAAGGAGACGAAAGAACTTCTTATTCAGATATACCGAGCCGCAATCGCCGCGGCGGACCCCTATTCATGCGTAAAGGAAAACCTCGTCCTCGATACCGCCGCCCTCGTTATCGGCGGCTCCCGCTACTCACTTCCCGATATAAATAATATATATCTGATCGCCGCCGGAAAAGCCGCTTACGGCATGGCCAGTGCTGCCGAAGACGTACTGGGTGGTCTTATTAAAGACGGTATCGCCGTAACCAAGGACGGGCACGGCGGGAAGCTTTCACGCGCGAAGATATTCGAGGCGTCGCATCCGCTCCCGGACGGCAGGGGGGTGCTTGCGGCCGGCCGGGTGATGGAACTTGCAAAAAGCGCGTCGGAGGACGACCTTGTCCTGTGCCTTCTTTCCGGCGGGGCGTCCTCGCTGATGGTCCTCCCGGCGGAGGGGATAAGCCTGAAGGACAAGCAGGAGGTGACCGGGCTTCTGCTGCTATCCGGCGCGGACATTGGGGAGATAAACTGCGTACGGAAACACCTGTCCGCCGTCAAGGGCGGCAGGCTTGCCGAGGCGGCCTTTCCAGCGCAGGTAGTCAGCCTTGTAATCTCGGACGTGGTGGGGGACGACCTGGGCGTGATAGCGTCCGGCCCGACCGCCCCAGATGAGACGACATACCTCCAGGCCATGGAGATACTGAAGATAAGGGGGGTGTACGGCCGGGCCCCGTCCGCCGTCCGGGTGCACCTGCAGAAGGGGGCGTCGGGACTTCTCCCGGAGACCCCGAAGCCGGGTGATGAAGTTTTCAGGGAGACGGTAAATTTCGTGGTGGCCTCGAACGCCGCCGCATTGGCCAAGGCCTCCGAAGTGGCGGGCTACCTGGGCTACAGGCCGTACATCGTGGACGGGTCTATGACCGGCGAGGCGAGAGACGCCGCAAAGAGGCTGGCGGTCGAGGCCGCCCAGCACGAGAGGGCGAGGCGGCCGGTGCCGGCATGTCTGCTCGCGGGCGGGGAGACGACCGTCACCGTCCGCGGGGAAGGGCTGGGCGGCCGGAACCAGGAAATGGCGCTGGCGTTCGCGATAGAGATTAACGGGGACAGGCGGCTGTCCGCCCTTTTCGCGGGTACGGACGGGACCGACGGCCCCACGGACGCCGCGGGCGCATTCGCGGACGGAGAGACTGTAAGGGCAGCTGAGGCCAAAGGTCTGGAAGCAGGCAATTACTTGAAAAATAACGATTCCAATCATTTCTTCAAGGAGGCCGGGGGGCTTTTCTCGCCCGGCCCGACCGGCACGAACGTGATGGATTTAAGTATTATATTGATAAAGTGAAATTTTTTTGTAAACCTTTCCTATGGCCAGTCGTCTAAAAGTCGCGCTGGGATTAAACCCAAAATTTTTTAATGGCCCACCGGGCCGGAAAAGGAAGAAGAACAGATGAAGAAGATACTCGCAGCAGCAATAATGATGATGCTCCTGGCCGCCCCGATGGCGTTCGCCGCGGAAGCCACCACGACTGACACGGCTGCCCCGGCCGCCTCTACCGAGAAGGCCCCCGCCGAGAAGGCGCCCGCGAAGAAGAAAGCCAAGAAAGCCAAGAAGGCAAAGAAGGCCAAGAAGTCCAAGAAGGGCATGAAGAATATGTCCTCCATGGAGAAGAAGTAACTCTCTTTTTGGGGGGACCCTCCCAGCGCGTGACGGTCCCCGAGAAAAGCGCGGTCGGCCAGATTTGATGTTGTTAAGGCCGGGGCCCTTTAAAAAGGCCCCGGCCCCCGGCCCGCCCCTCCCGGTGTAAACCTTCTCAATCCCCCGTACGTCTAAGTAACAGCCCTGCGTGCACGTTTTCTTTGAGTCCGAAGTCCGAAAAAGGTATAATATAGGGGCTTAAAGGGAGCGGGTATTATCTTTTTCGGGGCTGGCATTAATTTGGACCTGGCGCTATATCCAGGGCTCTCGGATCAGCCGCCAAGCATTATATTCAGGGGGCCGATATGTTCTTGAAGGGGCCGGTACTTTTTCGGCCGGTACATTTTGGGCCGGCATATTTTGGGAGAGGTCACGATTTTCTTTGGCCGGTATTTGCCTTGGGGCCGGTTTTTACAATAAATAAGAAGGATGCAGTGCCGGCCAGTGCCAGGGTGTTTAACGAGCTGGAGCTGGTGGAGGCTTCCCGGAAAGGCGACCACGAGGCGTTCGGCGCCCTGGTAAAGAAGTACATGCCGAGGGCGCTCGCGTTTGCCCGGCAGATGACCGGAAACCCCGACGACGCACAGGACCTTGCCCAGGACGCGTTCATAAAGGCGTACAAGGCCCTTGATTCATTCAAAGGCGGGTCGTCTTTTTATACATGGTTTATCAGAATACTTTCGAACGTCTGTCTGGATTTCTTACGCAAAAAGACGTTCATGAAAAAGATTTTCTTTTTTGCCGCCCCGGATGAGGACGATGAAGGCCCGGACGCGGTGGAGCTGGCGCCGGATACATCCCGTTCGGGGAGGCCGGACATGCCGCTCGAGCAAAAAGAGCTCCGGGCGGCCCTTAAAAAAGCGCTTTTGTCGCTGCCCCCGAGGCAGAGGGCGGTTTTCCTGATGAAGCACGAGGAAGACCTGAAACTCTCGGAGATAGCGGTGGCCTTGAAGATAAGCGAAGGCGCCGTGAAGGCGCATCTTTTCAGGGCGATTGACGCCCTTAAAAAGAGCATGAAAGGGTATTATCATGGATGACAGGGCTTGCAGTAATTTTAGCGAAAGACTGGTCCTATATCACTACGGGGAGCTCTCGAGGGAGCAGGCGTCGGAGGTCGCCGTCCACGTCCTTTCCTGCGACTCGTGCAGGAAAGAGCTGGAAGGCTTAACCCAGATGCTCTCTAATGTTCCGGGGCCCGAAAAACTGAATTCCGGCGAGGTCTATGCCGCCACACAGGGCGTCATGCGCAGGCTCTTCCGCCACAGGCCGGCCGGCATCAGAAAGCTCCTGCCGATCTATCTGACCGCCTTCGCGGTGATAGCCGCGATATTCATAGCCACTTACCTCCCGGACATGGGGAACCAGCCTCAGCCGCAGAATGTCCAGGTGGCGACCACCCAGGGAGACTGGGGGGTCCTGGAGAATATGGACGTAATCGGCGACCTGGACGTGATACAGCAGATAGACAGAAACGGCCTGGACGAGATAGGGCCGATAAGGGACTGACCGGGGCCGATAGGGGATTTGACGGGTAATGATGCGTATAAAGAAAATAATAACCGCGGTCTCGCTTGCGGGAATAATGCTGACCGCGGCGATTATCGTGTCGGCGGAGAATGAAGGTCCCGTAATCGCGCCGCCCACGCCGCCGAACCCGAACGTATTGCAAAAGGCTCCGCCCACAGCCCCCGGCATACCGCCCGCGCCCGTAAAGCATCCGGTAAAAACCCGGACGGCGGCGCCGAAAAGGACAATCAGGAACCGCTGGGAATCCCTCTCCCCGAGCGAGCAGCAGGAGTTGCTGGAAAATTACGAGATATGGAAGACCATGCCTCCGGAGAGGCGCGAGCGCCTGAAGAAGGCTTATCGCATCTTCAACTCGCTACCCCCGGCCAAGAGGCAGGAACTCCGCGATAAATACAAGCAGGTGAAGGACCTCCCGCCGGAGGAGCGCGCGAGGGTAATGAGCCGGATGTCGCGCTGGCGGAAACTGACCCCCCAGCAGAGGCAGGCTTACAGGGACGGGATTGCGAAGTTCAATGCCCTGCCGCCTGAGAAGAAGGAAGAAATACGCGCCCAGCTTCGGGCGCTGAAGGGCCTTCCGCCGCAGGAGCAGGCGAAGCGGCGCGAGGAGATACGCCTGGAGCTTGCGAGACAGGGAGTAGTCATCCCGCGAAAAGAGCCTATCGAGCAGAATGCCCCGCCGATCCCGCCCGAATAAAGTAGATATATGCCAGAGACGCTCCGGCAGAAGATACGGGAATTTATCAGTCAGGGGCCGAAGACGGTGCGCGAGATCTCCCAGGAGGTAAGGCTTTCCGAGAAGGAGGTCTTAGACCACCTCCGCCACATCGCGGCGGCCGGCGGGGCAAGGGGGGCAGGCGGCACTGGGGGGGCGAAAGGGGCAAGTGGCGCGAAGGGGGCGGGGGCGACAAGGGTAGAGGGTTTGAAATTATCCCGTCGGAGTGTCACTCCTGCGGGTTTATTTTTGCAAAAAGAAAACGGCCGGGAAGGCCCGGCCGCTGTCCTGTCTGCAAGTCCGAGAGGATCTCGGAGCCGCGCTACTTTATCATCAATGCGCCTGAAGCGGGGCGAGACGCGCCTGCATGATGAACGGACCGGATACCTTGCCAGCCATGTACAGGCACCTCCTGGTCTCATCTATCATCATCCCGATGCCTGCCTGCCAGCTTTCCATCCCCGCCGGGCTCCCGCCCGCGCTGTTGACGGAGGCTTTATATCCCTTTTCATCCCCTATCATCGCGAGAAGCGAGAGGTTTATCTGGTCCAGGTTACGGATCAGGAGCCTGAAAAGCCCCCTCTGGTCCCTGCCCAGCACTTTAAGACCTACCTTCCTCATTTTCGCGATAGCGTCACGCCTTGCCATAATCCTGTTTGCCGCCGCTTTAAGCTCCCGCTGGTCCATCCCGGGAGAAGAACCGTCACGGACGTCCTGCATCTCCGTCTTTATCGTCTGATAGTCCTTATCCGTCGCGTCCAGAAGGCTTGTGAACCTGCCCCCCGCATGCGCGGGGACGGCAATGGAAGCCGTAAGCAAAACCGAAATTAAAAAAACGATAAACTTCATCGTTGACTCCTCTCTTTTTTAAAGTCCCGCCTTTTTGTAAAGTGGGGCCCCCACCGCTTGGCTCCGGTAGTGTCGGAGCTTAGCGCGGGGCGGTACGGCCCAAAAACTTTTAAACTGTCCGGCTTGAAAACAACAAGGCCCGCTAAGGTCAAAAACTTTTGGCCGGGTATTGCGTAATGCTTTTTAAATTTGATTAAGTGGGACGCCCGGATATTGATTCCGGGGTTTTTAGGGAGTATAATTAACAGTGTATCTTTCAAAGACCGGGACCTGCCCAAAAACGTTTCACAAGTATAATGTTTTTTCGCAGTTTGGTCAAGTCTTTAGTTGTACAGTAAAATCAAAGGGATAGCGGTTAAATAAAATTAATTATTATTTTCTTGCGGCAGCCGCCGCTTCCAGCTATCATAGCTCCCCGAGGCAAGAGAAGGGTTAATTGATGGACATTAAGATAGACTTTCACCTGCATTCCAAGGAAGACCCGCACGACTTTCTTTCCCACGACGCGTACAAAACAATCGACTTGATGGCGGCCAGAGGCTTCGGCGCCATCGCCATTACAAACCACAACCGGTTCACCTGGTCGGAGAGGCTCCGGGACTACGCGAAGGAAAAAGGCGTCATCCTTATCAGGGGGGTCGAGCGCACCGTCAGGGGTAAGCACATCCTGCTGATAAACTTCCGGGGCGAACTGGGCGACTACCGTTCCCTAAACGATATCGCAAAAGCGAAACGGGATAACAACCTGGTAATCGCCGCGCACCCGTACTTCCCCATGCCTACCGCATCCGGCAGGCTACTGGACAGGCACCCGGACGTGTTCGATGCCGTGGAATACTGCCATTATTACGTAAAGAATCTAAACTTCAACAACTGGGCGGTCACCCGCGCCCTGGACCTGCAAAAACCACTGATCGGCAACTCGGACGCGCACGTCACCCGGCAGATGGGCCGGACCTATTCGATAGTGAAGGTGGAGGATAAAGACCCGGAGGCGATAATTGCGGCCATAAAGGAGGGCAGGGTGGAGGTAGTGAGCAGGCCTTACCGCGCCGCCCAGCTCCTGCACATATCTTCGCTGATATCGATCAGGAACTTCCGGGGCAGGATGAAATGCCTCATCAAGAACGGGAAATACGGCTACCGCGGCGAAGCGGCGGACTCTTCAGGTCGTTGAAACGATAAAAATTAAAAAGCGGGCAACTATGCCGGGGCTTAAAGTCGATTCTAAGTTCGTCCAAATCTAAATCTTTTTTATTTATCCACAAATTCTGGTTGTCTGCTCGAAAGATATTTTAAAGCCTGCCTTGTTTCTTTATCTACCCTCTCAACAGCGCGGCTACCGAAATATCCTCATCTATATCTTCCCAATGTATGCCGATGCCGTTTCCAATCAAGCGCCACTTCTTTTTTTGATCGTCATTTGCGTCGCGCAATTTTGGAAACCATTCGAGCGGCACGCTTAGTTCACGCCCGTCCAATAGCCGGATATGCATCATATCGTTGTCGAACCAGACATCCGATGCCATAGGTTCCGAAATTTTAACCGTTGAAGTACTCATCCCATTTTTCCTTTAAGAATTTTTGATTCTCAAAAATCAGCTTCCGGATTTCATTTACTTCCTTTGCTGAATATCCTACCGATTTCGCAAGTTGGATAGGTCCTATCCAGAATTTAGCGTACTTATTATCCGATTCAACATGTATATGAACGGGTTCTCCTCCCTCATTGCTGAAGAAGAAAAACCTGAACCTCCCGACTTTAAGGATTGTTGGCATAAGTATAAGGAAATTATAGGAGTCTTAGATAGGCATTGTCAAGATGAAAGAGGTTTACGCCAGCCGTGCCTTGAGTTTCAAATACGGGCCGCCGTCAGTCACTTTTACCCATTCCTTGTGTCCCTTGCCGCAGTAGCCCAGGCCGAATAATGTCGCCTTGTCGCCGACCATGCTTATGGAATTCAGCATGTCCGGGAGATAGCCCGTAACGATGACAGGGGTAAAGACGTTGCCCGTCAGCTTGCCGCCCCGTATCTCTTCCGCCAGGTAGCCCTCAAGCTGGATGCCCCAGCCCTTCGGGTCTTCCATGCCGTTACTCGGGTGTGTAAGGTAATACCCGAAATCTATGCTTCCGATCATTTCCTCGAACTTATCACTGCCTGGGCCGAAGAACGTGTTGGTCATCCGGGCGTAGGCCTTCCTCTCGTAGGACTCGCGACGGCCATTGGCCGTTCTTTTTACGCCAAGCCGCGTGGCGGAGTTCAAGTCCGTTATGCCGGATACTAAAACGCCGTCCTTTATAATCTGCGTCCGGGAAGCAAGCTCCCCTTCGTGGTCGAAGAAGAAGCTCGCCGCCGCGCCCTGCTCGGCTGGGGAATCGAACATGTTGACAAGCGGCGAACCCACGGGTTTATTTAGAAATTCCTGGGCGCGGGAGCGGCCCTTAAGAAACATGTCCGTTTCGGTGCCGTGCCCGAAGCACTCGTGCGCCGTGATGCCCGCGAACTCAGGCGAGAATATGCAGTCGTAGACGCCGGGGGTAAGCCTGGGGGCTTTCAGGATGCGGCCGGAGTCCCGGACCAGCGCCTCGAACTTCGCCTTCGGGATGACCGAGTTCTCGTACCCGCCCTGCCAGGAGTCACCCTCATGGAGCTGGGCCGTATTGTCGCCGTCTCGCATCACCGCCTGTATAATCGCCTGGCCCCTTTTTACATCCTGGAACAGGGTCTTGTTTCGGTTCACGTACAGCTCGCGGTTCCTGGTATAGGCATAGACTGAGACCGCGTTCACTATGCGCTTATCCATCCCCTGAAGCTTTTCCCGGTATTCGGCGCACCTTGAAACCTTGTCCTGCAATGGTACGGAGGCGTTCGGGATTTCCTCCCTGATATCAAAATCCTTCTCCAGCTTCTCTCCCGGGTCTATTCTTACATCCCCGCCAATCCCCGCGAATTCAGCGGCCTTTGTCAGCTCCCTGGCCGCTTTTTTAAGCCCGTCGGGGGTCAGGTCGGACGTGGAGTGCTCAAGGAACTCGCTTCCCGTAAAGACGGTCAGCACAGCGCCCCTCGAAGGGTCGAGCGGCTCCACGCGGGACTCTTTCGTCATCACCACCACACGCTCGCCAAGGGTCTCCATAGCCAGGGCGCAGGCGTACGGCACGGTCTTCTCCATCCCGGAGACAAGCTCGGTTAAGAGCGGCTTTAAGGTAGAAATATCCATATCCGATTATGTTTAGCACGCGCGGAGCCGCTTTGTCAAGAAGTCCCATCCGGTGGTATAATAACTATAAACTGATACTTTTCTTTCGAGAAAGAAAAGTATCGCAAAAGAAAGCTGAACTTTAAGCCCGGCTTTTCTTTGTGTTACTTTCTTTTCACCGGAAAAGAAAGTAACGGTTTTAGGAGGTGTGTAATGAAGGCATTAATAATCAGCGCGGACAATTTCGAGGACTCGGAACTCCTCTACCCGTATTACAGGATAAAGGAAGAAGGCTGGACGGTTGACGTGGCGGCGGCCAGGATGGGACAGATAACGGGCAAGCACGGTTATTCGGTCACCGTGGACAAGACCTTCGAGGAAGTGGACCCGGCCCAATACGACCTGCTGGTCATTCCGGGCGGCAAGGCGCCCGAAGAGGTGCGGCTAAGTAAAGACGCGCTTCGGATAGTGAAAAGTTTCTTCGCCGACGACAAGTACGTGGCCTCGATCTGCCACGGGCCGCAGGTGCTCATATCCGCCGGGGAGATTGCCGGGAAGAGCGTCACGTGCTGGCAGGGGATAAAGGACGACATAATCGCCGCGGGCGGAAGATATCACGATACGGAGGTAGTCCTGGACGGCAACCTCATATCCTCCCGTAAGCCGGACGACCTGCCCGCATTTATGAGGGAAGTCGTGAGCGTGATGCGGGAGCTGTCCAGACTGGAAACCGGGAAGCGGAAGATTGCCTGACGCAAATGGCAGATGCCCGGTTTATCGGGCGCACCTCAAAGGTGATTAAATGAATAAAAGACCTGCATTATTCATAGCGGCGCTCGTCGTCGCCGTGGCGGTGATATCGTTCGCCTTTTTCCAGAGAGACAGCGGCCCCAGCGCATACACCTCCGAAAAGGGGGCACTGCCGGACTTTTCCGGCGTTATAGAGAAGGTGATGCCTTCGCTCGTCAAGGTCGAGAACGAGGGCCTGGCGGGGCATCCGGACTTTATAGGCATGGAGGACAACGGCAACCGGGGCGGCGTCGGTGAAATGGGTGGCGGCAGTGGCGTCGGTGAAATGGGCGGCGGCGACCAGATGGGCCACGGCAAGGGCGAGATAGAGATAGCCCAGACCAGGGAAGGCACCGGCTTCTTCGTGGACAAGAGCGGCCTCATCCTGACGAACTACCACGTGATTGAGGGCGCCCAGGTCCTTCGCGTGGAGACGAAGGACAAGCGCAGGTTCAAGGCGGAGGTAGTCGGGGCGGACCCGCTCTCGGACGTCGCCGTGATAAAGATAAAGCCCGACTTCAATGTCATCCCGGTCGAGATGGGGGACTCCTCGCGGCTGAAGATGGGCCAGTGGGTTGTAGCGCTGGGGAACCCGCTCGGACTGGAGTTTTTCTCCTCGGCGGGGATAATCTCCGGATTCGGCCCTCCGGGCCCCAACTACATAGGCTTTTTTGATTTCATCCAGGCCGACTTGAACATCGAACCCGGCAACTCCGGCGGCCCGATGGTCAACTACCAGGGCCAGGTAATCGGGATAAACAACGCATACCTGGGCCCCGGCACGATGATAGGTTTCGCCATCCCCATCAACAGGGCAAAAGAGGTGATGACCCAGCTTATAAAGAACGGCAGGATATCCCGCGGATTCCTGGGGCTTATGGGGCAGGACCTGACCGAGGGGCTTGCGGAGAGGCTCGGGTTGAAGCAAGTCACGGGTTCGCTTGTCTCGGACGTCCTTGACGGAAGCCCGGCCCAGGCGGCGGGCATAAAGGCCAGGGACGTGGTGCTGGAGTTCGACGGCCAGCCGGTAAATGACGACCGCTCGTTCCAGGAAAAAATTTACAGCTCGAAAGCCGGGGAAAAGGTGGACCTCCTTGTTCTGCGGGACGGCAGGAGGATACACCTGCCGGTAATGCTGGGCGAGCTGGAGGCGCATTCGCTTGCGGCCGAGCGCGTGGCTATGCAATGCGGGATAACCCTTCAGCAGATACCCGAGCAGATTGCGGCGAGACTTGGGCTTAAGGAGAATAAGGGGTCTGCTTGTGCTGAAAGTCGTCCCCGGCTGTCCGGCATTTGAAGGAGGGCTTCGTTTCGGAGACGTGGTGCGCAAGATTGAGGGGGTGGAGGTCAGTACCGTTTCCGATTTCTACCGCGAATACTCCAAGATGCGCCGGGGCAGGAATATCCTGGTGGAGGTAATCAGGGACGGCCGGCCGTATTACGTCACGATACAGCAGGAGGGATAAGTATAAGGCGGGAGTGTTCTCGTAGAAAAAATATCTTGAACGTAAAGTAGAACTATAGCCGGTTAAGCATTATTGTGAATAATATTTTTTCGGAGAGGACACTCCCGCCGACTCCCGAAAATTCTTGACAACGCGACGTTCTTAATGTCTTATAGAGGGCCAATAATCTGATTGGAGGAGAATTGGCCTTTCTTTCCAAAAAAAATATACCCGCCAGCGAGCGCCTTATCTTTGCCCTCGATGTCCCGACTGTCGAAGATGCCCATAACCTCGTGGAAGAGCTGGGAAATTCAGTCACATTCTACAAGCTGGGTCTTGAGCTTTTCATGGCCGGGGGCTATTACGAACTCATCGATTGGATGCGGGCGAGGGATAAGAAAATCTTCGTGGATTTAAAATTCTTCGACGTCCCGGAGACCGTGCGCTCGGCCGTAAGGCAGCTAAAAGGCAGGGGAATTTCGTTTGCCACCGTGCATTCGGGCAACAGCAGTATCCTCCGTGCCGCCGCGCAAGAGAAGGGGGACGTGAAAATCCTCGCGGTAACTGTCTTGACCTCCATCGACCAAAGCGACATAGACGCCGACACAGGGATAAAGGGAGCAGTACAGGTAAATGACCTGGTGGTATCCAGGGCGGCGCGGGCGCTGGAAGCCGGCTGCGACGGGGTGATTTCCTCCGGCCTGGAGGCGCCGATGCTAAGGGAAAAACTGGGGTCTGATTTTACTATTATAACCCCGGGGATCCGGCCGTGAAAAAGTTAGCGACGACCAGAAAAGGACGGTGGATATAGAGGAGGCGTTCGAGAACGGCGCGGACTATATCGTCGTCGGCAGACCCATAAAAAATGCGCCGGACAGGAAAGCCGCGGCTGAGGCGATTCAGAAAAGGATCGCGGCAATCTTCAAATAAATAAAAAGGGTATATTTCCTCTCCGGCTTACGCAAATCTTCATATACGGCTCAAAAATTGTCTTAATTTTCAAATAGTTAAAAAACCCAAACCGCGTTTTTCTTAAGGCGCAAAAATGGCCGATTTTAGCGTCTAAGTATCTATAGAATAAGATAAAAATCCCTTCATCCCCATTAAAAACACATAGCATCGTGATCCCCTTCCAATGGCCCAAACAAGGCCCCTGATGTGCCAAAAGGGTGCGAATATGATACCGTAATAAAATTCGACGAATAAGCCGTTTATATGTGAATAGCGTCAAGAAATGACAGGTTGGCGCGCGGAGCAGGAAGGGTTATTAAGAGCGAGTGCCGGACATGAGTGGTCGGCCTTTTTTTAATCCCGCAGCTTTTCAATTATTCTTCGAAATTTAAAACGCAATTTCATGCCAATAATTATAAATACCAATATAATTGTGAATTGACTTATTGTAGAAAATGCAACTTTTCTATACATGTCATAAACTGGAGGCGTTAACTGGTCGGATACTGAAATTAGTAGATAAATAAGAAATCCAGACCCAATAATAAAAAAAACAATTGCACTGTAAGCAATTAATTTAGTTTTTTTCTCCGAAACTTTGAATAATCTTGAAATGAATTTATGTTCTTTTTTTGTAAATTCTTCTGAATTACCGTTGCGTATTTTCTTTATTATACGGAGAAGCTTTCGATTAAAGAAAAATAGAGTAATAGCAAACGTGGTTAAATACCAGAAGTTCGCGAAAAGACTCTGAAGGTATTTTGCGTGAACGTATTCAACGGGCGTTACCGGGTGAAGTATCTTTACAAATTTAACTATTAAAAAAATGCTAAACGCGACCATTACAGCGAATAAAAAATAAAATAACGGCGCTTTTTCAAAATGCACCTTGCGCATCCAATCCAGAAATTTTGCCTCTTTATCTGTTAATTCTTTTGGCATGGTTTATCAGGTGGTTAAATCCTTTTTGTACACCCTGTACCTCTTATAAATCTTCGCCCCCATCGCCGCGATGCCTTTGTTGATGGAGTCGTTGTCCTCAAGGGTCCAGGACAGCTCGCCGCCTGTTACGCCTACCTTTTTGGCCGTCATAAGCATCTCGTGGTACAGCACCGCGTCGAAGCCCCGGCCCCGGTACTCCGGCAGCACACCCAGCATCATAAGGCGCACCTCGGTAACCTTTTTGCGGTAATACAGGAACTTCAAAAGCCCGAACGGGAAGAGATGCCCGCCCATCTTCTTAAGGACGACGTTTAAGTCCGGCACGACGATGGATACCGCGACGGTCTTGCCGTCAATCTCAAGGAACCGGACCATCTCCGGGATGATGATGGGTTTTAATTTTTCCGCTGTATATTCCAGTTCCTCGTCCGTCATGGACGCGAAATCCCAGTTGTGCTCCCAGGCGGTGTTGTATATCGACTTCACGATTTCGAGGTCCCGGCGGAACTCCTTCATGTCGAGCGGCCTGACGGTGATGTTGTCACGCCTCTTTATCCGCTCGACTATCCGGGCGATCCTCTCCGGCGGCGGCACGGACGAGCTCAAATACCAGGCGTAGAGGTCCTTCGCCTTTTCCATACCCGCGGCCAGTAGAAGGTCGTGGTAGTAGGGCGGGTTGTACGGCATCATTATGTAGGGGCTACTGATCATATCCTTCCAAGAGTAGTCCCGCCTCGTCGTTTAACGTGGGCGACGCCGGGCCGTAAACGACTTCCATGCCCCTATCCTTCAGCCACCCGCAGGCGGAGCGCATCAATGCGATTGCGGTATCCTTGTCGTTGACGCACTCGAAGAACCCGAACCACCCGGCCTTCGTGTCGTGGTACTTGTTGTAGTTGCGGTCTATTATCGCGGCGACGCGCCCGAGCGGCTCCCGCCCGTTGTAGGCCATGAAATACTGGGCCTCGCCGTGCTGGAAGAAGGGGTTCTTCTTTTTGCTCAGGATGGACTTCACGTCCATTATGAGCTGCGGCACCCAATACGGGTCGTTTTTGTACAGCTTGTAGGGGAGCTTTATGAAGTCCTTGAGTTCGCGTCCGCCGTCGGCGGTAAATATAGCAGGTTCCATTGATGCGCCTTTCCTCCTGTGGGGGAATGCCATGTGCGGGCCATCATATCTTAAAGATTGACTTTGCTTCAAGTATTATTATAAAGTTATGCACTCTTTTTTTCGAGAACGCGGAGGTCTTCCAGATGAAATCAAGGCTCTTTATAACCGTCCTTTTGGCGTTATTCACCTTTGGACTCTCGACCGGGGCGTCGGCCGTCTCATGGACAATGGTCAAATCAGGGATGTTACGCCGCGGGAGCGAACCCGGCCTCGGTGGCCGTCGCGGACTTCAACGGCGACGGCATACCGGATGTCGCGGTGGTAGATAAAGTCGCAGACGGCCAGATAGTGATTCACCTGGGAAAGCCCGGCGGCCGGTTTACGGCAGAGCGAATCATAACTGACGGCGCCAAGCCGGTATCCATAGTTGCCGCCGATTTCAATGAAGACGGCAAGATGGACCTTGCCGTGGCCGACTGGGAGACGAATGACGTCAGGATATACCTGGGAAAAGGGGACGGGCGGTTCACATTTAAGGGTCGAATACCCGTCGGCCTGAACCCGGTGCACCTGCGCGCGGCTGATTTAGACGGGGACGGACACCAGGATTTGGTGGTCGCATGCTATAACTCCACAAAGATATTTGTGATTAAAGGAAAAGGCGACGGCACTTTCGATGCTCCCGTCGCTTATACCGTCGGGACCAACCCGCGCCACGTCTGCATAGCCGACTTCAACCACGACGGCCTTCCGGACATTGCCGTGACGCTCTGGGGCGACAACAAGGTGGCGGTCATGCTTAATAACGGCGGCGGGACATTTGATACGTCGCCGGCCAGTACGACCTTTAAAAAGTACGTTACCGGCGAGAACCCGCTGGCGGTGGAGGCGGCTGACTTAAACGGCGACGGGCATATCGATCTGGCCGTCAGCGAGTTTAAAAATAACGGTATCAAGATAATGGACGGCGACGGGACAGGGGGTTTCATCACACCGCCTGCCCCTCAGGTCGCCCATCTCGCTGCAGGCGGCGGGCCGCAGGAGCTGATATTAAAGGATTTCGACGGGGACGGCACTATCGACATTGCGGTCGCCAATAGTACGAACAACGTCGTCAGCGTCTTTCGGGGCAGGGGCGACGGGACTTTCTGGGCCAGAAAGGGATTTCTGGCGGGCGTTTATCCAGCGGCGCTCGCCTCGGCGGACTTCGACAGAAACGGCCAGCCCGACATGGTAACCGGCAACTACACGGGCGGAACCCTCACGGTTTTACGGTCGCGTGCCACCTCCGTCGGATTCTGGAGCTATACGACTATTCCATCCGTAAACCTGGCAGCCGGGACGAACCCCTCCGCGCTCCTTGCGGACGACTTCGATTATGACGGGGTAATGGACATAGCAGTGGCGAACAAGGGGAGCAACAACATATCCGTTTTACTGAACAGGAAGTTCAGGTTCGGCAACATGAGCGGCATGTTCGGCAACTTCACCTCGGCCGTGAACACTCCCGCGCCGGGGGCGCCGGCCTCTTTCGCCTCGCTTTCCACTATATCCGCGCCCAGTGGAATTGCATCAGGCGTTTTTACCAACTTATCGAGCGCAAATAACCCCGTAACCGACCGGAGGGCGGGCCTCGCGGTGGCGAATTCGGGGAACAATACCGTGGCAATATTGCTGCCGGGCGGCGGCGGGACGTTCATACTGCCCCAGTCAGGCAACTCGCCGCAGATTATTGACTGCCGGGAACCTCCCTCCGCGATAAAGACGGCGGATTTCAACAAGGACGGCAAGACGGATATCGCGGTCTGCAACCAGGACGACAACAGCGTCACGCGTATTCCTCGGCAAGGGGACGGTACTTTCGAGCGATGGAAAAGGGCACGCTATCTCCAAACGGGTACGTACTTATCATCTGGCTCCGGGCGATAGCGGGCCGGTATCCATGGCCATAGGAGATTTCAATGGAGACGGCATCCTGGATATCGCCGTCGCAAATCGAAAGACGTCTGGGCACCGTCTCCATCCTCTTTGGCAAGGGCGACGGGACTTTCTGGCACGGCCAAGAGTTATCCGGCGGGAGGTCAACCCTTCGTCTATAGCGGCCGTCCCCGGGCGGCAACCTGGTGGTTTCCTTGCACGAACGGTACGGCCACAATCCTGAATAATAACGGTTCGGGGGTCTTCACTTTGAGTAAAAAAGTCTTCACTGTCGGCGCGTCCCCCACGGGCGTCCTGGCGGAGGACGTGACGGACGACAGGATTCCGGATATAGTCACCGCAAACTCCGGCTCAGGATACGATTACGCTGATTCCGCGCAATGCAACCGGGGGCTTCGACCCTCGCGGTGCCCGACTTCCCCGCCGGAACGGGACCCGGTGGCGCTCGCCGCGCACGACTTCAACGGCGACGGGGCGACGGACCTTGCCGTGGCGGACAGCGGCGGCGGGGTGACGGTGCTGTTCGGCAGGGACATCGCCACGCTCACCGTGAACATAACCGGTTCAGGCACCGTAAGCGTGCAAAGCAGGGCGGAAGGAACTCAGACGGCTACGGCATCCTCCACGGTGTTTCAGGAAGAGGGCGGCAGGGAGTTAGTGCTGACCCCGATTCCGGCTGACGCGTCGCATGTGTTCTCGCACTGGGCGGGCGACCTGACCGGGAGCAAAAACCCTGATTTCCTGGAGATGAACACGAAACTCAAAACAGTCACCGCGGTGTTCCGGTCGGTGCCGTAGCGCTGCCATGGACGAATTCCGGGGCAGGCGGGATTCATGGGAGGGCGGCATCATTTGCGGCCGAGTAGCTTAATTGATTTGGGATACCAAAAGAGGGGCTTTTTTAAAGCCCCTCTTTGTTTTTTTAACGTTTTTCAACCGCTTAATTAAACTTATGATATAATCAAAAAGATAATTTTATACCGCCAGGAGGGAATATGCCGGAACTCAGAAAGGACCCCATCATAGGCAGGTGGGTAATAATATCGTCGGAGAGGGGCAAGAGGCCTACCGACTTCCAGGAATCCACTCCCCGCAAAAAAGGGGGGTTCTGCCCGTTCGACCTGGGCAACGAGCACACGACCCCGCCGGAGGTGCTGGCATACCGCGAGAACGGGACGGCGCCTAACACGCCGGGCTGGTCTCTCAGGGTGGTGCCGAACAAGTTCCCCGCGCTCCAGATAGAGGGGGACTTAAATAAGCAGGGCGAGGGGGTCTTCGACAAGATGAACGGCATCGGGGCCCACGAAGTAATAATCGAAACGCCCCTGCACGACGCGACGATGTCCACCCTGCCGCTGAAGGCCGTGGAGAACGTGCTCTGGTCCTACCGGGACCGCCTCGTGGACCTGAAAAAAGACCTCCGGTTCCAATATGTCCTTATATTTAAAAACGAGGGCGAGGCGGCGGGGGCCAGCCTTGAGCACTCGCACTCGCAGCTTATCGCGCTTCCCATCGTGCCGAAACGCGTCCGGGAGGAGATTGACGGAGCGAAACAGTACTACCAGTACAAGGAGCGCTGCGTCTTCTGCGACATCATCCGGCAGGAACTGAACGCCGGCACGAGGATAGTCAGCGAAAACAGGGACTTCGTGGCGCTTGAGCCTTTCACTCCGCGCTTCCCGTTCGAGACCTGGATAATGCCCAAAAACCATGACTCAAGCTTCGAAGACGCGAAGTCGCACGAGTTCGCTTCCCTGGCCGAGATGCTGCAAGGCACGCTTCGGCGCATAGACAAAATACTGAACATGCCGCCGTACAACTACATCGTCCATACCTCGCCTTTCAGGGAGCCGGACAACGACTACTATCACTGGCACATAGAGATAATGCCGAAGCTCACCAAGGTGGCGGGTTTCGAGTGGGGCTCCGGGTTCTATATCAACCCCACCGCCCCGGAAGAGGCGGCAAAGTTTTTACGGGAAGCGAAGATATAGCAGGCGGCAAGGAGAGGGAATGTTCTCGTAGAAAAATTATCTTGAACGTAAAATAGAAATACAGCCGATTGAGCGTTATTGTGAATAATAATTTTTCGGAGAGAATATTCCCGCTCCGGCTTTCGGAGAGAATATTCCTTCTCCTGATCATAAATTCAAAATTAGAGAGGGTTCCATGAAAATAGCAATCGCATCGTCCGAAGTTTATCCGTTCGCGAAGACTGGGGGCCTGGCCGACGTGGCGGGCGCGCTCCCGAAGGCGCTGGCGAAGCTTAACGTCGAAACCTGCGTCGTCATGCCGCTGTACAAGGCGGTGGACCGGGCGAAATGGGGGCTTAAAAAAACCGCGAAGAAGGCCGCGGCGAAAATGGACGGCAAAGCCGTCGAAGCGGCCATCTGGGAGGGGGAGCTTCCTGGCGGAGTGCGCGCGTTCTTTGTGGATACGCCGAAATATTACGACAGGGACGTGCTCTACGGCACTTCCAAGGGAGACCTCCCGGACAACGCGGAGCGGTTCATATATTTCTCGAAGATAATCCCGGAGGTCCTGAAGGCCATGGACTTCCGCCCGGACGTCATACATGCGAACGACTGGCAGACGGGCCTCCTGCCGCTGTACCTGAATACGTTATACGCAAACGACCCCTTCTTCAAGGACACCGGGACGGTCTTCACCGTGCATAACATTGGATACCAGGGAAAGTTCTGGGCGTCCGACTGGCACCTGACGGGCCTGGGCTGGGAGTATTTTACGCCGGAGGGATTAGAATTCTACAGCGATATAAATATTCTAAAAGGTGGTCTTGTATATTCGGACATCATAAATACTGTCTCCAAGACATATAGTAAAGAGATACAGACACCCGAATTCGGGTACGGCCTTGAGGGGGTCCTTAAGAAAAGGGCGGTGGACCTCTACGGCATCGTGAACGGCATAGACTACGAGGAATGGGACCCCGAGACGGATAAACACCTGGTCAAGAACTACGGCGCGGGCGACATCAAGGGAAAGCAGGCGAACAAGAAGGGCCTTAAGGAACAACTGGGTCTGGCGGCTGGAAACAAGCCGCTGTTCGGCATCATCTCCAGGCTCGCGGACCAGAAGGGTCTTGACCTGATCGCCGGGGCAATCGACGAGATGATGAAGATGGACCTGCAGGTAGTCGTGCTGGGCACCGGCGAGGAAAAATACCACAAACTTTTAACGGGCGTGGCTAAAAAGCACCCGAAGAGCATCTCCGTGAACCTGGCTTTCGACGCGACGCTCGCGGCCAGGATATACGCGGCCTCGGACGTGTTCATGATGCCGTCCCGGTACGAGCCGTGCGGCCTGGGCCAGCTGATAAGCCTCAGGTACGGGACCGTGCCGTTAGTCAGAAAGACGGGCGGACTGGCGGATACGGTAAGCAACTACAACCCGAAGACGGGCAAGGGGAACGGGTTCGTGTTCAGCGAGTACAGCTCGAAGGCGTTCCTTAAGTCCGTCAAGGCGGCGCTTTCGGCTTTTGATGATAAAAACGGCTGGAAGTCGCTGGTTACGTCGGCGATGAAGGAAGACAACTCCTGGGACAACTCCGCGAAGGAATACGTCAAGCTCTATAAAAAGGCCGAGGCCAAGGCGAGAGAGAGGCAGGAGAAAGCGGCCTAATTTGGGGAGAAGAGAAAGCTGGAGCGGGTTTTAGCATGATTATCTCTGAGAAGGTGGAGCTGGAGATACTTTCCGAAGTATCGAAGATCGCCAATTCCACCCAGGATTTTGGAGTAAAGCTCGACAACATAGTTCGCGTGATCGCGGAGAAGCTCTCCCGCGACGTCTGCTACATAGTGCTCCGGGACAAGGACAGGGACGTCCTGGTGCTGAAGGCGGCGGTGGGCCTGAACCCGGATTCCATAGACCGGGTCATGCTCCGGATGGGCGAAGGCGTATCGGGGTGGGTGGTGCAGCAAAAGCAGGCCGCGGCGCTGGAACTCGCAAGCCTGGACCCGAGGTACAAGCTGGTGCCGCAGACGGGTGAGGAAAAATACAAGTCCATGCTCTCCGTCCCCATCATCTTCGACGATAACTGCATAGGCGCCATGACCGTCCAGACCCTTGAACCGCATGCCTACTCCCCCGACGAGGTTACGCTTCTGTCCACGATAGCGAACGACGTGGGCGGCATAATAAATACCGCCCAGCTCTACCAGGACGCGAAGCAGAACCTGGAAGCGCTCTCCGCCCTGTACGAGATGTCCCGCGCGCTAATCTCCACGCTGGACCTCCAGACACTGCTGGAGCGGATAGCCCGCTCGAGCGCCGAGGTCATCGGGGCCAGGGGCTGCATCTTAAGGCTCATAAACACGGATTCGAACCTGCTTGGAGATTAAGGCGTCGTTCGGGCTCCCGATGGAGCAGGGCCGCAGGACCGACCTGAAGCTGGGCGAGAGCATCGCCGGAAAGGTGGCCGAGGACGGCAAGCCCATACTCGTATCGGACGCCTTCGAGAGCCCGGAGTTCTTAAACGTCACCGGCGCGGTGGCACGCTCCCTTATCTGCGTCCCGCTTGTCGCCAAGGACAACGTCATAGGCACGATCGCGCTCTACGACAAGGAAGACCCCGCAAGGCTTGGCGAGCAGCCTTTTACCGAGGTGGACCTGCACCTTTTGACGACGCTTGCTTCCCAGGCCTCCATGGCGGTGGAAAACGCGTTCATTTACGAGCGGGCCGAGGAGCTCGCCCTTTTAAACGAGAAGCGCGCGCGGGAGCTGTCCTTCCTGTACGACATAGCGAACGCTATGCGCACCACGCTTCGCCTGGAGAAGTTACTTCATATCATACTCACCGCAATCACGATGGGCGGCGGGATGGGGTTCAACCGGGCCATGCTGTTCCTGGTAAACGACAGGACAAAGACCCTCCAGGGTATGCTGGGGGTGGGGCCGTCTTCTTCGTGGGAGGCGGGCGAGATATGGTCCCGGCTGGGGAACAGGCCGGTGAACTTCCGCGACTGGAGCATCTCGGACAAGGAGGTCGCCTCGCAGAAGGAGTCCTCGTTCAACCGCACGGTCAAGGGCCTGCGGTTTTCCTTCGAGGACGACCGGACGGTATTCTCGACCGCGATACGGGAGAAGCGGGCGATATCTCTGGCGGACTCGGAAAGCGACCCGATGGCCGGGCCAGAGACGTACGCCATGGTTGGGGCGAGGGAGTTCGCGGTGGTGCCGCTGGTGGCCAAGGACAAGGTGCTGTCGGTCGTCATCGTGGACAACAAGTTTACCGGAAGGGCCATCCGCGACGAGGACCTTCGAATCCTGATGATGTTCGCGAACCAGGCCGGACTGGCCGTTGAGTCCGCTATCGCGTATTCCAACCTGGAGCACGCAAACCGCGAGTTGAAAGAGGCCCAGCACAGGCTTATCCAGTCCGAGAAGATGGCGGCGCTGGGCGAGATGGCGGCCTCCATAGCGCACGAGATAAAGAACCCGCTCACGGTAATCGGGGGGTTTGCGACCAGGCTCGTCAAGAAACAGGGCGAGGGAGAGGAATCCCGCTACGCCCGCATAATCAGGGACGAGGCCAGGAGGCTGGAGAAGATACTGGGCGAGGTGCTGGATTTCTCCAGGGAGATGAAGCCAAACTTCCAGCCGTACGACCTGAACCAGTTAGTAAACGAGACGCTCCAGTTCTATGAAGACGAGTTCCGCGAGAAGGGCATAACGCGCCGGGTGGACCTTTTACCCCAGGCCTGCGTGATAATGATGGACCATCAGCAGGTAAAACAGGCGATTATAAACATCATCTCCAACTCCATGCAGGCGATGGAGAAGACCGGCATAAAAGAGATGACCTTCCGCACATACATGGAAAAAGACCCGGTACGCACCGTCCTTGCCATCACGGATTCCGGCGGGGGGATACAGGCCGACATCCTGGAAAACATCTTCAACCCGTTCTTTACCACGAAAGTGACCGGGACGGGGCTGGGACTTGCGATAACCAGCAAAATAATCAAAAATCACGGCGGAGAGCTGGAACTGGATAACAGGGAAGGGGCGGGAATAACGGTTTATATCAAACTTCCCTGCCGGGAGATTGCTGCGCCGGCGGAAGTTAACAAGGGGGAATAATCATGGGCAAAAAAATACTTGTCGTGGACGACGAAGAGCACGTCCGCCAGCTTTTCAAGGAAGAGCTGACCGAGGAGGGCTATGACGTTATCCTGGCGGCTGACGGCCCCGAGGCTATACGCCTGGTGGACGAGGTCCAGCCGGACCTTGTGACGCTGGATATCAGGATGCCCGGCATGGACGGTATCGAGGTGCTACGGGTACTGAAGGAAAAAAAGCGCGACCTGCCGATGATAATGGTGACGGCGTATCCGGAGTACAAGCATAACTTCGGGGTCTGGGCGTCCGAGGCCTATGTCGTTAAGTCCGGGGACTTAAAAGACCTGAAGGATACGATAAAGCGGGTGCTCGGCTGATGGGTCCGCGTATAGACATAGGCGCAATACTCGAAGGGATAAGGACCGGCAAGACAACGGAACTCCCGGGTTATTCCGCGGAAATCAGAAGCCGCTGGAACGATATCCCGGTTGCGCCCCTGCTTTCGCTTAAGGACCAGCTTGCGAAGATGGAGCTGGAAGATAGGGAGTCGGTCCTTCATGAGGCCCTTATCTCCGTCGCCCTGAGGCGGCCGGAGCCGTTCCGGGCGATAGCGCAGGAGCCTTCGCATCCCTTGTGGAGTGCGGCCGCGGAGATACTTTCCGATACGGGCGAACCTGAAGACCTGGACCTTCTGATAGGGCTCATCCCGGACATCCCGGTGAAAAGCCTGCCGGACCTTGTCCGGGCGATAGGGCGCTTCAGGACGGGAGGGGCGGTAAAGGCCATTTCACCTTACCTGCTCTCGGAGGACGAATCGGTGGCGTTCGAAGCGGCGACGGCGCTCCGGGACAGCGCCAGCCCCACGGCCCTGACATTGCTTAAGGAGGCGCTCCGGACAATGAGGGCCGCCGGAGGAGCAAGGCCCATGCTCGAAGCCATAGTGAGGGAGTTGGAAAGGGAACCGGCTTAACCGCCGGTTATTTTTTGTCTTTTTTGGCTCGGTACATCGTAAGGTCGGCATTTCTGATCGTATCGTAGAGGTCGGTCCCTGAGGCCGAGGCGCCAAGGCCGTATGAGACGGAGAGCTTCAAACCCGGCAGGCCTTCCTCCAAGTCGATGGTCTTTGACCACTGCTCGCTCTCATGGCGGAAGCGGTTAATCAGTACATCGCCCTCTTCCAGCCCGCTATGCGGGAGCACTATAACGAACTCGTCGCCGCCCACCCTCGCTATTATGTCCTCGTGCCTGGTATTATCCTGGAAAATCCGGGCGGCCTTCTTCAGCAGTATGTCCCCCGCCTCATGCCCGTAGCTGTCGTTGGCTTTCTTCAGGTCGTCCAAGTCCGCGTATATAATCGTATATGGGCCGCACTTTCTCTTGTCGGTCTTGTTTTTGACCTGCTCGTTCTGGAGGTAGCGGTCCAGGTAGTGCTTGTTGTAAACCCCCGTCAGGGCATCCACGTTCGCCCGGCGTTTCAGCTCGTCCTCTTCCTTCTTCTTCGCGGTGGTATCCGTTACAATCTTGAGGACATGGGTGACCACCCCTTCCTCGTTCATTATGGGGATGCTCTTGTTCTCCGTGGTGACCGTCCTCCCCAAAAGCAAACCCGTGCGGGAGTGGAACTCTTCCCTGCCGCTTTTGAATGCCTTTTGCACCGCGCAGTCCTCGTGGCAGACGTTGTCCTTCCCGCCCATCACCGCGTAGCACTTCTGGCCCAGTATCTCGCCCATCGGCCTGTCTAAGAAATTCCGGGCGCCGAACTCGTTCATCTCCACGTAGTTCATGTCCTTATCCACGAGCGCGAGAAGCGACGGGACGTTAGCCGCGATTTTTCTCTGTATCTCCACCTGCATAAGCAGTTTCGCGTTCGCTTCTTTCAGCTTTCTGGCGTACTCCACCAGCTCGTCCTGGCCCTCCTTGACCCTGCTTTCCATATCGGAAGAAAGGTTTTTAAGTTCCTGCTGGCTCCTCTTTATATCGATATCTTTCTGCTCCAGCTCTCTTTGGAGCTGCGCGTCCTTCTCGCGGAGCTTCCCGACCAATATACCCGCGCCGCCCATTGCGATTACAGTGCCGGCGATAAATATATTGGTAAGCATGCCCGGACCGAATGTCAGGATGTGTGCCCGGATGTATTGCCCTAAGGGAAGGTTCCGGCGGAAAATCATATAATGCAGGAAGATGTGGAACAGGTCGGCGGCCGCGCCTATGACTAAGCCGGCCAATCCGTATTTGAGTTTTTCGTTCTGCTGCATCGGAAATACCTTCTTGCGGAAAATCCATACTGCAATTAAAGATTCTAATTTAGAACAAAATCAAAGTCAAGGAACTTGACAGCATTTAGTAAAATTAATATTGACAAAAGCTAAAGAGATGTTGTATTCTTTCTACAAGGTCGTACCCGTAAGGTACCCCGCAAGATTTTCGATAAACTCCCATACCCCTCAATCATCCAGCAATGCGATTTAAAATTGGTGCCGGATTAAATAAAAAACAAACCCCTATGGCCGTCATGTCTTTTGGCGCAGCCGCGAATAATTCAAATATCCCAGGATTAAGTCCCTTATAAATAAATCAAGCCTCTCGGAAACCCTTATCCATTCCTTAGGAAAAAACCGCATGAAAGAGCAAGGAGCATCGATGAACATCGTGGAACTGAAGGAAAAAAGCATCGGCGAACTTAACACCATCGCCAAGGACTTAAAACTCGAAAACGCGAGCGGCCTCAGAAAACAGGAGCTGATATTCGCGATACTCCAGGCCCAGACCGAGAAAAACGGCCAGATTTACGGGGCCGGGGTGCTGGAGACCCTGCCGGACGGTTTCGGTTTCCTGCGCGCGCCGGACTACAACTACCTCCCGGGGCCGGACGACATATACGTCTCCCCGTCCCAGATAAGGCGGTTCAACCTCCGCACCGGCGATACGGTCGCCGGGCAGATACGCCCCCCGAAGGAAGGCGAGCGCTACTTCGCCCTGCTGAAGGTGGAGACCGTGAACTTCGAGTCGCCCGAAGAGGTAAGAGACAAGATACTTTTCGACAACCTGACCCCGCTCTACCCCGATGAGAAGATAAACCTGGAGGTGGTGGGCGACATGAACACGCGGGTCATGGACTTAGTCACCCCGATAGGCAAGGGCCAGCGCGGCATGATCGTGGCCCCGCCCCGCACCGGCAAGACCATGATCCTCCAGTCCATCGCAAAGGCCATCACGAAAAACCACCCGGAGATAATCCTCATCGTCCTTTTGATAGACGAGCGGCCCGAAGAAGTGACCGACATGGTCCGGCAGGTAAAGGCAGAGGTCATATCCTCGACCTTCGACGAGCCGCCGCAAAGGCATGTCCAGGTGGCCGAGATGGTCATAGAGAAAGCCAAGCGCTTAGTCGAGCATAAAAAGGACGTGGTTATACTGCTCGATTCCATCACCCGGCTGGCCCGTGCGTACAACACAATCGTTCCGCCGTCCGGCAAGGTCCTCTCAGGCGGCATAGACGCGAACGCGCTCCAGAGGCCGAAGCGCTTCTTCGGCGCGGCCAGAAACATCGAAGAAGGCGGCAGCCTGACGATTATGGCCACCGCGCTTATCGATACCGGCTCCAGGATGGACGACGTCATATTCGAGGAGTTCAAGGGAACGGGTAATATGGAGCTTCACCTTGACCGCAAGCTCGTAGATAAGCGCGTCTTCCCGGCCATAGACATAAACGGCTCCGGCACCCGTAAAGAAGAGCTGCTTGTGGATGCGAACACCCTGAACAAGATGTGGGTCCTGCGTAAGGTCTTAAACCCGCTCTCGACGGTGGAGCAGATGGAGTTCTTAATCGAGAAGCTGCGCGCCACCAAGACCAACCAGGACTTCATCATGTCGATGAACAAGTAAAGGAAATAGTAGGCCCTGCCCCGCGAGAGGGCGGGGTACCAGAGAGTCGTTCTGAACAGCAAGAATCCGCCATGTTAGAGGCCGCCTGGTCGGCCTTTTTCTTGTTCATTTGACCTCCTCCCGCCTTTAAGCGAAAATAGCCCGGTTGAGGTAAAATATATAGTGGAAGCTATTCCAGGTAAACGGGAAGTTTGGATCTTTGGCGCGGACGTGAAGCGGAGGAGGGGTTACAGATGAAAAGGCTTATTTTAATGGTGGCGTCCCTTGCGGTAGTTCTCGTTACCGGGGCGGTTTTCGCTCAAGCCGATGAGTTAGGCCGGGTATTGGCCCGAACAGGGAGCATAGGCTCGAGGAAGGCAGGCGAGTGCAATTCTCGGGGCATGTAAGGGGCATCGATATGAGGGCAGGCGCGCTTTTGCTCCGGAAAGAGACGGGCGGTATGGTAAGCCTGAAAGCCCCGCGTGGAACAACTCTCCAGATTAGCGCCCGGCGACGCAATAAGGGTGGCCGTTGAACGCAGTCCGGAGGGATTCGACCATATCGTAAGGATGTGGAGGGTCGTGGAGAAGGGTGAAGGAAACTTTCATTTCGATGAGATGTTAGAATATCGCCGTAAAAGGTCAGTAAAAAAAGGGCTATGGCCGCTTCTGGCCATAGCCCTTTGGTCATGTATATTTTCAGAACCCGGCCGCTTTCGGAAGTTCCTTATTCTCGGGCGAGATCCCCATTTTCTCCAGTATGTCCGGAATTCCGTGGCAGAAGTTGTCGAACTTCGGCGTGAACCCAAGCTCGAGCTTCGCCTTGTTATTGCTCACCCGTGCGGAGGAGTCAAGCGTCTGTGCCAGCACCTCCCCGTACTGCTTCGCGAACAGCGAATAGTCCGCGGGCAGAGGCTCCGGTTTCCCAAGTTCCTTGGCTACCAAAGCGACTAAATCCTTTTGCCGTACGGGATGGGAATCCACGAAACAGTACCGCTCGCCGACCGGCATCTTGTTAAGGATAAGCCTGTATCCTTCCGCCAGGTCGTCGATATGGACGAGGCTCTTGTAGTTCTGCCCCGGCCCGACCAGAACAGGCATATCGTTCATGAGACCCGCGACGAGGTACTCCGAAAACCAGCTCCCCTGCCCGTAGGCCCAGCCTGGAAATACCTCGATTGTGGGCACCCCCGCCTTCCGCGCCGCCTTCTCTATATCCCAGTACCCTTCGGCGATCGGGACGGCAAGTCCGACAGGTTCGACCGGCATTACCTCGCTTATCCAGCTGTCCCCATGGCTCCCGAATGCGGTGACGTGGTAGGTTAAGATCACGGCCTGCACTTTAGACACGTGGGCGGCGGCGTTTATGAGGTTCGTTACCATCTCCGTGTGCGCAAGGCCGCGCCGTTTTGCCTCGTCGATGGATAATTTATCGGTAATCTTGAAAGGCGACGAGGCGCTTATAACTACGTCATGGTCCTGCACGGCCTCTTTCCACGGCCCCGGCACGAGCAGGTCGCCCAAAATCGGAGTCCCTCCAGCTGCTTTTACTTTCTCTTTGTTTTCCTTGTTCTGGACCAGCCCGGTCACCTGGTGACCCGCGGAAATCAGATTCCTCATAATCGCCGAACCGATAAAACCGGTGGCTCCCGTAAGAAATACCTTCATGGCGCACCTCCGTTCCTTGACACCCTTGTCATGCTCAAAGTATAGCACCATCGCGGGCAAGGGCAAGCACAGGGGTAACGACGGGGACAAAAAAAGGGCCGGCAAAAAATGCCGGCCCTTTCAATTATTTTAACGATGATTGCTGACACCTGCTCGCTGGCCCCTGGCCTGCTGACCGCCGATCTCCGACCCCCGACCGCTGGCCCCTGGCCCCTTTACGCCGCTTTTTCCTCCCTGTGGAGTATGCCCATCTCTTCAATCACGGCGGGCATCCCATCCATGTACGAGGGATATTTCAGCTCCGGCATGAGGATCTTCCTCGTCCTTTCGCCCAGGACGCGGGTAGAGCAGGACATTGATTCCGCCGC
Organism: Nitrospirota bacterium; assembly: GCA_963698885.1. Taxonomy (GTDB): domain Bacteria; phylum Nitrospirota; class JACRHJ01; order JACRHJ01; family JACRHJ01; genus JBARKJ01. Next base: position 142,404 of record CAVOSJ010000006.1, on the reverse strand, counting down.
GAGGTCGCCGGCGAGCCGCGCGTACGACTCCATTTCCACGCTCTTCGGAGTGCGCCCGCCTATCACCTTGGCGATGAAATTGGCCATCTCGCGCTGGGTGACGGGGTTTCCGTCCACTATGCAGTAGCGTTCGCCGAAGGGCAAGGTCTCGGCCATCTTGCCATAGGCCTGGGCCAGGTCGTCCACATGGATGAAACTCATGTAGTTGTTGCCGTCGCCGATGATGCGCATGGTCCCGTTCCTTATGCCGCGCGCAAGGGTTTCAAACCAGCCGCCCGGTCCGTACACCCAGCCGGTGAAAACGTTCACCAGGGGGACGCGGGTCTTGCGGGACGTCTTGTCTATATGCCAGTACGCGCCGGACACCGAGCGCTCGTACCCGTACGGGTTGATCTCGTCGTTTTCCATCACCCACTGGTCGCCCCGGTTTCCGAAACCCTGGACGCCGTATGTGACTATAACGCCCTTTGCGCTGGAACCTTCCGCCGCGAGGAAGAGGTTTCCAACCATCTGGCCGTGGTAATAGGACCGCCGTCTTGCCTCGCTGAGAGAGACTTTTTCACCGTGGCGGACCGGCTGCGACGCGCTTATGATAAGGTCGGCGTCGCGAAGCGCCACCGTCCACGAATCGGCTTCCAGCAGGTCTCCCACTACCGCGCTCGCCCCGGTCTGTTCTACTATGTCCGTTTTGGATTTCCTGCGGACGAGTCCTGTAACTTCATGTCCCTGGCTTACAAGTTGCTTGCATATAGCGGATCCTATGAATCCGGAACCTCCGGTTACGAATATTTTCATCCTCTCACCTCCTACAAAACGCTTTTAGTTTGGACTGATTCGTTGTACATTACTTATGAATATAACAGATATATTCAATCTGACAAGCGGCGCTTATGATAACGATTCCTAAAAAACAGCCTCTATAAAGCCGCATTGTCTGTTATAATTGAAGAAAGCCTTAATTCTGCCGTAAGTTACAGGGCGGCTATAAAAAAATAAACGGAGGAAAAAAAATGCTGAAAGGCGATGAAAACCTGGTGGACGCGCTTCTCTTCGCATTCGGGCTGGAGAAGGGCTCATATGACTTCTATGTAATCGCGGCCTCCAAAATGGAAGACCCCAGGAGCAAGGAGGTATTCCTTTCCATGTCGGAAGTGGAGAGAGGGCACATGGCCGAGATAAGGCTTTTATACTGCGGCATGGAGAACGAGGCCTGCCCGGTATCCATAGAAGAGATGTCCGAGGCGAGCCAGGGTCCGTACCTGGAAGGAGGGCGGCTGTTATCCGACGCCTTGAAGGACCTGGACGTGGCCTTCTTGGACAAGGAGGACGCCCTGAAGGCGGCAATCAAGCAGGAGGGACAGGCCACGGTATTTTACGAGAAGGCCGCGAAGAGGATGCAGGATTCCTACGCGCGGGTGCTTTTCGAGGAGTTCGCCAAAAAGGAGAAGAAGCATCTCGAAGAACTTTCCCGTCTGCTGAGCCAGGAACGGGTAACCGGGACACAATAAAAGAGGCCCTCCGGTGGATAAAAAAGCTGTCGCGGCCATGCTGGAAGAGATAGGCGTCCTCCTGGAAATGAAGGGAGAGAGCGCGTTCCGCTCTCTGGCCTATATCAAGGCGGCGCGCGCGCTTCGGGCCCAGCCGGGCGAGATAGACGAGATTATAAGGGATACTGATTTAAAGGGCATCAGGGGCATCGGGGAGTCCATCCGGAACAAGATACTTGAGATATACGAGACCGGGCGGTGCGCATATTATGAAGAGGTCAGGAAGTCCATGCCGCCGGGGATTGTCCAGCTACTGCGTGTGCCGAGCCTGGGGCCGAAAAAAGCGAAGGCCCTTTTCGAAACTCTAAAAATCGGCTCCATCGGCGAGCTTGAGTACGCCTGCAACGAAAACCGCCTCATAGACCTGCCTGGTTTTGGCGCAAGGACACAGCAGAAAATTCTGGAAAATATCGCATTCCTCCAGAAACATGCAGAGCAGTACCTCTACTCCTTCGCTTCCTCCGAGGCCCAGATGCTCTACGCCCCGCTCAGGAAATCCAAAAAAGTTATAAGGATTGCAGTCGGGGGGAGCATCCGCAGGAAAAAAGAGGTGATAAAGGACATCGACATCGTCGCCTCTTCACAAGACCCCCAAGGCGTTATAGAAATTTTTACGAAGCTTCCCGCCGTGGAGCATATCGTCGCGGCCGGGGAGACGAAATCGAGCGTCACCCTGACAAGCGGGATAGCCGCCGATTTGCGCGTGGTCACGGACGAGCAGTTCCCCTACGCGCTGCAGTATTTCACGGGAAACCAGGACCATAACGTCCGGCTTCGGGGCATCGCAAAAAAGATGGGTCTTAAACTGAACGAATACGGGCTTTTCAAAATAGATGACAACTCGCTTGTGAAGTGTACCGAAGAAGCCGATATTTACCGGGCGCTGGGGCTGGATTACGTCCCGCCGGAACTGCGGGAGGACATGGGCGAGGTGGAGGCCGCGGCAGCCGGGACCCTGCCCGAACTGATAGAAGAAAAAGATATTCACGGGCTTTTCCATATGCATAGCCGGTACTCGGACGGAAAAGACGAGATTTACGAAATCGCCCAGGCCGCGAAAAGGCACGGCTACAGCTATGTCGGCATCACGGACCACAGCCAGGTAGCGGCCTACGCGGGCGGCATGAAGGTCAGCGCCCTGTTCGCCCAGCAGGAGGACATAGACAAAGTAAATGCGGAGGTCAAGGGTGTTCCATGTCTTCAAGGGCGCCGAGGTGGACATCCTGCCCGACGGCTCGCTCGACTACCCGGACGAGATACTTAAAATGCTCGATTTTACGGTCTGCTCCATCCATTCGAAGTTCAACATGACCGAGGAGGAGGCGACCAAAAGGGTAATCAGGGCGATGGAGAACCCGCACCTGACAATCCTCGGCCATCCGACGGGAAGGCTCCTTCTCGGCAGGAGCGGCTACCCGCTGAACATGAAAAAAGTAATAGACGCAGCGGCGAGGCTTAACGTGGCGATAGAGTTAAACGCCCACCCGCAGAGGCTCGACATTGACTGGCGCGAAATGAAATACGCCAAAAGCCGCGGGGTCAAAATTGCCATCAGCCCGGACGCGCATAACCTCTCCGGCTTCGACGACATGGCCTACGGCCTCGGCATCGCAAGGAAAGGCTGGCTTGAAAAGGGCGACGTCTTAAACTCCCTGAGCGCGGACGAAGTCGCGGAGTTCTTCCGGAGCCGGAAAGAAAAGAAGGCGGCGTAAAGAACCGACCTTGTCATGAGATGTTTTATCAAGAGGGAGATAGGATGTCATTCTGAGCGGAGAGAAAGATCTGCAGTTAGAAAAGGAGAGACGAATATGATTGTTTGTCGAAACAGTCATGAACTAGCTTTTATTACCATTGGAATCACGAGCAATAAGCACAATTGAGAGGAATAAATACAAATTGGCGAACAGATTCTCTGCCGATAGGATTCAGGCATTGCGGATGATATTAACAAAATATAGACTCTATGAAGTATATGCTTCGATAGGCCAGTTTTTTATCGAGGTGATTATTGGCTTATTTATTTCTGCAGGACAATAAGTTCGCCAAGTGGTTTTTTTTAATTTATACAGGAATCTGCGGTTTATTTATGTCATTTGGCTGTGTTATTATTTTTAATTCGTGATGCCGTAAAGGGAATACATTTAGAAGATACTCTTTATAATATTTTAGAATATGTTCTAAGTAGGATTATTATTCATAAACTTTTCATTAGCTCTCTTCATAAAAACAACGCCAGCACCAGCCCCGCCGGGATAAATCAGACGGGCCAGAAAATTCATTTTCCTGCTATAATCTCTCTATGCCCTACGACTTCGCAAACGAAACAATCGACCAGAAAAAAAAGCGCGCGGGGGAGATTGTAAAGCTCTTGAAGCAGCGCTACCCCGACGACCCCGGCACGGAGCTTCATTACAAGACGCCGCTTCAGTTGATTATCGCGGCGATACTCTCCGCGCAGTGCAGGGAAGTCCTGGTGAACAAGGTCACGGAGACGCTATTTAAAAAATACAAGTCGGCGAAGGACTACGCCCAGGCCGACCTCGACACCTTCCAGGACGAGATAAAGGCGGTCACCTTCTTCCGGAACAAGGCGAAGAACATCATAAACCTGGGGCAGGCGCTGCTGCGCGACCACGGGGGCGAGGTGCCGGGGACGATGGAGGAGCTGGTGGCGCTGCCCGGCGTCGGACGCAAGACCGCGAACCTGGTGCTGACGATATGCTTTAACGTGCCGGGGATTGTCGTGGACACGCACGTCATGCGGGTATCCCAGAGGCTCGGCCTGACCAAGAACAAGGACCCGGAAAAGATAGAACGGGACCTCTACAAGCTTCTCCCGGAAAAAGACTGGATAGCCTATTCAAACCGCCTGATAATCCTCGGGCGATATACCTGCACCGCACGTAATCCCAACCACGCCGAGTGCGTCCTGAAGGACATCTGCCCGTCCGCGTTCGCTATATAGTAACGGGCGGATGAGGCATTCCTTCCGGAATCTCATTATTCGCAAAATAGCGTCTGCCGCTAATTTCTACTTTACGCTCAAGATGATATTCCTGCAGGAACGCCTCCTCCGCCCTTTCCGCGGATAGGGCGCGTTCGAGCCGCCCGGAAGCCGCGAAAAGGCACGTGACCCTCCGCCGGAGGCGTGCGCATGTGGTCCGCATGTGTTGGCGGGCGCACGCCGGAGCATGGTCTACGTGCCGGCTCGCGGCTTCCGGGCGGCGGTTACGGCCGTCGGATTTGTCTCACGATCCCGGCGATGATATTCAACCTCGGCACTTCCCGCCGATAAGCCGCATATTCGTCCCCGAAGTCATGCAGGAACCTGCGCTCCTCGATGAACGTGCCGAACAGGAAATACAGGGCCGCCAGGACCCGAAGCGCCAGGTTGTTGGCCGTTATGACCGGCTCGAAAAGGAATACCAGGATACCGGCAAGATACATGGGATGGCGCACAAGCCCGTATACGCCCCAGGTGACGAGCCCGGTATTCTCTATGCCCTCGATATCCCCGGCCGTCTCGCCCGTTTGCAAATAGTTCACCGCCTGCCGCACACCCATAAAGGCCCCGGGGTGAATAATTTTCGAAGCGAAGAGAAAAATCAGGACGCCGAAAACCTGCACAATGCGCGCGGGGATAGAGATATATTGCGGCGGACGGTACATACAAAATGTCCGGCTGCGTCCAGATTATATAGAATGCCGCGAGGGTTATTACGGCGGAGAAGACGGTAAAGCCCAGGCGGTAATACGCGCGCATACTGTTTTCGCCGATTATCCCGGCTAAAAATTTCTTGAAGACGCGCGATACCGTAAGGCTGTGCAGGACGGCGAATGTTATAAAGGCGGTTATTACGGTCCAGTTGAGCATCATACCCTGAATAACCTTTCCCGGGTAAAAATGCAATATATTTTCTATAGCCCTAAAACCGGCAAAAAGGCTATCAGTGTCGGCTAAAGCACCATTTTGCAGTGTTAAAATAAGTAATTCGCACAAAAATTACATAAAATTTTTTAAGTAGCCGCAATTACTGTTGACATTTCCCCCTGTTGTGGATAAGATTGTTTTCACGATTCACCTTAAGCCTGCAAGATTTAGAGGAGGACCAAAATTATGGCAACATTAAACTCGATGCCCGCGTCCCCGTGGAGGGCTATCATTGAGTCCGCCATGTACGCCAATTCCGTCAGGCGCACCGACATGGCCGAGCTCTACGGGCTCGCGCTCAAGCAGCCCGAGGTTGTACGGACGGACCAGGCGATGTACAACCCCGCCCAGTTCGGCCTTCCGGCGGACGCGAAGGTACTGATATCCAACGACGGCGGCGTCGTCGGGCGCACGGCCAGGGCGAGGCTTCTGGTAAGGACCTTCGACAAGCCGAAAAAAGATAAAATCCACGCCATCTTAATGGAGGCGGTATATCAGTTCAACCGCCGGCCGGGCCTGCACCTGGAGGGCATCGTGGGGCTTCACTCCGATTTTATGGTGAAGGCGCACCTGATCAGCCCGGAGACGGACGCGAAGAACATGCTGGACTGGGGGATGAACTTCTGCCCGTTTATCAAGCCCTGGAGCGACGCTTATCCGAAGTCCAGGAAGATTAACGAGCCGGACATCCTGGCGTTCGCAGACCCGGAATGGTCCCACCCGGACTTCCCGAACGGCCTGGTCATAATAGACGAGATGCAGAACTGCATCGCGATACTTGGCCTTCGGTACTTCGGCGAGCGCAAGAAGGGTACGCTCACCATTGCCTGGACAATCGGCGTACGGCATAACATGGTGGCCTGCCACGGCGGCATAAAGAAGATAGGAAGCGCCCGCCCAATCGCGGTATTCGGCCTTTCCGGCTCCGGGAAGTCCTCGATCACGAACAGCCTGGACCACGAAGGGACGCTAAGGAAAGACGAAAAAGTTACCGTAATACACGACGACGCCTTCCTGATAGACCTTGAGAACGACGTGTCGGTGGCGCTTGAGCCGTCGCTTTTCGACAAGACGGACGCGACCAAGTTTAACGACCCGATAATCAAGTATTTCTACTCCGCCCAGAACGTGGCCGTCACCAGCCACTCGGACGACGGAGGCAAGACCGTATCCCGCAAGATGGTGAACGAAGATATCCGGAACGACAACGGCCGGTGCATAAAGAGCCGGGACATGTTCCACCACGCGGACTCCTGCGAGAGGCCGAGCATGGTGATATGGCTCCAGAAGGACACGTCCCTGCCGCCGATTTCGAAGGTCAAGGGGTCGTCCCTCGCCGTCTCGATGGGCGCGTCTCTCTCCACGCTGCGGGCGAAAGGCGTCGAGAACGTCGATGCGAAGGAGTTGGAGAAGCTGGTAATAGAGCCCTTCGCCAACCCCTTCAGAGTGCACTCGCTTCTCGAGGACTGCGAGCAGTTCAGGAAGCTCTTCAAGATGGGCTGCGAGTGCTATATCATGAACACGCACGCGTTCGGCTTACCGGAAGGCCTGGTAAATATCCCGAAGGAGCTGTCCCTTTCCATAGTCACGGAGCTTGTGCGGGGCAATATACAGTGGCGGGAGTGGCGCACGTTCCACGGGCTCCAGGTGCCGATGAACGGAAGCGAGCTGTTCGGCGAGGACTACGACAAGAAGTACAAGCCCAAGAGGAACGTGGACTACCTGACCTTCCTCAGGGACAGGATGCAGGACAGGATAACCTTCCTCTCCAACAAGCGCGACCAGGAAAAGGACATGTCCAACATGTTCATCGCGCCGCTTGTCCTTGCCAGGACGACGGTGGACAAGATACTGAACCCGGACCTGTACGGTTAAAAACGGGGCCAGGGGAGCCGGGGCTGGCAGGCGAAGACATAAAAAAAGCCGGAGGAAAATTCCTCCGGCTTTTTGGTTAGTAGAAGATATTACTGCGGCTGCTGTTCCGATTTAAGGAGCTTCTCCACTCCCTTGTCGATATCCGACTGCTCGATAGTCCCGAAGTAATCGTACACTATCTCGCCTTTGGCATTGATGAACATCGTTTCCGGCATCCCCGTGACGCCGTAAAGCGCGGCTACCTTCCCTTCCGGGTCCCAGCCTATCTTGCAGGTCATGTTGCTTTTGCTTACCAGCGCGAGGGCGTCCTCCTTGTTGCTCTTTACGAATATCGGCAGGAACTGGACTCCGCCCGCCCGCCTCTCGCAAGCCTTCTTCAGTATCGGCATCTCGTGGAGGCAGTGCGAGCACCAGGTCGCACCGAAGATAATCACCAGCGGCTTTCCCGCATAATCCGAAAGAGAAGTCTCCCCGCCCTGCAAAAGAGCCACGGTAAAATCCTTGGCCCGCGCGGGCTTTGTCTCGAAAAGGCCCCCGGCGCATCCGGCGAAAAGGACCAGCAGAGCGAGTAACGCGAGGTATTCCTTGGTTGATTTTCGCATAAATTTAATAATACCAGAAAACCGGCTATCGGGAAGGTTTTACTTGTTTTAGTAGAGCGAGTGTAGCAGCTCCTCCGTTATCTGTTCCGGGGTCATCACGCCGTATTCCTTGATGACCCGCTCGTCCAGCTTTATCGAAGGACAGGGGGGCGGGTTTTCTTCACTTTTATATTCCTCGGAACCGTGCTTCACTACCCGCAGTTCCACCGGGTACTCCTCTTTGACTTTCATCGCCGACGCCAGGTTTATTCGGCAACGAGTCCCCATAGGGTCGTTGACGTATAACGTAAGGACCACAACACCCTCCTTTGCCCTTTATTAAGCCCTATTTTTTAACGCTTGCCAGACTCTCTATATACCACAAAGGGGTTAGTTGGCGCAATTAAATTTTCTTTTTCGGATGGTTCTTGGGGGGCGTGGGGGGCCTGCGGGGGTGAGGGGGGCTCGGGGGTGTGAACGGTCTTTTGTTGACCTTTGGTCTCGTTCAGTTTTTTGTCTAACTCCTCGCGGAAAAACGTCGGGCCGATGGGTGCGATGGCTTTCGAGAACTTGACGGCATACGGGAAAGTCTTCGAGTGCTGGAACATGCCGCTGTTAGCCGGGAAGAAGACCAGCAAGGCGTACAGGACGAGGGAGGCGATCAACACTCCTTTTACCGCGCCGATGAACGTCCCCAGAAACGTATTTAACACCTTGAAGCCCGATTTGTTCACGGCATGGGAGAACATGCCGCCGATGAAGCTTATCAGGACGGAGGCGAAGATGAAGATTACCAGGAAGCTGATTATGTTGTTTATCTCCGGGTATGAGGTAAGCCTGAGGATGCCCAGGGATGTTTTTTCATAGAACCGGGATGCGAGGATGAACCCGGCGACGACGCCGCCGAGCGAGAAGATTTCGCGCACCGCCCCCCGGAAGGTGCTGACCGCGAGCGAGATGCCGATGATAAGAAGTAGAGTAAGGTCGAGTGAGTTCATAGTTACTCCGTCACGTTACTTTTCTTTCAGGTGAAAGAAAAGTAACCAAAAGAAAGCCGGACATAAAAACAGTTCAAAAGTTTTTGGCGTTACCTTTTCTAAGCCAAAAGAAAGCAGTACATAAAAACGAGTTTAAAAAATTTTTGGCGTTACCTTTTTTCAAAAAGGTAACGGTTTATACTCTTTCCACCGGCACGCCGAAAAACTCCCGCGCCTTCTCGAACACCACCGCCGACGGCCCGGCGACAAGACGCCCTTCCGGGAGCGATTCCAGAAACTCGCGCCCGTAGTTCTTCTCGACGATGCGCCGGTCGAACACCATGATGGAGCCCCGGTCCGTATTGCTCCGGATGAGCCGCCCGAAGCCCTGGCGGAACTTTATCACCGCCTGCGGCACGATGTACTCCATGAAAGGATTGCCGCCCCTGCGCCTCTATCTCTTCCTGCCTCGCCTGTATCACCGGCTCGTCCGGGACGGAAAACGGCAGCTTTGTAATTATAACATTTGAGAGCGCCTCCCCGGTTACGTCCACGCCCTCCCAGAAGCTGTCCGTGCCGAAGAGCGCGGCGGAGGGGTGCGTACGGAAGTCTTCCAGCAGCCTGTGCCTGGGGGCGTCTCCCTGCTTAAGTCCTTTTATCCCGGCGGCAAGCATGAACGGCTCCAGTTCCCGGTACGCGCCCTCCAGCATCCGGAAAGACGTGAACAGCACGAACGCCCGGCCGCGCGAAATATCCAAAGACTCCCGCACCAATGCGGAAAGCGCCGCCGCAAACTCCTTGGAGCCCGGCTCCGGGATGTCTCTTGGGATGCAGATAATTACCTGGTTGCGGTAGTCGAAAGGAGAGGGGTATACCCCCTCGATGACCCTGTCGCCGGGTATTAAATCAAGCCCGATGCGCCGGTTTAAGAAGTTGAATTTTTTCTTTACCGTAAGAGTCGCGGACGTTATCACCACCGTCTTAAGCCTGTCGTATATCCGGGACTTTATCTCGGCCGCGACGTTCAGCGGCGAGCCGCACAGCGCGATTACCCGCCCGGTCTTTCTGGCCGGGGCCTCCGCCCAGCGCACGAGGCCGTCGTCTTTGCCACGGAGCAGGTTGTCCAGTTCCGTGTTCGCGGCCTCAAGCCTCTCGCTCAAGGACTTAAGCTCGATTAACGGCTCGTCTATCTTGTCTCCCAGGCTTTCGTCCTTCAGCTCCTTGACAAGGGAATTAAGCGAACGGGTGAGGTTGGTCAACTCCGTACCGAGCCTGTTAAACCCGGCCTCTACGGACTCCCAGCCGGTCGCGCGCCTCGTCTCGTCCGTGAGGCGTATCTTGACCTCGCCGCCGGGGCTTTCGCTCTCGCGGGAGATGAAGTAGAACAGCTCGTCGAAGGCCTCGTTCACCCTGAGTGACACCGACTCCTTCTCCATGACTATCCTGTCCCGTATCAGCGTCCTCCAGGCCTCGCCTTTCTCCTTGCGCGAGCCCGCCTTAGCCGCCTTACCGGCAAGCCGCGACGCGATAAGCGGCAACGTGCCGCGCTCACGGTCTTTTTTGTGGTGCAGCCGTCCGAGCGTCTTCAAAAGGCCGAGCCTCGTAATCCTGCCGCCGAAATAAGACGTCGCGCCGTCCTCTAAGTTATGCCCCTCGTCGATTATGAGCCGCGAGTAGCCGGGCAGGATTGCGGTGTCCGAAGCCCCCTCGGCGCGCATGGCGATGTCGGCAAGCAGGATATGGTGGTTTACGACCAATAAGTCCGCGCTTGCTGCCTCGCGCCTGGCGCGGAAGAAGAAGCAGTGGCTGAAGTGCCGGCACTTGAGCCGGGTGCAGGAATCCGTCTCGGAATTCAGTTTTTCCCATAGCGACCCGGACGGCATGAAGGAGAGGTCTGAACGGGAGCCTTCCTTGGTCATGAGCGCCCACTCGGATATCGCCTCGAGGTCCTCCTTCTCGGCCTCTTCCAGGAGGAAGTCGCCATCGACCAGGGCCGTATCGAGCTTCCTCAGGCAGAGGTAGTTGCCCCGGCCCTTGACCAGCACCGCCTTGAACGGCTCCAGCCCGGTCCGGCCAAGGAGCGGGATGTCCTTCCCGATAAGCTGTTCCTGGAGGTTTATCGTGTTGGTGGAGACCACGACCCGCTCCCGGTTTTTTGTTATCCAGTGGAGCGCGGGGACGAGATACGCCATGCTCTTGCCGACGCCGGTCCCGCCCTCCAGGGCCGCGACCCTGTCCTCGTTGAACGCACGCGCGACTTCACGCGCCATCATCACCTGGCCTGCCCTGGCCTCATGCCCGGTCATTGCCTTGGATAACGCCCCGCCCTCGGAGAGCGCCGCCTCCACCGCGTCTATGTCGATTGGCTTGAGCGACTCGCGCGCGAATGGCTCGACTACCGCATAGACTTCGTCCACCGGGTTATTTACGATGAAGAAACCGACTCCGCGCGAGCCCAGCATCCCGGCTATCTCGATGTCGGGTTTGGACGGGGTGAGGAGGCCGGAGGGGTGGTTATGGATTACCACGTCGCCCACCGCCGCGCCCTGGGCAAGCGCCGGGACGCACGACTCGTCGCCGCGCGCGATTACCTGGGCCTTGAATACGCGGCGGTCGTCCCCGCAGGACGAGAGGAAAAATACCTCGTTTCCGCCAGCCTCGGCGATGGCGCGGCGCATGTACCGGGCCGCCTCGGGGGAGATGTACTTATCGATGTCTGGCATGGCAAATATTCTAAGTTAAAAGGGGGTTCAGGTCAAATTAAAAGGGGGAAATAAAAAAGGGCCGACACGATGGCCGGCCCCTCACAATTTCGATTGACTGTCGCTCCGGGGTGTAGCGCCCTTGCTGACTGTCGCGCCCTACTGACGCATAAAAGAGGCCGTCAGAACCGTCGGCAATTTCGATTGACTAAAGTCGACCATGAGTCCGCCTCTCATATTGATTATCGCGCGCCGGACGCCCCCCTTACGAGGCCTCTTTTTCCTCTTTTTCGTAGAGGAATATCGCGGCTTCGCGGCTGTTGATTACCTCTTCGTTTATAACGACTTCCTTCACGTTCTGCTGGGAAGGCACGTCGTACATGAGATCGAACATTACCTCTTCCAGTATCGCCCGAAGGCCCCTGGCTCCGGTCTTGCGGGTGACGGCCTTCTTGGCTATCGCCTTCATCGCGCCGTCCGTGAACTTGAGCTTCACGCCCTCCATCATCAGGAGCTTCTGATACTGCTTGATGAGCGAGTTCTTAGGCTCCGTGAGTATCCGGACCAGAGCGTCCTCGTCCAGTTCCACGAGAGTAGCGAGAACGGGGACCCTGCCTATGAACTCCGGTATCATGCCGAACTTCAGAAGGTCTTCAGGCTGAACTGCGGCCAGGACCTCGCCGACTCCCTTCTCTTTTTTGGAGCGGACTTCCGCGCCGAAGCCCATGACTTTATCGCCGCCCCGGTGTTCTATTATCTTGTCGAGGCCGACGAACGCGCCGCCGCAGACGAACAGGATGTTGGAGGTGTCCACCTGGATGAACTCCTGGTGCGGGTGTTTTCTACCGCCTTGCGGGGGCACTGAGGCGACCGTACCTTCAATTATTTTCAGGAGCGCCTGCTGGACGCCTTCGCCGGATACGTCGCGGGTGATGGACGGGTTCTCCGACTTGCGCGATATCTTGTCTATCTCGTCGATATAGATGATGCCCCTCTGCGCGCGCTCGGCGTCGTAGTCAGCCGCCTGGAGGAGTTTTAAAACTATGTTCTCGACGTCCTCGCCGACGTACCCGGCCTCGGTCAAGGTCGTGGCGTCCGCGATTGTGAAAGGCACATCCAGCATCCGGGCCAGAGTTTGCGCGAGCAGTGTCTTGCCCACGCCGGTGGGGCCGATAAGCAGTATGTTGGATTTCTGGAGCTCTACGTCGTCCAGTTCGGTTACAGGCGTCGATATGCGTTTGTAGTGGTTGTGGACCGCGACCGAGAGTATCTTCTTGGCGCGCTCCTGGCCGATGACGTACTCGTCCAGGAAACGCTTGATCTCCACGGGCTTGGGGAGTTTGGGCATTCCGGAGGCGCGCTCCTCGTCCCATTCCTCCGCCACGATGTCGTTGCAAAGCTCTATACACTCATCGCAAATGAAGACGGTCGGGCCCGCTATAAGCTTCTTGACCTCGTCCTGGCTCTTTCCGCAGAAAGAACAGTGGTGCGCCGCCTTGTCGTTTTCGGTTTTCTTCTCCATTTGTAAAGGACCTCCTACTGCCGTTTAGTGCGGGTGCTGCTGCCCCCGAAGGGGTTTATAACTTTGCCGTCGTATCCGGCAGCCTCTCGATGACGGCGTCTATCAGGCCGTAATCCTTGGCCTGAATCCCGCTCATGAAGAAGTCCCGGTCCGTATCATCCGCGATCTTTTCAATGCTCTGTCCGGTGGCCTTGGCGAGTATCTGGTTCAAGGCCTCTTTCATCCTCAGTATCTCTCTTGCGTGGATGTCGATGTCCGTCGCCTGGCCCTGGAACCCCGCCGAGGGCTGGTGTATCATGATCCTCGAATTCGGGAGCGAGAACCGCCGCCCCTTCTCGCCCGCCGCCAGAAGCAGCGCTCCCATGCTGGCGGCCTGGCCCAGGCAGATCGTGGAAACCGGGGCCCGGACGTAGTTCATGGTGTCGAATATCGCGAGCCCGGCAGTCACGACGCCGCCGGGGCTATTGATGTACAGATGTATTTCCTTGTCCGGGTCGTCCGCCTCGAGGAACAGGAGCTGGGCGATTATTGCGTTGGCCACGTCGTCGTCTATTGCGGTGCCCAGGAATATTATCCTGTCCTTGAGCAGACGCGAATAGATATCGTAGGCCCTCTCGCCGCGTGCGGTCTGCTCTATGACGTAAGGGATGAGCATTAAGTCCTCCAGGAAATCAGCGGAATTTGCTTTAAGCAATTCCTATGTATTCTAATCTATTTCAGGCGGAAAAGCAACGCCCACAACTTAATTTTACCTTAAAAAAAGAATTTCAGGGGCCCCGGTTTAGGCCGCTTTAACCTTTTTTGTCTGGGAAAGCACGAATTCCAGCACCTTTTCCTCGCCCAGCATGCCTCTCAGGGCCTCCAGGCCACCCTCCCGCCTAAGATATAACTCCTTCAAATCCTTGGCGCTTTGTCCCGTCTGGGCGGCAAGCCTGTGTATTCCCACCTCAAGCTCGGCGTCGGAAATTATTATCCCTTCCCTGTCCGATATAGTCGCAAGCACAAGGGACACTTTCACACGGTCGGCGGCCGCTTTTTTGGCCTCCTCCTCGAAGCGCTTCATCTCCTCCCCGGCCTCCTCGGCCTTCATGCCGGAGGAGAGCAGTTCGCGCCTGTGCCGCGCCTGAAGCGCCTTGAACTCCCTGTCCACTAAAGAGGCCGGAAGCTCGAAGTCGTTACGCTTCCCAAGCTCCTCCATTACCTTGTCCTTCTGCTTCTCGATTAAGCCCCGGCGCTTGTGCGCCAGTATATCTTCACGCACCGCCGCCTTCATGTCTTCAAGGGTCGAGGCGATCCGGGTATCCTTCGCGAAATCGTCGTCCAGCGCCGGCAGGACCTTCTTCTTTATCTCGCTCAGCTTTATCTTGAAAGCCGCTTCCTTTCCGGCCAGTTCCCTGTTCTTGTAATTTTCGGGGAAAGTGACTTTAATCTCCCGTTCGTCCCCTTTTTTCATCCCGGTTATCTGTTCTTCGAAACCGGGGATGAAGCTCCCGGAGCCTAAGTTAAGCGCGTAGTTTTCCGCCTTCCCCCCTTGTATGGGGGCGCCGCCGACGAAGCCTTCGAAATCTATCACGGCGTAATCGCCGTCCACCGACGGACGGTCCTCGACAAGCGTTTCCAGCGTGGAATTCACGTCGCGCAGCTCTTCCAACGCCTCGGAAACCTCTTCCTCCGAGACGGTAAGCTCCTCTTCCGGGACCTCTATCTCCTTGTATTCAGAGAGCGCGATTTCCGGACGGACCTCCACCTCCGCCACAAAAGAAATAGGCTGGCCTTTCTTTATCTCGAAGTTCCCTTCGTCGAACTTGGGGTTGTCCACCGGGATTATACCCGCCTCCTGGGCCGCCTGGAAGTAATGCGCCGGTATCAGTTTTTCCAGCATGTCCGCCTCGACGCCCTTCCCGTAGCGCTTTTCCAGTATCCCCTTTGGCGCATGTCCCGGACGGAAGCCTTCTATCTTGACGGATTTATTTAATTCCGCGTAGGCCTTGTTCAGGGCTTTTTCGACATCGTCCGCGGATATCTCCACCTTCAGGCGTTTCTTCGTAGCTCCAAGGTCTTCGACTTCGAATTTCATTTTGGTTATCGTCTCCTGTTTAAAACGTTCTTTTCTTTCGGGAAAGAAAAGTAACCAAAAGAAAGCGGGACAGTTAAAAGTTTTTGGCGTTACCTTTTTCCAAAAAGGTAACAGGTTTAGCCTTGCGCGCCGGATGGTGCGAGAGGGGGGACTTGAACCCCCATGGTTGCCCACCGGATCCTAAGTCCGGCGCGTCTGCCAGTTCCGCCACTCTCGCGAAAAGATTTACCTGTCCAGAGCGGTAGCGAAGACAGAAACCCTCAAAAATGTTAAATTTATCATAACATCGGCAGTTAATCAATTAATTTTTATCCGGGAGGTATGGTTGGATGGCCTGTTTTACAGCCACCAGCGCTCTTTTACAAGCCCCAGGTTGTAAAGCGCCTTGAGCCGCTCTTTTGCGAGCGGGGCGGCCCTGGGGCCTTTTGAGGAGATAAGGGTCGCGTCAGGATAAAGGATGCAGAGCTCCCTGTAAGAGCTTGCGGCCTGCGTCCAGAGGCCCATCTTCTCGTAGGCCTGGGCCATGCGGTAAAGCGCCGTGCCCCGGCAAATCCCGCGCCCGGGCTCCGGCTTTACCGCCTGATAGGCCTTGAGCGCCTTAACGTACTGACCCGCCCGGAGATAAGCGTTTCCAAGGGTAATTTTTTCTCCGGTGTCCGGGCTCTGCTTCTCGGAGACCAGCACCAGCGCAAGGTTGAAGAGATATTGACTGTCCTCGGGCGCGGCCTCGCCCGTTGCGGCAGGCGCGGCCTGACCACTCCCATTCGCCCCCCCGCCGTTCATGTCGGCCAGGGTTTGAGCTTGCCACTGGCTGATGAAACGGCCCAGGCCCTCTTTCAGCTGGCTTTCGTCCTTGCACCGGATATTGATTACGTCCGGGAACGTCGAATGAGAGCAGTAAAGGGATAAGGTAACTACGTTTCCGTCGCTATCCGGTTTTTCGGAAATCGCCAGGGCAAGCTCCGCACGCTCCTGCTCCAGCAGGCTGGCCAGAACGGCGGAGTCTTCCAGGTCCAGTTTCATTTTTATGCAGCTCAAAAACTCAAGCGACGCCGGGTCCAGTTCTCTCGAGCATAAAATCGCTTTAAGCGTGTCTATGGGGGTCGGGATGATATCGAGCCCGTGAAGCTGGCCCAGGGCCGTTTGCGCCGCGGCCTCGGCCCCGCCTTCGATATTTATTAACAGCAGCCGTCTTTTAAGCTGCGCGTGAATTTCCTCGCTCGCGCCCGGCAGGGTATCCACGGATTGCTCCGACGGCTCGAAGTAGTCCTTCTCGAAGGATATCTTATGCTTCCCGCCTGAAACACGGGTAAGCGTCACAGGCGTGACTCCCGCCGCCTTCCCGTCAAGCAGCACGGACGCGCCCTGGGGGACCGAGTCCAGCTTTATGCTGCCCCGCGCCTGCGCCATTTTTTCTGCCATCGTCAAAATCACTTCTTTTTTGATGGTTATTGTCTCGGTGGAGTCCTCGTATCCCGGGCTTTTGAAAGTCAGGGTATAGACCCCTGCCTTGATGTGTTCCTTGCGCAAGGGGGCCTCGCCTATCGATATCCCGTTCAGATAAACCTCCGCGCCCGCCGGGTCGCAGTCGCAGACCAGCGTCCCTTCGCCCGGGACATTGGCAGGCGCAGGGGTAATGGAAGAGAGATTTTTAAGCGGGACAGGCAGGGCGGCCGCGGGGGACGTTGGGAAAGGGGCCTCCGTCCAGGCGGTGTCGGCAAACCCCGGGGAGGCAAAAGATATCAGGAATGAGGCCATAATGGCCGTCAAGGTGAGTTTTGTCATAGAAGAAGATTATTTCAGCGTGATGTCGCGGGAAGAGTTTGCCGCCGCCAGCCCTTTTTTCTCACCGGCGCTCGCGGCCGATCTTATCGCGGCGGCGGCTTCATTCGAATACAGCCCGGCGGGATAACGGTCAAGGAGGGTATTGAACGCGCCTTTGGCCTCGTCCGAATTTCCTTCCGTAAGAGAAATCTGACCAAGGCTGTAAAGGGCGGGTGCCGCATACGGGGAATCGGGGAATTCCGCGGCAATACGAGCGAAAATTTCCCGCGCCTTCATGAGTTCACTAAGCCCCATCTGGCACTTTGCCGCATAATAGAGTGACTGGGGGACTACTGGGTCGCCCTGATACAAGGAGGGGACCTTCATGAACTCCGCTAAAGCCTTCGGCAGGTCCCTGTTCGGGTTTTGTGGAGAGTACAGGCAGTACCCAAGCTCAAACTGTATGGACGCGGCGATGTCGCTCGCGGGGAAGTCGTTAATCGCACGGCGCAGCATGACCGCGGCCTCGCCGAATTTTCCGGTCAGCTCCCGGTGCTTCCCCAGCCAGTATAGCGAGTCGTCAGCGTGCAAGCCTTCGCGAAAGTCCTTCAGGTATGAAAGGAACTCGTCCGACGCCGCCGGGAGCTTGCCCTGCATGTACAGCCCGAGGGCGTGGTCGAACCGCGCCTTCTCGCTCATGGGAGGCGTCGGGGGCGGCGCGGTGAGCGGAAGATTTTTCACCGGCATGGGACAAAGCCGGGAAGAGGATAAGTGAGAAGATGAGAGGCAGAAACAGCTTTTTTATCATCTGACGCAAATTCTCCGATTTCATTAGAGGGATTTGACCAGGGCGCCGGGCGCGAACCCGGGAAGCCCCGAAACTGAGAAAAGCATGTCGTAAATTTTCGAGGCAAGGGTGTGGAGGTTCTCGGTATCCTCGCGGTTGTAGGCGACGAGTGTTTCAAGCGCCCCTTCCCTGCCGCGCATATGCGCCTGCCAGAGCAGGACGGCCTGATAGCCGCCTAAGCCTTCCACCTCGTCCGGGCGGGCGATCCCCACCAGCTTCTCCACCTTTTTGAGGCCGCCCTTCAGCCCGGCTTTGTGCCCGGCCGGGCAGAGGTCCAGATGCGGCACGTCCACCCGAAGCCCCGGATAAAACGCCTTCAGATAAGGGATATCGAAGGTACTGCCCGCAAAGGTTACGAGAAGTTTCGCGTCCTCGATCTCCCGCTGGATGTCGTCCCGGTTCAAGTTCCTGCCCAGGACGTACGGCCGGTACTCGCCGTTCGAATAAAAACCGACTACCGTGACCTCGCCCGACTCGGCGTTTTTGCCGTCCGTCTCTATGTCCATGCACAGGGCGTCTTCGCCAAGCAGGTCCCAGAGCCGCCAGAGACCGCCGGGACCTAAAAGCGGCTGAAAATACAGGATATTTCCAGCCCGTAAGGCGCATAAGGCGTCCAGGACGTAGCCGTCCAGCAAGGTCTTTCTCTGACAGGAAAATCCAGCGATTTTATCGGAGGAGAGGAAGTCTTCCCAGGTGAGGACGCCGGTCCGCCAGAGATATCTCTCAAGGCGGGGGCCGATACCGGGGAATATGGAGAATGTGCTGCTTAACATTAGGCTTTAACTACTGCCGGGCCAAACTACATGCGACCGGGGCCGTTTAATGCGCGACAAACGAACCGTCTTCAAGCACAGCGTCTGAACTACTGCCGGGTGCCGCTTTGGCCGCCTTCCTTAAGCCCGGAAAGTCCCGCGCTTAAGTTTGCGAAGAGGACGACGGTAAAGCCAAACGCCAATGCAAATAGATTCGTTAACTTATATACCACAAGTAGGAACAGCAGGGCAAGCAAAATCAGGAATTTTACGAGGTGCAGGAGGGTGGAAAGCGCTTTTGCGGCACGTCCGGCGGATTTATCGGACATCGCCGCGCCGGCCAGGGCCTCCACCATCGTCACGATCGAGTAGACATTGAAGATGGACAAGACGGCGCCGGTAAGGATGCTGGCGGCGACTATGGGCGGAAACTTGATAAGGCTTAACGCGGCGAAGACTACCGAGAGTCCGCCGCCCCACGTCGCTACCTTTATCAGGTGTTTTTTATTCGTTGCTATCATATTGCCCTAAAAATGGTCGCTGTCCTTATCCCGAAAATTGCCCTTTTCCTGGCTCGGATCGTCGGGAACGTCCGTCTTCTTTGCCATGCTGAACATATTCCTGAATCCCGCGATTATCCCGAAAAGCAGGAAGACCAGGGTGAACCACGGCGAGGTATGCCAGTTCAGTTTCGGAGTCAGCCAGTTATCTATCGCCCACCCCATGAAAAGACCTATGAAGGTGGCGGCCACGAGGTTTATACCCATCGCGGCCAGCTGATACATATTGCGCCAGAACTCTTTGTCTTTGTCTTCCATGAAAATCAAGGACCCACCCGGATAACCGGATGGGCCCCCCTGTTTAGTTTGCAATACGCCTGAAGACGATTAAAACACGCTCCCTTATTACAGCAGGAAGTTCGCCGGGTCAACAGGCCCGTGGCATTTCGTGCACTTGTCGGACTTGCCCATCTCCTTCGTCACCTTCCAGAGGTGCGGCTTGTGACAGTCGAGGCACTTAAGCCCCATCCCGAGGTGCGCGGCATGTTTGCCGGTTGTCATTATGTTCCTGTGGCAGGGGATACAGTCCGTCGGAACTGACAACTTCAGCTTGCCGTGCGGCTTATGGCACATGTTGCAGTCGAACTTCATCGCGCCGTCCTTGGGGAAGGTGGTGAGCTTCGAAGCAATGGCTATCTCGTCCGCCGTAGCCGTGAAGTGCCTGGTATCCACCGTCTTGGGTTCCGCGGCGATTATCGCCCTCTGCTCGGCGCTTCCGTGGCAGGTGAGACATTTGTCGCGGTTGGGCTTCAAGCTGACGGTTTTATCGGTATGGCAGGCGAGGCACGCCATGCCTTCCATGCCATGTACCTCGGCGTTGTTCGGATGGCATTTCACGCAGAACCGCGGTTCCACCGTGAACTGGTGCAGTCTATAGCCGTGGCAGCCCGAGCATTCGAGCTTCTCGGCGAAGAAGTGCTTGGCATGCACGGGGGAATCGCTTATCTTGGGGGCATTGGGATACTTGGGGTCCGTTTCCCAATGGCATTTCACGCAGTATTCCCAGGGCACGATAACTTTGCCGTGCCTCGCCGGGACCACCTTGGGGTTGTGGAGCACCAGGGATACCATGAGCTGGTTCTGCTCCATGAGGGTCAGGTGGTGGCATTCATGGCAGTTTACGCCCTTATGCTCCGATACGGACCACTTATGAAACGCCTCGGACATAAGATGGCAGCCCGTGCAGAAGCTGGGGTTATTCTCCTTGTAGTCCCAGAGCCGGTACGCCCCGTATCCGCCGACGGATAAAAAAATCAGCAATACCGCCGCTAAAGCAACGATTGCTTTAATGGTCAGCCCTTCCTTGAAAGCCTTGAACATCGACCTTCCCTCCCCGGTTGTTTTCGCATTATTAAATGTTTGTCAGGGCAGCCGCTGCCGCCCTCGCCGTCTTCCTGATATCCGTGTCGCTGTGCGCAAGAGACATGAACGCCGCCTCGAACTGGGACGGCGCGAGGTTCACGCCGCCCGATAACATTCCCCTGAAAAACTTCGAGAACCTGACCGTATCGGAGGTCTTGGCATCCGCGTAATTCTCCACCTTCTTGCCAGTAAAGAACACGGTGAACATGGAGCCCACGCGGTTGAAGCTCGCCTCGACCCCCGCGCCTTTAAATTCCTCTTTCAGCAAGTCCGTCAACATCGCGCTCTTCTTTTCCAGTTCCTTATAGACCCCAGGCTGTTTGAGGAGCTTCAGGGTCTCGATCCCCGCCGTCATCGCGAGCGGGTTTCCGGAGAGAGTACCGGCCTGGTAAACCGGGTCCATCGAAGGAGAAATCTGACCCATTATGTCCGCCCTGCCGCCGTATGCGCCGACGGGCAGACCGCCGCCGATTACCTTCCCGAGGCAGGTTAAGTCCGGCTTTATCTTGTAAATCGATTGCGCGCCGCCGTAGGCGACACGGAACCCGGTCATTACTTCGTCAAGGATAAGGAGCGCGCCGTGCTTGTCGCACAGTTCTCGCAGGCCCGGGAGGAACTCATCCACAGGCGGTACGCAGCCCATGTTTCCCGCCACCGGCTCGACTATCACGCAGGCGATGTTTTTTCCGTCTTTTTCGAATATTTTTTTAACCGCACCGAGGTCGTTGTATGGGCAGGTTATCGTCATTCCCGCCAGGGCGGCGGGCACGCCGGGAGAGTCGGGCAGTCCGAAGGTAGCCGCGCCGCTTCCGGCCTTTACCAGAAGGCTGTCCGCGTGTCCGTGATAGCCGCCGTCGAATTTTATTATTTTATCCCGGCCCGTGAAACCCCGCGCCAGCCTGATAGCGGACATAGTGGCTTCGGTCCCGGAGCTTACCATCCGGACCATCTCGATGGACTTCACCGCATCCGTTACCATCTTGGCGAGAGTTACTTCAAGACCGGTGGGGGCGCCGTAGCTCGTACCGCGAGAGACGGCGCTTTTTAAGGCCTTCACCACGGCAGGGTGCGCGTGGCCCAGGATCATCGGGCCCCACGACAGGACGTAATCTATGTAAGAATTGCCGTCGACGTCGAATATCTTTGAGCCCTTGGCGTGTTCGACGAAAAACGGGTCCGTCCCAACGCTCTTGAACGCTCTTACCGGCGAGTTCACCCCTCCGGGTATTAATTTCCTGGCCTGCTTGAAAAGGGCCAACGACTTTGTATTCCGCACAACCCACTCCTGAGAATTCTTCGGACTAACGTAGAATCATAACGGATTTTGTAAGGTATAAGAAGCACTTACACGCTGGAAAATAGCACAAAGTTTATTTATTTGTCAAGAAAAATTCCTATCCGCCGCCTGACGGTTTTTAAGCTTAATTTTGGCCGTGAATCAAATTGACCCGCCAGAATTTAATAATTATGGTAAAATTGTAATGATTTGATAAATTGAATCATTAAAAAAAGAAAAAGCCGCGTCCTTAACAGGAGGAATAATCGATGAAGACCCAGGAGATGCTGGACAATGCCATAAAGATGGAGGAGGACGGTTACAATTTTTATAAAGAGGCCGAAAGCCGGACGAAGGATAAACTCGGAAAGGCCATGTTTTCCTCCCTGGCCGAGTATGAGGTGCACCACAAAGCCCTGCTGGAGCGTCTTAAAAAAAATATCCTGCCCGTGACGGCCGACCTCGATATCCCGCTGCCGAAAGAGAAGCTGAAATCGGTATTTGCGGATATGAAGGAGCATGTAGGCGAACACGTCGCCCCCTCGGCGGACGATATAGAGGCCCTTACTTTAGGAATGGAGAAGGAGACCGAGAGCTATCAGCTGTATAAAAGCGCGGCCCAGGACGCGGAAAACCCCGCGGTGCAGTCCATGTTTTTACGCATGGCGCAGGAAGAGCAGGAGCATTACGACATCCTGGAGAAGAGCCGCTATTACCTGAAGGAGTTCGCGAACCTGACCCTCTGGATAGAAGGCGGTCCAATAGAAGGGGGCTGATAAGACGGGGCTTAGCAATTAATTATTGTTATAAATCAATAAAAAAAATCCGCAACAGTTGATTTTTGCCTTGACTTTGTTTTCCGATTTGTTCATCATCACTTCGCTTAAAAATAAATTTAAATAATTGACATTAATTTAGTAATACTCATAAAATGGGTATTTATTAATACGGGGCGGGGTTTAATTAACCGTTTAAGCAAGGAGCGCAGGAATTGAAAAATCATGTGTGGCGACCTCTCCAGGTAGTGATTGTTCTGGTGGCCCTGATACTGGTCTTCAGGCATTTCTATGTCCCGAAGGATTTCGGGGCACAGGACCAGGGCTATATGTACGGCTTTCATCGCCTGGGTAACGAAAAGGAATGGAAGGCCATGAAGGCCAGTTACAAGTTCGACGGCAACGAGTACTGCAAGGGCTGTCACGAGGATAAGGTAAAAAGCCTCATGAACTCGCCGCACAAGATGATCCCGTGTGAAGACTGCCACGGCCCGGCGCAGGACCACCCGGACAACCCGCCCAAGCTTCAGATAGACAGGCGCCGGGAGCTCTGTCTTCGGTGTCATGCGAACCTCCCTTACCCAACGAACGGAAGGAGCGTCATACCGGGCATAGATCCATTCGGGCACAACCCCGGCATTGAGTGCGTGAGTTGCCACAACCCTCATAATGTCAGCCTGGAGGGAATGAAATAATGGAAAGAAGAGACTTTATAAAGAGCACGATAATCGCGGTGGCCGGCGCGGCCGTACCCATGGCGGCCCTGGAGCTTGTAAACCCCAAGAAGGTCTTTGCCGAGAATCCGAACCTCCAGTGGGTCTTCCTCGTGGACACGACTAAATGCGTCGGCTGCGGCATGTGCGTCAAGGCGTGCAAGGCGGAAAACGAAATACCCTATGAGGCCGACGTTACCCGCACCTGGGTGGAACGCTACGTCGTCACGAAGGACGGGAAGATGCTGGCCGACTCCCCGAAAGGGGCGAGGGACGGCTTCACCTCCCAGATCTTTGACCAGGGAGAGGCGGGACCGGTGTCCCCCAAGCCAGAGGATATAACCAAGGCATTCTTCGTGCCGAAGCTCTGCAACCAGTGCGACAACCCGCCCTGCGTACAGGTCTGCCCCGTCGGGGCTACCTATAAAACGCCGGACGGCCCGGTGCTGATCGACAGGACATGGTGCATCGGCTGCGGCTACTGCGTAATGGGCTGCCCGTACGGCGCGCGTTTCTTCCATCCGAAGTACCATGTCGCGGACAAATGCAATTTCTGCTATCACCGCATCAGCAACGGCATGAAGACCGCCTGCGTCGGCGCCTGCCCGTTCGGGGCCAGGCAGATAGGCAACTTGAAAGACCCCAACGACCCGGTGACGAAGGCCATAATGGAGCAGCGCGTCGGCGTCCTGAAAAGCGAATACGGCACAAAGCCTCAGGCATTCTATATAGGCTTAAGCAAGGAGGTTTGCTAAGATGTTAGAACATGCACACATGCTGGTGCACGGCCAGGCCTGGACGACCAAGGAATTCTTCGTCCTGCCGAACGAATACATATACTGGGCCATCCAGATTGTCATGTACCCGTACATGACCGGCCTTGTGGCGGGTGCGTTCGTGCTTTCTTCGCTGTATCACGTCTTCGGCATAAAACAGCTGAAGGAGATAGCCCGCTTCGCGCTTGTCTTTTCTTTCGCGCTCCTGCCGGTGGCGATGATGCCGCTCCTTCTGCACCTCCAGCAGCCGTTTCGGGGCATAGAGGTCATGATGACGCCGCATTTCACCTCCGCCATCGCGGCATTTGGAATAGTGTTCTCGACCTACGCCACCATAGTGGCCTGCGAGCTTTACTTCGTCTACAGGAAATATTTCGTGGAGACTGCCCAGGCGCTCAAGAACAAGCCGGATAAATCCGCCGTGGACGGCATCCGCCAGATGATCTTCAGCGTCCTCACCCTCGGGGTGTGGGACATCAGCGAACAGGCGTGGCCAGAGACCATAAAGCGATGGGCGTCCTGGCGGGGATAGGCATACCAGTCGCCTGCTTCCTGCACGGCTATGCCGGATTTATCTTCGGCTCGGTCAAGGCAAACGCGCTGTGGATGACGCCGCTGATGCCGGTCATATTCATAATGTCCGCCATCGTCTCCGGCATCGCGCTCTGCCTGCTGGTCTATATCGTCGTCATGGAAATGCGCAAACAGCTATGCAAAGATCAAGAGAAACAGCCGTCTTCACTACGGCTTTCAGGATGAAGAGCATATAAAGGGCGTGGAGGACCAGGAGGTGAAGCTTGCCACGAAGGCGCTGCTTTACTTCATGATCGCCGCCATAAGCCTTGAGCTTCTGGACTTGATCTTCCGGGGATACACGGCCATGAAGTCCTGGGACGTGCTTCGCCAGGTTATCTACCAGAGGGACTTCTATAAAATATTCATCCTCCAGTACGGCATCGGGAACCTGATCCCGTTCGTCCTTCTGCTGCTTCCCGGCATCACGGTCAGGCGGACCTTCTTAATCTCGATACTGGTCCTGTTCGGGGTGTTCATGATGAGGTGGAACGTCGTCATCGGCGGCCAGGCGTTCTCGCTTACATTCCACGGTTTCATGGACTACCACTTCCCGGTAATCCCGCATAACCTGGAGACGTTCAAGGAGGGCCTGGGCGGTGTGCTATGCGTCGCGGCTACGCCATTCATCCTGTTCTACATATTCAACAAGTTCATGCCTGTCTTCATAGCGGAGAAAGAGTCGGACTAAGCGGGACGCGTTAGAGATATGTAGGCAGGTACAGGGGGGAGCGAGATGCATCTTGCAATCCTCCCGTAATTAAAATAAAATATTAGCCCGGTGCACTTTGCGCCGGGCTTTTTTATTGCAAGACCTTTGTCCACCTTTTTGGAAAAAGGTGGAGCCAAAAACTTTTAAACTGTCCAGCTTTCTTTTGGTTACCTTTTCTTTCTCGAAAGAAAAGTAACGGTTTTCCCTGAAACGAGGTCTTATGGAACCGAAAGTGCCTCCGTACGAAAGAAACAGCGGCGATTACCTGACGAAAGAGCAGTTTTTAGTCGATGAATTAAAAGTAGGCGATACCTGGCGGATGTTCCGGATACTGTCCGAGTTCGTCGAAGGTTTCGAGCAGATGCGCGGCGTCGGCCCGGCCGTCACCGTCTTCGGCTCCGCCCGCTCCAAGTCCACGGACCTCCGATACCAGACCGCGCGCCGCCTGGGCAAGATCATGGCGGAGAGGGGCATCACCGTCATCACCGGCGGCGGCCCCGGCCTCATGGAAGCGGCGAACCGCGGCGCGTTCGAAAGCGGCGGGAAGTCCGTCGGGTTGAACATTGAACTGCCGCTCGAACAGGAGCATAACCCGTACCTGACGAAGGTCGTGCATTTCCGGCACTTCTTCATCCGCAAGGTCATGCTGGTGAAATACTCGTCCGGGTTCATCATCTTCCCCGGCGGCTTCGGCACGATGGACGAGGCCTTCGAGGCGCTCACGCTCATCCAGACCATGAAGATACGGCCGTTCCCGATCATCTTTGTGGACAGGAAGTTCTGGTCGGGGCTGTGGGGCTGGGTAAACGACCACCTCCTGCATGAGGGGATGGTATCCCCGGGCGACCTGGAACTCATGACGTTCCTGGACGAGCCGGAGGAGATTGCGGACAAGATAATCGAATTCACCGAAAAGGGCACAATCGAAGGCAAACGGCCCTGGGGGCGGCAATGACTAAAAGCCGGCTTCACAAGTTCAACCCCGACTACACCTGGAACGAAACCGCGAAGGAGCCGTACAAGGCAGGCGGGGGGACGGCGGACGGCGCGGCGTGCTTCTGCGGCATCGACCGGCAGACTATAATCGGAATGAGGGGCGAGTCCGCCAGGTTCCACGTCCGGTATTTCGAGGTGGAGCCGGGCGGGCACAGCAGCCTTGAGAAGCACGAGCACGAGCACGTCGTGATATGCGTCCGGGGCAAAGGCCATGCGCTCGCCGGAGACAAGGTTTTCGAGGTCAGCTTCATGGACACGCTCTACGTCGCCCCGAACGACCCGCACCAGCTATTCAACCCGTTCGAGGAACCCTTCGGCTTCATCTGCATCGTGGACGCAGAGCGCGACAGGCCAAAGACCCTCGACGAAGAAGACATAAAAAAGCTGGATGAATCCGAAGAGACGAAGGGGAAGTATATCGGGTATATAGAGGGGGATTAGTGAAAATAATTTCATTGAAGAAAATTTTTTTGGGCATCGAGCCGCCGCCTGAAACTGCCTTAGAAGTGAATGCAACGGACAGAAAAAAGTGGCGATTAAAAGATATCATTTGGTGGCCCGTTGAGACAGAAGGTCAAGCGAAACAGGCATAATTCTAAGTATGCAATTGCATGTGTTTAAGTCATGAACGCGCCATTATCATTCCATATGAAGGCATCAGATATTAATAAGCCTGAATTTAGCATGAGATAATAATGAATATTGATTATTCCAGAAATACACGACTTGATTTCTATGAGATTTACAATATTAAACGGCAATTGCTATATTAATAATTGGTGCTAATTAAACTGCGATAGGACTAGAAGGATTATGAATTAGTATTCAGTAATTCTGAAAATAAAAGTATGGATTATAACGCGCGTGATACGGGCGATCAACCGCATCCTGCCGTCCGATACATCAGGGGAGCAGTATCGCAAACTGTTCCCCCGGTTCCTGGAAAAAACAAACAACATCCCGGATGCAAACGTACTTGAAATCGGCTCCAGGAACGAGGCGGGCCAAGTCCAGAAAGGCCGCTTCACATCGGCGAAGGAATACGTCGGCTTCGACTATTATCCAGGTGACAACGTGGACGTGGTCGGAGACGCCCACAAGCTTTCCCGGTATCTTCCCCAGGAGCATTTTGACGCCGTATACAGCAACTCGGTATTCGAGCACCTGGCAATGCCCTGGAAGGTCGTTCTGGAGATGAACAAGGTTATGAAAACGGGGGGGCTCGTTTTTATAAATACACATCCGGCATACCCGCCCCATAACCGCCCCTGGGACTTCTGGAGGTTTCAGGAGTCTTCCTTCAGCACCTTGTTGAACGCAAAAACCGGGTTCAGGATAATAGACTGCGAAATATGGGGAGCCGGCCTCTCTCGTTTTATACGGCAAGGCAATGTTCAAGGCGCGCCCCAGCCTTTCCAAGCGCCTTGTAAGCCTTGGCATATGCGTTATCGCCGAAAAAATCGGGCCGCCGGCCGCGGGCCTCTCATGGGACGTAGATGTTGAGGATTGCCTGGACGGGGCATACCCTGCACCGAATAAATAAATGAAATACATAATTAAGAATATATTATTTGACGGCATCGATTCGGAACGGTTATCCCGCGACACTATTGATCGACGGCGATATAACTGTTCCAATCTATTTGCTTTTATATAATTTTTCCGCAAGGAAGATGGTAAAAGGATGCGCTATTTCAGAGCTAAGACTCTCCTATCTTGAATCTTTTACGAACAACGCAAAATCGCAAAACATTTTTATACTCTTGCTTGTCCTCATAAGCGCGCTCTTTTTTGTTGCCCTTGGAATAAAAGATGTTTTATCAGGTAGACCACTTCTGGAAATGTTACCGTTGATTATAGGTTTTAGTATCGGCGCATTAGCTATAGGCTATATGATCTATATAAAGAGAAAATAATCAAAATGCACCTACTCAAAAATTTAACCCTTTACGACGGCACCGGCTCCGACGGCTATCCCGCCGACATATTGATTGACGGCGACAAGATTGCTCGGATAAAGGCCGGTTTATCCGTCCCGGATGCGGAAGTCATCGACTGCAAGGGCCTTGCCGCCGCGCCGGGGTTTATTGACATTCACGCGCACTCGGAATACTCGCTCCTCGCCGAGCCTGCCGCGCCGTCGAAAATAATGCAGGGCGTGACGACGGAGGTATCGGGGAACTGCGGCCTGTCCGCCGCGCCGTTAATCGGCGAAGCGGCGAAAGCCAGGCAGAGCGAGTTCGCCGAGCTTGGGATAACGCAGACCTGGGAGGACTTCGGGGGATACTTTGACGCGCTTAATAAGGCGCGGCCCGCGCTGAACTTCGCCACTTACTGCGGACACGGGAACCTGCGCGCCTCGGTCATGGGATACTCGGACAGAAAGCCCACGGAGGAAGAATTCCGGAAGCTGGAATCGCTGCTTGCGGCCGCGATGGAGGCGGGCGCGCTGGGGCTATCCACCGGCCTTATCTACCCGCCCGGCGTCTATAGCGATACGGCTGAAATCGTGCGGCTGGCAAAAGTAGTCGCGAAATTCGGCGGACTATATACCAGCCACATGCGCAGCGAAGGGGCGAGGGTCGTCGAGGCGATAGAGGAGGCGATAACAATCGGACGCGAGGCCAAAATACCCGTACAGATTTCGCACCTCAAGACCGCCGGGCCCGCCAACTGGCACAAAATATCAGCCATCATTGATACGATAGAGAAGGCGCGCGCGGAAGGTCTCGACGTTTCCGCAGACCGCTACCCGTACACCGCGTCCAGCACGGACCTGGACGCCATCCTACCCGCGTGGGCATACGAGGGCGGGAACGCAAAAGAGGTGGAGCGCCTCCAGGCGCCGGAAACGCGGGCGAAGTTGCGAGAGGCGGTTTTGGCCGGGCATTCGGTGCCGGAGTACTGGAACCGCGTGATGATTGCGTCGGTATCGACTGAGGGTAACCGCGTGCTGGAAGGAAAGACGCTCGCCGAGGCGGCCGTGATTCGCGGGCAGGAACCGGTGGAGGCGCTATTCGATATCCTGATAGAGGAAGGCGCGCGCGCCCAGGCGATTTACTTCTCCATGAGCGAGGACAATCTGAAACAGTTTCTATCGCTCGGCTGGATGATGGTCGGCTCCGACTCCACCGCGCGCGGCACCTCCGGAGTAACGAGGCAGGGCAAGCCGCACCCGCGCGGCTTCGGGAGCTTCCCGCGTGTCTTAGGCAGATATGCCAGGGACGAGAAATTATTAAGCCTCCCGCAGGCCGTCCGGAAACTCTCCGGCATGCCGGCTGAGAAGCTGGGCCTGCAAGGACGCGGATATATAAAAGAAGGTTTCTTCGCGGACCTGGTTATCTTTAACTCCATCAACTATCATTGATACGGCGACTTTCGAGGACCCGTATCAGTTCCCGAAGGGTATAGAGCATGTGCTCGTGAACGGGAAGTTCGCGGTGCGGGACGGGAAACAGACGGGGGAACGGGCGGGGGAAATTCTAAGGAAGGCTAAACCGTTACCTTTTTGTAAAAAGGTAACACCAAAAACTTTTGGACGGGTTTAACCAGTCCCGCTTTCTTTTGCGTTACTTTTCTTTCTCGCGAAAGAAAAGTAACGGTTTGGACTTTATGCGACCGATAATCGGCATCACTCAAGACCTGGAATTTAAAGAGCGCGGCGGCTTCTGGGCGTATCTGGACAAGAGCTACGCCGACGCCGTGTACCAGTTCGGCGGGATGCCCGTCATGATACCCATAATGGAGGGCGAGTCCGTGCCGGAGGAGTACGCGCGGCGCATCGACGGCCTGTTACTTTCCGGCGGCGACGACATCCACCCGAGGTACTACTCCGAGGAACTGACGGACGGCACGATGCTGTCTCCCGACCTTCGGACGGACTTCGATTTTGCGCTCCTCAGGGAGATGCTGACGCTTGGGAAGCCGGTGCTTGGGATATGCCTCGGCATCCAGTCGATAAACGTTTATTTCGGCGGCAAGCTGAGCCAGGACATACCCGGCCACAAGGAAACGGGCCGGGACATCCGGCACATGGTGAGCCTCGCCCGGGAGAGCATGCTGAAAGAGATCATGGGGATTGACCGCATGCCCGTAAACAGCTATCACCACCAGGCCATAAAAGAAGTCGCGCCGGAGCTTTATGCGTCCGCCGTGTCGGACGACGGGATAGTGGAGGCCATAGAACTTCCGGGCGAGAAGTTCGTCGTGGGCGTGCAGTGGCACCCGGAGCGGATGCAGGAAGAGGATTCGTCGAGGCGGCTTTTCGAGGCTTTTATAAAAAGATGTTGATGCTTAAAAGATTATTTATATTACTGTCCGCCCTCTTTTTATTCTCCTGCTCGTCCCATGAAAATAATTCGTACCTGCGCCTGCGTCTGACGGACGACCCCACCACGCTCGACCCGGCGTATATCGTGGACGTGCCCGGCGGCCAGGTCGCCGCGAAGATATTCGACGGCCTGGTCTCGTACGATGATAAGGCGCGGATCATCCCCGGCCTCGCCTCGTCCTGGAGCGTCAGCCCCGACGGCCTGACGTACACCTTCAATATCCGCCCCGGCGTAAAATTTTCAAACGGCAGGGAGGTAACTTCCGCCGATTTCAAATACAGCTTCGAGCGAGTGCTGTCGCCGAAAACGAACTCTCCCCGCACCTGGCTCTTCGACAGGATAAAAGGGGCGAGAGAGTTCATGGACGGCAGTCGCGCGGAGGTAACCGGCATCAGATGCCCGGACTCCCGCACGCTTGTGATAGAGCTGCGTGAGCCTTTCGGACCTTTCCTGGGACTGCTTGCGATGCCCGGCGCATACGTCGTGCCGAAGGAAGACGTGGAGAAATACGGGGAGCATTTCTCCGACCACCCGGTGGGCACGGGGCCTTATACGCTTTTTAAGTGGGAGCACGGAAGCCGGCTGCTCCTTACGGCGAACCGGGGATATTTCGGCGGTGGGCCGGGGGTAGGCGGCATATCGTACCGGGTGATACCGGAGGAGCTGACCGCCGTGGCGGAGTTCGAGAGGGGAAACCTGGACGCGCTTAACGTGCCCGCGCCGGAGTTCAGGCGGTACTCCCAGGGCGCGAAATATAAGGGGAGGCTTCTGTCCCAGGTGGGTCTTAATACATATTACCTGGGGATGAACTGCTCCCGCGCGCCGCTTGACGACGTCCGCGTTCGCCGCGCCATATCGATGGCGATAGACAGAAAAAGGATACTGGAGACGCTGTACGAGGGCAGGGGGGTGCTGGCGAAAGGGCCGGTCCCCGCCTTTTTGCTTCCCCCCCCGGCTGATTTTCCAGACGGATATAACCCTGCGGAGGCGAAACGCCTCCTGAATGAGTCCGGCCACAAAGACGGGCTGGACCTGAAGATTTACATCGGGGCTGAGCAGGAGACGCTGGACATGGTGGAGGTGATACAGCAGTACTTAGCTGAAATCGGCGTACGCGCAACCATCGTCCAGCTTGAGTGGTCGGCGTTCAAGCAGGCCGTAAACGAGGGGCAGGCGGATTTGTTCTGGCTTTCCTGGCAGGCGGACTACCCGGACCCTGAAAATTTCCTGTATCCGGTCTTCTACAGCGGTAATTTTGGCCCCGCGGGCAACCGGGCCCGCTTTAATGATTCTAAATTTGATATACTGATAAAGCGGGCCCAGGTCGAGCCGGACCCGGGAGAGCGGATTCGGCTATACGGTAATGCCCAGGAGCGTGTGGTCGAGATGGCGCCGTGGGTATTCTTCTGGCATAAGAAGGACTATGTCGTTTTGGGGCCCAGGGTCGGCGGATACCGTCTTTATCCCATTTCGAACTCGGACAAAGGCCTGCGCGTCAATATCCGGTAGCGGCGGCTGAAAGCACCTTTTTTTAGAGGATTTTAAGGACGAAGGGGAGAAAATGAAGAGACCTCAGACCCATAGCCTCGCCTACATCTCGATATTCCTCGTTATCATTTCCATAATCGTTTATTTAAATATCGTCTTTCAGGCGAACTTAAAAGCAGACATAACCAGGCAGTTCAACCGCCAGCAGCTCCTTCTGGCCAGGGGCGCCGCGCTTTCCATCGAGAAGCAGGTGGACCACTACGCGAAGCACCTGGTCACCATCTCGCAGCTTCCGTCCATTTTGTTCATGCAGAAAAGCCAGAACGGAAAGATAATATCCACCCTCCTGGACGACATGCCGAGGGAAGACCTGACCGTCGTCAACTTCCAGATTGTGGACAGCCGCGGGATTATAAAGTTCAACAGGAGTTCCCCGGCGCTCGCTGGGATGGACGTGTCCGACAGGGTCTATTTCACGAAGACCCGCGAGCTCCCTAAGGGAGAGGTTTATATTTCCGAACTGATGAAGCTGCACGAGATGAACCCCGATAAAAGGTACATTGTCATCTCGACCCCCATATTCAATGCGGGCAAGTACGCCGGCGCGTCTCTTTTCGCCATCAGCGTGGACGACATAGCCGGGGAGTTCGTCTCCCAGATAAGGATGGGCGAGAAGGGCTATGCATGGGTGATGGACAGTCACGGGAAACTGGTCTACCACCCCGAGCACCCGGAGATGATAGGCAGGCGTGTGACCAAGGCCGCAAAAACCTGCTACTCGTGCCACCGCTCGTTCGACGCGGAACGGAAGATACTGGACGGCAGGATGGAGTACGGCGTGTATACCGCGCCGATGGGAGAGGACAAGCTGATATCATATTCCCGCGCAAGGGTCGGGAGTGAGTCGTGGGTGGTCTGCGTGACGATGCCGTACTCGGAGGTGACCGGGCTGATCGCCAAGAGCATGAGGCTTTACTCCTGGCTCATCTGGCTCATATTCGCCACCGTCATCGGGACCTCCATCTTTTTCATAGTACTGGTGGAGAAGAAAACCGCGGCGGACGAGCGGGCGAAGTACGCGGCGGAACTGGAGGACAGGATTCGAGAGCGCACCGGTGAACTGACCTCCGAAAAGGAGAAGCTGCATGCCATACTCTCCGGCTTCGGGGCGTGCGTCTCGCTTATCGACGACGGGTATAACGTGCAGTGGGCGAACGAGGTCATAACGGCCAAGACGCCGAACCCCGTCGGCAGGAAATGTTATGCCGCGTTCAGGGGCCTCGGCGCTCCATGCCCTGAATGCGTCATGGGTTCCGTCTTTAAATACGGGGAGATAGCCCAGACGGAAATAGTGTGCAGGAAGCCTGGGACCAGGCCGGACGGCTCGATAGGCGATATGCAAGGAGACCTCCTGGCGATGCTCACGGACGAGAGCGTGGGCAATTTCCAGATAATAATCGCGCCGATAAAAGACGCCGACGGACACGTCCGGCAGGCGGTGGAGCTCATACAGGACATATCCGCGATGCGGCGCCTGGAGCAGCATATGATGCACTCGGAGAAGCTGGCCGCGCTTGGCCGCATATCCGCCGGCATCGCGCACGAGATAGGCAACCCGCTCACGGCGATATATTCCTATGTCCAGATACTGCAGGGAAACGTCTATGACGAGTTCACCAACAACACCCTGGACACGGTCGCGGTCCATATGAACCGCATAAAGGAGATACTCCAGCAGATGTCCGGCTTCTCCCGGAGCTATACCATGGAAAAGGCGCCGGTGGATTTAAACGAGGCGGCGAAGGCCGCGTTCGACCTGATCGGCGGACACGGGGACTCCATGAAGAGCATACAGCTCGACTTGTCCTATTGCCCGGATAAGCTGATGGTGATGGCGGACGAAAAATGGCTGGTATCGGTATTCGTAAACCTGGCGCTTAACGCACTGGACGCGATGCCGGAAAATGGGACGCTCTCCGTGCGCACCTACCTTGAGAAACATAAAACCGCCGGAGATAAATGCGTGGTCGACGTATCGGATACGGGGATAGGCATCGCGCCTGAAAACCTGGGCAGGATATTCGACCCGTTT
The DNA here is from genome assembly GCA_963698885.1 of Nitrospirota bacterium. GTDB lineage: Bacteria > Nitrospirota > JACRHJ01 > JACRHJ01 > JACRHJ01 > JBARKJ01. The sequence continues at coordinate 108,174 of CAVOSJ010000006.1, read as the reverse complement.
TATACGACGAAGCAGACCGGCAAAGGCACGGGCCTTGGCCTCGCCGTGAGTTACAATATCATAAAAGATTTAAAGGGCGAGATATCGGTCGAAAGCCAGGTCGGGATGGGTACGACATTCAGTGTGCGCCTCCCGCTCATTAACGGAGAGACATGATGGAAAAAGTCCTGATAGTGGACGACGAGAAGGCCATATGCGACGCCGTCTGCCATGTCCTTAAAGGGGACGGCTATTCCGTTACGGCCGCCTTTAACGGGGCCGAGGGGTTGAAACTCATGGAGAGCGTGGGGTTCGACCTCGTAATCTCGGACATAAAGATGAGCGGGATGAGTGGCCTGGAGGTCTTAAAACATGTGAAGTACGGCTTCCCGGAGACGCCGGTAATCATGATAACCGCCTTCGGCTCGATCGACTCCGCAGTGGAGGCGGTCAAGATGGGGGCGGCGGATTACATCACCAAGCCGTTTTTGAACGAGGACTTGAAACTGAGGGTAAGGAAGGCCTTAGAGGCCCGGCGGCTCTTGAAGGAAAACCAGAGCCTGAAGGTGGAGCTTTCCAAAAAATACGATTTTTCGGAGATAGTTGGCTTTTCCGAGGCGATGAGGAAGGCGTTCCGGCTGCTGGACCGGGCCATTCCCGCCCAGAGCAACATACTCATCACCGGCGAGACCGGGACGGGCAAGGGCCTGGTCGCCAAGACAATCCATTACAACAGCCCAAGGAAGGCGATGCCGTTTGTCTCCATAAACTGCGCCGCCATCCCGGAGAACCTCCTGGAGAGCCAGCTTTTCGGGCACAAGAAGGGCTCGTTCACCGGTGCGGACAGCGACGTGCGGGGCCTGGCGGAGGAGGCGCAGGGCGGGACGCTCTTCCTGGACGAGATAGGCGAGATGCCGCTTGGGCTCCAGGTAAAGATACTGAAGCTGATACAGGACCGCGAGTTTATTCCGGTGGGCGGGACAAAGCCCGTCAACGTGGACTGCCGCATCATCGCCGCGACCAACCAGGACCTGGAGAGGCAGGTGGAGGAGCACCGCTTCCGTCAGGACCTGTACTACCGCCTGAACGTCATCGAACTACGCATGCCGCCCCTTCGTGAGAGGGGCGACGACGCCCTGCTCCTGGCGAGGCAGTTCATCACGAAGATTGCGGCGGAATCCGGGAGCCCCGTGAAGGACCTGGACCACGACGTGGAGCGGGTTTTTTTAAACTATCCCTGGCCGGGTAACATCAGGGAGCTAAGAAACGTGATAGAGCGCGCGGTGGTTATCTGCGAGGGCAGGGAGATAACCCTGGAGAACCTCCCGGAGCGCTTCACGAACCACCGCCTGGACGGGAAGTTCAGCCCGCACTTGAAAGAAGCGCACGAGGAGTTCGAGTCGGAGTATATCCAGAAGGTCATCGACGAGAACGCCGGGGACAAGGAGCTTGTCGCGAAGATACTGGGAATAGACCTTGCCACGCTATACCGCAAGATCAAAAGATACGATATAAAGTGCTGACAGGATAATAAAAGGGCGACCGTTTCCGGCCGCCCTTTCCCTTTCACTCCCCCCCATAGCCCCAAACCGGCGGCCTTAATTCATCGCGTGGCACTTCCCGCAGTCGTCCGAGGCGAATGCCCTTTTGCCGTTGTGGCAGCCGCCGCAGAATTGGCCCTTGCCCATCCCGGCCATAGTCATGTTGGAGGTCTTCTTGTACCCGAACAGCTTCGCGTGGCACTGCCCGCACTTTAAGGCCCATCGCGATATGGTTGTCGTGGCTGAAGGTGACCTTGCCGGTGCCGCCGCCTGAGTAGGTGATGGCGCCGCCGTCCTTCTTGCCGCCCTCGTGGCACTTGCCGCACTCATTGGCCGCGAACGCTTTTTTACCGTCGTGGCAGGTCCCGCAGTACCGGCCCTTGTCCATCGCGCTCATGGTCATGCCGCCGGTCTTCTTGTAATTGAAGATGGCAACATGGCAGCTCTCGCATTTCAGGCCCTTGGCGATGTGCGAGTCGTGGCTGAAGGCGACCTTGCCGTATCCGCCGCCGGAGAACGTTATTGTGCCGCCGCCTGATGCGCCGCCCCTGTGACAGCGGGTGCACTGGGTCGAGGCGAACGCTATCTTACCGTTATGGCAGTGGCCGCAGTCCTTGCCGCCGTACATCCGGGACATCGTGATTACGCCGTCCGTATGGCGCATATTGAAGACCCCTCCGTGGCAGTCGCCGCACTTGAACCCCTTCGCCGCATGGCTGTTGTGGCTGAATACCACCTCGCCCGCGCCCGACGGGTTATATATCAGCATGCCGCCGCCCACCTTGCCGCTTATGGGCAGGGAACTTGGCAGGCCTCTTGGATGGCAGGAATTACAGGCCATTTTCTCCCTGTCGTGGCAGGTGTAGCAGGTCCCCATCGTCGGCCTGTAGGTGGCGTACTTGCCTGGACGCCTTTCGTGGTAGATGTTGCTGTGGCAGTAGGTGCATTTTATCCCCAGTTCCTTTATGTGCATCGCGTGGGGGATGCGGATAAGCTCGCTTACGGGGCGCGTCCTGACCGTTGCGTCAAAGCCGACGCCTTTGTCCAGGTCTTTATGGCATCCCACGCAGTGGCTGGATACGACGTCGCCTTTCGCGGAGAAGCTGAAATGGAGCGCCGCGCTCTTTGCGCCCTTGTTGTCGACGTCATGGCAGCTGTTGCACGAGACATTCGGGTGCACCGCCGAGTCTTTCCAGTAACCCATGTTCCTCTGGTTTACGTGGCAGTTGAGGCAGTACACCTTGCTCGTGCCGACCATGTGGACGAAGCCGTAGGTCAGTAAAATCGCCGGTACGGCTATTACCACGAGTAGAGCCACCAGATAAGCCCTCTTCACGCCCATGAGTTTCGAGAGGAGCGGCTTAAGTTCTATGGCTGGTACCTTCATCAGCATATCCATCAGTTTTTTTGCCATTTTTCGCTCCTCTTCACGCCTTCTCAAGGGTTACGGCCGTAAGCATCCAGCCCTGTCCACCGGAAGCCTCGTCTATGTTGAACGGGACCAGCGTACTGGTGTTAATGCCCTTTCCGTCGCCTTCCCACCAGATGACGCTGGTGGACGGGTCGGAGCTGTCGAACTTCTCCGCGTTCTCTATCTTCCCCCAGCCCTCGTGGCCGCAGCCCCGCGCTATGGCCAGGACCTTAGGATGTATGCCGGGAGAAAGTATCACCAATGCCTCCGCCTTCCCCGCGGCAGATATTATCCTGACCTTATCCCAGGACTTAAGCCCCAGGCGCTGCCCGGTCCCGGTGTTTATGAAGGCATTGTTGGAGTGAGCTATCTCCTTCGTAAACAGGTTGTTCTCCGTGAAGCCCTCCCGGTAGGCCGAAGGGGCGTAAGTGACCATCACGAGGGCGTCGTTTTTTAAATCCTTATACTCCTCGGGCGGAATAAACGCCGGGAGTTCCTTGCCCCAGGCCGCATCTATCCTCGTCTTCCCGCCAGCAGATGCGGGAGCTGAGTAAAAGCCGTTCGAATCCATGGCCGTCAGGACGCCGTTAGCGGGAAGGCCGGGAGTCTCCGCCAGCAGCTTGCGCGCGTACTGCTCGGAATCCCCGAATGAAAGAGGTTTCCCAAGCCTTGCCGCGAGCGCCGACAGCACCTCGACATACGGCCTTGAATCTCCTATGGGCTGTACGGCTGGCTGGCGGTATCCGTAAACCGCCTCGCCTTTCTGCCCGTGCGAAAGCTCCAGCCCGTACTCCTCAAGGAATGTCGAGGCGGGCAGGATCAGGTCTGCGAACCGCCCGGTGTCGGTTATATTGGTATCGATGCACATCAGGAACGGGACCGCCTCTTCGCTTGCCAGGGCACGGCCCATGTTCGCGGCCATCGGCGAGCTGTAAACCGGGTCCGCCCCCTGCACTATATATACGCCAGCCGTAGCACGCCCCGCCTGAAGCCTGCCGTGAAATCTTTCCGGGGTCATCTCCTGCACGCGCTGGCCCGCGAAGCCTGTGGCCGCCGGGATGACGTTGCAGCCCTTTCTGTTTATCTTGCCCGTGATTATGGGCAGAAGCCGCACCGCCCTCTCGTTCATCGTACCGCTCTTGTGCTTCGATACCCCCCCGCCCGTCAACAGCACGGCCTTGTCAGCCGAGGCATATTCAATGGCGACCCGCCGGATGTCCTCCGCGGATACGCCGCTAATCCACTCAGCCTTGGCCGGAGTGTAGGGGGCAAGGTGTGCAGTCAACTGGCTGACGCTCGTATTGGTGTGAGTCTCGATAAACGCCTTGTCGAAGTATCCTTCGTTCATTATCACATGCGCCATCGCCAGTGCGACCGCGGCGTCCGTACCCGGCAGGAGAGGATACCATTCGTCGCCTCTGCCGGCTGTCATGGAGAGCCTTGGGTCGAAGGTGACTATCTTGACCGCCGCCTTGTTCGCCCTCCGGCTTGCCATGCCCTGCACGGTCCTGACGCCCTGGTAATCCGACTCGTACGGGTTCGCTCCGAAGTTCAGTATGTACTCGGCGTTCATTATGTCAGGCAGGTCGTAAGGGGCCCCGAACGTATCCCGAAGCGCCATTTCGCGGCTTGGGGAGACGGCATAGCCGTGAGAGGCAAGCGTCCCGCCGCCGATGCTTGAGAGGAATTCCCTGCTTGCCGTGCTTGATGAGCCGCCCAGCGTCTCCAGGACAACCCCGCGGTTCCCTTTGGCCTTGATATTCTCAGCCGCTATGCCCAGGGCCGCTTCCCAGGTTACTTCCTTCCACCGGTTCTGGCCGCGCTTGCCTGCTTTAACTAAAGGCTTTGTCACCCGTTCCGGGTCGTACAGCTTGTAAACTGAAGCCTCACCCGTCATGCACAGCGTCCCCTTATTGACCGGGTGCGCCGGGTTGCCCGACACCTTCATCAGTTGGCCGTCGGCGACGTAGGCGACCAGGCCGCAGTGGGCGAAGCAGCCGGTGCAGGTGGTAGGCACGCCCTTGGCCCTCTTCTCCGTGCAACGGTCAGCAAAGCCGCCTTTTTCGAAGGTGGACTGGGCGGCGAAGAGGTTGCCGAAGAGGCGGTCCACGGCTAAAAAGGACGCGCCCGCGGTGGTGTATTTGAGAAAACTCCTTCTTTTTATTTTTGACATGTCCGGCTCTCCTCTACATTGTCGGCAGGTATTGGCTGCCCGTGGTGATGGAAAATCTCATCACGAGGATACCCAGTTCCGCGAAGAACATGATAACGAACAGCGCCGCCATGTTCCGGTTTAATTTCGGCACCGCCAGCACGGCGAGCGGGAGGACCGTCCCAAGAGCGAGCGTGAACAGGCCGAAGTTCATGCCCATCTTGCCGGAGAGCAGGAGCTGTGCCGCAAGCACGGACCACTCCGAGCCGAAGCGCATATGTACCTGCTGAGTGAATATGAAGAACAGGTTGATGAGCAGGAAGAGCGCCGCGAACCTGGTCAGCTTTACGATGATGTCCGTATCCGCATTCGCCGTTTCCGGGTCCCATAAATGAGAGAGGAGCCGGTGGCGTATGATGCCGACCATGGTCATAAGGGCAATGCCTGAGGTCATCGCCCCGGAGACGAAGTAGGCAGGCATTATAGGCGTATTCCATGCCGAAGTCCCGATGCCCAGTGCTACGGCAAAACCGATGTAGGTGACGTAACCGATAGCTACCGGCAGGAGGGCCTTGGCCAGTATCTTATAAATCTTTGTTATGCCCAGGAACAGGAAGATAATGTATGCGCCCGCGAAGACCGGGTAGGCTATAAGGAAGACAGCGCCCCAGCTGAGCGGCGAGGTCGCATTAAAGAGCGTCATAAAGTACCAGAACCGAAGCGGCTGGCCCAGGTCCACGATAAGCAGCACCGGGGCCCCTGAAAAAAGAAGGACGACGAATACGGCTCCGATTTTGGCGATAGGTTTGTAGGCGGTCTTGCCCGTGAGCGTCGCCCATACCGACAGGAGCGAGCAGCCGCCGCCTACGCCTAATAAATAGAAATAGGTGGAGATGATGGGCGAGAGCGCGAACTCGTGTGGCACGTTGTATAAGACGTTCATTTCCATTTTTTCAGTCCTCCCCTTTTTAGCCTAAAATGTCTTCGAGGGATTTTATGTCGTGCTTCTGGAAGCGCTCGATGTCCACGCCGCTCAGCGGGTCGGCGATGTCTTTGTCCAGGCCAATGTAAAACACGTTAGGCTTCGTGCCCGCTTCGGGCTTCAATACGGAGACGGCATTCTTGACAAGGATCTTCGATATCTCGGAGTCCGGGTCGTTCAAGTCTCCGAAGACACGCGCTCCGGAAGGACACGCCTCGACGCATGCGGGCTGCAGGCCCGCGTCGATCCTGTGGCTGCAGAAGTAGCATTTCTGGGCGTAGCGCCTCAAGGGGTTTATGTGGCGCACCTGATAAGGGCATGCCGCCATGCAGTACTTGCAGCCCACGCACTTGTGCGGGTCTATCATCACTATGCCGTCATCCCTCTTATAGGAGGCGGTCGCCGGACAGACGCGAACGCACACCGCGTTCTCGCAGTTGTTGCAGAGCACCGGCAGGGAGTAGTTTTTCGCGTCCGGGTATACGCCTTTCTCCAGGATTTTTACCCAGCTCCTAAATACCCCCGGCGGGACATCGTTTTCGGCCTTGCAGGCGACGCTGCAAGTGCCGCAGCCCGTGCACCGGGTAAGGTCGATGACCATCCCCCATTTTTTCGACGTCTTTGACATGGCCGCTCCTTCCGTTTGACATAAAATACCCGCCCCCGTTGAGAGGCGGGAATTGGTATTGCTTTATGGCCGCGGTTTATCCGCGTGATATTCCGGCGCGCCTTTAGGCTCTGTCAGCCATCCGGCGGTAAAACCCACCAGCCATCCGGCTGCGGAGAAGACCACTATGAAGACGATGCCGGCCACCAGGATACCCGCAAGCATTGAGGCCGCGAGCGCGATGCGGGAGATGAGGGTCTCGCCAGCCGCCCCCATTGTCCTGTTGATAAGGTCCAGCCCGATTACTCCGCCGACCATCGCCCCCTGCGCGAGCCCGAACACTGCGAACATCGCGAGCCCAATTCCCGTCCCGACTAAAGCAGCTTTCCTGGCTATTACGTTTCTTGATTTCATGGCGAGCCTCCTTGTGGCCCGAGCGTATATTGTATACTACCTGCCCTTGTTTGATTCCGTCGCGAGCGTGGTTTCATTCGCAGCTTCTTTCTGCTGCGCAAGCGCCAGCAGATATCCGGCGACGACGCCGACCATCGTACCAGCGGAGACTAAGATGGCGAAGGCTACCCCGACCCCTGCAACCATGCATGCCGCTACTATAATCCTCGGAAGCAGGTCGCCCGCCATCACCTCGAAGGTATTGGCCCCGAATATATGGTTTGCCACCGCCACGCCCGCGGTGCCGCCAAGGAGAGCGCCCTGGAGCAGTCCGAATACCGCGAAAAGTGCTATGCCAGCGCCCGCGCCAACCAACCCGCATTTTTTAACTATCGCCGTTTTTGTCGTCATTTTATTTTCCTCCTCCCGAATTAAGTGTCCTAACGCATCCCGCAGTCATGGCCGCCTTTTAGTTGACCGCCTTCTCTACGTGCGCTTCTTTCCTGGCCGCGTCTATCACCAATCCGACTATCCTGCCGAAGGTAAACCCTCCGGTTATGAATATTATTGCTGTAACCGCCATACCGGCTACCATCCCGGCGGCCGCAAGAATTCTCTGTGCCATCTCTCCCGTCGCCATTCCAGCCTGCACGCCCGCCGTACCACCTAAAAGGGCGCCCTGGAGGAGACCATACAGAAGGAACATCACCAGCCCTGCTCCACCGCCTACCAGCCCCAGCTTTTTAGAAGTTTCCCTGTCTGTCATGTCACACCTCCTTTTCCATTTTTTTTTGTTTCCCTGCTTCTTAGGTAGAGCAAGGCGCGTGCCAGAACAGGAAAAAAAGGTGCGACAAAGAAATTATATTGCTATGTAGTTGAAATTTAAGATATTTAGCCAAGTAGATTATTATGGGAAACCGCGGTACTTCCTACTGAGATATTATATCATTATTTATTAATAAGGTTTTCTTTGCAGTGGCGCGAAAAAAAGAATCCACTTTTCGCAAAGGTGTCAGCTATAAGGAATTATTATCTAATTGGAAAGGCGCCGGAGGGGTCCCGGTACCCGTGACAGGAGGAGCAGACGGCTTTAAGGTCGTTTACTTTCCACGTATGCGCCTTATGGCAGGAAGAGCAGGCGGCCTTCGCATGGACGGCGTGGCCCCTGTCGCTTAAGTCCTTATGGCAGCCGGTGCATATGGAGTCTTTCGGTTTTATCTCGCCATGCGGGTCATGGCAGGAGAAGCATTCGAGCTTCGACATGGGAGAACCGGGCGGGAAGTCCGCCTGGACCTTCTGATGGCACTTGACGCACCGCTGCCTGGTGGGTATTACCCTGTTCCGCTCCGTGCCCTCGCGCATACTGAAGATATGGCAGTTGACGCAAAGAAGCCCCTCCATGCCCGCGGCGTGCACTTTCTTGCCCTTGTGGCACCGGACGCAGGCGTCCGGGTCGCTGGGGAAGTTGTGGCCGACGAAAGGATGGCAGTCAAAGCATTCCAGGAAGTCGTGGCGGAAGTGGCCGTAGCTTTTAACGTTTTCCTCCTTGCCCTGGGACTTTTGCTCCCAGTGGCAGCCGGAGCACGATTTCCAGGGCAGCTTCTTCCCGTGGCTCTGTCCTATCTTGGTCTTGCCGTATAATATATGCTTTATCAGCAGGGCGTCCTGCTCGAACACGGTAAGCTTATGGCACTCCTGGCATGCGACGCTCTTGTGGTCGCTTGAGGCCCACTCGGAGAATACCCCCTTCATAAGATGGCAGCTGTTGCAGTACTCGGGGTCCTTCCGGATGTAGCGGGTGTACTTTACGCCGATGGCTATCCCCGCGGCGGAAACTACGAACATCAGGACGACCAGCGCCACGAAATGCCTCGGCCCGTAAAGCTTCTTTATCTGGTCGTATATTCTCTCAAGCAGGTTCAGCATATACTGAGATATTAAGGGCGGGCGCATGCCATGTCAAGGAAAAGGAGCAGGATATTGACAGGCGGGCTTCTTTAATGGATAATGCTTAACCATGGGAACGCTTTTAAAGGTCAGCGGGTTAAAAAAATATTTTTCTGCGAGTAGGGGCTTTTTCGGCGAAAAAACGCAGGTCAAGGCCGTGGACGGCGTCGATTTCGAGATTGACAGGGGAGAGGTGCTGGGCCTTGTCGGCGAATCCGGCTCCGGCAAATCCACCGTGGGCAGGTGTGTCCTTCGGCTTATCGAGCCGACCGAAGGGTAGGTGATCTTCGACGGTACGGACGTCACCCTTGCCGACCGGGAGGAGCTAAGGAAGCTACGGCGCAGGATGCAGATAATATTCCAGGACCCGTACGCCTCTCTGAACCCCCGGATGAAAGTGGGGGAGATAGTGGGCGAACCGCTGTTTGTCAGCGGGCTGGCCAGGGGAAGCGAACTCCGGGACCGCGTGGCTGAGATACTTAAAAAGGTCGGCATCGGACCCGAGGCGATAGGGAAATACCCGCATGAGTTCTCCGGCGGCCAGAGGCAGAGGATAGGCATCGCCAGGGCAATTTCCGTGAAGCCTGAGCTTATCGTCGCGGACGAGCCCCTCTCCGCGCTGGACGTCTCCATCCAGGCGCAGGTCCTAAACCTCCTGAAGGACCTCCAGGACGAGTTCTCCTTAAGCTTCCTGTTCATCACCCACGACTTGAACATCGTCCGGTACTTCTGCGACAAGGTCGCGGTTATGAACCGGGGCAAGATAGTGGAGTCGGGCACCGCGGAGACGATATACAATAGCCCCAAAGACCCTTATACAAGGGCCCTCCTGAAGGCGATACCCATCGCGGACCCAAGGGCAAAGGCGGGGGTTAATTAAAATTCTCTAATTATTTCCGCTCCTTAGCGCAGTTTTCTTGACTTTCCCCATTTTTTTTGATATAAAGGTGGCGGTCCTATTTAAGTTTCGGGGTAAGTTTCCGGGGCAAGTTTTTTCGCGGCGAGTCGTTTTGGCATGGCTCAAGTTTTACGAGGATAATGCCTTTATCCAATTTTAAAAAATTCTTCATGCTTCAGGCCGTCATCCTGCCGGCCTTGCTTGCCGTCACATCTCCTGAGGCCTCCGCGGATATCTACAAATACGTCGATGCGAACGGCGCGATAGTCTTCACCAACGTACCCAAAAGCAACCAGACCAAAATCGAGACGGTAGTCCGGGAAAGACCCCATACCCAGGAGGCCCCGGAACGCCCGGAAGAAAAGGGCCGTACGGAAACGGCAAAGACTACGCCCCCTGAAAAGGCGAAAGCTGCCGACAGCGTGAAGCCCACGCCTGAGAAAAATTATTATGTAGAGGGCGGCGCCTTAAGCAATGTGCCTTTTTCCGGGATAATCAGCGCGAAATGCGACAAATATAATGTGGACCCAAGCCTGGTCAAGTCAATCATAAAGGCGGAGTCCAACTTCAACCCGCAGGCCGTCTCCCCGAAGGGCGCGCGCGGCCTTATGCAGCTTATGCCGTCCACCGCCGCCGACATGGGCGTACGCAAGATATTCGACCCGGAGCAGAATATAGACGGGGGGGTAAAATACCTGCGCTATCTGCTGAAGAGCTTCAACGGCGACGTGGAGCTTTCCGTCGCGGCCTATAACTGCGGCGAGGGCAAGGTAATCCGTAACGGCATGTGCGTCCCCGCGATACCGGAGACGAAGAACTACGTGCGCAAGGTAATGCGGCTTTCCAAAAACCCGGTCACCGGCACGAGCTTCACGAAAACCATATATAAAGTCGAGCTGAAAGACGGCTCGATACTCTTCACCGAAACCCCCGTTTCCGGCAACAACATTTCTCTTGTCGAGTAAAGTCAACTTCAATATAATAAACCGTTACCTTTTTGTAAAAAGGTAACGCCAAAAACTTTTGAGCTGGCCTGTCGGCCCGGCTTTCTTTTGGTACTTTTCTTTCACCTGAAAGAAAAGTACGGCTTTGAGGGGGTTTGACTTTGCTTATCGGCTCTTCAGAATTTAAAGATATAGCTGCCCGGATTTCGAAGTTGAAGTCCGAGCGTAACGCCGTAATCCTCGCGCACAATTACCAGCGGGACGAGGTGCAGGAGGTCGCGGACTATACGGGCGACAGCCTGGAACTTTCCCGTATCGCGGCAAATACCGATTTTGACGTGATTGTTTTCGCCGGGGTGCATTTCATGGCGGAGTCCGCAAGCATCCTTTCGCCGGACAAGACGGTGCTTTTAACGGAGGCGGACGCCGGATGCCCGATGGCGGAGATGGTGACTGTCGAAGGGCCGCGCTTTTACGGCAAGCGCTTTCCGGGGACGCAGAAGGAATTCTGCTACACGTATCCGGAAGACTTCAACCTGCGCGACATCAAGGCGAAATATCCCGGCGTGCCGGTAGTCAGTTACGTAAACACCACCGCGGCGGTGAAGGCGGAAAGCGACATCTGCTGTACCTCGGCGAACGTGGTGAAGGTCGTCGAGTCTATGGTTGGCGACAGGGTAATCTGCGTCCCGGACAAAAACCTTGCCGCCTGGGCGGCGAAGAACACGAGCAAAGAGATAATCGCCTGGGACGGCTTCTGCAATATCCACGACCGCGTGAGCCTGGAAGACGTCCAGACTGCGCGCGCGCAGCACCCGGGCGCCCTGCTCCTTGCGCATCCGGAGTGCCCGATGGATGTGCTGGACGAGGCCGATTACGTGACAAGCACATCCGGGATGCTGAGGTACTGCAAGGAATCCGGGGCCAGGGAATTTATAATCGGCACGGAGCTTGGGCTGATGTACCGCCTCAGGAAGGACAGCCCGGAGAAGACGTTCTATCCCCTGCGCAAAGACATGCTCTGCCCGAACATGAAGAAGACGACCATCAAGAGCGTGCTTCGGACTTTAGAACATATGGACTGCGTCGTGAAGGTCCCGGAAGAGATACGCATCCCGGCGAAGCGCGCGCTGGACAGGATGCTGGAAATCAAATAATACTGAACAGCCACCACCGCGCCTTGCTATGCCCCTGCCCTTTTCTCGGCTGGCGCTCGAAGTAGATTTTCATAATCCCATCACTTGTCGCGATTTCATACCAGTGCTTGCGGACGTACATCTCGGGGCTTCCGTGATGGCAGGGGCCGGTCTCGCGCCAGGTGCGGATTACCGCAAGGACCTCTACCTTCTTTTTCCGCCAGACGAACTCGCGCGGCAGGCACGGCTCACCCGGCGCGGCATTGGAGAAGTCGCACGTCTCTGTTACCGGCTGAATCGCTTCGCTTATGAATTGCTCGCCCATGATGGTTAAATTTCCATTCGCCATTCTTAAGATAGGGAGCGTTATGAAATCCGGGTCGTCAGCCTGTTCACTTCCTCGACCGCCTCTTCCGAAGAAACGCCTGGCGGGATGGCGATAAACCTCGGCTCCCAGACCGGCCTGAAACTTTCCTTGAATTCCCGAAGCGCGAGAGTGGAATCAAAATGCTCGCGGTGCGTGTACGGCAGGTGCCGCAAGGCTTCCGCGAGGGCCGGATTATCGCGTACCTTGGGCGCGGCCAGCGGCGCGGTACCTAAGTTCAGCCACTTCCAGCCGTTCTTCTTGCCCCAGTCAAACAGCCCCGCCATCAGCGGATTAATCGCCTGCCCTCGCTCCCGGCGCAGTCCGGATGAATACCGGGGACAACTCTTTACGCGTCTCGCATTGCCATACCGGGGCAAGCGCCAAAACCTCCCCGTCCCTTTGAAGTACCGCAAGCGGCAGAGATTTTACAAGAAGCCTGTCCGCGGGAGAAAATGAAATTTCCGCCTCGGAACCAGGCGGGAGCATGCTGAAATCATATCCCGCTTCGGCGGGGTAGATAAGCCCATCGGGACTATCCGCCAGCGGTGCCTTCGCTTCTTCGGATACCTTTATCAGGCTGAGTCCCAGGTCCAGATAGACCTGGAGGTTTTCCGGGGGCAGGTCGTAAAACAGAGATTTCAAATCGTTTTTGACGCAGTACTCAAGGAAATGCCAGGCAAGCTCCGCCCGGGCCGAAGGCGACCCGATGGGTTCTCCGAGGCAGACTGACCGACTTCCCGCCCTGGGCGACAGGCATGAACGAATCCGTCTTCTCATCGATAAGGAATTTTACGTCCTCCCGGAGGGCGAGAGGTGAGAACTGCTGCCCGGAAGAACAGGCGATATTAAACGTTTTCGGGAGGTCAGTTAAGCCCTGCAGGACGACTTTCGGCCTCGGCGGCCGGATGAGCGACCCTGCGGCGATAAAGAGGAGGGCGGCCGCCGCGCCGACGGTGGTGCGGAAGAACCGGGCGGCGTTCGCGTAGTAGTCGAATTTAAACCATAGCTCCCGGGTATACTCGGCATGTCTGTAAATAAAAACACCCGCGCCCGCCGAGAATACGACAGTAAGCCCTGCCGCTATCAGCCAGCCCATTGATAACTGCTGGGCTTTCAGCGGCTCGGTCCTGTAGAAAAGCCTTGAAAACGGCAGGAGCCCCGCCAGTATCACAAGGAGAAGTATCGCCTCTTCCAAGTCGAACGCCCGCATGAGGGAGAAGACTATCCCGAATGTGAGGGCGAGCACGGACAGGGAATAGGCGTTTTTTACACGCCTCTGGAGACCCCTCGCCAGGAAAAGCAAAACGATGCCGGTCAGGCCCGCCATTATATGCGCAATCTCAACCGCCGGCAGCGGCAGGAAAACCGCCAGGGTATTCATCCTCGACATCCTGGCCGGCGCCGCCCCGGAGACAAGGAGTATCGCACCCGCGACGAATACCGCTATCGCGGATAAGTCCGGCACGAGTACCGGCGCGGCGCGGCTTGCGGAGAGTATGGCCGTCTTGAAAAATTCCTTCTTCCGAAGCGCCTCCTGCGCCCCCAGCATCAGGATTGCCGCAATCATCGGCAGGATGTAGTACACGCCCCGGTACACCAGGAGCGAGCCCAGTATCGAGGACGGCGGCGCGTAAGGCGAGAGCATGATAAGCGCCACCACCTCGAAAACGCCCAGGCCGCCCGGCGACTGGCTGACAAGCCCTGCGACCTGCGAGAAAAGAAATACGCCGATGAAATCGATATAGGGCAGGCGCAGGTCCTGCCGGAGGAGCACGAACAGCACGCTTCCCGCGATAAGCCAGTCGAGGGAGGATATGCTTATCTGGGCGAAGCACAGTTTAAGAGGGGGGACCTGAAGTTCCAGGCCGAAAATGTTCACCGGTTTTTTCCTCGTATCGCGCAGACGAAGAGGTACGAAGAGACCGCAAGAAGGCAGACAAGCCCCACATAGAAGTCCGACGGTATCGGCAGGTGGAGCCCCGGCGGGACGGGCATCGGCCGGAGGATGAATATCGCCGCCCCGATAAAAGAGAACCCCGTCCAGAACGTGATGCCGTTGAACATCACGACCTTGGCGACATCGGTCGCGGAGAGGCCCCAGGAGGAGTAAAGCCTGTACCGGACGCCGCCGCCGCTTAAGGTGGAGACGCCGATGCTGTGGCTTAAGGCGTAGGCTACGTACGAAGCGAACGCCGTCCTCCTGTACGGCAGTGTCCGGCGGATATAGTGGATGGATATGGCGTCGTAGCCGGTAAGCGCAAGGTAGCCGGCGGCGGTCAGGGCAAGGGCCAGGGCGATATCCCCCGGCGGCAGATTTCTGATATGTCTGATTATCTCGTGGTAATGGTATTTCCGGAGCGTATGCCGAAGGACGAAAAGGGCGATTAAAAAAAGCGCGCCGCCCAGGTACGGGGCGACCCGCGTGAGGACGTCCTTTAGTTTATTATGCCCAGGACTGCCCGACATGATGCACCTTAAGAAGGTTCGTGCCGGACCCGTAAGGCACCCCCAGGGTTACCAGGATGGCGTCTCCAGGCTTCACAAGCCCCCGGCCAAGTGCCGCCCGCTCCATCTCCCGTATCATCGCGTCCGTGTTACTCTCCTGCCGGACTATCATGGAGATCACGCCGAAATAGAGCCTCATCCTCCTGAATGTACTCTCGGAAGGTGTGGCGGCTATAACGGCCGTGCGCGGCCTGTACTTGGATATATGCAGCGCGGTGTCCCCGCTCCTGGTGAAGCAGATTATGGCCTTCGCGCCGAGTGCGTCCGCGCTCCGGCATGCTGATATGGCGATCACCTCCGCGGGGGCGCCGGGTTCGGAGGTGTAATGGGTGGGGGAAAGGTGGTTTTCCGCATTGGCGGCTATCCGGGCCATCATCTCCGCCGCCGCTATCGGGTATTTCCCGGAGGCCGTCTCGCCGGATAACATCAGGGCGTCCGTGCCGTCAAGGACCGCACCCGCCACGTCCGAGGCCTCGGCCCTGGTTGGACGGGGGTTCCATATCATGGACTCCAGCATCTGCGTCGCGGTGATGACCGGCTTTTTCATCTCGTGGCAGAGCCTGATTATCCTCTTCTGGACGAACGGCACTTTCTCAAGCGGCATCTCCACGCCCAGGTCCCCCCTGGCCACCATTATGGCGTCGGAATTTTTTATTATCTCTTTAATCTCACGAAGCGCCTCCGGCCTCTCGATCTTCGATATTACAGGCACGTCGGAACCCATCTCGGCAATCTTTCGCTTCAGCATGAGCGGGTCGGACGCCCTCCGGACAAAAGACAGCGCTATATAATCGACGCCCTCATCCACCAGCAGTTTTAAATCCTCGAAATCCTTCTCCGTCATCGTCGGGAGCTCCAACGGCATGCCGGGGAAGTTCACCCCCTTATGCTCCAGCAGCATACCGCCCTTGACGACCTTCGCCCGCACCTCTCCGATTTTCGCCTGGCTTACCTTAAGCTCCATCATCCCGTCGTCGATTAAAATGCGGGAGCCGCGCTTAAGGCCCGCGCCAAGTTTTTCGTAACCTACGTGAATCCGCCCGGCGTCCCCGGTTATCTCTTCCGAAGTAAGGATAACAGTAGCGCCCTCTTCCAGCTTAACCTTGCCGCCGGCCAATTTCCCGACCCGCACCTTCGGCCCGCCCAGATCCCCCAGGATACAGAACGGTTCCGCCCTGCCCGATTTCGAAAGCTCCCTTATCCGCCTGATGAGCGCGCGTTTTGAGTCTAAGTCCCCATGCGACATGTTCAGCCGGAACGTATCCGTCCCGGCGGCTATCAATTCCAGCAGCATCTTATCGCTGTCCGACGCCGGGCCGACCGTCGCCACCACCTTTGTGCGCACCATAAATAATTGAATCCTCTTGTTTTCCTATGTTATACTCCCGATGATTATTTAATTATAGCAATTTATTACAGGAGAACTTTCCTTGAGGAAGAACTTTCTTTTTTTATTTCCCGCCCTGATAGCCGCTTTTTTCATTATTAGTTCCTGCGGCAGGAAAGGGGACCTTATAATTCCCGGCACCGTCCTGCCTAAACCGGTGACGGGCCTTTCCGCGGAGCTTAAGCCGGGAGCCGTTATACTGGCCTGGACCGCACCCGACAAGAACAGCCGGAACGAGCCGCTGACGGACTTAGCTGGCTTCCTGGTGCAGCGCGCGGAAATCCCGGCAGGGGAGACGGGTTGCCCATGCGCGTTCGAGAAAGTCGGGATATATAGACCTTGAGTTCCCGAAGGACGCGGTGGTGCAGGGGAAGAAGGTCGTCTGGGCGGACAAGAGCGGTATTTTCGGAAGGAGATACGTCTATAAGGTCCTGCCCATGAACAAGGACGGGTTCAGCGGGGAAGCCGCGCAGACGCACCCGTTGAATTTCCTGATGCCTCCGGGCAATATAGCGAAGGTTACGGCTACCGCGGGCAACGGGACGGTCCTGCTTTCCTGGGAGCCTGCGATAGCAGACCAGGGGGGCCGGAAGATGGACGACCTGGCCGGATATAACATTTACCGGCATGAGAAGGACGTAAAGGGGCAGACGCTGATAAACAGGCAGCCTGTCAAAGATAATAACTATACCGATACGGGCCTTACCAACCGCAAAACATACTGCTACACCGTAGCCGGGCTGCAGAGGGACCGAGCCGCCGCTGACCGAGGGAGAGCAGTCGGAAGAGGTATGCGCGACGCCCGCGAAGTTGCAGGCCCCCGCCCCGCCGACCGGGCTTCAGGCCGTCCCGGGCGAGGGGATGGTGATGCTGTCCTGGGAGCCGTCAACGGATACGGACATAGCCGGGTATAACCTGTACAGGCGCGGTGAAGGCGAGTCCGCCCCAAAAAAGCTGGACGCGGCGCTTATTCCAAATACGACCTATACGGACAGGGACGTGGTCGCGGGAGTGAAATATATCTATTACGTGACGGCTGTGGATAACGCCGTGCCGCCGAACGAAAGCGGTGCGTCAAACACTGCGGAGGCTACCGTACAGCCTTAAGACCTGTTACCTTTTTGGGAAAAAGGTAACGCCAAAAACTTTTGGAGTTTAACACCCCGGCTTTCTTTTGTGTTACTTTTCTTTCACCCGAGATGATATAAAGAAAGAAAGTAACGGTTTTAAATAATTTCCATCTCCAAAAGACGTTCCCGCAAATCGTCCGCGCCCATGAAGGTTATGCCCTTTATTCCCATCTCTTCCGCGGCGGCGGTATTCTCGGCCATATCGTCTATGAATATGCTCTCGCCCGGCCCCGCGCCCGCCTTTTCCAGGGCCGCCAGGTAGATCGGCGCCTTGGGCTTTTTGGATTTGACCTCGTAGGAAAGCACCCACCCGTCCATCCTGCCCAGCACGTCGAACTTCTCCAGGCAGAACTCCCAGTGAAGCTCGTTAACGTTCGAAAGGAGATAGACCGGCCTTTTCTCCCGGACCTTTTCCATCAGGACGGATACTTCCCGGTTTTCCGTAAATATGTCGTTCCAGAGTCCGGCGAACTCGTCATACGACGCGTTCAGGGGAAAACGGGCGTTAATGCTTTTATAGAAATCGCGCGAGGAGATAAGGCCTTCGTCGTAGAGGTTGCACAGGCCGTCTCGTGGCGTCGAAAAGGAAGGTAAAAAGGTTGGTTGACGTGTCCCCATCGGCATCTCTTTTAGAGAGGAGCCTGCTTACGATATTTTCGTGGTTAAACGACAGGAGCACCTTGCCCAGGTCGAAAAATACCGTCTTTATCCAGTTATTATTATCCATCAGGCCATTTTAGCCTTAAGGGCACATGCAAGTCAATTATTGACTTTACACCCCCGCCGGTATTACACTTCTAAGTCTATGAAACGATTACTTTACGTTGACGACGACGAGGCGATGCTTAAGAAGCTCGCCCGGCATATCCGGGAGCGCTTCCCGGGGATCGAGCCGCTTACCTGCCAGGACCCTGTCAAGGCCCTGGGGTTAATAGATAACTCGCTTGACCTTTTGATGATAGACCTGGAGATGCCTGCCGTGGACGGCAAGAAGCTCCTGATGTACGCCATCTCGCGGGGTTTGGACAAAAAGAAGATAATAATCGTCTCCGGCCGGGACGCCGAATACCTGCACGAGGTCATACCGATGGGCGGCTGCCTCTGCGTATTAAACAAGCACGAGGCCCGCCAGATGGAAGTGCTGGACATGGTGCTTGCGTCGCTGGAAAAAAAGTGATTTTTTTCATCTTAAAAAGATTTCTCACCGCCATCCCCACACTGTTCGGCCTCGCCCTCGTTACGTTCCTGCTGCTCAGGGCAATACCCGGAGACCCCGCGCTTGGGCTGGTGGGTGAACGGGCGGACCCGAAGACGGTCGAGGCTATACGTCGTCAACTTGGCGTGGATAAGCCGCTACCCAGGCAGTTCATAGGCTACTTAAACCTCCTCGCCCACGGAAACCTGGGGAAGTCGTACTATACCAGGCGCGACGTATCCGAAGACATCCTCCAGAAATTCCCCAACACGCTTCGACTCGCCTTCGCCGCGATGCTTATCTCGGTGTTCTTCGGCGGAATACTCGGCATCCTCTCCGCCGTTAACCGGGGCGGGGCATGGGAGAAGATTTTCTCCGGCATGGCCTTAGCGGGCATATCGCTGCCCGTGTTCTGGGTCGGCCTTGTCCTGATGCTCCTGTTCGCGTTCATCCTGCCGATATTCCCGCCGTCCGGGATGGGCGGGGGGAACCCGGTTTACCTTGTCCTGCCTGCGGCGACATTGGGACTGAACTCCGCCGCGTTCGTCGCCCGAATCACCCGCATGAGCCTTATCGAGGCGCTTGGCTCGCAGTACATCATGACGGCAAAGGCGAAGGGTGTATCGCCGTTTGTCGTCGTGGCGAAACATGCGCTCCGTAACGCGCTAATCCCGGTAATCACCCTGGTGGCGATAGATTTCGGGAGCCTGCTTAACGGCTCCGTCTTGACGGAGACAATCTTCGGCTGGGACGGCCTCGGCCGCTACGCCCTGGACGGCATAATGAAGCGCGACTACCCCGTAATCCTCGGCACCGTCCTCGTAGGCTCCGCCGCGTTCGTGTTCTTCAACATGCTGGCCGACTTCGCGTATGCGTATATCGACCCGAGGATAAGGTATGGAAGACGGTAATGGCGTCACTTCTTAAAAAAAATAAAACCGCCTTCATATCGGCAATGATAATCGCCGGGCTTATCCTGATTGCGGTCGCCGCGAATTTTATTTCCCCGTTTGACCCGCTTGCGGATAAACCTCGACGCGCTTCGGCTCCCGCCGTCCTGTACGCACTGGATGGGGACGGACAACATGGGCCGGGACGTCTTTTCGCGGGTGATATTCGGGGCGCGGGTGTCGCTTTCCGTCGGGCTTGTCGCGGCGCTCATCTCGATGGTTATCGGCATCGTGGTCGGTACTGTCGGCGGCTATGTCGGGGGGTTATGGGACGGGGGCCTAACCGCGCTGACGGACATGGTAATGGCCTTTCCAAGCCTGCTCCTTGCAATCGGCATCTCGGTGGTTTTGCCGCCGGGGATATATACGGTCATGCTGGCGCTTTCGCTTGTCGGCTGGGCGTCGTTTGCAAGGCTCTCGCGGGGGATGGTGCTGTCCATGAAGGAGCAGCAGTTCGTGGAGGCGGCAAGGGCGTCCGGCAGCGGCCCGGTCAGGATAATGTTCAGGCACATCCTACCAAACTGCCTGCCGCTGATTATCGTGGCCGGAAGCCTGAAGGTGGGGAGCTTCATCCTTGCCGAGAGCGCGCTAAGCTTCCTGGGCCTCGGCGCACAGCCGCCCACGCCCACCTGGGGGTCTATGATAAGCCTGTCCCGCAACTATATTCTTTCCGCGCCCTGGACGGTCATATTCCCCGGCGCGGCCATCGCCGTTACCGTCCTGTCCTTCAATATCCTGGGCGACAGCCTGCGCGACTGGCTGGACCCGAAACTGAAAATTTAGCACCGGCCCCCGAGGTCTTGAAGACAGGCTCCGCAAGTTTAAGCTGCCTTAGGCAGCCTTAGGCAACTCCCCGCCCGTCTGGGGCTCCGCGAATTCCTTCATTTCCCGCGCGAACTTGATTAACCTCTGGTCCACCATCTGGTTCACGGTGCCTTCGGGGTAAGTACCGTCCGGCTGTCTCTCGCCCGCCTTGGTCCCGGTCAGGATCTCTATGCCCGCGTCCGCGTCCTTGACGG
This sequence comes from Nitrospirota bacterium, assembly GCA_963698885.1. Lineage (GTDB taxonomy): Bacteria > Nitrospirota > JACRHJ01 > JACRHJ01 > JACRHJ01 > JBARKJ01. The sequence continues at coordinate 87,631 of CAVOSJ010000006.1, read as the reverse complement.
CCCAGATGTGGAAACGGCCCTCGCGCGCCGCCCGGACTACCTCGTCTTTTAACATCAGGTGCCTGACGTTGGATTCCGGCACCATCACGCCCTGCTCACCGGTAAGGCCCATCTGTTTGCAGACCTCGAAAAATCCCTCCACCTTCTCGTTCACCCCGCCGATGGGCTGGATTTCGCCGCGCTGGTTTATCGAGCCGGTGACGGCGATGCCCTGCTTTATGGGAAGGCCGGAGAGCGACGACAGGAGCGCGTACAGCTCCGTTGAGGACGCGGAATCCCCCTCGATGCCTTCATACGACTGCTCGAAGGCAATCGACGCGGAAAAGGCGAGCGGCTTGTCATGGGCGAATTTATCGCCTAAATACCCGGTCAGTATTAGGACGCCTTTGTCGTGGATGGGGCCGGACATCTTCACCTCGCGTTCGATGTTCACCATGCCCTTGCCCATGAACGTACTTGCGGTTATGCGGGAAGGCCTGCCGAACGAGTACCCGCCCAGGCCGATAACCGATAGGCCGTTAACCTGGCCGACGACTGCTCCATCGACGTCCACATAAATCACGCCCTCTTTTATAGCCTCCCGGATCTTCTCCTCCAGCATGTTCGACCGGTAGGTATTTTCCTCGACCGCCTTCTCCACGTGCGCCCGGTCCACCGTCTCCGAATTTTCCTTGCCGGCCCAGTACGACGCCTCGCGCAGGATGTCCAGCACGTCCAGGAACTTCAGGGAGAGCTTCTGCTTGTCCGAGACAAGCCTGGCCGCGTGCTCCACTACTCTTGAGACGCCGGAACGCGAGAAGGGGAGCAGGTTTTCTTCTTTTGCCTTGGCCGCTATGAACCCGGCGAATGCGTCTACCGTTTCCGGAGTCCTCTCCAGGCGGCTGTCGAAATCCGCATGGACTTTAAAGAGCTTGCGGTATTCCTCGTCCATCGAGTACAGGAGGTAATAAACCATCGGAGGGCCGACCAGTACGACTTTCACGTCGAGCGGCACGGGCTCCGGTTTCAAGGTCTGGAAGGAGACCAGCCTGTACGGCTCCAGCACGTCCTCTATGGCGACGGTCTTGTTCTTCAGCGCGCGCTTTAAGCCCTCGTACGCAAACGGGTTCCGGAGGAGGTCCATCGCCTCCACGACCAAATAACCGCCGTTCGCGCGGTGCAGTGCGCCCGGCTTGATGAGAGTAAAATCCGTCGTGGCGAAACCGTACTGCACCTTCTGGTCTATGTGGCCGAAGAGGTTCGGATATGTCGGGTTGGATTCAAAGACGACCGGAGCGCCCTCGGCGCAGCAGTTATCGACCAGGAGGTTTACTTTGTACCTCTCGAAAGAAGGCTCCTGCCTCGGCGCGAACGGGATCTGGGGCGTCTGCTCCGAGGTGCGGAAGTCGTCCAAGTGCTCAAGGATATTTTCGTTCACCTCGTCCAGGTAAGACAGAATCTTCGGGAACTCCCGGTACTTGTCGCGAAGCTCCTGGATAAGGTGGCCGACGGCGTAAACCCCGAACTCGCGGTTTAAATCCCGCAACTGCTCCGAGAGTCCCTTCTCCACGTCGCGGACCCTGCGCATCACGTCGGAGAGCTTCGCCTGCAGCTCGTTTCCCTGCTCCTCTATCTTCTGCTTTACGTTCGGGTCCTCGCTCTCGAACTCCTCCTGGGACATTAGCCGTCCGTTGGGCTTTTTGGGCACAAGGAACACGCCCCTTGGCGAGCGCTCCACCGCAAAGCCTTTCTGGCTCGCGTCGGCGTCCAGTTCCTCCAGCGCCTGGCTGGTCTGCTTGTTATGCTCGGTCACCAGCGCCTCGCGCCTCTTCTCGAAGTCCGCGCCCTCGAACGCCTTGGGTATGGCCTTCTTCAGTTGGTCTATAAGCACTTCCATGTCCGTCTTGAGCGCGCCTCCCTTCCCCCTGGGAAGCCCCACAATAGCCGGCTTGTCGGGTTTTTTAAAGTCCATCAGGTAGAGCCAGTCCATCGGCCCCGGGGCCGTCAGGGCCTTCTTTTCCAGGACCTTTGTGACCGTGCTGGCCCGGCCCGTACCCGGCTGGCCCATCACGTAGAGGTTATATCCGAAGCTCTTTATCCCCAGGCCGAAGTCCAGCGCCCGAAGCGCCCTCTCCTGGCCTATTGTCCCTTCCACGGGGGGCACTTCGGTAGTGGATTTAAACGTAAATTGTTCCTCGTCCAGCCGCCACGTCAGGTCTTCCGGTTGGAGTTCGCGGTAGTTAGCCATATTCGCCTCCGAGTATAAGTCCTACTTTAATTATAACAGGTTAGGCTCCTGGTGGTTATTCTGAGCAATGAAGTTGCATTCGGACCATCATTTTCTAAGCGTCACTTGGAATCCGCTTTTTAGATTGACGCAGTCGCATTTATAAAATAAGATTCTTCAATTATTTCACTGGAGGCCATCCATAATGCGGATAACCATCGCGGGGGCGGGGATAAGCGGCCTGTCTCTTGCCTATGCCATACAGGAGAAGCTTGAGGGCGCCGGGAAGAGCGCCGAGATATTCCTCCTGGACGCGGACGACCGGGTGGGCGGGAAGATCCGCACCCACCACGAAAACGGCTACATCATGGAGTGGGGCCCGAACGGGTTCTTAAATAACAAGCCGGATACCCTGGCCCTCACCCGGAAGCTGGGGATAGAAGAGCTGCTCCTGCCCAGTAACGACGCCGCGAGGAAACGCTATATCTATTCCGGCGGCAGGCTGAACCTGCTCTCCCCCGCCGGTTTCCTCCTGGGCGGGCTACTCTCCTGGCGGGGTAAGTTCCGCATACTGAAAGAATACTGGATACCGAGGCGGACCGATTCAACGGATGAGTCGCTGGCCGATTTTGTCCGCAGGCGGCTTGGCCGGGAGGCGCTGGACAGGCTTATCGGTCCGATGGCCATGGGAGTGTACGGCGGGGACCCGGAGAGGATGGCCCTTAAATCCTGCTTCCCGACGATTTATGACCTGGAACAGAAATACGGCGGGCTTTTCAAAGGCATGTTAGGGAAGATGAGGGAAGGAAAACAGGCCGGAGGCGGCATAAAAAACCGGAGGCGGTAAGTATCCGGCCCCGCGCGGCCCCGGAGGGGTGCTCACCACCTTTTACGGAGGCCTGGACGTCCTGACCGACGCCCTGGGAAAGTCGTTCAAGGGGAAGCTCCTGCTGAATGCGCCGGTGCGGGAGGTGCGCCGGACAGGGGCTGCGGGAGCGGATGGGAAATTTATCGTGTCCGCCGGCGGCCTTGAGGCGCCGTTCGAGACGGATATATTTATTACCGCCGCGCCCGCTCATGCCGCGAAAGATTTTCTTTCGGGCCTTGACCCGCAACTAAAGGAGACGCTGTCGGAGATAGAGTACGTCCCGATGTCGGTGGTGGGGATGGGGTTTAAGAAAACGGAGCTGAACTCGGAGCTTGACGGTTTCGGGTTCCTGGTGGCCATGGACGAGGCCAGGAAGTTGATCGGCTGTCTGTGGGACTCCAGCGTGTTCACGGACAGGGCACCCGCGGGAAGGGCCTCTATCCGGGCGATGCTGGGCGGCGGGAAGGATTATAAGACGCCGTTTCTGCCTGACGAAGAGCTTACGGACCTGACTCTTCAGGAACTTGAAATAACCATGGCCCTGAAGGCGAGGCCGGAGCTGACCCGCGTATTCCGGCATGAAAAAGCTATCCCGATGTACACGCTGGGGCATTCGGAGAGGCTAACCACCCTGGACAAAGCCGAAGATAAATACCGGGGCCTCTTTTTCGCCGGGAACGCATACCGGGGGGTCGGCCTGAATGACTGCGTAAAGGACGCTTATTCCGTGGCCGAAAAAGTCCTGCGCCTGTCTGAAACCGCTGCCGCCTGCGCCTGGCCTAATCCCTTGCCGCCAGGACGAGGCCTTCCTTCTCCTCTTCTTCCTCCTGCGCCGGACATGCGGGATAATTAAAGTAATACCGCTTCATGTCTTCGGGCCCAGTGATGTTATATCGCGGATGGTTGCCTGACTGCCCTGTACCCGCCGACGACGCTGCCGTCCCCGCTACCCCTGTCGCCTCCGCCGCTGCCGCCCCTGCCGCCGGTGCCGTGCGTTCTGTGCTGGCCGCATCTCTTTTTTGCGCCGCCCTGTACTCGGGCCAGAAGACCGCGAAACTGGAAATAAGAAAAGCTCCTGCCGTTAAAATCGCTGAGAAAGCAAGGACCTCATGCATAATCAGGCTCCTTTTTTTACTTCTCGCAAATCAAAGTTAAACCCAAAAGGCCGGTTAATGTTGTTCTCAGTTTTACACAATACTTTGTTTATGTCAAGTACAAGGTAATAATTTATTTTGTTTTAGAGGAACACAAGCTCTCCTCCCGCCCTGTAAAAAAGCTTTTTGAGAATAGACTTATGGAAAACCGGGAGGATTTGGCGGGAAAATGAATAGATGAAGAAAATATTTAAAAAGCCTTAGAACGGCACTTCCACGCTGTCCAGAATGTCCCTGATAACCTCTTCCGCGTCTTCGTTCCTGCCGCGGTAGCCTGTCTTGGCGCCCGTTATGACCCTGTGCGAAAGCACCGGCACCGCCAGCCTCTTGATATCGTCCGGGATGCAGTAGTCCCTGCCCTCTGTAACCGCCATCGCCTTAGCCGCCTTTTGCAGGAAAATGGTTCCGCGGGGGCTTACGCCCAGCGAAAGTCTTTCGGAGCGCCTGGTCGCCTCCACTATGGCAAGGATATAATCCAGCAGGCTCTCGTCCATCTTTACCTTGTCCGCCGCCTCCTGGAGTTCTACTACTTCCACGCCGGAGAGTACCGCGGAAACCTCATTCTGCCGCTCTCCGCGTGAGCGGTCCCTCAGTATGTCTTTTTCCGAGGACAGGCTGGGATAGCCGAGCCTCATGCGGATCAGGAACCTGTCCATCTGGGATTCCGGCAGGGGGAAAGTCCCGCTGAACTCAAGCGGGTTCTGCGTCGCCACCACCATGAACGGACTCGGAAGGGGATAAGTCTCCTTCTCCACCGAGACCTGACCCTCGTTCATAGCTTCAAGGAGCGCGCTCTGGGTCTTGGGAGTGGTGCGGTTAATCTCGTCCGCCAGGATGATGTTAGCGAATATCGGGCCCTTCTTAAAGACGAACTCCGCCCGGAGCTGGTCATAAACCGTTACGCCGGTGATGTCCGAGGGCATCAGGTCCGAGGTGAACTGCAGTCTGTGGAATGAGCAGTTAATCGAACGGGCCAGGCTATGGGCCAGGGTCGTCTTCCCTACTCCCGGCACGTCCTCGATTAAGAGGTGCCCCCGCCCGATAAGGGCCACGACGGCTAAATTAACCGCCTCAGGCTTGCCCTTGACCACGCTCTCGACGTTCTCTACCAGTTTTTTTATCATGCCGTGAGTATCCATGAAAGAAATATTAGCTTAGGACTTGGCGGCAGTCAAAGAATATCTTAACCTGGGCGGATATTATGTGATAAAATCTCTAAATGAAACTTCGTCCCGTCAATATCTCTTACGGCGGCAGGAGCCTCACGTTTACGGCCCTTGGGAGCAGGTTCATCATGGTGACGCTTGCCGTGGGGGTCGCCGCCGTAAACAGCGGAAGCAACCTCCTTTACCTTATAGTCGCCATGATGCTCTCCATGATGCTGATTTCCGGCATCCTTTCGGACTTGGTCCTCTGGTCAATCCATGTGGACAGGAAGGTGCCGCCGGAGATATACGCCGGAAGTCCTTTCCCGCTTCGTTTCAAGCTTAAAAATTTAAATAAAATGGCCCCGTCATACGCTTTGGCCGTGTCCCAGAAAAACAAAGAAGGGTCGAAGACCGCGGGCGCATTCGTGTTCCGGCTGGGGCCGGGCGAGGAAGGGGACGCGCAGGCGCTTGAGACGATAGCAAAAAGAGGCCGCTGGACTACATCAGGCTATGAAATAGCCACGCGCTACCCGTTCGGGCTCTTCAGGAAGGCCGTGCTCGTCCGAAGGGAAGAATCCTGCACCGTCTATCCGAGGATAAGGCCGTTGCCCACGGGGCTGTCGGAGGGCTTGTCCAGGAGCCTTTCGGGCGAGACTCAATCACAACAAAAGGGACAGGGGACCGACCTCCGGTCGCTTCGGGAGTACTCCTTTCCCGGAGGACGCAAGGGGTATCCACTGGAAGGCCTCGGCCCGTTCGGGCAGGCTCCTCACCAAGGAGTACGAGGCCCAGGAGAGGCAGGCGGTCGCGGTGGTAATAGACAACCTCGTCCCGATAAATCAGCCGGACAGCTATGCGGAGCATTTCGAAGAGGCGGTATCGCTTGCCGCGTCTTTTATCAGGCACATAATTTTTGACCTTGAACGGCCCGCTTTCCTTGTGAGCCGTTCGACCGGCGGCAGGCCATCTCAGTACGGCCAGGACTATATCAGCCTTATGGACGAGCTCGCGGAGCTTATGCCCCTCGGCCATAGTCAAGATGGGCCGGGGGAGCAGGGGGATATTTCGGGGATATTATCCGAATGGCCGTCGGTGCTTGTTCTGCCCACTCTTTCCTGCGGCTGGGCGTCGGCTGCTTCCACCGCCGGAGTGACGTGCGTGGCCAACTTGCCTGAGACGGCCGGCCGGATTGCAACCGCGGAGGCGACGGATGGAATTTAAGCAGGGCCTCGCACTTTCGTCCAGGATGGTCGCGCTCTCCGCGCTCCTCTCCCTTTTTTTGACGCGGGAGGCCCCGGACTGGATGGTGGCGCCCGCAATCCTGTTTGTACTTCTGGGCATGCTCAAAGTCAGGTACGCCCGCCCGGTCCTCGGAAAACGGCCTGTCGCGGCGATAGTCGTTGCCGCATCGATTTTCGCTGTCTTCGATTTCCTGTATGTCGGCGGCTCCCTGATTATCGCGGGCGCCGATTTCCTGGTCATCCTTCTCGTCCTGAAGCTTTTGTCCCTGAACGAACACAAAGACTATGCGCAGCTCTATATTATAAGTTTCTTCCTGCTTTTGTCCTCCACCGCCCTCTCAACGGAGTTTGGCTTCCTGTTCTCGTTCATGCTCTTTTTCCTCTCGCTTGCCTGGGCCATGATCCTGCTGACGATGAAGGGAGAGTCGGAGGCTCTGACAGGCAAAGAGCCCAGGTGGAAGATGAGCCGGAAGTTCTTTGTCTCCACCGCCCTTTTGACGCTTTGCTCGACCGCGTTTACACTGGCTATTTTCCTCGTTATCCCCCGCGTGGGTATAGGATATTTCAGCAAGCGCGCGGGCGGGGCCCTCAAGATATCCGGTTTTTCGGACAGCGTGAAACTGGGCTCGATGGGGGAGCTGCTGCTCGACCCGACCACCGTGATGCGCGTGCAGATAGACGGGGACAGGCCCCCGGAGTCCGAGCTTTACTGGAGGGGCAAGGTCTTCGATTATTATAACGGCTCCTCCTGGGAAAACAAATTAACGCTCCAACAAGGTCCTGCTGAAAGGTCCCGCCGCTTCGTTCATACTCGGCAGCGTAGGGCCGATGCCGCGCAGGTGCGTCACCCAGCGGATCATACTGGAACCGCTGGATAACCCGACATTATTCGCCCTTTACCCGGCATACGTGATAAATGGCGATTTCAAGGCGGTTGTAACCGACCGCTCCGGCGCATTTTCCTTAACCAGCGCGCCGGAAGGCAGGATCAGCTATATCGCCTGCTCCGTACTTTATCCCCCCAAAAAAGCGCACGCCGCGCACGCTGATGCAAGGGATGCGGACTACTATCTTCAACTCACGGACGGCATGGAGGAGCTAAGGGCTCTTTCAACGGACAATAACCCGGCGCGCCGACAGCCCTATGAAGAAGGCGCTGGAAGTACAGGACTACCTCCAGTCGAACTATTCCTATTCGCTGGAGCCGGGCGGCAAAAACGGCGAAGACCCCGTCAATAACTTCCTGTTCCATTCCAAAAAAGGATACTGCGAGCATTTCGCCTCCGCGATGGTTCTGCTGCTCCGGGCGTCGGGCGTGCCAGCCAGGCTTATCTCAGGCTTTCACGGCGGAGAGTGGAACTCCTACGGGGGCTATTATACAGTCCGGGCGCAGGATGCGCATACCTGGGTGGAGGCGTACATAAAAAATTCCGGATGGGTCAGGTTCGACCCGACCCCTCCCGCCCCTATAAAAGAAAAGAGCGTGCTTTTCGCGGCAGCGGGCCTTATAGACTACCTCCGGTTTAAATGGGACAGGTACATTATCTTCTACAGCCTGCGAGACCAGGCAGGCATGGCAAAAAATCTTATCAATTTTGCGGCCCGGCTCCGGGAGGGTTTACGCTCGCTTAAAACCCCCTCCGGGCGCGGTTTTCAGACCTTTTTCAAGGGCAAAGCCAAACTAGGAAAGCTGCCGGCAGGCATGGCTATCATAGCGGTTTTATTGGGTTTTGTTGGGGCGGCTATTTTACTCGGGAGGAAATTTTTAAAGACGTCCCGGCTTAAAAAAGGACCCGGCGGCTTTTACAAGTCGCTACTTAACGTACTGAAAAAGAAGGGGATTAATAAAGGAGCGGCCCAGACCCCGCGTGAGTTCGCCGGCCATGTCCTGGAAATCTGCGGCCCGGCGTACTCTGAAATCTCCTGGATTACGGAGCTTTACAACAGGGCCAGGTTCGGCGGCCCGGGCCTTGGAAAAGAAGAGATAGACAGGGTGGAGGCGGCGCTGGCGGCGCTTAAATCAGCACCGCCTCCTCCGCCTCCCGATAGCCGCAGGATATAGCGCAACTCATAAACTTTTGCGGGTTTGTACCCGCCCCCCTGCGTGCCCCGGTTCCAGACATGCTCAGGACGCGGGGATGTAGGTCTTGCAGTCGGCGTGGTGCTCGTGGTGGCCGACCGTTATCCCTGGAGCGCTGCACATAAGAGATTTGTTGAATTTGCAGTGGTCCACCTTGCAGGCGCCTATCCCCATGTTCTCCGTCCCCCCTGCATTGTGCCCGTGGTTGGTGAAGGTGTCGCATGCGGGATGGTGCCCCCCGACGTTTATGGCAAGGGCGTGACATTCTTTGTTGCTGTTGAAGGCACATTCGTTTACCGAGCACGCAAGCACTTTCGGAATCTCCATATTTCCCTCCGTTTTTCAGGTTTAATCTCAAGCTTAACCGCCCATGGATTTGCTGTCAAACAGCTCTCCGGACGCCTGTGGGCAATTGCGGAAAAGGCTTGAAAATTGTATAATATAAAAACAGGAACAGGTATTAATAGCGAGATTTGAAAGGATGGAGAGAATTATGAAACTCCTTTCATTACTTATGCTTTCGGCATTGCTGGCTTTTATGCCCGCTGTGACCCATGCGGCTGACGCCGCAAAGAATAAAGAAAAACCACCCGTATCCCAGACGCTCGTGCGCGAGGGCGATTACGCGGTCCGTCTCGCGGATACGCTGAAGCTCGGCAAAATGGGCGAGGTGCAGGCGGAATCCGCATTGGCTTCTTTAGGGATTGCGCCGTTATCCGGATGGATCTCGGATTTTCCGGTCACGCCCGATATCGTGGCTGAAGTCCACAGCGCGGTGGTTAAATCAGCTGAGGACAAAAAGCTGGCCATGAATCCCAAAAAGGCTGGCGAGGCACTGGATAAGCTTAATGCAAGCATGAAGCTTCCAGTCAAGGCGGCAGGGGAAACGCCTCCGGAGGGTTATAAATCGTGGCAGGAATCCAGCCAGTACGGCGAGTTCGGAAGAATACCCGCCGACAGTAATAGACAACTATTACTACGACGAAGGCCCGCCTGTAGTGACTTATTATCCGCCTCCTTACGATTACGGCTACCTTTACGCGTGGGACCCGTTCCCCTTCTGGTGGGGCGGCGTCTGGTTCCCAGGGTTCTTTATCCTGACGGATTTTGACTGCGTGGTTGAAGTCGGGCGGCGGCATCGCTTTTGTAGGCGGTGGACACTTTCACCACAGGCACTTCGAAACGAGAACTCTCTCGAACCATATCGCGGACCCGAAGACGAAGGCTGTTACCGCCATAAATCCCGTGACGCGCACACTGCCCGCAGCCTTCGCTCAAACAATACCCGGAGCGAGGACGACCCTGGCGGACAGGACGATCCAGACCAGGAGGATGGCCGCGCTTAAGACTTCTGTCGCGCCGATCCGGCACAAGGACCGGAACGAGCGGGACTGCGCTTCAAAGGAGCGGCATCGCATCGGGCGGCGCAAGGAGATTCGATGCGGCCAGGGCCAGGAGCATCTTCAATCGGAGCGTAGCCAGCCAGGCAGCCAGACCTTCAGCAAACACGGGCGGCGCAAGGAGCCTCGGCGGGGGCGGCCAGCCAGGCGAGCCCTGCGGCGGCCGGCGCGCATTTTAACTCGGCTCCCTCGCATCAAGGCGCCGGCGCCCGGAACTTTTTCCAACTCGGGTCCGAGCGGAGGAAGCCGGTCCATTAGCGGCGGCGGCAGGTCGTTTAGCGGTGCAGCGCCCAGCGGAGGTCATTCTTTTAGCGGCGGCGGAGGCCGCTCCTTCGGTGGTGGTGGCGGCTTTGGCGGCGGCGGATGCAGGGGACGGTGCTGAATGACAATTGAAGAGGGGGCGGGTCTCTCTCCGCCCCTTTTTTAATGCCGAAACCCCTTGACTTACCAAATATAATCTGTTAAATTTCATCCCTTAAAGGCCGGGCCGGTCTGTTTTTTTGCCACGGCTATTTTATCCATAATTCTAAAGCGCCGGGACTCAGATGCTGGATTTAAAGCTGATCAGGGAAAACCCGGAAAGGGTAAAAAAAGCCCTTAAGGACCGGCGCCAGGAAATAGATATACAGTCCATTCTCGACCTCGATATCAAGAAGCGGGAGAGGCTTGCGAGCGCCGAGGACTTAAAAAGGCAGAGGAACGAGGCGTCGAAAGCCATAGGCCTGGTTAAACGTCAGGGCGGGGATTCAGCGGCGGAGATGGCCTCTATGAAGGAGGTTTCCGACCGTATCGGGGCGCTGGACGGCGAGCTTCGGGAGATTGACGAGGCGTTGGCTGGCCTGCTCCTGAATATCCCGAACATCCCGCACGAATCGGTGCCTGTGGGCGCGGGCGAGCAGGACAACCCGGTAGTCAGGACTTGGGGCGAGCCGAAGAAATTCCCCTTCAAGCCGCTCAACCACTGGGATATCGGCGAGACGCTGGACATAATAGATTTCGACCGCGCGGGCAAGATTGCCGGCGCGCGTTTTGCCGTCATGAAGGGCGCGGGCGCGAGGTTGGAGCGGGCGCTGATTAATTTCATGCTCGACCTTCAGACGTGGCCGCGGCTACACGGAAATGCTCCCGCCGTTCTTGGTGAACCGGGAATCCATGCAGGCCACGGGCCAGCTCCCGAAGTTCGAAGAGGACCTGTTCCACGTGGACGACGGTTTCTTCCTGATACCGACGGCGGAGGTCCCCGTGACGAACTATCACCGGGGGGAGATTTTAAAAGAGGAAGACCTCCCGCTGAAATATGCGGCCTACACCCCGTGCTTCCGGAAGGAGGCGGGCTCGTACGGCAAGGACACCAGGGGGCTTATCCGCCAGCACCAGTTCGACAAGGTGGAGCTTGTAAAATTCGCCCGGCCTGAGAGCTCGTACGAAGAGCTGGAGGCCTTGCTGAACGACGCCGAAGAGGTCTTGAAAAGGCTTGAACTCCCGTACCGGATAGTGTCGCTTTGCACGGGAGATTTGGGTTTCTCGGCGGCGAAGACTTATGATATAGAAGTCTGGCTACCCGGGCAGGAACTGTACAGGGAAATTTCCTCCTGCTCCAATTTCGAAGACTTCCAGGCCAGGCGCGCGGACATCCGCTACAGGCCGTCGGCGGGGAAAGGGACCGCGCTTGTCCATACGCTTAACGGCTCAGGCCTCGCGGTCGGCAGGACCCTCGTGGCGGTGCTGGAGAACTACCAGGAGCAAGACGGCACGGTAGTGGTGCCCGACGCCCTCAGACCTTATATGGGGGGCCTTACGAAGATAAAGTAGGGGGAGGGATGGCCGAGTGGTTTAAGGCGGCGGTCTTGAAAACCGCAGGGTGAAAGCCCCGTGGGTTCGAATCCTACTCCCTCCGCCAAAAGAAAGCGAGATTTTCAGCCCGGCTTTTCTTTGGTTACTTTCTTTTCACCTGAAAAGAAAGTAACGAATTGATTTTGGAGAGGTGGCCGAGTGGCCGAAGGCAGCCGCCTGCTAAGCGGTTGTGGGGGTAACACTCCACCCAGGGTTCGAATCCCTGCCTCTCCGCCAGTTAAATCGCAAGTGAGATGCAATTTAAACCCGGAGGTAGAAACGATGCTGAAGAAAATGTCGGCAATTGCAATCGCAGGTCTGCTTGCGTTAACCATCTCCGCCTGCTCAAAGCAGGAACAGGCAAAACAGGAACAGGCCCCGGCTCCGGCCCCGGCGCCCCAGGCCAATGTGATCCTCCCCCAGCAAGGGCAGCATGCCACCGTAACCATTCCGCCGGAAGTCAAAGGTAAATGGAAGGCAGTAAAGTTGACGGTGATGGACAAGACCAAGAAAACCTCGAAGGATTTTGAGGCGAAGATAGGCGTGGAGACCCCGGTCCCGGGGACGAAGCTTTCCATAAAGGCCGAAGACTTCGTGCCATCCTTCGTGATGCAGGGCATGAATGTCACGTCCGCCTCAAACGAGCCGACTAACCCGGCGGCGAAGGTCATAATCACCGAGGACGGCAAGGAAATCTTCAATGGCTGGCTTTTCCAGAGATTCCCGTCTACCCACGCATTCAACCATCCGGAGTACGCGATCACTCTCACAGGCGGGGTGAAGAGCTAACCGGATATTTTCAGGGTTTGCGCCCTTAGCTCAGCTGGATAGAGCGACGGTCTACGGAACCGTAGGTCAGAAGTTCGAATCTTCTAGGGCGCACCAATAAAATCAAAGGGTTACGGCATAAGGTCGTAACCCTTTTTTAGTTCATTGGGCTAATTTTGGGCTAATTTGCTTTTAGTCGGTGATTCTGGAGGGAAATTTATCATAATTATATTGAAATATAAATTTTTTCCCTTATTATGAAAAATGTTTAGAACAATAAAGGTGCAAGATGAATAAAATAGCATTTGCATTCATAATGACCCTAGTGGTTTTTGTAGGGTGTTCACAAGAGTCTGGACCGTCAGAAAATGAGATTAAGACAACCGTGAATAGTTATGGTGAAGTGAACCATAGAGTATGGGCCGAGACGGCGTTGCCAGTTGATCAACTTGACAAAATCGACTCAATTGAAGTGATAGAAAAAGGTAATTTTAACAAGCAGGGGAATTACTATCCGATTTGGTTGGGGATAAGAGGAACACGCTTCAGAGGAAGTTTTAAAGGCGACAAAGAAACATTCCATGAAATCATAGATGCACAGGTCAGGAAAGATGATTATGGTAAATGGACAATGCACATAGAAAAGTCACTGTCTGTATTGGGATACGATAAAAAACAAGATGAAGCCAAACGAAACTTGGGGCAGATTGGTGTTATCGAAGAGGTTTTTTACAAAAAAAATGGCCGCTACACCGAGGATATCAACTGGCAACCGCCAAAAGGCAATTACATATATTATCTTGGAGCTAAGGTTTACGGTAGCGCAACAGCGGCTAACCTAAGCCTGCCCAAAAACGTGAGAACCTGGGTAAACGGGAATAGTTACCAAGTAGTCGCGGTTGGAAACATTGATTCCGATGCGACACTCGACGTATGGACGTATGACAATACGCGCACGTTAAATAATGTTATTAACGACGCGAAAGACTGACTTGGGAATAATATCGGGGAGATTAGGAAATTAAGGATACATCCCAGTGTGAACCAATAAAATCAAGGTGTTAGCTAACCACGGCTAACCCTTTTTTTTGCTCCGCGTACCATTCTCGCAACGTTTTGTTTCTAAGCAGCCGTTTTTCCCCTATTTTTGCATCCAGCAATTCCGCCGCCCTTACCCTATGCTCCGGCGCGAGATTCCAGCCTTGCTAACTTGATTTTTTGCCTGATGGAACTTATAATTTAGAAAAGTTATTCATTAGGGATAGTTATACAGGCAAGGTCCTTCAATAGCAAAACCGGCTGGTAAGGCTGTCCTTTTTTTTGACTGCTATATATGGGCCTCGTTTGCGTCTGTTAGTAAATAAATAATATGGCCACAGATACAAAATGAAGGATGCCAATTTCTTAGAGGACAGTATTGCGACAGTTGAACCCGGCACCCCATCGTTGCCTGCCATCGACAGTTTGCCCCCCTCCGTCACCCTGGGCTGGATCAACCTGATTGGCCTGTTAAGTTTCTTTGCTGTGCTTTACTGGCTGCACCTTAGTCCCAATCACACACTGGTGGATCAGACAGTTTTCGCCTTGCTTGCGGCCTGTGGCCCCATCATTATGCTGGAAGTGCTGATCCTGAAAGTGCATAGGCGCAACAGCACCGGCATTCACTGGCAAAACTCCGGCGGCATGGACATTTCCCGCAGCCTGACCAAGTTGCTGGGGCTGGCCGGCACACTGGCGGGAGTCGCGCTCTGCTACTGGGCCTTTCCAGAGTATCACGGCAGCTTTTATGCGCCTTTCTGGGAATTTCTTATCCGATACGGCAGTTGCGCTCTGTTACTGGCCGTTCCCTATTTCTTTCTCGTCGATGCCAGAATGCGCGAACCACGCGACGCTTACTGGCATGTTGGCCGCCTGATACTGGGAAAGCGGGATTGCGAATGGAAAATCATCGGCGACCACGTGCGCGGCTGGCTGATCAAAGGCTTTTTCCTGCCGCTGATGTTCGTTTACCTGTGCCACACTCTTAGCGACGCGTCTCGCTTCCTCGCCTCGGGCGAAACAACGTCCTTTATGCCGTGGTACGGCTTTCTCTACAATATGTCGTATACCGTGGACTTGGTGTTCTCCACCGCAGGCTATATCCTGACACTGCGAATCATCGACAGTCACATGCGTTCGACGGAGCCCAGTATGCTCGGTTGGGCTGTGGCACTGATATGTTATCACCCCTTCTATAGCCTGATCGGCGGCCAATATCTGGCTTACGATGAGGGCAGCAAATTCTGGGGGCCCTGGCTTGGCGGAATGCCCACCTTGCAGGTGCTGTGGGGCAGCGCTATCATCGCGCTGTTGCTGATCTATGGCTGGGTAGCAATCACCTTCGGCTGCCACTTTTCCAACCTCACCAATCGCGGCATACTCACCAACGGCCCTTTTCGTTACACCAAACATCCGGGCTATATCGCGAAAAACCTCAGTTGGTGGCTGATTTCCATCCCATTCGTTTCCACTCAAGGCGGGCGGTTTGCCCTGCGCAACTGCCTGTTGCTGCTCTGTATGAATGGCGTTTACTTTATGCGAGCCCGCACCGAGGAACGTCACCTTTCCGCCGATCCGAACTACGTCGCTTATGCCTTGTGGATGAACGAGAATGGATTATTCCGCCGTTTGGGCAAGTACATCCCGGCCTTACTCTACCGGCAGCCAAGCTCAATCACCCTCACCCAGCTATCGAAGTGAAAGTCCTTAAACTCAGTTGAACACCCATAAAATAAGGGGGTCATGGAATTCCATGGCCCCTTTTTTGGGGAAGTCCGGGCCTTTTTTTTGTACCGTGGCTTTACAGTTAAGCGTATTACTGCTATTAATTAATAGACGTTCAAAACGACGGGGGGGGCTTGAATGAGGATTTTAAAGCTTTTGGCAGTTTTTGTTTTGTTCGCGGTTATATCCATCCCCGGGGCGGCCAACGCCCAGACACAAAGGGCCGGCACCTTCACCATAAGCCCTATGCTCGGCGGGTTTTATTGGGACAAAGACGAACACGTGGGCAACGGCCCGGAATACGGCATCGGGGTCGGCTATAATTTCACGGACCATTTCGGCACCGAGTTTATGTTCAATTTCGCCGACCCGGGCACGGACAGTGGACTTAGACGACGGGGATATAAACCTACTTCTATTTCATCTGGACGCCGTCTATCACTTCAAAAAACTTTGGATATTCGATCCTTACGTTGTCGCGGGCGTAGGAGCTAGGCGAAATTAGCCAGTGGCTGGGGCATGACCAGCCGCATCGCTACGACTCAGATTTATTCGTTCAATTACGGCGGGGGCATCGAATACTTCATTTCTGACAAGATCGCTATACGTGGAGACCTGCGGCACGTCATAACCTTTGACAACCATACCCTCAGCAACTTCATGTACACCGCCGGCGCGACCTACTATATAGGCAAATAAATTTTACCTCGGATGCATTAATATAAAAAAAAGTATTGACTATAATTATGAGTGTATGTTATAAAGAAGTCACGGGACACGCGTAAGAATTTTTGACTACGATAAGAGGAGCATAGCCGATGCCATCCAGGAACAAGACACTTATCGTAGCCGAAGATGACAGCAATGTCTTGATGAGCATGTGCATCGTTCTGGAGAGGCTTGGTTATGACGCGATACCGGCGGAAAACGGCATCGAGGTTATGCAGCTCCTCCGGATAATCTCCCCGGACGCGATAACACTGGACTTAAGGATGCCTTTTTTGAACGGCATAGAGACGCTGAAGCTGATTAAAGATAACGAACAATATAAAAATATCCCGGTAATCATGGTATCGGGCAACTCAAAGACAGAAGTCATCGAAGAATGCGAGGGTCTCGGCAGCGAATGCTTTCTGCCGAAACCCATCGGTATGGCCGAACTGAACTTTGCCCTTGAAAGAAATCTTTTCCCGGAAAGGAGGAGGAAGCACCTCAGGGCAAATATAAATATTAAAGTAACGGTGAATTATAATGGGAGGTCGCACAGGCTGTTTACGAAAACGCTTTCGGAGAGGGGCGTGTTTATCAGGACCAGGCAACCGCTTGACGCCGGTTCAAATGTAGAGGTGGTCCTGCCCCTGGATGAGGGGAAGGTAGCCGTGCAGGGTTCTGTTATCTATGCGACCGGTTTCGAAGACCATCAGCCGGGAATGGCAATCGAGTTTAAGGATATTCCGGATGAAACCGCGTCCAGGATTAAAGAGTTCGTCCTGAAATCGATAGCGAAGGACATGGACGGCCTGGTGGTCTGAACCGTTAACCGGATGCCTTTTCCCGTCGGCCACCTACGCCCCGTAAGCACTCCCTCATGAACTCTTCGCGAACACGCCCCGGTTATCTCCTTATTATCCTGCGCCTGCCGCCGGCCAGCGCCTGGAGGTAGTGCGGTATCTTCTGCCCCGCGGCGGGTGGGACTTTCTCCAGGTAAAACTGCGTCCACATATCGCCGTAGCCCCTCATCTTCATCTTTTCCTTGTTGGCGACGGCAGTCATGTTAGCCTTGAGCTTGTCATCGTCCGGGATTTTCTGGAGTCCGCGCGAGAGCACCTCCAGGGCCTTCTCCCGCTCTCCTTCTTTTAAGAGGCAGTATGCGTAGAGGCTCCAGATAAGGCTTTCCTTGGGGGAACCCTTAACCGCCTTTTCGAAGGTCTCCATCATCAGATCTTTTTTCTTGCGCTTCATGTAGATGATGGCAAGCATTCCCATCGCGACCCAGTGCTTGGAAAAACCTTCCTTTAAATAATTGAAGGCGTTCTCGTCGTCGCGCGTTAAGTAGTAGATGCTGCCTATCTGCGCGTTTAACTGGGACTTCACGAAGAACTGCCATTTCCCCAGGTCAAAGCCCCCTTTCAGGGTCTTTATCGCCTTTTCGAAGCGCTGGTTCTGCAGGTCCTTGCCGACGGAAGTCATCAGCGACTCGACCTTTTTCATAACCCTCTTGGAGAGGAAATAATTCAGCCCGAAGAACAGGCCGAGCGCGACGATGACGGCTAACGCCCGGTAATCCGTCCCTTTGAGGGAGAACCAGATTACGAGGAAAGAAAAGACGCTGATTGAAGTCGAAACCAAAAGGTTGTACATTAAAAAAATCCTCCTAAAACAAATACTTGTAGATGTTGACTCTGTACCTCTCGGGGTCCAGGGTCAGCGGTGATCGATTGACGGTAGCCCCCGGCGTCGTCCTTTAGCGAAAGGTCAACCGCTTCTCCCTCGGTCCGGCCTCCGACTACGACGGCATGGGGCCTTGAAAGTCCTTCCCTGCCGTTCCCCGGCGCGGTGACCACGGCGAACCTGCCGTCATTTAGCATCACGAAAGTCCCTACCGGGTAAATCCCCATGGCGCTGATGAATTTATCCAGCAGTTCGCTGTCGTAATAGCTCCCGGCGCGGCCTGACATAAGCCTGAGCGCCCTGTCCGGCGGGACCGCCACATTTCCGTAAATGCCCGAAGACGTCGCCGCGTCATAGTTATCGGCGATACGGACGATGCGGGAGTAAAAGCATATATCTTTTGTCTCGACGGGCCTGGGGTATCCTGTCCCGTCCAGGTTCCTGTGATGCTCGTAAGACACTATCATAGCCGATACGGCGACTTCATTCAAGCCTTTTAGCCTGAGTATTGTCTGCACGCCCAGCCGCGGGTGTTCAGTCAACGCCTTAAGGGTCTCTTCATCCGGATCACCGTCCAATTCCTGGGGCAGGGAACTCCGGCCTATGTCGTGAAGGAGTGCGGCCATCCCCAACCGCGCCATATGGTACTTGGAGAGGCCTACCCTTTTGCCTATTAAAAGAGAAAGGACGCAGACGTTTGTATAATGCCTGGGCAGCAGGTCTTCCTTGCGCCTTACCGCGGAGAGCTTCAGCAGAGTTTTTTCGCTCTTGTACGCGGAATCCACCAGGGACTGGACCGCGCGTTTCAGCTTTCTGATATCCGCGGGCTGACCTGCCGATATACCCTCAAACAGCTCTTTTACCCGGAGCACCACCCTGATGTATGCTTTTGTCGCGGCCTTCGCCGCGTCAATGATTTTTTCAAAATCATCATTCGCCTTCGGCGGCTTAAGCTCGTCCGTGGATATGCCGGATATCCCTGAAGTTCCCAGCCGATGGGCGAGGTCGTGATACACCTCGTCCGATTCGGTCTGCGCCGTTAAAAAGATGCTAACGAACTGTATAAGCTGGCCGGCGTCCACCAGCGGATTAAAGCTGAGCGAGCCTATTTTTCGTTTTTTGAACTCGCATACCAGGAAGTCGAAGTTGTTGAAGTCCTCGATATTATATTTTATCCGGATGTCCTCAATGAACAGGTATTCTCCGATCAGGTTCAGCGCGATGGATTTTCTGTCGTCGAAGAAAGAAGAGATCGTCCCCCGGAGAAGCTCCGCCACGTTTTCCACGGCTTCATTCTTCAGGTCGTGCATCTGGGCGACCTTCACTAATATGGCGAGCTGGTTCACCAGTATCCGGCCCTGAGACAGGGCCTTGCGGTTAAAATCTTCCTCGAAAGACGCCCCCTGCGGCCGGTCGCCGGGCCGATTAAATTCCGCGCTCATCTCTTCATCCTCTTCAGCCCGTCTAAACAGGCCGTGCGCACCAGCTTCGATTTCGAGTCTATCTCGGACTGGAGCGCCTGGTATGCCTCTTCTGTCCCGCATGCCGCAAGCCCGTAAGCGGCCAGGGCGCGCAGCTTCTCGAACCGTTTCATCCCTAAAAAGCCTTTCTTGTTGAACTGCTGGACAAAGAACGGGAAAGCCTTCTCTTTTCCGGTCCTGCCGATAATCTCGTAGATTTCCTTCTTCTCGTCAAATTCCCGCTCTTTAAATTTTGCCTTCTCCGTCAGGGCCATGAGCTGCCCGTACGCCTTATCCGGGGAGAGTTCCGCCAGCACGCGCGCGGAGAGGGACCGGATCGACCTGTCTTCATCGGTTAAGCCCTGGGATACGAAACTCTCAGCTTTTTCCCCCTTTATCGCCAGCAGCGTGGATATCGCTTCCCGCCTCACCCGCGGCTCCTCGTGCTTGAGGGTAGCGCCCACCGCCGGCGCCGTCTCCGGGTCGGCGACTTTTCCCAGCACCATCAGGACATTCCTCAGCACGTACCACGGCTTGCCCGTCAGGAACGGGACAAGGAGCTTTCCGTTGCCCCCGCACTGGGCGTTTATGATATCGCAGATAGCCTTTCGGGACCGCCTGTTGTCGATACTTTCCAGGAGCTTGACCGTGGACGGGATCGCCCGTGAATCGAGCTGGGACAGATAACTTCCCGCCGCCTCCAGCGCCTCCTGTCCGCCCTGCTCAATAAACTCCCCTACCTTATCTATCAGTTTTTCGGAGGCCGCCTTATTTACCACCAGGTCGAGCTTCGGGACCCATTCACCGGGTATTTCCCCGCTCCCGGACAGTTCCTGCACCTTCATCACCAGGATTGTCGCCAGCGCCAGGTCGCCCCTTGAAACGAATATCTCCATCGCCTTCGACAGGCTCTCTACCAGCATATCGAAGTTCTCCTGGCTCTTTTCCGTAATAAGTATCTCGTAAAAAATATCGGTCAGGTTATTTAGAAGGGTCACGTCGTCAGGCGGCTTATAGGACCCGCGCATCGCCAGATAATCATCTTCCGCGGAATCCGCCGCTTGAAGATTTTCATGTTCAAGCGCCAGCGTCCCCTGGGCTGCGTCCCCGGGCTCCGCGAGGCCGGCAGCCGACCGCGCATCGTCCGCCGCGCGCATCCTCAGCTCATCCAACTGCCGCAGGGCCTCCGGCTCCTCCTCGAAAGAAAGCAGGCTTTCCTCCTCAAGCGCCTCTTCCTCGGTCGCCTCGTCGGTGACGGTATAGGTGACGGACTTGAAATCCTTTTCCCACAGCAGGGTAACTAAATCGTCGTCCAGCTCGCGCTCCTTGACGTCGAATTTTAATATGTCTATGAAATTGTCTATCTCCTCCGGGGAGATGCCCCTGTGAAAGCAGAATTCCCGGATGCCGTCCTTGAAGAACATCAGCGCGATGTTATCTTCCTTGTCCGGGTTATGATAGACCTGCTGGTCGAGGAATGAGAGCTCGAACCGCTGTACCATGAAACTGAGCAGTTCCTCGTCCTGAAAGTATTTTTCGAATTTTTCCCGGAGTTCGTCGCGGAAGCGCTGGTAGATAGGGTTGTTGGGGAGGTAGAGCTTTGTCGCCTTTATAGTCTTGACCAGGACCATCACGACTTCCTTCGCCAGCGGAGTGAGCCTGTTTATGCGCTCTTCCTTCTCGCGCTGCTCTTCTTCGCTTTCAGAAAATGCCGCTTCCGTCCCCTGGTATTCTTCCATTAGTCCCTCTTGAAGCTTATGTGCCGCTCCCAGCCCCGCCCCCGGGCTTTATGGTCGCTCCGGTAATGCGCGCCGACGCTTCCTTTGCGGGAAAGGGCGGCATCTGCTATAAGCGTTCCCGCCGTCAACAGGTTATGAAGCTCCAGCCACGGCCTTGAAAGCGGCCCCGACTCCTTGAGCTTATGCCACCCGGAAATGGTCTCGATTGCGCCGGTTAAGGATTCTCCGCTTCTGATGATACCGACGTCTCCCCACATGAGGCGCCGAAGCTGGCTCCTGGTCTTCAGCATGTCGGGCTGGGACGCCGCGCCCGCCTTATATACTATGGCCTCCATTTTCGGCTGCGGCTTCTTCAGGCCGTATTCCGCCGCGGCGATCCCGGCGCGGGCCCCGAATACTATGCCTTCCAGAAGCGAATTACTGGCCAGGCGGTTGGCCCCGTGCACTCCCGTGCACGCCACCTCACCCGCGGCATACAACCCGGGGACGTCCGTAGAGCCGTCTTTGTCCGTCCATACCCCGCCCATCATATAATGGGCCGCGGGCGATACCGGGATCATCTCCTCGGTTATGTCTATATCGAAACTGAGGCAGGTCGAGTAAATCCTGGGGAAGCGGCTCCTCACGAAACCGGCGTCCATATGCCGGAGGTCCAGATATACGTGCTCCGATTTTGTTTTTACCATTTCGGAGACGATGGCCCTTGATACCACGTCTCTGGGTGCAAGTTCCGCCTTCGGGTTATACCGGGGCATGAACCGCTCGCCCTTGATATTGACCAGCAGTGCGCCTTCGCCCCGCATGGCCTCCGACAAAAGAAACTGAGGCGCGCGCGGCACATAAAGCGAGGTGGGGTGGAACTGCACGAACTCCATGTCCGTGAGTGTTGCCCCGGCCCGGTAAGCTATCGCGAAGCCGTCGCCAGTTGCGACTTCCGGGTTGGTCGTCCGCTGGTATACCTGCCCCAGGCCTCCCGTCGCCAGCACCACCGCCTTGGCGTAAACCGCCGTCAGCTTGCGCTCCCGCTCCCGGTACACGAGCGCTCCCGACGCCTGCCCGTCATTTACGATAAGGTCAACCGTGATGGAGTAGTCATATTTTTTAATATTCTCCGTCGCCTTGACCTTCGCCAGCAGCGCGCGCTCAATCTCCCTGCCCGTGGAATCGCCATGCGCGTGCAGGATGCGTCTTTTGCTGTGGGCGGCCTCGCGCGTGAACGCTAATTTGACCCCTTCACGGTCAAACTGCGCGCCCCAGGATATCAGCTCCCTTATCCGTTCCGGGCCTTCTGTCACCAATATCCGGACGTTCTCTTCGTTGCAGAGCCCGTCGCCCGCGTCTATGGTGTCCTGGAAGTGAAAGCCTATCTCGTCCTCGTCCGAGAGAGCGACCGCAACCCCGCCCTGCGCGTATTCAGTAGAGGACTCGGTGGCCCTGTCCTTGGTTATCACCAGGACCTTACCAGCCTTCGCCAGTTCTATCGCCGCACGGAGACCCGCAACGCCAGAGCCGATTACGATATAATCGGTGGAGATGGCTTCGGATATAATTTCCAATACTCTACCTTGCGACCCCGAAAGGCGAGTCGCCGATGAAATCCACCAGGACCATCGAGCTGCCGGTGTCCTGGTAAATGTAAGTGCAGTTTCCCCTTGCCTGATGGGAGCCGCCTTCCTTGTCCGTCCAGGTCCCGGACCAGTGAAAGACCACCCGGACGAAATTATCGACCTCTACCACCCGGTCCACTCCGATCTCCAGGGCCACCTTCGGGTATAAGTCCATTTCTTTTCTTAAGCTGCTGGAGAAATCGGCGTAGCTCTTTTTGAAATCCTGCGATACGCCCTTCAGCGTCCCCGAGAGGTCGCGGGCTTCATAGGCCTCACGCATCTGGGCAAATGCCGACAGCGCCCGGTCGGCCTTCACGGACTCCTCCGATGGTTTTACAACCTGCTTCTTCCCGCAGGCGGACACGACAAGCATAAGCGAAGGGATGATGACCAGGAATTTTAAAAATTTGCGCAAAAGAAACCTCCGGTTTTTAACGATATTTCTGAACATTCCGGCCGTATTATTCCAAGTTAGGAGGTTATATTATGGAAGGGGCAAAAGTCAAGAAAATAAGGGGGTTAACCGATTTTAACCCGGGGGTCCACCATAGCGTAGGAGATGTCCGCCAGCATGTTGCCGACTAACGTCAGGAACGCGCCTATAACCAGGTTGCCCATGACTAAAGGGTAGTCCCGCGCGGTGACGGACGCCCAGAAGAGCTGGCCCATGCCGGGTATGGCGAACAGGTACTCCAGGATTACGCTGCCGCCGATGAGCGCTGGAAGTGAAAGGCCGAGTATGGTTATCACCGGCATCATGGCGTTTCTGAGCGCGTGCTTGTAAATGACGTCCCGCTCTTTAAGGCCCTTCGCCCTGGCGGTGCGGATATAATCCTGCCGGACGACCTCCAGCATATTGGAGCGGACGTAGCGCGATATCCCGGCAAGGCTCCCGAATGCGCCAATGAAAACGATAAGGACGATGTGCCTGAGACGGTCTATCTGAAGCCCGATGAACCCGTAATGCGAGGCGTCCAGGCTCTGTAGCCCCGATATCGGCAGCCAGCCGAGCTGCACGCCGAAGAGTATCATAAGCAGAAGCCCCAGCCAGAAGGACGGGATGGAAAAGCCAAGGAAGACGGTTACGGTGGTGGATTTATCAAGGAGAGAGTTCCGTTTGACGGCTGAGATAATGCCCATCGGCATCGCTACGATAAAGGCGACTAAAAGCTCCAGGACGTTTATCGTTATCGTAACCGGCAGTCTTTCCTTTATCTTGTCCCACACCGGCCTGCCGTCTGAGTACGAATCTCCGAAATCGAGCTTCGCGAACCTTGTGACCCAGTTTGCGTACTGGACATACAGCGGTTTGTCCAGGCCGTAGAGCTTCCGGAGGTTTTCCCTGGCCTGAGCGGACGCCCTGGGGTTCATCTCCACCGCGACCTCGACCGGGTTCCCGGGGGCAAGGTGTATTACGATGAAGGTTATAACGGTGATGCCGATCAGAAGCGGCACCATCATCAGGAGGCGGCGGGCAATGTATTGGAGCATGGATAAATATTATCAGAAACCCCGCGTCCTTTCAACGGCAAAGGGGCTGCGTCCTGCTATAAGGCAAATGGCTGCGTCCTACGCGATCTTCCTTGCCTTTGTCTTCTTCTGTCCGGCATTCGGATGAAACAATACGTTGCCGTGACCCGTCCCTGAAGCCGTCGATTAACTTCTGGCCGATTGGCCCGGTGATGAACTCGATGAAATCCAGCGCCTCGCCATAGCGGACATGAGGGTATTTGGCCGGGTTCACCGCCATTATGGAGTACTGGTTGTCAAGCGCCGGGTCGCCCTCGAACAGCAGGGTAATATGTTTCAGGCTGTCCTTCTTCGCCAGGTAGGTCCCCCTGTCGGACAGGATATAAGCGTTAAACCTGTCGGCTATTTTCAGGGTATCCACCATCCCCTTGCCGGCGGTAATAAAATCCTTCATCTGTTTTATGTCCACCCGGGCCGATTTCCAGAACTTCTTCTCCCGGTCATGCGTGCCGGATTCGTCTCCCCGCGACACGAAAGGCGCGCCGCTTCCCGAAATCATTTTGAAGGCCTTGATTGCCGAACCGGCTTTTTTAATCCCGGCCGGGTCGGCGGATGGGCCCAATATTACAAAATCGTTATACATCACTTCCCGGCGATCGATGCCGTACCCTTCGGCCACGAAGGCTTTTTCCATTTCGGGGTCGTGGACGAGTATCAAGTCCGCGTCGCCGCGCCTGGCTATATCCAGAGCCGCTCCGGTGCCGACCGAGACGACGTCTATCCTGGCGCCCAGCTCGCTCCGTCTGTAATATTCCTGGACCAGGATATCTAAAAGCCCCGTGTTCTGGGGAGACGTGGTAGAAGCCAGGACGATATGTGTTCCGGATTTTAAAGTCTTTTTCATCGCAACATCCTCCTTAATATCAAGTTTAACATGTTTTTTTATTTAATTTTTTATAGCCCCGCTTTCTTTTGCTACTTTTCTTTCCCGCGAAAGAAAAGTAGAATAGAAGTAACGCCCTCTTCAATAAGGAGATTTATCATAGCCACTCTATTTGGGAACTTGACCGGCCTGAAGGCAGGCGAAATACACAGGCTTGAGAAGATATACCGCAGGAAGGTCCCGCCGAACGAGGTGGTCACGGCGGAGCTTGGGCGATACCTGACGGAGGTTTCGCGCGATATCGCCAGGCAGGTCGGAGTAATCATCGACAGGCGCGGAGTCATCCAGTTCGTCATCGTCGGCGATAACCGTTCCGTCACCATACCGGACCTCTCGGACTTCTCGCTTGGCCCAAAGCGCCTCCGGGGACTAAGGCTCGTGCATACCCACTTAAACGACGAGCCGCTGACTCCAGACGACATGACTGACTTAGCGCTCCTGAGGCTCGACTTAGTGGCGGCTGTCGGCGTGCTCCCCGATGGCCTGCCGGGCAGAATTTATATTGCGCATCTCCTCCCGCCCAACGAGCGCGGCCAGGCCTGGACCCAGATCCCGTCGATCCCCTTCCACCAGTTGAACGTGGATTTCACCTCGTTCATTACCTCTTTAGAGGACGAGATGCTCCGGGTGCAGGGCGAGAGTTTCAACGTCCGGGACACCCGCGAGCGGGCGATACTGATAAGCGTGATGTCCAAAGGTACGCGCGGCGCCCAGAAGGAGGCGATGGACGAGCTTGTCGAGCTTGCCAAATCGGCGGACGTGATAGTGCTCGATACCGTAATGCAGAGGCCGGACAAAATCAATTCAAAATACCTGATGGGCGAGGGCAAGCTGAGGGAGATAATAATTATGGCCCTTCAGAAAGGGGCCACAGTCCTCATATTCGACCAGGAACTTTCCCCGTCCCAGCTGCGCTCCATTTCCGAGATGGCGGAGATAAAAGTAATCGACCGCTCCCAGTTGATACTGGATATATTCGCGGCCCGCGCCCACTCCAGAGACGGCAAGGTGCAGGTGGAACTGGCGCAGTTGAAATACCGCCTCCCGATGCTGACGGGCAAAGGGACCGCGCTGTCGAGGTTGATGGGAGGTATCGGCGGAAGAGGTCCGGGCGAGAGCAAGCTTGAGACGGACAGAAGGAGAGTGCGCGACCGGATATCCCACCTGGAAAAGATGCTGAAGGATTTATCCCGCGCGAGGGCGCAGAGGAAGTCGCGCAGGGGCGAGATGGGCCTGCCCATCATATCAATAGTCGGCTATACGAATGCGGGCAAATCGACACTATTAAATGCGCTCACGCAGAGCGAAACGGTGGTGGAAAACAAGCTATTCGCAACCCTCGACACCGCCAGCAGGCGGCTCAGGTTTCCCAGGGAGCGGGACGTGATAATCACGGACACGGTGGGGTTCATCCGCGACCTCCCGAAGCCCCTGTTCGCGGCCTTCCGCGCGACATTGGAGGAACTGGAAGACGCGGACTTGCTGATGCACGTGGTGGACGTATCGAGCCCGCGTTTCGAGGAGCAGATGGAGTCCGTGGAGAAGATACTGGGCGAACTCGGTCTGGCGGAGAAGGACCGGCTTACGGTATTTAATAAATCGGATTTGATAGATAAAGAACTCGCCCAGGCGGAAGCCCGCTCGCATAGCGCCCTCGCGATCTCCGCAATGGACCGGAAAACTTTTCCGCCGCTGATGCGTGAGTTGGAACGGAGGTTGTGGCCGGGCCAGGAGTGAAAAAGACGTAGAAGCCAGGGAAATTCGCTAAACAAAAAAGCGGCTCTGGAGCCATAATGGCGCCTGAGCCGCTTTGCAATTTATTTCCGGATTAGAATATCAACGGGCCGTTCGGTATGTACTCGTCGTCTTCTTCGATCTCCGCTTTTTTCTTGCCCTCTTCCGCCGCGAGTTTCTGCGCACCCAGCGCCATCATATGATGGAAGTAGGCGCGTTTCATGTTCGCCTCGGAGTAGCGTATCGAGAGGAGCGCGACATCTTCCTTCGGGTCTGTAATGTCGAATGCCACCCTTGAGGACGGCGTCTGGAAACGGTAATCCTTTGACATCCTGTCCAGGATTTCTTCGGCCTCTTTCGGACTCGATACCGGATAAACGGCCTTTACCTGCCAGAGCCTGTCTTCGTGGTCGAAAAAGAGACGTATGGAGTCAGCCCCCAGGGCCGCGAGATTTGCTTCTCCCACTTCTCCCCCCTCCAGGACCTCTACCTTCGCCGCCACCGCCTCTTTTTTCATCCCGAATTTCAGGTCGTATAGGTCGAATATGCTCTGTTTAGTGATTTCTTCAGCCTTTTGCAATGCGTACCTCTTTATTGGTTAAACAAAGTTAATTAAGTATATTATAAAGAAAAGGTTTTTACAAGCTTTTAAAAGCAATTCCGAGTTTGACTTCCCACCTGTTTACTGATAAAATCCACCTCTGGAGTAGCTCCAAAATCCGGTTGTCACAATGATTTTTCCGAAGTTCAAGAAGCACCCCAGGTTCATCCCCTTGAAGACCCAGCTTTTTGGCTTATCCGGACACCCGGCATCCGTTCTTTGAAAAGTTAAAAATAGTGAGTTTTTGCGAGGATTTTACCTTGACAACGTGAACGTTTGGCGTGTATACTCCAAACCGTTGTGGGGAAAAGTGGGGGAAGGTGGTAGAATGCTTTAATAATTCCTGTTGACGAGCCTGTGCATTACCCCCCAAAAGCCCTGAAATAATCTTTAATCTCGCGCGCTTTTTCTCAAGGGAGGTCCGGATTGGCCGCTCTAATCGACCGGTTCATCGGGCACCACGCATACAGCCTCGACAACAAGGGACGGGTAAGCATACCTTCCGATTTCCGCGAGGTCCTCTCCGAGCGCTACGACGAGAAACTCGTCCTGATGAAGAATTACGACCGGTGCATCGCCGCCTATCCGATTGAGGAATGGCAGAAGATCGACGAGAAGATAAACTCCCTCCCCCAGAGCGACCCAATGGTGATGAAGTACCTCCGGAATTTCTATTCCTCCGCGAAAGTCTGCGAACTGGACGGGCAAGGCCGCGTCCTGGTGCCGCCTGCGCTGAAGGCCTACGCGGGGCTTAACCGTGAGGTGATCATAATCGGGCTTTCCAACCGGATGGAGTTCTGGGATGCCGAGACCTGGAAGAAAGAGAACCCCGAAGAGGACGGCGCGAAGGTCAGGGACGCTATGGCCGCGTACGGGCTGTGAGTGCCGTCGCGCTTCACGTCCCGGTACTGCTCCACGAGTCTGTAGAATTTCTGAACGTAAAACCGGATGGGTTATACGCGGATTTGACCCTGGGGCTTGGCGGGCACGCAGCCGAAATACTGAAGAAAATCGATTCCGGCAAGCTTATCGGTGTGGACAAGGACATACAGGCCATAACCAGGGCGGAAGAAGCCCTGAAGGGATACGGGGAGAAGCTGGAGATTTTAAAGGCGGACTTCCGGGAGGCGGGTGAGCTAATCCGCCGGCAGGGGCATAACTTACTGGACGGTTTTCTTATGGACCTGGGCGTTTCCACACTTCAACTCAAGACACCCGAGCGAGGCTTCGGCTTCTCGGCCGACGCGCCGCTTGACATGAGGATGGACGCAAGCCTCGGGAAAAGCGCCGCGGATATGGTCAACGACCTTTCAGCGGACGAGCTGACAAAGATTTTCTGGGAGTTTGGAGAAGAGCGCTGGGCCAAAAAGATAGCCCGGACGATATCGGAGAGGCGCGAGGAGAAAAAAATAACTACCACCCGCGAGCTTGCCCGGGTCGTGGAAGACTCGATACCGCACAGGGCGTGGCCGCCCAAGACCCATCCCGCGACAAGGACGTTCCAGGCCCTCCGGATTGCGGTAAACGACGAGCTTGGCGCGCTGAGGGCGGCCCTGCCGGAGATGGTTTCGATGCTTAAGCCCGGGGGGCGCGCGGTGGTTATCTCTTACCATTCCTTAGAGGACAGGCTGGTGAAGGATACATTCAAGGCAGGGGCGAAACCCTGCACGTGTCCTAAGGATTTCCCGATATGCGTATGCGGGAAAAAACCGTCTATCAAGGTATTGACTCCGAGGCCAGTTCAGCCTTCGGAAGATGAGATAAAGTCAAATCCAAGCGCGAGAAGCGCGAAACTTCGCGCGGCGGAGAAAATCTGATGCATGATCACTCCCTGTCCCACCTGTCGAGCATAAGGCTCAAAAAGACGCGCCTTGTAAAGAGGCTCGGCATATCTTTCATGGTATTCCTGGTCGCCGCGTTTTGCATGATTTACGTATGGCAGAGGGTGCAGGTGATAAAGGTGGGGTACGAGATACAGGCACTGAAGAAGGAAAAGGCCGAGCTGGCGAGAGAAAACAACGACCTCCAGATCGAAAAATCGACTTTGACTTCGCCTGAGAGGATAGAGAGCATCGCCGATACGGACATAGGCATGCGCGTGCCGGTTTCGGGGCAGATCGTAATGGTGAAAAAAATTAAAAGGAGCACCGCCAGCGCCTCCGCAGGCGGCCGCGAGGTAAACGTTAAATCGGCGGCGCCGGGTAAAACCTGATGCGGGGCCGGCTGGATAAGCATCCTGAGGCCGTGGAGAAAAAATCCGGCCTGAAGAAGCGTGTGATATGGGTGGTCGTCCTGCTTGTCGTAGGTTACATGGGAGTGGGCGCCAGGCTCGTTTACCTGCAGGTGATAGAAAAAAGTTTTCTCACGCACAAAGCGATCAGGCAACAGCAGGAAGTCATCATGCTGCCTTCAAAGCGGGGGACGATATATGACAGGAACGGCAGCGAGCTCGCGGTAAGCGTGGAGGCCGACTCGCTCTACGGAGTACCGGAAAACGTGCAGGACGCCCACGCGGTGGCAATGACGCTGGCGCCGGCCCTGGGCATAGGCAGGAAATCTCTCGAAGAGAAACTTAAAGGGACGAAGAAGTTCGTATGGCTGGCCAGGAAAGTACCGCCGGACGTCCAGCCCAAAATAAAAACGGACGGCGATATGGAGGGGGTGCTGGGCTGGCTGTTCGACAGCCGCAGGTACTACCCCAAAAAAGAGATAGCGGCGCATATACTGGGTTTTACCGGTACGGACGGAAAGGGCTTGGAAGGGCTTGAGGCGGAGTATGAGCCGTATATCGGGGGGCTTCAGGGCAAGGCGATTACAGAACGGGACGGCGCGGGCAGAGAGGTCCTTGCTCTTGACGCGGGCAAAAATTCTCCCAGGCCCGGCTACGACATAACCCTGACGATAAACGAGAGGGTACAGTACATGGCGGAGAAAGCTCTTGACGAGATCATGGAGAAATACAAGCCCATATCCGCCACCGCCATCGTTATGGACCCGAATACCGGAGAGGTGCTGGCGATGGCGAACCGGCCCGGCTTCAACCCCAACAACTGGTCCGGCTACTCCAGCCAGGACTGGAGGAACCGCGCGGTTACGGACCTCTACGAACCTGGCTCGACATTCAAGCTGGTTACCGCCTCCGGGGCGTTAGAGGAAGGGGTCGTAAAGCCCACCGACGTCATAGACTGCGGGAACGGAGAGATAGAGGTCGCGGGCAGGGTCATCCACGCCGCGGAAAATGAAGGCGGACGGCTGACTTTTTCGGAGGTTATACAGAAGAGCAACAATGTGGGCACGATTAAGGTCGCGCTTAAGCTTGGGCCTCAGAGGCTTTTTAAATACGCCAAGGCGTTCGGCATCGGCGAGAAGACGGGCGTGGACCTTCCGGGAGAAGCCGGCGGAAAACTCCGGGACATTTCGAAATGGTCCGGACTGTCAGTCGCCTCCGTCGCGATAGGCCAGGAGGTGAGCGTCACGCCGCTCCAGATGCTTTCCGCAATGAACTGCATTGCAAACGGCGGGTCTTACATGGAGCCGTATTTAGTCTCGGAGATCAAGGGGATGGACGGTTCCGTTATCATGAAGAGGAATCCGACAAAAGTCCGCCAGGTCGTATCGAAAGCGACGGCCGAAAAGCTAAAGGGTATTTTGAGCACGGTCGTTGAAGAAGGCGGGACCGCTGTCTCCGCCAGGATAAAGGGATATCAGGTGGCGGGCAAGACCGGCACCGCTCAGAAGTTTGACAGGGCGGCCGGCAGGTACTCAAAAACGAAATACTATGCCTCGTTCGTCGGCTTCTGTCCCGCGGATAACCCTAAGGTTTCGGCGATAGTGGTGGTGAATGAGCCGCATGGTGGGATATATTACGGCGGGATGGTCGCGGCACCGGCGTTCAAGGATATCGTAGAGCAGGCGCTCACGTACATGAAGGTGCCGACGCGCCTGCCGGAGCAGACGATCCTGGTGGAGAAGTAATGAAGTTGGCCGAAGTGATAGCGGGAGTTAAACCGATGGAGGTACGAGGGGAGATGAATACGGAAATAACATCCGTAAATTATGACTCCAGGAAGACCTCTCCCGGTTCGCTGTTCTGCGCCCTCCGGGGATTGCAATCGGACGGCGCGGCCTTTATATCGAGTGCGGTGGAGAAGGGGGCGGCGGCGGTTCTGTCCGAGGGTTACGACGGGCCAATGCCAGACGGGGTAGCCTTCATACGGGTAGCGGACGCGAGACTTGCCATGGCGCAGGCGGCGGTTTCATTTTATGGCAGGCCTTCCAGCAAGCTTGACCTTGTCGGCATCACGGGCACCAACGGCAAGACCACGGCGTCATACCTTATCCGTTCGATATTGCGGGGCAGCGGCTCCGAGCCCGGCCTTATCGGCACGATATCTTATGAGTACGGGGGCAAGAAATTCCCCGCTCCTAACACGACGCCGGAATCGGTTGACCTCCAGGCGCTTTTGGCCGAGATGGTAAAGGGAGGCGCTAAGTACGCCGTCATGGAAGTATCGTCTCACGCCGTGGCCCTTAAAAGGGTGGCGGGATGCGATTTCAAGGTTAAATTATTCACCAATTTCACACAGGACCACCTGGACTTCCATGGGACGATGGAGGAATATTTTGCCGCCAAAAAAGCGTTCTTCACCGGCTTCTCCGGGATTAACGTTATAAACGCGGACGACCCGAAAGCGGACGAACTGAAGGCTTCCGCTTCTGGCGAAGTCATCACGTACGGCGTTGTCTCAAGGGCGGACGTCGCCGCGAAGGATGTTGAAATCTCACCTTCCGGGACATCTTTCCGGCTCATCACTCCGGCGGGGGAGGCGGCAATAAAATCGCGCCTGGTAGGCAGGCATAACCTCTACAACCTCCTCTCCGCGGCGGGTGCGGCGATTGCCCTTGGGAGAGGGCTGGACGAGATATCGCACGGACTGGCATGCGCGGAGGATGTGCCCGGACGCCTGGAGCGGATAGACGCCGGCCAGGACTTTACGGTACTCGTGGATTACGCGCATACCGAGGACGCGCTCTCCAGGGCGCTAACCGCGGCCAGAGAACTGACGCCGGGCAGGCTGGTTGTCGTATTCGGCTGCGGAGGGGACAGGGACAGGACAAAAAGGCCGAAGATGGGACGTGTCGCGGCTTCCCTTGCGGATATCGTTATCCTCACCTCGGACAACCCGCGCACTGAAGACCCTCTTGAAATACTGGGGCAGGCCGGGGCTGGCGTCCTTGCGGAGGGATCAAAAGTAAAGGGCTCGAATTATTTCATATACGCCGACAGGGCGGAGGCCATATCGTTTGCGGTCGGGGCCGCCCGCGGCGGGGATACGATATTGATCGCTGGGAAAGGCCACGAGGATTACCAGATAATCGGTACGACGAAACATCATTTCGACGACCGGGAGACGGCAATGGCGGCGGTGCTGGCATTGAGGCGCGCGTGAATATTTCAATAGAGCAGATAATCGAGGCGACGGGGGGCAGGCTCCTGCAGGAAGGGGCAAATGTCTTCTCCGGAGTCTCCACCGACAGCAGGAACATAAAAAGCGGCGAGTTGTTCATCCCTCTTTCCGGCGAGCGCTTCGACGGACATAACTTCATCGGGCAGGCCGTGAAGTCCGGGGCGGCGGGCGCCCTGGTCGAAGAAGGGAAGGACATCCATCAGCCGGGGCTGGCCTTAATCGAGGTGGCGGATACCCTGCGCGCGCTCCAGGACCTGGCGCATTTTGTAAGGATGACCAGGCCGGAGCTCCCTCTCGTCGGCATTACCGGCACCAACGGAAAGACCACCACCAAAGAGATGCTGGCGTCAATTTTATCCCGGCGGGGCCCGGTCCTTAAAAACGAAGGCAACTTAAATAACCATATCGGCGTCCCACTCACCCTTCTGAAGCTGGGCGAGGAACATTGGATAGCCGTGATAGAGATGGGCATGAGCGCACCGGGCGAAATCGACACGCTTGCAAAGATAGCGGCGCCCCAGACGGGAGTGATAACGAATATAGGCCCGGCGCACTTAGACGTCCTTCGCGACCTTGCGGGAGTGGCAAAGGCAAAGGCCGAGCTGATAGCCGCCCTGCCGCCGGAAGGGACGGCGGTACTGAACGCGGACGACCCGTACCTTAAGGCGACGACTTCGGAGTTCAAAGGAAGGACGGTATCCTTCGGGCTGGGCAAGGACGCCCGCGTCTTCGCCACGGATATAGAAGACAAACAAAAAGGGGTGTCTTTCAGGCTGAAAGCGCCTGGCGTTTCGGCGGTGATAAAACTTAATTTCATCGGCTCCCATAACGTCTATAACGCGCTGGCCGCGGCTGCCGCGGCTCTTGCGCTGGGCATGACGGCTGAAGAAATAAAAGAAGGCCTGGAAGAGTGCCGTCCTGCGAAGATGCGGATGCAGGAGGAAATAATCGACGGGGTAAGGGTGATTAACGACACGTATAATGCAAATCCGGCCTCGATGGCTGCTGCCATAAGCGCGCTTGCGGCAATGAAAGGCGGGAGGAAGTTTGCTATCCTGGGCGAGATGCTGGAGCTTGGAAGCACGGCAAGCAGGTCTCATTTCGATACCGGGAGGCTTGCCGGGGCCAGCGGCGTCTACATGCTGGTGCTGGTGGGCGAGCACGCGCCCGACGCGGCGCGCGGCGCGGTAGAGGCCGGGATGCCGGAGGAGAATATTTTTATAGCCCCGGGGCCGGAAAAGGCGGCGTCCATTGCGGCCGAGTTCTTAAAACCCGGCGACGTGGCGCTTGTGAAAGGCTCGCGCGGGTCCAGGATGGAACTCGCGGTGGAGCGTTTGAAGGCGGGGAGGATCCACGTATAATGTTCTATAATTTACTATACCCCCTTCACGACAAAATACACGCCTTTAACGTGTTCCGCTACATCACCTTCCGCTTCGCGAGCGCGATGTTTACGGCGCTTTTGATTAGCTTTATCTTCGGGCCGTCCATCATCCGGAAACTCAAAGAGCTGAAAATTGGACAGCAGGTGCGCGAGGACGGGCCGGAAACCCATCTCGGCAAGGCCGGGACTCCGACCATGGGCGGCATTTTGATACTCCTTGCCATTATCGTGCCGACGCTTCTTTGGTCCGACCTCACGAACCGCTACGTCTGGCTGGTGATGGCGGGCACGCTGGCTTTCGGCGCAGTAGGCTTCTACGACGACTATCTTAAAGTTGTCAGGAAAAAGACGGAGGGGCTTAAGGCGCGGTACAAGATGGGTTGGCAGATATTGATCGCGCTGTTAATCGGCCTGCTCCTGTACTTTAACCCGCAGGACCCGAACAGCACTGTTTTGTTGATACCCTTCTTCAAAAGATGGATAATAAACTTGGCATGGTTCTATGTGCCCTTCGTGGTGCTGGTGCTGGTAGGCGCGTCCAATGCGGTGAACCTGACCGACGGCCTCGACGGACTGGCAATAGGGCTTGTAGGCATAGCCGCGGGCGCGAACGCCATCTTAGTTTACGTCACCGGCAACAAGATCTACGCGAATTATCTACAGGTGCTGTACATCCACGGGGCGGGAGAGCTGACGGTTTTCTGCGGCGCGCTGATGGGCGCGTCACTCGGTTTCCTCTGGTATAACGCGCACCCGGCCGAGGTGTTCATGGGAGACGTCGGGAGCCTTGCGTTAGGCGGTGCGCTCGGGATGCTGGCCGTGCTCACGAAGCATGAAATAATACTGGTGATAGTAGGCGGCATATTTGTCGCGGAGGCGCTTTCGGTGATATTCCAGGTAGCCTCCTACAAGAGTCGGGGCAAGAGGATATTCAGGATGGCGCCGGTCCACCACCATTTCGAGGAACTGGGCTGGGCGGAGTCGAAGGTGATAGTGCGGTTTTGGCTTTTGGGCATCATTTTAGCCCTCGTGGGCCTGAGCACCTTAAAACTCAGGTAGAAGGAAAATCTTTATGAAGCGATTGTTGGCGATAGTTTTTTGTACCCTGGTATTTGTTGCATCCTTCGGGCTTGCTTACGCGGACGACCCGATAGCTATCTCCGCGAAGGGCGTGTGCGTGATGGACGCCGACACCGGCAAGGTCATTATATCCCGGAACGCGGATTTAAGGCTCCCGCCGGCTTCCTGCACCAAGGTAATGACGGCGATAATCACGCTGGAACGGGCGAAAATGACTGATACCTTCCGGGTGAGCCCGCGCGCGGCGACAATGTCGCCTTCCAAGGTTTACCTGAAGCCGGGCGACCAGGTCACAGTCGAGGCGCTCCTGTATTCCCTCCTTTTAAAGAGCGCGAACGACAGCGCGTCGGTACTTGCGGAAGGCGTAGCGGGCACGGAGCTTGAGTTCGCCAGGATGATGACGGAGAAGGCGCACCAGATAGGGGCGGTGGACACGAATTTCAGCAACGCTTCCGGCCTCCCGGTGAACGACCATTACACCACCGCATACGACCTGGCGCTGATACTTCGCTACGCGATGCACGACGAGCGGTTCATGGCGATATCCTCAACCAAATTCGCGACGCTCAACATGGGCGAGAAAGAGAAGACGCTCCTTAAGAACCACAACAAGCTTCTCTGGTTCTATGACGGCGCGGGCGCGGGCAAGACCGGCTATACCTTAGCCGCCAGGCACTGCTACGTCGGCGAGGCCAACTGCTCCAACACCCGGCTGATCGTTGCGATACTCCATAGCTCCGACCTCTGGGGCGATACCAAAAAGCTCATGGACGAAGGTTTCCAACTGGCTATGAACAACCAGACGCTGGCCCTCGCGGATATAAAAGGCGGAGACGGCTATATACAGAAGGCGTCATATAAGACATACGAGAGAGTGAAGAGGCATTCGAGGAAGGCGAAGGGGCATTCGAGGAAGCACAGAAGGCACCACAGGACTTATTGATGAACTTCAGCGGAAAAAAAATTACTGTCGCGGGTCTTGCCAGAAGCGGCGTGGGCGCGGCAAACCTGCTCGTCCGGCTCGGGGCGGACGTGACGGTTACGGACCTTAAATCCGCGGACGAGCTAAGCGAACAGCTCCTGCGGCTCGACCCCAAGGTAAAAAAGGTCCTGGGGTCTCATCCGGACGGACTGTTTGAACTTGCGGACCTGATAGTAATCTCGCCGGGGATTCCGCTGTCAGCCCCGCCATTTAAAAAAGCGGCTGACGCAAAAGTCCCCATAATCGGCGAGCTGGAGCTTGCATATCTCTATTCCGACTCCCCGTTTATCGCCATAACCGGCACCAACGGAAAATCGACCACGACCACTCTCGTGGGAGAGATGCTGGCGGCTCACGGGATGAAGGTTACAGTGGGCGGGAACCTGGGAAACGCGCTCACGGAAGATCCGGAATCCTTGAGGGGCCGCGATTACATAGTGGCGGAGGTTTCCAGTTTCCAGCTCGAGACTATCGACAAGTTCCGTCCGAAACTGTCCGCGCTCTTAAACGTCACGCCGGACCACCTGGACCGCTACCGGGACATGGACGACTACGCCAGGGCGAAGGCCCGCGTGTACATGAACCAGACCCCGAAGGATTGTCTGATAGTCAACGTGGACGACGCGCCCTCCACCCAGTTGGCGGAAAAGGCAATGTGCAGGATAATCCCGTTTTCGCGGAAGGACGCTCCCGCGGGCGGGGTATTCGTCAGGGACGGGATGGTCGTGAGCGCCTTGTCCGGCGTCGAAGAGAAAATAATCGAGGCGAAAGACATAAGGATACGCGGCGTACACAACCTGGAGAACGCGCTTGCCGCCGCCGCCGTTTCGCTTGCCGCTGGCGCTTCCGTTAAGGCTGTCGAAAAGGTCCTCCGGGAATTCCCCGGACTTGAGCACAGGCTTGAGTTCGTGCGGGAATTAAACGGCGTGAGCTACATAAACGACTCGAAGGGCACAAACGTCGGCGCGGTGGAGAAGTCGCTTTTGAGCTTCACGGAGCCCGTGGTCCTGCTCGCCGGAGGGCTGGATAAGCACAGCGATTTCTCGCCCCTGAAGAAGCTCGTGCGCGAGAGGGTGAAGAGGCTGGTGCTTTTCGGAAAAGCGGCGGACGTGATAGGCGAGGCGATTGGCGGGGAGACCGATACCGTACGTGCGGAGTCCTTAAAGGACGCGGTATTAAAGGCGAAAGACGCGGCGTCGAAAGGCGATGTGGTGCTCCTCTCCCCCGCATGCGCGAGCTTCGACATGTTCAAGGATTTCGAGGACCGGGGACGGCAGTTCAAAGAGATAGTGCGGAAATTATAGTCTAATGAAATTAAAAAATTTCAGGGAAGACAGCATAATCTTTTTCATAACGCTCACACTCCTGTCCTTCGGGCTTGTGATGGTGTATTCCGCAAGCTCGGTCATGGCGCTTCGGTATCACAACGACTCCGCGTATTTCCTGAAGAGGCAGGTCGTCTGGGCCGCGGCGGGGCTTGCGGCGATGCTGGCCGCATGGAAGCTGGACTATAAAATCTTCCGGAAGCTCTCGCTCCCGGCGCTCGTCGTATGCTTCATCCTGCTGATAGTGACCCTGGTCGGCCCGGAGATAAACGGCGCGAGGCGCTGGATAAAGCTCGCCGGCTTCTCATTCCAGGCCTCTGAGTTCACAAAGCCCGCGCTGTTTACATTCGTCGCCGCTTCGCTTTCGAAAAGGGCGGACAAGCTGACCGACTTCTGGACCGGCATCGGGCCGTACCTCTTCATCAGCGGGACGCTCGTCCTTTTAATAGTGCTGGAGCCGGACTTAGGCACGGCCGCCGCGATATGCGCGGTAATTGTCATGATGCTGTTCGTAAGCGGGGCGAAGTTATCCCATTTAGGCGCGCTGGCGCTGGGGGCGCTGCCCTTTCTCTACCTCCAGCTCTTCAAGGTAGGGTTCCGCAAAAACCGTCTGCACTCCTTCATGGACCCCTGGAGCGACCCCTTGGGCGCCGGGTTCCAGACCATCCAGTCGTTCCTTGCGTTCGGCGGCGGCGGCTTGACCGGCGTGGGCCTCGGCCAGAGCAGGCAGAAGCTCCTGTTCCTCCCGGAGCCGCACAACGACTTTATTTTTTCCGTCATCGGCGAGGAGTTCGGGCTTATCGGCGCGGCCGCCGTGGCCTTCCTCTTCCTGCTGTTCACCCTGTTCGGCATGAGGCTCGCGCTTCGCTGCAGGGACCCGTTCGGCCAGCTCCTGGTATTCTCGCTCACTCTTATGATAGGGCTTCAGGCGCTCATTAATATGGGTGTTGCGACGGGGCTCTTCCCGAATAAGGGGATGCCGCTCCCGTTCATAAGCGCGGGCGGCTCATCGGTGCTTGTGGCGCTTATGTCGGTAGGCATCATGCTTAGCGTGGCGCGCGGCCAGCGGCGGCAAGAGGACCCGGGGGCGCTACCGCAGTGAAAAAAATTTTAATCGCCGGAGGCGGCACCGGCGGCCATCTATATCCCGGGATCGCGGTGGCGGCGGAGGCGAAGAAGGACGGTATCGAGGTCTTGTTCGTCGGCACGGCGCGGGGCATAGAGACGAGGGTGGTCCCCAGGGAAGGCTTCAAGCTGAAACTGATAAACGCGGGCAGGTTCAAGGGGATGGGCGCTTCACAAAAGATAAAAACGCTTTTATCCATTCCGGCGGGAGTCGCCGAGGCCGGGAGGGTAATCAGCGCCTTTGGGCCTGACGCCGTCCTGGGCGTGGGCGGCTATGCCTCGTTCCCGGTGGTGCTTGCGGCAAAGATTATGGGAAAACCGGTAATCC
Organism: Nitrospirota bacterium; assembly: GCA_963698885.1. Classification (GTDB taxonomy): domain Bacteria; phylum Nitrospirota; class JACRHJ01; order JACRHJ01; family JACRHJ01; genus JBARKJ01. Next base: position 48,533 of record CAVOSJ010000006.1, on the reverse strand, counting down.
TCCAGGAGCAGAACGCGGTGCCCGGCCTCGCCAACAAGCTGCTTGGGAAAATAGCGGACCGCATATGCCTCGGATTTCAGGCCGCCGGGAGTTTTTTCCCGAAGCACAAATGCGTCCTGACCGGCAACCCCATCAGGCTCGGACTGCTTGGGATAAACAGAGAAGACGCGCTAAGCGCGCTGAAGCTGGAACAGGAAAGGATCACTATATTGGTTACCGGCGGAAGCGGCGGGGCGACGAAGATAAACGAGGCCGTCGCAGGCGCGCTGCCGAAGCTCATGGATATGAAACATAAACTTCAGTTTATCCACCAGACGGGCGAGAGGGATTTCGAGGAGACGGCCGCCGCGTATGACAAGGCCGGGTTCACCTCTGTGGTAATGCCCTACATATACGACATGGCGCCGGCATACGCGTGCGCGGACCTTGTAATCTGCCGCTCCGGGGCGCTCACGATCGCGGAGGTCACCGCGCTTGGCAAGCCTGCCGTCCTCATACCTTATCCATTCGCCGCGGATAACCATCAGGAGGTCAACGCGCGCGAACTGCAGGACGCCGGGGCGGCCATAGTGGTGCTGGATTCCGAGGCCACGGGCGAGAGGCTGGCGGGCGAGATAAAGAAACTGACCCTGAATATAGAATCCCTTCTGGGGATGGAAGAGCGCTCTAAAGCCCTTGGAAAGCCGGATGCCGCGGCCCAGGTGCTGGGAATATGCAAAGAGGCCGCGCTCGGCATAAAGGAGTTTCATGTACAAGAAGTACCAGAGAATACATTTCGTGGGCATAGGCGGCGTCGGGATGAGCGGGATCGCCGAAGTCCTTATAAACCTCGGATACAAAATCGGCGGCTCCGACCTTAAAGAGACCGACACCACCAAGAGACTTGAGTCTTTAGGCGCGAAGATATTCATAGGGCACGCGTCCTCAAACATCGAAGGCGCGGACGTCGTCGTCATATCTTCAGCCGTCAAGGAGGATAACCCCGAAGTGGCGGCGGCGAGGGAGCGGCAGGTCCCCGTGATACCGCGTGCGGAGATGCTTGCGGAACTGATGCGCCTTAAATACGGGATAGCCATCGCGGGCGCGCACGGAAAGACCACCACCACCTCCATGATATCGACCATACTCTCGAAGGGCGGCATCGACCCGACGGTGGTAATCGGGGGCAAGCTTAATATTTTCGGGGCGGGCGCGAAGCTGGGTCAGGGCGAGTTCCTGGTGGCGGAGGCGGACGAGTCCGACGGCAGCTTCCTGATGCTCTCGCCGACTATCGCGGTGGTGACGAACATCGACGAAGAGCATCTGGACCATTACACGAAAGGCATAGAAGAGATAAAGGCGGCTTTCCTGCAGTTCATAAACAAGGTCCCGTTTTACGGTCTCGCGGTGCTCTGCCTGGACGTGGAGCATATACAGGATCTTATTCCGCAAGTTAAGAAAAGGTATGTCACATACGGCTTAAGTTCGCAGGCGGACCTCTACGCCAGGAACATAGAGTTCGGCGGGATGGGTTCGGAATTCGAAGTAATCAAAAGGGGAGAGAGCCTGGGCCGCTTCAAGCTCTCCGTGCCGGGCCAGCACAGCGTGTACAACTCCCTGGCCGCGATATCCGTAGCGCTGGAGCTGGACATCCCGGCGGAGGTCATACGCGGGGCGCTGGCGGAGTACGGAGGACTGCACAGGCGGTTCTATGTAAAAGGCGAGGTCGGCGGCATAACGGTCGTGGACGATTACGGCCACCACCCGACGGAGATAAAGGCGACGCTCGCGGGCGCGAAGGCGGGCTGGGACAGGCGGACGGTGGTTATCTTCCAGCCGCACCGCTACACCCGCACGCGCGACCTCATGAAGGATTTCTTCACCGCGTTCAACCAGGCGGACAAGCTGGCGGTTATGGACATATATCCGGCTGGTGAAAAACCCATCGACGGCATAAGCGCGAAGACTTTATACGAAGGCATCAAAAGCCGCGGCCATAAAGACGCCTCGTATATACAGACGCAGGACAAAGCGGTCGAGTGGCTTAAGGAAGTGGCGAGGCCGGGCGACCTCGTGATAACGCTTGGCGCGGGCGACGTCTGGAAGGTGGGCGAGGCGTTCCTTGAAGAGATGCATACTCCATGAACGCGGCCAAGCTTATTGCCATGCTTGATTTCGCCTGTGAATTAAGGCTCTCGGAGCCGATGTCGAAACATACCTCGCTGTCGCTGGGCGGCCCGGCGGAGGTTATGGCATTCCCGGAAGACGCGGGAGCGCTCGCGGCACTTATGAAAACGGCGCAGGGGGCGGCAGTGCCGGTATTCATTTTCGGAAACGGGACGAATCTGCTTGCGCGCGACGGGGGAATAGAGGGACTGGTGATAAACCTCTCGAAACTGAACTGGATATCCATCGAGGGCCGGGAGAAGGAAACGGCGCTGGTCCGTGCCGGCGCGGGTACGCCTCTTCCCAAGCTCGCGAGTTTCTGCGCGGAGGAGGGGCTCTCCGGCCTGGAGTTCGCCTCCGGTATCCCCGGCACAGTCGGAGGCGCGGTCTATATGAACGCGGGCGCATACGGTCATGAAATAAAAGATGTTTTATATAAAATTCAACTCATAAGAGAAAACGGCGAAATATCCGGGATGACCGCGGGAGAGGCCGAGAAAAAATACAGGCATGGCGGCATACCGGAAAATTCGGCGGTGACGGAGGCGTGGTTCAAACTTACGCCCGGCGCCGCCGAAGAGATAAAGGCTAGAGCGGCGGAATATATAAGCAAGAGAAAGGCCGCTCAGCCGTTAAGCGCGAAGAGCGCAGGCTCTACTTTCAAGAACCCTCCCGGCAAGAAGGCCTGGCAACTGATAGAGGGGGCGGGACTGAAAGGGTTATCCGTCGGAGGGGCGGCGGTATCAGACAGGCACGCGAATTTTCTAATCAACACGGGGAACGCAACCGCGAAAGATTTTATCGCTTTAATGGAACTCGTAAGGGCGAAAGTCAAGGAAAAGACGGGGATAGAGCTGGAGCCGGAAGTCAAGATCGTGGGGAAAGAGTAAACCGAATGTTAGATATTTTAGCGAATAAAAAAATAGCAGTCCTGATGGGCGGCCTTTCGGCGGAGAGGGAAGTCTCTCTTGCTTCCGGCGCGGCGGTTCTGGGCGCGCTCAAGGACGCGGGATACAATGCGACGCCGGTGGTGTACGACGGGCCGGGGCTGGTGAAGGAACTCTATGAAATCAAGCCCGACCTGGTGTTCCTCGCGCTCCACGGTAAATTCGGGGAGGACGGAACGGTGCAGGGCCTGCTGGAAACGATGGGCTTGCCCTATACCGGCGCGGGCGTGTCAGGCTCGGCGATCGCGATGGACAAGGCGATTACAAAGAAGCTTCTGAAGTACCATGATATCCCGACGGCGGAATTCGTGACGCTTACTAAGGACTCCGACGCGTCTTCAGTGGGCCGCATCGGTTATCCGGTGGTGGTGAAGCCTGCCACCCAGGGCTCGACCATCGGCATGAGCTTCGTGTATTCCGAGGATGAGCTGGCCCCCGCGCTTAAACTGGCCTTCTCGCACGATATGGAAGCGGTCGTGGAGAAATATATCGAGGGGCGCGAGGTGACGGCCGGGATACTGGGCGGCAACGCCCTGCCCCTGGTGGAGATAGTCCCCAAGAGCGGGGTCTATGATTATGATGCAAAGTACCTGACCCACGACACTAAATATGTCTGTCCGGCGGAGTTGGACGAAGCTCTTGAGAAACGGGTGAAGGCGCTGGCAAAGGAAGTATTTTCCGTCCTGCAGGGATACGGATACGCGCGCGTGGACTTCCGCGTGGACCGTGAGGGAAACCCGTACGTCCTGGAGATGAACACGCTTCCGGGCATGACATCGACAAGCCTTCTCCCGAAGGCCGCGCAAGCGGCGGGTTTAAGTTTTGTGCAGCTTATAGAGCTTATGCTGGAAGGGGCGCTGAGGCGTAAATGAGGACTGTCGGCCGTAAGAGCTTAAAGCCTAAGGTACGCGGAAAGAGAGCGGGCAGGAAGATACTGCGCCTGGTTGCCGTCCTTATAATATTAGCCGCGGCGGCGTTCTTCGCGCCGGGAGCGGCCCGCGCCGCGGTAAGGTACGTATGCCGTATGCCGCTTTTTACCATAAAGCATGTCCGGGTGGAAGGTCTTAAATACGTGCGAGAGGACGATTTCATCGGGTTTGTCGGCGACCCCAAGGGGGAGAGCATCTTATCCTATGACATGAAGGGCGCGATGGAAAAGATAGGCGGCCATCCCTGGATAAAATCGGGGCTAGTGCGCCGCGAGTTCCCGAATGAGGTCCGTTTCGAGCTGACGGAGAGGGCCCCGGCGGCGGTCGTGCAGACAGGCGCCGGGAAGTATCTCATGGACGCGGACGGATTTGCGCTTGCCAGGGTAACCCAGCCGGGCTGGGAATTTTTACCCGTCGTAAGGTACCCGTCATCGCAGGGCCTAAGGATACTGGACCCGAAGACGGCGGGGTCTCTTATGAACGCCTTTGAGCTTTTCAAGATCGTACGCGGGAGCAGAGGGCCGCTCGCCTTCGCGAATGTCGGGGTATGCAGGGACGGCTCTCCGTGCATATTGGTCCGTGACGCCGTGGTCAAGGTGGGCTCCGGCGAATACCCGGATAAGGTGAAGCGGCTTGCGGATGTTGAGGCCGACATTGTCAGGCGGGGCTTGAAGGCCGAGCTTATCGACCTTCGGTTCCCGGGCAAGGTAGTGGTGAAGGAAGGCCAGCCGTCCCAGTCGCTTCAGGCGCGTATATTCTGAAAGAAAGGAGGTGAGGACTTGGCGAAAAAAGACAACATAGTCGTAGGCCTCGATATCGGGACCACCAAGATTTGCGCCATCGTCGGCGAGGTCAAGGAAGACGGCAGGATAGACATCATAGGGATAGGCAGTCATCCGTCCAGGGGCCTGAGGAAAGGCGTAGTCGTCAACATCGAGAGCACTGTAGAGTCAATAAAAAAGGCGGTCGAAGAGGCCGAGCTGATGGCGGGCGTTGAGATCAACGCGGTCTTCACGGGCATCGCCGGAAGCCATATCAAAAGTTTCAACAGCAGGGGTGTCATAGCCATAAAGGACCGCGAAATATCCAAGGCCGACGTGGAGCGCGTCATCGAGGCGGCGAAGGCGGTGGCGATACCGCTCGACCGCGAGATATTGCATGTGCTCCCCCAGGAGTTCGCTATCGACGACCAGGACGGGATAAGGGAGCCCCTGGGCATGAGCGGAGTGCGGCTGGAGGCGGAGGTGCATATCGTGACCGGCGCCGTAACGTCCGCGCAGAACATCATCAAGAGCTGCAACCGCGCGGGACTTGACGTGCTGGACATCGTACTCGAGCCGCTTGCTTCGAGCCATTCCGTACTCAGTAACGACGAGAAAGAGCTGGGAGTCGCCGTGGTGGACGTGGGCGGCGGGACGACCGACCTGGCCATATTCGTCGAGGGCGGGATATGGCATACCGCCGTGATCGCGATAGGCGGAAACCATCTGACGAACGATATTGCGGTGGGGCTCAGGACACCGGCGGCAGAGGCGGAAAAAATAAAGAAAAGGTACGGCTGCGCGCTTACGAACATGGTGCGGGACGACGAGACCATAGAAGTCGCGAGCGTCGGCGGAAGGCCGCCCAGGGTACTTTCCCGCCAGGTGCTCGCCGAGATAATAGAGCCGCGCATTGAGGAGATTTTCGGGCTGGTGCTGAAAGAGTTCAGGAAGACCGGGTTCGAGGACCGTATAGCCTCCGGGGTCGTTATAACCGGCGGGACGGCGATAATGGACGGCATCCCGGAAGCGGTTGAGCGCGTGATGGAAATGCCGGCGCGGCGCGGGCTGCCCATGAACATCGGGGGTCTCGTGGACGTAGTGAACTCGCCAATGTACGCGACCGGCGTGGGCCTGGTCCTTTTCGGCGCGCAGCAGACGGGCGCCGGGAAGGTCAAGAGGATCTCGGACGGCAATCTTTTCGCGAAAGTTATAGGCAGGATGCGGGAATGGGTTGAGAATTTCTTCTAAACGAAAGGGGGCAAGATGTTCGAATTTGAAGAGGAGGCAAGACGGGGGGCGAACATCAAGGTAATCGGTGTTGGCGGAGGCGGGGGCAACGCGATCAATACGATGATAACATCGGGCCTCGCGGGCGTGGAGTTTATAGCCGCCAATACCGACGTGCAGGCGCTGGAGCGCTCTTACGCGCCTCACAAGGTACAGCTCGGGGCGGAGCTTACGCGCGGCCTTGGCGCGGGGGCGAACCCGACGGTCGGAAGACACGCGGCGCAGGAGGACCTCGATAATATCCGAGAAGCCCTGACCGGCGCGGACATGGTCTTCGTCACCTGCGGCATGGGCGGCGGCACGGGTACAGGCGCGGCGCCGGTAATCGCGCAGATAGCGCGTGAACTTGGCGCGCTGACGGTCGCGGTCGTAACGAAGCCGTTCATGTTCGAGGGCAGGCAGAGGATGCGCCAGGCCGAGCTCGGGCTGGACGAGCTGAAGAAATGCGTGGACACCATCATCACGATCCCGAACCAGAGGCTGCTCGGCGTGATAGACAAGCGGACGCCGTTCAAGCAGGCGTTCTCGATCGTCGACGACGTGCTCCGCCAGGCGGTTCAGGGAATATCAGACGTCATAATGATGAACGGGTACATCAACCTGGATTTCGCCGACGTGAAGACCGTAATGTCCTCGATGGGACGCGCGGTAATGGGCACTGGCCTGGCAGCGGGAGACAACCGCGCGGTCGAGGCGGCGCAGAAGGCGATATCCTCCCCGCTTTTAGAGGAAGGCACCATCGACGGCGCCAGGGGCGTGCTCATCAACATCACCGGCGGCCCGGACCTCACCATGAGCGAGGTCATCGAAGCGTCCACGATAATCCAGGAAGCGTCGCACCCGGAAGCCAACATCATATTCGGCTCCGTGATCAATGAAGACATGACGGACGAGGTCTGTGTCACGGTTATAGCCACCGGGTTCGAGGAGAGCGCGGTATCCCAGGCGGTGCGCCTGGACGAGAAGGCCCTCCCGAAGGCGATGAACTTCGGGCCTTCGCCGAAAAATTATCAGGGAAACACGGAAATAACCGAGATGTCCTTCGGCGAGGAGAAGATACTCGGCAAGACCTCGAACGTGAAGGCGTTCGTGGACAAGGCGGTGGACAAGCCGGCTTATTTAAGGAAGGTGGCGGGGCTCGATTTCCGGAACGAAGCCCTGGGGATAGACGACGAGGACGAACTGGACGTCCCGACTTTCTTACGGAGGCAGGCGGACTGATTAAAGTTGCATAAAAAGAGCAAGACCGGCCAGAGCCACAATGAAAAAGGCGCTGTAGTAAAGCCCAGAGGCGGAAGGACGACGGTAGGGCTGGTATTTCCGGGGACGTATTACGTCGGGATGTCCTCGCTCGGGTATCAGACGATATACCGCATCATCAACGCGCGCAGGAACGCTTTAGCTGAGAGGCTGTTCCTGCCGGACCCGAAGGGTCCCATGGCGCCCCTGTCTTCGCCGATAACCTCCGTCGAGTCGAAGACCAGGGCACGGGATTTTGAGCTGCTGGGTTTTTCGGTCGCGTTCGAGCATGACTACGCAGGGGTGGCGGACTTCCTCCGGCTCTCCGGGATACCCCCTTTCTCCAGGGACCGGGACGAGTCTCACCCGCTCTTGATATTAGGCGGCGTCTGCACGTTCTTCAACCCCGAGCCGATTGCCGATTTTTTTGACGCGGTAATCGTCGGCGAGGCGGAAGAGTCGATAAACGAATTTTTAGACGAGTACGAAAGGTTAAAGCTTACCCACACACGGGGCGAGCTTCTGGCCGCGCTCTCCAGGATTCCCGGCGTCTATATACCCTCACTTTATACCCCATCATATAATACGGACGGCACCCTGCGCTCTCTTGCCGCCGCGCCCGGAGCGCCGGAGAAGGTAGTCAGGCGGTACGTTAAAGACCTGGACAAGTTCCCGGCGAAGAGCGCCATAATCACGCCGGATACGGAATTTTCCGATATGTTCATGATAGAGCTTTCACGGGGCTGCGGAAGGCACTGCCGCTTCTGCATGGCCGGGTACGTTTACCGCCCCCCCAGGAACCGCAGTTTCGAGTCGGTTAAAAAAGACATAGAAGAGGGCAGAAAACTCGCGGGCAAAATCGGCCTGGTAGGCTCGGCGGTATCGGATTATCCGGAGATAGCGGAGCTTGCGAGCGAGTTTAAAGACGAGAAGATAAATTTCTCCGCTTCATCGCTTAGGGCGGACTCGTTGACGCCTGAGCTGGCAAGGCTTGTCTCCAAAGGCAACAGGACGGTCGCCATCGCGCCGGAGGCGGGCTCCGAACGGCTCAGGGCTGTGATAAATAAAAATATTTCCCAGGAGCAGGTGCTGTCCGCCGTCCGGACTCTTATAGAGGCGGGCGTGCTGAACGTGAAGCTGTATTTCATGGTGGGCCTGCCGACCGAGGAAGACGAGGATATCGAGGAGATCATCGCACTGGCATCAAGGGCGCGGGAGGAGATGCTTGCGCGCCGCGCGCGGGAAGGGCCGCATGGGCACTCTAACCCTTAGCGTGAACTGCTTCATCCCGAAGCCGTGGACGCCGTTCCAATGGGAGACTATGGAGCCGATAGATAAGCTGAAGAGCAAACTCCGGCGCATAAAGACGGCCCTCAAGGGCCCGAACACGGCGGTGACGCATGACGTCCCGAAATACGCCGTCCTTCAGGCCGCACTCGCAAGAGGCGACCGGCGGCTTGCAAAGGTTATCCTGAGACGCGTCCGAAAACGGAGGGGACTGGAAGGCGGCGTTCGCGGAAGAAGGTCTTGATATGGAAGTTTATGCCTCAAGGGAGAGAAGCGTTCAGGAAAAATTCCCGTGGGACTTCCTGGATACCGGGATAAAAAAGGATTATCTCCTGAAGGAAAGGGAGCGCGCGAGGCAGGCCCGCCATACGCCCAGGTGCGTGCTCAGGTAAGTGCAGGACGTGCGGGGTATGCTAAGGAATTGTCCTGCCGTAAAATAAGGTTTATTATTGACATCCCTATCCTGATGTTTTAAAATCACAGGGTTTTTGCTAATTGGGCTTATGCCTTCTATTCAACAAGGGAAGCAGGAGGAAAGATGAAAAGAGTATTAGTAACAGTTGCAACGGCCGCGCTGATAGGCACACTTGTCTTCATGTTTGCCTGCGCCAAGTCGGGGGGCGACCCGCTGGTCGGCACCTGGGCTATGGTGTCGGAGCCTTCCAAGACAATTAAAATAAGCAAGGAAGGCGATCATTACTTCTACGAAGGCAGCCAGGGCAAGACGCCCGCGCAGAAAAAGGACGAAAACACGCTGGTCGTGCCGATGGGACCAATTGAAGTCAACGTCAAAAGAGACCCCGGTACCGATATCCTTACGGTTTCCTTCATGGGTGAAACCTACCAGTACAAAAAGGCAAAGTAGGGTTGAAGCCCATATCCGGTTTAAAAAAGGCGGCCTCTTCGGGCTGCCTTTTTTTCTTGATTTTCGCGTAATACGGTATTACTCTTAAAATTATTTGAATGCCCGGGCGGCCGACGCCTTTTCTCATCCACCCTTATGGAAGGACTGGTGAAACAAATATGACTAACCGGTATAAATACCTGTTGCCGCTTCTCGCGGTGGTTCTTCTATGCTCGTCATGCGGGAAAAAAAATGACGAGGAGGCGCTGAAGAAGAAGAAAGAGATGGCCCTTGCGACCTTTGCGACGGAGGGAAAAGAGACGCCGCCAAGCCCAGCCCCGCTGCCAAAGGGCCAGAAGCTGGAAGTGCCGGACGCCGTCAAGGCGAAGTTCCATACCGTGAAGATGGCGGTGGGTAACCGGGAGACTAAAGAAGAGAAGGAATTCGATGTCAAGATAGGCGGCGGGGCGGACGTGCCCGGCTCGCCCTATAAAATTAAAATCATCGCATACCTGCCGCACTGGGTCATTCGCGGAGACACCGTAACGTCAAACGGTATCGATCCTGACGACCCGGCGGTAAGGGCCGTCATAACCGAGGGCGATAAGCAGGTATTCGACGGCTATATCTTCGAGAAGCACAAGACGCCGTCCTTCGTCACCGACAAATACGTTATGACATTGACGGGCGCCAACTGATCCGGTTTATACCAGTTCGGTCCTCACCACGTCCGGGTTATTCTGGTCGTACTCTCCGTCCCGGAGTGCGATCAGATAAACCGGGTCATGCCCGTTATTCGTGAACGCGTGTTTTATCCCAGCCGGTATGGTTATGACCGTCGGAGAGCCCACGATAAGGTGTTCGTGGACACTGCCCTCCTCTTCCCAATAAAAAGTCCCGCTGCCGGCGAACATGAACAGGACCTCGTTTGTGTTTTCATGATAGTGGTTTCCTCTTGTTTGTCCCGGATATATCGCCACCACGTGCACGCCCCGCAGGTCCGCGCCTCGCTCTCCCATGCCGTGAATGAAGGGATAGGCGGACCAACCGCTCTTCGGGTCCTCGAAAAATCCCTTTTTCAGCCGCTTTATTTCGACAGTATTCATCGTATCCCCCATTTCAATTATTATAAACCGGAGTGCTTCAAAGTCAAGGCTGTTGAAAAATTATAGATTTTCCTTGAACTGCCGAGGGATTTTGTGATAGGTTAAATCGGTTTCATAATTAAGGAGCGATAATGCCGGTTTCGGACCTTGTAATGTATGAGGAAGAGTTCAGGTCGGTTGACCAGGAACTCCAGCGCCTCCAGACGCAGGCGAACGCCAGGGTCGTCTTCCTTGTGGACAAGAACGGCCAGTTAATAGCCTCGGCCGGGGACATCAAGGGTCTGGACACCACTTCGCTTGCCTCTCTTACCGCGGGTAACATAGCCGCGACCGGCGGCATGGCCAAGCTCCTGGGCGAGAAGGAGTTCTCCATACTCTTCCATGAGGGGGAGAAGGACAATATCCATATCTCCATAATCGACCGGGTGATACTGGTGGTGATATTCGACCAGCGCAGTTCCCTGGGACTTGTCCGGCTCCGGGTGAAGAAAAGCTCCGAGGCCTTTGCAAAGATATTCGCTTCCGTATCTGAGAAATCTCACAAAGAAAAGGCCGGAGGCAAAGTCAGCGTCTCTCCTTTCGCGGAAATAACCGATGAAGATATCGACAATCTTTTTGGATAAAGGCAAAGTTTGCATAGGAGACTTATCTTCCGGGCATCCCGCAAACGCCGGGCTTGACGGTTAATCGATGTCCTTCATCAACTATTCCTCCCGCGAAATAAATGTAAAGCTCGTCTATTACGGGCCGGGCCTTTGCGGCAAAACCACCAACCTCCATTACATCTACAAAAAAACGAACCCCGAAGCAAAAGGGAAGATGATATCGCTTGCCACGGAGACGGAGAGGACGCTGTTCTTCGATTTCCTCCCGCTGGCCCTGGGCGAGATAAGGGGGTTCAAAACAAGGTTCCACCTTTACACCGTCCCGGGACAGGTGTTTTACGACGCCTCCAGGAAGCTGATATTGAAAGGCGTGGACGGGGTGGTGTTCGTCGCCGACTCGCAGGTGGAGCGCATGGAAGCGAACGCGGAGAGCATGGATAACCTCCGCATAAACCTCGACGAGCAGGGCTACGACCTGGACAAGATACCTTTCGTGGTCCAGTATAACAAGCGCGACCTCCCGAATGTCGCCCCCGCGCCGGAGATGGAGAAGCTGTTAAACCCAAGAGGCCTTCCCGCCTTCGAGGCCGTCGCCACCACGGGCGTCGGCGTCTTCGATACCCTGAAAAACCTCGCCAAACAGGTGCTCTTCGAGCTGAAAAAGGGCCGGTAAACCCTGCCTTCCCTGCGAAAAATTTGATTTTTTATAATATTGGTAGTAAGTTTTATATATTGCAGTCAAGGCAGTCGCAAAAATAAGGAGGCAGCATGAAGAAGGTCATCTCTATCGGTTTGCTTTATTGTAATTACGCTTTCTCTCTCTCTCCCCGCCTTCGCCGATTCATTCTGGAGCTATAGCAGCACTTCCAGCGCAAAAGGCGTATTGAAGGACCATCCGCAACGTGAAGGCTGACGGCGACCCTGAATTACGATGTCCCTGGTCGGCGCGCAACAGACGTAAAATACAGTCCCGACCATCTGGTCTTCCATCTGAGCAAGACGATGTTACTACTGATTCATTGGTCGATACGGATATCGCTATTTCCGGGACAGTCGTTGAACCGGCGCTGGCCGACTTCAGCCTTACGGGGGGGATGCAGGGCGGGGCCTTGCAACCGTGAATACACATACATACACCGTCACGGCCAGCTACAGCGCCGGTTCCGAGGCGGCCCACCCGTTCAGCTTCACCGATGTACCCAGATTGTCTCGTGATGAGCCGCGCCGAGACACGGGCTAATGACATCCACCGCCGAAGGGACCCTGGTCGAGAGCTTCAAGAAGGGCATCGACCAGAACAACGCCAAAATCAACATGACGTTTAAATTCGTAGGGAAACTCGACAGCCTCTAATGATCCCGCCCTGATAACGGTGACGTTAGTCGGGTACGGTCTCGAAAAACACCTTAGGAGGGGATATGCAGAGGACAAAGATTATAATTCTTTCGGTCCTGGCCCTGCTGGGTTTCGCCTCGCTCGCCGCCGCCGCCACCAACTTATGGACCTCCACGAGCGTAAAGCCGGTCGTTACATTAAGATATTATAATCATCTAATCGAGAAAAATGTTGTACAAAGCCTCCCCGGCACCGGAGCGAATTTCCTGATATTGAACGAGGATGCGGACAGGGACCTTTTTATGACCCTGAGAGCGAGCAACAGCAGCGGAGACATGAACGTCATGGCCGAGGCTATCGGCATGGGGATACTGCTGCCGTCCGGAGCCAATACCGCCGTCCTCAGCTGGCAGGACAGCCTGGACCCGCCCGTCTTCGAATTTACCCACGGGTGTCCATGACGGCGCAATCGGCAATAATAAAAGGCAGCTACAGGCTCAACAGACCCCGACCGCTTCGGGTAACTTTCACCCTCGACGTCGCGGGGACGCTGACTTTGGCAGACAGTACGACCACCCCGGCCCGGCTGACCGCCACTTTCTCGTCAGGCCCCATGCCCGCTAATACATTGGCCGGGTACTCGACCATATCCAGGGGCTTTACGCCACTGCCCACAATCCCGTTCGCGCCCACTGCGGCTAATCAGACCGCAAGCATAGCGTTCGGGGCTACGGCAACGATCAACCTTTTAAAGGGCGCGAAATCGTTTCAGACGATTCCGGGACTGACGGCCACGATCGTCTCTCAGCCATCCAACGGGGCCCACCTTCTCAATAAACTAACGGCATCGTCGTTTATACGCCTAACCCGGGTTTCGCGGGCACGGACGTATTCACATTTAAAGTGACGGACTCCGCAGGGCTTAGCTCCGCCGTCCAACTTGTAACGGTGACGGTTGCGGCAGGACCTGCGGCAACGACGCTGGTTCAAAAGGTTGAGAAAAATTCAACGGGCGCCGCCGCCGCCACGCCCATCGAGCTTCAGTCCGCTAAAACTGCCAAGTAGTGTTTTTGTACAGAATGTCACGGGCGCCGCAAACGGGACAATCACGCAGACCGACAGCAATTTTTACTATACCCCCAACAAAGGCTTTACGGGATTTGATACTCTGACGTATACGTTGGCGACAACTGCTAACAACACTGTCTTCGCCACGGGCGAAGTGGACGTAGAGGTATGTCCGATCGCGGTTAATTACTTCCAACAGCTGATAGGTAATTCCGCAGTGGTAAATGTCCTGGCGAACGATATCCCGTTTAATACAGGCGATACCCTGACTGTTACGCGGTTTTCCACGCCGCTGTACGGCACCGTAACGCAGTCCGGCACCAACGGCGGTACGCTCACTTACTTGAACACCTCTATCCCGGCGGGCGTTACGGAAGACACCTTCACTTATACCATCACGGAAAGCGGCACCGGTCAAACGTCCACCGGAGTGGTCACGATCCTTTTGCAGTAAGAAATCAAGCTTGGGAAAAGCCGGTCCGAAAGGACCGGCTTTTTTATTTTTGCGCTAATATTATATGTGGACACAGGGTATTTCGGGCCAGAAAATATTCTTATGCGGACACCGTCTAAAAAAACAATTGCGTGCGCCCTCTCCGGCGGGGCGGCCAGATGCATAGCGCATATCGGCGTCCTCCAGGCCCTGGAAGAGGCGGGTATCAGGCCCGACTTCATCGCCGGGTCGAGCGGCGGAGCAATCGTCGGCGCGCTTTATCTTGACGGTATGTCTATCGCGGAACTGGCTGAAATTGCTGCTAAAACCAGATGGCGCGACCTCTTTTACCCAGGCAGCAAAATGGGGTTCGTCGATTCCCGCGGGATATATCTCTACATGAAAAAACTGCTGAAGTCCAGAGACATTACAGACCTGTCAAAACCATTCGCCGCCGTATGCGCGGACCTAGCGACAGGGGATAAGGTCAACCTGACTTCCGGCCCGTTAGCTTCGGCCCTTCAAGCTTCCGCGAGCCTGCCGGTGGTGTTCACGCCCACATTTTTGAATAACAGGCATTTAATCGACGGCGGGTACGTGAGCATGGTACCGGTCATTACGGCAAGGGAGACGTGGAAACCGGACGTGGTCGTGGCGGTGGACGTGAATTTCGGCTCCGTCCCCGAACCAAGGCTCACGAACATCGTGAACATCGCCATGCATCTGGCCGTGACATACGCGCGAAAGAATACCGAGAGTGAGCTTTCAATGGCCGACGTGGCGATACGGGTTAACGTCGGGGACATCGGACTGAGAGACATGCATAAACACAAGGAACTGATAGAGCGCGGACGACAGGCGGCTACCGAAAGTCTGCCGGATATAATCAGGAGCCTTCAGGGATGACTTCCACCGTCCCCGCTCTTTTTTCCTGCCCCGAAATATTAATCACCACCCCGGGCAGGAACTGCCTTATCACCCATGCATTGGTAATGAGGTGCGAGGTTATTTCCTGCACGTTCAGAGCGCACCGCCCCCCGGTGAGAGCCATGTAAAGGAGAAGCTGGTCGGCAAGGTGCTTTTCCACGCAGCCTTTTGAGTCTATATAATCTATAAATGATTTGCCCGCCTCCATGCCGACAATCTCCGCGCGCTTTCCCCGTTCGCCGAGCGCGGAAAAACCCGTCCTAATATTTTCAAATTCCGCATCTATATATATGAACGTTCCTTGCCCTATGGAATCCGCCCTAAGAAGTTCTATCTCCGCATCCAACCCATGCGCCCTGATAACTGACAGTGCCGCCTCCGCCTGCCTCCGCGCGATGTGGTCCGGGAGGTTAGCGACGGCCGAGATAATTTTCAGGCCGAGAAGTTTGCCCCTGTCTGTGAGTTCCACCGGAGCAAGCTTCGACTGGAAATATTTCCGCCTCTATCTCTCCGCCGCCCTTCGGATAGAACCCCCACCTGTTTATATCGAGCGTCGTGCGAAGACCCATCTTCGATAATGAGTACAGGAAGGAGCGATCAATGAAATGAAATGGCGGGCTCCACGTGACGTGTGTGCCACCGGCGATGCGAAGTCGGGAGCGTGCGCCGCATTTCGCCAGCGCGGGCAGGAGGGTCTGCAGGATGAGCATAGCCGAACCAGCCGAACCTCCGTCCCTGGATACGTCGAAGGAGTACTTTCCGGGACGGGGACTGCCCGGCACGAAGGTGACCTCGGTAGACCCTATAGCCGCGCCTTTTACCTCCGCATGGGTTATCTCAGCCGCGGCAAGAAGGGCGGTCAGGTGCTGGGGTTTAAGACCCGGTTTTGGCCTTTTTATACGTATCCCCGAAATCGCAAACGGGACGCCAAGCCAGACTGAAAGGGAGAGGGAAGTCCGCAGCATCTGCCCACCGCCCTCGCCGTAACTGCCCGAAATATTTAGCATAGTTATAATTAAACACGCTACAATGGGAGTTGTCAACACCCTGATTGTGGGTAAGCTGTGGATAAAATTTTTTTAACCAAGCGTTAGCGTAACTTATGCCCAATTTTGAAATTGGTTGTCAATTAGGGCCTCATCTTCCCTTGACAAGGCTTCTCCCGTTAGAGTATAAAGGGGGTGTATGAAGGGTTCGCAAGACCCCAGGATGCGGATTGTTTCTGGGGTTTTCTTTTTTGAGAGATGAAAAGGGCCGGACACGATGGCCCGGCCCTTAATCCGGAAGAAATAGTAGCTGTCTGTTTTTTACTTCGCGGCTTTTTTGGCAGCCGGCTTCTTGACAGCCGGTTTTGCCTTCGACGCGGCGGTCGCTTTCTTGGCGACCGCCGATTTTTTTGCTACGGTCTTTTTCGCTGTTGCTGTCTTCGCGGCAGCCGGCTTCTTGACGGCCGGTTTAGCCTTCGACGCGGTAGCAGTTTTCGCGGCAGCCGGTTTCTTGGCGGCTGGTTTTGCCTTCGACGCAGTTGCGGTCTTCGCGGCAGCCGGCTTCTTGACGGCCGGTTTTGCCTTCGTTGCAGTAGCAGCTTTCGCGGCAGCCGGTTTCTTGGCGGCTGGTTTTGCCTTCGACGCAGTGGCGGCCTTTTTTACGGCCGGTTTCTTCGCAGCCGGTTTTTTTGCAGCCGGTTTCTTTGCAGTCGCTTCTGCCATTTTTGTGGCTCCTTTTTTTGGTGCCGCCTGTTTAATGGCGGCGGGGTAGCAGAGCTCTACCTCCGTGACAGCTAAACGTCCGCAGGTCTCGCAGGTGTACCTGAGCTCCATGACCTTGGGCATGCACACGTGCCGAGGGTTTTCGGCGACATTACCGCAGAACTCGCAGACAGCTAACTCGGTGGACCTGACCGGGTCGCATACGTGACCCTTGTCCGAAGTTACCGCGCCGCATGTCTGACACACATACAGCGAGTACTCCTTGTCAGTCCTTGCCATTCATTCCTCCTTTCTTCCGGATTCAGCGCGGAGCCTTGTATTCCGGGCATCCGCACCAGTCTTGCGCCGTTTTTGGTTTCGCCGCAGAAACCGTAAAGCGACGCGTGATGAAAAAAAATTCTAACGAAATCAAAAAAAAGTATATAGCAATAATTTTTTAAAAGCAATAAATAATTCAATATCATGCGCTTCGCTGATATTTTTTTTTATAATTTTTTTCTGCTTCCGAATTACGATTTTTTTCTCAAGTCCGGCGGCGTATTTTACGCGTGATGAAAACTCGTAGCGATGAGAAAGGAGGCATACATGAAACAGAAACTGCCCTGCATATTTGCCATGCCGCTTTCGCGTATGCGCCTCCGCGGGAACGTCCAAAATAAAGCGCGAACCCTTAAGATAAAAGGGCGGACCCTTGCAAGAAAAGGCGACGCAATGGTCGCCGTCTTTTTTTCAGGCGCCGTTTTTTTCTTTTTGCTATACTTTCTCATAATCTTTATAAATTCATACTTTCCCCGCTCCCGGAGGCTTAAGATGCTCTTCGACAGGTTTGACCCGCTTAAAGGCGAAAGGCTTGAGATAATGGACAAGGACGGAAACGTGAATGAGGAACTGCGTCCGGACCTAAGCGACGAGCGCCTCAAGGAACTCTACATCCGGATGAGCGTGATGAGGCTTGCGGACAAGACGGCCCTGAACCTGCAGCGCGAGGGGAGGATGGGGACGTATGCTCCTGTTTACGGGCAGGAGGCTTCGCAGGCGTCGGCGGCTTTCCTCGGAAAAGAAGACTGGCTCGTTCCGTCGTACCGTGAGAGCGGCGCGCTCTTCATGCGCGGAGTCCCGCTGTCGGGTATATACCGGTACTGGATGGGAGACGAGAGAGGCCTGATAGGGATAAAAGACCTGCGGGTGCTGCCGATAGAGGTCGTAGTGGGGAGCCAGCCTCTGCACGCGGTAGGTGTATCGTGGGCAATGAAACTCCAGGGAATCAAATCTGTCGCCGCGGCTTATTTCGGCGACGGCGCTACCTCCGAAGGCTCATTCCATGAGGCGATGAATTTCGCCGGGGTATTCAATACGCCGACCGTCTTCATTTGCCAGAACAACCAGTTCGCCATAAGCGTCCCAAGAAAACTCCAGACCGCGTCGAAGACCATAGCGCAGAAGGCGAACGCTTACGGCTTCAAGGGGATCCAGATATACGGCAACGACATCATGGCCGTATACGCAGCCATGAAGGAGGCGATGGAAGATGCGCGGGAGGGAAGGGGACCGAGGCTCATCGAGATGCTTACATACCGCTTCGGCCCGCATACCACCGCAGACGACCCGACTAAATACAGGGAGGCCGCGCAGCTTGAGCAGAACAAGCCGTTCGACCCGCTCATCCGCATAAGGCTGTATCTCTCGCAGTGCGGCCTGTGGAGCGAAGAAGAGGAGTACGAGATTATGGATGCCGCGAGGACGGAGGTGGAGAAGGCTGTAGCCGATGCGGAATCCGCGCCGCCTCCGGAACCTTCCGACATTTTCCACAACACATGGAAGAGAGAGCACCCATACCTTAAGAAGCAAGAGGATGAGCTTGCGGCCTTTCTTAAGGAGACGGCGGTCGGGGGTGAACCCCATGCCTAAGATGAATATAGTCTCCGCACTGAATATGGCCCTGGACCACGAGATGGCAAGGAATGAAAAGATAGTCGTCATCGGCGAGGACGTGGGCCGCGAAGGAGGCGTCTTCCGGGTGACGGACGGCCTCCTGATAAAGTACGGGCCCGAGCGCGTCATCGATACGCCGTTATCGGAGGGAGGCATCACCGGCACGGCTTTGGGGCTTGCCGCCGGGGGGCTGCTCCCGGTCCCGGAGATACAGTTTGAAGGCTTTATGTACCTCGCGCTCGACCAGATAGTCAACCAGATCGCCAGGTACCGTACGCGCAGCCGCGGGCAGTATCCGATGAACCTCGTCATAAGGCTGCCATGGGGCGGCGGCATACGCGCACCGGAGCATCACTCTGATTCCCCGGAGGCAGTGCTGGTGAACACGCCGGGACTTACGGTAGTGCAGCCCTCTAATCCATACGACGCGAAGGGCCTTCTGACTGCCGCGCTCCGGTACGGAGACCCGGTAATATACTGCGAACCGAAACGCATATACCGCGCGATAAAGGCCGAGGTGCCGGACGAGGATTACGAAGTGCCGATCGGGAAGTCAAAAGTAGTCCAGGAAGGGACGGACCTCACGATAGTGGCGTGGGGCGCGATGATGCGCGAGGCCCTCAAGGCCGCCCAGGAGCTTGCCGCCGAAGGAGTGAGCGCGGAGATAATAGACCTGATGACGATCTCGCCGATGGACAGCGACACCATAATAAGTTCCGTTCGGAAAACGGGCAGGCTGCTCATAACGCACGAGGCGCCCAGGACCGGCGGCATCGGAGCGGAGATTGCCGCCCGCGTCTATGAAGAGGCGTTTACCAGCCTGCTCGCGCCGGTGGAGCGCGTGACGGGATACGACTCGGTGATGCCGCTATTCAAGCTGGAGAACTATTATCTGCCTAACGATAAAAAAATAATCGCGGGGGCGCGAAAGCTTTTAAGTTATTAAACCCTATCCCCTACTTTCTTTTCGGTGAAAAGAAAGTAGCAAAGAAAAGCCGGACTGAAAAGCCCCGCTTTCTTTTGCTACTTTTCTTTCCCGTGAAAGAAAAGTAGAAAGGTTAAAGGACGGTGAAATAATGGCCTACGAATTCAGGTTCCCTGATATCGGCGAAGGACTGACTGAGGGCGAGATCGTGGAGTGGAAGGTAAAAGTGGGCGATTTAGTCAAGGACCACCAGACAATCCTCGAGGTGGAGACGGACAAGGCGGTCGCGGAGGTGCCTTCGCCCAAGGCCGGATATATCATAAGCTTGAAGGGAGGCCCCGGCGACATTATAAACGTCGGCGAGGTAATAGCGGTCATAGGCGAAAAGGAAGAACTGAAGGAGAAGCCCTCGCCCCAGCCCCTCGCACGCGAGGAGAAGGTACCGGAGAAAGCAAAGGCTAAAGAGCCGGAGATCGCCGCTGAGAAGCCGGTGAAGGAACCGGTGAAGGAACCGGTGAAGGAACCAGAGAAGGAACCCGAGAAGCAACCCGAGAAGAAAGTACCTTCGATCGCGGAGAAGAAGCCTGAGGCGGAGCCTGTGAAGCAGGACAGGGCGGAGCCGCCGGACGTGTATTCGGAGCGCCTCGGGTCGGTTGGGGTCGTGGGAGAACTGGAAGAGGCGCCGGAAGAAGAGGAACCGGAAGAGACTGCGCAAAAGGTTGCGCCGTCCCAGCAGGAGAGGCCGCGTGCGGAGGCCCTTCCGAAGGACCGCCTGCTCGCCAGACAGCTTGGCGTAGACATAGAACAGGTTAGAGGGACCGGGCCAAAAGGGCGCATCACGGAAGACGATATCCGGAAGTTCGCCGGGCAGGGTATTCCCGAAAAGGGGGCCAGGGAACCGGAAGGCGCGCCGGGGCAGGATAACTGGGGAGCCGTTACGCGCGTGCCGCTCCGTGGAGTGCGCAGAAAAATCGCTCAGGCGATGACGGAATCGATTACGAAGGCCGCCCAGGTGACTACGACGGACGAGGCGGATGCGGGACTTCTGTCGCTCATAAGGGAGAAGGAAAGAGAAGAAGCCGCCCGGCAGGGAATTAAATTGACCGTCCTCCCGTTCATTATAAAAGCGGTCGTGGGGGCGCTGAAGCGCGACCCTGCAATGAACTCCGCGATGGACGACGAGAAGGGAGAAATTTTATACAAAGGGTACTACAACATCGGAATCGCCGTGGAGACGCAGGACGGGCTTATCGTGCCGAACATAAAAGACGCGGACAAGAAATCCATCCTTCAGATAGCGAAGGAACTGGCGGGCCTGGCCGAAAGCGCGCGGAAACGGACGCTAAAAATAGACGAGCTGAAAGGCGGGACCTTCACCATCACCAACTACGGCTCCATCGGCGGGTTATATGCGACGCCTATTTTAAATTATCCGGAGGTGGGGATACTGGGCGTTGGGAGGCTGATGGAAAAACCCGTCGCGGAAGGCGGCGCGATAAAGATAAAGAAGATATTGCCTCTATCGCTTACCTTCGACCACCGCGTGATAGACGGGGCGAAGGCGCAGCATTTCATGAACAACGTCATCGGGCACATCGAGGACCCGGACCTTATATTCGTTAATATGTAATTCCACCACTAAAGATATACGGAGGCTGAAATGAAACGTAAGGCATCGGCGGTCTGGAACGGCGGACTGAAAGAGGGCAAGGGTGCTTTATCCAGCGCGAGCGGAGTCCTGAACAGTACGCCCTATTCATTCGCGACAAGGTTCGAGGACAAGCCCGGCACGAACCCGGAAGAACTGATAGCGGCGGCGCACGCGGGATGCTTTTCCATGGCGCTCTCCGCGATACTCGGCGAATCCGGCGTCACCCCTGAGAGTATCAGCACGACGGCGACAGTCACTATCGAGAAGCAGGGGGATGGCTTCGCGATAACGGAGAGCCACTTGGAAGTCCGGGCGAAAGTGCCGGGTCTTCAGGAGGCGAAATTTATGGAGGCGGCAAGCAAGGCGGAAGAGGGATGCCCGGTCTCGAAAGTCCTGAAGGCGAAGATAACGATGGACGCGAAACTGATATAACAGGTGAAAATTTATTTTGAAGTGAAATTTAGAAATTGCGAGTGCCCGTTTTTCTCAGGCGTTGCGGCCGAAGTCGTCTCGCCGGAAAATGGATGCTCCTTCTTCCTTGTCTCCTCTTTCGCCGGGTTCATTGCCTCCTCGAAGTCCGGCATCACTACCCCCCGCTTGACCATTATCTTATAAATAATGGCGGAACGGCGCTGGACGTATCTGCCGGGGTTGACGGGGTTGTAAATATTCGGGTTCGGCAAAACCGTAGCGAGCTTGGCCGCCTGCTCCGCATTCAAGGCGGATGCCGGCAATGCCGTAGTAATGCCGGCTGGCGGCCTCGATGCCGAAGATGCCGGGGCCCCACTCGGCATAATTCATGTAAAGTTCCAGTATCCTTCGCTTCGACAGCGTCCTCTCCATACGCCACGCCAGCACCGCCTCTTTTATTTTGCGCACCGGGTTACGGGACGGCGAAAGGAACAGGTTCTTCGCAAGCTGCTGGGTGATAGTGCTCCCGCCCGCCTTCAGCCTGTGTTTTTTGATGTCTTTTTCAAGGGCTGTTTCCATGCCCTCTATATCGAAGCCTGAATGATGCCAGAACTTATCGTCCTCCGCTATCAGCACGGCTTTAACGGCATAGGGCGAAATCCGGGAGAAAGGCACCCACTTCCTTTGTATATGTATTTCCTTCCCCTCGGCCTTCATCTGTTTTTCCCGGTACTCCATCATCGACGATTTCGGCGGGTTATATTTTTTGTATTTTGAGACGTTCGGGTAGATGAAGCTTATGCCGACGTAAATAATGAAGGCTATAAGCGCGATGGCGACTGATATTTTTAATTTCATATTGCTTTTCAGTTGCGGGAGGCGATGTTTTTTCGCCATCACATTATACTTTCCGAAGAAATCCGGGAACACAGTCGTAACAAGCAGGAGCGCCGTCATTATAATAAGCGCTAGCGCCGTGCCCCACGCGACAATGTTGAATACGGGGCCGTTCACGTGTTCGCCCATGATGTTTTTGTCGTTGATGAGTTTCAGCATGAAGACCAGTATCACGGGCAGGAGTATTCCGTTGACTGTCTGCGAGATGAGCATTATCTGCATCAGCGGCAGGCCCGGGATAAGGATTATCCCGGCGCCGATTACGATGAACCCTGTATAAAGCCCCAGGAACTGCGGGGCCTCGGCAAAAGATTTATCCACTCCGGATTCCCAGCCGAAAGCCTCCGTGACCGCATAAGCCGTGGAGAGAGGCAGTATGGACGCCGCCATGAGCGATGCGTTCAGCAGTCCGAAGGCGAAGAGTATATATGCGTACCGTCCGGCAAGCGGCTTCAGCGCAAGCGCCGCGTCCTCGGCGCCCTTTATCACTATCCCGTGGTTAAAAAGAGTCGCGGCTGTCGCAACTATTATAAAGAAGGCGATGAAGTCCGTGAAGAAAGCGCCAAAGAACACCTCCGCCTTGGTGTACGGGTAATCTTTTATCTTTATCCCTTTGTCCGCGACGGATGACTGCAAGAAGAACTGCATCCAGGGAGTTATCGTGGTGCCGATAAGCGCGATGGACAGGTTGATGTAGGAGGAATCCAGCTTGAATGAAGGCGTAACCAGCCCTTTCATTACTTCATGCCAAGGCGGGTGCGCCAGTAGTCCGGAGACGACGTAGGTGAAAAAGAGCAAGCAGAATATGAGGAAAACGCGCTCGACGCGCTTGTAGTTCCCCTTGACGACAAGGAACCAGACAAATGCGGCGGCGAGCGGCACCGAAATGAATTTGCTTATCCCGAAAAGCTCCATCGCCGCCGCCACCCCCGCGAACTCCGCGATAGTGCAGGTTAAGTTCGCGACGATCAGGAGCATCATGCAAAGCAAGGTTAACTTGACGCCAAACCGCTCCCGGATAAGGTCGGCAAGCCCCTTGCCCGTCACCGCGCCCATCCGGGCGCTCATCTCCTGCACGACGGCCAGGTTGAAGGTGATAAGCAGCAACAGCCAGAGAAGGCCGTATCCTTCCTGGGCCCCCGCGATGGCGTATGTCGCTATGCCGCCCGCGTCGTTGTCCGCGTTCGCCGTTATCATGCCCGGCCCCATGATGGCCAGGAACATCAGTATGCGGCGGCGGTCCAGTTTCCTGATCCCCCGTATAAACGAGCGGAAATTTCCCATATTCTCTCTCAGCGGCTGCTTGCCCGGGTCCGTCTGGGTCCATCAGCCGATCCTGTGCCTCTTTTTCCTGGACTGCGGCGGGAGCAGGAGGTCCACAACGTCGTCGACCGTAACGATACCGGCCAGTTTTTGATCCTCTTCCACGACGGGGAGCGCCAGGAGGTTGTATTTCGATATCGTTTCCGCAACCTCTCTCTCGTCGTCTTCTGGGGAGGCGGTTTTAAAATCCGTACGCATTATCTCGCCGAGCTTGCTGTCCTGGTGGGCGAGGATGAGGTCCTTCAAGTGCACTTCGCCCAACAGGTGTTCGTCACTGTCCAGGATGTATATGACGTAAGCGGAGGCGGACTCAACGTCCGGCGCCGCGAGCCGGTACTCTGCCATGGACTCAGCGACCGTCATCTCAGGCGGAAACGACAGATACTCCGTGGTCATCATGCCGCCCGCGGTATCCTCTTCGTGTTCCAGAAGCTCCTGCACGTCCTCCGCGTCCTCCGCCTCCATACGCTTAAGGATCCCATGCGCCTTGTCCGCCGACAGGTCCGCTACAAGGTCCGCCGCTTCGTCCGGGGGCATGGCCTCAAGGATGTCGGCCGCTTGCTCTTCGTCCATGTGCGCGATAATGTCCGCCTGCACGGACGGCTCCAGCTCATGGATAGTCTCCGCCGCCGTCTCTATGTCCAGCGACTCCACTATCGCCCGCCGGTCCTTCTGCGAGACCTCGGAGATTATCTGGGCGATGTCGGAGGGGTGGAGCGCGCTCATCTGTTTTCTTGATACTGTGAGCGTCAGTTTTCCCAGTTCCGGCTGGAGCGGCTGCAGGTAGTTCCAACTGATGAGGTTGGTTGTGTATTTCACGCCCAGGATCTGGGCGACACTTTCCCAGTGCCTCTTAAGCCCGAGCCGGCGGAGAAGCCCCGACGCCCCCACGTCCGCCGCTATAAGGCATAACTTACCCTTTACCTCGCCCAGCTTCAGGTCGTTCACCCGGACGACTTTGGCGCCGTTTATATCCACTATCTGCTTATCGAGCAGCGCGCGGCATGCGAGCATCTCGCCCTTGCCAAGCTCCGCCTTCAGGAGGGTCTGTGCAGGCAAGTCCGTGGAGATTACTTTTTTATTGAATATGCTGACGCTGTTCCAGGGGACGCGGTAACGCACTCCCTTGCGGCTTACCAGCAGGCCTGATACGCTCGGGAACGGTTCGCCCAGGGTAATGATGAAATCATCCAGCCGCCCGGACTCCTCTCCCTTGGGGTCCAGCACCTGTTTTTTTAGTATCTCGCTTACGTAAACGTCGCCGATATAATGCATGGGCGGTCCTCCTCAGACGAGATAACGGAAAACTTCATGGAAATTTATTTAATGAATGCGCCTTAAGAAGGGGGGACCGGAAGGGGAAAAACGAACAGAGATGCTAAAAAAAAGTCCCGGCGGTCAGCCCGCGCATATCTTTATTGTATAAGATTTTTATCCGACTACTGCCAGGGCCAGCATCCATGCGAGGACCACCACCTTTCTGAATTCCTTATTCTAAAAGCTGGCCTGAACTTAAACGAGCTTTATTGATTTGTCAAGAAAAATAAGAAGCCCCGTCCGGGTTCGGCCATGCTAATGAAAACTATAAACATTCCAATAAATTTAAAATAAGGAGCGATTAAAACATTTAATAACGTTTCTCCTTGACAACCTTCGTTTTAACATGCTAACTTGCAACGGTTTTCCGCATCCGGGCAAATTTTCGCCCCCCTGTAGTCTGGAGGAAAAGATGGTTGATATTAATTACACTTTTTTAGTCCAGCTCGCTAATTTCCTTGTCCTTATATTCATCCTGAATATCCTTCTGTTTAAGCCGGTTTTAAAGCATTTAACCGACCGCGACATGAAGATAGCCAAGCAGCACGAAGATGCAAGCGGATACGCTGACCGTGCCCAGAGCATGCTCGAGGATTTCGAGCATGAGCTGACGGACGCGCGGGTCAAGGCAAACCAGACGTACCATTCGCTCCAGCAGGAAGGGCTATCCCGGCAGAGGGAGAGGCTTTCCCAGGTCAAGGCGGAGGCGCAGTCGATGGTTGAAAAGGCCAAGGCCGAGGTATCCGGCGAAGCGGCGAAGGCCAGGGAAGTCCTGGAGAAGGAAATGGCAAAGCTTCCGGGAGAGATAGCTGCAAAGCTCCTGGGCAGGCCGGTCTAATACAGAGGTATCAAATGAGAACCAGTTTTTCGGCTCATCCGGAAGTTAAAAAATACACTAAGGCGGTATTGATGGCGCTTGGGATGGTCGCTATGACGGCGGCTGTCGCGGCAGCCGCGGAACATGGCGGCGAAGAGGGCGCTACGACAATGGACTGGGTTTGGCGGGTGCTGAATTTCGGCATCATCTTCGGGGTGCTCATCTACTTCGTCGCGAAACCGTTAAAAAACTTCTTTGCCAAAAGAGTGGCCGAGATAGAGGCCTCCCTTGCCGATGCGAAAGCTGCGCGGGAGCAGGCCCTTTCACGCCTGGCCGCGGTCGAGGCGAAACTCAAGGACAAGGACGCTGAGTTACAGGGCATCCTGAAAGTCGCCCAGGCTAACGGGGAGAAGGAAAAAGAGCTTCTTGTAAAGGAGGCGGAGGAGATGACCGCCGACATCGTCGCATCTGCCAAGGATCTCATAGAAGCCGAACTGGTAAAGGCCAAAGAGGCGATAAGGCGCGAGGCCGCGCTCAAAGCGGTGGAACTTGCGGAGCAGATGATAAAAGAGAACGTCAAGAAAGAAGACCAGGCCAGGATGCTCCAGGAATACCTGGAGAAAGTCGGGAGATAAGATGCTTAAAGACATAGTTGCTAAAAGATATGCCAAGGCGCTCCTCTCTCTCGCTTCGAAATCGGGCGAGACGGATGCGGTAAAAAAGGACCTGGCCCAGGTGGCGGAGGCATACAGGACGAGTAAGGGCCTCCAGAGCGTCTTCCAGAACCCGATATTCTCCACCCGGGACAAGCTAAACGTCATGAACGGATTGGCCAAGGAGTTGGGGGTGAGTCCCCTTACGCTCCGTTTCCTTGACCTCCTGGCGAGGAAGCGCCGGTTCAGGTATATACGCGAGGTATCGGCGTCGTACGCGGACCTGCTGGATATAGTGCAGGGAAGGCTGAAGGCGACGGTCACCTCCGCTATGGCGCTCTCCGACGCGGAACTGGAGAAGCTGAAGGCAAAGATAAGCGGGATGGTAGGGAAAGACGTGGAACTGACCATGGAGGTGGACCCGAGCCTTATCGGCGGGGTACGCACCAGGGTCGGCAGTACGGTTTACGACGGGAGCCTCTCCAACCAGGTACGTCTGGTCCGGGCGGCGCTCCTTAAAGGCTGAAGAGGCCCGCGAAGTTTCGGGGCGATAAATAGGAACAGGGGGGATTTATGCAGATCAAGGCGGAAGAGATCAGCGAGCTGATAAAGCGGCAGATCGCCGAGTTCGAGAAGGGCGTGGACGTGATGGAGGTCGGGACCGTCATCACGGTCGGCGACGGCATCGCGAAAGTCTACGGCCTCGAAAAGTGCATGCAGGGCGAGCTCCTGGAGTTTCCGGGGAGCGTCATGGGCATGGCGCTTAACCTCGAAGAAGACAATGTCGGCGCGGTTCTTTTCGGCGACGATACCTTAATCAAGGAAGGCGACATCGTAAAGCGCACCGGCCGCATCATGGAAGTCCCGGTCGGGGAAGCCGTCATCGGGCGCGTTGTGGACGGCATAGGCCTGCCGCTCGACGGTAAAGGGCCGATAGAGTCCAATGAGTCCAGGCGCGTGGAGGTCATAGCGCCGGGCATAGTAAAGCGCCAGCCGGTTCGTGAGCCGCTCCAGACGGGTATCAAGGCCATCGACGCCCTGATCCCGATCGGCCGCGGACAGCGCGAGCTGATAATCGGCGACCGCCAGACGGGCAAGACCGCCGTCGCCATCGATACCATAATAAACCAGAAGGGCAAAGACGTAATCTGCATATACGTCGCCATCGGCCAGAAGCGCTCCACCGTCGCCCGCGTCATGAAGACGCTGGAGGAGCACGGCGCGATGGATTATACGGTAATCGTTTCGGCATCGGCGTCGGACGCTGCATCGCTCCAGTTCATCGCGCCGTACACGGGCTGCACCATCGGCGAATACTTCCGGGACAACGGCAGGCACGCGCTCATCATATACGACGATCTCTCCAAGCAGGCCGTGGCATACAGGCAGCTCTCGCTCCTGCTCCGCCGCCCGCCTGGGCGCGAAGCGTATCCGGGCGACGTCTTTTATCTCCATTCGAGGCTTCTTGAGCGCGCGGCGAAACTCTCCGACGACATGGGCGGCGGGTCCCTGACGGCCCTTCCCATAATCGAGACCCAGGCCGGAGACGTCTCGGCTTATATTCCGACGAACGTCATATCCATCACGGACGGCCAGATATTCCTGGAAGCCGACCTCTTCTACTCTGGCGTTCGCCCGGCCCTCAACGTCGGCCTCTCGGTCTCCCGCGTCGGCGGTTCGGCCCAGATAAAGGCGATGAAGCAGGTTGCCGGCAGTCTGAAGCTGGACCTTGCGCAGTTCAGGGAGCTTGCGGCGTTCGCGCAGTTCGGCGCTGACCTGGACAAGTCCACCCAGAACCAGCTGGCACGCGGCCAGAGGATGGTGGAAGTACTGAAGCAGGACCAGTACTCGGCGATGGGCGTGGCCAACCAGATACTTATCATCTTCGCCGCGACCAACGGCTACATTGACGACGTGGCCATCGGCTCGATCCGTAAGTTCGAAGCCGACCTCCTGAAGTTCCTCGAACTCCAGCGCCCGGAAATCGGGAAGGAAATAGAGGAAAAGAAGACGATAAGCGACGAGCTTAAGGAGAAGATGAAGGCGGCCATCGAAGAGTTCAAAAAGACGTTCGCGGTTTAAGGGGGGTCGAATGGCTGGCTCAAGGGATATATTAAGAAGGATCCGCAGCGTAAAAAATACGCAGCAGATCACCAAGGCAATGAAGGCCGTCTCGGCCTCGAAGCTGAAAAAGGCCCAAGCCGCGATGCTCGCAGCCCGTCCGTACGCGAACAAGCTGGTCACGGTCCTGGGGAACCTTGCGGCCAGAGCGCCGAGGGAGTACCATCCGCTTCTGGCGCACAGGGGGTGCAGGCGCATCGAGTTTCTGGTGATGACCTCCGACCGCGGGCTTTGCGCCGCTTTCAATACCAATATAATGAAGCGGGCCGTGGCGCTTTACAACGAGAAGAAGACGGACGGATGCGACCTCACGCTGAACATCGTCGGCCGAAAGGGCCGCGACTACCTCACGCGCAGAGGGTACGAAATCAGGAAGGACTGGACCGGCATTTCCGGCCACCTGAACTACTCCCACGCCTCGATGATAGCTGCCGAAATAATCGAGAACTACATCAATGCCGAGGTTGACGAAGTATACATAATTTATAACGAATTCAAGAGCGCACTTTCCCAGACAGTAATCGCCGAAAAGGTACTGCCCATAGAAACGCCCAGGGCGGCGGTTGAAGCTGTATCGGGAGATTATATTTACGAGCCTTCGCCCGAAGGGGTGCTCGAGACGCTGCTTCCGAAGCACGTGGAATTCCAGATTTACAGGGCTCTCCGTGAATCGGAGGCCTCGGAGCTTGGGGCCAGGATGACTGCGATGGACTCGGCGTCCAACAATGCCAAGGAGATGATAGCGAAGCTCACGCTGAAGTACAACAAGGCGCGCCAGGCGGCAATCACCAAGGAACTCATGGAGATTATCGGCGGCGCAGAGGCGCTGAAGTAGCTCATCGCCTACTCCCCCTCTCCCTTGAGGACTGGGGTTAAGATTCCGAAAGATTTAGCCGAAATAGATAGATTTTCAGCCCGGTTTTCTTTGTGTTACTTTCTTTTTTCCAAAAGAAAGTAACGATTTTAAGAGGGGGGATTATAATGAATGAGGGAACGATAGTACAGGTCATCGGCCCGGTCGTGGACGTAGAGTTCACCACCAGCATGCCTGCCATTTACAACGCCATACTTGTCAAGCAGGATGCGGACGCCGCCGCCGGGACGCCGGCTTTCAACCTCACGCTGGAGGTTGCGCTGCACCTGGGCGAATCCCGCGTGCGCACCGTCGCGATGTCTACCACGGACGGCCTCGTCCGCGGCATGAAGGCGACGGATACCGGGAAACCGATATCCATGCCGGTCGGCCGCGAGACCCTTGGCAGGATTTTGAACGTGGTCGGCGATCCGGTGGACGAAATGGGACCGGTGCACGCCAAGACCTACCTGCCGATCCACCGCTCGGCGCCCGCATTCGAAGACCAGGCCACCGGGACGGAGATGTTCGTCACGGGGCTTAAGGTCATTGACCTCCTCGCGCCCTATACGAAGGGCGGGAAGACGGGCCTGTTTGGCGGCGCGGGCGTCGGAAAGACAGTCCTCATCATGGAGCTTATCCGTAACGTCGCACAGGAACACGGCGGGTTCTCCGTTTTCGCCGGCGTCGGCGAGCGTACGCGCGAAGGAAACGACCTCTGGCTCGAGATGAAGGAATCCGGGGTTATCGACAAAACTGCATTGATTTACGGACAGATGAACGAGCCCCCAGGGGCGAGGCTCAGGATTGGCCTCTCCGCGCTTACTGCCGCGGAATACTTCCGCGACGCTGAAGGGCAGGACGTGCTCCTGTTCGTTGATAACATATTCCGTTTCACCCAGGCGGGTTCCGAGGTTTCCGCGCTCCTTGGCCGCATGCCCTCCGCCGTCGGCTACCAGCCGACCCTTTCCACTGAGATGGGCGCGCTCCAGGAGAGGATCACCTCCACCAAAAAAGGCTCCATCACGTCCGTCCAGGCCATATATGTGCCTGCTGACGACTTGACGGACCCGGCCCCGGCGACCGCGTTCGCCCACCTGGACGCCACGACCGTCCTCTCCAGGCAGATCGCCGAACTGGGCATATACCCGGCCGTCGACCCGCTGGATTCGACCTCCAGAATTCTCGACCCGCGCATCGTGGGCGAAGAGCACTACGCCGTTACCAGGAACGTGCAGATGGTTCTTCAGAGGTACAAGGAGCTTCAGGACATCATCGCCATCCTGGGCATGGAAGAGCTCTCCGAGGACGACAAGCTGGTCGTTTCCCGGGCAAGGAAGATACAGAGGTTCCTCTCCCAGCCGTTCTTCGTCGCCGAGGCGTTCACCGGCACCCCCGGACAGTACGTGCGCCTGGAGGATACCGTCAAAGGGTTCAAAGAAGTGGTCGAGGGCAAATACGACCACATCCCCGAGCAGGCGTTCTACATGGTCGGCGGGATAGAGGGCGTGCTGGAAAAGGCAGAGAAGCTCGGCGTGAAGGTGTAACATGGAAAAGCTGACGCTCGAGATAGTAACGCCGGATAGAAGGGTCGTCCGCGAAGAAGTGGATGAGGTCGTTTGTCCTGGCATAGAGGGCGAGTTCGGAGTCCTGCCCGGCCACACCCCGTTTCTGACCGCGCTGAAAATCGGCGAGCTTAACTACCGTATAGGCGATGTCCGCAAATATATCGCCATTACGTGGGGTTATGCGGAGGTGGACGCGGACAGGGTTGAGATACTTGCGGACATGGCCGAGACCGCTGAAGAGATAGACCTTAGGCGCGCGGAAGAGGCTAAGGCAAGAGCCGAGGCTCAACTCCGCGGCCAGCCGGACGAGGTGGAGTTCGAGAAGGAACAGGTTTCCCTGGAAAAGGCCGTCATCAGGATTCAGGTTGCCGGTAAGCTACAGGTAAAATAAAGGGACAAACTGGCAGGGAGTTACAGGTAATTAGCCAGGAAAAGTTTTCAGCACCGTTTTTCTCGGAAGGGATCCCTGCCGCCTACCGAAGGTAGTTTCAGAGTCAGCGCGGGGTAAAACATATAAAAAAGCGGCGTCCAAATCCGGGCGCCGCTTTTTATTTGATAATAATGGTTATCCCCTACCGACATTTACAAATTTAAAAAATCTGCTATACTCGTTTTTATCTTAGAAGGAATTTCAATCCATCTATAACGCATTAAAAACAGCTTTTCGCCCTTCCCGAAAGGTTTTTCTTTTAAGCTTCAGGAATACTTTAGCCATTTAACAATCAAAGGAATTGGAAATTTACGATACCCAATCCACGGCGAGATTACGCCATTTTGCCCCCTTATGGCCATGAGGGTAAGAAAGGAAGGAAAAAAAATGAAAGGTTTAATCGTTTCTATTGCCGCAGTGGCGCTGTTGCTGACGACGGCGATAGCGGGTTACAGCTTGAATTCGAATGACGGTTCGAACATCTATACCAATAACTGCGCCTCCTGTCATGGAGTGATGAACTCATTGGCCCTCAGCAACTCAACGTCTTTTAAGGTAGTGAGCGCCACCGCCATACGGATAACCAGCGCGTTCAACCACCACACATCGATGAAAAACAGCATACTCAGTACCAATACGTCTATAACGCTCGGTTATAGGGCTGCGCTAAAAGGCAAGCTGTCAGCGGCGCAGAAAAACGCGATAGTCGCGGCGTTACAAATACAGCACGGTGAAGACCTTTACAACGAACAGATCACTGTAAATGGGAGTAATTGGAGTTGCTCCAATATTCTCTGCCATGGACCATATGGCAGTTCGGATATCCCCGGAGCGACGTTCGGCAAGATAGTGAACAGCTTCAAACAGAATAAATTAAAAAACCGCCAGATGCCTCCTTTTAAAACTAAGTATACGCTTTCCGGCCTGCATTTAATTGCAAAGGCACTGGCCGTTGCGCCCACTGGTGGGACGACTTCCGTTGACGGGGCGACGCTGTATTACATGGAATGCATGCCTTGTCATAACGGCCCGATAAACCAAAGCGTCGTTACCGACTCCGCAATTGGGAAAGTTGCCGGTGCCGGTTCCGCTTCCGCTGGCGCTACTCTGATAACAAATGCAATAAATACGAACGCGGGCAATGGCACAGCCCTTGGCGGCATGGGCACACAGGTATTAATGAATCTGACCCCCGCGGATATACAAGGGATAGCAACTGCAATTCAGACTAATCAACTCCCGGCTAATCTGAACATCTATTCTTCTCCGAGCTGTTTCGGCACCGGCACCTGCTCCACCATCCCAGTCAATACCTGCCATCAAGGCTCTCAAACCCCCCCATGTCCTTAAGAGTCTATAGCAAAAAGGCGGCGCATCATGCGCCGCCTTTTTTTTGGAGAGACAGGATGAAGAATCTCTCTCATCAGTGTTCGCGATTATTTTGATAACGCCCATCGCTCATGCCAGAGGTGCAAGAAATAAGCTTTTTTACCTTGACAAGGATGCCCCGCGGGTGCTAACATTTCCAACTTCAATTCCAGATGGGGCTGTGGCGCAGCTGGGAGCGCGCTTGACTGGCAGTCAAGAGGTCGGGGGTTCGAACCCCCCCAGCTCCACCAAATAAATCAAGGGGTTAGGCATCATGCTCAGCCCCTTCGGTTTTACAAGTGTCCGTATAAGTGTCCCCGCCATCCAACCTTTAAGCGAAAGGGCCTCTTCTTTCCGAAGGCCGGTATTAAGCCCCACAATGACCAAGGGAGCGAGATAAGCCGCGCCAGCACCCTTGGAATGTACCTCGGGAGCGGGCCTTAGTCCGGGGATGTATCCCAAATTTGTCAGGATAGTGTATAATTATAGTTAACCGAGCTATTTCTTTTAAGGTGTTTGCGTTTCCCCATTTCCAGTGACTGACTAGTTGATTCGGAGGGGGAAATGAAAATTGCGGCAATTATAGGCTTAACCGCCATTTTATTTATATATGACTGTACGACACCACTTGGAAGCGGCACATCCCTCATGTTCCTCGTCCCATTTGCACTCTTGGGACTGTATCCTCAAAAAAAATTTTCAATTGCATTTGGGATAATAATTACCTTTCTCGTTGTCGTTGGCTATTTTTTAAACCCGCCCGGCGGAATTCGGGGCACCGGTGAAATCAACAGGACGATTACTGTTCTGGCAGGCTGGGGCATCCTGATACTTTTAATCCAGCGCAGGAAGATTTTTGGCGAACTTGTCGGGGCGAACGCGAGGCTCACCGCCGTATTCGATTCCTCTCCGATGGCAATAATAGCCCTCGACCCGGAAGGGAAAGTGCTTGACTGGAACCGGGCGGCGCAGGAGATTTTCGGCTACCGCTTTGAAGAAGTCAGCGGCCACCTTTATCCTATCGTCCCGGAAGAGGAAACCGCCGCCTTTAAAGAGAAGTTTGCGACGATTCTCAAAGGTGAATCAATAAAAAATATGGAACTGTCCCGCAGGAGAAAAGATGGAGAAATATTACAAGTTATGCTTTCAATGACCCCTCTGAGGGACGCGGAAGGAAGAATCTTTGGCGCTTTGGGAACTCTTGCCGACCTTACCGAGAAGAAGCGGGCCGAAGCGAAGATCAACGAACTGAACGAGAGACTGCTGACACTTGTGGAAGAATCCATCGCCGGTATATTCGTTTATGGAAATGACGAATTTCAGTACGTCAACAGACGTTTTCCTGAACTGCTGGGCTATTCAAAAGATGAATTTATCCGGACGAAACCCCAGTTTGTGCACCCTGAGGACAGGAAGAGAGCGACGGAAATATTCCTGAAGCTCCTTTCGGGAGAACTGGAAGAGGCGAAACTGGAATTGAAGGCCGTGTGCAAGTCCCGCGACCCATGTTATATAGATGTGCTGGCCTTAAGGACGGAATATATGGGCAGTCCGGCCATAGTTGGAACGGCAATAGATATAACGGTAAGAAGGGAGCTTGAACAAGAACGGGAGGATTTCGCCGCGATGGTAACTCATGATCTTAAATCTCCATTAACGGCGATAGCTGGCTTTACCGGCCTGTTCCTCGATGAAAATTTCGAAGTAAAAGCTGGAGAAGCGCATGAAATGCACAGAATAATTAAGCATAATTGCGAGAGGATGACGGGAATGATAGAGGACTATATAACTGCATACAAGGCTAAGTCCGGAAAGCTCCAGATCCAAGCAGTGCCGCAGCCCGTGGCCTACATTCTTAAGGAATTGGAAAAGGATTTTTCCGGCCAGGCCGAAAAGAAGGGATTGAAACTTCAGTTAGAATTTAAAAGCACCCCAATAGCTGAAATCGATAAGAATCAGTTGACCAGAGCTGTCTCGAACCTTATCCAAAATGCAATTAACTATACCCAGACAGGAGGTGAGGTCAAAGTTTTACTTGATTCCTCAAAAAGGATTTTACTATTTCGGTGAGCAATACCGGTTCAGGTATACAGCCGGAGGAGCGCGAGAAGATATTCCAAAAGCACTATCGTTCACATGGCGTAGCCCGGGTGAAAGGCTCAGGGCTGGGTCTCGCAATGTGAAGACCATAGCAGAGGCACACCAAGGGAGCGTTACGCTTGAGAGCGAACCGGGCAAGGGCAGCACATTTTATCTTATATTGCCATTAAGACAGGAAAAGACTACTACTTAAAACAAGCGCAGCAAATTTTGCCTGTTTATAACAGGGGGTTAGGCTTAACAGCCTAACCCCTTTGTTGTTCAATGGGCTAATTTGGGTTTTGTTGCAGGCTTTTATTATGGTTATGATGCCTGATAACATTTGAAATTATTTGAATATTCCATAGTTGTGCTATATATTATTAAGATGAACGATTTTCCCGCGATGCAAAATTTAGCCCGGTGGCTGCTCGCTCACGAGCGATGCGAGGTCAATCCCTCCGAGGCAACAGCTAAGCGGCGGTGTGCGTTTGCGTCTGTGAGAAGTTGCGCAAGCCCCTGTCTACGCTTGCGGGAGTCGCCGGGTACAAAGCCCTGATTTCCCGCGCCCTGGCGCTGGCAAAGGCGGAGGTCCCCTCGCTTGCCTCGGTACGGGTCGGGGAAGACGGGTCTTTAGAGGCGCCGGGCTCCGTCGAGTCCGGAGCGGGACATGGATAAAGCCGCGGAGGGGGATGTCGCGCTCGTGACGCAGTTGCTCGGGCTGCTCGCCACCTTTATTGGCGAAGCCTTAACGATGCAACTGGTGCGTGACGTGTGGCCGGATGCGCCCTTCGAGGGTATTGGTTCTGAAACGGAGAAGCCATGAACGAACAAGGCAAGGTGAATATCCGCAAGCTGCCGACCGGGATCCCGGGCTTGGATGAGATCATGGGCGGCGGCCTCCCGGAATACTCTTTCAACATCATCGCGGGCACGCCGGGAAGCGGAAAGACCACGCTTGCGCATCAGTTCGTGTTCGCCAATGCGACCCCGGAGCACCCCGCGCTCTATTTCACCGTCCTGGGCGAACCCGCCCTGAAAATGCTGCGGTACCAGCAGCAGTATGCGTTCTTCGACCATGCCAAGCTGAACAGTTCCATCCGTTTTATAAACCTGAGCCAGGTCGTGCTGGAGAAGGACTTGAGTGCGGTCCTGGACGAGATTTCCAGAGAGGTCGAGGCGTCCAGCCCCGGCATCGTCGTCGTGGACTCATTTCGTACGGTGGTGCGAAAGGCGCTGGCAGGCGCAAGCGAGATGGAACTGCAAGGGTTCGTCCAGCGGCTGGCCCTGCACCTGACCAGTTGGCAGGCCACGACTTTTCTGTTAGGTGAGTATTCGGATGTGGAGATACGCGATAACCCGGTGTTCACCGTCGCGGACGGCCTCTTCTGGCTCTACCAGAGCGTGGAGCGGAATTCAATCGTGCGCAAGCTCCAGATAATGAAACTGCGCGGGCAGGCCTCCGTGCCCGGCCTGCATACCTTCCGCATTACCGACGCCGGGTTGCAGGCCTTCCCGCGCACCCTCGGCTTGACCGGAAGAAAAGTGAAACAGACCCCCCGTAAGCGCCTTTCCATCGGCATTGCCGAGTTGGACAAGATGATGGGCGGAGGGATCCCCGATGGGGACAGCGTCCTTGTGGCAGGCCCCTCGGGATCGGGGAAATCGGTCCTGGCGACCCAGTTCATAGCCGATGGTTTGCGGCAGGGGGAGTCGTGCCATTGCGGCGGTATTCGAAGAACGTCCGCAGGAGTATACGGCACGGGCCAAAGTATTCGGCCTGGACCTGGAGACGCCGCAGAAAGAGGGCAAGCTCCATATCCTGTACCTCCGTCCCCTGGACCTCTCCGTGGACGAGACCATGCAGGAGATACTCGATGCGGTCCAGAAGATAGGCGCCAAGCGCCTGGTAATAGATTCGCTGGCCGGTTTCGAGATGGCGCTGGCGCCCGGATTCCGGGAGGACTTCCGGGAATCGCTCTACCGGATGATGGGCGCTTTGACGGGGGCCGGGGTGACGATTTTAAGCACGGTCGAGACGACGGAGTCCTTTACCGGGTTCCCGTTCAGTTCCTACTCTATCTCGTTTCTCACCGACGATATTATCCGGCTTCGTTACGTGGAGATAGAGGGCCAGCTTCGGCTGATCCTCTCCGTCGTCAAGATGCGGGGCGGCAAACACAGCCGCGATATCCGCGAATATGAGATCACGGCCGAGGGGCTGGTCATCATAGGCCCCCGCCTCAAAGGCTATCGGGCCTTGACCACCGGTATCCCTGAGACGCTTGACGGTAGCCCCAAAAGACAGGCCCCGGATAAGCCTGCCGGCAAGAAATAGGCAAATATCAATGGGCGCAAAAAAAATGCCCGTGCGGAGGACTCGATGCCCGAACTGCTCTTTAGAC
This sequence comes from Nitrospirota bacterium, assembly GCA_963698885.1. GTDB lineage: Bacteria > Nitrospirota > JACRHJ01 > JACRHJ01 > JACRHJ01 > JBARKJ01. Next base: position 11,158 of record CAVOSJ010000006.1, on the reverse strand, counting down.
TGCTGACAGAGTATTCGCCCCTGCCCATGGCCGCCGTGGAAGGGGACGGGCATATCGTGAGGTATGTCAACCCCGCCTTCTGCCGCCTGATCGGGAAGAAGTGCGAAGAGATGGCCGGAATCCACTTCGCCCAGGCCGTGCCCGAGGCGGAGGTATGCCTACCCGCCCTCGACCGGGTGTACAGCACGGGAAAGCCTGAAGAATGCGAGGCTGGCTGGTCTTATGCGATGTGGGCGGTCCCGGGCGGGGGGGACGCCAGGCAGGCGTCGTGGTCCTGGTAACGGATAAGGCCGGGGACGCGCGGTTCCGCGAGCAGGCCGCCGCGATGAACCAGGAGCTGATGCTTTCCGTGGTGCGGCAGCATGAACTTACGGAAACCCTCGGCGTTTCGGAGCTTCGCTACCGTAATATTTTTGAAAGCGCGAAGGACGGGATACTGCTGCTTGACGCGGATGGCAGGGTTTACGACGCAAATCCTTCCTTTATTGAAATGCTCGGTTATTCCCGCGAGGAGCTGGCCGGGAAGACGCTTTGGGATATAGGCCCTATAAAAGACATTGAGCCGCGAAGAGCGCATTTAAGGAACTGTTGAAAAAAGAGCAGGGCCGCTATGAAAACCTGCCGCTGGAAACCAGCGACGGCCGCACTTGTCGAGGTGGATGTCATAAGCATCGTTTATACTGTTAAGGGAGCAAGGGTCATCCAGTGCAACTTCCGCGACATTTCGGAAAGAAAAGAACTGGAAGATCAGAAGGCCGATTTCTACGCAATGGTTACGCATGACGTGAAGAGCCCCTCTTACCAGCATACTGGGTTATTCCGAACTTATGATGGCCAGGGCCGATAAGTATGACGCCGACACAAACGAGATGATTGCCGCGATAATGAGAAGCGGCGAGCGGATTAACCACCTGATTGAAAACTTTCTGGCTATCTCGAAAATGGAATCCGCGAAAGTTGTTTTAAATCCCGCTCCAACCGATATAGCCGCCCTCCTGCGGGATGCCTGCTCGGAAATTGAAAATGCCGCACAAAAAAAGAAGCTCGATTTAAAAATAGAAATAGCCGACGGCCTGCCGGAAGCAACGGTGGATTCCAAGTTAATCGAGCGGGCAGTCTTGAACCTGCTTCACAATGCGGTTAATTACACCCCCGCCCCCGGGACAATCGCTCTTAAAGCGGGGTTCATGGCAAGGATTTTATAATAATTTCCGTAACGGATACAGGGAAGGGAATAACCGCCAGCGAGCAGAAAGCCGTATTTGAAAAATATTACCGCTCTAAAAAAACCGCAAGGGTTAAAGGCAGCGGCCTCGGGCTCGCCATTGTAAAGGCCGCCGCTGAAGCGCACGGCGGCCGGGTCGAGGTCGAGAGCGAGCCCGGCAAGGGCAGCACGTTCAGGTTATTCATTCCGGTTAATCTTCCCCGTCCCTGACTCTGTTGCTAATTTAATACTAAATAAGGTATCGCTATGATGCAGATTAGAAACGTTATGAAATATGTAGCGGGCAGAGGGGCGACTTTTATCTTTACCCTGATCCTTGCTGGTATTTTCTTATCCCTGCTGGACGAACCACGGAATTGCCTTTGCCGACCAAACGGCTGAGGCATCTGCTCTTCAGGAAGAAGGGCGTAGAAGCAGCCTCCAGCGAAGCCGCGGAATATCATACGCCGCTGGCCGGAGAGCCATTATACATCCGTATGTACTGGGCAGACCGGTTGACATCGCTGGCCCGTGACCGTGGTCACTTGACTGCCTTTACGCTGGAGGGAATATTCTACACTCCCAGACAGGGAAATACCGCCGCCACCCCGGTTGGTGCGCTCTATGTGAAGCGGATGTGGGAGGAGTCCAGGACACGTGACGTAATAAGTATCTTCGTCAATGACCTGGAGTACGACAGAAGCTTCGGAAAAATTGAACTCGTCACGCGTTTCGAAAACAACACGCTTCCGGGTGGACAGAAGGAAGTGGTTAACAACCAGGAGATTAAGTCGTCCGACGCGGAGTGGGGGACGTTGATGGCCTCGCTGGGCCCCGGACTTCGCTACAAGGTGGCTGCCCTTCCAGGTCGACAACGACCTTAGGTTCCAACTGCTCGGCAAGGTCGGGTACTTTTATGCCAAGACGGACAAGCGACACGGGACCAAACCTGGTGCTGCCGCCAGACACCATGCTGTACGGTCTTAAACTGCGGGGCCGTTATGACGGGATGCGCCGTAATATTTTGGAACTCCCTCATACGGGCATGGCAGCCGGATTCGACCTGGATTACATCCACCGGGACAAGTGGGCGAATTTCGGCACCATCCCCGATGCGGTATTTACCAGGGCGAATACCCGAGACTACATACAGTTTAACGGTTATCTACGTGGGCGTGGGCGGGATTCCGGGGCTGTCGGAGAAGAATCGGGTTTTCTTCAGTTTACACGGCGGCGTCACTCCCCCGAAGAGCGCGGACCGCTACAATGCCATCACTATCGGCGGCGGTCCTCTTCCCGGCGAATCAGATGACCTCTGCCGCCCCGATTATCCCGGCACCGCGTTCTACCAGGTTCTCGTATCCAATTATGCCCTGGCGACCCTGGAATACCGGCGCGAACTCGCATTTTTCCTCTATCTCCACCTGCGTGAGACGTACATATGGGCGGACCGGGCAGCCGTTACCAGTAACAACGTGTTTCTTTTCAAAAACTCAACCGGGGCGGCATCGACCATCGGTCTTGAAACCGGTTTTTATTGGAAATCCGATCTGTTTCTCGGGTATTCATGGGATTCCGGTTTCATTCGCAATGGCAAGCCGGGAAGTGGCCTGATCCTTTCCTGGACAAAGCGTTCTGACGTTGTTGTTAGAGTTTTCGAAGTAGATTATTTGATATAATAACAATATGAGAACTGTTACGCCCTTCTTTTTGCCCTTTCTGTTCGCTTCCACTCCTTGATCCTCAGCAGTGGATAATGCGACCTTACCGAACGTCTCTGAAATGACTGCCGACATTCTCTGCTACGCAGGTACCTCAAATCACTTCGGCCAACGGACTGATAACGCCCCTAGAAAAGCAAGGCGATCATGGAACGGCTGAAGCGTTCAAGTCCACCCGACGGACATTCTGGAACGCCAGACTGCCGTGTTAGAGACGGTCACCGACAGTCCCCTGACGAAGGGGAACAAAGTCACTCTGCTCGTCGATGGTCATGCTGCCTATGACGCAATGTTCAAAGCGATACAGAATGCCAAAGACAATATCAACCTTGAAACCTTTATCATTGAGGATGATGAAGTCGGCCGCAAATTTGCTGATCCGCCGCTTCAAAAACAGGCTGAGGGCGTTCAGGTAAATCTCATTTTTGATAGCATCGGCATGTTAATACCCCCCGCCTGCTTTTTTTCAGCGCTTGCAAGCCGGGGAATTCACGTGGTCGAATTCAATCCGGTAAATCCGTTCAAGGCCCACGGCATGGCTTGGTTCATCCGGACCACCGCAAGATTTTGGTCGTGGACGGCAAAGTCGCTATTGCAGGGGGTATCAATATCAGTAAGGTTTACTCGAGCAGGCTTTCCGGAAGGAAACAAGTCAAAGGAACGCCTCTGCCCGTACGTGACACCGACGTTCAAATCGAAGGCCCTGCGGTTGCTGAATTCCAAAAACTTTTTCTTTACACATGGCAGAAGCAGAATGGGCCAAAACTCTCTGTACAAAACTATTTCCCCGCACTGAAAGAAGAGGGTCATGCCCTGGTGCGGGTGGTCGGCAACACGCCGGGAGAGAGCAACAGGAATCACTTTTATCGTCTATATGTCCGCAATCGCTTTTGCTGAACATTCGGTTCATCTGACGAATGCGTATTTTATCCCCGACGACCAAATACTGGATGCCTTGACTGAGGCTGCCAGACGCGGCGTTGACGTAAAGCTTATTCTTACCTCAATCAGCGATTTTATGCCGGCCTTACATGCACAGCGGATATAATTATTCCGAGCTTTTGAAAGCGGGTGTAAAGATATATGAATACCGCAATGCCATGATGCATGCGAAAACCGCGGTGATTGACGGAGTCTGGTTCATAGTCGGCTCCACAAACCTGGACTTCTGGAGCCTTCAAAGTGATGATGAGGTGAATGCGGTTATTCTGAGCCACGGGTCCGCTGTCGAAATGGAGAAGATGTTCGCAAATGACCTTGCGGCGTCCGACCAGATTCAATGGAAGAGTGGAGTAAAAAGACCCTCTGGTAGACAGGATTCCAGCAGTTGGTTCGCGCATTTATTTTCCCACTGGTTGTAAACGCGTCGTCGACAAATTCCCCCTGCTTTCCTGTTAAAATGGTTTTTCAAGTGCTGGACCACTTGAAATCTTTGTGGTCGCTTTCCTTGTGTCCGCATGTGCATACGTTATCGCCTGCATTGCTCGACTCAAAGTCAGAACATGGACATATGTTACATGGATGAGTCTCAAGGAGCGGTGTCTTGTCTTCAACCGGGGTCTCCTCTTCAAACGGTGTCTCATCTTCATGCGACGACATAACCCGCCTCCTATGCTTTTAATTTAATTATTTTTCTGCATCCACTTCCGCTTCCGCTACGGCCTTTTTTGCCGCTTCCGGTTCGGCGACAAGCGCGCCGCCGCGCACGGTGGCCCCAACAACAAGCGCGGCGGCAATTATCACGAGGTTCTTTATGATGAACTGGCCTTCAAGCGTGGGCGCATAAGGGAAGACCTTGAAGACCTCACCCGGATACAGCAGTATCGGAGTAAAAGTACCTGCCATATGAAAAAGCAGGAGGAATATAACGGCCCTCAGAAACACTCCCGGATAAAAGGCCCAGGCCGATAAGCGTCTCAAGGGAAGCCAATATGTACCTCGCTGGCTCAGGCTGTATCGCTCCGAATGTAAGGTCGTTTATAGTCCTGGTCGCCAGAGACTCGGCAGGGCTCATGCCCGGAAGATACTTCAACGCGCCGAACCACAGGAACCTACGCCTATGCTCAGGCGCAGCAACGTAATTCCGTGCCGCGCCATCCAGGTAGTAACAACTTTATCGGCGCGCGTATATAATGCCCTGATGTCTATCATGTTCAAATTATAACATAACCGCGTTTTTTAGAGCGGGCACGATTAATCCAAGCCGTTGTTTATGATATAATTATTATGAGGACATAAGAGAGTAACAACACAACAAAAACAGAGGTGCGCGACATGCTCGGAATAGTTTTGATAATTGTCCTGGTCCTTTTCCTGGTGGGTGCACTGCCCGCTTGGCCCCACAGCAAAAGTTGGGGTTACTACCCGAGCGGAGGGCTGGGCTTGATCCTGTTGATTGTGATCATCCTGCTGTTAGCGGGCCTGATTTAGGCGGCCGGGCACGTGGATCCGTGATGGCATGAGGCCACCGGTAATGAAAGGAGGACAGCTATGTCGTTGGTTCACTTAGTGATCGTTTTGGTTGTCGTCGGGTTGATCCTGTGGGTGATCAACAGCTACATACCGATGCAATCCACCATAAAGAAGCTCCTGAATGTAGTGGTGGTTATTGCGGTGATTCTCTGGCTGTTAAGTGCCTTCGGGCTCTTAAACTCCATCACCGGGATTCGTATCGGGAAGTGATGAGTCCGATAACCTCAAGGGTGGATATGTACGTCAAGGTTCTTTTATGCGCGGCCTGCTTGTTCTTTGTAACCCTCCCTGCTTCCGCGGCTGCCTCCTATAAGGTCGTTTTTAAGAACGGACAGACGGTTGAGGCGGAAGCTTACACCCTCAAGGGCGGGACGATAACGCTCATGTACAAAACGGGCAAGGCGTCGTTCCCCAAGGGGGTGGTCAAGTCGATCACGAGCAAGTCCGGAAAGGTTTTGCTCTTATCGGAGCCGGGTAAGAAACTGCCCAAGCAAAGGAATACCGCCACAACAAGACCCGTACCAGCCGGCGCCGGGTTTAAATCTAAAACCGGGATAAACAAGCCGCCTAACCCAGGACAACCTGAGACTCAGAATAATACCATGCCTGCCAGTGAGAACCCTGATTTTTATAAAGGCATGTGGCCTGAACAAAAAAGATTTCATGAAAGGCAAGAAAGACCCGTTCAAATGATGCCATGGCTTTCAGGTGGCCGTATGTCGGCAATTTGACGGAATGAGGATTTTTTAATATATTTTATAATAAGTTATGATGTCGCTAACGCTTTTTATTATCACTGGAGGTGCTCTTATGACGCAGATGAAAAATGTTATGAAATACCTGGTGTGCATCACTCTGATATTGGCCTTTGCGAGCTGCGCCGCCACGCGTACGAAGGAGAGCACCGGCCAATATGTTGACGACTCGTCCATTACGACAAAGGTCAAGGCCGAGCTTGTAAACGACCCTGTCACTAAGGCCCGCGAGATAAGCGTCGAAACCTTCAAAGGCGTCGTGCAGCTGAGCGGCTTTGTCAACACCCCCCAGGAAAAGGACAGGGCTGGCGAAATCGCGCGCGAAGTCAAAGGCGTTGCGGATGTCAAAAACAACATTAACATCAAGTAGAGGGTTGTAATCGCATCAAGGTTATCCACGGAGGGCGAGATGAAACGTATATTGCTGGGGTTGATTGCCGTTCTGTTAGCGACGGTTATGCTTTCCGGATGTTTTTGGCATGACCGACACGAGGACGAAAGGGGCCGGGACCAGGAGCATCACGACCATGCACGACCGCGGCGACCGGGGCGACTACGACCAGGACAGGCATTAAAGGGTCACGAGATGGTGGCCTGGTTTACCGTCTGCCGACAAGCAAGGCCGTTTTTCGCGGCCTTGTCTGTTTCCGGCTCCACATTGTGGACCCTAAAAAGGGAGTGAAATGAAAGCATATACGATTATAGGCATCCTCCTCATTGTTGTAGGGATCGCGTCCTTTGCGTATCAAGGCATTACCTACACGACCAGAGAGAAAGTCGTAGATGTCGGGCCGATCCATCTGACGGCTGATAAGACTAAAACGATCCCGCTGACTCCGATCGTGGGCGCTATTGCGCTTGCGGGCGGCGTCGCGCTGGTTGTTGCGGGAAGCAGGAAAGGCTGAAGGGCGGCAAGACCGTGAAGTTTAAAGGAGGCAACTTTAAAGGAGGTAACAAAGTGAAGAAGCTATTTTGGGGAACATTGCTTTTGGCGTTTACAATTGCAGTGCCGGTTCCGACAATGGCGGATGTAAATATAAGTATAGGAATCCCCCTGCCGCCGCCACTCATATTTCCCGCACCGCCAGATGTGATAGTGCTGCCTGATGCGGACGATGTCTACGTTGACCCTGCCATTGATGCAGACCTGTATTTCTGGGATGGCTGGTGGTGGCGCCTGTGGGACGGCCGTTGGTATCGCTCACATTATTATGACCGTGGCTGGGGTTATTATAACGATGTCCCAACCTTCTATTTTGATGTAGACCCGGGTTGGAGGGGATACTACAGAGACCATAATTGGAACGGACACCGATGGAACTATGAACGGATTCCTTATCAACAACTCCAATCGAACTGGAGGGGCTGGCACAGTGACCGGCATTGGACGCAAGGGACTTGGGGCGTCCAGGGCTATCATCCTCGGCCACAACAGCAGAGACAGCAGCTAAGACAACAAAGGCAACAGCAATATCAACAGAGGCCCGAGGTTCAGCGGCAGCAGAGACAGCCTCAGGAGAAAGTTCGGCAGGCAGCAGAGACAGCCTCAGGAGAAAATCCAGCCGCAACAGAGACAGCCTCAGGAGAAAGTCCGGCCGCAGCAGAGACAGCCTCAGGAGAAGTCCAGCAGCAGCAGAGACAGCCTCAGGAGAATGTCCAGCCGCAGCAGAGACAGCCTCAGGAGAAAGTCCAGCGGCAGCAGAGGCAGCCTCAGGAGAAAGTCCAGCGGCAGCAGAAACAACCTCAGGAGAAAGCTCAGCAGCCGCGCGGGCAGAAAAAGGAGCAGGGACGCGCGCCAGGTGAAGGGGGCGGGGGCGAGCAAAAACACCGGGGCGAGTGAGCTACTCTAATTAAATAGAAAGTTCCTGTTTCATCGGAGCTGCTGTTCCATCTGGTGACCAAACTCGTCGAAGACTTAAAGGGTGTGACGAGCGTAAAGGACGATGACCACCAGGGGTTAGGCTTTCGGGCCTGACCCCTTTGGTGTTCAATGGGCCAATTTTGGGCTAATTCGTTGCGGGTTTGGTAATGGATGGCATATCAATTTCAACGATTAACCTTGACAACCAAACAAATATCGCATCGATTCCTCGATGAGTATAAATGGGCCGACAGATGAAGGTGCAGTATCAACAGATGGGCTTTTTAAATTTATGATAAAATTTAATGATATATGAATAAGACCGATTTTAAGGCAAACCTGCTGATTTTCATAGCTACTGCAGTAATCTTTATCGTGGACGTGCTGTCGCCGGTGGGCTATGCGATATGGCTTGCATACCTGTTCCCGCTATGGATGGCATCCAGAGTATTCAAACGGGGGGAAATAATCTCTTATGCGGGCCTCTGCTCGGTATTGACGCTGGTCGATTTAATTCATTTAAATCCGGACCCTGATTTTTATGAAGCGATTTTCAACCGGTTTTTTGGAATATGCGTACTTATCCTGATGACATTATTCATAGTAAAACGTAGAAAAGCGGAAGACGCTCTTGAAAAATCGAGGGACTATTACAGGCTTTTATTTCGAGGAATTCCCGACCCCGGTATGGCAGTCCGGCCCGGATTCCGAATGTGTCTTTTTTAACAAAAGCTGGCTTGAGTTTACCGGGCGCACAATGGAGCAGGAGCTGGCCTACGGCTGGGCGGAAGGCGTGCACCCGGACGACCTTCCAGACTGCCTGGATATTTATTCAAGTTCATTCAAGGAAAGGCGGAAATTCAGGATGGAATACCGCCTTAGAAATTGTGACGGGGAATACCGGACAATAATGGATGTCGGTTCGCCGTTTTATGACATATACGGAGAATTCAGGGGCTATATGGGTTTTGTATTGGACATGACGCAGGAGAAGATGGCCGGGGAAGCACTAAAGGAAAAGCGAATCGGAACTCAAGGAGGCGCAACACCTGGCCCAAATAGGTAGTTGGAGCTGGGACATTGAAAAGAATACTACAACCTGGTCCGAAGAACTCTACAATATTTTCGGCATGGACGCCGGAGAGGCTCCGCCCAAGTATGATGTGAGCCCGCAGATATACACGCCTGAAAGCTCTTCACGCCTTGATGATACTGTCAGGCGGGCATTGAAAACAGGCGGATCATACGAACTTGAACTTGAGGTAAACAGGCCTGATGGCGCTAATCGATGGGTAATTGCACGAGGTAAAGCGGTGAAGGACGGCAGTGGTATGGTAGTCCGGCTTTATGGAACAATCCAGGACATCACCGAGCGTAAAATCGCCGAAGAAGCGCTGAGAGAGCTTGGCGAGAAGCTCCAGATATTGGTGGAAGAAGCCATAGTCGGAGCCTACATAATACGGGAGAGGCGTTTTGTCTTTGTTAACCGGCGGACCTGCGAGATGCTGGGGTACTCGTGGAAGAACTGCTGGCCCTGAAAGACATGCTGGAGATTGTACATCCGGACGACCGGGCGATGACGGCTGAAAACATGCGTAAGCGGCTTGAAGGTGAAGCTAAAACTGCCCATTACGAAATCCGATTATTGAGGAAGGACGGCAAGACCGTCCTTGTCGAGGCGCTCGGATCGGTTACAGTTTACAAAGGAAAACCTTCCATAATAGGCTCTTTAATAGACATCACCGAGCGCAGGGAGGCGGAAGCAAAGATGCGCGCCAGTGAAAAGCGGCTGCTGGCGATTATCGAAAACATCCCCGACATGGCCTGGTTGAAGGACGTTGAAGGGAGGTTTTTAGCCGTGAATGATACATTTGCGGATGCCTGCGGGATAAACGCTGAAGAAATACCAGGGAAAAGAGATATAGACATCTGGCCTAAGGATCTGGCCGGGAAATACATGGCGGATGATAAGAAGGTTGCAGAAACGGGAAAAGGATGATTTCCGAAGAACAGATGGTCGATTCAAAAGGCAACATGCTTTGGATAGAGACGATTAAAACGCCCCTTTTCAACGAAAAAGGGGAACTATACGGCACTATAGGCATTGCGCGCGAGATCACCGAAAGAAAAAAACTCGAACAGCAGAAGACAGACTTTTACGCCATGGTCTCTCACGATTTAAAATCCCCTCTCACCGTCATACTCGGCTATACGCAACTTCTTATGGCCGGGAACAGGCTTGACGATGAAACGAGGGAGGTGATATCTACAATCCATGACAGCGGTGAAAAGGTGAATAGCCTCGTCGAGAGTTTTTTGACTATCTCAAAGGCCGAGGCAGGAAAGATGACGCTCGACCTTTCCCCGACCGATGTTCCGGAGGCCTTGCGGGAAGCCGGAAGGGGCTTCGAAAAGACTTTTAAGAAGAAAGGCCTTTCCTTCAAAATAGAAATGGAGGATGGACTGCCGAAAGCGCTCCTGGACAGGAAACTTCTGCAGCGGGCGGTGTCCAACCTGCTCCAGAACGCCGCCAACTACACGCCTACTGGCGGCGAAATTACGATGAAAGCGGAACCGGTCAGGGAAGCCGGCGGCGATTTTATAGTTATTTCCGTCGTGGATTCCGGTAAAGGAATTCCTGCCGAAGAGAGTGAAATTATCTTTGAAAAATACTACCGCTCACCCCGGACGGCGGGGATAAAAGGAACCGGCCTCGGGTTGGCGATAGTAAAGGCGGTTGCGGAAGCCCACGGCGGACGGGTCGAGCTTGCAAGTGAGCCGGGAACGGGAAGCAACTTCAGGCTGTTCCTGCCTGTACGTTAAACACGCTTCTCATTTCGGTTTGACACTTTTGACGCTTCCAGGTTGTTTTGTTAACCTTTAAGGGTTACACACCAAATATGGGGCGAACCGATGCGCCTTCATGGCATAAAAAAAGACGACCTGCCGGACTTCGTGGAGGGCCTCCTCAGAGACTACGAGGTGGTCGGTTCGCCGCAGCCAGAGAATTCAAATTCGCCTACCGGAAGATCGACTTTTTCGACGAACTCGCCCTCGATTACGACACGACCCTCTTGCCGCCCAAAAAATACGTAGTGCCCAACGCGAGACCCTTTTCAGCTACACGCTCGGCGCCGGGCCGGTA
>CAVOSJ010000005.1:0-47626 GCA_963698885.1 Nitrospirota bacterium | reverse complement strand
TGCTACTTGCGGGCGGTCCAGCCGACTATGAGATTATATAGCCAGGCGAATATCGCGCCGCCTATCAAGGCGTCGAAAAATCCCCAGACAAGGCCGAAGAGACTGCCTATGGGGGATATGTTATACCCGCGGTAAAGACGGCCTATAAAGGTAATTTCGCCTGTCGCGCCGTCCAGAGCGATTATCCACCAGGTAAGAAAGAAAAGCCCCAAGCCCCACAATATGCCGCAAGCAAGCGCGAACGCTTTAATGTTAAGCTTCATCGTTTCACCTTCCGTTTGTACCCTATTTATTTTAAATATAACATAGTTATCGCAGGTGAACTGATTACCGGTAGAATCATGTGGGAATTTTATTTTAATAATTAATCGATTGTATTATAATCCGCGCTATGAGAAAGCATTTAGCCGAGCACGGCACGATGTTCGTGAGTATCCTGAAGTGGACAGTCCTGGCCTCCGTCGTCGGCGTGGCCGTGGGGCTTTCGACTACGCTTTTCCTGAAGGTGCTAAATTACAGCACCGCCCGCACCGCCGGTTTTCCGTATTATTTCATACTGCTCCCGGCTGGGCTGTTCGTAAGCAACCTTGCACCGCTCCTGATAGATAAGGAGGCGGCTGGCGAGGGGCTGGACAAAGTCATCAACGCCATACACAAAAAAGGCGGGAAGGTGCGCCTGACCGTCGCCCCGGCGAAGTTCATAGCGTCCATCCTGACGCTTGCCTCCGGCGGTTCCGCGGGCAAAGAGGCCCCTCCGGTACAGGTCGGGGCCGCGCTGGCTTCCTGGGTGTCGAGGTCGCTGAGGATGGACAAGGCAGACAGGAAAAAACTTGTCATATGCTCCATCTCCGCCGGTTTCGCCTCCGTGTTCGGCGCGCCGATCGCGGGCTCGATATTCGGCATCGAGGCGCTGTTCCTGGGCCAGCTCTCTTACGACGTGCTGTTCCCTTCTTTCGTCTCCGGCATTGTGGCGTACCAGGTCTCTCTTTCCTGGGGAATAAAATATTTCTCCAGAGAGATGACGATATTCCCGGTCTTTTCGGGAGGCGTATTTTTTAAAGTCATACTTGCCGGCATGGTCTTCGGCCTGGTCTCGCTCGTATTCATCGAAGCGATGAAGCTCTCGGACAAGCTGTTTCATAAGTTAAAGATGCCGTTTCCGCTGAAAGGCGCGCTGGCTGGGCTACTGCTTGCGATATTGACTTTTATACTCGGAGACCGGGGCTATCTGGGCCTGGGCCTGCCGCAGATAGAATCCGCCGTCCAGGGCCACGCCGTGCCCGCCGGGGCTTTCCTGTATAAAATATTATTCACCTCGATTACCCTGGGCTCCGGCGCATCTGGCGGAATCATCACGCCGATATTTTTCGTGGGATCGTCCGCCGGGAGCGAGTTCGGCAGGCTTTTCGGGTTCGACCCGGCGACATTTGCAGTGATAGGCATGGCGGCGGTGCTGGCCGGGACGGCTAACACGCCGATTTCCGCAGGTATTCTGGCGATGGAGCTTTTCGGAGTCCGGATGGGGACTTGGGCGGCTACGGCATCGGTCGTAAGCTACCTGATGGTCGGCAACAGGAGCATCCATGCAAGCCAGGTGGTAGCCGCTTTAAAATCGTCTTCAGTGCGCGTGCCCCTGAATGTGAAGGTGGGCGGCGCGGAGGCTATCGTTACATACCGCCGTAAAGGCGTACTCGGCCTGGCCCGGCGCATATTCGTTAAAAACGGGGGAAAAAAGCTGTAAACATCTTGACTATTTGCCCCTTTTCCTGCAAACTAAGTAGTTACTTTTAATATAAAAACTCCCTCAAAACCTACAATTATTCAAGGAGTCCATCTTTGGCCAAACTGGGCGTCAATATTGACCACGTGGCGACGGTACGCCAGGCCAGGCGCGGAGTGGAACCGGACCCGGTCCATGCGGCGGTACTGGCAGAGCTTGGCGGGGCGGACGGCATTACCATCCACCTCCGCGAGGACAGGCGGCATATCCAGGACAGGGACCTGCGCCTCCTCCGGGAGACGGTGAAGGTCCCGCTGAACCTCGAAATGGCGGCGTCCGACGAGATAATCGTCATCGCGCTGGAAGTGCGCCCGGAAATGGCGACACTGGTGCCGGAGAAGCGGGAAGAGCTTACCACCGAGGGCGGCCTGGACGTGGTGGCGAACCGGGAGAGGGTACAGGACGCGGTGCGGAAGCTTCGGGATTCGGGCATATTCGTGAGCCTTTTCATAGACCCGGATTTCGACCAGGTGAAGGAATCCAAAAAGGCGGGCGCAGACGCCATAGAGATACATACGGGAAAGTACGCCGCCGCCAGGACTTACGAGCAGTCCCAGAAGGAGTACGAGAAGATATTCGAGTCCTGCCGCCTTGCCCATAAGCTGGGGCTTACGGTAAACGCGGGGCATGGCCTTAACTATCAGAACGTCCGCCAGATAGCGAAGATAAAAGAGATATACGAGCTGAATATCGGGCACAGCATAATCTCGCGCGCCGTGCTGGTGGGCCTGGAGCGGGCCGTAAGAGAGATGAAAGACCTGATAATAGGGAGAGGGTCGAACCCGAAAAATTTGTAATCATAAAATCTGAAAATCTGAAAAAGTAAATCGAGAAATTTATAATAAAAAATGACTTGGTATTATAATGGTTCAGTTGCTGCTATTTTCTTTAAAAATATTTGTGTTGGAGAAGCCCTTATCGTATAGGTACAGTTGTATTGTTATTATCAATAATTTTAAATTTAATTTGGAAGAAAAAGAGTAAAAACATTGATGCACACTAACATTAGGGGAGAATGCCCCGCATTTTATTTTGATAATTGGCACAGGCATTGACATAGTAAGGGTGGACAGGATAGCTGACGCTATTACCCGCTGGGGCGGCGCGTTCGAGGACAGGGTATTCACCGACGGGGAAAAGACTTACTGCCGCGGCCAGAAGAGGAGCACCGAGAGCTTCGCGGCGCGCTTCGCGGTAAAGGAAGCGGTACTCAAGGCTTTCGGCACCGGGCACTCCCAGGGCGTTAAATGGGTGGACGTAGAGGTCACGCGGGACGGGCTGGGCAAGCCCGCCGTGCTCTACCACGGCAAGGTGCGCGAGATGGCCCAGAGGCTGGGAGTCAGGGAGACGTTCGTAAGCATCAGCCACGACGGGGATTATACGGTGGCCCAGGCTGTACTGTCCACGGAGGCGAAAGAGTCTAAATGAAACTCGCTACTGCCTCAGAGATGCGGGAGCTCGACCGCCGGACAATCGAGGAATTCGGCATACCGGGCATCGTCTTGATGGAGAACGCGGGCCGCGCCGTCGTCTCCGCCATTGTCCATAAATGGGGGCCGGTCGAGGGGAAGTATTACTGCATATTCTGCGGCAAGGGCAATAACGGCGGCGACGGCCTGGTCATCGCGCGGCGCCTTCATAATATGGGCGCGAAAGTCAGCGTCCGGCTGTTCTCGGATGATATGAAGGGCGACGCGGCCACTAACCTGAACGCGGCGCGCAAGATGGGGATAACCATAAACCCTGTCAGCCGGGACTTAACTGACGAGATTTCCGAGGCCGCGCACGCCGAAGCTGTCATAGACGCCATATTCGGGACGGGGCTCTCACAGGAAATCGCGGAGCCTTACGCCTCGGTGATAAAGATGATAAACTCGAAAGCGCGGAAGGTCGTCGCCGTGGACGTCCCTTCAGGCGTCAATTCGGACGACGGCAGGATAATGGGGACCGCTATCCATGCGGATATGACCGTCACCTTCGGCCTGCCGAAGCGGGGGCTTTATCTCTATCCGGGCGTGCAGGCCGCGGGCGATATAAAGACTGCCGAAATAGGAATCCCAGAGAGCGCGGTGGACGAGGCGGCCATTAACGCGCACCTCCTGACCTTAAGGCGCGTCCAGGGCCTTCTGCCGGAAAGGAAGCCTGATTCCCACAAGGGCACCTACGGCCACCTTTTGATTATTGCCGGCTCCGCCGGAAAGACCGGCGCGGGTGTGTTGGCGGCGAGGGCGGCGCTCCGCTCGGGCGTGGGTCTTGTAACGGTTGCGGTCCCGGAGAGCTTGAACGATATCTTCGAGGAGAAGCTTACCGAGGAGATGACCGTGGGGCTCCCGGAGACGGATGAGCGCTCTCTTTCATATAACGCGCTGGATGGGCTGCTGGAGCTTCTGGAAGACAAAACCGCCGTGGCTATCGGCCCCGGCCTCTCCCGCAACAAGGACACCGCGAGACTTGTCCGGGAACTGCTGCCTAAGCTGAAAATCCCGGTGGTGCTGGATGCCGACGCCTTGAACATCCTCTCCGAGGACGAAGCGCCTCTGGATAATATGACCGCGCCCGTGATACTCACGCCCCACCCGGCGGAAGCGGGACGGCTTCTCGGTATCCATACGGTCTCTGTGCAGACGGACAGGCCGGGCGCGGCATTGGAACTGGCGAAGGCGCACCATTGCACCGTCGCGCTTAAAGGGGCCAGGACGCTGATTGCGTCTCCGGACGGCACATTTTACGTAAACCCGACCGGAAACCCGGGGATGGCTACGGCGGGCACGGGAGACGTGCTTACCGGCGTCGTAAGCTCGTTTCTGGCCCAGGGCCTTCTTGCGGGGGACGCGGCGCTACTCGGCGTGTATGCGCATGGGTTAGCGGGCGATATCGCGTCGGATGAGAAAGGTCAGGCCGGGCTGATCGCGGGGGATTTAATCGACGCCCTTCCATCGGCTATCAGAGCCTTGGCGAGAGGCCGCGCTTGAAACCCTCCGCCCGAAGGTTTTCTGAATACTTGAGCGAGGTCTTCGGGGCCGCGCCCGGGAGTGTGCGCCTGACTCCGCTCGGAAGAGGGAGCCACGGCAGGGGCTACAGGGCCAGGTTTATCCGTGACGGCGTCGGCAGGAATATTATAATAAAAACGCTGGACAAAAACATAGGCCTCGGGCACGACTATCCCGCGGACCGGGCATCCGTTTTCCTGCTTGCGTCCGAGAGCTACGGGAAGTTCCCGTCTCACGTAAAGGCGCTCGACGTACTCTCCCTGCAAGACGGCGCCCTTAAATCCATCGCCGGGGGCCATGAATATTATCTTATAATGGAGGAAGGGGAAGGGACGAATTATTTCCAGGACCTCCGCGATATGAAAGGGATGCCGAAACTGACGCGGCGGGCCGGAGAGCGGGTATCCGCGCTGGCGAAATTTCTGGCGAAGGCGAACTCTAAAAAGAAGGACGCGCCGGAGCTTTATTTCCGTAAAGTAAGAGATATAATCGGGCACGGGGAGTGCCTGATGGGCGTATTCGATACATACGCCTTGGATAATAATTTTACAAATTCAGCCGAGATGGCGGCAATCGAAAAAGCGTGCGTGGACTGGCGGGCCGTATTGAGACAATACCCCGGCAGGCTGTCCCGCGTGCACGGAGACTTCCACCCCGGCAACATACTCTTTCAGGGCGAAAAATCGTTCACGCTCCTGGACAGGAGCAGGGGAGAATACGGCGAGCCCGCCGACGACGTCACGGCTCTTTGCATGAACTTCATATTCTTTTCCCTGATGGAGCACGGGAAGATGGCCGGCGCATATGACGAGGCGCTCCGGCTTTTTTATGAAGAATATATCGGGGCTTCCGGAGATGAGGCGGTAAATGAAGTCTCCGCGCCATTCTATGCGTTCCGGGCCGCCGTGGTTGCAAACCCTCTTTTCTATCCGGACGTGACGGATGAGGTGCGGGGAAAGATAATGGCCTTCGCGCACGGCGCACTGAAGGCGCGGACTTTTGATCCGGCAAAAGTGAAGACATATATTTCGGGCGGACTCAAATACAGGGAGAGGTTCTTCTAATGGAAAATTTCAGCTGGCTTTCCGCCTTTAAGGAAATAGGCGCCAAAGTGCGCTCCGAGATGGACGAACTTTTCAAAGGCAAGGGGTACGGCAGGGCGATTGGAAAGGGCGCGGGCGGGGACACTACGCTCGTTCTGGACAAAAAGGCTGAGGACGCTATCTTAGGCATCCTCGATAAACTGCATGCGGCCGGCGAGCAGTTCACTTTCATATCCGAAGAGCTGGGGGAGAAGAAGTTCGGACGGGAGGACTCGATTATCCTGGCCGACCCGATAGACGGCAGCAACAACGCCAAGTACGGCATACCTTTCTTCTCCACCGCGCTCGTGATGGCGAACGGGAAGAAGCTCTCAGACGTCGGCCTTGGCTATATAATAAACCTGGGCAACGGGGACGAGTTCTGGGCTATAAAAGGGGGCGGGGCGTACAAGAACGGCATCAGGCTCATGACCTCCGACAGGATAGAACTGGGCATGGTGAACATAGAGGCGTCCTCCCCCAGGAAAGACCTGCAAAAAGCGATGACGCTTTTATCCTGCGCCAGAAAAGTAAGATGTCTCGGGAGCACGGCGCTCGACCTGGCCTGCCTCGCCGCCGGGGCGACGGACGCGGTATTGGTCCCGTCGGCATCCAGGAGTTTCGATTTTGCGGCGGGATGGCTGATGGTAAAGGAAGCCGGGGGCATGGTTACGGACCTGGAGGGCAACCCGCTGGACGATATCCCGCTGGGCCTGGAAAGGTCCACCCCGTTCATCGGCGCGTCGAATAAGGACGTCCTGGCCAAGGCGCTCCAGGCCCTGAAAGGCTGCGCGTAAGATGGCAAGGGCGTTGATGGTGCAAGGGACCGGCTCCCATGTCGGCAAAAGCGTGATAGTCGCCGCCCTGTGCAGGATACTGGTAAGGCGCGGCTACTCTGTTGCCCCTTTTAAATCCCAGAACATGGCGTTAAACTCCTTCATCACGCCTGAAGGCGGCGAGATAGGCCGCGCGCAGGCGTACCAGGCTGAAGCGGCAAAAATCCCCCCGTCGGTCCTGATGAACCCGGTACTGCTGAAGGCCAACAGCGACACCGGCGCGCAGGTGATAATACGCGGAAAAGTGGTCGGCAACATGGGGGTGAGGGAGTACCACAGGTACAAGGACGAGGCGTTCCGGGCGGCCAGGGAATGCTTTGATGAACTCTCGGCCAGACATGACGTTATAATCATAGAGGGCGCGGGCAGCCCGGCGGAGATAAATTTAAAACAACACGATTTCGTGAACATGAAGACCGCTGAGATGGCCGGGGCGAAGGTGCTTATTGCCGCGGACATCGACAAGGGCGGCGTCTTCGCCTCGATGGTCGGGACGATGGAACTGCTTGACGAGGCGGAACGTGAGATGGTGGCGGGGTTTTTGATAAACAAGTTCCGGGGCGACGCCTCTCTCTTAAAGGACGGCCTTGACTTTATCCTGCAAAGGACCGGAAAGCCCGTCCTCGGCGTAATCCCGTATTTTAACGACATATATATCCAGGAAGAAGACGGTGTGGCGCTCGACGGCGCGGGTTCGCCTGGAGGTTCAGACGGCGCATGGCTTGACGACGGCGCCCTGGACGTTGCCGTGCTGAGGCTTGGCCACATATCGAACTTCACCGACTTCGACCCCCTGGCGCATGAGCCGGGCGTCCGGGTGCGGTACGTAAAGGGGCCGGCCGAGCTTGGGCGTCCGGACCTGGTGATTATACCGGGGAGCAAAAACACTATCTCCGACCTGTTGGACCTTCGGCGTTCGGGGCTGGAAGAGGCCGTGATTTCCTACCACGCGTCGGGAGGCCGGGTCGCGGGTATATGCGGCGGCTACCAGATGCTTGGGAAGACGGTTGCCGACCCGGAAGGCGTCGAGTCGGAGACGCCGGAAGTCAAGGGGATGGGCATACTCGATGCGGAAACCGTCCTGACGGGGGAGAAGGTAACGGCACAGGTGAGCGGGCACTATTTGGGGACCGGAGGCGGCCCCGTTGCCGGTCAGCCGGCTGTCGCCGGTTATGAAATCCACATGGGCAGGACGAAGCTTGGGCCGGGTGCATCGCCGTTATTCGTCATAAACACGAAAAACGGAGAAAAGGCCGGGTATTACGACGGCGCGGCCAGTCTGCCCGAAGCCGGTCGACCGGCCGGCTCCGTATGGGGCACGTACATACATGGGGTTTTCGAGAACGACGCCTTCCGCCGGGACCTCATATCCGGTCTATTAAAAAAGGGAACGAAACGGGCCGCCAGGCCGGTGGAGTACGCGGGTCTGAAGGAGAAAGGTCTTGAAGCTCTTGCGGACCTGGTCGAATCAAACATCGGGATGGATGAGGTCTTGAAGCTTATAACATAATCAAGTATTCAATATTTTCAGCTATTTCTGGTATAATATTCAGGAAACTTAGCATCAGTTCTGATTTATTGCGGGTGACGTTGAGAATACTGGAAAAAATAAAAAGCATCAGGCTTAAGGGGAGCATAAAAGGGCGGCTGATCCTTTACTTCGCGCTCCTCGTCATAATCCCGTTCTTCATGATCGGGGCGATGGCCTACCAGAGCGAGAATTCCGCGCTCCGGGAAAGGATAAGGAGCCACCTCACCTCTATCGCGGACATCCAGAAGAGCAGGATAAAGTCCTGGCTTTCGGAGAGGTCTAGCGATGTGAATTTTCTGGCAAAGAATAAAAAAACAAACTCCGACGTCGCCTTTCTCGAAAGATATCCCATCTCAAAAAAATATTTAGACACCCCCCAGTATAAAGAGTTGAGAGATAACCTCTCTGACATCACCTCTAATCATGCCTATCTGCATGCGAACATACTCGGCAAAGATGGCAGAGTCCTTGCTTCAAACGACGAGAGTATGGTCGGTCATAACCATGCGGATGAGGGCTATTTCAAGGGCGCAATGGCCGTCGGCATGAAGGGCGGGAACAGCGTCTATATTCAGGACATATACTATAACCCGCATATTAAAGCCCTGGTCATGGCTTTTTCCGCCCCGATAATGAAAGACGGCAAATTTGGGGGAGCCTCCGTACTCATCGTGGGGATGGATGAGAGCTTCTATCCAATCTTTGCGGGCTGGCCGGGGATGCGGGGTACCGGAGATACCATAATAGCCAGGATAGAGGATGGCCAACTGGTCTTTTTGAACCGCCTCCGCTTCATGAACGATTCGCCTTTAAAGCTCAGGTTCAAATTAGAAAATGCACCTAAAGCGGCGCATCTCGCGGCGTCAGGCCAGGAAGGCATCATAGAGACGAAGGATTACCGGGGGATGGAAGTCTTGGCCGTGTACCGTTATATTCCGGAGACGAAATGGGGTTTCGTGGTGAAGGAAGACTACGACGACGCCTTCGCCCCGGTCCACGCCCTTTGGCGCAAGGTCGCCTATACGATGGGATTTACCGTAATACTGGTGATATTCCTTGTATATGTCATTTCCAGCAAGATAGCGGAGCCGATAGTTTCCATGAGCAGGACCTCCCGCAGGATAGCCGAGGGGGATTTCTCCGTAAACCTGCCGGTCGGGACCATGGACGAAATAGGCACCCTGGCCCTCTCCTTTAATGAAATGGCCGCCTCCCTCCAGAAGTACAGGAATGAAGTGGACAGCAAGAGCGAAGAGCTCGAGAAGGCGAACACGGATCTGAAGGATTTGACCCAGTCGCTGGAGGAGAAGGTCAAGGGGCGCACTATTGAACTCGAGGAGCTGAACCGCGCCCTGCTCTCGATGATGGAGGACCTGGACGAGCGGACGGAGGCGCTGGAGTCTTCGCAGGTGGAACTCAGGAAATTCGCCGAAGAGGTGGAGGAGTCCAGGAACCGGGTCCGGGAGAACCTGGAGATAGTCGAGCGCGCGAACGTCGAACTCAGAAGGATAGACCGGATGAAGGACCACTTCCTGGGTATGATGTCCCACGAGCTGCGGACGCCGCTTTCCTTGATAACCGGCTATTCCAGCAACCTGATCTCAGACCAGTCCATAAAGATGGACCCGAAGGTCGTGGAGGCGCTGGAGGGCATATACAAAGGCGCGGAACGGCTCCGGATGATTATAACCGAGATGCTGGACGTCTCGCAGATAGACGCGAAGGGCCTGCGGCTTATATTCTCGCCGACCAACATCGGGGACCTTGTCGAGGAAGTGATAAAGGAGCTTTCGACCTTTATAAACCAGCGAAACCAGGAGGTCTCGCTGGATGGAGTTGTCAACCTGCCCCAGGTGGCGATAGACAGGAAAAGGATGCGCCAGGTCCTCGTGAATATCATCGGCAACGCCATAAAGTTCACGCCCGACGGCGGCGGAATAACGGTCTCGTTCAAAAGGTTCAAAGGCGACCGGGTGCTGAAGAAGGGACCTTCAAGTTATCTGGACATCGTTATCAAAGACAGCGGTATCGGCCTCGATAAAGAAGAACTGGACAGGATATTCGAGAAGTTCTACGAGGTGGGGGAGATAGACAAGCACTCGACCAGCAAGTACGCCTACCTGGGCCGCGGCGTGGGCCTGGGACTGCCGATAGCGAGGGGCATAGTCGAGGCGCACGGGGGCACGCTGTGGGCGGAGAGTTCAGGCTACGACGCCGTCAATTGCCCCGGCAGCAGTTTCCATATAGTCCTGCCGGTAAGCGTCCAGACAAGCGAGCTTGCCACGATGGGGCTGGTGGCGGAGACCGCCGAGGAACGGCCCATGCGCCAGACGGAAAAAGATGAACCCAAGGCCGTGGAAGTCGCCCAGGCCGCGCCCGCCGCGCCCGCGATGGCCTCGTCCGCGCCGGTAAGAAAGCCGAGGGTCCTGCTTATAGAAGACGACGTCGATATCCTGAACCTCACGGCAAGGCTCCTCCAGGACCAATATGAAATAATGAAGGCGGAGGGCGGGAAAGACGGCATAGAGCTTGCCAGAGAAATATTGCCCGACCTTATCCTGCTGGACGTTTATATGGAGGACATGACCGGCTACGACGTCTGCGAGATACTTAAGTCCGACCAGAAGACCAAAAATATCCCCATCGCCATGTTCACCGCCGGGGCGCAGCGCTGGGAAGTGGACAAGGGCTACAAGTCCGGCGCGGACGATTACATCACGAAGCCGTTCAAGCCCGAAGAGTTACTGGCAAAGATAAAAGAACTGGTGCAATGCCGCCGCTGAACCTGCTCCTTGCATTCCTCCTGGACCTCCTGTTAGGAGACCCGCGGGGGCTGCCCCATCCGGTAAAAATAATCGGGAATTTCGCGGCCCGGCTGGAACGCGCCCTGAACCGCCCCGGCGCAGGGAAGATATACCTTCTGACCGCCGGTTTTGCCGCAGCGCGGTTGTCGTGGTCCTCACCTTTGCCGTAACGTTCTTCCTCGTGGGAGCCGCGTACAGGCATCTGGGGAAGCTGGGCGGCGGGGCGGTGGAGGTTGTCCTCGCATATACTACACTGTCGGCAAAATCGCTTGCGGGCGCGGCGAAGGAAGTTCTGAAACCCCTGCTGGCCGGAGACCTGCCGGAGGCCAGACGCAAGCTCTCGATGGTGGTGGGCCGGGATACCGAAAATCTCGACGGGCACGCAGGTGGTGCGGGGTACGGTGGAGACTGTCGCGGAGAATACTTCCGACGGCGTTATCGCGCCGTTATTTTATCTGGCGCTTGGCGGCGCGCCACTCGCCATGGCATACAAGGCGGTGAATACGCTGGACTCCATGTTCGGGTACAAGAACGAGAGGTTCCTTTATTTCGGGCGCGCGGCGGCAAGGCTGGACGATATCGCGAACTTCATCCCGGCAAGGCTCTCGGCACTGCTTACGGTAATCGCCTCGTTTCTCCTCAACCTGACCGGCGGCGGGTATTCATGGAGGAGTTCCCTTAAGGTATTAATCAAAGACCGCCTAAACCATACAAGCCCCAACAGCGGCTATCCCGAGGCGGCGGCGGCGGGCGCGCTTGGAGTGCGTCTGGGCGGGGAGAACTCATATTTCGGAATCGCGTCCGTCAAGCCGTTCATAGGAGAGCCTTCCCGGCCGCTGGCTCCTGAAAGGATAAACGAATCGGTGCGCCTGATGTACCTGACGGCGGCGCTGGGGGTGATAATTTTTGCGGCGTTACGGTTCGCGGTATCCAAATGAAAAAGGGGGAAAGAATGAGAGCCGCCAGCGGCATTATATTTAAAATTGCATTTGCTGTTTTGTTTGTCCTGCCTGGGACGGTCGCCTTCGCGGGGCAGGGGCATGTGAAGCGGGTTATAATCCACGGCAAACACGAGGACAAAAGGGCTATCGAGAACCTTGCCGATGATTCCGAAGACGACGTCGATATTGACACGGGCCGAAATCAATAATTAGCGTTCAAGGCCGGTTCAGTATTGACCACAGCGAGCCAATCGATGACGCAATCGTGGATTTTATTGATCGCCACAGGGATGCTTTCGGACTGAAAAATCCGAAAGAAGAGTTAAAACGGCGAGAAAAAGCAGAATATGGTGGTCATTTTCAACAGATGTATAATGGGGTGCCTATTTGGGGACATTCCATAGGCGTTTTTTTGGATAAGGACCACAACATAAGGAGAATAAATGCTAACAACGTCCCCACCCCGGATATTGACACGACGCCTCAAATAACAAAGGAACAGGCGATAAAAATAGCGTTGGCTGATAGAAACTTGAAGGGAGCTATGGATCCTAGATCTATGCTGTACATTTACAATAACACCCTGGCTTATAGGGTTGGATTTCTTTATGAAGGTTTATGGGTTTATTGGATAAACGCCAAGACGGGGAAAATAATAAGTGCAGGTAATATAAACGGAGAAAACGATGCATGATGGAGCGCTTAATTTCACTGAGGCCGCGATAACCAAATGAAATCTATCCCACTCCCGCACGGCGGCAACGTCCTGTATTACTCAAAAAAATTCGGCATCCCGCCGGAGAAGATAATCGATTTCTCCGCGAGCGTGAACCCGTTCGGGCCGCCTAAGAAATGCCTCGCCGCGATGAACCGCGCATTCCGCGGAACTTAACCGGTATCCGGACCCGGACTCGCTGGAACTGACCGCGAAGATTGCGGCTGTCCACGGGCTAAAAGACGGCCAGGTTTTAATCGGGAACGGTTCGACCGAGTTTATATATCTTCTGCCGCGCGCGCTGGGGGTAAAAAAGGCGCTCGTTTTGTCGCCGTCGTTCTCGGATTACGAAAGGGCCTCCGAACTCTCTGGTGCGAAGGTCGTCCGCCTGCCGTTATTAGAGGAAAATAATTTCAGCCCGGACATGAAAACTCTTTCGCGGGAGCTTAAGAAATGCGGCCTGCTGTTCCTGTGCAACCCCAACAACCCCACCGGGACGCTACTACCGAAAGGCGAACTTCTTGGCCTCCTGAAAGAGGCGTCGAAGGCCGGGGCGGTGGTCTGCATAGACGAGGCGTTCATAGAGTATGTACCCGGGGCCAGCGTGCTGAAGGAAGCGGTAAAGCTTGGAGCGGTAGTCCTCCGGAACTTCACGAAGTTTTACGGGATGCCCGGAATCCGCATCGGCTACGCCGTGGCAGACCGGAAATTAATCGCGAAGATGAAGGCGGCTCGGGAGCCCTGGACGGTGAATAACCTGGCCCAGGCGGCGGCGCTGGCCGCGCTTGGCGACAGGGAATACGAGAAGAAGACGCTCGCCCAGAACGAGGCGGAGCGGGATTATCTCTTCCACTCGCTCTCGGAGACCGGATGGCTTCTGCCGTTTTCGTCCACGGCGAACTTCCTGCTGGTCAAGATACTGGAGCCGAAAATCAGCTCTTCGTCCCTGACCGAACGCCTTGCTGAAAAAGGCCTGCTGGTGCGCGACTGCTCTACTTTCCCAGGTCTTGGACAGCGCTTCCTACGTGTAGCCGTATTATCGCGCCGTGAAAACAAAAAACTTGTAGCGGCCCTCAAATCCTTTACAACCCCCTGACCCTGTGATACCTTTTTATCATGAAAAGACCCCCCCTTTACGAGCGGCATAAAGAACTTGGCGCAAAGTTCGTGGAGTTTGGCGGATGGGAGATGCCCCTGGAATATTCGGGGGCGGTGAAGGAGCATATTGCGGTACGGACTTCCGCCGGGCTCTTCGACGTCAGCCACATGGGTGTAATCGAGGTCGGCGGGGCTGACAGTATAGAGCTCCTGGAACGGGCGCTGACTTTCAGCCCGGAAACCTTAAAACCCGACCGGGCGCGGTACGCTTTCCTGTTAAATGAAAAAGGCGGCGCAAAAGACGACCTGATGGCGTTCCGCCTGAACGAGGAGAGGTTTATCCTCGTGGTGAACGCATCGAACCGGGAGAAGGACTTAAACTGGCTGAAGGATATCGGGCGGGATTTCGAGGCCGTATTGATAGACGACAGCCCGGACACCTGCATCCTGGCGCTTCAGGGCCCCGCCTCCTGGCAAATCGCCGAGGACGCCTTCGGCGTAAAACCCTCCGAGTTCCCGTACCACTCCTTCATTACCATCGAGTTCTCGGGCACCGGCGTCATGTTTTCCAAGACGGGGTACACCGGGGAAAAGGGTTTTGAGATTTACGTACACAGGGCCATCGCCGGAGATGTCTGGGACCTTGTCCTTGAAAAAGGCAAAAAATACGGCATACTGCCATGCGGCCTGGCCGCCCGCGATACGCTGAGGCTCGAGATGGGCTACCTGCTTTACGGAAACGACATAACCGAGGATATAAGCCCGATCGAAGCCGGGTATTTAAACTTCATCGACTTCGGCAACGAAAAATTCATCGGGCGGGACGCCCTTCTTGAAATAAAGACGAAAGCGGCCGGATAAAAAACTTATGGGGCTGGTCTTGACGGAGCCGGGTGTGCCAAGGCACGGCTGCCCCGTCACTGCTGGAGAATTGGAAGTCGGGGCCGTCACCAGCGGCAATTTCTCTCCATCCTTGCATAAGGGCATCGCAATGGCGTATATCCCCGCCGGAATAACGGACGCCGCGGTAGTGATACGCGGCAAGGCGCACGCGGCGGAAGCTGTCGAGCTTCCTTTCTACAGGAAAAAATGAGATATATCCCCAATACGCCGGACGACCGCAAGAAGATGCTGGATGCGGCGGGTGCGGGCGATTTTAGTGACCTGATAAAAGAAATCCCGGCCGGGCTTCTCCTGAAGGAGCCGCTTAAACTCCCTCCCGCGCTGTCGGAGATGGAACTGCTGGACGAGCTGTCGGCAATTGCGTCTCTCGACGCCGACTCCTCGAAATACGCTTACTTCCTGGGCGGCGGCGCGTACGACCACTTCATACCGTCCGCCGTACGCGCGGTCGCATCCCGCTCGGAGTTTGCGACCGCATATACACCCTACCAGGCGGAGGTGAGCCAGGGTACGCTCCAGGCGGCGTTCGAGTATCAGAGCATGGTCTGCGAGCTGACGGGCATGGGCGCGGCAAACGCGTCGATGTATGACGGAGCCTCCGCGATGGCCGAAGGCGCGCTGATGGCCGAGAGGGTGACGAAGAGAAACGAAGTCGCCGTATCCAGGGCGGTGCACCCCCATTACCGGCAGGCGCTGAAGACGTACATGCGCGGGCTCGGCTCTCCCGTGGTGGAGATACCCTACGACACCATTACCGGGACGACCGACATGCAGGCGCTGGCGGAAGACATCGGCCCGGAAACCGCCGCCGTGATAGTGCAGTACCCGAACTTCTTCGGCTGTATCGAAGACCTGAGTGCCGCCGCGGCTGCCGCCCATGAGAAGGGGGCGCTGCTTGTAGCAGTCGTGGACCCGATTGCATTGGGGATACTGAAAAGTCCCGGCGAGCTGGGGGCGGACATAGTAGTGGGCGAGGGGCAGGGCTTGGGGAAATCCATGTCATTTGGCGGGCCGTACCTCGGGATATTCGCGTGCAAGGAAGATTTCATCCGGCAGATGCCGGGCCGGATAGTGGGCGAGACGAAAGACAGGCGGGGGAACCGGGGATACGTCCTGACCCTCCAGGCGCGCGAGCAGCACATAAAGAGGGAGCGGGCGACGTCCAACATCTGCACGAACGAGGCGCTGGTCGCGCTGATGGCGGCGGTCTATCTCTCGGTGATGGGACCTGCCGGGCTTCGGGCCGTCGGGGAGCTTGTGCCTGCGGAAATCCCATTACGCGCTTGACGAACTGAAAAAAAAGGGGATAAAGCCCGCCTTCACGGGGCCGTTCTTCAAGGAGTTCGTGGTCGTCTCCAAAGATATTGACTCATTGAATAAGCGGCTTTTAAAGGATAATATAATCGGCGGCCTCGACCTTGGCGGTTATTATCCGGAGCTTCCGGGAAGGATGCTGGTCGCGGTGACGGAGAAGAGGACGCGGTCAGAAATCGACAGGCTGGTAACGTCCTTTTGAGCGTTAAATTATGACGAGCCTCATGTATTTCTCGCTTTTCGGCGGGCTGATGATCCTGGTGTACGGCATCCGCCAGACCGGGGAGGGACTCCAGAAGGCGGCGGGCCCGCATCTGAAACAGGCCCTGACCTACCTCACGAAGAACCGCGTCTACGCCCTTGTCCTGGGCATTATAATAACCACGCTCACCCAGTCCTCCACCGCGACCACCGTAATGCTGATCGGCTTCGTGAACTCCGGGATTATAGAGTTCGGCCAGACGCTTGGCGTTATACTCGGCGCGGACATCGGCACCACGGTCACCGTACAGATAATCGCGTTCAATATCATGGAGTACTCGGTCCTCCTGATCGGCCTGGGCCTCTTGGGCATGTACGCCGGCAAGAGACGGATTACAAAGGACATAGGCCAGGCGGTCGCGGGGTTCGGCTTCATCTTCCTGTCCATAAAAATAATGTCCGACGCGATGGCGCCGCTCGGGAAATCGGAGGTTTTCCGGCTCCTGCTCGTCATGCTGAAGGACAACCCGGTCATGGGCATCGCGATATCCGCCGTCTTTACCGCGCTTGTCCATTCCAGCGCGGCAACGATAGGCGTCGCGCTGAGCCTGGCCACGCAGGGTCTTCTTGATTTAAACCAGGCCCTTCCGATTATCCTCGGCGCAAATCTCGGCACCTGCGCCACCGCCATATTTATAGGCTTTACCGGCACTACGGAAGGCAAAAGAGTCGCGTACGCGCATACTTTTTTCAAGGTGATAGGCGTGGCGATATTCTTCCCGCTGATGGGACCGCTAGCCAGCCTCGTTTCGCATACCTCCGGCAACCTCGTGCGGCAGATTGCCAACGCCCATACGTTCTTCAACGTCGCGTTAGCGCTCCTTTTCCTGCCGTTTTCAGGGCTTACGGCCAAATTCCTGCAAAAAACCGTACAGGGCAAACGGGAGGAGGAGCCTTTCGGGCCAAAATTCCTGGACGAGGCCGTGCTGACCACGCCGCCGCTTGCGCTGTCCCAGGCGGCGCGGGAGACGCTTCGGATGGCGGATATAGTACAGGACATGCTGGTGAACGTGCCGCTTGCCTTTGAATTGGAGGACGAGGGTTTCATCGCGGGCATAGAGGAGACGGACGACCGTGTGGACAAACTCGACCGGGGCATCAGGTTCTATCTGGCAAAGATCCCCGCATCGCTGACGGAGGAGCAGGCCAGGCGGGAACTTTCAATAATATCGATTACTTCCGACCTGGAGAACATCGGCGACACCATCGACAAGAACATCATGGCCCTGGCCAGGAAAAAGGTGAAAAACGGCCTCAGCTTCTCGAAGGAAGGCCATGCGGAGATAAATGACTTTCACCGGAAGGTGGCCGAGAACTTCCAGACCGCCGTGGCCGCCTTTACGGCAAACGACCTGGACCTGGCCGACAGGGTGATGAAGAACAAGGAGAGGATGGATGCGCTGGAAAAGGAGTATAGGAACGCACATATCGAAAGGCTGAAGGCGGGGCTGAAGGAGTCTTTCGAGACCAGCGCGATACATCTGGATATCCTCTCTAATCTGGAGAGGATAAACTCACACGTGACCCACATGGCGTACACGCTCATCGAAGCTAAGGGCTAAGCTTTTTTCTTCTTTACATAACTCCCCCAAGTTGTTATAATTTCTCTTCCCCAAAACTTAATTCCCTTATATTTGGAAGGATTTATGACCCGGAGCAAGCACAAGTTCGACAGTATCGAGGAAGCCGTAGCCGATATCCGCGACGGTAAAATGGTAATCCTTGTGGACGACGAGGACAGGGAGAACGAGGGCGACCTTACGATGGCGGCGGAAAAGGTAACCCCGGAAGCTATAAATTTCATGGCGAAATACGGGCGCGGGCTGATATGCCTCTCCCTGACCGTGGACAAGATAGACGAACTCCAGCTCCCCATGATGTCTTCCAAGAATACCTCCCAGTTCGGCACCGCGTTCACGGTATCCATCGAGGCCAAAAAAGGCGTCTCGACTGGCATATCCGCTGGCGACAGGGCCACGACCATACTGACCGCGGTCCGCGAGGACTGCAAGGCGGAGGACCTGGCCCGCCCCGGCCACATATTCCCGCTCCGCGCCCAGAACGGCGGGGTGCTGAAGCGCGCCGGCCAGACGGAAGGTTCCGTGGACCTGGCCCGTATAGCCGGGCTTGCTCCCGCCGGTGTCATATGCGAGATAATGAACGAGGACGGGACGATGTCCAGGGTCCCGGAGCTTGCCCTTTTCGCAAAAGAGCACGGGATGAAGATGGTTACCATTAAGTCCCTCATCGAGTACCGGATGCGCCGGGAGTCGTTCGTTAAGAGGGCCGCGGTTACCAAGCTCCCCACCGAATACGGCGAGTTTATCGCCATAGCATACGAAAACGAAGTCGATGACTATAATCACCTTGCCCTGGTGAAAGGCGAAATCAAGCCGGGCGACGACGTGCTTGTGCGCGTGCATTCCGAATGCCTGACTGGCGACGTCCTTCATTCGCTTCGGTGCGACTGCGGGGACCAGCTCCACAAGGCGATGCAGATAATAGACAAGGAAGGCAAGGGCGTTATCCTGTACATGCGCCAGGAGGGCAGGGGCATAGGGCTTGTGAACAAGCTCCGCGCCTATGAACTCCAGGACAAGGGTATGGACACCGTGGAGGCGAACCTCGAACTGGGCTTCAAGGCCGACCTTCGGGACTACGGCATCGGCGCCCAGATACTCGTGGAGCTGGGCGTGAAGAAGATGCGCCTGATGACCAACAACCCCCGGAAGATCGTGGGCCTGGAAGGCTATGGCCTGAAAGTGACGGGCAGGGTGCCGCTTGAGATACCCGCGCAGTCGAATAACCTGAAGTACCTGAAGACGAAGAAGCAGAAGATGGGCCATATATTAGAGAACGTATAAAAGCAGGGGCCAGTCGGGGACGGCAAGTTTTTTCCGCCCCCTGATTACGACTCCTGACCCCACTCCGAGGGAGGATGGAATGCCTAAACAGGTACAGGGAAATCTGAACGCCGAGGGGCTTAAATTCTGCATCATAGCCGCGCGGTTCAACGACTTCATCACTTCAAGGCTTTTGGACGGCGCGTTGGACGGCCTTATCCGGAACGGCGCGAAGGACGACGACGTCACGGTCGTCCGGGTGCCGGGCGCGTTCGAGATACCGGTGGCCGCGAAGATAGCCGCTTCCGGCGGGAAATACGACGCCGTTATCTGCCTGGGCGCGGTGATACGCGGGGCGACTCCGCATTTCGATTATGTCAGCTCGGAAGTCTCCAAGGGCGTGGCGTCGGTCGGGATGGAGGCCGGGATGCCAGTGATATTCGGGGTGCTTACCACGGACTCGATAGAGCAGGCGATAGAACGCGCCGGGGCGAAGTCCGGCAACAAGGGTTTTGACGCCGCCGTCGCCGCGATAGAAATGACGAACCTCTTTAAACAATTGAAGAAGGGTTAATGGGAAGCCGCCGTAAGGCACGGGAGCTTGCGCTCCAGTTCCTGTACAAATTGGACGTCTCCGGCGAAAAGATCAGCCGCGAGGCGATGTCGGAGTTCTTCGATGAGTTCGGGGGCAGGGACGAAGACGCCGACTACGCAGTCATCCTTGTCCAGAACACCGAGAAACACCAGGACGAAATAAACCGCCTGATAACGGGGCACCTGGAAAACTGGACCCTGGACAGGCTCTCTACCATAGACAGGAACATCCTCCGGTTCGCGACCTGCGAGCTGCGCTATTTCTTGGACATCCCGGTGAACGTCACGATAAACGAGGCGATAGAGATAGCCAAGAAATTCAGCCTGGAAGAGTCCGCGACGTTCATAAACGGCGTCCTGGACAAGATAGCGAAGAGCGCCCGGAAGGAAAGTTCCACTTAAGCAAAGGGACAAAAGTTGATCGAAAGATATTCACGACCGGAGATGGCCGCAGTCTGGTCGCAGGAAAACAAGTACAGGAAATGGCTGCTTGTCGAGACGCTTGCATGCGAGGCCTGGGCGAAGCTGGGTAAAGTGCCGCCTGGCGCTCTCTCTAATATAAAGAAAAAGGCGGACTTCGACCCCGAGCGCATAGACGAGATCGAGCGCGAGGTAAAGCACGACGTCATCGCTTTCCTGACCAACGTGGCCGAGTACGTCGGCCCGGACTCCCGCTTCATCCACATCGGCCTCACCTCCTCGGACGTCCTGGACACCGCGCTTGCCATTCAGATGAAAGAAGCGGCGGGCATAATAATAAAAGACATCGAAGATTTGTTGGGCGTCCTGAAGCCCGCGCGTATGAGCACAAGGACACTGTAATGATAGGCCGCTCCCACGGCATCCATGCCGAACCGGTAACTTTCGGCCTGAAGATGGCGCTCTGGTACGACGAGATGAAACGGAACCTCCGCCGGATGGAGGAGGCGAGGGATATCGCGGCATACGGAAAAGTCTCCGGTGCGGTCGGGACTTTCGCGAATATCGACCCGTATGTGGAGGAGTACGTCTGCAAAAAGGCTGGCCTAAAACCCGCGCCGGTGTCCACGCAGGTGCTGCAGAGGGACCGCCACGCGCAGTATATGTCGGCCCTTGCGCTGGTCGCGTCGTCGTTAGACAAGTTTTCCATAGAGATACGCCACCTCCAGCGGACAGAGGTCTATGAGGCGGAGGAGTATTTCTCCAAGGGCCAGAAAGGCTCTTCGGCGATGCCCCACAAGCGCAACCCCATAGCAAGCGAGAATATCTCCGGCCTTGCAAGGGTTATCCGGGGCAACATGGTCGCGGCCTATGAAAACATCACCCTCTGGCACGAGCGCGACATCAGCCATTCCTCGGTGGAGCGCGTCATACTGCCCGACAGCACGATACTCGTCGATTACATGCTGAAGCGTTTTACCGGCGTCATAAAGAACCTGCTCGTTTACCCGGAGAACATGCTGGCGAACCTGAACAAGATGAAGGGGCTGGTAAACTCCCAGCGCGTCCTGCTGGCCCTCGTGGAAAAGGGGACCAGCCGCGAAGACGCGTACAGGATAGTCCAGAAAAACGCCATGCAGGTGTGGGAGGCCGGGAAGGACTTCAAAGCGCTCCTGTTGAAAGACAAGGACGTGAAGCTTACCAAAGAAGAGCTGGAGGATTGCTTCTCGCTTGAGTACCATACGAAGAACGTGGACACGATATTCCGCCGGGTCTTCGGGAGAAAGTAAGGATGAGTTTTAACGATATGCTAAAGGATATAGGCGTTTCTATTGCCATCCTGGCGGGTTTTGTCGTCGGCGGCAAGGCCGTTATCTTCCTCCTGAACCACATCGTAAAGACAATCACCGAAAAGACTCCCACCACGCTGGACGACAAGATACTGGCCGTGGTGAAGAAGCCCGCCTTCGGCATGATAATCCTCTGGGGCGCGTACATCTCGGTGAGCAGGCTCTCCGCCGACTTTCCCGGCGCTCGGTCTTTTGAAGGTAGCGGACAACGCGGTATTCATAATCGCCATCGCCATTGTAGTAAAGGTTTCCTATGACGTGTTAGGCGCCGTCCTCGAGTGGTACGGGCAGAACGCTTCCGCCCAGGGCAACGAGGGCGTCAGGAAGATCGATAATACCTCTGCTAAAAAAGCTGGTAAAAGTCTTCGCGGCCATCTCCGGCCTTATCGTGGTGCTGGACCATTTCAGCTACAACATTACGTCTCTCGTCACCGCGCTGGGCGTCTCCTCCCTTGCCGTGGGCCTTGCCGCGAAAGAGACCCTCTCCAATATGATTTCCGGTTTCACTATCGTGCTCGACAGGCCGTTCCGCATAGGCGACCGTATAGAAGTGGAAGGCAAGGTCGGCGACATCGTCGAGATAGGCATCCGCAGCACGAGGATGATGATGCTGGACAACTCCATACTCATAATACCGAACACGAAGCTGGCGGAAAACGTCGTCCTGAACTATTCGAACCGGGAGTACAGCGTCGTCGGGAATGTAAATGTGCAGGTGGATTACACAAGCGACGTAAGCCAGGTAAGGGCCGCCCTCTTGTCCGCAGCCACAGAAGTGCCGGAAATAAATGGGCCGCAGGTTTTTTTCCTGGAGCACGGAGAACACGGCCTGAACTTCATGCTCGCGTACGCGGTCCCGAATTTAGGCGTGAAGGTAACGGTGCAGGACGCGCTTAATACCGCCATAAACAAACAGTTCCGGGCGGCCGGGATAAAATTCTCCATGCCAGTGCGGAAAATTTATCTCCAGAACGCGGATATGCCCCAGGTCGGCAATGCATAGCAAAAAATATCTCGGAGCAAACTTATGAATCCAGACAGGATAAATATAAAAGAAATAGCAAGGGACCCCGATTATGTGGGGTCTGTTCAAAGGTTGTATTTTTTAAAAGAAAAGCCTGACTCGATGGTTTGTGAAACCACGTCGGGAGGGTCTGTTTTTGATGTCGGGACAATATTTTCAATAGACAGCAGCGACAAATGCAGGGCCGCGTTCAGGCACAAAATATTTTCTTTAATGGCATCGCCGGGTTCCTGGAAAAACGTTAAAGACAGTTTAGAGAAAAAATTAAATAAAACGTATTTTGGATATTTAAGCGATGTCCTGAACGACTTCATTAAACGCGGGGCAAAAACACATCACTTGGGCATGGTTGACGCCGAGTCTGGAAAGATATTTAAAGGCACTTTCCCCAAGCAGATTTCAAACTATATATTAGTTAAAAAATATCAGGTACACAAGCCCGCAAGACTTGAATATGCTTCAAATAACCTATGGGATTATCATGCCCAGCATGTTTCGGACAATTTTGTAATCCCGCTTGAAAATATCGTGAGGTTCGGAGTAACGCCGGGTTCTTCAATCTTCACAAAATTCAAATCCTTGAATGCCGATGATCAAAAGAGATATCTTAAAGAACTCGGATTAAAAAAGGAAATGAAAGCCTGGCAGATATTTGATAATCCAATCATTGATTTTACGACTAAATATGAGCCTGAAGACCGTAACCTCAGTTTTCAGGAAGCATTATATATCAGCGGAATCGATGGAGAAACTTTTTTAAGATTAACAAAACAGATTGTACTCGGGTCTTTTTTAGTGAAAGAATTCTTTGAAAAACTCAGTCTTTTTTTATGGGATATAAAATGGGAATTAGCTAAAGACGGGAAAGACCTTGTTTTTGTAGATACGATTGACACTGATTCTATCAGGGTATCTTCAAAAATAAAATATAAAGGGTCTTTTTATCAAGTGCATTTCAATAAACAATCCATGAGAGATTACTATAAAATCATTCATCCGGATTGGTATGCCGCTATAAATGAATCGAAAGCGTTTGCAAAAACGGCTAACAAATCATTTCATAAGCATCTATCGGACGGGCAGAGGAAAGGAAAATATCCTCAAACACCGGAAGTGGAAAAAGAGTTTTTAGAAATTCAAAAAGAACAAATTTGAAGTACTGCTATCATATATTTTAGAAAAAAAATCCGCGGAGGCCGCTAAAAAAGAATTAAATAAAATCGGGAAAGAAGAAATTCTTTTTTACGAGAAAAAGAAAGTATTTCGACAGTACAGTTCGTTGCAAAAAATTTCACACGAAAAGTGAGGATTTTTCCATTATGATGAACGCGAAAGTTTTCGTTACACTGAAGAAAGGGGTCCTGGACCCGCAGGGAAAGGCCGTCCAGCACTCGCTCGCGTCGCTTGGCTACGGGAACGTGCAGGACGTGCGGCTTGGCAAGTACGTCGAGGTGAAACTCGACGAGACGGACAAGGCCAAGGCCGAGGCCCAGCTTAAGGAGATGTGCGAGAAGCTCCTGGCAAATACCGTGATAGAAGATTATCAATACGTGATAGATTGAGGTTAAAATGAGATTTGCCGTCCTCGTTTTCCCCGGCAGCAACTGCGACCACGACTGCTACCACACGATGAAGCACGTCCTGGGGCAGGAGGTCGATTTCATCTGGCACAAGGAAGAGTCCTTCAAGGAGCGTTACGACGGCGTGATAATCCCCGGCGGGTTCTCCTACGGCGACTATCTCCGCACCGGCGCCATCGCCCGCTTCTCCCCCGTCATGAAGGCGGTGGAGGGATTTGCGAAAGGCGGCGGGCTCGTGATAGGCATCTGCAACGGGTTCCAGATACTGCTCGAAGCCGGGCTGCTGCCGGGCGCGATGCTCAGAAACGAATCGCTTAAATTCATCTGCAAGGACATATACGTCAAGGTGGAGAACGAGCAGACGCCGTTCACCCGCTGCTGCAATAAGGCGGACGTGCTCCGTCTCCCCATCGCGCACGCCGAAGGCAATTACTTCGCGGACGACGAGACGCTGGCGAGGCTGGAAGAGAACGGCCAGGTGGTGCTGCAGGTACTGCGACAAGGACGGGAACGTCACCAGGGATGCGAACCCGAACGGTTCCGCGCACAACATCGCGGGCATTTGCAACGAAAGCAGGAACGTCATGGGCCTGATGCCGCACCCGGAACGTGCGTCCGAGGCGATACTCGGCAATACCGACGGCAAAAATATCCTCGCATCCATGCTATCGCACGTGGCGATATTCAAGACTTCGTGCAAGCTGCCGGGTTACGTTCAGATTAATTTGAAAAAATAAGCCCTTCAACGACTTTAGGAGTTTCTTTATGCTTAACCAATTTACCGCAGTGATAAAAAAAGAAAACGACTGGTGGATAGCATGGGTGGAGGAAGTGCCGGGCGTGAACTGCCAGGAGCGTACCGAAAAAGAACTTCTTGAAAGTTTAAAAATTACGCTAAAGGAAGCGCTTGTATGATGGAGAAGATAAAAAAAGAACCTGAAATCACGCCTGAACTTGTCGCCTCGCACGGGCTTTCGATAGAGGAATACGGGCGGGTACTGAAGATACTTGGCAGGACGCCGACTTATACGGAGCTTGGGATATTCTCCGTGATGTGGAGCGAGCATTGCTCGTATAAATCCTCACGGAAGCACCTGGGCCGGTTCCCGACAAAGGCGCCGTGGGTCATACAGGGGCCGGGCGAGAACGCGGGCGTAATCGACATCGGCGAGGGCTTAGCCGCGGTATTCAAGATGGAGTCGCACAACCACCCCTCTTTCATCGAGCCTTATCAGGGCGCGGCGACGGGCGTGGGCGGGATTTTGCGCGACGTATTCACGATGGGCGCGAGACCCATCGCGAACATGGACTCGCTCCGCTTCGGCCCGCTGGACGTGCCGAAGAACCAGTATCTCATAGACGGCGTAGTCGCGGGCATAGCCGGGTACGGCAACTGCATGGGCATCCCGACCATCGCGGGCGAGACATACTTCAACGAGATATACAACGGAAATAACCTGGTCAATGCGTTCACGCTGGGCATTGCGAAGGCGGACAGAATATTCTACGGTACGGCTTCCGGCGTCGGGAACCCGGTGATTTACGTCGGATCCAAGACCGGCAGGGACGGCATACACGGCGCGACCATGGCGTCCGAGGAGTTCTCCGAAGGCACGGAGGAGAAGCGCCCCACGGTGCAGGTGGGCGACCCGTTCACCGAAAAACTTCTGCTCGAAGCCTGTCTCGAGCTTATGTCAAAGGACCTGATAATCGGCATCCAGGACATGGGCGCGGCGGGGCTTACCTCTTCTTCCTGCGAGATGGCATCCCGCGGCGGCTCCGGGATGGAGATGGACCTGGCCCTCGTCCCCCGGCGCGAGGAGGGGATGATACCGTATGAGCTGATGCTCTCCGAGTCCCAGGAGCGGATGTTAATCGTCGCGAAAGAGGGGCGGCAAAAAGAAGTCGAGGACATCTTCAAGAAATGGGACCTCGAGGCGGTGACTATAGGCCATGTGACGGCGGACGGCATGCTGCGCGTCAAGGACGGCGGAGCCGTCGTAGCCGAGATACCGGCGAAGGCCATAGCCGACGAGGCGCCGGTTTACGACAGGCCGTCGGCCAGGCCATTGTACCAGGACAGCATTCAGGACCTTAATCTGGACCTCTTGCCTCTGCCCAAGGATTTTAACGAAGTCCTTTTGAAACTGCTCGAATCACCCACTATAGCGGATAAGAGCTGGATATACCGGCAGTACGACCACATGGTCCGCACGAATACAATCGTCTATCCCGGTTCGGACGCGGGAGTGGTCAGGATAAAGGGGACGAACAAAGCGCTGGCGATGTCGGTCGATTGCAATTCGCTATACTGCTTCCTGCATCCGAAGGCCGGGGGCGCGATAGCCGTCTGCGAGTCCGCGAGGAACGTGGTCTGCTCCGGCGGAAAGCCGATGGCCTTAACTGATTGCCTGAACTTCGGGAACCCGGAAAAACCGGAGACGATGTGGCAGTTCAAGGAGGCGGTGGAAGGCGTGTCGCTCGCGGCGGAGAAGCTTGGGACGCCGGTGGTTTCCGGCAACGTCAGCTTCTACAACGAGACGAAGGGGCTAGGCATATACCCCACCCCGGTCATCGGTATGGTGGGGTTAATCGACGACGTATCGAAGGCGACGACGCAGTATTTCAAGGACGACGGCGACGTTATAATCCTTCTCGGCGAGAACAAGGAAGAGATTGGCGGGACGGAGTACCTGCGGGTAGTCCACGGCCTGCAGAAGGGCCTGCCGCCGGATATCGACCTGGACACAGAGAAGGCGCTTCAGGACGCCGTGCTGGAAGCGATAGACGCGCGGATTGTGAAGTCCGCCCACGACTGCGCCGACGGCGGTCTGGCCGTCGCGCTCGCCGAGTGCTGTTTTAAGGGAGAGGCGGAACCCGCCGGCTGCGAAATAGCGGTCGAGGGCGACATCAGGAAGGACGCGCTCCTTTTCGGAGAGAGCCAGTCGAGGATAATAATATCTGCGAAACCGGAGGACGCTAAGAGTATCGCCGGGATAATGTCCCGGCATAATGTCCCGTGCATTACCATAGGCAAGGTCGGCGGAAGCAGGTTGGTGATAAAGTCCGGAAACGAAGAAGTAATCAACCAGCCGGTAGCAAAACTGAAGGAAGTATGGCGGGATGCGATCCCAAAAATGTTGAGGAAGTAAAATGAACGACAGATTCCATGACGAGTGCGGAGTATTCGGCGTCTTCGGCCACCCTGAGGCCTCAAACCTTGTATATCTCGGCCTGTACGCCCTCCAGCACAGGGGGCAGGAAGGGGCGGGCATCGTATCGTCCGACGGCGAAATCCTGCGGGTGGAAAAGGGCCTGGGCCTGGTATCGGATATATTTTCCGAGGACAGGATTCAGAAGCTGAAAGGCTCCTCCGCAATCGGGCATAACCGCTATTCCACCACCGGCGGAAGCCGCATAGTGGAGAACGTCCAGCCGCTCCTCGTCAACTACGCGCTTGGCTCTCTTGCCATCGCACATAACGGCAACCTCACCAATTACGGGGCCCTCAAGGACGAGCTTGAAGCGTATGGCTCCATATTCCATACCTCCGTGGACAGCGAGCTTATCGTCCACCTGATAGCGCATTCCAAATCCGGCAACCTGGGCACGCGCGCGGTGGACGCCCTGAAGAGGGTGGAAGGGGCATACTCGCTCCTCATACTCTCCGAACAGGAGATGATAGGCGTCAGGGACCCGAACGGGTTCAGGCCGCTCTGCCTGGGTATTCTGGACGACGCCTACGTGCTCTCGTCGGAGACCTGCGCGCTCGACTTGATCGAGGCGGAGTACATCCGCGACATAGAGCCTGGCGAAATGGTCATAATAAACAAGGACGGGATCAAGTCTTTCCACCCGTTCCCGGAGGCGCGGCAGTCCTGCTGCATCTTCGAGTATATTTACTTCTCGCGCCCGGACAGCTACATCTTCGGGGAGAACGTGAACTACATCCGCAAGATGATGGGCCAGAGACTTGCGCAGGAGCATCCGGTGGATGCGGACATAGTCGTGCCGGTGCCGGACTCCGGCGTGCCGGCGGCGCTTGGTTACGCGGAGGAGGCGGGGATACATTTTGACATGGGCTTAATCCGCAACCACTACGTGGGCCGCACGTTCATCGAGCCCAGGCAGAGCATCCGGCACTTCGGCGTGAAGATAAAACTGAACCCGGTGCGAAAGCTCCTGGAAGGAAAGCGCGTCGTACTCGTGGACGATTCCATAGTGCGCGGGACCACCAGCCGCAAGTTAGTTAAGATGGTGCGCAAAGCCGGCGCGAAAGAAGTACACATGCGCATCAGCTCCCCGCCCACGACACATCCGTGTTTTTACGGCATAGACACGCCCACAAGGCAGGAGCTTATCGCATCTTCGCACAGCGTCGAGGAGATCAGACGATACTTAACTGCCGACTCGCTTGGATACTTAAGCCTTGAAGGCCTGTTGGAAATTATACCGGAGTCCCTGAACAAGTTCTGCACCGCCTGCTTCAACGGCGATTACCCTATAGCTTTTCCGGAAAACAGGATGTCCCAGCTCGGCCTTTTCGAGAAATAATGCAATGCTCTTCCGGGCCGCCTCCGTCATCCTGCTACTGCTCTGCCTGAACTTCCTCTGGGATATACGAGCCGTCAATTGCGCTCTTGCGGCGCTTTTGCTGGTGTGGATAATCCTGTCCGTCCGGGGCATGACCTCCATGCGCAGCCGGGTGTTCGGAAAGGTTTACTGGCGGGGGAACCCGAGCGAAAAATCTATAGCCCTGAGCTTCGACGACGGGCCGACGGCCCCTTCTACCGCGCAGGTACTGGATGTCCTTTCTGAGCATGGGGTAAAGGCCACTTTCTTTGTCATCGGCGAAAACCTGAAAAAAAATCCGGAGCTATCAAGGCGCATACACGAAGAGGGGCACGAGATGGGAAACCATACCCAGTCCCATCCCTGGATGTTCAGGATGCTGTTCTCCTCCATCCGCGAGGACATCCTGCTCTGCCAGGACGAGATATTCAAAATAACCGGATACCGGCCCCGCTTCTTCCGCCAGCCCATCGGCATCAATAACCCCAGCGTAATGAAGGTTATAGACGGCCTTGGGATGGTTATGGTAGGATGGCAGGCGCGGGCGTACGACGCCGTGCCGACAGGCAGGCATAACATCGTGCGGCGGATATTAAGCCGCGTACGTCCCGGCGGTATAATCCTCCTGCACGACGGCTGCGACGGAAAGACGAACCCGGACAGGACCGCGACCGTCGAGGCGCTGAAGGAAATTATCCCGGCGCTGAAGGAGCGGGGATATCAGTTTAAAAAAGTGAGCGAGCTGCTAGGAGTAGAAAACATCTGTCATTCCGAGCGTAGCCGAGGAATCGCAGTTGACTTTATTGACATCATGAATAAGGAGGTGCTAATGCTTAATAAGAAAAGATTATAATAAGCTATTAGTTACTTCTCGCTCTTCGTATTTGGTTCATTTGCCATTGCCGATTTCAGAAACATTAGTTCCATGCGCTAGTGCAATGAATACTCAGAAAGAATTTGAATTCTTCTCATTATTCAATTTTAGGTTTTACCTTGGGAAAAAATACCTTATATAGATGTCAAGGATAAATTAGGATATAGCCGAAGTATCTATAGTAACAAAATGATCAGAATCTGCAAATCAAGCTTTATTATGTATTCCGTTTAGAAGATGATAATACCGTAATAGTATTTGAAGTTCCGGTCCATTAGGCGGTTGGAAAAATTTAGATTGTTTTATCATCACATTCAAGAAATCTACTTAAAAAGATAAAATGCTACACCCATGTCTCATAAACAAGAAATACAACGCACGAACAGTGGACTCAAACTTGGATTAAGTCCAAGGACAGGTTGAAAAAATTATCGGAGACAAACCGTATTAAAAAAAGATGATACACTTATATTATTTCTTCGGAATGTCAGAAAACTAATGGATAGAAGGCAAATATTGTAAAGAGTATGTTATAGATATTTCGTCATTGTCGTAGTCAAATTTAAAAATGGTAAACTTACTTTTCTCAAAATAACAAAAGACGTATCTTATAATGCGCATTAAATTAATCGCCCCGAAATGGCCCGCGCACAGCATATGGAGCAGGCTGTACTTCAAGTTCCCGTACTTGAGCCTTGCGATACTCGGCGCGCTGACGGAGCCTGAGCATACGGTGACGGTCGAGGACGAGAACCTTGGGCCGCTTAAGTTCGACGACGCGCCGGACCTGGTCGGCATAACCGTCCTGACGCCTCTTGCGCCTGGGGCGTACCGCATCGCGGACGAGTACCGGCGGCGGGGCGTGAAGGTCGTCATGGGCGGGTTCCACGCGACATGGATGCCGGAGGAGGCGCTCACGCATGCGGACGCGGTGGTGGTGGGCGAGGCCGAGGGCGTATGGGGACAGTTAATAAAAGACGCGCAGGCGGGGCGGCTTAAAAAAATATACAAGGCGGATGAGCGCCCGAAGCCGGAAGAAATACCGCAGGCGCGGCGGGAACTGTTGGAGGATAAGTATTTTTTCACCAACATCCTCCAGACCACGCGCGGCTGCCCGTTCGACTGCCGGTTCTGCTCCGTCACGGCGTTCTACGGCGGGACGTACCGCTTCCGTCCGGTGGAGGAGATAGAGAAGGAAGTCGCAAGCTTCACCAAAGGCGCGGGGTTCGTGCTTTTCGTTGACGACAATATCGTCGGCAACCCCGTCTATGCGAAGCGGCTGTTCGCGATGCTCAAGGGGCAGAGGCGAAAGTGGATGAGCCAGGCGTCCACGACCATCATAAAAGACCCGGAGCTTTTGAAGCTGGCAAGCGAGTCCGGCTGTTACGGGATGTTCATGGGTTTCGAGAGCCTGGAGCAGGAGAACCTCGACCTGATGGGGAAGCGGATGAACGCGAAGGAGGCGTACGCGGACGTGATAGGCAAACTACACGACCACGGCATAGGCGTCCACGGCTCGTTCATCTTCGGGTACGACCACGACGATACGTCCGTATTCGACAAGGTGCTGGACTTCACAAGAAGAGTGCGCCTCGATGCGGCGTTCATGCCCGTGCTGACGCCGTTTCCAGGTACGGAGATACGCAAGCGGCTGGCCGAAGAGGGTCGAATAACATCAAATGATTGGTCGCTGTACGATATGGAGCACGTTGTTTTCCGCCCGAAGGGCATGACGCCGGAAGAGCTTCAGGAAGGGCACGACCGGGCGAACCGGGAGTTCTATTCCGCATCGAATATATTCAAACGCATCGGCAGGCTGCACCGCAGCCTCTGGATTTTCGCGCCGATGAACTGGGACCTCCGGAACGCATGGAGAAAAAAGGCGTACCTATAATTATGGACGATAAAAAACCTAAACCGCATTACTACGAGCACAGGCAAAGGATAAAGGAGAAGTTCAAGAAGTCCGGCCTTGAGAACCTGCACGACTACGAGGCCCTTGAGCTGCTTCTGACCTATGCCATTCCGCGCCGGGACGTGAAGCCGCTGGCGAAGGCGCTCATCGAGAAGTTCGGCAATTTTCAGGGAGTCATGGACGCGTCGGTGGAAGCGCTTATGGAGTTTCCGGGCCTCGGCGAGCACTCGGCCATACTGCTGAAGGTGTCGAAGGAATGCTCCGAGCTGTACCTGAAGAAAAAGGTGGTGAAGAAGGCCAGGGTATGCTGCGCGCCGGACCTTATAAACTACTGCCGCATGACGATGGCGGGCCTGAAAGACGAGCAGTTCAGAGTCGTGTTCTTAAACACCCAGAACGAGATAATAGAGATAGAGACGA
Source organism: Nitrospirota bacterium (assembly GCA_963698885.1). Lineage (GTDB taxonomy): Bacteria > Nitrospirota > JACRHJ01 > JACRHJ01 > JACRHJ01 > JBARKJ01. The sequence goes on along the minus strand of CAVOSJ010000005.1, from coordinate 15,780 downwards.
TACAGGAAGGGACGATAGACCAGTCCGTGGTGTACCCGCGCAAGGTCATGGAGCGCGCGCTTTATCATAAGTCCGCGGCGCTCATCTTCGTGCACAACCACCCCGGCGGCAAGGTGCGTCCGTCTTATGCCGACAAGGAAATAACCACGCTGCTCGTCGCCGCCGCGAAGAGCATGGACATAGAAGTGCACGACCACCTGATAATCGGCAAGGACGGGTATTTCAGTTTCCGGGACTCCGGCCTCATGTGATGGGGTCGGTCAAGACCAGGGCAATCGTAATCCACTCGCTCCCCTTCGGCGAATCCGACCTTATTGTCACGTTTTTCTCTCCGGATGCTGGTATAATCAAAGGGATCGCCAAAGGGGCCAGGAAGAGCAGAAGGCGCTTCCAGGGGAGCCTTGAACCTTTCGCGACTGTTTCGCTCGGGGCATTCATAAAGGAGTCCGGGGCGCTTGCGAGGGTTGACGCGGCGGACCTGCTTGACGCCCGGCTTGGGATAAGAGAGGATTTAAAAAAATTCGGCGCGGGCTGCGTAATGCTCGAACTGGTTTCGGTGTTCGAGGTCCCGGGTGCGCACTCGCGGGAGGCGTTCTCGCTCCTTGAGGCCGCGCTTAACCTGCTTGAAAAATCCCGCGCCCCGTCCTCCCTGCTGGCGGCGTTCTTTGTAAAATACCTGAAACTATCCGGTTTTGGACTGCCGTTTTCCTCTTGCGGCAGGTGCGGCGCGGACCTTGCGCTTACAGGTGCGGCGTACGCGGGCGGGTTCTCCATATACTGCCCTTCGTGCGTGCCGAAGGCGGAGGCGGCCACTCGGGCGCGGGACCGTGGCATTCATCAGGCGGGCGGAGAGCGTCGATGACGGGGCGATGGGGAGGCTTAAACTGGGCCCTCACGAGGAGAGGGAGGCGCTGGATTTCCTGGGGAAGTTTACCGCCGCCGCCGCCGGGAAAAGACTGAAAACTCTTGACATAATCAATGAATTTTGATAAAAAATCTAATTCTACATTAAAAGCCGTTCATGGAGGCATATTTGACTTTTCAAGAGCTTATACTGGCTCTGCATAAATACTGGACAGCGAGGGGCTGCACGATGATGCAGCCTTACGATATCGAGACCGGCGCGGGCACGTTCAATCCCTCCACGTTTCTGCGCGTCCTGGGCCCGGAGCCCTGGAATGCCGCCTATGTGGAGCCGTCCAGACGGCCGACGGACGGCAGGTACGGCGAAAACCCAAACCGTCTCCAGCATTATTACCAGTACCAGGTCATCCTGAAGCCGTCGCCCCTGGAGGTGCAGGAACTATACCTGGACTCGCTTCGGGAGCTTGGGCTGGACCCGCTGAAGCACGATGTAAGGTTTGTCGAAGACGACTGGGAATCGCCGACGCTCGGCGCATGGGGACTGGGCTGGGAGGTCTGGCTGGACGGGATGGAGATAACCCAGTTCACGTACTTCCAGCAGGTGGGCGGCATAGATTTAAAGCCTGTCTCAGCCGAGATCACATACGGGCTGGAGCGCATCGCGATGTACATCCAGCAGGTGGACAACGTCTACGACCTCGTCTGGTCGAAGGGCGTGAAGTACGGCGACGTGCACCACAGAAACGAGGTGGAGTTCTCGAAATATAATTTCGAGGAGGCGGACGTCTCCATGCAGTTCAAGCTCTTCGAGATGTTCGAGGCGGAGTGCAAGAGGTTAAACGAGATAGGCCTCGTGCTCCCGGCGTACGATTACTGCCTGAAATGCTCCCATGCGTTTAACATGCTGGACGCCAGGGGCGCGGTAAGCGTCACGGAGCGCACCGGATACATAGCCAGGGTGCGGAACCTGGCCCGGATGACCGCGGAGAATTACGTGAAACTCCGGGAAGAGATGGGTTTCCCGATGCTGAAGAAGACATGATGCCTGAATTAATACTCGAAATAGGTACTGAAGAGATACCAGCCGGGTTCATCCCGAAGGCGCTTGCCGCTATGGAGGAGCTGGCGGACAAGATGCTCTCCGATGCGCGGCTCACCCACGGGAAGATAAAGGCGATGGGCAACCCGCGCCGCCTCTTCCTGCACGTGGAAGACTTGCCCGAGCGTCAGCCGGACGAAGTCCGCGTGGTGACGGGGCCGCCGAAACGCGCCGCGTTCGACGCCGCCGGCAAACCGACGAAGGCCGCCGAAGGGTTTGCAAAAGGCCAGGGTGTCGGTGTGGAAGAGTTGAAGATAATCGAGACGGATAAAGGGGAATATATCTCCGTTACGGTGGAAGAGAAGGGCGCACAGACGGCGGCGGTGCTCTCGGAGCTTCTGCCCAGGTTCATACTTTCCATCCCGTTTGCCAAGTCCATGCGCTGGGGAGACAGGGATATAAAGTTCGCCCGCCCGATACACTGGATTTTAGCGCTGTTCGGCGGGGAGGTCGTCCATTTCGAACTGGACGGCGTAAAAAGCGGCGAGCTTACGCGCGGGCACAGGTTTTTAAGTCCAGGGTCGTTTCGCGTAAAGGATTTCGTTTCATACATGCACCAGACCAGGGATAACTATACCATAGTGGACCCGGACGTGCGGCGTGAGATGGTGCGCCACCAGGTGGAGCAGGCGGCGGCGTCAATCAATGCGAAAGCCCTGCCGGACGAGGGCCTGCTGGAAGAGATATCGTTTCTGGTGGAATATCCCGTCGCGGTGCTGGGGAGCTTCGACCGGGAGTTTCTGATGCTCCCCAAAGAGGTGCTGGTGAACTCCATGCGCGAGCACCAGCGCTACTTCGCCCTGACGGACTCAAAGGGCGTACTCATGCCGAACTTCATCACCATATCGAATACGAAGGCGGAAGATATGGAAGTCGTCCGGGCGGGGAACGAGAGGGTGCTCCGGGCGAGGCTTTCCGACGCAAAATATTTTTACGAGCACGACCTGACCAGGACGCTCGCCGACAGGGTGGACGACTTGAAGAAGGTCACGTTCCAGATAAAGCTGGGGACGACGCATGAGAAGGTAACGCGGGTGGTGAAGCTCGCGGAATATATAGCCACTGAGCTTTACAAAGACGATAGTGTTATAAAAGATGCGTCGAGAGCCGCCTATCTCTGCAAGGCGGATTTAGTTACCGGAATGGTCTATGAGTTCCCGAACCTCCAGGGGACGATGGGCGGCGAGTACGCAGCCAGAACTGGCGAGAACGAAGCCGTGGCAAAAGCCATTACGGAGCATTACATGCCCCGTTTCTCCGGAGACTTGGTCCCGTCCACTCCCGCCGGGACCGCCGTCTCGATGGCCGATAAAATAGATACCATCGCGGGCATATTCTCTATAGGCAAGGCGCCCACCGGCTCCGAAGACCCCTACGCACTGAGGCGAAGCGCACTGGGGATAATAGCGATGATTTACAACGGCGGGTTCCGCCTGTCGCTTAAGCCGCTCATTTCTGAAGCCGTCTCTCTGCTTAAAGTGAAGGATGAGGCCGGAACCGCCCTTCAGGACACGGTGCTGGACTTCTTCCGCCAACGGGTGAGCGGCCAGCTTACATCGGAGGGATACGCCTACGATACCGTGGACTCGGTGCTGGCGACTTATTTCGACGACGTCATCGACGCGCGGGAGAGGGTGGTCGCAATTTCCGATTTCCGGAAGTCGGACGGTTTCCCGGCGTTCATAACCGCATTCAAAAGGGTCGCCAACATAATACCCGCGGGATTTCAGGAAAATCTGGACGAGGGCCTGCTGGCCGAGCCTTCCGAGAAGGACCTTTATTACCATTACCGGGAGATAAAGGACGAGGTTTTCTCGAACATCGAATCGGGCCGCTACGCCCATGTCCTTGACCGGATTGCGGGGATCCGCCCGTTCGTCGACAAGTTTTTCGACGACGTGATGGTCATGGACAAGGACGAGGCGATAAAAAATAACCGCCTGGCGCTGCTCGGCCTTTTGGCCGGGATGTTCCTTCGCCTCGCGGACATACGTAAAATCGTGGTATAGTTAAACATTCAAAACAGGGGAGGACTGGGAGATGGCTGCAAAAAAGTTCGTCTATTTCTTCGGCAACGGAAAGGCCGACGGCAGGGGGGACATGAAGGACCTTCTGGGCGGGAAAGGCGCAGGTCTCGCGGAGATGACAAACGCGGGAATTCCGGTGCCGCCGGGCTTCACCATCACCACCGAAGTCTGCAGCATCTACTACACGTCCGGCAAAAAGCTTCCCGCCGACGTGAGTCAGGAGATAGATAAGAACCTGGCCAAACTCGAATCCTCGATAGGCAAGAAGCTGGGCGACGTAGCCAACCCGCTCCTCGTCTCCGTCCGTTCCGGCGCGAAATTCTCCATGCCCGGCATGATGGACACCGTCTTGAACCTGGGCTTAAACGACAACACCATAAACGGCCTTATCGCAAAGTCGGGCAACGAGCGCTTCGCATGGGACGCATACCGCCGCTTCATCCAGATGTTCGGGAACGTCGTCATGGGCATCGAAAAAGACGAGTTCGAGCACATACTCCAGTCGAAGAAGGACGCGCGCAAGATCAAGCTGGACGTGGATTTAAACGTCGAGGACTTAAAGGAGATCGCCGCCGGTTTCAAGAAGAAGGTGAAGAGCATAACCGGGCAGGATTTCCCGCAGGACGCGCATAAACAGCTTCGCATGGCCGAGGACGCGGTCTTCAACTCCTGGAACAACCCCCGCGCCATCACGTACAGGAGGTTGAACGACATCCCGGCAAACCTCGGCACGGCGGTGAACGTCCAGGCGATGGTATTCGGGAACATGGGCGAGACCTCGGCGACGGGCGTCGGCTTCACCAGGAACCCGTCAACCGGCGTCAAGGAGTTCTACGGCGAGTATCTGACAAACGCCCAGGGCGAGGACGTCGTGGCCGGGGTACGCACCCCGCATCCGATAATAGAGCTTCAGAAGGAGATGCCCAGGGTATATAAGCAGCTCCGCGACATTACGACCAGGCTGGAGAAACACTACAGGGACGTGCAGGATTTCGAGTTCACGATCGAGGACGGGACGCTCTTCATGCTCCAGACCCGCACGGGCAAGCGCACCGCCCAGGCCGCCGTCAAGATCGCGGTGGACATGGTCAAGGAGAAGGTGATAACGAGGGATGAGGCGATACTGCGCGTGGAGCCCGCCCAGCTCGACCAGCTCCTGCACCCCGTAATTGACCCGAAGGCGAAAAAGAACGTCATCGCGAAAGGGCTGAACGCATCGCCCGGCGCGGCGGTGGGCAAGGCGGTATTCACGGCGGACGACGCGGTAGCTATGGGCAGATAAGAGAAGGATAAAGCGGCTTTTGAACGCATGACTGCAAAAGAGAAGGCTGAATTTCTTGCAATCTCAGAGTCATACTCGTCAGGACGGAGACCTGTCCGGACGACATACACGGCATGGACGCCGCTGTCGGCATCCTCACCGCCAGGGGCGGGATGACCAGCCATGCGGCTGTCGTCGCCCGCGGCATGGGCACGCCCTGCGTGGCGGGTTGCGAGTCCCTCCGGGTGGACGAGAAGGGCGGTAAGTTTACCGCCGGGGCCGTGACCGTAAAGGAAGGCGACTGGATTACGATAGACGGCACCACCGGCGAGGTGATGCTCGGCAAGATGCCGACGATTGAACCGGCCCTGACGGGCGAGTTCGGCGTCCTGATGACCTGGGCGGACAAGGCGAGGACGCTGAAGGTACGCGCGAACGCGGATATCCCCAGGGACGCGAAGGTGGCGGTGCAGTTCGGCGCGGAAGGCATCGGGCTCTGCAGGACGGAGCACATGTTCTTCGCCGAAGACAGGCTCTCTCACGTCCAGGCGATGATACTCGCCGACAACGTGGCGGACCGGGAGAAGTCCCTGGCAGAGCTCCTGCCTATGCAGCGCGCGGACTTCCTGGGGCTCTTCCAGGAGATGAACGGAAGGCCGGTCACGATAAGGCTTCTGGACCCGCCGCTCCACGAGTTCCTGCCGAAGCGCGAAGAACTGATGTCCGAGGTCGCCGTGCTGCAGGCGCAGAAGAAGGATGCGACGCCCAAGTATAAGAAGCTCTCCAAGATACTCGCGCGGGTGGAGGAACTCCACGAGTTCAACCCGATGCTGGGCCACAGGGGATGCCGCCTCGGGATAGTCTATCCGGAGATAACCCGTATGCAGGCGAGGGCGATATTCGAGGCCGCGGCTATCCTGGCCAAGAAGAATATAAAGGTCATACCGGAGGTCATGGTCCCGCTGGTCGGCATGTTAGCTGAATTCACGGACCAGAAGAAGCTTATAGTCGAGATGGCCGATGCGGTAATGAAGGAGCAGAAGGTAAAGATACAGTACCTGGTGGGCACGATGATAGAGCTGCCGAGGGCCGCGCTCACGGCTGACGAGATAGCCAAAGAGGCGGAGTTCTTCTCCTTCGGCACGAACGACCTCACCCAGACCACGTTCGGGTTCTCCCGCGACGACGCCGGGAAATTCATCACGAAATACATGGAAACCGGCATAATGGAGAAGGACCCGTTCGTCACGATCGACCAGGAGGGCGTCGGCCAGCTGGTCAAGATGGGCGTCGAGAAAGGCCGCTCGTCCAGGGCAAATCTGAAAGTCGGCATCTGCGGCGAGCACGGCGGCGACCCGGCTTCCGTGGAGTTCTGCCACCGGATAGGACTCAACTACGTGAGCTGCTCTCCGTACCGCGTGCCTATCGCCAGGATGGCCGCCGCCCATGCCGCGATAAAAGAGGCGGGCAAAACGACGGGTTCGGTAACCAAGTAACCTTATTCAAGGGGGTCTGCAAAGGCCCCCTTTTTTTAAACCTTTGTTACCTTTTTGTAAAAAGGTAACGCCAAAAACTTTTTTTATGCCTGATAAAAAGACGGACGAAAATTACATGAGCATCGCGCTCGACCTTGCGGCGATGGGGCGGGGAAGGACCAGCCCCAACCCGATGGTCGGGGCGGTCATTGTAAAAGACGGGAAGATCGTCGGGAAGGGCTGGCACAAAAAAGCCGGGACTCCGCACGCCGAGGCCGCGGCCTTGCTTAAGGCCGGCGCGGACGCCGAAGGCGGCACTCTCTACGTAAACCTGGAACCCTGCTGCCACCTGGACAAGCTGACTCCGCCCTGCACGGACGCAATCCTGCAAAGCAGCATAAGGCGTGTCGTGGTCGGGATGCTGGACCCGAACCCCAAGGTCTCCGGAAAGGGCATCGAGACGCTCCGCGAGGGCGGGGTAGAGGTGGAAGTCGGCGTCCTCCAGGAGCGGTGCGAGAAGCTGAACAAGGTATTCACGAAGTTCATCCTCACCAGGATGCCGTTCGTCACCTTGAAGGTTGCCCAGACCCTGGACGGGAAGATCGCCACCTCCACAGGCGAGTCGAAATGGATAACCGGCCCGGACGCCAGGAAGCACGGGCACATGCTCCGCAATTTCGCGGACGCCATAGTCGTCGGCATCGGGACGGTGCTCCGCGACGACCCGAGCCTGACTACCCGGATCGAAGACGCGGAGAACACGAAGGACCCGGAGAGGATAATACTGGACAGCACGCTCCGGATCCCGCTGGACGCGAAAGTCTTGAACGTCCAGTCGAAGGCGACGACTTATATCGCTACCACGCTTGCCGCCCCGACCGCAAAAATAAAAGAGCTTAAAAAGAAAAACGCGGAAATAATAATCCTCGGAGAAGGCGGTTCGATAACCATGCCGCTGCTGATGGAAGAGCTGGGGAAGATGGGGCTTATCAACATCCTCATCGAGGGCGGCTCCCGCGTGAATGCGGAAGCGCTCCGCTCCGGCGTGGTGGATAAAGTCGCGTTTTTTATCGCGCCCAAGATCCTGGGCGGCGACGACGCCAGGGGCTCCATCGGGGCCAGCTCGCCGGAATCCCTCGACCAGGCGATACCCCTTTACGACATGCGTTTTACCAGGCTTGGCGAAGACGTGCTGGTGGAGGCCTTCCTGAAAAAGCCGGACGAGGAACGCCCCGAAGATACCGGACAAGAGGAACCGCAGGAAGAGAAAACCCACCACCACATGCGCAGGAAGAGGCATAAAAAATAATGTTCACAGGTATTATCGAGGAACTGGGGACCGTAAAAGCCGTCAATAAGGGACGGGAATCCGCGACGCTTCAGATAAGCGCGGAGAAGGTGGTGGAAGGTCTGAACCTGGGCGACAGCGTAGCGGTCAACGGGGTCTGCCTTACCGTCGTCGATTTCGGCAGGACCGGATTTTCGGCGGAAGTAATGGCGGAGACGCTCAGGAAGTCGAACCTCGGGAAACTTAAGAGCGGGGACAAGGTAAACCTTGAGCGCGCGATGCGCCTGGGGGACAGGCTGGGCGGGCATCTGGTAGCTGGGCACGTGGACGCGACGGGGACCATTAAATCGTCAGTGCGCGAAGACATCGCCACGGTGTTCACCGTCCTGGCCCCGGAAGAGATACTGCGTTATGTCATAGCCAAGGGTTCGGTAGCTATCGACGGGATAAGCCTGACGGTCGTTGACTACGACAAAAAAAGCTTCCGCGTCTCCATCATCCCGCATACCGCGTCTCAAACGACGCTCGGCTTCAAAAAGTCCGGCGACACCGTAAACCTCGAAGCGGATATGCTGGCGAAATTCGTGGAGAGGCTTTTGGCGGGCAGGGCCGGGAAAGAGGGCATCGACAAGGACTTCCTCGGCCGGCACGGTTTCATGTGACAAAATAAAAGCCGGCGGATATCGGGGGGTGATACCCGGGCCGGCTTGAATAGAAACCCGATGCGGCTTTAGTTGTTTTCGGTTAGAACCTATTGACCGCCGCTGGGGGCTGCGGGTGTTTCGCTTGGAGCTGCGGGGTTCGCTGGTCGTCCCTTCCTCCATCTTCTTGATTTCATGTGTTTTTTGTGCTTTTTGTGTTTCTTGTGCTTCTTGTGTTTCACGGTTTTGGTTGTGGTTGTTGTGTGGTGGTGGTATCCGGCGTCGTCCCTTCGGTATCTTGGGCAAATGAAATGCCTCCCGCCAGCGTGAACGCGAACACCAGGGACATCAGTATCATCAAGACCTTCTTCATCTTTACCTCCCTCACGGATTAAGAAAATTCCCCCCATACCTGAATTTAGAGCAAGATTACAAGAAATATAACAGGGGGAGTACCGCTTGGCAAGTCGAGCGGAAGGGCGGAAAAGACATGAAAAAGGCCGGCGGTCTGTCGGGGGGAGACAGGCCTGCCGGCCTTTATTCATTTTAACCGGAAGAGATTTTTAGCAGCCGACCGGTACCTTGGTGATCATCTTGCGGACCTGCTTTGACCTGGCCGTTGTCATAGGTAACTATGACTTTTTCGCCGGCCTTGTAGCCCTTCATCACGTCGCTGCTGGCCTTTAAGTTGATGTCTTTCGTGGTGCCCTTCGGGCAGAAGACGACCGTGCCCTTGGCCGAATCAATCGCCTTGAGCGTACCCTGAGATTTGGTCTCGGCCGCAAACGCGCCGGAGACGACAATGCTGCAAACGAATAATGCCGCCATCAAGGAAAATAAAACTTTCTTCATGTCTCTACCCTCCCTTAAATTTTTTACCCGCCCCCCGTTAATAGAACTTTATAGCCAAATCAGAAAAGAGCATAACAGACGGTTTCGAAATTTTCAAGGAAAATCAAATGAAACATTTGACTCGGGAAAAGACGCGGTGGTAAAGTATAAAGAAATAGGAGCATTATTGGATAATCTGCTGATATTCGAAAAAAGCTCTCCCGGCAGGGCTGGATATTCTCTGCCGGAGCCGGACGTGCCTATCCGCCCGCTTGACGAGCTTATCCCGCCGGAGCTTATCCGGGATATCCCTCCCAGGCTCCCGGAGCTGTCCGAGCCGGGAGTCGTGCGCCACTATACGAACCTCTCCCTGAAAAACTTCAGTATTGACGGCAACTTCTACCCTTTAGGCTCCTGCACCATGAAATACAACCCGAAGGTGAACGACGATGCGGCGGGGCTTTCCGGCTTCGACCTCGCGCACCCGCTCCAGCCAGGTGAGATGTCCCAGGGCGCTCTCCGGTTGATGCACGAGCTGGAGGGTTTCCTTTGCGAGATAGGGGGGGTGGACCGGGTATCGCTTCAGCCGGCGGCGGGCGCGCAGGGCGAACTGGCCGGGATGCTGATGGTGCGCGCGTATCACGAGGCAAATGGCGAGGTGCAGAAGCGCGACAAGGTGATAATCCCGGACTCCGCGCATGGCACGAACCCGGCTTCGGCGCACCTTGCGGGCTTCCATGTGGTGGAGGTGAAGTCCACGGCGGAAGGGCTCGTGGACCCGGCTCGCCTCCGGGAAGTTGTCGGGCCGGACACGGCTGGATTCATGCTGACCGTGCCGAACACCCTGGGGCTTTTCGAGAAGGATATCATGGAGATATCGCAGATAGTCCATGATAGCGGGGGCCTGATGTACATGGACGGCGCGAACTTGAACGCCCTGGTGGGGCTTGTAAAACCTGGCGACATGGGGTTCGACGTGGTGCATTTCAACCTGCATAAGACGTTCTCCACTCCGCACGGCGGCGGCGGGCCGGGCGCGGGCCCGGTAGGTGTGAAGGCGCTATTAGCGCCTTATCTTCCTACGCCTACCGTAGAAAAAGAGGGCGAAAAATATTTCCTCGATTACGACAGACCCTTGTCCATCGGGCGTTTGCAGGCGTTCAACGGAAACTTCGGCGTCCTTGTGCGCGCGTGGGCGTATATCAGGACGATGGGCGCGGAGGGACTGAGAGAGGTTTCCGAGAACGCGATAATCAACGCAAACTACCTGCTGGCGCGGCTTAAAGAGAGATATCAGCCCGCCCACGACAGGTACTGCATGCATGAGTGCGTGTTCTCCGCGAAGCGTCAGAAGGAGCGGGGAGTGCGGGCGATGGACGTGGCTAAAAGGCTGCTCGATTTCGGCTTTCACGCGCCGACGGTCTATTTCCCGCTGGTCGTGGACGAGGCGATAATGATAGAGCCGACGGAGACGGAATCGAGAGAGACGCTGGACGCTTTCATAGACGCGATGATAAAGATAGACGACGAGGCGACGACCGACCCGGAACATTTTAAGGACGCCCCGCACACGACATAACTCTCCCGCCTGGACGAAGCGGAGGCGGCCAGAAGGCCGATAATCCGCTACGTCAAAAAGTAGCCTTTTTCCTGTTCAAATAAATAACTTCTTATTTAAGGCCGTCGGGATATGGAAATCCGTAAAATACGCGGTAGAGGAACCTTTATTTTTCAATTACTTGCAAGGGCCAAGTCGTGCATTTTTCGCAGTTTTGAAATAGGTAAATTATCAGGCGTAACATAATGTAAAATAAGAGTAAAAAAGTGGCAATGCCACTTTAAAAACGATGCCTCAAAACCCCTCACAGACGCTCCAAAATACCCCTGTAATGGCGTAAAACCCCCCATTTTTGATACGCGATAAAAATCGCCCATAAATCCATTTATATATGATTAAGCGTTAAGCGGAGATGTCTTGGCGCGGAAAATGAGAGAAGCTATTAAGAACGGGGCGGGATGTGTTTAGTAGCTGGTAATTTTCGTGACGATATGATATTTATAATAAAGAAGTCTTTATTTTCCGGAGGTGCGTATGCGGTTTATTATAACCATGGAACGGGACGAGACCGGCATGATCGTGGTGGAATGTCCCTCCATTCCCGGTTGCGTTTCTCAAGGCCATACCGAGGAAGAGGCACTCTCCAATATAAAGGAAGCCATACGCGACTGCCTTGAAGTCAGGGCCGAACAAGGGATGCCTTTGACAGTGGAGACGAGAGAAATAGAGGTTGCTGTTTAGTGCCTGAACTTCCGGTTATTTCGGGCGCCGAGGCGGTCAGGGCCTTTGAAAAAGCCGGATGGGTAATCGCCCGCCAGCGTGGAAGCCACGTAATAATGTTGAAAGCTGGCAACATCGCCAGCCTGTCAATACCCCAGCACAAAGAATTAGCTCCCGGTACGCTTCGAGCCATTCTAAGAAATTCCAACTTCACTGTCGAAGATTTCCTGAAATTACTCTAAGGCTGGGATGTGTCCCGAATTTTTCAGCACCCCCTCCCAAATTTGATACCCGATAAAATTCGTCAATAAATCCATTTATATATTTATATATGATTAAGCGTTAAGCGGTGATGTGTTGGCGCAGAAATCGAGAGAAGGCATTAAGAGCACAAAAAATAGTATGAGTCCCTAATTTTTATTTTTCATTTTAACATTTGTTGCCAAAAAATTCCTCAAATAAGCTTCCTTTTCTTTCAACTGATTATCATCATTTATGTCTGCGTCTAGAAAGATATCTGGCGGGATAACAATTTTATAAGTTTGATATTTAAATTTACCTTTGGCCGTCGAATAGCTTTCAAATTTTTCCAAGGCAATCAACTTTCCTCCCGTCTATACTGAATTGCTCTAGCTGGAAAGGAATATTTTTCGCATTAACAAAATGAATAAATTTATCTAAGCTTATTTTTTTGTGTTCGGAAAGCATTATAGCTATTCCATTTCTTGTCATAACAATAGGTTGTTTTTTTGAAAGAAATATCCACCCCTTTGTGTCAATTTCTATGTTCGATAATTTAATTGAATCCTTCTGCAATGAATACAACAATACCTTTGGGACAATATATGGAAGACAGAAAAAAATGGCGACCAATAGAGCAATTGTCGAAGAAATAAAAATGAATTTCTTGTTTTTCATTGGCCACACAGTATAAGCTTTTTATTTCTTTGTCAATGATATTCATAATGGGCTTCCGCTCTAATTCATTGACTTATCCCCTCAAAAAAGCTATAAATCCCGGATATGGAACTACTGCTGCAACAGATTATTAACGGCCTGACGGTGGGCGCGGTATATGCCCTTATCGCGCTCGGGTACACGATGGTGTACGGCATACTGGAGCTTATCAACTTCGCGCACGGCGAGATATACATGCTGGGGGCGTACCTGGGCATCATCCTGCTGGGCTTCCTCACCGCGACCGGCGTAACCGCGCTATCCCTTCCGCTCTCGATATTAATCACGATAATCGCGGCGGGCGTAATCTGCGCGGCGTACGGCGCGACGATGGAAAAAATCGCGTACCGGCCGCTCCGGGAGGCCCCGCGCCTTGCCCCCTTGATCTCCGCGATGGGCATGTCCATATTCCTCCAGAACTACGTGATGCTGACACAGGGCCCGAACGACAAGGTATTCCCGCACGTGATACCGATGACCAAGTTCAAGTTCATGGGCGTGGACGTAACGTATATACAGTTATTTATAATGCTTGCGTCGCTCGTGATGATGGCGGCGCTGCACTTCTTCATCATGAAGACGAAGATGGGGAAGGCCATGCGCGCGACGGCGCTGGACAAGAAGGCGGCCGGGCTGATGGGGATAAACATAGACTCCGTCATCTCCGTAACGTTTATCCTGGGCTCGTTCCTCGCGGCGGTCGCCGGGGTCATGGTGGGGATATATTATGGCACGGTGAACTTCTACATCGGCTACCTGGCGGGCATGAAGGCCTTCACGGCGGCGGTGCTGGGCGGAATCGGGAACGTACCCGGCGCGATGCTCGGCGGCTTCCTCCTGGGGATTCTGGAGAGCCTCGGGGCCGGGTATCTGTGGCCGGAATATAAAGACGCGTTCGCGTTCCTCGTGCTGGTGCTGATACTTATCATCCGTCCGCAGGGGCTACTGGGCGAGAGGGTGCCGGATAAAGTCTAAAACCTTTTCCACCTTTTTACGGAAAAAGGTGGAGCCAAAAACGGTTAAAATGAATAAATATGTAAAATGCCTGCTCGCCGGAATATGGATCGGCCTTCTGGCCCTTCCATTCGCCGGGATTGTCACCGCCGCGTATATCGCCCTTGCTGTGGCCGCCGGGTCTGCTGTGGCGAGTTTCGTTATCAAGCTGAGACGTGCGGGGGTCATTAAACTCCCTGCGCAGGGCGCGCTGATTGAGAGAGTGGGAAAATTCTATAGAGGGCCGAAGAGAATAATCGCGATAGCAATCCTGGCCTCCGCCCTTGTCGCATTTCCTCTCGTAGCTGACCGCTACGCGCTCGACCTCGCCACGCAGACCGGTATATATATCGTCCTTGCGCTCGGGCTGAACGTCGTCGTCGGGCAGACCGGGCTTTTAGTGCTTGGATACGTGGCGTTCTACGCCGTCGGGGCGTACACATACGCCATCCTCGCAACGGGGCACTGGATAAACTTCTGGGCCGCGCTTCCCATAGCCGCGTTCATGGCGGGAATATTCGGCTTTGTCCTCGGCGCGCCAACTTTAAGGCTCCGGGGCGATTACCTTGCCATCGTTACGCTCGGGTTCGGCGAGATTATCCGGATAGTGCTGAACAACTGGGACAAGCTTACCGGCGGTCCGAACGGCATCACGGACATCCCCAGGCCGAAGATCGGCTCTTTCGAATTCAGCAGTCTGACACCCTACTATTACCTCGTCCTGGCGTTCGCCGCGCTGACCATATTCTTCGTGAGCAGGCTGAACGACTCCCGCATCGGCCGCGCCTGGATCGCCATACGCGAGGACGAGACGGCGGCGGAGGCGATGGGTGTGAACACGACGTGGCTGAAGCTCCTTTCCTTCGCGCTGGGGGCGACTCTTGCCGGGCTTGCCGGAGTTTTTTACGCGGCCAAGATGGGGTTTGTAAGTCCCGAGAGTTTTAATTTTCTGGAATCGGTTATAATTCTTTGCATGGTGGTGCTTGGCGGGATGGGGAGCATCCCGGGGGTCATTCTCGGGGCGGTGGTGCTGTATGTCCTGCCGGAGGCTTTGCGTGAGTTCCAGCAGTTCCGCATGCTGATATTCGGAGGCGCGCTCGTCGCCCTGATGGTGTTCCGCCCGCAGGGGATTATCGGGACGAGGCGTCGTGGAGTAGAGCTGAAGCAGAAGGAAGCGGGGGAAAGCTAATGCTCACAGGGAGGAGCACGATGATGAAAAAATTTATCGGCGGCGCCTTTGTCGCGGCGGCAATATTATTTTGCCTGTCCCTGAACTGTTTTGCATACGAGCTGGTGGAGCTTAAATGGAAATTTCCTTCCGGCACAAAATACACTTATGATTACAGCCAGTCCACGACGTGGGCGACGGACGCGAAAACAGACGCCAAAGCTGACGGAAATGAAAAAATGAGCGCAGCGGGGTCGATGGTCATTACATGCACCGGCGATGGCGCTACCCTGAAATTTAACCTTTCCCCTACCCAGGCAGAGATAGCCGGGCACGAAGCGACCCAAGAACAGAAGGAAATGCTGAGTCAATCTTACGAAGGGCCGATGGACTCCGGCGGCAGGATAATACAGGACAAGTATTCCGCAGGCAATAATATACAGCTACTTTTCGACCTCATTTTCCCCCTGCCGCCCAAGGGTCTGAACATGATGGAGCCGGTAAGCCAGGAGTTGGTAAATTTTTCGTCGGGCGGGATATCTAACCTTAACGGCGAGGCCGTTTATACCTTAAAGGGCGTAAGGTACGTTGGTGGAATATCCTGCGCGGACTATCACGTATCCTGTAAATTAAAAAACGCTCCGGACAAGACAAAGGCAAAAACCATCGACACCGAGGCTTCCCTGACCGGTGAATACGACTGCCTCTTCGCCATCGAGCACGGACTTTTTATTTCGGTCGAGGGCACCGGGACCATGAACATGAATACGGAATTTAATTCCAAGGATAACCCGGTTCAAATGAACATGGTCCTGAGCCAGACGACTTCACTTAAATTTAAATCGGCGGAGTATAGCCAGCCGCCGAAGAACAGCAGGGTTCGCAGGAAGGTGCGCAG
>CAVOSJ010000004.1:40000-565803 GCA_963698885.1 Nitrospirota bacterium | reverse complement strand
CCGGCTTCCCGTTGATGCTTACTTGATTGTGGTATCAGTTTAGGTACCACCAACGCGCAAGGACAAGATAACAACGGTCTGGCGGAGAGGGAGGGATTCGAACCCGCCGCGAAACGCAAACGCAAGAGCTTACAGAGCACAGCTGGCGTAGCCACTCTGGAGCTGATTCCGAGGAAAACGTGATCACGCTATGCACCGAATGTCACGCCTAAGTGCATCGTCGCTAGGGTTGATCCTGCAAACTCAACAGTTCTTTTGTTCAGCGCTCCAACACCCTGGGGTTCGGAATTTCTCGCGCAGAAAACTCCTTTGGACTCCCGAGTTCACGAACTTCTTCCGGTCGCGGCCTCTGTTGCCAGCGGTTCCCTGAGCGGCTCAATTATTCATGAGGGTTTAATCTTGCGATGAAGTGTGCGGCCTTAGAATTACTAACGCAATAAACTTGTGGACCATTTTACCCTTCGCGAGTGGAGTTCATTGACCTGGCGGGACCGAGACCAGAGCACGTCCTTGTCCCAAGGCAAGAAGGTTTTTGTGCTCTTTCGTCAACATGGAGCCGACTGGGAAAGGTTTTCTTCGCGGGTTGTTTTATTTACTCAAATTTTTTTTGGGTAATGCTCTTCGGGATTGAGAGCCGTTGTGACTCAGTGGTTCGGGTTCTGTGAGTAGTCATGCCGCACCCCTTCGCATTACAAAAGATTTCTATTGCAAAATTGCGCCATCGCCGGAAGGATCGTGGCTATATGCTGATGACGCTGATGCTGGCTATGGCCATGCTCACGATCGGGATGCTCGCTGCGCTTCCAAACATTTGCCGGCAGATCCAGCGCGACCGCGAAGAAGAGTTGCAACACCGCGGCACCGCTTACATGCGGGCCATTGAACGCTTCTACCGAAGGCTCGGACGATATCCGTCGCGCATCGAAGATCTGGAGAATACCAATAATGTGCGCTTTCTCCGCAAGCGCTACAAGGATCCTATGAGCCGGGATCCGAAAACTGGCGAGGAGAAGGACTTTAAGCTCCTCCGCCAGGCCGATATCTGGCAGAATGCACTCCCTGGGCAGGGTGGATTGCTGGCTCAAGGCGGATCGGAAGAGGCAGGCGGGAGTGAGGTTCCGGCGGGCGATGTGGTTGGCCAGAACGCCAAGGATGGCGACTCCAGTGGCTCTTCTTCCGGCAAGCTGGATGCATCGGACGATTCGAAGTCGGCCGGATTGTCGTCTTTGAATTCCCATTCAGGGTCAAACTCTGGCCTGGGCTTCCCGACGGTGGGCGGGGGGCCGATTCTGGGCGTTGTCAGCACGAGCAAGGCGAGGTCGATTCGTGTGTTCTTCGATAAGGACCATTACAACGACTGGCTCTTCTTTTACATAATGCAGACTCAGCGCAGCCAAGGCCTGTTGGTAGGGCCGGTGAATCCTGGTCTCCCCGACTTGAACGGTCAAACCCCAGGACAATCGGGAGGCAGTTTGCCGGGTCAAGCGCCAATACCGAACGCAGGCCTGACTCAAGCCCCGCAATCTCAGCAAAGTCTGGAGCAGACGCAGCCCCAATAGTATTGTTGATCACCAAGTCCGTCTTGATGATAGAGCCGTGATTCGAATCAATAAGAAGTAGGGTCATCCCGTGTTACTTACGGGCAGCCCTCACACACCGGGGTTCGCGCCACGTAGTAGCCCAGCGACACCTGCGCCGATGGTGGATTCCCGTTTATTAAGTCTGTTTCGATCCAGAGGCCGTGCCCTGGGTCGATGTAGTAGTAGTCCACCGTCATCGGTGGCGACGGCGACAACGGAAAGACCGAGCTTAATGGCGCGCTGGGGTCGGCATAGAGGGTTCCCGGAAAAGGAGCGTTCGATGCTGGGCTACTAAAGGTACCGAGAAAGCCGTTGTCCTGGGAAGCGCCGCCGGCAAGATTGGCGTCCGCAACGCCAGATACCGGGGGCGTGCCCGACGGGTTGACATTCAACTGGGCCGTGCCGTCGTTCTCGCTGCCATTTTCCTGCGTGAAGCTGAACGCGTAGGGCCCCGTGAAAGCTGCGGTCGCTGTCGACTGCACGTAAGCCACGCCGGTTCCAAGAGAAGGATAGTGCAAATCGGGTTGGGGGCCGGGATCCCCGACTGCGAGAATTAGAGCCGCGGGGTCCGCTCCAGTCAGCCCAGTGAGATAGAGAAAGAACTCAGGCCTATAGGTGGGATTCAGGGGGGCGTTGAAGGTGATTGAGGTCGAAGGCGTACAAGTGGTGCAACCAATGGTGGTGCGACCGGTTCCGCTAGAATCGACAGCGTATGTTCCGCTGAATGACGAGCCGATCTGAGCGCCTGTCTGCAGATTATTTTGAGCGATGTTGTAGAGTAGAAAAGTGTCGGTGTAACCGCTGTTAGTGACAATATCACCGTTGCCATCGGACTGGAAGAGGCCCGCCGAAGTCAAGGTCAATGGAGGGTAGGAATTGCTGGCGGAGTTAGTGGAGGTATCCACCCCAGTCACTCCGAAGATGTAAGTCGTCCCGGCGGGCAAAGATGCATTGGTAAAGTTGCCATAGGCCCCCGGGGCTTGGCCGATGGCGAGTCCGCTGGTAAGGCCAAAGCCCGGAACGCCGCTCTCCGAATTGGTGTCGGTCTCGATGAGTTTTATGTGAGTGGCGTCCACGATGAAGCCGGTCAAGATGATTGTGATCGGCTTGGGATGGCTGGCGCTCGCCAAGCCAAGCAGCGTAAACGCGACCTGACCAAACATATCGGGAGATGAGACTTTCGACCCCGCCGCGAAGGGCGCATCGCTTAACTTCTGGGTTCCCTTGATGATCTCGTCGGTCACGCCCGTAATGGTCGGGCCGGACGCGACCTCAAAGACGCCGCCGAGGGCCAAGGGCGGATTGTTGTTGGAGACATCGAAGTCAAGCACATCGATGCCGCTCACCGCGAACGCGAAGCTGCCAGTGGGCGATGCTGCGATAGCGGCGGGGTCTTGCAGTTCCATCGTTCCGGTCGCGGAGGCGCCGGTCGCCGCGGATCCCAAATCCATTTGGGTAATCACTGCGTGCGGATTCTGCACATGCGGGTACGGCGAATTATTCAGGAACACAAACGTAAACGTCTCAATGCCGTTCCCGCCAATGTTAGTGTCTCCCGTGTTCAGCGTGACCGTTCCGCGTCCGTCGCTACCCAGGAAATAACTGCTGCCTCCAGCAACGATGCTGTCGGTCACGGATATCCCACTGGAATTGACTATCTGTTCGCCGCCCGTGACGTTTCCTTGCCCGTCGACCGCGATAACGCCGGCAAACTGATAAGGGAGGGAACTTGCGACCCCCTGCGCCTGAAGAACATAGTTACCCGGAGCAAGGCCGCTGTCGAAGGTCGAGATTGTGACTGGAGCAACAACATTCTTGGTGTGATCCGCGGTTGCATAGGCCACAACCTCGGCAACCGTGCTGTTGCTCGGGATGGTTGCGGGTGCAGTATACGTGATCGGCGCACCGCTATCCGTGTGAGAAGCAGTACTCCCGTTCACGGTGAGCGTGCCGCAATTGCCAGAGTTCTGGCAGATCAGATTCCAATCCACTCCTTCCGGCGGATTGTTCGGGTCGTTCGTAACCACCGCCGTGAGATTCTCTGAGAAGTTGACGGCAATCGATCCTCCCGGCTGGGGCATAAAAGTGATGGCGACCTTAGACGCTGGCGGGGGCGGTGGAGGATTCTGCACATTCGCAGTGCTTCCTCCTCCGCATCCGGTAAGGATTGCGATCATGACCACCGGGAGAAGAAGGAAAATCCATCGATTAGTGGCCACTGCCGATCTCCTTTATTTTTCGTTTGCAATTTTTGTCTTGCCGACCGATTAAGTCCTAAATTCAACTTCCGATTTCCTATCGCAACGCTAGTTCACCGTCTGTGTCAGCAAAGCCGAGCTGCTGCCAAAGTTTTGGTCGCCGCCATAGGTTGCGGTGATGGTGTGGGTACCTGCCGTCAAGCTCGAAGTTGTGAATGCTGCTATGCCCCCAATCAGATTCCCAGTTCCTAGTTTTGTGCCGCCGTCCTCAAACGTCACAGGTTCACCGTCCGGCGGTGCTCCATTCGATGAACTCACGATTGCGGTAAAAGTCACTGTCTGTCCGGATTGCGACGGATCCGGGGAAGATGAGAGAGTCGTCGTCGTCGCGGTCCCTACAGCGCCCGTCTGCCCGATGCCCCGCAGATACACAGTCTGTCCCGTCCCCGGGATTGGTTCGGGCGTGTAATTGATAGTGAGTTTTCCCGGCAGGAATCCCACGCTGCCAGGCTTGAAAGTTACCGTCAAAGTACAACTGCTGCCGGGAGCCAGCGTGATCGGGCAGTCATCCGACTCCGAATAGTTGCCGCTCACCAAAATTTTGCCGATGAAAGTCACCGTCTGCGGATTGGCCAGGTTCGGGTCGTTGAGAAGCGTAACTGTCATTGGGGCGCTCTTCTTGCCTACAGCCTGATTTCCAAAATCCAGGCCTGCGCTGGGCAACATCCGCAGTGGGCTTGGTCCATTCGATTTCAGCTCCACCGGAAAGCGTCCGCTATCGATTTCGCAGCCGGTCGTAATGCCGCTCGTACACTGAACGGTATTCAGTTCCAGAAAATAATCCAGACCGCCGCTTGAAATGCCGCTTGAGTTCGCCGGCGTGTTCGACTGAGGCACATAGGTTATCTGGACGCTGCAGCTTTCCTGGGGGTAGAGCAAAGCGTTCGTGCAGGTGTCCGTGGAGATTTGGAAGTTCGGCTGCGAAGCACCCAAATCGACGTCGCATGTATATTGCGGTTCTGAACCACCGTTCGCAGCTACAGTGTTCGCCACCTGCAGTCCGGGAATTTGGCTGGACGTTGTCAAAGGACGTGGTAGGGCGAGTTCCGCTTGGGACCATAGCCCGTTCGCCAGCCGTGTCCACCGGTCCACGCAAGGCGGTCCACCGAGTATCTGCACGGGATTTCCGCCAATGTTGGTAAATGACAGCGTTTGAGGAAGGCTTGCTTCCGGTGGACTGAACTGCTCCTCCGCACCGAAATCAAGTTCGGCCACCGACGGCTGAATGGCACTGACACCGAGGCCTGAGATGGGCACGGCAAAGGATCGATCGGCATCCTCCGGTCCATCGACACCCGTAACCGTTAGGGTTGCGGTCTGAGGCAAAGGGCACCACTCCGGTGGAGCACCGGAAATCGTCGGTGGACTCGGGTACGGCAGCCACGGACAAGCCTCTTGCGGCATAAAGGTCACTTTCGCGATGCAAGATTGCCCGGCACTGAGATTGAAAGGCTGCCCTTGCGAAGCGACTCCTCCAGCACCGCAAGTGTCGGTCTCGGCGAAACTAGGCAATCCGTTAAAATCGGTGACGCCGCTGCCAAATAGGGGGCTGTCAGTGTTGAGAATAAAGTTCAGCGTCAGGTTGCTCACCGTCGAGGCAGAATTGTTGGCCAGCGTAATGCTCTGGGGCGTGGCGAGCGTACCCAAAATCTGACCAGGGAAGGTTAGAATCGCCGGGCTTAGCGTGATCGGCTCCTGGCAGGCGGTAGTACTGTTTAGCGCCAGGCAGATGTAGCCCAAATCTCCAGGCGCGGTGCCTACCAAGGGACACGTCTTCGTGGTTACTTGGTAGGCGAGTCCAAGCATAGAGTGCAGAACGTTGCCGTTCGTCGTGGGCGTTAAGATTACGGGTTGAAGGTTGGCACCATTTAAACCGGCTTGGCTGGCTGCGATGCCGATCTGGCCATCATTTGATCCATTGAGGTCAATGAGCTGCAAAATGACAGTATTGCCGCTGATTTGGCCATTCACTGAAACGGAGCCAGCGGGGATACAAGGGTAGTCGCTCAGACCTGTGATTGGGTCCATAAAAGTCAAGGTCCCAGTTACAGTCGCATTACTGGCGCCACTGTTCGCTCCCTGCGTGAGCGTTCCGGTCACCGGAAAATCTTGATTACCAACGGCTGAATTGTTCTGCGGAGGGCCGGCGCTGTGAAGGCTTCCGGTGATTGATCCGGTCAGCGGCGGCACATGGAATGCACTCCAGGACAAGTTAGGTTGAGCACTGTCACAGGCGGCGGTACCGCTGGGAGTAACGACAGTGGATGAAGACTTAGTGGGATCGCCGGTCAAAGTAGAGCCGGTGGCTGTGGAACCCAGTGTTCCTGCGAGAGCAAACGTTGTATTGTTCGACGGGGTCCCAGCCACGACCGTAAGAGTTACTGTCTGGCCGGAGAGCGTCCCACTGACCGTCGCCGTTCCGCTATTGCAAACAACCGGTTGATTATTTTGAACATTGGAGATGGAATACACCGCCTGTCCCGTCACTGAGCCGTTCGCCTGCAGCAGAAAACCACCCTGTAAGCCATAAACTGTACCGGTGGGAGCGTTCGGACTCGCCATCGTGAACTGCCAGTTCCCGGAGAGCGTTGCACTCTGTGGCGCGTCGCCGGACGCGCCGCCCCCACCGCAGGCCGAAAGCGCCATCATTATTATTACCCCGACTATTACCGCAGCGGCGAACACCGAGACCCTGAAAGCACTCCCATGCCCTCGCCGCGATCGGAGCCCCTCACGGCGGGCGCGGTCTAGCGCTCGATTATTCGTCGATCTCAGCATGATCCTCCGCAGCGCCCAAAGTGCGATCGTATGGGCCCGGCGACCACAGTCTGCACCGAATGCCGATTATGGCCGGGGAACGCCTTTAGCCGAGAAATGCGCGCATCAAGTATGCCTTCCGCACCGAAATCGACGTGGGAAGTAGAGAGTGCCTGCTGACTGAATCCATTTCCTGTGATCGTCACTGTAACGATCGTCTCGTCGCTAGGACTGGTAGCCACCAGCGTTGCGGTAAGAGGAGAAGGACACTGCTCCGGCGGAGTCCCGGTCGCGCAAGTTTCCAACGGGGAAAACATAATCGAAACATCACAGGATTGTCCGGGATTGAGGTTGAATGGCAGCCCTTGCGATGGGAGTCCGCTGAGACCGCAAATATCGGTCTCCGTAAAGTTGTTCGCGCCGCTGTTGTTCACTAAACTCAGCGTGACGTTTCCTAAAGTAGTTCCCGAGTGGTTAGTAAGAGTGATTGTCTGGATACTCTGCGCCGACCCCACGGCTTGCGGGTCAAAAATCAAAGCTGACGGAGAGAGGGCAATCGGCTGTTGGCAGGCACTCGTGCTGTTCAATGCGAGGCAGATGTTTCCGAAGTCTCCGGCGTCGTCGACGTTTTCAAGGCTACCCGCACAAGCGGCCGTGGCCACCGAGTAAGACGGTCCAGCGCCATGCAGAAGGTATGTGCCGTTTACGGAGTCGAAGGTAACGGGATTGACGCCCGTGCTCCCCAAGGATCCGACCGGTTCCCCGATTAGACCCAATTCTGTCCCGTCAGATCCGACAATTTGGATTGCGACGGAGTTTCCGCTGATTTCTCCGTAGACGTCCGCCACGGTAAAACAAGGGTAGTCGCTCGCTTGCGTCAGCGAGTTAAAAAAGCTCAAATTCCCCGTGACGGCCGCACTACTAGTCCCGCCGTTTGGGGCTTGGACAATTCCTCCCGATACGAAAAAATCCTGCTCGCTCAGCGCGGCGAAACCACCGGCGCTATGAAAGCTGCCTTGAATCGAACCGGTGAGCGGCGGCACGACATAGGCACTCCATTGGAGGCCCGTTTGGGAGGTTCCACAAGGGGAACCGTCACTCGCAGTGCCGGCAGTCGACGAATAGGTGCCGGTCATCGTCGTGCCGTTCAAATTCAGCACTCCGGCAAGCGTAAAAGTCTGCGTGCCCGCTACGGCTGTGAGATTAACAGTCTCGCCGCTAATCTTTCCGGTAACCGTTGCGGACCCGGTGTTACACGGGACCAATAAGTTCGGCAGCGATACCGCATAAGTCGCGCCTCCATTCACCGAGCCGCTGTTCTGCAACAAAAAGCCACCTTGTAATCCACCCAGGAACGAACCGTCCGCTGGAGGTGCCATCGCGAACTGCCAGTTGTTGGAAAGTGATAGGTTAATGGGTGGGACGGCGGATGAGCCGCCCCCCCCGCAAGCGGAAAGGATCAAGATACCCGCCAGCAGCAACAGCCAAAGGCCTTTTGCGTATGGCGCGCACAATCGTGGCGGAATCAATTCTCGGCTCGCACCATCGAATGTCCTACTTTTAATCGTCCTACTTTTGATCAATGCTTCCATGATCACCGATCTTCTAAAAGCCTAGCTTGAGACCAAACTGTATGGTCCGCGGCCGATGCGCATCGATGGGGTGCAAAAAAGAAGCGCCGGTGACGCAATCGGCTCCGTTACCTGCAAATCCAGCGGAATACAAGGGGCCGGCATAGCAACTGATCACGTTGTTCCCGGTGATCCCCGGATTATCGGGATCGTAGACCCGAAACTGAGTGTGATTAAAAACATTAAAGGCCTCGGCCCGAAACTCGAGGTCCCCCGACTCCCATATTTTGAAATGTTTCAGCAGCGACACGTCGAAGTTCAGGCGGCTGGGATTATTCAGAAAATTCCGTCCGGCAGTCCCAAAGGTCAGTCCGCGTGGAGCCACAAACTGCGAGGGATTGCCGATGAGTGGGCCAAAGCTCTTAGAGTTGTCGAATGGTGACGGCAGACCAGCCGCCAGATCGGGATAGGAGGCCGCGATGCCGAGACCGGAGGAAACCCCGGCGTTGTCGGTCAGCGAAATACCCGTGTTACCGGCGCTGTTGATCACCGTGAAGGGAGTGCCCGACTGATACAGCGTTACTCCCGAGAGCTCCCATCCATCGAGCAACGCATTCGACAGCGCGGAACAACAATTTGCTTTGGGAACGGTTGTATCCGCTGGCCGGTCGTTGGCCCAGTCACTGAAGCGGCGGGGAAAATCCTTGAGCGGAAGCCGGTACACATAGCTGATATTGAGCAGATGACGCTCGTCAAAACTTGAGCTCGCCTTGTTCTCGCGCAGGTCGTAAGAGTCGACCAGGATTGGGTCGCTTCGGTCGGAAGCATCATCGATCGAGTGGCTGTAAGAATATGAGACGCCGACCGTCAGCGGTCCGCTGTCATGTCGCAGCGTGCCCTGAAAGGCATGATATGTCGAATTTGCTACATTCTCTAACGAGAGAATTCTCCCCAATCCCGAATAAGGCCGTCCGGGAAGGGAGTTAACGTTCGGGATATTCGGATTGGTGCAGGCCGCTTGCAGATACATATAGGCGGGGTTTTGTGGCGTTACCAGTGTTCCGTTCATCAGAAGGAAAGGAGTCGTACCATCGCCCGGGTAATTTCCCGGCATCGGCGTGCCATTGGAGGGGATTGTGCAGTCGGAGATGGTGAGTGGTTCGTTCGGGCCGAAAGGATTCTCGCTTAGCGGTAATGGCCTTAGCTGGTTCAGTTGACGCTCGACGGTTAAATGGGTTCCTCTGCTGCCGACATATGCGAGGTTGATCACCGACCCCTTTGCGACTTCCCGCTGAACCCCAAAACTCCACTGCTGGGCGTAGGGCCAAATCGCTTTGGTCGGAATCGAAGTGACGTCAAGAGGAAAGGCGTTTCCAGCCACAGGCTGCACGGAACCTCGGGTGGCCGAGGGGCTGATGCAAGCGGCGTTGGCAGGATCGAAGGCCGATCCGTAGCCGACATTCCCGATGCAAGAGTAGTTCACTGGGAGTTGCTGCGTCATGCTGAGAACGATCGGGGCGCTCGCCTCGAGGGAACCCGTGTTCGCCTCGTTTCCGGTGCCGTGCTCAAAGAAAATGCCGTACCCCCCCCGGATCGAAGTTTTACCATCGCCCCACGGATCCCAGGCGAAACCAACCCGAGGCGCCGGATTGAACAGATGGCCCTGCATACAGCTTCCAGGGGTGCCGTTGTAGCCGCACCGAACCAAACCCATGTCGCTCACCACGCCAGGATCCAACTGGAAGGTGACGGGATCGAAGGAGACCGGCACCGAGCCAGCAGTTTTATCCAGAAGTTCCCCGTAGACGGGGTCGACAGCAAATCGCGCCGCATTGAATCGTGATGGCATCCAATTCCACGCGTTGCGGTTCTTCTCGCTGTAAGTGCCAAATAAACTGATACGCAATCCCAGATTCAGTGTCAGGTTGCGAGTTACTTTGTAATCGTCCTGCAAATAGGGCTCGGCGATCTGAAAACGCTGATAGTAACGGCGCTTGGAAGAATCCTGCGTAAAGCTCTGGATGAATCCCTGGAGATTGTGGGGCGGATTCTGCGTTGACTCAACCAGAAAGTCGGCGAAGGCGTTTCCCGTACTGTGCGCGAGATTGCTGTACGTCAACAAGCCCTGCTCGTCGCCCGACGCCGCGCCAATGGCATTGTTGTCCTGGTTGCGCTCGGAGTACACATATTGCACGCCCAACTGGAGAGTGTGTTTGCCCACCACCTTATCCACGTCGTCGTGCACCGAGTAAGTTGGATTGGAGTGGCCCCATGGCATGTACGAAGGGTCGACGGCAAAACCTCTCCCGCCATAAGCGGCATTGGTGCCGAAAAAATTTAGTCCCGGCATCTTGCCGCCAAAGCCGTTGTTAAAAATATGACCAATGGCACACTGCGGAAGAAGAGTAGCCGGATCAACGCTGAGCAGAGGATTACATTGTCCGGGAGCCGACGGGTCGGTAACAAGGGGCTGATCGAGCGTAGGGTCACGCTGGAATCGCGGGCCACCAGGCCCATTCTGATCCGCCAGAGTAATGTTCGAGTTCACGTAGCTGAGGACTAGATCGTTCAACAGCGTGTTCGAAATTGGCTGGGTCAAGGTCGCCACCAAGCTTGTGCCCGGTCCAAAGAAGCGGTTCTCCACGGTTGGGAATGAATTCTGCACGATTCCCCATTGTGGCGTCAGGACGCTCGTATCCCAAGCGTCGTGAATGTAGCGAAACGACAGCTTCGCCCCTTTGTTGTTCAGAGTTTGATCGATGCGAAATAGTTCCTCGCGCCAGTAGGTAGATGGTGAAACGGCAGTTACATAACAGTGATTCGGGTCGCTGGGGTCGGGGCTGGCGGCGTTGAAATTAACCAAGCTGAAGTTGCAGCCAAACGGAGCGTTAGGCAAGGGTATAAGATTCGAATTGAGGATAGCGATTGCATTCTTGTCCACGCCGAACGTGGATTGCTGGCCGGCCTGCCCGACGACTTCCAACTGGTTATTGGGAAACGTGTTGAGTCCGTTTCCCTGGAGGATGGCCGGGCAGTCCGGGTACTGCGCACGGGAAATCGTGCCGGTGCCGCCACCGATCGGGCAGACATCGGTGAAATCGAAAGCCTGATAAACGGCCCCACTTGGGCCGGGTTGCAGGTTCTTCTGGATCTTTCCCGATTGCAAAATCAGGCCACGTTCTTTCAACCCCGGAACGGCCTGGTTGTAATCGATGGGCGCCTTCTCGACACGGACTTCTTCGGAGAAAAAGAAAAACGTTTTGTCCTTCTTCGTATTGAACAGGCCGGGAATGTAGAGAGGGCCTCCGATCGTACCCCCGAAATCCTGCCGCCGATACAACGGAGCCTTGGCGCCGAAGGTCTGGCCGCCGAAAAGCTGCCCCGGAGGGGGCGGACTCGTATACACGACGTCAAAGTAGTTGCGCGAGTTAAAGACCTCATTGCGAACGAAGTCGTAGATGTTGCCATGCCACTTAGGAGTTCCGGACTTAGTAGTTACCTGAACCGTACCAGACGCGGTTCGCCCGTACTGGGCGCCGTAATTGGAAGTTAGTACCTTTACTTCCTGAATGGCATCCAAGCTGGGGTAGACCATGAGCGTGCTGGCGGCGCCGTTTAGCCCGGTATTCAGCACGTCGCTCCCGTCGACTTCGAAGCTGTTGTATTCGACGCGGCCGCCATTCACGCTGTATTTCACACTGCCCACCACTCCCACCTTGGCTTCGTCCTGTCCCGTCTGATTACTTACGCCAGGCGCGAGGGCGATGAGCTGCGTGAAATTACGTCCATTGAGTCCGATCGAAACCACTTCCTTTTGCGTAATTGTCCCGGAGACGGTGGAAGTCTCGGTTTCCACTTGCCCGACATTGCCGGCCTCGACATTGACCTCTTCTGTTTTGGCCTTAGCTGGCGCCAGCGAAACGTCGAGCGTCAATTCGACCCCCGGCGTCAGCGTGATGTTATCGAAGGGCAGGTTGCCGAAGTTGGGAGCTGTTACCAGCAAGTTGTAAGTACCGGGCTCCAGATCATCAAACGAGTATGCTCCATTGCTATCGACCGTCGTTTCAAATCTTGCTCCGGTTGAACTGGTTATCACCGCTTTCGCATCGGTAACGACTGCCCCTGTCTGATCGCTAACCATTCCAGCGATCGCGCTCTTGCTCCCGGCAATTTTCCGAAGCGCAGGAGCGGCCGCTTGTTCCGCGAGCCCTGCGCCGGACTCGACCGCAGCCTTACCGCCCGCTGGCTCCAAGGTGACGTCCAGCGTCAACTTTTGGCCGGGAGACAACGTGATATTGTCGAAGACGGCATCGGCGAGGTTGGGCGCCGAAATCGTCAGGGTGTATGTCCCTGGATACAGGTCCGACACGGAATAGAAGCCTTTGCCATCGATGGGAATTGCAAGCCTCGCGCCCATCGTACTCAGCACCGCCTTTGCATTGGGCAGAGGGGCGCCTGCTTGGTCCGCTATCTTGCCGCGAAGGGTGGTGCTGGCCATCTCGGTCCCCGGCTGCTCCTGAGCATTCACCAGCAAAAAGCCGAGAAACACAATCGTCAAGACACTAACGACCCGAGACAACATATGACCCGCACACACAGGCACACTATTCACTCCACGGACAAGACGCTGTTGAAAGGTAAGCGCGCATTCTATACGGCCCCGCGACGCCCCAAGGTTAAGGGAATGTGAAATCTAGCGGGAACGTGAGCGGCGCGGGCTTCCGCGACGCTCATCTTCGCACCCGTGACTTCAAGCTCAAAGTCGCGATTCTTTTTTCAAAAGCTGAGGCAGGAGAAAACCGCTAAAGGCGAAACGTGTTTCACGCTCACCACTGCGCGAGCGGCGACAATCCTTAGTCGGCGCGCCTTTTCACGTGTTAACAAACTTTCATCGACTTGTCACACAGCCTTAATGTTTAAGCGCCCCTGGAGGGATAGACTTCGGCCTGCAAACGCAAACTCCTATGGGGAATTGGTCTGTGCCGCTCTGCGCGTCACGCGCTCAATTCCGTCAATTGCTGGCGCAAAAGTTTCGAGGTTTTGTCGGGAGCTTTCTCCTTGCATGTGGCTTTGCGCTGCATGTGTCACGTAAATCGTTTTCAAAATCTATTCGAGAGAGGGATATTAACCTTATGTCGCGTCTGAAACTGATTTTCGTAATACTGTTGTTGACTGCGATGATGGGTCTTGTGCCTGTGGCACAGGCTTCGGTAGTCCAAGCAACGCTCGTAGGGTCCTCCGGCGCGTGGCAATTGATGGGCGTCGGTGCTTACAACTATTGTGTAACCCAAAACGGCGCGGGTAACTGCTTTCACTGGACGAGCGCTTCCAACGTTGTCAACCTTAATGACACACGCGTGTCGCCGACGAACTCTGACCCGGGCACGGCCTGGGTCGTTTGGGCATCTGCATCCGGCACCGTCACCAAGGTATGGTCTGACACGAAGGTCGACACCGTCGTGGGAGATCGTTGTTTCTTTGCTCAGCCCCAGTGCACAGTGATCGCGACCGCGGCCAATCTTGCGGGCAGCGGTTCCGGGCAGATCTCGTCCACTATTTGGGGTGCGGACACGGCTCTACCATCGACAGTTTCCGCGATTTTCTCCGCCGGCACTCCAACCAATGCGGTGCTCTCCGACGTCCGAGCCGAAGATGCAGCCTTTGAATCGTGCCGCGTCAACTCTGCCCTCGGGGGCGGAAGCTACGCGGGCGCGGCGAGCGACGGTCTTGACGGCCTCGGATACAACCCCAACAACCAACCCGGCGTTTGCCCGGCCTCTGGCCTCTCGGTGAGCCACTACGTGGGAACTCCCATCAAGAGCGCGTATCCTTCGAGCACGTCCGTAGCGAACGTTCTGGCCTTTAACATCACTGGTAATGACCCGATCAGCGGCACGAAGATTCCTGTCTTTACTTCAATAAATTTGGGAATCGATCCGCTGGTCGCGTTCTTCGAACGCGATAAAGGCCAGCTCAAGAACCTGCAGAACGTCAGCGTCGAACAAATGCAAGCAGTGTTCTCCGGCGCCAATTGCGACGCGAGCGCGTTCGGTCTTCCCGCTGGGAACATTGGGATCTTTGTGCGCGAACCCCTGTCAGGCACAATGACTGCCACGGAACTCAGTTTGCTCCGCAAGCCCACCGCGTATACGGGTACGGGCGGCGGCGGTGTACTTGGCGCAAGCCAGGAGGCCAACGTGGATGCTCCAGTCAATAATCCACTCAACGCGCAGGCCGGAACTTGCCTGGCAGGTTTGGGCGCGCGCTATCGTGGAGTGGGTGCTGGTGAAATCGTGACCTGGGTTCTGAACTCCGGGAGCATCCGGGGGACCGACGGAATCGGCTACACGTTCTACAGCTACGGCAACGTCAGCAAATTTGCCAATAACCCCAACTACGGGTATGCCACGTTGAACGATGTCGATCCGATCTGGACGAGCTACGGACCGCAACTCTCCACCGGAAAAGGCTACGATCCCGGTCAACCTGCCACCGCTGGCACGTTGCCGGGCGCGGTGAACCTGCCGGCTGCTTGCAGCGGTGCATTCCCCTGCCCGGAAAAGGAGATCTGGGCCGGCGGCTTGTCGTATCCCAACGTTCGCAGCGGCGCCTACAACTGGTGGTCGATCATTCGCGTGATCAGCTACGCCGGGGCTAGGACGGCGGTTACGAATCTCGTGAAAGGCGCGCAAGTAGCAGCCGTTGACGACGTCCCGGATTTTGTGCCCGCCGTGAAAACGGTCGGGAAGACGCAGACCGATCCTGGTTTGGTCATCGTGCGTTCGCACTACCAGGAGTACGACGGGGCCGGCACCTTGATTGGTGCTGCTCCTGTTAACACCGGCGGAGTAAAAGAAGAGGGCGGCGACGGGGGCGGTGCAATTCTCCCCTGCACTACGGTCGCGCTTTGCTCTAAAACCGTGCAGCAGGTTCAGGGTAATAAGGGCCTTCAAGTCAGACCGTAGTTCGGCCTGATGGTTCCACCAAACACGGATGGCGGGCCGTTTGTCTCGGCCCGCCTTCTCTTCTTTGTAACATTGCAACTATCGAGTTTGGCCCGTAAGATCGCGGGATAGTTTTGCGAGTGTCGTGACCGCATGATCGTTTCTACGAGCGCGGGGGCGGGGCGCCTCGGAACAGCCGCCACCGTGTCGGCGCTACGCTCGGCGGACTGCGAGTAACTCTCCCTCGGTCACGGTACCAGCTGTCCCGGTATTTGTCATTTGCCTCCACCATCTCTTCGTACCAAAAACATTGGAGGTTGGGGAAAGAAAGAATGATGTCCAGTTTTCTATCGTTCAAATCCATAAGGGTACTCGTACTTGGCAGTGCCATCTTATTTCTGGTGCAGTCCAGCCTGGGTCAAATTCCGTTGGCATCGGCGCCCCTCGCCAATCCCGCGGACGCTCGTTTTAACGGTGTCCACGAGGACTGGACCTCACCCTCGTTGACGAGCAGTCATTTAATGCCAGCCCGGCCCCTCGAATTCATCAACGATTATCCTCACTACACGATGGACCTGCTGCGGGTGCAGTGGCGGCGGGGCGATCCCATCGATCTGTACGTAATCAAGCCGAAGGGAGTGAAGAAGCCGCCGGTGATCTTGTATCTCTATGGCTATCCCACAGACACGGAAGTTTTCAGGCGCGAGGATTACCAGGCACTGGTGACCAGGAACGGCGTCGCCGCCGTAGGCTTTGTTTCCGCGCTCACAGGGCAACGCTACCACGATCGTCCGTTGAAGCAGTGGTTCCTCAGCGAACTGCAGGAATGCCTTGCGGCCTCGGCGCACGATGTGCAGATGGTGCTCAATTATCTGTCTACGCGCGGCGATCTCGACATGGATAGGGTTGGCATGTTCGCGCAAGGCTCGGGAGCAAGCATCGCCATCCTGGCTTCGGCGGTCGATCCGCGCCTTAAAGTCCTGGAAACGCTCGATCCCTGGGGGGATTGGCCGGCCTGGATGGCGACTTCTCCCTTCGTGCCCGAGGACGAGCGGCCACAGTGCGTGAAGCCGGATTTCTTAAAGAAAATAGGCGCGCTCGAACCTGTCGATTGGTTGCCCAAGATTCAAGCCAAGAAATTCCGGCTTGATGATGAACTCTTCGACACCAACACACCCAAAGCTGCCAAAGAAAAGTTATGTGCGGCGGTGCCCGCTGGCTCAAGCGTGATGCTTTACAAGAATATGGACGAATTCAAGGCCGCCTTCGAGGACGGCAAGAACCTGCAATGGATTCAGCACGAGCTTGGATCTGTCTCGCTGCCAGTGGAAACAAGAACTGGGGCACTTTCACGTCCATAACACGGGGTTAAGAATCAGAAAACCTTCAGCATTGAACCTTTCGGGTGTTGGTTGTGGTGATCGATGAAGTGACAACAGGTAATCTCTCGGCCCGCGCGGATACACAACGAGAGGTTCAATTAGACCGACATGTTCCAAGGAAGCGCTGATTCGCTTGAAGGTTGTGCTCTTTCGAAATTCAAGAGACAACTCCTTCTGGGGAACAATGGTTTCAATTGGAAGGACTACAACTTGCTGGTTGAATGCAGGTTTCACCTTTGAGTTTGCCACGCGTTAGCTCCTTTCTATGTGAGGCGAGCCGCGAGTTGTTCAGGCATATCGACCAGATTCTCGGCTCGCAAAAGCGTAGTAAAGTGTTCGTCCTGCATAAGGCGACGTATAGCGCTTGTGAGTAGCAGCAGCCGTTCCTTGGTGAGATTTGCTTTCTGAACAAGGTGGCGCTGTTCTCGCATGCGGTCCTTGTTTTCGCGAACAAGCGCGTCGCCTGTGAGTTTTCGACGAGTCTGGGCCAGCTTGCCCGCACTTTGCAGCTTTGCAATTCGCTGAGAAATTACGCGCCTGGCACTCTTCAGCTTGTCTCCTCTGAGGTCACCTTTCTCATAAGCCTCAGCCAAGGCCTGTTGCACTTCGTGGTCATTGCCGGTCGCAATCTGGACTGCGACGCTGATTGGCAAACGCCCAGCTTCAACCGCTTGCGCCAGCCCTTCCTCCCCCTTTTCCAACAGATGGATGATGCCGTTAATGTATGCACGATCAAGGCCGAGTTTTTGAGCAATTTCCTCGACCTTATACTTCCGCTCCCGGAGGCTCCGAACTTCCCGAAGTAGATCGCGATTTGATGGTCCCCGCCTGGCAAAATTCTCGACGAGGCTCATCACCATCTGTTCCTCCCGAGGAGCATCGGTCACGACTGCCGGGATTGTGGCCTCACCCAGAGCATGGCAGGCCTCCATTCGCCCTCGCCCGCAGACCAGATCGTATCTCGTGCCATCAGGCTCAAGCTCGCGCCGAGATACTGTGATCGGCCGCTTGAGGCCGACCGCAGCGATGCTCGCGACGATCTCTTGAAACCTTCCTTTGCTCCGAGTGCGTGGGTTCGTTACTCGAATTTCAGAAATAGGAATGTTTTCAATGTCAGTCTTGTTCATGGTATCTCCTCAATTGAGGTGCGGCGTGCCATGCTCAAAAAGAAATCCAGATTGTCAAAGCGATAGGAATCCAACCTGATGCCGTTTTCTCCAGCGAGTCTGAGCTGGGCGGTCAACGTCTCGATCTTCGGGAAAATGTAGTAGTCAAGAATGGTCTCGTTCGTTGGCGCGAGGCGGGCAGCAATCGTGATGTCGGGATCGAGAGTGTTTTCAAGCCTAATGAGCCAGCGATGCCTCCCGGTTAAGGTTTCGCGGCAGCGGGAGATCACGACAGAAGCCGTGAATTCTTGATTAACCTCTACCAGACCATTCTTCCCCTCGCAAAGTTCGGCACCTTGGTTCCTCAACTCCTCCATAATTCGGGAACACTGATCTTTGTGATATTCGCGCATTGCACGGTTGATCTCTATGTATCTGAGGTCAATCCGCAAGAGCCGCAACCTAGAAGCCTTAAAAATTTGCATTCCCCTTCAAATCCTGATAATAATAGCAAATATGTTCCGCACTTACGTGCATTCGTGTTATGAAATGGGTCGAGGCGTCTAATAATGAGGTTCATATGTCCGGGCTCTTAGTCTTTTTTGGAATTATTGCCGGCCTTATTTATCTATTTAAAAAATTTTCCCGAAATACTACTGTCCACATCGCGCCTCCCATACGAAAAGAGGGATGCACTTTTTTCTCCTGCTGAAAAACTGTTTCTCACTGCTCTGGAAAAAGCTATCGGCAATCAATATGAAATATTTGGTAAGGTCCGAATGGCCGACATCATGGATGTTAAAAAGAATCTCGCGGGAAAGGATTCTCAAATCGCTTGGAACCGCATTAGCAGTAAACACATAGATTTTCTACTATGTGATGCTACAGACTCTTCCTTTGTCTGCGGCATTGAACTTGATGACAAGTCTCATGATCAAGGAAATAGGGCAAAGCGCGATGTGTTCGTTAACAAGGCCTTTGAGGCCATCTCATTGCCTCTTATTCGGTTTAAAGCCAAAGCGGGATACGATGTCGAGAAAATAAGAAATCAAATCCTACGGGAGCTCGGAGTTTTAAAACCAGAGGAGCCGATCGCGTCAGCGGAGGCGACTCCACCACCAAAAGAAAACGAACATATTGTCCTAAATGCTCAGGACCAATGACTCTCCGGAAGGCAAGCGCGGGTGAAAGAGCCGGAAGGGCGTTTTGGGTCTGCAACAATTATAAAGACTGTAAGACAGCAATACCTGATGAAAGCCTCTGATTACATTCCACCCACGATAGCTTTGATATGCACCTCATAATAAAGACAACTCCTGACGGCCTTCAAATAGATAGCAGGAACAGTAACATAGTTAGGCGGGAGACGTTAAAGCCGAGGTTAGGATGACTTTTCTGAATGGGCACTGGTCGCCCTGAGCCTTTTAGGGAACTATTGGGTGGTAAAGAAAGACCGGAAGGGCTACGTAGTTTGGATAGTCTCCAATATCGGATGGATCGTTTTCGGTCTACACTTCGGACATTATGGCCAAGTTGCAATGTTCGGGGCGTATACGGCATTTTCTATCTGGGGATTCATCCGGTGGACTAAAGACCTTTCTCGCGGTGTCTCAGCAAAGATAGACAGGGCAAGTTCTCAAACACGAAGGAAGTTCAAAATGAACCTCGGCGGCTTTTCGTGGAAAAGATTTACTGGGATCTCCGCAGCCAAGTCAAAAATATCCAGATCTATTGGTATCCCGCTGACCAAGAGTGGACGACAGAGAAAGATCGGCAGAATAGTCACGGGGGGCGGATGTCTTATAACCATAGGAATGATGATGATGGTTCCGTTCGCCCTAGCAGTCATAATCGTCAAGCTGGCGTAGCAGGGGCAAACTAACTGTCAGACTGGACTATACTTTGAATTTGCGTCAGGAGGCATATGACAAAGGCAGAACTCGTAGATAAACTGGCTGATAAAGTAGCTGGAATTACCAAGAAAGAGGCTGAGATCATCGTCAATGCCTTTTTTGACAGCATTAAAGACGCGCTTGCTTCCAAGGATAAAGTTGAAGTGCGCGGATTCGGTAGTTTTCAATTTGCGCTCCAGAAAAGGACGCGACGGCAGGAACCCTAAGACTGGGTTGCCTGTGAATGTTCCTGCGAAGTTAGTGCCTTTCTTTAAGGCAGGTAAGGAATTGAAAGAGCTGGTGGATGGCAAGGGATAAGCTGACATTTCGGGCTGAGGTCATCGCGTGCTGTTATTGCACGCCGATCACGCCTTACTCGATAGGAACCAATTTTTCTATGAACAAATATTTAATTATCCTCTGCCTTGTTTTTTCTCTCGTTAGCGTTCAAGTTGCTACCGCGACGACTTCGAGGCTATTCAGGCGGCAAGGAATTGGCTCAACCTTGTGGACTCCGGCAAATACAGTGAAAGTTGGGATGCGGCTGGGGGATATTTCAAGAGCATGATAACAAAGGAAGACTGGGCAAGAAAGGTAGCTGGAGTTAGAGAAGCCTTCGGAGGCGTAAAATATAGAAAATTAATTTCATCGAGGTCCGCCACGTCGCTGCCCGGCGCGCCTGATGGTCAATACGTTGTAATGAGGTTTAATTCCTCTTTCGCTCATAAGAAGAAGGCCATCGAGACCGTCACTTCTATGAAGGACAAAGATGGAGTTTGGAGAGTAGTGGGATATTTTATAAAATAGCACGTCTGACAGGCGAAAGCGTTATTAGCCGGCCCCAAGCATGGCGAGCTGCGAAGCGGGATTACCTGCCCCGGCCGCCGCCGCCAAAACCTCCACCGCCACCATAGCCTCCTCCTCCGCCGCCCCTGCCTCCACCGCCACCTCCGCCACCATAGCCGCCACCATCGCCACCACCGCTGGCGCCACCACCACCGACTGAACGGCTACTGCCGCCGGACGGTCTGCTGCCCTCGACCGACCTTGAACCGCCAAACGACCTCGGCGAGCCGCCGCCGAACGATCTGCCCCATTCAAATAAACGGGCGCGTTCGCCGGAGGATCTGCTGCCTGTAAACGATCTTGCACCAATCGGCCTGAAAGACGTCGCGGAGCGCGGCTGCCTCGATACCGGGTCGATAGACACTGTCCTCTTGGAGGCGGGGTTTATCACGTGGTTGCTTATCATGCCGTGGCCATGCCAGTTCTGTCCGAATTCGTGCCTGTGGTGGTGATGACGGTGGCCGAAGTCGCCATCGAACGCGAAGTCGCTCAGCACAAAGAAGCCCGGGAAGAAGAAGCCGTCGCACCAGAACGGGAACGCGTCCCATTCATAGAGGTATGCATAGTCCTCTGGAGGCTCGTAGTATGTGATTACGGGTGGGCCTTCATCGGCATAGTAGTTGTTTATTACGGTCTGATCCTCAGATGGCGGCACCTCAACGTAGCCCTTTGCCTCGGGCGTACCCGGTGCTATGGTCAGCCCAGCCGTGGCGTTAAGTGCCTCGAACGCGCTGTACGCATCCGCCTTGCTCATCGCCAGCTTGCCCGAACCCGCGGCGGCGTCTATTGCGCTCTGAATCTCCGCTACGATGTCAGGGGTGACCGGGAAGTCCGAAATCCAGCCGTTTTCCGGGGCTATGCCGATTGCCGCCAAGCGTGCTTTCGGCGTCCGCTTCGGTTGTAGCCGGTTTCACTTTCAGGGCCTGCGCCAGCTTCACAGCGTAGTCACCCTCCCGAACTAGCATCTGACCTATCGGGGGAGGGCTCTTTGCGTTATCCGCCGCGTGTGCTACACCTGCTGCGATAGGCACCATAAAGAGCAGAGCGGCAATTACTGACAGATACGTCCTTTTCATGGCGACCTCTCTTTGCTAATCGCGAGAAATCAAGGCTATATCTATATTATAGTCTATATTAGTATTCGAACAGGACGAAAAATTCGAAGGCAGACGGACTTGCGATCGATCCCCATGGCTCAATGCCGAAGAGTAAGTGGCAGACTTGGAAGGAGCCCTGAAGTGAACAGGCGTACCTTAACAGCGAGACCTGCTTAATGAGAAGGCTTTGATTTGGAAGGTGGGGGGCCAACCTCCACCGACCCAACAAAACTGCCTGCGCAACAGTACAGGCGGGATTACCTGCCTCGCTCGCCACCGCCCCCGCCCCGGCCTCCTCCTCCGCCCCGGCCGCCACCGCCACTAGAACGCGACTGTGACGGAATAGACGGCACCGGGTGAGAAGCAGGCGCGGGTCTGTAAGCTTGCGAAGATGTGTGGCCACCTCCAGATGCGTGGCCGCCTTCACTGGTTGGACGATGGTCACCGCCTCGGTCACCGCCGTGGTCACCGCCGCGATACGGCGCCACTTCGTAGTCAGGTCCCCAGCCACCGTAGACGACACCGGAGGGTTCATAGTAATCCGCCCCAATGTCCCCGCCGTAGTATCCATATTCGCCACCTACGGCGCACCCGGAGCAATAGGACCGCCAACGTCCCGACCACGAAGGCAAGCGCTAATCGGCGTAAAAGTAAGATATTCACTTGGGCACCTCTTTAAGCTCAGTACCGGGCCATTCCAGCAATCCGAAGGGTGCCCCTGATGGATCGGCGATAACCGCGACCTTGCCGCCTTGGCGGTCAATATGTGGCTCGACCAGCACACGACCGCCGAGAGCCACGGCCTTTGCAGTCATCTTGACCGCATCCTCGACGTGTACTAAATTGAGCCAATGTGGATGGGCATTGGGTCTATTCGCAGGCAGCGTATTCACGCTCGCACGAGCATAGTTGACGGATGCGAGCAGGAGATGCTGGGAGCCCTTGCTAGCGGGTAACTCGAAGACTTCGTAGCCGAATATCTTCTGATAGAAAGCAGCATCGGTATCCGGATCGGTCGTGATCAACGAGGTCCAAATCCATTCTCCGGGTGCGGCCAAAACATCGGGCGGATCACCGCTACAGGAAGCGAGGAGAGCAAAAACGGCTCCCTGCGGATCCGCCAACACTGCTTCCCGGCCGCGGTCAGGGATGCTGTGCGGCTCGAACAATACCTTCGCGCCATTTTGTAAAGCAATTTTTGTTGCTGCGTCGACATCTACCACGGCGAAGAAGCTCAGCCACGCTGGTTGTCGATGTTCGTTCGCCGATAAATTCTTCTGAACCAGTCCTGCGACCGGACTACCGTCGAGCATTGCCTCGGCGTACTTTGTCCCGCCACCCTGAATGTCGCGAAATGTCCAGCCAAAGAGTCCAGCATAGAACTTTTTGGCGGCGGCGAGGTCCGGCGTCACCAATTCAACAAATATAAGTTTACCGACGTGATGCTCTTGGCTGGCGGGTTCAACAATCGGTGGCAGCTGGATCGGTGCAGCCATGGCCGGAACAGCACACACAAAGCCGAGAAGTCCGACGATCACCACTTGCGTAAGAAAATGTTTTACTACAGCAGGCGGCATCCTTTGCGGACCGATTTGATTTGGTGTTATCAAGGTTTGCGCTGTATTGCTTATGCACGTGGGCTCCCATTTTAATTGAAACTTAAAATAGTTCTGCTTCTTCAAGCTTAACTCACCAGTGAACAGGGGTCAAATCTCGATAAACCGGGCACGCAGGAGATTCTCTCACAAATGATTTGAGCTCTGTCGTAAGTATGTGAGAGATGTAATCCCTTCTTTTTAGCGTTGTATAATAATTATATGGTTATCAACCTTCTAAAAAGCATTTTCCATAATATTGGAGTTCTGATAGTGGGCTTTGTTTTTGCTTTTATTTGCACAAGGGTAGATGTGCTTTTAGGTATACGGGGTTTTAAATCTCTCTTTATTACAATTGCAGCTTGCCTCCTTTTAACCATCGGTTTTCTACTTCGAGTATGGGCGACGTTCTACTTCTACGAGCAGCATATGAAGGTAATCTCGCTCGCGCCTCAAAATAGTCTTATTACCTCAGGTCCTTATAGCTTCTCAAGAAATCCACTCTATCTTGGTGGAAATGTATTTATTTTCTTGGGAGCGGTGCTATTCCTCGGGTCGCCAAGTGGAATTTTTCTTACCGTAGTCAATATCCTTGTTGTGGATATCATGATCCGACGAGAGGAAAAACAATTAGAGGGGGAATTTGGGGAGGAATGGATACGTTATAGAAACCGAGTACGTCGATGGCTATAACGAAAATAGATTCTAAGTATCCCCGAGTTTACCAAGCAAAATGGCCAGACAAAAGAACCATTACATAGGCTGCTTTGTAGGTTTGCGCCGGATGGGACGCCGATTCACACCCAGCCCAAAGAGAAGGTAGTCGATGCTCTGTCCGGTTAAGTGCGAGAGCGCTGCGAGGAAGGCAAGGGATGGTTTGGTTCCCCCCTTCTCGATCTGACTGATATAACCCTGATCACATTCAACCAAGTCCGCAAGTTGTTTTTGGCTCTGTCCAGTATCAATTCGTGCTTCCTTGATTCGATCACCTATAGCCTTGAAATCCAGCGTATTTTTCATGTTATGCTTCTCACCTTGTTTTAACGGCACTGGATTTTGATGCGGGGTTACTTTAAATCCACATTATTTTAATAGACGACAGGTGAGGCACGAGCGTTACAAGAAAACATAATTGATCGGCAAAATGATCGGCAAATATATCGTAGTTATTAATTTTATACTTGATTTTAGTCTAATTAAGTTATATGGTTAACTCTAAATTAAATCGGCAATTAAATCGGCAAATCTAAGGGTAAATTTAACTCACATGACTTCACAAATCCATAAAATGACACCGTTAATGCCTGAAGGGCCGCATGGTCGCCAGTTTGAAGACTTAGCGCTAAAGGTAATGCAAAAATCGGCTGCCCTTGGCAGCCAACAGCATAAGATAACGCGCAATTCGCTTAAAGACATGCTGCGAATTATCAATAGCTATTACTCTAACTTAATAGAAGGCCATAGGACCCATCCTTATGACATTGCCAGAGCAATGGAAAAAAAGTACGATAGCGATCCAGCAAAGCGCAATCTTCAACTAGAAAGCGTAGCCCACATCGAAGTTCAGAAGTTGATGGAAAAGAAGCTGCTTGAAGAACCGGAGCTTAATATTGCCAGCAAAGAATTCCTTTGCTATCTGCATCGTGAGTTTTATGAAAGATTACCAGATGAGTTCAGGATCGTAACAGATCTAGAAACTAAAAGGGAGCGCAGAGTCATTCCCGGTGAATTGCGCGATGAAGATGTAATCGTTGGGCGTCACGTGCCACCTGAAAGCAAATATCTAGATGAATTGCTCGGCCGATACGAGGATTTTTATGCACCACATAAACACCACGGATCGGCAAAGCTTGTCGCTTTAGCGGCGGCTCATCACCGGCTTATGTGGATACATCCATTTCTTGATGGCAATGGTCGAGTTGTGCGTCTCTTTACTGAGGCATATTTCCAACGTATTGAAGTGACAGGTTTCGGCCTTTGGTCAGTAAGTCGTGGTTTAGCACGCAAAAACGCCGAATATAAGGCAGCACTACAGGGTGCAGATATTATTCGCCGAAATGCTCTTGATGGCAGGGGAAACTTGTCAAATGAGGGGCTAATATCGTTCTGTCGATTTTTTCTTGAAACATGCCTTGATCAAGTTGAATATATGAACGACCTACTTAGCTTAGAAGGACTCGTTGACAGGATCAAGAGTTATATTGATCTCCGTAATCGTGGCATGATTCCGGGGCCGCCGA
This sequence comes from Nitrospirota bacterium, assembly GCA_963698885.1. Classification (GTDB taxonomy): domain Bacteria; phylum Nitrospirota; class JACRHJ01; order JACRHJ01; family JACRHJ01; genus JBARKJ01. The sequence continues at coordinate 540,535 of CAVOSJ010000004.1, read as the reverse complement.
ACAAAGAACAGTCTATCAGACCCGAGGCGAGTAGGATGCTTCAGGACGTTATGGTACACGGTAAATTAACTCGCGGTGATCTCATTAGGGCATCCGGGTTAAAAGACCGCACAGGCAGGACTCTTCTCACTCGGCTACTAGATGAAGGCTTGCTAATATCAGACTCTCCCAAGGGAGAAGTAAAACTAGGGTTTCCAATACATGCGACGGAATGGTTATTCCCGGGCCTGTATCCGCCTCAACGGTGATCGAACATCTAGATGCGTGCCGTTAAAATCTCCTCATAGCCGAGGCGGGAGGGAACCCCGTCATGATATAGGTACGCGATAACGACTGCAAATTATTCGCTGTAGAAAGAAAATGGAGATAGGAAGGCTGAAGTCGTCATTTTAAGGGTCGTGACAAACTACGACAACCTACTGTGACAAGGTGTGACAGATTACTGTGACAGAGGCAGGTGTAACAGAATTCACCTAGCAGGACAAGGGTCGCAGTCCGAGGGGACCAACTAACTGCATCACCTCGGACTTTCCCCAAACTTTCCCCAAACAGGGTAGAATTGGCCATCTTTTGTTCTATTTTAATAGACTGAAATCAGATAGAAAGTGGACGCAACCGCCTATAAATGTTGATATTTGTTAGGTTATCCGAGGTCAACCCAAAACCGTCAATTCGGGTTCGAACCCCCCCAGCTCCACCAAAAAAATCAAGGGCTTATGGCATGCGCCATAGGCCCTTTTTTTATTTCAGGATAGAGACAGTTAATCATCCATAGCGGTTCATCGAGATTGACGTTGAGCCGGATGCGGGTTGAGATACCTTTAACTTACCTTACTAAATCGGGGTTCGGCCCTGCTTACCGTTTCTGTTACCTGTTGTCTTTTGCTCAGCACCTCTATCGCCAACGGGATTGTGCTGAGCGCGCCGATAATAAACAGTGTCCACCCGATGGCTTTTCGCCTGTCGTCGTTGATTTTGTCTGCCAGTAGCAGGCCGACTCCAGCTCCCAGCATTCCGCGTGTGCCGGCTATAAGTCCGATCTCCGGCAAAGTCACTTCCAGGTTCTTCATAGTTGCTCCTTCAATTATTAAATGACCCTGTACAGTGCCTCCTGGCTTAAGTCCATATTATAATTATAACTCAACATCAAGTGGGCTGGTCTGGTTGGTTTTATTTTCATTCCTTGTGTCGTTGGCGTCCCGGCCGGTTGGCCATTTCCCCATTAAAATGATATACTTATGTTAGAAAGTGATATCAGGAGGTGATTATGATACTCGAACTGGACGCAAAGGAAAAAGAGGTTTTAAAACAGGTTCTTGAATCGTTTGAAACGGAACTGAGGGGTGAAATCGTTAAGACCGATGTAAAGCAATTTAGAGACACCCTTCATGTGGAGGAAGAAGTTGTCAAGGATCTGCTGAAAAAAGTAGCCTGAGCGTAAGGCATGAAGGTAATAGTTCCCCTCCCAAGAGGGGAACTATTACAGCCGCGACTTCCTTCTTTGACGCCTTCCAATTGATTTGTTAACCTTTAGGGGTTACACGCCAAATAAGGGACGAACAGATGCGCCTTCATGCCATAAAAAAAGATGACCTGCCGGACTTCGTGGAGGGCCTCCTCGGAGACTACGAGGTGGTCGGTCCCGCTGCCAGGGAATTCAAATTCGCCTACCGGAAGATAGCCTCTTTCGGTGAACTCGCACTCGATTACAATACGACCCTCCTGCCGCCAAAAAAATACGTCCTGCCCCAGTGCGAGACTCTTTTCAGCTATACGCTCGGCTCCAACCCGGTCCTCGAGGCGTCGCTCGATACCACGAGGCGCGTCATATTCGGGGCGCATTCCTGCGACATACACGGCATAGCGCTGCAAGACGACATATTCGCGGAGGGGCGACCCGACCTCCACTACCTGACGCGGCGCGAGAACACCTTCATAGTAGGGATAGACTGCAAGGAGCCGTGCTGGGAACATTCTTTCTGCAAGAGCATGGGAACCCTGAAGCCGCAAGGGGGATTCGACCTCTTCCTCACGGACCTGGGCGAGCTTTACGCCGTGGAGGGGACCGAGAGGGGGAAGGCCCTGATGCAGGCCGGCCGGTTCTTCCCGGCGGATTATTACGTGACGGAGCGCTTCTATGCCGTATGGCGTGAAAAGATGGAGAGGTTCCCGGACCGCATCTTGTGCGATACGGGAAAACTGCCACAGATGCTGACCGAGTCCTACGACGACGTCATATGGGACGTCCTGGAGGAACGGTGCTTCGACTGCGGGGCCTGCACGGTGGTATGCCCCACATGCTACTGCTTCGACGTCCTTGACGAGGCCGACGCGGGTCTGCAAAAAGGCGTCCGGTTCAGGAAGTGGGACAGCTGCCAGCTCCAGGACTTCGCGGCCGTGGCAGGCGGAGGGAATTTCCGGGGCAAGAGGAGCGACAGACTCCGGCACAGGCTTTTCAGGAAGGGCAAATACTTCAAGGAGAAGTTCGGGCGGTTCGCCTGCGTGGGCTGCGGCCGGTGCGGCCAGGCCTGCCTTGTCCATATAGACGTCAAGGACATATTCAACCAGCTTAGCGGGTGAGGCCTGTGCTAAAAGGAAGTTCAATATATCTGCCGCGCCTCGCGGAAATAATAGACGTACGGGCCTTGACCTCACGGGAAAAGCTGTTCACGGCGGCGCTTAAAGACGGCTCGCGCATTGACCATGCGCCGGGCCAGTTCGCGGAACTGTCGATATTCGGCGTCGGGGAGGCCCCGATATCCATATCGTCTTCTCCGGGACGGGAAGACGCCTCCTTCGAGCTATGCGTGAGAAATGCGGGAAGCCTCACAAACGCCCTGCACAACCTGGCCGCGGGCTCTGTCATCGGCATAAGGGGGCCGTTCGGACGCGGCTTTCCGGTCGAAGAACTGATAGGGCACGACCTGCTTTTCGTGGCGGGCGGGCTTGGGATCGCGCCGCTTCGCTCGATGATAGACCTGGCCGTGGAAAGGCGGGGCGACTTCGGCTCACTCACGCTCCTCTACGGAGCGAGGTCTCCGTCTGACATGCTCTTCACGGACGATATCAGGAGATGGGGCGCGGTAGACGGTTTCAGGGTAGAGACCACGGTGGATTTGGGCGACGGCTCCTGGACCGGGCACGTAGGCCCCATAACCAGACTTTTCGACCAGATTGACCCCGACCCCGCGCGGACGATGGCATTGGTGGTGGGGCCGCCGGTCATGTTCCGCTTTGTGCTTAAGGCCATGCTTTCAAAGGGCGTATTTGAGAGCCGGGTGTATCTCTCGTTGGAGCGGCGGATGAAGTGCGGAGTGGGCAAGTGCGGCCACTGCCAGGTGGACGATGTTTACGTCTGCCAGAAGGGGCCGGTCTTCCCGTACACGAGGATACGGAAACTGCCGGAGGCGCTATAGTGAAACCCAAGGTGGCCGTGTTCGCGTTCACAAGCTGCGAAGGCTGCTCGCTTATCATGCTGGAGATGGAAGAGCGCCTCCCGGACATAATTAGCCAGGTGGAGTTCGTCAACTTCAGGGAAGTCATAGACGAAAAGTGCGACGATTACGATATAGCCATAATAGACGGGGCGATAACGCGCGAAAGCGAAGTTGATGAACTTAAGGCCATACGCGGAAGGGCGAAGATAGTAGTTGCCATGGGGGCGTGCGCGGTGCAAGGCGGACTTTACGCTCTGAAGAACTTCCACGACCCGGAAAAGACCATGGAATATGTATATGGCGACAAGGCGGGGTCCTTCGACACAATGCCCGTACGGCCGCTTTCGCACTACGTGGCGGTGGATTTTAATATCTATGGCTGTCCGATAGACAAGAAGGAATTTCTCGAGGTGTTCCGCTCGCTTATCCTGGGCAAGAGGCCGAACATCCCCGATTACCCGATATGCAACGAGTGCAGGATGGCCGAGAACATCTGCGTCTTCGACAGGGGACTGTACGTGCATGGGCCCGGTAACGAGGGCCGGTTGCGGGGCCATATGCCCAGCTCACGGGCTAGGGTGCTGCGGCTGCAGGGGCATGGTGGACAAGCCGTTCATCCTGTCGCACAGGCGCATCATGGCCGAGCACGGCGTGAGCGAAGAGGACTACATAGCGAAGCTGCGGGAGTTCAACGGCTACTGGGAAGAGACCTCAACCCATGAAAAATCTTAACATCAAGATAGACAGTGTGACGCGGGTGGAGGGACACGGTAATATCGTCCTCGACGTAAAGGACGGGGAACTTCTGGATGCCCGCTTCGACGTGGTCGAGTCCCCACGGTTCTTCGAGGTGATGCTACAGGGCAGGAGGTACACCGACGCGTCCTGGATAGCCTCGCGCATATGCGGCATATGCGCCGTGACGCATACAACCGCATCAATCAAGGCGACCGAGGACGCCTTCGGGCTTGCCCCGTCAGAACAGACCATCGCGCTGAGGAAACTGATATTTCACGGGGAAGTGATGCAGAGCCACATACTGCACCTGTACTTCCTTATGGCCCCGGACCTCTTCGGCGCTGGGAGCGTAATATCGCTTGCGGGTACGCACGGCGAGGTGGTGAAGCGCGCCCTCAGGATGAAGGGCCTCGCGAACGATATCTGCGCGGTGGTGGGCGGAAGACACGTGCATCCGGTGACGATGGCAGTGAACGGGTTCACATGCGTCCCGGAGGTAGCAAGGCTCCGGGAGCTTATGCGCCATCTTATCGAGGCGAGGTCAGACGTGTTCGATACCGTCGAGCTTTTCAAGGGATTCGCCTTCCCGGACTTCACGCGGGAGACCGAGTACGTCTCCCTTAAAGGGGTTGATGAATACCCGTTCTATTCCGGCGATATAACCTCCTCGGACGGCTACGATATTAAACCCCGCGACTACAAGGACATGATCGTGGAGACGGTAGTACCGACCTCGACTGCGAAACGGGCAAGCGCGAACCGGGGCTCGTACATGGTGGGCGCCCTTGCGAGGTTCAACAACAACCACAGCCTCCTTCACCCCGGGGCCAGGGAAGCGGCGAAGGCCCTGGGGCTTACCGCCCCCTGTCATAACCCGTTTATGATAAACTTGGCCCAGGTGGTGGAGACCGTCCACTGCATGGAGGACGCCATAAACACCATAGACGGCCTCCTGACTAAGGGTGTCAGGCGGGAAAGCGCGGACTCTGTCCCAAAGGCGGGGAGGGGCGTGGGCATCGTAGAGGCACCGAGGGGCGCGCTTTTCCACGACTACACCTACGACTCGGACGGCAAGATAAAAGACGCGAACTGCATAATTCCGACCGGCCAGAACATCGGCAACTTAGAAGATGACATGCGGGCTATGATGCCCCAGATAATGGACATGCGGGAGGACGAGATAACAGGCAGGTTAAAAATGCTCGTCCGGGCCTACGACCCGTGCATATCCTGTGCGACACACGAAATAGAAATAATTATAAACCGGTAGCCGGACGGTCAAGGAGGTCGTCATGGTCCCAGCCGATACGCTAAGGAAACTGGATCTTTTCGACGGGCTGAGCGCGCGTGAGCTCGAAAACCTGGAAGACATATCCGAGCTGGTAGATTATCCCAGGGGCGCGTTCATTTTTACCGAGAACGAAGAGGCGAGGAAACTCTACGTCATGCTCAAAGGAAAGGTGGCCGTCCAGTTCGAGACGGCGAGGCATCAGGAGGCCGTGGTGCATGTAGCCTCATCCGGCGAGGCCTTCGGATGGTCGGCGATGGTACAGCCATACCGCTTCACCGCCTCGGCGCGGGCCATAGAGGACTCCAGCGTGGTCGCGGTGGACGGGGAGAACTTAAGGATGTTCCTGAAGGATAATTGCCATACGGGGTTTGTCATAATGGAGAAGCTCGCGCAGGTAATATCGAACCGTCTGCGAGAGACGAGACTCCAGCTTATAAGCAGCGTACACGGATGATAAAAAACAGATGTCTGGGCTAAGACAGGACCCGCGCCAGAGGGAGTTGGCGGCGAAGCCGCCTCGCCCTCACGTTAATATCCGAATTTTTGGAGCATGAATACCACTACTGAAACGCAGATGCAGTAAAAGCCGAAGACTTGCCACTTGCCCTTCTCCAGCCAGTTTGAAAGCCAGCTAAGGGCAAGTAACCCTGAAATAAAACTGAGGCACATCCCCAACAAGCTCGGATAGAAAATTGCAAGATGCAACCCGCCTGCCGGTCCTGCATGCTTAGCCTTTATCAGGCGCAGGACTTCACGCGCAACTACCGGCGGAGTGAGCACGACGGCGAGCGCAAAACTGAACTCCTCCGCCTTGTCCTTTGCGATATTCAAGAGAAGCCCGACGGATATTGTCGCGCCGGAGCGGGAAAACCCCCGAAACGGAAGGCAAAGGCCCTGGACCGCGCCAATCAACGAAGATTCCCGCATTCCCAAGCTGGTAATTTTCCCCGACCGTTTCCTGTTTATCCCAGCCAGTATTATTAACACCCCTACCGCGGCCAGAGACACGGAGATCAGCGTCAGGTTACCGAAAAGGAGCTCGATCTGGGCATGGGGGACGTCTTTGAACACGTATTTCTCAATAAAATACTTGATCGTCAACCCGATTACTCCCGTAATTGCCGTAGCGACCGCAATATATTTAACCGCTTCCCAGAACTTTTCCTTTGAGGAAAAGAAGCTGGCCCGCCACGACTTCCAAAAATAGACGATCACCGCGAACATCGTGCCGGTATGGAGCATCACCAGTAAAAGCGTCATGCTGGGACTGGTCGGGTCGAGCCCCATCAGCTTCTCGGCTATGATGACGTGCGCGGAGCTTGAAACCGGCAAAAGCTCGGCGGCCCCCTGGATTACCGAGAGTATCAAAATCTTCAGGAACAATGGATAAACCTCCGTGTAATAAGGAGAGTGGCGTGATTATTTCTCTTTACCGTGCCTGTAGACCAGGACCTTCGCCCGCTCCACCGTGACCAGCCCCTCGTCCATCATGCGGTCCAGGTCCGGCAGGAATGCTTGTATCTTCTCCGTTGAATCCACGATCTCGATAACCACCGGCAGGTCTTCCGAAAGCCGGAGCAGCTTCGCGGTGTGCATACGGCTGTGCGCGCCGTACCCCAGGAGGCCGCGGAAGACGGTAGCCCCGCCGAGGTTCTGCCGCCGGGCCTCTTCGACGATGGCTTCGTAAAGGGGTTTGCCTTTATACCTGTCGCTCTCGCCTATGAATATCCTTAAAAGCTCCGCCTCTTCCGGCAGTTTCATATGATGGCCCCCGCACTCTCTAACGTATGGAAAGAGTTAAATTATTTTCGCGACCCATGCCCCGATGACTATCGCCCCGAAACCCAACGTACAACTTACGGCAACGTTAATGAAAGCAAGCAGATACTGGCTGTCCCTGACGTAGTTCATCGTCTCGAATGCGAACGTGGAGAACGTCGTAAACGCCCCCATGAAACCCACGAGTATAGACGGTGCGTGTAAGGGTGGATATGGCCATCCTTTCCTCGGAGAGGGTCCAGACCAGGCCGAATAAAAAGCAGCCGATGAAGTTCACGGCCAGGGTCCCGTAGGCAAATTTGGAACCCATGACCTGGTAAGTCAATCCTGAAACCCAGTAACGGGATAAAGTACCGGCCGTCCCGGCGACGGCAATCAGAATAAGCTTTGACCACATACCTCTGCCGGCCTCCGAAAGGGTCTTGCATAAAGAATAAAACTATCGGATAAGCCTACTGAATCCTCCATTCGATGTCAAGCGGATACCGCGAAATGCAGCGGCCATTTTCAAGTTTCTTAATGACGGACGCGGCGGCTTTAAGGCGTCAAATAAAAAAGTCTTTATTTAAGAGTGCGGGGATAAGAAATTTGCGAAAATGCTCCGATAAAAATCCTTATTTTTCAGTTAGTTGCAGGAGGCGAAATGCCGATTTTCCGCTGCCTGAAATTGAGCAAAAAAGCGGCGCAAGTGCCTATCAAATAAAAGAAAATAGCCCTGAACCCCCTTTAAAAACGATGTCTCAAAACCCCTCCTTTTTGGCGCAAAAACGGCCCCCGGATAGGGTAAAATGCACGAAATCGCACCCGGAAAAAATCATCCATAAAGCCACTTATATATGAATCGGCGTTAAATAATGACGGCTTGGCGCGGGAATCAAGAGAAGCTATTAAGTAGGGGAAATTTGCATTAATTTTTTATTTTTGACTGTCCGTTTTGTTTATGAGTAAATGCGTCAACGAAATTTTCCTATGAGTCTTAAGGAGGCGACTTCTAATGAAAAATCTGTTCCGGGTCTGGGTATTAACCGCTTTTATTTTTCTCTTTTCGCCGCGTCCGCATATGCCGCCCCTGTCATTACGTCGGCTAACATAAACTTCACTAATAACCAGATACGGTTATTGGGAAGAATCTTGTTTATGGAAAAGGCTCTAAAGTCTTTTTTAATGGCGAACTTATTCAGCGAACGTTGGGACGGACCACGAAAATCGGGGTTACGGCGCAGTTGCCGAGTATATTCCGTGCCTGGCACATATGACGTCAAGGTCGTGAACGGATATGGCACATCGGCCAATTTCCCGGTAACGTATGGAGCCGTGGGCCCGCAGGCCACGTCCTAACCAGCGGCTGGCTCAGCAATCTGGATTGGACATCCTTTAATAATATGGCGGCGAATTTGCCAATGGAGGTTACTCGCGCGGAATCAGCCGAGACGGCGAGTATCAACCGAAGTAGCCGTGCTCAATCAACCGAAACGACCTTGACAAACAGTATCATTGCGGAGGCTGGCCGCGCTGCCACCGCGGGGGATTTCAAGCAGTATCTCCAGCGTGCAAACGGTTGCGGCGCGAATTTGGCGGCAAAGATCTTACCGTAGGGCGACTCCCGACAGGAACAAGTCCCTATGGCGTAGCCTTTGACGGTGACAAACATCTGGGTGACGAACCAAGGTAGCAACAACGTAACCAAGTTGAACGCCAGCGATGGTTTACTCATTGGCACTTACACTGTGGGGAGCCGCTCTCACTGGCATAGCCTTCGACGGCGTAAACATCTGGGTGGGGAACTGAGAATGACGGCACTGTGACTAAGCTGCGCGCCAGCGACGGGTACAACTTGGGCACCTACAGCGTGGGGAATACCCCCTATGGCATAGCCTTCGACGGCGTAAACATCTGGGTTGACGAACAATTTCAGCAGCGTGATGAAACTTAATAGCAGTGGGACCGTCGTGGGCACCTATAACGTGGGGAACTATCCCATGGGTATAGCCTTCGACGGCGCGAACATTTGGGTGGCGGTGGAGAGCGCGGAGAACAACAATGTGTTGAAGCTCAATAGCAGCGGGGACTGTCGTGGGCACCTATCCCGTGGGGAATACCCCCGTTGGCGTAGCCTTCGACGGTACAAACATCTGGGTGACAAACTTGAATAGCAACAACGTGACTAAGCTGAAGGCCAGCGACGGCTCCCTCGTGGGCACCTACCCCGCAGGGTATAATCCCAGGGCCATAGCCTTCGATGGCGCAAACATCTGGGTGGCGAACCAGAGTGACAACACCGTGACCGAGATGAAGGCCAGCGACGGGACCAACGTGGGCACCTACACTGTGGGGAACCTTCCCATGGGCATAGCTTTCGACGGTGCAAATATGTGGGTGACGAACGAAGGCGACGGCACCGTGACAAAGATTCCCGTCCAATAGCAGAACAAGAATCCAAATATATAAAGAGAGGTTATAATGGAAAACATAGAACAGATAGAAGAAGGAATGAAGTTAGTAGAAAAATTTTTAAAATCAAAAGGTGCTGCCAGTTTTCAATGGAATAAGGGAGAAGGTCTCATAGATATAGAGCTTTTCCATTTAAGCTTTCAGTGGAAAGGACAAAAAAAGGAAATAGACCTGCCGAAAGATGATATCGAGGATTAGAAAAGGAACAGAATTTATAAAGGGAAATTTGCGCGATCTGTTAAGATAACCCCCGGCTTCGCCTCCGCCGTAGAGGGCGTCACGCCCTCAACCGAAAAATAAAACCCACCCCCATTTTCAGGGGTGGGTTCAATCACCTGCTATTCAGCCGCGTATCTACTACTACTGTTTATTTATATCCTTGAACGTCGTCAGCTCCTTTGCCTGCGGCAGGGTTGAGGCGTCCCAGCCGCCGCCGAGGGCCTTGATAAGGAGCACGCTGGCGTTCAGACGCTTGCCGAGGACGTCTATGGCGGTCCTCTCGTTGCCAAGCTCCGCAGTCTCGGCGGTTATCACGTTCAAGTAAGCGGCAGTTCCGGCCTTGTACTGGTTCGTCGTTATCTCGGTCGATTTCTGAGCGGCCTTTACCGCTTCGTCCTCCGCCTCGGCCTCTTCCTCCAGTATCCTTAGAGCGGCCAGGTTATCCTCCACCTCCTGGAAAGCCACGAGCGTGGTCTCACGGTAGCTTGCTACGTTTGCGTCGTACGTCGCCCGCGCCTCCTCCGTCTGCGCTTTTCTCAAGCCGCCGTCGAATATCGTCCATTCCACCGACGGCCCGAAAGACCAGAAGCGGCTCGGCCATGTGAACCACTTTGACCAGCTCGAACTCTGGAAGCCGCCCGATGCGCTGAAAGTAACGGACGGGTAATATGCGGCTTCGGCGACGCCTATCTGCGCGTTAGCCGCGGCCATCTGACTCTCCGCCGACGCGACGTCCGGCCTGCGTTCGAGTAACTCCGACGGCACCCCGACGGGGACTGCCGGAACAGGCGTATCTAACGGGCCATTAAGCGGTTCTGGGGGAAGCGAAAAACTGGACGCGGGCGTACCGGTGAGCAGGGCGACCGCATGTTCAAGCTGCGCCCGCAGTACGCCGATATCTATTGCCTGGGCCTTGGTTGTCTTTAGAAGCGTGTCCGCCTGGGCGATGTCCGCCTCGGACGCCACGCCCGCGTTATAGCGGTTCGTCGTCAATTCAAGCGATTCCTGGTAGAGCGAGACCGACGTGTCGAAGAGCTTCTTCTGGGCGTCCAGCGCGCGAAGCTGGAAGTAATCCTGCGCCAGTTCGGTCTGTATGCTGAGCTTGGCCGCAGCCAAGTCCGCCGCGCTCGCCTGGGCGTTCGCGCGGTTGGACTCGACGCTCCTGCGTACCTTGCCCCAGATGTCCGGCTCCCAGGAAGCGCTGACCGGCAGGGAATAATCCGATATCTCAGTACGCTGTTGCTGGGCTTTCCCGAAATTGGAAGTAGTGGTGGTCGAAGGGCTCGACCGGGCTGAAGGAAGCGCCTATCCCGATTGTCGGGAAATAGGCGGACCGCGCCGCCATGACCAGAGCGCGCGCCTGCTGGAACTGCGCCTCCGCCATCTTGATGTTCTGGTTCGATACGTTCACCTTGTCCTCAAGGCTACTCAAAAGCGGGTCGCCGTAAATCTGCCACCACGGCCCCTGGATGCGGTCGTCCTTAGGCTCGGCGACTTTCCATCCGCTCATCTCCTTGAACGCCGGGGGCATCGCCTTCACCGCCTCTGGCCGTACGTAATCTGGCCCGACCGCGCAGGCGCTAAGAGCCGATAAAATCGAAACCGCCGCTAAAAACTTGATTAATGTTGCCATTTTTATTCTCCGCAAAACCGTTACCCTCTATTTAGATGCATCGGATGGAGCATTCTCTCCGAAAAATTATTATTCACAATTACGCTTCATCGGCAGTATTTCTATTTTACGTTCAACGATAATTTTTCTCCGAGAACGCTCCATCCTCATCACGGGTTTCATACGCGTTTTCCTTTTAGCCCCTGCATCCAAAGCCGGAAGCGGTCGAGATACAAGTACACTACCGGCGTAGTGTAAAGGGTGAGCGCCTGGCTGAAAATAAGCCCGCCCACTATGGTAAGGCCGAGCGGGCGGCGAAGCTCGGCGCCGACGCCGCCTCCAATCGCGAGCGGCACCGCGCCCAGGAGCGCCGCCATCGTCGTCATCATTATAGGGCGGAACCTGAGTAAACATGCCTGGAATATCGCGTCCCTCGGGTTCATGCCGTCTTTGCGTTCCGCCTCCAGGGCAAAGTCTACCATCATTATACCGTTTTTCTTCACGATGCCGATGAGGAGTATGACGCCTATTATCGCTATGACGCTTAAGTCCGTGCCGGTTAACATCAGCGCGAGGACCGCGCCCACGCCAGCGGAAGGAAGCGTGGAGAGTATCGTCACGGGGTGCACGTAGCTCTCGTAGAGGATGCCCAGGACGATATAGACCGATAAAAGCGCGGCAAGTATCAGGAGCGGCTCATTGGCAAGCGAGGTCTGGAACGCCTGGGCCGTGCCCGAAAAACTGCCGTGAATATTGCCGGGAAGGACAAGCTTTCTCGCCGCGCCCTCGACCGCTTTCACGGCGTCGCCAAGCGACGCCCCGGGCACGAGGTTAAATGAAGCCGTCACCGAAGGATACTGCCCCTGGTGGTTAACCGCGAGGGTCGTATTCGTCGGCTCGTAGTATGTGAACGCGCTTAAGGGCGACAATGTCCCGTCAGGGGATGGGACGTAGATGTCTTTAAGCGTGTCCGGATGCTGCCAGAAGGCAGGCGCGACCTCCATCACGACATGGTACTGGTTCAGGGCCGTATAGGTAATCGACACCTGCCTCTGGCCGAACGCATCGTAGAGGATGTCGTCTATAGTCTGCGTGGTGATGCCGAGGCGGGCGGCCGTGGGGCGGTCAATCACGAGCGTGGCTTCGAGCCCCTTGTTCTGAAGGTCGCTGTTCACGTCCGTCAGCTGGGGCAGGGTGCGCATCTCCTGGACCATGCGCTGCGCCCATTTGGTAACCTCCGGCTGGCTGTCCCCCTGGATGGTATATTGATACATCGCGCTGCTGATTCTGCCGCCGACGCGCAAATCCTGCACGGGCTGGAGGAATGTCGGCGCGCCCGGCACCCCGGCGAGTTTTTTCCGCAGCCGGACCATTATCTCCTGCATGGTGGACTTACGCTGTGCGAAAGGCTTAAGCGCGATGAACATCCTTGCGGTGTTTGTCGTGGAGCCGCCGCCGCCCGTGAACCCGATGACGTAGTCCACTTCGGGGTCCTTTTTGATTATATCAACGACCTTCGAAAGTTTGCCGCTCATGGCCTGAAAAGATATATTCTCCGCCGCCTGTATATTCCCTACAATGCGTCCGTTGTCCTGGTCCGGGAAGAACCCCTTCGGGACGGTAATGAACAGGTATATGCTCGTCCCGACGGTAGCCAGCAGCAGGAGTAGCATGAACAGGTGGTGCGACAGCGCCCAGCCGAGGCTGAGTTCATAACGCCGGTGCATCCAGTTGAATATAGACTCGCTTATCCTGTAAGCCCGCTTGCGCTGGTAGTGACTCGCCGGCCGAAGCATTACCGCGCACATCATGGGTGTCGTGCTTAAAGACGCCACGAGAGAGACGAATACCGCCGACGAGAGCACCACTGCGAATTCACGGAACAGGCGTCCGACTATGCCGCCCATCAGGAGCAATGGTATGAACACGGCGATGAGCGAGAGGCTCATGGACACTACGGTGAAGGATATCTCTCTCGTCCCTATAAGGGCCGCCTGGAAGGGCGTCTCGCCGTTCTCGATATGGCGGGTGACGTTCTCCAGCACGACTATGGCGTCGTCCACCACGAAGCCGGTCGATACCGTGAGCGCCATGAGGGAGAGGTTGTCCAGCGAATATCCGAACAGGTACATTATGCCGAAGGTGCCTATTACGGACACGGTAATGGCCACGCCCGGTATGACCGTGGCGCGTACCGTCCGGAGGAATGCGAAAACGACCAGGATTACGAGCATTGCGGCCAGGACGAGGGTCATTTCCACATGACTTAGGGAGGCCCTTATCGGCGGGGTGCGGTCCAGCACGACGGACATGTCCACACCTTGCGGGACTTCCGCCTTGAGCTGCGGCATAAGCGCCCGGACGCTGTCCACCGTGTCTATTATATTCGCGCCGGGCTGCCGGAACATGACCAGCATGACGGCCGGCTTTCCGTTCACGAGCCCGCCGGCGCGCAGGTCCTCGACGGAGTCCTGGACGTTGGCTACGTCTTTCAAAAGCACGGCCCTGCCGGACCTGTACGCCACGACCAGGTTTTTATACTCGTCGGCTTTATGGAGCTGGTCGTTTGTGTATATCTCCCAGGTCTTGCCGCCGTTTGTCAGCTGCCCCTTCGGCCTGTTCGCATTTGTGGCGGCCAGCATGGCCCGCACGTCCTCAAGGCTTATGCCGTAACCGGAAAGGGCCGTCGGGTTTAAGTCCACGCGCACCGCCGGGAGCGCCCCCCCGCCAACGAACACCTGTCCCACGCCCTTGACCTGCGAGAGCCTCTGCTGGAGGACTGTCGAGGCTATGTCGTACATTGCAACCTTGGGGACGGTATCCGAAGTCAGTGCGATTATCAGGATCGGGGCGTCCGCGGGGTTTACCTTGCGGTAGGTCGGGTTATTGGGCAGGTTCGCGGGCAGGTATCCCCGCGCGGCGTTTATCGCCGCCTGCACGTCGCGCGCGGCGCCGTTGATGTCGCGGCTCAAGTCGAACTGCAGCGTGATCGAGGTCGCGCCCCTGTTGCTGGTCGAGGTCATCTCCGTCACGCCCGCGATACGCCCGAACTGACGCTCAAGCGGCGCGGCGACGGCCGTCGCCATCGTCTCCGGGTCGGCCCCCGGCAGTCCCGCTGATACCGAGATCGTCGGGAAGTCCACCTGCGGCAGGGGCGATACGGGCAGGAGGCGGAATGCAACCGCCCCGGCGAGGATTATCCCGGCGGTCAGAAGCGTCGTCGCGACGGGCCTCTTTATGAATATTTCGGAGATGTTCATTTTAAAAACCCACGAGTTGCTCCGGAGGGAGCATTTTCTCCGAAAAATTATTGTTCACAATTACGCGTATAAGCGATCGTTCCGTTTTACGTTCAACGGGTGCTTCGGAGGGGAGCGTTCTCTCCGAAAAATTATTATTCACAATTACGCGTGTAAGGCGGCCGTTCTGTTTTACGTTCAACGATAATTTTTCTACCGAGAACGCTCCCCCCCTACGCATTTGCAAATGGGGCGGCGGAGGTGTTCCTGGAAGAAGCTCATCGTTGAGCGTAAAAAAGAAATTAGCGGTTCCCGCATGGTTGCGAATAATGAGGTTCTGGAAGGAATGCCTCCGCCGCCTCATTCCCTCCGCGCCTAAACTGATGATTTACTTTTTCTACTTTTCATTCTCCTCGCCAGGCGGTCGAAAGCGAGGTATATGACCGGTGTCGTATAGAGTGTCAGCGCCTGGCTTACGATAAGGCCGCCGACGATGGAAATGCCTAACGGGCGGCGAAGCTCCGAACCCACGCCGCTGCCGAACGCGAGCGGAAGAGCGCCGAGCAGCGCCGCGAAGGTGGTCATCATTATCGGGCGAAACCTCAAAAGACACGCCTGGTAGATTGCCTCGGTCGGAGTTTTACCCTCGTTCCTTTCCGCGTCGAGCGCGAAATCCACCATCATGATCCCGTTTTTCTTCACTATGCCTATAAGAAGTATGATGCCTATTATGGCAATGACGCTCAAGTCCTGGCGGAAGAACATCAGGGCGAGGAGCGCGCCCACGCCCGCCGAGGGCAGCGTGGATAGTATGGTCAGCGGATGGATATAGCTTTCGTAGAGTACGCCCAGGATTATATAGACCGTGATCAGCGCCGCAAGTATAAGCAGCGGCTCGTTTTGCAGCGAGGCCTTGAACGCCTGGGCCGTCCCCTGGAAGCTGCCCTGTATGCTCGCCGGAAGGCCGATTTCCTTAGCGGCGTTCTCGACCGCGTCCACCGCGCCGCCCAGTGACGCCCCCGGGGCAAGGTTGAACGAGGCCGTCACCGCCGGGAACTGCCCGAGCCTGTTTATGATGAGCGGGGCCGTCTTCTCCGAGGCCTGGGTGATCGCGTTTAGCGGGACTTGCCCGCCGCCCGCGCTCCTGAGATATATCGACTGAAGCCCCCCGGGGTTGTGCTGGAACTCGGGCTTGACCGACAGCACGACTCTGTACTGGTTCAGTTCGGTGAACATGGTGGATACGAGCCTCTGGCCGAAGGCGTCGTAAAGCGTATCGTCTATATTCTGCGGCGAGATACCGAGCCGGGAGGCCGTGCCCCTGTCGATGTCGAGAGAGGCCTGGAGTCCCTGGTCCTGCTGGTCGTCGCTCACGTCCGCAAGCCCCGGGAGCGTGCTAAGCTTATCGATAACCTTGGGCGCCCATGCGCTAAGCTCGGCGCCGTTTGGGTCCTCCAGAGTGTACTGGAACTGCGTGCGGCTTTGGCGCACGTCGACTGTAAGGTCCTGCACCGGCTGCATATAGAGCGTTACGCCGTCGACCTTTGCGAGTTCCGGCTGCATACGGCGGATGACTTCGCTCGCGCTTATGCCCCGCTCCTCAAGCGGTTTCAGATTGATCAGGATGCGCCCGTCGTTTAACGTGGTGTTGGTGCCGTCCACTCCGATGAAGGAGGAGAGGCTCTCGACTGCCGGGTCCCGCAGGATTACCTTTGCCAGCTCCTGCTGACGCTTGGCCATTGCCGGGAAGGATATGGTCTGCGGCGCCTCGGAGATGCCCTGTATGACCCCGGCGTCCTGTATGGGGAAGAACCCCTTGGAAATGCCGACGTACAATACCACAGTGAGCACAAGAGTGCCAGCCGCCACGAAAAGCGTCGCTTTCTGATGGTCCAGCACCCAGCGAAGGGTCCTTCCATACCCCGCTATTATCCTGTCGAACTGCTCCTGGGACCAGCGGTAGACCTTCCCCTGCTTCTCCTCCGGGACATGCTTGAGGAGCATCGCGCACATCATCGGTGTGAGCGTAAGCGAGACGAACGCCGAGATGAGGATGGTGACGCCCAGGGTCAAGGCGAATTCCCTGAACAGCCGTCCGACCACGTCTCCCATAAACAGAAGCGGGATCAGGACCGCAATGAGCGATATCGTCAGTGAGAGGATGGTAAATCCTATCTGCTTTGAACCCTTGAGGGCAGCCTCGAGAGGCGGTTCGCCCTGCTCGATGTACCTGTGGATGTTCTCGATCATGACTATGGCGTCGTCCACGACAAAACCGGTGGATATCGTAAGCGCCATAAGGGAAAGGTTGTTCAGCGAAAAACCCAGGAGGTACATCACGCCGAATGTCCCGACTAAGGACAGGGGGACGGCGACGCTCGGTATTATTGTCGCGGAGAAGTTCCTGAGGAACAGGAAGATTACCATCACGACGAGCGCGATGGCGAGAAGCATCTCGTACTGCACGTCACGCACCGACGCGCGTATGGTAGTCGTGCGGTCGGTTAAGATGGTAACGTTTATGGACGGCGGCAGGGAGCTCTGGAGCTGGGGCAGGAGCTGCTTTATGCGGTTCACGACCTCGATTACGTTCGCGCCCGGCTGCCTCTGGATATTGACTATCACCGCCGGGGTGTTATTCATCCAGGCCGCCTGCTGGACGTTCTCCGCGTCGTCTATTACGTCCGCCACGTCGGATAACACTACCGGCGCGCCGCTTTTATAGGCGACAACGAGGGACCGGTAGTCCTTGCTCGACAAGAGCTGGTCGTTCGCCCCGATAATATAGGACTGCCTCGGGCCGTCGAAGCCGCCCTTGGCCTGGTTGACGTTCGCGCTCGAGATGGCGGTGCGCAGGTCTTCAAGGGTCATGCCGTAAGAGGCCAGGGCGGTCGGGTTCGCGTTTACCCGGACCGCGGGCCTCTGGCCGCCGCTGATGCTGACAAGCCCCACGCCCGGAAGCTGCGATATCTTCTGCGCGAAACGCGTATCCGCAAGGTCCTCCACCTGCGGCAGGGGCAGGGATTTCGAGGTGAGGCCCAGGGTCATGATAGGCGCGTCGGCGGGGTTCACCTTGCTATATACCGGCGGGTTCGGCAGGTCGCGGGGCAGGAGCTGAGTTGCCGCGTTTATGGCCGCCTGGACCTCCTGCTCGGCGACGTCTAAGCTTATGTCCAGGCTGAACAGGAGCGTTATCACGGAGCTGCCGCCCGAGCTTGCAGAGGTCATCTGGTTAAGACCCGGCATCTGGCCGAACTGCCGCTCCAGCGGCGAGGTCACCGAGGAGGCCATTACGTCCGGGCTCGCGCCGGGGTAGAACGTGCGCACCTGTATTGTCGGGTAGTCAACCTGCGGCAGGGCCGAGACAGGGAGCTGGCGATAAGCCACCGCCCCGGCCAGCAGGATGGCGACCATCAAAAGCGTCGTCGCGACCGGACGCGTTATGAATGGACTTGAGATGTTCATTTCAAATCGTTACCTTTTTGGAAAAAGGTAACGCCAAAAACGTTTGGGGTTTAAACAGTCCAGCTTTCTTTTGTGTTACTTTTCTTTCTCGCGATGATTTACCTGTCCAGAGCGATAGCGAAGACAGAAAGAAAAGTAACGGTTTACGGTTTTCCGCCTTTGCCGTTGGGAGTCCTTATCTCTACCTTTGCTCCCTCCTTCAGCCTGTCCGCGCCGTCGGTTACCACGATTTCTCCCGGCGCCAGCCCGGCGGTGATGGCGACTTCGCCGCCTTCGGACTCACCGGTGGTGACAGGCCGCATCTCGGCGGAATTGTCAGGCTTTATGACAAAGACGTACGAGCCGCGCTGGCCCCTCTGTACCGCGACAACCGGCACGATGACCGCGTTATGAATCGTGTTGACTAACAGCTGCGCATTGACGAACTGGTTCGGGAACAGCTCGTTTTTCCTGTTCGGGAAGACCGCCTTGATCTTTACAGTACCGGTGGCCGGGTCTATCTGGTTATCGGCGGTCAGCATATACCCGGTGGAAATTTTGACCTTCATCTCGCGGTCGTAAACGTCCACCAGTAGCCGTCCTCCCTTACTCAGCCGGGCTTGCAACTGCGGCAGGTCGTCCTCCGGGACGGGGAATATCACGGTAATCGGCTGGACCTGGGTTATGACAATGAGTCCGTTCGCGTCGCTTGCGTGGACTATGTTGCCCGCGTCAACCAGGCGTAGGCCTACCCGCCCGCTCACGGGCGCGGTTATGCGGCAATAAACGAGGTCCAGCTTGGCGGCGTCTATCGCCCCCTGGTCGGTCTTCACGACCCCGTCATACTGGCGCACGAGCGCCGCCTGCGTATCTAACTGCTGCTTGGGGATTGAGTTCTGGGACCATAGCAGTTCGTAGCGTTTAAGGTCTACTTTCGCGTTGTCGAGGATTTGCATGTCGCGCGCCATCTGGCCTTCAGCCTGCGTCAGCTGCACCTGGAAGGGCCGGGGGTCTATCTGGGCGAGCAGTTCACCTTTTCTTACGTCCTGGCCTTCGCGGAAGTTGACAGCCATGAGCTGGCCGTCCACGCGGGTCTTGACCGTCACGGTATTAAGCGAGGCGACCGAGCCAAGCCCGGTAAGATATACCTTGATATCTCCCTTTTTCGCCGCCTGGACAACTACCGGCGCGCGGGGAGCGGGCGGTTTCGACGCCTGCTTGGGGACTTTGAATGTGAAAAGAAATATATGGCGATAAGCGCCAGGCAGACAATAACCAGCGCTAAAGGCCACTTCCGCCTGTGAACTTCAGGCTGGACGCTCTCCGTATCCTCGTTTGGTCCTTCTTTTTCCTGTTCGGACATTGATGTCAGCCTCGCTTTTTCTATTTTATTGACGCTTTTTGAAGAAGTATTTAATTATACTAAACAAAAACGACTTAATCTTACCATAAATAAAAAAAACGCCAACCAGGAAGTTAGACGTCTTTAAGTGTAATATAGTTACAGATGTTTTAAGTCCCCATAAGAAACGCCCCCTCTTTAATGCTTAAGAGGGGGCGGGGGGAAATAAGATAAGGATACCGGCAGGGGTTATTGTCTAAAGGGCTGTCTCTTCGCTGGATGCCACCTTCTCCATCGCGCGGCCGATCGAGGCCTTGAGTTCCTTTATCTTTACCGGCTTGGGGAAGAAGTCGAAAACGTCGCCGCGTATTGCCTCTATCGCGGAGTCGAGGTTCGCGAATGCCGTTATCATTATCACCTGGGTCCTGGGATATAATTCCTTTACCGTCCTTAGGACCTCCATCCCGTCTATGCCCTTCATCTTGAGGTCCGTGACCACGATGTCGAACTGTTCATTTTTAAGCAAAGCCAGGGCAGGCTCGGCGTTCAGGAAGGTCGCTACCTCGTAGCCCTCCTGTTCCAGGGAGAGCTTCGACATGTCCCCGACAATTTTTTCGTCGTCTATCACCATCACCTTCCCCTTGCTCATCCCGATTACCTCCTGTAATTTTGCCTAAGGGCGCTTTCAATCTCTCTATTCTATACTGTTTTTAATTTTTTATCAGCTTTAGTCCGGCTGGCACCTCGGCGGCTCGGCCTGCTCTTTGCGCACCGGAAGGTACCACAGCGCTCCGTCCGCCGCCATTAAAATTCCAAGCGTTATCAGCACGCCGTCCACCAGGGTCATTGGCCCAAGGCCGAAGTAGCCCATCAAGCCCAGCCCGATGCTGATGAACGACACGCCCGTCCTTATGAAGGCAAGCCCCGTCCGGGCCCTGGCGTATATCGTCCTGTACGCGGCCGCGACGGTGCGCTGGGCCGCCAGGACGTTCCGTTCCCTGGCCAGGTGCGTGCGCTCCCTGCTTGCGGGGGAGGGGTAGAGAATAGTGGAATAATCATAGAGCAGGTCGCCAAGGCGGGCGAGCATCGTCCTTTTAGTCTGGCCCGCCCCAAGGCCGCCGTCGGGGATATAATGATAATTCTCGAGGAACTGTATGGTCGCGGAAGTGACCTCCACTATCGTCTGGTGCCCCGGGGGCCGTATGCCTTTATGCCGAAGCCTCAGATACTTCACAAGTCCGTATGCCGCAATCGCAAGGCCCACGAATAAAAGGGCGTATAGCCCCATGACGTTCTTAAACTTTCCGGAGCGTATCATGGCGTCCGATATCGCGACCAAACCCAGGCCCCCCCGGAGCGCCGCAAGGTCCGTTCTGGCCTTTGCCATATCCGTGCGGTAGCGCGCGAGCTTCGTCCTCCAGTGCGCCATAGTATTGCGCCAGTAAGCCAACCCCGTCCTCTCCGTGCCTATAAGCTTTCCGGGAACGTCGTGGAGGTATTCGTTTATGTACCACAGGATATCTTCCCGGAGCGCGACGCAGATTTTGACCGCCATCCCCGGATAATATTTTTTAAACTGTGCGGTCAAAGCGGGGTCGTCAGGGTTGTTGGCCGCTATGGTTACCGTGTTGCCGTCCTTTGCTAACGGGAACCATGACCAGAAAGACAGCTCGAAGGGGTCCAGACCTTCGATAATAGCGGGGGGGACCGGGAGCCGTTCGTCGTAATCGGCCGAGGGGAGGCCGTAGCATTCGCCAAGAGAGGACAGGACCGCCTTCTTCGGGACCCGGTATTCCTTGATCAGCACATGCTCGACGTCCACTCCGCGCGCGTTCGCGGCGGTCACGGCTTTTTTAACCTTTTTTTCGTCCAGGATTCCCCGGTCTATCAGTCCCCGGCACCTCTCCAGTGTCCCGGCCGCCGTCCTACTCATCATGGCTGAACACCGCCCTTCCCCACTCCGTGGCTGGCCTGCCGTAGTCGGATAAAGCGATTTCGAGGTCGGTCCCGGAGAACGGGAGCTCACGCCTGACTTTATCGGCGGGGATATGCCAGTATAAGCCGTCGGCGATGAAGGCAAGCCCCGAGAGGATGAAGGCCGAGTCGAACACAGTCCAAAGCGCGCTGCCCGCGCCGAAATACACCAGGAGGCCAAGGCCAATGGAGCTTATGACCACGCCAGTCCTGACAAGGGCCATGCCAGTCCTCGAACGCGCCATTACCGTGCGGATCCTCGCCATGATGCCCCTTCTGTCCGCGAGCACGGTCCTCTCAAGCGCAAGGCCGGTGGTAGCCCATATGCCGGGCGATTGGCCTGGGCTCATGGGGACATTCATCTCGCGAAGCGCGGGCGGGAAAAATATATCCCAGATGTTCTTCATCTCCCAGGAAGAATCCACGGAGACCTTGCCCAGGTTGCCTGCGCCGCGGCCAGGGAGATACCAGTACAGACCTTCGAGCGCCATCAGAACCCCGATGGCTAACAGGGATAAGTCAAGGGCCATCCAGGGGCCGGCCTTGAACTGCCTGATGAGCGTTACGCCAAGGCCCACGAATGCGAAGCCGGTGCGGGTGAAGGCGAGGCCCGTCCTGGCCTTTGCCATGATGGTGCGGTAATATGCCAGCTTGGTCCTCTCTTCGGCCATGTCGGTGCGGTCGGATGCAAGGAACCTCCTGCGCATTACCGGACTTAAATCTTTCCAGCGGCTTCGCAGTTCCTCGGCCCCCTCTATGGCAGCGGAGCGGCTGAAACTGGGTGCATTCCCGCCGGACGCTTCGAGGACTGTCGTGCCCCACGTGGACCTGGTCGGAGTAAAATCAATCCGCTTATGGCCTATCTTCCTCGTAGGCAGATACCATTTAAAACCGTCCCAGGCCGCGCCAAGGCCCGCAAGTATGAGGACCGAGCCGGCCACGGCGGCCAGCCCCAGGCCGAACACCCTGACGAGCAGAAGACCTATCGCGATGAAAGAGAATCCCGTACGCAGGAATGCGAGGCCCGTGCGGCCCCTTGCGAGGTGGGTCCTGTAACAGGCATATAGCGAGCGCCTGTTGGCCAGGAACGTCCTGACCTTCGCAAGCGGCGTCCTCCCGCCCGACGGCTGAAACCGGGGGTTGATATCCCAGCTGTTCTCGATTAGCCTGACAAGGTCGGAGTACAGGGCGATGTGGAAGCTGACATGCTTTACGCCGAGTGTCTTTTTAATCTCCTCGGCCAGGCCGGGGGCGTCGGGCTGGCAGGCCGCAACTTCGGCGTCGTCGCCGTCAACACTCAGCGGGCACCAGCGTTCTTCCTTGAGCCGCCCGAAGTCAAGTATGCAGAGCAGGCCTCGCGGGACGGCGGAACTTTCGTCGAATTCCATGAAAGGGAGGTTGTAGAACTCGGAGAGTGAGAGCAGGACCTCGTGCTTCGGGATTTTTAATTTCCGGATGAGGACTTCTTCAACCTGCTTGCCGGAACTGCCGGCCTCTGCGGCCGCCTGAAGAAGTCCTTGCAACGTCAAAATCTGGAGGCCAAGGAGCCTTTTAAATTTTCTTTCCACTTAAGGGTCAGGCTTTCTGGAGTACTCTAAAAATAATAAGAAAAAACGCAAATAGCCGGAGGATCGGATGCCAGAAGGCTAATCCTTTGTATTATATTAAATTTCGGGTAGGATAGTCAAGAAATTCGTTTTTATCGGTCTATAAAATAATTACTCCATACCTCGTCTATAATCTCCGGCGTCAGGAGAGGTTTTGAGCTCTTGTATCGCGATATGTCTATTATTTGCTCAATTATATCGCGGGGATGGCAGGCGTTTAATTTTTCGCCGGTCTTGCCGTAACACTCGGTCAAGAGATAATCCACGGCCTCGTCCGAGTGTTCGATGCCTTTTTGCGCGCACATCCGGGCAAATATCTTCTTATACTCTTCCTTCGAAGGATGGTCAACCCGTATCTTGTAATGGATGCGGCGCAGGAAGGCCTCGTCGATTAAGTCCTTGGGTTCTAAGTTCGTGGCGAATATGACAAGCTCGTCGAAAGGTATCTCGAACTTTTTGCCCGTGTGCAGGGTCAGGAAATCGCTTCTTCTCTCAAGCGGGACTATCCAGCGGTTCAAGAGGTCCCGCGGCCTTATCATCTGGCGTCCGAAGTCGTCGATGATAAAGACGCCGCCGTTTGCCTTCATCTGGAGAGGGGCCTCGTAGAACTTATGTATGGGATTGAAATCGAGGTCGAGCATCTTAAGCGTCAGCTCTCCGCCCACCATTACGACGGGCCTCTTGCACAGCACCCACCGCTGGTCGTAATTGCCGTGGGTGCCGTTGTCCGCCGTCCGATGGTTTACAGGGTCGTAAACCCTTATCAACTCACGCTCCACGGCGACAGCATGGGGTATGCATACGACCTCTTCCATGACGCGCCCCAGGGCTTCGGCCAAGACCGTCTTCCCGTTGCCCGCAGGCCCGTAAACAAACATTGATTTGCCCGAATTCACCGCCGCGCCGAACTGGTCAAACAGCCGCTCCTGTATTACGTAGGGCGCAAAAGCCCGTTCCATATCGGCCCGGCTCAGGCGGACGTTCCGCACGGTATTGCGCTCTGCCATCATCCAGTAGTCCTGGAGCGGCACGGGCGCCGGCCCCACGTATGAATTCTTCTCCAGCAGCTCCATCGCCCTGTTCCTGCCTTCGGCGGTGACGGAGTACGAATACGTGACGCTTTGATACGCGGAGCCGCCTTTTACTTCGCAGAACTTGCTCTGCCTCATATCCTGGACTATCCCGGTGACGATGTTGTGGGGCAGTTTCAGCCTCTCGGATAGTTCAGGGATGGTAAAGGTCCCCAGGTAGAAGACCTGCTTCAGGGCGAGCTCGGCGAGGAACTCCTTGGACAGGCCGGTAGCCTCCGCGGTCGCCGGCGGCTGCGGCAACGGCTCAATGAATGAATTTATCTCCGTTTCCGTGGCGAAACCAAGGCGGGTCAGGTTCAGGCCGAGGCTGCCCCCCCTTAGCGACTGCTCTTTCAAGGCCGCGGTTATCTGATTTTTATTAACGACTCCCGCCCTTATGAGTCTTTCACCAAATTTTATGTTCATAATTGTGCCTCCGATAATAAAATATCAGATATAGTCATTAACGTCAAATCGGCGTTCCGACGTAATTACGATTCTTAGTATGATATGACAAAAAACCGGACGCCAAGTTATTAATTTTACTGTCTATAAAAGCACTGGGACGGTTTTTGCGCCGTGCGGCCTGTTAATATAGCTCACTTCGTCAGCCTGAGGAGCGCGCTCGCTATCTCGTCAAAGGCCGCTTGGAGTTCCGAGTCATCCGCCGCATAGGCATAAAGCCCGGCGTGTGGGTCCGGGCCATAGTTGGGCGCGTCGGTGTCGTCTGCCATGTTCATGAGGATGGCGTTGCCTTTTTCGCGGTTCCCCCAGCTTTTCGCTGTGGTCAGGTATTTGTCCGGGCCGCCGTCTAGGCCGAGCGTGTAGACGTATATGCCTGACGCCCTTGCGTCGTGCGCCATCTCTTCCGGGAGGTTCCTTGCCGCATTGTTTACGTCTTCAAAGCCTTTATGGCCGTTGAGCGAGTAACTCATGTAATTTGCACGAACTGGTCTCCCGGCCATGCCCGTCCCCGCCGGCTGGTTAGGCGCCACCTGGTACGTGTTCGCGCTTGGGCCGCCGTTCGTCCATGTGGCATAGGCTGGCAAGGAGGATATCTTTGATATGTCGTAATTGGCGGAAGCGCCCGCGACAACGCCTATCTTTTCAAGCCCAAAGGGGTCTCCAGTATTATCGGTGTCGTAGGAACAAATAATCCCGGGATGGCTGCCGTTGAAAGTCGCCGAGAAGGAATTTGGCGAGCCGTCGGAGAAGAAAACTATGACCCTGTGACTGCTCGGCAATGGGATGCTGTCGAGCTGGGCCCTGGCATCCCAGAAGGCCTCGTCGAAGTCGGTGTCTCCGGTGAAGCTCATGGCATTTATGGCGTTCACGATCGAGTTCTTATCAAAGCCTCTGCCCGACGTTTTTATAGGGACCACGACAGTGGCGCCGTAGGCGAATTTTATAAGGCCCACCCTGTCCGTGGCCGGGTTGAACCTGTTGATGAACGATACCGCCGCCGCCTTCAGATCCGAGTTGTTTCCACCCCCCCTGTCAAGCGAGCCGGTGTTGTCGATGACAAAGACCATGTCAAGGTCACTCTTGACCGCCTGCGCCGTGGAACTCGCGTTCACCTTATTGAGGCCCAGGACCTGCATGAAATATGTCGGCGCCGTCGCGCTTGCGGTCACGTTGACCGTTATGTACCCCGCCTTGGGGGTGTTGGCCGCCACACTTATTGCCGGACCGGAGGTGACGGTGGACTTGAGGTATCCCGCAGGGTAATTGGCTTTAAAACGCGCCGTGCCGGCGGTTATTGCGGCTGCATAGCCACCGGAGCTGTCGCCAGTCGCGTTGGCGGCTGCCAGGGCGGCCGCGTCCACCGCGCTGCTCAGCTTTGCCCTCACTCCGTAGGCGATACCTCCGTCTATGGCTAATCCTGTAATGCCCAAAAGAACTATTATTGCCAGGGCTACGAAGACTAATACCTGGCCTTCTTGTTTTCCCGTTGTTTTCATGGGTCCCCTTTTGCTACTTTAAAATATAGACATTGAGTATATAGTTGGCTTCCATGTAAACTCTTTTACGAACGTGACCTGATAATCATAAAAAACCTCGGCCACGTAAGCCTCCTCGCCGCTAGCGAGTGTAAGGTTGCCGCCGGTTCCGTTGGGGATGTTCACGACGTAGTTTGTTCCGCTGGGAGTCCCGATTTTGCTGGCCACGTTGTAGCCGCCTTGCGCCCATTTGGCCTGGTCGGAGGGGTTCGCTACAACCGTGTGCGGGACTCCGCCGATCAAAACGCCCTGGACCTTGGTGATATATATCATCCCGTGCGCTGGCATTGCCAGCGGCTGCGCCGTGTCGCCCACGGAGTCCATTATGTACTGGAATGGCGAGGTCGTCCGGGACGCAAGGTTGGCGGCCTCTCTGCTCATGTTGACTACTATATTATTTGCCTGGATGGAGCGCGAGTACTCGAACACGCCTATTACCAGGAGGACCAGCAAGGGCAGGATTATGGCCGCTTCCACAATGGCCTGGCCCCTTGATTCATGCAATATGCGATAAGGCTTGGCCTTCATTTTTATCCTCCAGCGCCGGGTATGAACTGTTCGTTACGCATGGTCGCTTTAACCGTGAAGCTGTACTCGTCGTTCGCGAAGAAAGGACTTAATATATGGGTGAGGAGGGGCCAGGTATAATCGAGCTGGACCATTACTATCTGTCCCGCGCCGCCGATATTGGCGCCGGTGAAGTTGCTAAACGCCGAGCTGCCCGGCGTTACGATATAAGTGGTAAGTTTCGGTTGGCCATGGGCGTCTTTGTCATAAAGCCCGTTGGAGCTGTCTTTTATGGTCTGTATCAGCGTCGCCCGCTGGGTCGGGCCGCCCGAGTTATTTCCTACCACGCTGGTGCGGGCGCCTTGCCGTACGGCATTTTGCATGGTGAGGTTTACGTAAAACATTACGCCCAGGTCTATCAGGCCAAAAAGAAGTATAAAAACTATGGGCACAACCAACGCAAACTCTACGATGGCTTGGCCCTTTCTTCCTCGTAGCGGTATAATCCCTTGAGCGAATTTTTTGTTCAGTTTGTTCATAGTGCGCTGCCTCCTATATAATATGAATATCAGAGTTAATCATTTTCGTCAAACCGATATTCAAATATAACCGCAACAACATAATCCCGGTTCTTAATGTGGATTTGACAAAGCGAGAATGGCAAGTTATTATATGAGCTAACATCATGGCAATGCTAAATCGAGTAAAAACCGCCTGAGTAAGAACCATTTGAACAGAACGATTTTGAATTAGAACCAGTCCAGCCTACCAGTTTCAATAGGTCCCGGTTTTAAACCAATCCAACACCCTTTTTACTGGGGGACATCATGAAAAAGATGATCCTTGCGCTTGGGGCTTCTCTTGCAAGCTTCAAACGCCTGGCAAAGAACGAGATAGGGCAAGGCCTGGTGGAGTACGCCCTTCTCCTCATGTTGATCGCAGTCGTGGCCTTCGCCGCACTGCGACTTGTCGGCAATCATGTAAACACGTCATTTAGTCAGGCTGATGCGGCATTGGCACAGGGCGGCGGCGGCAACGGCGGCGGCGGCAACGGCGGCGGCGGTAACGGCGGCGGCGGTAACGGCGGCGGCGGCAATGGCGGCGGCGGCAACGGCGGTGGCGGTTACGGCGGCGGCGGTAACGGCGGCGGCGGCAATGGCGGCGGCGGCAACGGCGGCGGCGGCAACGGCGGTGGCGGCAACGGCGGCGGCGGCAATGGCGGCGGCGGTAATGGCGGCGGCGGCAACGGCGGTGGCGGTTACGGCGGCGGCGGTAACGGCGGCCGGTTCTAAGAGATGGATGATTTGGCTGCTTGTAGCCGTTGGTGCGGTCGCGGGACCGACCGCATCCGGCGGCCAGGTGAAGGCAATGTATTTGAAAACACTGTCAAAAATACTATATAACGTCAGCCTGTGGGAGGGCAAAATATGAGGATTTGACAAAAACCGAACTTATGAGCTATACCTATAATTAAGAAGGATACAATACGAAAGAAGATTGGTTCCAATTTAAGGATCAGAGTTTTTAAGGAGTACCTAAAATGAGAAACACTATAGTTTTTGGAAACACACAGCTCTTCGAAACTCTAAAACAGGTGCTTTTCACGCAGTTAAAACAGGAGGAGACGAAAATGAAAGAGATGATACTTGCACTCGCGAATTATTTTGCACTTCCGGTAAAAGACGAAAAGGGGCAGGGCATGGTGGAATACGCACTTATCCTCGTGCTCGTTTCGGTGGTGGCCATCGTCATATTGAGAACTGTCGGCACGCGATGTAGTGAATGTGTTTACATCCATCGCGGCAGCTCTGTGATAAATCTGCACGTCCGCCGGGGCCCTTCGGGGCCTCGGCGGAAACTTTACCCGCACACGGGGGGATATTATGAAAATCAATGGCGCGCCGCTTAAAGGTGAACAAGGACAGGGCCTTGTGGAGTATGCGATGATCTTGCTGCTTGTCGCCGCCGCCGCGGTCGCGGGGCTGACAGCATTCGGCGTATCGGTAGCATCACTTTATACAACCGTGGTTAACGTTTGGCCATAAAAATATAATGAATACACGCGCAAAAAAAATTATTGCAGGGAATTCGGGCCAGGCGATGGTCGAGTTCGCCCTGGTCGCCGCCCTCTTCTTCGGGTTTCTTTTCGGAGCGGTGGAGTTCGGCAGGGTATGGTATTACTCGACCCATCTCGAAAACTCCGTACGGGCGGCCGCAAGGTACGGGGCTGTCCTGACAGATGCTGCGCAAGCGCCTGCGCCAGTGGCTACAATAAAAACCAACACCCAGAATTATGCGACGGGGGAGATAACGGCTTATCTGCCTGCAGCCGGCATTGCTTCCGTATTTACAACAGTAAATGACAGCAGCAACAACCCGGTGGCCGGAACCGCGGTCCACGGGAACATTATTACGGTGACGGCAAATTACAACTTCCAGGTGCTGCCCGCGTCGATAATACCAGGGTTCAGCGGAATTTATACTCTTACGAGTGCGGCGAGCGCCAACTATGAATAAGCTCAAGAATCAAAAGGGTCAGGCCCTGATTGAATTCGCCTTTGTGGCAGTCACCCTGCTGGTGCTGGTGTACGGGGTAACGGAGTTCGGGAGGGCGTGGTACTACACCAACTCCATGGACAACGCCGTGCGCGCGGGGGCCCGGATGGCCTCGGAGCTGTACCCTGTACCGGTGACAGACGACCCGAGGATACAGGCTTACGTCCAGAGTCATGTAGCATCCATCGGCGGCAGCGTCGCGGTCCGTGTCTTCCCGCCGACAAACCCGACAAAGCTCGTCACGGTTAGGGCGACTTATCTTTTTCCTGAACCGATATTAAGTCCACTGGACACATTGACCTCTGCTTTTTCACTTGGAGATGTACCCACAAGCTTTACATTGCAACGAACAGGGACGATGTATTACGAGTTGGCGATACCCTAAAAAAGGAGAAGAAGAAATGGCACTTCCTGCAAAGATTACCGCGACGATCGCGGCGGCGGCCTTAGTCCTGGCATCGGTTTCCGCGTACCTGGTTTACAACTATCTATCCGCCAAGGACAGGGAGGCGGCAAAGGCGAAGATGGAAGTCCAGCAAGTGGTGGTAGCAGCCGCTGAGATACCGTTCGGCACGAAGACCAAGCCGGAACAGCTCAAGCTTGCGGACTGGCCGAGGCAAAATATACCCGCCGGCTCTTCCAGCAGTTTAACCCAGGTCCAGGACAGGCTGGCTGTCTCCGACATCCCGGTTGGAGCGCCCGTGCTGGAATCCAGCCTCGCGCCCTTGAATTCCGGGGCCGGGGTGATGAGCTATATCATCAAACCCGGGAAGAGGGCCATAACGGTCGCCGTCAACGAAGTGGTGGGAGTCGCGGGGTTCGTCCTGCCGAACAGCATGGTGGACGTCGTGGCGACGATGGATTCCCCTTATGGGAAGCAGGCGAACGGCAGGGATACCAGGATAAGCAAGATAGTGCTCCAGGACGTGCGGGTGCTGGCCGTGGGCCAGATACTGGAGGAGAAGGAGGGGAAACCGGTGTCGGTGCCTACCGTGACCCTGGACGTCTCGCCCGAAGATGCGGAGAAGCTTGCCCTGGCGAGCGAGAACAAGGTCCAGCTTATCCTCAGGCACCTTGACGACACGGAAGTCGCAAAGACAAAAGGCGAAACGGTAGCGTCTCTCCTTAGCGGGGATGTGCCGCAGCAG
This sequence comes from Nitrospirota bacterium, assembly GCA_963698885.1. Lineage (GTDB taxonomy): Bacteria > Nitrospirota > JACRHJ01 > JACRHJ01 > JACRHJ01 > JBARKJ01. The sequence continues at coordinate 510,121 of CAVOSJ010000004.1, read as the reverse complement.
CCGCAACAGCACGTCCAGCGCGTGGCAAGCGCCAGGCGCGCGCCAAAAGCGGTGAAGGCGGTAAAGACGGTGGCGGTGGAAGCGCCCGCGGGAGTAACCATAGAGGTAATCAAGGGCAGCCTTCGCACGAATGAATCGTATAAGTAGAGAGCAGTAAAACAAAAGGAGGAATCTTACATGCTTCAGCGACTGTTCGGCCAGCGGAGGGCCTCAGGATTTACAGTATTTTCCGTCATGTTAATCGCAGCGTTATTATTTAGTTCCGCCGTTTTCGCCGTCAACTCGTTTGCCGGGGTATATACGGAAGTGCGCGTCGGCGAATCCGTCATCCTCACCGTCCCGTACCAGATAAAAAGATATTCGGTGACAGTGCAGGAGCAGACACAGGAGACCTCTAATCAAGGCGTGAAGAAGGAAGCCGACAGGGAGCCGAAAAGCCCCGCGCTGGTCCAGGTCATTGCGGCAGGGACGGCCAAGACGGAGATAAAAATCGACGGACAGTTCCCGGGAAAATCGACGCTCATCGTCTGGGACAAAAACGAGCAGAAGACCTTCTACGATATCAACGTCGTGATGGACACCACGGACTTGAAGGCCAGGCTTGATGAGATCGCCCCCGGAGATAATATAAACATAAGGATGCTGAAAAACACCGCTATAGTCGAGGGCAACGTATCCTCGGAACACAGGAAGGCCCGGATCGACAGCGTGCTTGCGTCCTTTGGCCGGGACGTGAAAAGCAAGGACCTGGTCTTTCTCCAGGGCGGCCAGACGATGCAGATGGACAGCGGCAACGCGTCGGATGACAAGGGCGTAAAATTCGTGGACCTGCTCGAAGTGTCGAACGCCCCGCAGGTGGAGCTCCAGATAACAGTGGCCTCGATAGACAGGACCGCCATGCGCGAGCTTGGCATCAACTGGGCCTACGCCTCCAAAAATCTGACCATAGATACCGCCGTCTCCTCGGTAAGCGGCGGGCTGAGCCAGATCACCAACCTCCTTTCCGGATCCAAGGGAAACGGGCCTATCTCTCCGGGGAACACTTCGAGTGTTAACGGGAGCCAGGGGGCGGGCCTTAACAGCTCGGTAAACGGGGCGACTCTTGGAGTAATACACTGGCCGAGCGGGACGCAGTACCTTATAAAGGCGCTGGCGTCGAAGGGCCTGGCGAGGGTGCTCGCGGAGCCGAACCTGCTTGTCCGAGAAGGGGAGACAGGGCGGTTCCTGGCGGGCGGACAGTTCCCGGTGCCGGTTGTCCAGAACGCGACGGCAGGCAGCACAGCGTCCGTAAGCATAGAGTGGAAGGAGTTCGGCGTGAAGCTGAACATGAGCCCCGTGGTCAAGGAAAACGGCAACATCGAGATACTCATGGGCAGGAAGTCCACGGAAAGAGGCTCGAATACAACCGATGAGAACAGCGACGGGATAAGCGTAAGCTCGCTCGATTTTGGTGACGGCGTCCAGCTCCAGGGGTTCACGATACCCGCGCTCAAGACGGACTACATCGATACCGATATCGAGCTTAAGGAAGGCGAGACGTTCGTGGTGGCGGGCATTTTAAATGACGACTGGCAGAAGAACATCACCAAGGTGCCCCTGTTGGGCGACATACCCATTATCGGAGCATTCTTCAGGGACCAGCAGCTCCAGAAAAACGAGAGGGAACTGGTGTTCTTCGTGACGCCGAAGCTCGCCAAGGCAATGGCCCCGGGCGTGAAGCCCGAGATACCGGGCGCCAACGAGCCGACGAAGGAGCAGGAGGACGCTTTCAGGTTCATGCCCTTGCTCCCGAATTCGATAGCTGTGGATCCGATGAAAGTTAAATAAAATGAAAACTACTCTGATAAAGCCGGTTTCGGAGAAAAAGGGCGGGGTACTGGTATTCTTCGCCCTCTCGCTTGTCGCGCTTACGGCGATGGCGGCGCTGGCCCTGGACGTCTCGCACCTCTACGGCGTCAAGAGCCAGCTCCAGGTTGCCGCGGACGCCGCGGCGCTCGCGGGGGCGAACGCCCTGACCGGCTCGGACGCGACCGCAATGAAAACCAGTGCGGCCGCTTGAGGCGACCACCGTTGCGTCCCAGAATTCGGCTGATGTATACCCTTCCGGTTCCGCCAATGCAGGGCAGGTGATTCCGGTGACGCTCCATGCGGGAGATATCAGCTGCGGGAACTGGGACCCCACGCAGGTACCGCCTTTCTCGACCGCCCGGACGCCATTGAACGCGGTAAAGGTGGTCGCCAACCGGCTCGGGGGCGCGAACCAACAGGCGGTCCAGAACTGGCTCATAAAGGTGCTGTCTATTCTGCCATACAATGCAAATTTCTCTCAGACCGGGGTCTCCGCTACGGCGATAGCATGCAGGACGAAACTGAAGCTTGTGCCGGTAGCGGTGAACGAGTACTGGCATAATTCATATCCGAACAGTTACATGCGTGGGACAAATGTGGATGGGACAGCCCGGCTGGGCGGGGCAGACCTTCGGATTTCTTGGGATCGACGCGGACAAAAACTGCGGCTCTGGCAGCGGTAACGTCGACGGTTTCGTAAACCCTGGTTACAGGTGCAGCAGATATGACGGGATCGGCAACAACTGGTATAGCGTGAGTTCGGGCGGGACCGGGACCTGTAGTGACCCGCTGACAGGCCCATCGGCGCCCTCCCAATAACGGAGCTATCAACAGCGAGAAAAATACTTATAGAGGTTATCTTAACAACGGTCTCCCGGACGGCATGGTCCCGCCGAGCGCGGTCAGAGAACCGGCTATGAATCCTGCCAGCGATTATTGCTCTAAGGAAGCCAGCTATTACGTCCCAGCATTAAATTCACTGCCCCCCTATGCCACCATTGCCCATTTTAAGGGTGGCGGGACTCAACCCGGCGTAGATTGGGCCGTAAGGGATAAGCTCATTGTCATGGTGTATGACGGGACCGACCAGGGAAACGGCCTGCAGGAAGTTACCGTGGTGGGTTACGGGGTAATCCAGGTTGACTCAGTCGGCGGCACCTGGACCGGGCATGTGATTCCGCACGGCATTGCGGGCCAGGATGACCCGTATATCATACAGCCGAGTGTAGCAAGCAAAAAATTCAGCTGTAGTGACGTTATGCAAGTGCTGGCGGAACTCCAGCAAAAGTTTCCCTGCGGCGAAGCTGGTGGATGCAAATGCGACGGACGTGCATTACGGCGTGGCACCTGGGCATTATTGAGAGAAGGAGATATTTCCATGAGCAGTCTCACGGCGGTAATAATCGATTCGGACGCGGTACAGGCGGCGTCGCTTAAAAAATATCTCATCGAGTCGGCGGGCTGGAGGATAGCCGGAGAAGCGCGCGACTTAGCCGCCGGCCATGAGATTATCCTGAGGACGAAGCCGAACCTCATCATTATAGAGCTTGAGGTAAACAGCCAGGCCGCACCGGGGTTCATCGAGAGTATCGCGCGTGAAAATCCCACCGCGGGCATTATAGCCACGTCGGCGGACAGTTCCGCCGAAAACATCTTAAGGGCCATCAGGAGCGGCTGTTCGGAGTTCCTGCCGAGGCCCGTGAAACAGGACGACCTGGCCCGTGCGTCCGCAAAGCTTGAGAGGGCGCAATCGGGAGCGGCCGGTCAGGGCAATATCGGAAAGGTCATATCCTGCTTCGCATCCAAAGGGGGGAGCGGGTGCACGACCGTGGCCGTGAACATCGCCGCCGCGCTTAAAGAGAACACCGGGAAGGAAGTCCTGCTGGCGGACCTGGACCTTGACGGAGGCAGCGCGGACGTCTTCCTTAATTTAAAACCCAAGTATTCGGTCGCGGACGCGTCCAGGAACCTGTCCAAGCTCGATAAGTCCTTCCTGAGGGGAGTCGTCTCCCGCCACTCCAGCGGGATAAGCCTTCTCTCCTGCCCGGCCAGGATAAACGAGATGACGGAGGTTGACCAGCGGCGCCTGCCTGCGGTGCTGGAACAGTTAAAGCGGGTGTTCGATTACGTCGTGCTCGATATCGGAAGCGGCTATGGCGAGACCGGACTCCGGGGGATAAAGCACTCGGACCTGATGGTGATGGTGACCACTCTTTCCCTGCCTTCCATCGGCAACACCCAGAAGGCGCTGGAATATTTCGCGGGCATGGGTATAAGCGGCAAGGGGATTAAGCTGCTGGTAAACCGGTACAGCAAAAAAGACGAGATCAGCATAAAAGACGCGGAAAAAGTTTTTGGGAAAAAGGTCTCCTGGCTGGTCCCGAACTCTTATATAGATGCTAAAAATTCCGAGAACAAGGGCCAGCCGCTCGTCAAGCTCTTCCCCGCTTCCGAGGTGGCGAAGAGTTATATTACGATAGCAAAGGAATTGGAAGAGATGATATCGCAGCCCATCGCGGCTTAAAAGTACGGAGGTGTATCTATGATCGGATATGGGGCATCCCACGAAAGCGGCGGGGACAGCATGGCGCTCTCCCCGGTAAACGAGAAGGACTTTTATCAGGAACTGAAATCCCGCATCCACAGAAGCCTTATAGACAGGCTGGACCTGGATAACCTGGAGGTAATCGAGAAGGGGCAGCTTCAAAACGAAATCATATTTATCTTAAACGAGATCATAGCCGGCGAGGGCGTGCCCCTATCCCAGGCCGAGAGGGAAAGGCTCCTGGTTGACGTCCAGAACGAGATATTCGGCCTGGGACCGCTTGAGCCCCTTTTCGCGGACAAGGATATAGACGACATACTGGTAAACAACTCCCAGGAAATATATGTCGAGCGCAAGGGGAAGCTCTACAAGACGGACGTCATATTCCGTGACGACGCCCACTTGATGCAGATAATCGACAGGATCGTGTCCAAGGTGGGCCGGAGGATAGACGAGTCCTCCCCGATGGTGGACGCACGGCTCCCGGACGGCTCCCGCATAAACGCCATTATCCCGCCCCTGGCGCTTGACGGGCCGGCGCTCTCCATACGGCGTTTCGGCAGCAAGCCCCTGATGATGGCGGACCTGGTTGCAAAGGGCACGATTAAGCCTGAGATAGCGGAGGTCCTGGAAGGCGCGGTAAAGGCGAGGCTTAATATAATAATCTCGGGCGGCACGGGCTCCGGGAAAACGACCCTGCTTAACATACTGTCCGGGTTCATACCGCCTACGGAACGGATAATAACTATCGAGGATTCGGCGGAGCTTCAGCTCAAGCGCGAGCATATCGTCCGGCTCGAGACGAGGCCGCCGAACATCGAAGGCTCGGGAGCGGTGACCCAGCGCGACCTGGTGCGGAACTCGCTTCGTATGAGGCCGGACCGGATAATCGTCGGGGAAGTCAGGGGCGGAGAGGCGCTCGACATGCTACAGGCGATGAATACGGGCCATGACGGCTCGCTCTCCACGCTACATGCGAACACGCCCCGCGACTGCATCTCGCGTCTGGAGACCATGGTCCTGATGTCGGGGATGGACCTTCCGGAACGGGCCGTGAAGGAGCAGGTCGCGGCGGCCATAAACATAGTGATACAGCTCTCCAGGATGTCCGACGGGACCAGGAAGATGGTCAAGCTTTCCGAAATCACCGGCATGGAGGGCAGCGTAATAGTCATGCAGGACATATTCGTTTTCGAGAAAAAGGGTATAGGGCCGACCGGCGAAGTGTTGGGCGAGATCAAGCCGACAGGCGTCCGGCCGAAATTCGCGGACCAGGTGAGGCTCTGCGGAATCGATCTTTCGTACCATATGTTTGAAAAATAATGGAGGGCCTCATGGGACCTGCACTCATAGCGTTAATCGCTTTCGCGGCCTTTCTTGCAACTGGCGCGGTAATTTATCTGTTCGCCGCCGGACCGCAGGCCGCCGAAAGGTCGGAAATAAAACAGCGCCTGCAGACGATAGCGCTGCGCAAGCCTCCGGAAGAGGCCATGCCTACTATTCTGAAGGACGAGATGATGAGCGCCATACCGGCGCTGCACAAGTTCCTTCGCAGCCTGCCTATCTCGCAGAGGATGGAGCTTTTGATAGAGCAGGCGGATGTGAAGATAAAGGTCGGGCCGCTGGCCCTCCTTACCCTCGCCCTTGGGGCAGTCGGAATTCTTGTCGGCGCCCGGATGGGGAAAAGCCTCCTGCCATGCCTGCTGCTTGCGCCCGCATTGGCCTCGCTGCCGTACATGTATCTCTTAAACCGGCGGCAGGCGCGGCTTAGGAAGTTCCAGGAACAGCTCCCGGACGCGCTGGATATGGCGGCGCGGTCGCTCCGGGCCGGACATTCCTTCACCAGCGCCCTTCAGGTGGTGTCCCAGGAGATGCAGGAGCCGATAGCCAAGGTATTCAGGCTGGCTTACGATGAGCAGGGATACGGCATCCCTATCCCCGAGGCTTTGAACCACATGACGAGGAGCGTCAATTCCGTGGACCTCCGGTTTTTTATCACCGCGGTCAATGTGCAGCGGGAGACCGGCGGAAACCTTGCGGAGATACTCGAAAAGCTCGGGATGACCATACGGGAGAGGTTCAAGATACTCAGGCAGCTCAGGGTATATACCGCGCAGGGGAGGCTTTCGGGATATATACTCGCCGCCCTTCCCCTGGCCTTGCTGGCGGTGCTGAGCGTTTTAAACCCGAAGTATATCAAGGTACTGTTTGTTACTAAGATCGGGATTATAATGATGGTAGTGGCCTTCGCGCTTCAGGTGGTCGGGCTCTTTGTGATAAGAAAAATCATACAAATAAAAATATAGGTCCCCAAAATGATAACTATAGCAGTGATAACCTTAGCAGTATTTTTAATCGTTGGCGTCCTCGCGCTCATATTGCCCTTCCTGTTGTTCTCAAGGCCGGCCGCGGTGGATATAAGGCTGCGCGAGATGCAGAAGGGAAAGACGGCGGACGCGCAGAATGCCGCCGTGACGGAGAGGGTATTCGAGAAGGCCGCGAGAATGGCCGGCACTCAAGTCCCCATGTCGGAGAAGGAACGCGGCAAATTAAGGACCATGCTGATCAAGGCGGGGTACAGAAAAAGTACGTCCCTTCTGGTATTCACCGGCGTAAAGGTGTTTGCCGGAGCCGCCGCCTTTTTGCTCGTTTATCCGTTTGCGCAGGCGCACCTCCACAAATTTTTTGCCGCGGTCGTCCTGGCGGCGCTTGCGTGCCTCTTAGCGTATATCGCTCCTAACGTCTGGCTTAACGGAAAGATAAAGCGCAGGCAGACGGAGATATTCCACTCCCTGCCGGATATACTGGACCTGCTCACGGTATGCGTGGAGGCGGGTCTTGGCCTGGACGCCGCGATAGTCCGGATAACCGAGGAGTTTCAGGGGAACGTGCTGGCGCAGGAGTTCAGGACGGCAAGCGCGGAGGCGCGGGCCGGAAAGCCCAGGATGGACGCCCTCCGGGACATGGGGGAGCGCACCGGGGTAGACGATATCAAGGCCCTGGTCGCCCTTTTGGTGCAGGCCGAGAAACTGGGCGCAAGCCTTGCGCGCTCCCTCAGGGTGCATTCCGACTCTTTAAGGACCAAGCGCCGCCAGATCGCCGAAGAGGCGGCGGCGAAGACGACGATAAAAATGGTCTTCCCGCTCGCGTTCTGCATATTCCCGGCGCTACTGGTGGTAATTTTAGGTCCGGCAATGATACAGATTTTCGACATGTTCAAGGTCATAAAACAGTGAAGATCTTCAACGGGACGAAAAAGTCCTGCATAGCCAGCCAGGTATCCTTTGCCGACAGTTTCCTGGCCCGGCTGAGAGGCCTTCTGGGGAAGAATAGCCTCGACGGCGGGCACGCCCTGGTAATATCTCCCTGCGTCTCCATACATACCATCGGAATGAAATTCCCGATAGACGCAGTTTTTTTTGACAACGGCAAAAGGGCCGTCGGCGTTATCAGAGGTATAAGACCCGGCAAGCTGTCCAGGATATTCCCAAAGGCTAAAGGGGTCATAGAAATCGCGGGCGGGACCCTTTCGGAACTGGACGTCGAGCCGGGGGATGAGCTTGTATTCGCGGAGCTGCCCCCATGGTCAAAAACTCAAATAGGGTGATAAAAGAAAAACAAGGGACAAGACTGCCTTTCTTCCTGGCGGTCTCCCTTGTGTTTCACTCCATAGCCGCCGTGGCGGCACCCGCGATTATTGACTACTACGCCGATAAACCAAGGAACATTCAGAACCTGGCTTACGTGGACGTCGTCGAAGGGTTCCATCACGCGCCTGCCGTAGAAAAGGCGTCCGCGCCCAAGGCTGTATCCTCGTCCAAAGCGGTATCAAAGCCCAAAGAGATACCCGCATCCACGGCATCGTCCAAGGAGATATCCGCGCCAGCGGAAAAACCCGCGCCGGAACTTGCGCCCGACTCCGATATTCCTTCCGTCGGGGCGCCCAAGGGAGGCCCTTTAAAACCCTCGGGCGGCGAGACGCTTGTAGCCTCGGTTGAAAAAAATAGTTCCGCTCCCGGCGTCCCTGACGGGACTCTCCTGTCCGGCTCTGGTTCGCCCGGCGATGGGCTGATGCCCGCCGGAGAAAAAGGGGCAGGCGGGGGCGAGGAGGCAGGCAGGGGAAAAGGACATCGTGGGGGTGGGCGATATAAAATCATATGCCGGCGGCCCTCCTCTCATTACGTCATCCGGAGAGGGAGCGGGCTTCAAATCCGCCGCGGGACTTTCATCCGTCCCCGGCATGGGGCCTGCATTTTCTCCAGCCGAGATCAAGACCGCTGAAGGGACCGGGACTTCCGAAGGAGCAGGAAGAAGCGAAGGTGCGGGCGGAATCCTTACGGCGAAACTTGATAAAGCAGCCGGGGCCGGACAAGCCAAATGGGATGGGCAGGGCGAAGCGGCCGCTGTCGCCGGAAGTGCCAACGGCGGGGATAATATTGAAACGGGCGGTAAAAAAATGGCCTCAGCCGGTACGTTATACGCTTCCCTTGCCAGGGTCCCTGGGAGAGCTTCGGGCGCCGGCGAGAAAAAAGACGACGGCGTGGACGCCATAAAAACGGGGACTTCTCAGGCGGCCGGGTTCGGGCAGGCGGCGCTTAACGCTGTCCCGGAGACCGGCATAGAGATAAAAAGCCCCTCGGACGGCTCCGTGATAGACTGCATGGAATCGGCGTACATCACGGTAGCCGGGGAGGTCAAAGGGAATGTTGACAAGGTAAAGGTATATGTCAACGGAGTCACCTACGAGGCCAGGGCGGCAAAAGGTTCTTTTAAGATTAAAATCCCCGCCGAGGCGGAAAAAAACTTCATATATGCCGAAGGATATGACATTTACGGGGACCGTTGCGTTAGCGAACACGTGACCTGCATGACGAAAAACCTAAATGCCGTGGACATGGTGGTTTACTTGACTTGCGGGAGCGGCGCCAAATTAAAGCTGAAATACGCCTGGCAGCCGTACCCCTTGAAAGGCAAGGGGGGGAAAGAGCGGGCCAATGAGTTTAATATGTCCGGCGGCGATAATCAAAAGATGCTGACAGTCGCCCGCGGGGCGCGGGGCATTTATATCATCGGCATAGAGAATGCGTCCTCTATCCAGGAAAGTGCGGAGATGCGCGTATGCCTTTTCCCGAGGGACCCCGATAAGAAAAGAGTGCGCAAGTGGGCGATGGTCGGGCTGCGCCGCGGCGCAGCGGCTGATAAGCTTGTCCGCATCCTTTTGCCGGACGGCGTATTCTGGGATGAAGACGCCTGGTTTTCCGGGGCGCTCGAATCGACGCGCGATACGGTAAAATTCAAAATGCCGGACGGTATCGCCTGGAAAGAGGTAAAGTAAGACGCCTTAAAGCTTGCAGGGGTGGAGCAGGGAATCCTTTGTTATTGTATATCTGTCCCCTCTCCATTCGATGGAGTTCGAGAATATCGGCACGAACCAGACGAGTCCCGATAATTATGTCTTTCAAAGGAGATAGGAGATAAAGGAGCGGGTGCATCTCCGATTTCAATGCCCTGCCCGTGAGATAATCGCCGCAGGATTTTAAAAGCCATGCGGAAAGCGGCAGGAGCACGGTGAACCTTGACGGGCCGCGAAAAAGAAGCGGGATGAAGGAAAGAAAAACGAAATTCCCGAGAAGCTCCGTAAGATAAGAAACCCCTCCGATCCGATACCGCAGCTTCCCCCACCTCGCATGCCGGGACACGAACTGCCCGGTCTGCCAATATAAATTGACGGTATTTATGACATGGTTTGAAAGGGCCACTTTAAATCCGGCCTCCTTCATCTTTCTGCCGATTATATAGTCTTCCGCCAAGTGGTCCTTGACCGCCCCGAAGCCGCCGATCTCCTCGAAATGACTTTTACGGATAAGCATCGATTTCCCGACCACGCAGGGCATCTTCACGATTCTTTCCAGGAAGCATACACCGCCAAGGATGAAGGTGTTCAGGTGCAGGTTTTCAAATACGGAGCCGATGGTGCGCCCGCCGACCCCCCTGATGAGGTTGCTCACCAGGCCCACCTCGCCGTCTTCCATGTGCCGCACGGTATCTCTTAAATAATCTTTATCCGCCAGCACGTTGCTGTCGCTTATGAGGAAGAAGTCATATTTGGACGCCCTGTACGCCGAGGTCAGGTTGTTGACCTTGGGGTTCAGCCCTTCTTCGCACCACCGGGCTATTATCGTTATGTCCCGGTCTTTACATTTTTCTTTTATTTTAACGGCCACCTTATAAGCGGGATCGCTGATTTCCCTCAGGGCCAGAATAATTTCGTAGGTTGGATAGTCCTGGTTGCAGAAGCTCTCAAGGTTCTCGAACAGGTTGTCGTCCAGGCCCTTCAAGGGCTTAAGGACGCTTATCGGCGGGAGGTACTCGTTTCTCTTCCCGGGCCTCTTGATGACTGACCGTACCGTCAGGACCTGAACGAGATAGACGATGAACCCAAAAGCGGTCAAATAATAAAATAGAGCTACCATTCTTTTTTGCACCTCCGAAATAGCGTGATCGATACACCGTCGTTTATCTTTATGCACTTTTTTATCGATTCCAGGTTTTTTTCGCAGTTAAGGAGGGTCTTCCATGAATATATGTGGCGGGGCTTGTGAAAGTCGCTGTTGGCGATGTACGGGTATTTCTTCAGGCTAATCACGTTGAATACGTCGTCCCTGTTGGCTATCTCCCAGGCGTCTATGTACTTGGCGTATTTTTCCCTGTTGTTCCACAGGAACAGGGTGTCAACGAAGGTGGTCTCTGACGTATGGTGAGGATGGCAGGCGATGGTGAGGGCGTCCTGGCGCTTCGCTTCCAGGAATATCTTCTCGAAATCCCAGCAGGCCTTTATAAACTCCTTTATGTCGAGCACGAGCAGGTGGGCCGCCTTGTTCGAGGAGAAGGAATTCTTGGTTATCTCTATACCGGGTATCACGAGCATCCGGTATCTATCCCAGGCCCTCGCCGCCTCTTCCTTGACGTGGCAGAAATATTTTTCGAAATTATTCTGGGTGACGCTGAACTTGAGGCGGTGGGCAAGCTTGCCCATGAGGGTGTCGCCGTTTACCACGTGGTCGGTAATGGCTATCACATCGAAACCGGCCTGGCCGTAGAGGTCAACCACCCTCCTTAAGCCCACGGAGCCGTCCGAGTAATCGGTATGGATATGGAAGTCACATAGAAGCATTATGCGCTGTAAGAGAAGGCTTCTACCATCTTCGCCAGGTTCCCCTTTATGGGACAGGCCCAGTAGTGATTTGTTTTGCAGAACTGTTCCGTATGCCTTCCGCTCGGGATGATCGATATTTCCGAAGATACGCACATATCAGTCTCAAATTTTTTAAAATACGGGCAATGCATTTTCGCTCTCCTTTATGTTTGCACTGTGGTGATAGCCCCGGAAAAACGGACAGATCTTATGCAGGCGGGTCCTGCAGTATTCCCTTAACTCAAATTTGCTGGGGCAGTAGTTGGGGTTCTGCGAGCAGAGGTCCGTTTTCTCTTTAACCAGCTTCGGGCACCTCATGGTGAACCCTCCTTTCTTGATACAGTAAACCATAAAGATATTTCAGGAGAATGAAGGTTCGCATTAAGGTTTTGTTAAAAAAAAGGCCCGCTCTGGCGGGAGGGTGCCATTGCGGGCCAGTGTGTCTTCCCTTCTCGCGGCAGGATTGAGGAAGCTGCCGAATTAAAGCAGACTGTTGTTTCAGTTTGATTAAGGGAATATTAAGTTCTCGTGAAACTCTCTTTTTTTATTGGACGTAAAAAAAAAATTATTATAGAGTAAGGCAGACAAAATCATTAAAGGAGACGCCATGCCCGAGAAAATCCTCGTGGTGGACGACGAGAAAGACCTGCTGGAGCTGGTCGAGTATAACCTTGGGAAAGAAGGGTACAAAGTACTCACCGCGGAGAACGGTATAGACGCCCTCAAGGCGGCAAAGAAAGAGTACCCCGCCCTCATCGTGCTCGACATAATGCTTCCGGGCATGCAGGGCCTGGAGGTCCTGCGGGAGCTTAAAAAAAGGCCGGAGAGCCAGAATATCCCGGTAATCCTGCTCACGGCGAAGGGCGAAGAGCTTGACAAAGTCCTTGGGCTTGAGCTGGGAGCGGACGACTACGTCACGAAGCCGTTCTCGCCGCGCGAGCTGGTGGCGAGGGTGAAGGCGGTGCTAAGAAGGCTGTCCGTGAAGGGCCCGGCGACGGAGCCGGTCATAAGTGTCGGCGCTCTAAAAATCGACCTCGACAAGAACAAGGTCTATCTGAACGAGAAGCCGCTGGTGCTCTCGCCGACGGAGTTCAAGCTCCTTAAATATTTCGCCCAGAACAGGGGCCGGGCCATCCCCCGGGAAAAACTCCTGGACAACGTATGGAAGGACGACCAGTTCGTGGAGCCCCGGACGGTGGACGTCCATATCAGGCGGCTCCGCGCGAAGATAGAGGAAGACCCGGAGAACCCGAAAGTGATAAAGACCGCGCGCGGTATCGGGTACGAAATGGCTGAATGATGAAGTTCGGCAGCAGGCTTTTAAGCAAGATAATCCTCGCGTATATACTCCTTGGCGCCGTGAGCGCGCCTATCCTCTGGCTTGATATCTCCCGAAGCATCGAGGACTATCTGGTACGCTCCCACATGACGCACAACCAGGTGGAAGAGGCGATGTCGCACATAAAAGAGCAGGCTGTGGCGGGCGCCTTTATAATATTTATCGCCTCGATTATCCTGGGGATTTTCCTGTCCCGGCGGCTTACCAGGAGGGCGGACAGGATGGCCGCGTTCACCGGGAAGATCGCGTCGGGAGATTTCTCCAGCCGGATTGCCTCCGAGGGAAAGGACGAGCTTGGGGTCCTGGCGGACAACCTTAACCTCATGGCGGAGCAGCTTAAGAAAAACGTGGAGGCGCTCTCCAAGGAAAAAGTCATTTTGACGGCGGTGCTGAAGGGCATGGCGGACGGCGTCATGGTGACGGACGCCCAGGGCAGGGTGATGATCGTGAACCCGGCGTTCCTGAATACATTCGGCATCAAGGAAGAATACGCGGTCGGCAGGCCGCTTGTGGAAGTGATAAGGAACGAAGGGATACAGAACCTGTACAAGAGTGCGCTGCGCGGCCACGATTACGTGTCCGGCGAGGTAGAGACGGGATTTCCGGAGCCGATGTATTTCATCGCCGGGTGCGTGCCGCTTATCATAGAGGACGTTTTCTCCGGGATAGTGATAGTGCTGCACGACATGACGAGGATGCAGGCCCTGGAGAGGGTGCGCCGCGATTTCGTGGCGAACGTGACGCACGAGCTTAAGACCCCCATCGCCGCCATACAGGGCTTTGCCGAGACCTTGATGGACGGCGCGCTTGACGATAAAGAGAAGGCAAACAAATTTCTGGGGATAATAGAGTCGAACTCGCAAAGACTGGCCAGGCTCGTCGAGGACCTGATGACGCTGTCGAGAATCGAACTGGGCGAGGTCAAGCTCCACATGAAGCCGGTGTCGATTAAGGAAGTGGCACTGGAGGCCGCGGCCCTGCTGGAGCCGAAAATAAAGGAACGAAACATAAAACTGGTTGTGGATTTCCCCCCGGAGATGCCGCTGGCCCTTGCCGATAAAGATAAGGCCTACCAGATAATGCTGAACGTCCTGGACAACGCGGTCAAATATACCCCGAGGGGCGAGAGCGTCACCATCGCCGGAAAAGCGGGAGAGGCGGGGGGCACGGTGGAGATATCCATAACCGACACGGGCCCCGGCATCCCCCCCGAGATGCTTCCCAGGATGGGGGAGCGATTCTTCCGGGTGGACCCGGCGCGCTCGCGCGAGCTTGGCGGGACTGGCCTTGGCCTGGCGATCGTCAAGCACCTTGTAAGGATCCACGGCGGCAGCTTCAATATCGAAAGCCTCGTCCGCAGAGGGACGAAAGTCACCCTCACCTTTAAATCCTCACTGTAACCCAAAAATAAACTTCCTGTAATAACGCTGTAACAAATTACTGTTACTCTTCTGCCCGCAATCTTTGGAAAGGGGGTGAAAAGGGGCAGGAAAGCGGATTTAACGGACTTGTAACATAACTGTAATAATTCTGTAACAGGGGGGATGATAACCTTCCCGTTCCAAAGGAGGACTAAAGTTGAAGAAGTATTCTTAGCGCGACGATATTCGCGGCAATTCTCTTATCCATATCAGCATCGGCATGGTGCGACTCCCCGGTCCTTTACCAGGACCCCGAAACCGGCCAGGTCTTCACCAAGCCGGCGGAAGGCAGGGTCCCTGTTGACATGTCCACCCTGACGCAGGCACCGGCGGCGCAGGCCGCCCCCGCACCCGAAGCAGCAGCCGCTCCGGCCGGCGATTACAGCAGCCAGGCTTTCAAGGACGCCGTTACGAACGCCGTCGGCGAGAAGGCGTCCAACACCTTCCCGAAGGTAAAAATCGGCGGCCTCTTCTACGGCGAGTATTTCTATGATTTCGACAACACGCCACGACTACCGCCGACGGTACTCACAAAGACCCCAGGAACGCTTTCACCCTCAACCGCGGGTACTTGAATGTCAACGCGGATATGAGCCCGGAGATAAGCGCCCGCGCAACGAGCGACATAACGCGTGCCTCCACGGGCGACTGGGAATTCAGGCTCAAATACGGCTATGTGGACTTCCACAACTTCCTGAATTTCTATCCGTCCTTCGAAGTAAAGATGGGCCAGTACCAGACCGCATGGCTTGACTACGAGGAAGGCCTCTGGGAGTACCGCGTAATCGACCCCATGATCATAGAGAAGGAAGGCTTCTTCAACTCCGCCGACCTGGGCGTGGGCCTCAAGGGCAAGATCCCGGCGGGTTACGGCGACTGGCAGGTGGATGTGATAAACGGCGAAGGGTACCACGCCGCCGAGGCCAACAAGTACAAGACCATACAGGGCAGGCTGACTGTTTGCCCGCTCCCGCAGTGGGATGTGACGAAGGGTCTCACAACTGAGCGCGTTCTACTCCACCGGCAAAGCGGACTTCGCGCACAGGAGAGACAGGGAAATCGGGTTTCGTAGGATATAAGTACAAGGACCAGTTCTTTGTTTCCGGCGAATACGACATAACCAGGGGCACCGACTCCTACGCGGCTGAATGTCCCGGCGGGCATCCAGAACGTCGAAGGCCACGGCTACTCGTTCCTGGCATGGGGCAGGATGCCCTTCTTGCAGCCGCTCAGGATACTGGGCCGCTACGACAAGTTCGACCATGACGACGACGTAGCCTTCTCCTCGATACACCGCTGGTATTACGGCGTCAGCTACGATGTGAGCAAGAACGTGATGTTCGTCGTAGACAACGAGAGGACTATAGCCGACCAGCACATAGCTAGTGCCAAGGCGGGCAACGAGAACCTCCTGAAGGCCGACGTGCAGTGGCAGTTTTAAGTGTATAAGGTATAATATGACAGTCCCCGCCTTCCGTTCATAAAAAAGAAGGCGGGGACAAAGAAAAGTTGACAAAAATAATGCAAAGGGGACTAAAATGAAAAAGCTTTTGATAATTGCTGTCGCGGCATTGATATTTGCGAGCGGCGCGGCATACGCGGCCCAGACGCTGAACGCGGCGGGGCTACATTCCCGTACCCTCTTTACTCGAAGTGGTTCTATGAGTACAACCAGCAGACCGGGACGAAGATAAACTACGCCTCCATCGGCAGCGGCGGCGGCATAGCCCAGGTTAAGGCCGGCACGGTCGACTTCGGCTGCAGCGACGCCCCGCTTACCGGCGAGCAGCAGAAAGAAGCGAACCTCTTCATGTTCCCGACAGTCGGCGGCGCCGTGGCGATGGCCTATAACGTCCCGGGCGTCAAGACGGGACTGAAGCTCGAGCCGAAGACCATAGCGGATATTTTCCTCGGCAAGATCACTAAGTGGAACGACCCGGCAATAACGAAGGAGAACCCCGGCGTCAAGCTCCCGGACGCGCAGATAATCGTCGTCCACCGTTCCGACGGCTCCGGCACCACGAATATCTTCACCTGGTTCTTAAGCGACGTAAGCCCCGAGTGGAAGACCAAGGTCGGCTCCGGCACTGCGGTCAGCTGGCCCGCCGGCATCGGCGGCAAGGGCAACGAGGGTGTCGCGGGCACGGTAAAGCAGACCGGCGGGGCGATTGGCTATGTCGAGCTTGCCTACGTGCTCGAGAACAAGATGACGTATGCGATGGTAAAAAACAGGGACGGCAACTACGTGTATCCGAGCCTTGAGAACGCCAAGGAGGCGGCCGCGCACGCCGAGATCCCGGCCGATTACCACATAAAGTTCACCTATTCGCCTGGGAAAAAATCCTATCCGATAGCCGGGTTCACCTTCATGCTCGTGCCGAAGAACCTGTCCGCCGCCAAGGCCGCAGAGGTTAAGAGCTATGTGAAGTGGGCCTACACTAAAGGCGACAAGGACGCGGCAGACTTAACCTACGTCTCCCTGCCCGAAAAACTGAAAAAGCAGATAATGTCGGACCTGAACAAAGAGGTTAAGTAGCTACGGGGCCTGGCGCCCTGAAGAGTTCAGATACTGATTTTGCTGCCCGATTTAACGGGCGCATCCTAAAGGTGAGATAAAAGGGCTTGATGCCTCAAGGTCTAAAGAGGAAGAGGCGGTTTAACCCTGAGAGTGTATTCAGGGGGATAACCGCCTCTTTCGCCGCTTTAATGCTGCTTATTGCGGGCGTGGTGGTAGTAGAGCTGATCATCTACTCGCTCCCCGCCTTCAAGAGCTTCGGGCTGAAATTCCTGGTATCCAGTGACTGGGACCCCGTGCAGGGTCTGTTCGGGGCGCTCCCTTTCATATGGGGCACCTTTTACACGTCGCTCCTCGCGCTTATCCTCGCGCTTCCCATAAGCCTTGGTATTGCCATTTTCTTAAGCGAGCTTGCGCCGCCGTGGCTAAGGACGCCGGTCGGCTTCTTAATCGAGCTTCTGGCCGCGATACCAAGCCTAATCTACGGGATGTGGGGTCTATTCGTCCTGGCCCCGGCGCTTCAGCATTACATAGAGCCGCCGCTCTCAAAGTTTGCTTTCCTTCCGTTCTTCACTGGCTATCCCTTAGGGCTTGGCGTGATGGCCGCCAGCATAATATTGGCCGTCATGATTATCCCCACCATATCCTCGATATCGCGCGACGTGATGTACACGGTGCCCCAGGCCCAGCGTGAGGGCGGCCTGGCGCTCGGCATGACAAGGTGGGAGGTCGTGTCCAAGGTGGTATTACCGTACAGCCGTTCGGGCATCCTGGGGGCTGTAATCCTGGGCCTGGGCCGCGCCTTGGGCGAGACGATGGCCGTTACAATGGTAATCGGCAATACGCCCCTGATAAGCCTGTCGGTCTTTCAACCCGGCTATACCATCGCATCGGCGATAGCGAACGAGTTCGCCGAGGCTATCCAGAAGCTCCACGTATCGTCGCTGGTAGGGCTTGGGCTTGTCCTTTTCGTGATAAGCATCGCGGTCAACGCCGCCGCCAAGTTCCTGATGTGGAGGATGGGCGCCAGCGAGGCGATGAGGGGGGGTGGGATGTAATGGGCCACGACTTACGATATTTGAAAAGAAAGGCAGTGGGGCATTTCTGGCTTGCGTTCTCGGTCCTTTCCTCCCTGTGCGCCGTCGCCTTTTTGTTCTGGATTCTGGGTTATGTCTTATCTAAAGGGATCCACGCGATAAACTTCGACTTCTTTACGAAACTCCCTACCCCCGTGGGAGTACCGGGCGGAGGGATGGCCAACGCCTTCGTCGGGAGCATCATAGTAATAGGCATGGCGTCCATCATCTCGGTGCCCGCCGGGATCGCCACCGCCATATATCTTTCCGAATACGGAAGAGGGCTGTTCGCCAGCGCGGTGAGGTTCGTCTCGGACGTCCTTGCGGGGGTTCCGGCGATCGTGGCCGGGATAGTCGCCTACGCGCTGGTCGTGCTGCCGATGCATGGGTTTTCGGCCTTGTCCGGCTCGGTCGCCCTGACGCTACTTATGCTCCCCATAATAATCCGGACCTCCGAAGAGATATTCAAGACCGTCCCCGATTCGCTGAGGGAGGCCTCCCTGGCGCTTGGGGTGCCAAGGTGGGTGACGGTCCTGAAGATAGTGGTGAAGACAGCGAGCGGCGGCCTGGTCACGGGGGTCCTGCTTGCCGTCGCGAGGGTAGGCGGGGAGGCTGCGCCGCTCCTGTTCACGTCGTCCTCGAACGTATTCTGGAACTTTAAGCCCAACCAGCCCATGGGCACCCTCCCGGTGCAGCTCTTTACCTACGCCATCTCGCCTTACGAGGAGTGGCATCAGAAGGCATGGGCGGCGGCGTTCGTGCTGGTGAGCATGGTCCTGCTGCTTAATATTTCGGCCCGCCTATATCTGGCAAGGAAAGGGTTCAAACGCTAATGGTGGACAAGCTTGTCGTAGAAGGATTAAACGCCTGGTTCGGGAAGACCCAGGCCCTCCATGAGATCGAGATAAAAATCCCGGAGAAATCCATTACCGCGATAATCGGCCCTTCCGGCTGCGGGAAGAGTACCTTCATCAGGTGCATAAACCGTATGCACGAGGAGATACGGGGGGCTTCTTCGAGCGGGAAGATAATCCTGGACGGAGAGGACGTCTACGGCAATGGCGTTGACCCGGTGCTGATAAGACGGCGTATGGGAATGATATTCCAGAAGCCGAACCCCTTTCCCACCATGTCCATAAAAGAGAACGTGGTTGCGGGCATAATACTGAACAAAAGGCTCAACAGGCATGAGATTGACGAGAAGGCGGAGATTTATCTTAAGCGGGCGGCGCTCTGGGAAGAGGTCAAGGACCAGTTGAACAGGCCCGGCATAAGCCTCTCCGGCGGCCAGCAGCAGAGGCTCTGCATTGCCCGCGCGCTTGCCGTGGAGCCGGAAGTCCTGCTGGCGGACGAGCCGGCCTCCGCGCTTGACCCTATCTCCACGGCTAAGATAGAAGACCTCTTTACCGAACTGAAAGAACGGTATACAATAGTGGTAGTGACGCATAATATGCAGCAGGCGGCCAGGATATCCGACAGGACGGTTTTTTTCTTGTCAGGGAAGCTGATAGAGTACGGGACAACGAACAATATATTTACAAACCCCTCGGACAAGAGGACGGAAGACTACATAACGGGCAGGTTCGGATAAGGAGAAGATAACCTTGGGCAAAATACTGGAGAAGGAGCTAATCGACCTAAAAGAGCGGCTTCTTACCATGGGCTCGGTCGTGGAGGCCCAGGTCGCGCGTTCGATAAAGTCGCTCGTGGACCGGGACAACGCGATGGCTACGAAGGTCATCGAAGCCGACCACGAGGTAAACCGGATGGAAGTGGAGATAGACGAGGAATGCATACGGCTACTCGCGCTCAGGCAGCCGGAGGCGGGGGACCTGCGTTTTATCACCACGGCCATGAAGATCGTCACCGACATCGAGAGGATAGGCGACCTCGCGGTGGACGTGTCGGAGCGCGCCCTGGAGCTGAACGAGGAGCCGAACTTAAAGCCTTACATCGATATCCCCAGGATGGCCAAGGCGGCAAGGAACATGCTCAAGGAGGCCCTCGACGCGTTCGTGAACAGGAATGCGGAGCTTGCCTGGTCGGTCCTGGACGAGGACGATTTCGTGGACGAGCTGAACAAGCAGATATTCAGGGAGCTACTGTCATTCATGATAGAGGACCCGCACTCAATATCGAGGGCCATAAGGATAACCTACATCTCCAAATATCTGGAGAGGATTGCCGACCACGCGACGAACATCGCCGAGATGGTCGTATATTTAGTGGAGGGCAAGATCATCAGGCACCTGGACAGCAAGTAAAATTACATGACCTTCCAAAGCGAGTCGGCGAAGAACCTCCGCGAGTCGAAGAAGGTCTTCACGATGGAAAAACCCGCCCCGGCCATGAGCCCGTTTATATCCTCCACCGAGTATTTATGCGAATACTCGGTATGGATTCTCTCCCCTTTTTTAAAATAAAAAACGCTCCCGATTTCCTTGATATTGACCGCCTGGTCTTCCAGGCTGATAAGCCAGGACTCCATCGCCGATATGCGCTCGTTGTAGTATCCAAAATGTTCGAATTTACCTCTGTCGAAGTCCGCGCCGAGCTCCCGGTTCATGCGGTCGAGGAGGTTCAGGTTGAACTGCCTGGTTACCCCCGCCTTATCGTTGTATGCCTTATTCAAAATCGCCGGGTCCTTCCTTAAATCGAACCCGATGAATACAAAGTCGCCGCGCCTTAGCGAGCCGGACAACTCGGATAGAAATGCGCGGGCGTCATCGTCTTTGAAATTCCCTATCGTTGAGCCCAGGAAAAGCACGATGTTCCTGCCCCGGCTCTCCCTTGCCATCCAGCGCATCGCGCTTGAATAATCGTCTACCAGCCCGCGGATTTTGAAATTTTCACAATCCGTCGCCTTAAAATTCCTGATCGCTTTCCGTACGGATTCCGCGCAGATGTCCACCGGGACGTAGTTGAATTCCAGCCGTTCCTTAAGCAGATGTGAGATGAGGACCGACGTCTTGAGACCGTCGCCCGCGCCAAGTTCGATCAAATTGAACGGCTGACTCCTTCCGAAAAGCCTCGCCAGCGCCCACCGGTACCGGCGCAGGATCTCAGTCTCGCACCGGGTCAGGTAATACTCGCTCTGCTTTGTGATGCCGCGGAAGAGCTCGCTGCCTTTTTTATCGTAGAAATAAACCGAGGGGACCCTTTTGGGCTCCCCTGATAAACCCGCCAGCACGTCCGCCGCGAAATCGTTCGGGGCGGGAGCTGAGGCGGGATGGCCTGAATTCAGGACCCGCAACTGAGCGTTATTTCTTAAAGCCATATTTTATACCTTTCAGCGCGAGGGGAGGGAGCATTCTTTCCGAAAAATTATTATTCACAATTACGCTTCATGGCAATATTTCTATTTTACGTTCAACGATAATTTTTCTCCGAGAATACTCCCTCCCCACAATTTTTACCGGCAGGAAACGAAGCGCACGGAGCTTCCGGAGCCTTTTATCACCTCTTCCAGAAGGCCTATGACCAGGTCCACCTGCTCCTTTGTGTTGGATAGCCCAAGCGAGAACCGAAGCGAGCAGTGCGCCTCTTCATCGGACAGGCCCATGGCCGTAAGGGCGTATGAAGGCTCCGGCGAGCCGGACTTGCAGGCGGAACCGGACGCGAAACAGACCCCCTTTGAGTCGAGCGCCAGGACCATCGACTCCCCGCGCAGTCCCGGGAGGGTGACGTTCAAGGTGTTCGGGAGCCGCGCTTCCGGATGACCGTTCAGCCGGGCCCCCGGTACTATTCTCGAAATACCCTTAAAAAGTCTGTCCCTCAAGACCCGTACATTTTCCATCTGCTGAAGGCCGTTTACGGCTAAACTGGCCGCCCTGCCCATCCCGACGATTCCAGGGGTATTCTCCGTCCCGCCGCGCAGGCCCCACTCCTGCTTCCCCCCGTGGATGAGCGGTTCCAGTTCCATACCCTTCCGGATATAGACCGCGCCCGTCCCCTTCGGCCCATGGAATTTGTGGCCGGAAACCGTCAGGAAATCCACACCCCACGCCTGCACGTCCACCGGTATTTTGCCCGCCGCCTGCACCGCGTCCGTATGGAAAAGCGCGCCCATCTCCCTTGCGATGCGGGCAAGTTCGGCAACCGGCTGGATGGAGCCGGTCTCGTTGTTGGCGGCCATTATGCTGACCAGGCAGGTCTTGCCGGTTATGGCTTTTTTTAAGGAGTCAGGGTCGATGAGCCCGTACTTATCCACTGGGAGGAAGGTGACATCGAAGCCCTGTCCCCGCAGCCATTTGCAGGCGCCGAGTACGCTCGGGTGTTCGATGGAACTGGTTATGACGTGGTTCCTGGAGCTTCCGCTGGCCAGCGCCACGGACTTGATTACATGGTTGTTTCCCTCGGAGGCGCCGCTCGTGAACATCAGGCGGCGCGGCGTGCAGTTAAGGAGAAGAGATAAATTTTTACGAGACGTATCGATTAAAGCGTGCGCCGCCTTGCCAGCCGAGTGGATGCTGGACGGGTTGGCGAAGAATCCCGCGCATTCATCCATAGCCTTTTGCACTTCCGGCTGGAGCGGCGTGGAGGCGTTGTGGTCTAAATATATCCGCTCGGCGGGCGCTGTATCGCCCGTTTTTTCATCTAATGCATACTCACCCGCGCTCATAATGGAAACATTTTCCGCGGCCCCGGCTTTTTCAACCTCGCACAGCAGCGCCTTGTAAGCGGGGAAACCGGAGATGGGGTCGAAGTTGTTCAAGTCCGTGAGTTCATTCACACCCGCCCGTTGCCAGTCCTGGGAGCCCAAAAAACCCCCGCCCATCCCGCTTGCCTCCACCGCGCCGGGGACGATATCCTCCGTAACGGAGGCGTACATCTCAATTTTCCCCCGCCGCGTCTTTATCCGCACCTTGTCCCCGTTCGCTATCCCGCGCTTCTCCGCGTCGATTTTATTCAGCAAAACCGTCGGGGCCGGATACCCTTTCGCCAGTGCGGGTACGCTCTGGTGAAGGGCGTGCAGGTCCAGGTTATGGCGCGCCCCGGAATTGAATATCAGCGGGAAATTTTTGGCATAGTCCGGAGTGGAGAGAGGGCTTTCCCTAGGCTCTGCGTATCGCGGCAGGGGGTCGTAGCCGTATTCTTCCAGTATGGACGAGGCTATCTCGAACTTGCCGGAAGGGGTATCAAACCCCGGCCCGCCGTCTTGCCTTAAGGAACCCTTTTCCCATTTCCGGTACTGCATCATGGCCTGGGGCATCCGCGCCATGCCGCCTGATTTACGCACTTCGTCCGGCGTAAAGCCGGAGCCTTTAAGTGCGTAAGTTAGCAGTTCTTCTTCGTCCTGCGGGTAGAGATGCCCGTATCCCAGCCGGTCCGCCAGCTCCGCCATGATGAAAAAATCGCCCCTGGCCTCGCCGACTGGTTCTATCAGGCGCTCCCGGATTTTGAAGGCCGAGTCGTAAATCATGTACGAGCCGGTCTCATAATAAGTCGCCGCCGGGAGCACGATATCGGCATAGGCCATGTCCGCCGTCCATTGCCTGTCTATGCATACCATGAAGTCCAGGGCGTTCAGTGTCTCTCTCCAGATGCCGGAGTCCGGCCAGGAGGTGATGATGGACGCGCCGAGGCTTATCAGGGCGCGTATTTTGTACGGGTCGCCTTCCAGCACCGCCCTCGGGAGGGCTATGGCATGGAACTCCCCCCGGTACTTCGTATATAAAGGAAAGTCATTATGTCCCGCCGCCCGCCCCACGTCCGGGTTGGCTATCAGGCCGCCCTTGTTTATGGGGAACGCGCTCTGCCGCATCTTGAAGCACTGCCCGCCCGGCACGTCCAGCTGCCCCGCAAGCGCCCACAGCGTATGCACCGCCCGTACGGTCTGCACCCCGTTTCCGTTGTACTCGAGTCCGCTGTACATTACCGGGGCCGCGCCGTCCGCACCCGCAATCTCCCGGGCGAGCGAGCTTATAACATCGGCCGGGACGCCCGTGACAGCCTCCACGTATTCCGGCCTGAAGTGCTGTACGTATGCGCTGAACTCGTCGAAGCCGATTGTCCAGTCCCTCGCGAATTTCTCATCAAAGAGCTCTTCCTCTATCAGGATATTGCAAAGCCCCAGTGCCAGGGCCCCGTCCGTGCCCGGGCGGATTGGTATCCACCTTGCGCCGGGCAGCCTTGCCAGCGCCGTTTTCCTGGGGTCTATGACGATGACCTTCGCGCCGCGCCGGTGCGCCGCCTGAATGCGCAGGAAGTCGTCCGGGGGGCAATGGGCGGCGGGGTTCTTTCCCCATATGACTATGAGTTTCGCGTTCTCGATATCCGAGAACATGTCGATATAAAACGTCCCCATCGTGACGTGGGGGGCGATCATCGCGAACGCCACGTAGCAGAGCGCGCCTACCCCCAGCGTGTTCGGCGAGCCGTAAGGGAACAGGACGCTTGAGGCGGAGGACACGCGGACGCCGGCGGGCTGATAGACGTCGCACAGGGCGCGCTCAAAACTCCCGCTCCCGGTATATACCGCCGCGGCCTCCGGCCCGGACACTCTTTTTATAGCAAGAAGTTTGCCGGCGATCTCATCAAATGCCTCGTCCCAGGATATCCTTTCAAATTCGAAAGACCCCTTCTTACCCTTCCTTCGCATCGGGTACGGTATCCTGTCCTTCGAATAGACGATATCGGGCGAACGCTCCCCGACCCTGCATATCATCCCGAAGGGAGATTCGTCATCCGCCCGCACGGAAGCCATACGGCCTTCACTGTCGTAGCCGACGACTACGCCGCACCCGGCGGAGCATATCCCGCACAACCCCCTTTTTTCGTTTGGTTTATCCGTCATTATATTCCGTGGCTTCCCGCCTGAATTTATGCGCGCAAGCGCTTCGGGCCGCTAACGAAGGGGTTGTCCCGTTCATAAAAGCGCAGCATAAGGCCCGTTTCCCGCGTAATACCGATGCGGACGCTAGTACCGACCGGGCCGGTTTTCCGTACGGCCGTTCCCAACCAGAGTGGCCCGTCCGCGCAAAAGTCCGTGCCGTCGTATCGCTTGTCTATGAGCATCGCGGAGGTAAGCCTGCCAGGGCCCCGGGTGAGTTGGAGCAAACGCTTAGTACCGCGGTTACTTCCCATCAACTCGATCCCGGATAGCGGTTCGAGCGCGCGCAAGAGGACCCCAGCTCCGACTCCGGGCAATTCGCTCGACACGTTTAACATATAGGACGAACCATAAATGAAATAAACATAAGCGTATCCGTGTCCCAGGAACAGCGTGCGGTTGCCGGGCGTAAGCCCATGAAAGGCATGCCCGCTTGCGTCGCCTGGAGGATACCCCTCCGTCTCCACGATTCGTCCGCTCATCTTGACGCCTTCCGGGAGGCTGTGGACCAGCGTCTTGCCAATCAGGTAACGCGCCAGTTCGACAGTGTCCAAGGGCAGCTCTGCCCGGCTAAGGCGGCGTATGTCCTGCTTTGTTACCCCATGGGCCCCACCCACTGCGCGCGCCGCTATGTAGCCTACGCCGATTTCTTGGTTTTCAGCGATTCGAACATTATCTCGTCAACATAGCACCAGCCCCATTCTTCTCCAGGCTCGAAAGACTTTATTATCGGGTGATGGGTGCTATGGAAATGCTTGGTGGCATGTTTATTTTTGGAGCTGTCGCAGCAGCCCACGTGTCCGCAGGTCATGCACAGGCGGAGGTGCACCCAGGTGTCCCCTAGCTTCAGACACTCTTCGCACCCGTCCGAGCCCGGGGTTACTTCCTTTATTTGGTTTAAATGTTCGCATGTTTTTGACATCTTCTTCTCCTTCCTTTATTATTTGTTACTTTTCTTTCGAGAAAGAAAAGTAACCAAAAGAAAGCTAAACTGTCCGGCTTTTCTTTGGTTACTTTCTTTTCACCTGAAAAGAAAGTAACGGTTTACGCCGCCTTGGGCCATTCAGCATTTCGTTCCAGCTCACTCCTGTCCCAGTTTCCAGTTACCGCCGCCGCTTCGTATGTGCTCTGCATGAAGGCGAGCAGTTCCGCGTCCGGGTCCTGGGCCTTTCGGACGGCCTCGTACGGCAGCATAAACTCCATGAAATCCTTGTGGTAATACGCCGCGGCGGGGCTGACCTTATAGTCCTTGAAATCCGCCGGTTCGGGGTAGGCGTAAGCGTAATAGACGGCTTCCTCGACGGGCCCGCCTCCGGGCCAGAAGCCGCAGCTGCTGCACTCGTGCGTGTATGCCTCGATGGCGACGAAATGCCCGACGTTCGGCACGGGCCCGTGCTCAGGCGCACGGCGTCCGGAGAAGCGCGTGACGGCTAAATCCGGTGCGCCCCAGAAGAAATGCACGGGGCTGCACTTGCCGATGAAGCCCGAGCGGAATTTTTTAAATACCCTGTCCGACTGCGCCAATACACGCCAGAACGCATTCGCATATTTCGGGTCGTAAGCGGCGTGCGTATGGTCCATGTCAAGACGGGTCCTGTCCGCCACCTCGACCGGCACCGGCCAGATTTTTGGCTTTATGTTTAGCTCCGCGAGCGTGTCCATCATCTGCGCGTAGAAATTGGCGACGGACATTGCGGACAGCGGAAGGTTTTTGATCTCCCCGGAACTGGTGGATATGTATATCCGGTGCCCGATGAAATCGAGATTAATCTCGAACGTTTCCGTCCCGTACGGGATCGGGGAGGTGGTAAGCCCCCGCGAAGTCAAGTACAGGGGGACGTGCCACCAGTGGTTCACGGGCGGGGATAGCGTCATCCTGATTTTGCCGATAATCTGCGTCCACATGTGCAGGGTGGCGTAAGTGTCCTTCCAGGCCCCAAGCGGGAGTTCAGGCCATGCTTCCGGCTGGTTTTCATGTTGTATCGCCATACATCGCCTCCCATTAAATAAGTATTCCATAAGTTTAAAAGCACACGGGCGAGATGTCAAAGCGGTCAACACGCCGAAAAACTATATTGCTTTCAGCCTTTGCGCGTGTTATACAATTTTAATGGAAAATTTTCACGTAGGCCAGGTGGTATATCACAACTCCTTCGGGACCGGCAGGGTCGTGAATATAGACGACTCGCAGGGAAAGATAATAGTCAACTTCATCAAGGCCGGGCCGAAATTCTTTACCGGGGACCAGGCGGACGAAGAGCTCGGCGACGCGCCGCCTGCGGAACCCGAAGGGGAGGACGAGATGGACAAGGACGAGCTGAAAGAGGCGATACGGCAGGTACTCCTGGAGGAGGGTTTGGTCGGCGTGACTCCCATCGGCGAGAAGTGGGCGGGAGGCGAGATGCTCTTAAAGCCGGGGAAGCCGGGCATGCAGGAGAAATCCGTACCCGTCGAGACATTTTTCCATAAAGTCGTGATGGTGCGGAACCAGCTCCGGGTCCTGGAGCAGAATATCAACTCCTCCGCATCCCTGACGGACGCGGAAAAAATCGACATGCAGCAGTACATCACGCGCTGTTACGGCTCGCTTACGACGTTCAACGTCCTCTTCGCGGATAAGAAGGACTGGTTTATAGGGGCCAAAAAAGAATGACGCCCACCCCCGGCGGACCGGGTTACGGACAGGGGGTGGCCAGGGTCAGGGGGCCGGGTTATTTCCCCGTAACGACACCTATGGCGTAAGTCCAGCCTGTAAGCCGGGACTTCTTGAATACGACATCTTTCTTGCCGCGAAACTCGTAACTCACCTCCCCTTCCGGTTTTGACAGCATCTCTTTTATCGCGTCGTTGAGAGAAGGGCTTCCCAGGTCCGATGGAAAGACGTGCAGAAGGTCCGAGTTCGGGTGCAGCGAAACCTGCCCTTTCGTGTCAAGGGCGTAAAAAAGCATATTTTCAGGCAGGCCCAGCTTTTCGCCGATTGTTTTGCTCATATCCTCCGCAGACACCGAGACGCCGAGCGCGCCGACGACTTTTCCGTTATTTTTTACAGGGACCGCGATTACAAAGGACCTGGCGCCCGTGGACTTGCTGATCACGAGATATCCCACCACGTCTCTTCCCGCCATCAGCGTGGGAAAATATGGCCTGTCGGCGAGAGTATGGGCCGCAAGGCCGTCATCGGCGGTATAGTAGGAGCCGTCGGGCCGCGCAAACCATGCCGCGGCCGCGTTTATCCCGCTTTTATCGAACCTGGCCAGAAGGCCCTTCATTTCCGCCCACTTGCCGCCCTTCACCTCTTCCGTGAAAGACAGAAGTTTAAGGCCGCGAAGCGTTCCCGCAATATGCTCTTCGGCGTATGCCGTGTAACCGTTTAAGATAAGCCGCAGGTCCGCGCTTTTCACAGCGCCGCCTTTTTCAGGCGCTAATTTCACCTGCGCCGCTTCATTTTTTTGGGCCGGAACCCTATCAATAGCTAATGCAGGCAGGGAAAAAATAAGGGCAATGGCGATAGCAGCAAAAATGGTATTAACGGTTTTCACGGTTTGCCTCCTTTGAGATGTTTGATGACAGTATATTTTAAAATATGAAAGCGGGCAAATAAGACGCCCTTATTTTCCTGATATCTATCATGTTTTTCGTTGACGCCAGCCAAGGAATAACCGGGCGTGGTGTGTTAGGCTATGTACCATCAAAGGGCGAGGTTTGGAAAGTAAACTCTTAACAGGAGATATGACATCATGGGAATGTTCTGCTACCAGTGTGAACAGTCGGCGAAAGGGACGGGCTGCACGGTCAAGGGAGTATGCGGCAAGGACGAGGGCGTCTCATTTTTACAAGACGAGCTTATCGCTTCAATAAAAGGGATTTCGTGGTACGCGTCCCGCGCCGCGGCAATGGGCAAGGCCGACAATGAGACGGACATGTTCGTGACCGAAGCGCTTTTTTCCACCCTCACCAACGTGAATTTCGACGCGAACCGCCTTGAGGGATGGCTCAAAAAGGCCGAAGGCATCAAGGCGAAGGCGAAGGCGATGTACGAGGCCGCCTGCAAAGAAGCCGGCAAAACGCCGGAGAGCGCAAGTGAGCCGGTTGAGTGGTCGATTATCGCCCGTAAGGAAAAATACGGCGAAGACATATCCTCGCTCCAGGAGCTTTTGACATACGGCCTGAAGGGCATCGCCGCATACGCGGACCATGCGCATATCCTGGGCCAGCAGGACAAGGAAGTTTTCAAATTCATGCACGACGCCCTTAGCTACCTTACGGAAAAAGACCAGACGGTCCCCGAGCTTTTCGATATGTGCATGAAGGCCGGGGCGGTGAACCTGAGGGTGATGGAACTCCTTGACGGCGCGAATACCGGGACGTACGGCCATCCGACTCCCACGGCGGTCCGGGTGACGCACGTCAAAGGCAAGGCGATAGTGGTCTCCGGCCATGACTTGAAAGACCTGGAAGAGCTTCTGAAGCAGACGGAAGGCAAGGGGATAAACGTCTATACCCACGGAGAGATGCTCCCTGCGCACGGATACCCGGAACTTAAGAAATACGCGCACCTAGTGGGCAACTACGGCGGCGCGTGGCAGGACCAGGTCAAGGAGTTCGACGCCTTCCCGGGCGCGGTAGTCATGACCACGAACTGCATCCAGAAGCCCAGGGAGAGCTACCAGGGCCGGATATTTTCGACCGGGCTTGTCGCGATGCCTGGGGTTACGCACGTTACTAACGCCGATTTCTCTAAGGCCATAGAGGCGGCTCTTAACGCGCCTGGCTTCAGCGAAGACGCCCCGGAGAAGACGATACTGGTCGGCTTCGGCAGGAATACCGTGATGAGTGTCGCGGGCAAGGTGATAGACGCGGTGAAGGCGGGGCAGATTAAACACTTCTTCTTAATCGGCGGCTGCGACGGCGCAAAGTCCGGCAGGAGCTACTACACGGAGCTTGCCGAGGCCGTGCCCAAGGACAGCGTAATACTCACGCTTGCGTGCGGCAAGTACCGCTTCAACAAGCTCCCGTTTGGCGACATAGGCGGCATCCCCAGGTTACTGGACATCGGCCAGTGCAACGACGCCTATTCCGCGATCAAGATAGCCGTCGCGCTCTCGGAGGCGTTCGGAGTCGGGGTCAACGACCTGCCGCTGTCCATGGTGCTTTCGTGGTACGAGCAGAAGGCGGTGTCGATACTCCTTACCCTGCTGCACTTGGGCATAAAGAATATCCGCATTGGGCCATCGCTTCCCGCGTTCCTTTCCCCGAACGTCGTGAACGTGCTGGTGGAGAAGTTCAACATCATGCCCATCACGACCCCGGAGGCGGACTTAAAGGCGATGCTGGCATAAATACGCAAGAAGCGCATGGATAAAAAAAAGGGCTGCGAGAAATCGCAGCCCTTTGCTTTTTTATTTATAATTACCTGAGCATAGGCAGGATGGAGGCGGAAAGTTGAAACGCCCCGCCTTCTTCGGCCCTTACCATGTTATAAAAATCGCATTCCTGGCAGTTCTTGAACTTGTCGCCGAACTTCCCCTGCTTGGTACCGCCGCACTGCGTGTGGGAGATGGTCCAGCAGGCCCTGCCCCCGTTAAGCCCGTCGTGCACGCCGTTCAACCGCTCTTCCTTGCATACGGGGCAGGACTCGTCCCCCGCGGCGGTAAGGCATCTCGCGCATTTCTTCACATCCCAGCAATTTTTTTTCATCACACTCTCCTAATATCGATGGATCACAAAACCGGATGAATTTTAACCGCTTTTCAGTTTAGCCATCAGTATTGCCGCAGTCAATCGATTTATTAATTAAATGCATACATGATGTCTGTGATTTCACTTATGGTGTTAGTTTAGCTGGTAGGTATTGGTATTGCCACTTTATTTTATTTATTGCCGCATAAATGATTTTAATATATGACGATGCAAAAAAGGGCTGCGATATTCGCAGCCCTTTTTCGTGTGATTCCATGCCCATCATCACCGCCGCGACCCGTCGGGTAACTACCCGGCGCGGCCTTTGGCGTCACGCCCTACTGGTCCCGGTGAAGCGAGTCGGAGCGTCTTGCGCCGCCCTTGTATCCGCCGAAGGTCCTTGGCTCGGATGACGGACGCCTGCCCTGCGGCCGTGACGACCTGTCCTGCCTGTCTCCCGACCTGCCGTTACCGGCATAGCCGCGCGGCGCTCCGTATCTTGGCGCGGGCGCGTGAGACGCCCTGCTGATATCGGGTATTATGTAGTCCAGCCCCTCCAGGGTGCACCTCTGGGTCTTCTGGCCCAGGAGCCTGTCTATCGTGGCGACCATGGCGGCGTCTTCCGACGTGACCAGGGTATATGCCTCCCCTGTCTTGTATGCGCGGCCGGTGCGGCCTATCCTGTGCGTGTATGCATCCGGGGAATCCGGCATGTCGTAGTTTATGACGTGCGAGATCTTTGAGACGTCTATGCCGCGTGCGGCGATGTCGGTCGCTACGAGTATTTTATACGAGCCCCTGCGGAAGCCATCAAGTGCCGCCTGACGCTTGTTCTGCGAGAGGTTCCCTTGCAGCGACGTCGCCGTGTAACCCGCCGTCTTTAAAGTCAAGGCGAGCTTCTCCGCGCGGTGCTTCGTGCGGGTGAATACCAGGACCGAATCGGTTTCCGTACGGGACAGCAACTCCTTTAAGAGTGTAGTCTTGAAGTGCTGCTCGACCGGGTAGAGCGCGTGCGAGATCGTATCCGCCGGGGCCTCGTGGTGGACCTGAACGACCGCCGGGTCGTGCAGGATCTCCTGCGCGAGCTTGCGTATATCCGCGGGCATGGTGGCCGAGAAAAGGAGCGACTGCCGCTTCTCGGGGAGGCGGGTCAGTATCTTCTTTATATCCGGCAGGAAGCCCATATCGAACATCCTGTCCGCTTCGTCCAGCACGAGCGCTTCCACGCCAGCGAAGGTCTATCGTGCCGCGTCCGATGTGGTCAAGGAGCCTGCCGGGGCAGGCCACGACCACTTCGACGCCCCTCTTCAGCTTCTGCATCTGCGGGACAATGCCGACGCCGCCGTAAATCGAAGTGCTCTTAAAGTTGAGATATTTGCCGAGCGTGCAA
Organism: Nitrospirota bacterium; assembly: GCA_963698885.1. GTDB lineage: Bacteria > Nitrospirota > JACRHJ01 > JACRHJ01 > JACRHJ01 > JBARKJ01. The sequence goes on along the minus strand of CAVOSJ010000004.1, from coordinate 478,281 downwards.
AAAGATTGCTGGGTCTGCTCCGCAAGTTCACGCGTGGGGGCCAGTACCAGCACCCTGACGCGGCCCCTGGGTCCCGTCGCCAGCCTCTGAAGGAGCGGCAGCGTGAAAGCCGCCGTCTTGCCCGTCCCCGTCTGTGCAAGGCCCATCACGTCTCCGCCTGCGAGCACTTTCGGGATTGCCTTCTCTTGTATGGGGGTTGGGATTTTGTAGCCGCATTCGTCAACGGCCTTCATAAGCTGCGGGATTAATTCAAGTTCTTGAAAAGTCATAGTATTCCTCTGATTAAAAGCACGGCAATGGCCGGCGCATTTCATCCGCCAACCGACTCTCTGCTTTTTTTCGAGGGGGAATTGTCCGAAAAGACAGGCAAGGGCTACGCGAATGGTTATTGGCTTCCAAATAGCCAAAGTTGCCAAAGTATACATTAATTGAAGCAGATTGCAAGCTTTCTTTAGATAGTAAGATAAATATAGCCATACCGCCGCCTTTATGCTATACTTCCACACTCAGAAGAAACCCCGAAGCCTTGCAACTTCCGGGGCCGTCAAAAATCGCCGTGCTTTCAAAGGCATAGACAAAGGAAAGCGCAACGCATGGACGAAGGAGAACCCGTCATTTCGACCTGTTTACCCGCACTTAAAATAGGAAAATATACCCCGGCGTATCCGCTTATACAGGGGGGGATGGGGGTCCGGATATCCGCACACCGCCTCGCGGGCGCGGTAGCCAAGGCCGGCGGCATTGGGACCATAGCCTCGGTTGGCCTGGGGCTGTCATCCAAACACTATACCGGCAAGAACTATTTCGAATCGAATAAGCTTGCCCTTGCCGATGAGATAGCGGAAGCCCGAAAGATTGCGGGCCCCGACGGCATTATCGCGGTCAACTGCATGGCGGCCCTTACCGATTACGAGGCGTTGGTCAGGACCTCGGCGGAAAGCGGCGCGCATGTAATCATATCGGGCGCGGGGCTCCCGATGCAGCTTCCGGAATATACGAAAGACTTCCCGGACGTGGCCCTTATCCCGATCGTCTCTTCCGCGAAAGCGGCGAGGCTTATAATCAAGAAATGGGAGAAGCTCTACCACCGCATGCCGGACGCAATTGTCGTTGAGGCCCCGGGGATGGCCGGCGGACATCTTGGCGCGCGCACCGAAGAGGTATTCAGTCCTGAGCTTACCCTGGAAAAGGTGGTGCCGGAGCTGGTCAGCTTTCTGACCGCCGAGGTGAAGGCGGATATCCCGGTCATTGCCGCAGGCGGAATATGGGGCAGGGAGGACGTCCTGCGCGTGTTCGGCCTTGGGGCGCGCGGTGTGCAGATGGGTACCCGTTTCGTATGCACGTTCGAGTGCGACGCGCCGGACACCTTTAAACAGATGTATCTCGACGCCACAGAGGAAGACATAGTGCTTGTGCTAAGCCCTGTCGGCCTTCCAGGCAGGGTAATAAAGAACCCCTTCTCCGAAAAGCTGGCCGATGGGCCGCCGAAGGGAGACCACTGCACCATCAACTGCCTGAAGCACTGCTCGCTGCGCTCGGAGAAGACCGGTTTCTGCATAGCCAGGGCCTTGACGGTCGCGCATAAGGGCGACGTCGTGGACGGGCTCATATTTTCCGGCTCCAACGCCGTCAGGTGCAAGGAAATAGTGCACGTCAAGGACGTGATAGAGGACCTTTTCGGGCAGCCGCATATTACCGAGGTGGATGCCAAGGAACGCGCCGTCCCGGTATCGTAAACGTTATTTCATATCCCCCTCCTATATTAAGAGGGGGGCTAAAGTTGAGCCGCGGTTTATCCCGCGGCTTTTTTTTTGCCGTTTGACAGGCACGGGGTGCGGTATTACCCTCTTTAAAGACGGCTTGTTATTGAGCATTGCAAAAGGAGCGTGGCGGACGGTCACAGGCGAAGTGTTATACTATTTATATGTAAAGATTTGAACCGGAAAGGAGCTAAACAATGGAACCAAAAATAAAAGTGCTTGGCTTTGCCGGAAGTCTCCGGAAAGGCTCATATAACAAGGCGCTTCTCCGGGCGGCGCTGGAGCTGGTCCCGGATAATATGAGCCTTGAAATTTTCGACCTGGAAGGGCTGCCGTTATTCAACCAGGACCTGGAAAACGACCCCCCGCCGAAGCTGCGCGAATTCAAATCTAAGATAAAAGCGGCGGACGCGATATTGATCGCATCACCGGAATACAACTACTCCATCCCGGGCGTCCTGAAAAACGCCTTGGACTGCGCCTCCCGCCCATACGGCGACAACGTATTATCGGGAAAGCCGGTAGCCATAATGGGCGCATCCATGGGCATGACCGGGACGGCGAGGGCCCAGTACCACCTGCGGCAGAGCTTCGTGTTCCTGAACATGTATGCGGTGAACAGCCCGGAGATTATGGTGCCTTACGCCAGCGAAAAGAACTTCCCGGATGGACGGCTTGCGGACGAGACATCGAGGGACTTGATAAGGCAGCTTCTGGTAAGCCTTGCCCATTGGACGATCAGGCTGAGAGTGGAAAAGGAAGCGAAAAAGGCGGCGTGAGTGGGGCAAAGAATCTCGGACGAGCGAGGGAGGGAGTATTCTCGTAGAAAAATTATCGTTGAACGTAAAATAGAACTATTGCCGCCAACGCACTATTGTGAATAATAATTTTTCGGAGAGAATGCTCCCTCCCGTCTGTAGGGCGGAGGAGACATTCCTTCCAGAACCTCATTATTCGCAACGACACGTCAACCGCCAATTTCTTTTTTACGCTCAACGATGAGCTTCTTCCAGGAATGCCTCCTCCGCCCGAATGTGACCCGCACGTTAACCCGCTCATTTTGTCTTGACCCCCGCAGTAAGCGGTTGTAGAATAAACTACTGACATGGCTCCCAAAAAACCCTCCCTGTATCTGATCGACGGAAACTCCTATATTTACCGCGCGTTCTACGCCATTCGCGGGCTTACCACCTCCAAAGGCTTCCCCTCCAACGCCGCATACGGCTTCACGAACATGCTGATGAAGGTGGTAAACGAGAAGATGCCGGAGTACCTTGCGGTCTGCTTCGACCCTAAGGGAGTCACTACGCGCCACCAGGTCTATGAGGAGTACAAGGCGACCCGCGCTCCCATGCCGGAAGGCCTTGTGCCGCAGATACCCTATATCCATAAGACCGTCGATGCGTTCAACATCCCCGTCATAATGTTCGACGGCATCGAGGCGGACGACGTCATAGCTGCGGTAACGAGGAAGGCGGTGGGTGAGGGCCTGTCCGTCACCATCGTGACGGCTGACAAAGACCTCTACCAGTTGATAAACGAAGACGTCCGGATATACGACACCATGAAGGACGAGATGTACGGCGTGGACGAGTGCATAAAGAAGTTCGGCGTCCCGCCCGAGAAGATACCGGAGATACTGGGGCTTATCGGGGACAGCTCGGACAATATCCCGGGCGTACCGGGCGTGGGACAGAAGACGGCAGTCCAGCTTATTACCGAGTTCGGCTCCATAGAAAACGTACTTGAAAATCTCGATAAGATAACCAAACCGAAACTTAAGCAGTCGCTGAAGGAGAACGCGGGGACCGCCCGGCTCTCAAGGGACCTGGTAGAGCTGATGCAGGAGTTGCCCCACCCGGTGGATATCGAATCCTTAAAGCGCCGTCCGCAGAAGAGCCGGGAGCTGATAGAGCTTTTCAAAGAACTGGAGTTCACCGCGCTGCTTAAGTTCGTTACGTCGGAAGATGCCCCGGAGGCCGAATACATTACCGTCCGGGACGAAAAATCTCTGCGTAAAATCGTGGAGGAGATAAAGAAAGTCGGCAGCGTTTCCGTGAATGCGGAGACTACGAGCGTGCTCCCGATGGAGGGCGAGGCCGTGGGGATCGCGCTCTGCATGAGCGACGAGCGGTCGTACTACGTCCCGTTCGGGCACATGGAGCAAAGGCCGGACGACCTGCTGGCAACCGAAGTCGTAGGCCAGTTGCCGAAGGCGAAGGTAATAGAGATACTGAAGCCGCTTCTGGAAGACGCCGGCGTCAAAAAAATCGGCCACAATATCAAGTACGACATCATCGCGCTGTCCAACATGGGGGTGGAGCTTAAGGGGGCGGAGCTCGACACCATGGTCGGCTCATATCTGCTAAACCCCGGACGCGCGGCGCATAACCCGGAGAGCGTCGCCCTGGAGCACTTAAGCCTCCGGAAGATGGCGCTCTCGGAGGCGGTGGGTACGGGGCAGAAGATCATAAAGTACTCGCACGTGGACGTGGAGACGGCTACCAGATACTCGGCCGAGTACGCCTACCTTTCATGGAAGCTCGCCAAGGTCCTGAGGCCCAAGCTTGAAGATGCGGGACTGACGAAGCTCTACTACGAGATGGAACTGCCGCTTATCTCAGTCTTGGCTGAGATGGAGATAAACGGCATATATATCGACATGGCTTACTTACGTGAGATGGGGGCGCAATTAAACTCGGAACTTACCCGGCTTATCGGGAAAATATATTCCATCGCCGGAGAGGAGTTCAATATAAACTCCCCGAAACAGCTCGCCTGCGTGCTCTTCGAGAAGCTTAACCTGCCGCCCGTGAAGAAGACCAAGAGCGGGTATTCCACGGACGAGGAGGTGCTCAGCACTCTCGCCCAGAGCCACCCGCTACCGGCGGAGATCCTTGAGTACCGCGAGCTTTTCAAGCTGAAGTCAACGTACGTGGACGCCCTGGGAAGACTTGCCAATCCCCGTACCGGCAGGGTCCACACGAGCTTCAACCAGGCCGTCACCGCCACGGGCCGGTTAAGCTCGTCCGACCCGAACCTTCAGAACATCCCCATCAGGGGCGAGATCGGCCGCAAAATAAGGACGGCGTTCTCCGCCCCCAGGGGAAGCGTCATAATCTCGGCGGACTATTCGCAGGTGGAGCTTCGGATAATGGCGCACCTGGCAAACGACGCCTCGCTTATCGAATCGTTCATAAACGACGAGGACGTGCACCGAAGGACGGCGTCCGAGATATTCAATATAGCCCAGGAATCCGTAACCCCGGAGCTTCGACGACGCGCCAAGGCGGTGAACTTCGGCATCATGTACGGACTGAGCGCGTATGGCCTTTCCTCCCAGTTAGGTGTCCACCCTAGAGAGGCCAAGGAATATATCGACGCATATTTTAACCGGCACTACGGGGTGAAGGAGTTCATCGAGAAGACGGTTAGAGGAGACGGCTAAAACCGGCTACGCCATGACGCTCTTCGGCAGGAGGCGCCCGATACCGGAACTGCAAAGCGGGAACAAAACGACGAGAAGCCTGGGCGAGCGGCTGGCGGTGAACACGCCGATACAGGGAAGCGCCGCCGACCTTATAAAGACGGCGATGATAAACATCAGCCGGAGGCTTAAGGAAGAGGGTTTTAAGGCGAAGATGGTGCTCCAGGTCCACGACGAATTAGTCTTCGAGGCCCCGGAGGGCGAGGCCCTGCGGGTAAAGGAATTAGCGGTAAAAGAGATGGAAGGCGCGGCGCATTTCAAGGCCCCGCTCAAGGTGGACGTCGGCCAGGGGCCGAACTGGGGAGCGGCGCACTGAGCGGCCAATAAAAAAAGCCGCCCCGTTTTCAACAGTAGCGGCCTTGTTTTATGGTGCCGAAGGGGGGATTTGAACCCCCATGGGCTTGCGCCCACTAGGTCCTGAACCTAGCGTGTATACCAGTTTCACCACTCCGGCGTCGAACCCTTAAATTATCTCGGAATGGCTGTAATGTCAAGAGTAAAGTCGCCAGAAAGTAACCCGGCGAAGATGACGGAGAAATTTATCATGCATATAAAAAATAATTGTTGACAGTCCCGCTCTCCTTTTGATATATATATAATCACCTTTATCCAGAGCTGGCGGAGGGACTGGCCCTTTGAAGCCCGGCAACCTGGCGGTAACGTCAAGGTGCCAATTCCAGCTCCGGGAAAACCGGAGGGAGATAAGGGGCGGAAAATTTATTTTTCCAGCGATACCCCCTCCTCCGGACGGGGGTTTTTTGTTTAAAGGGGTGGTCTTCATGTTATGTATAATGCGAAGCCGGGGGCCAAAAGGCGGCTCCAGGGGAAATATATAAAACCGTTACTTTTCTTTTGCGAAAAAGAAAAGTAACACAAAAGAAAACGGGACTAAAAAAGTTTAAAAGTTTTTGGCGCTACCTTTTTACTAAAAAGGTAGCGGTTTAAAAGGGAGGTGTCCTTTGGCAAAGAGTTATGAAGAAATTAACGAAAAAATCAGGAAGGGCCAGGCAGTGGTGCTCACGGCCGAGGAGGTCGTGGCGCTTGGGAAAGAAAAGGGCGTAAGTTACGTCGCGGAGAAGGTGGACGTCGTCACCACCGGCACCTTCGGCCCGATGTGCTCTTCCGGCGCGTTCCTGAACTTCGGCCACTCGGACCCGCCCATCAAGATGCAGAAGGTGTGGCTTAACGACGTGCCGGTCTTCGCCGGGCTCGCGGCCGTGGACGCCTATGTCGGCGCGACCGAGCTGTCGGAGAAAGTCGGGTTCGACTACGGCGGCGGCCATTTAATCGAAGACTTAATCGCCGGAAAGACCGTTACGCTCCGTGCGGTATCGTACGGGACGGACTGCTACCCGAGGCGCGAGATAGAGACGGAGATAACGCTTGAGTCGCTGAACCAGGCGTTCCTTTTCAACCCCAGGAACGCGTACCAGAACTACAACATCGCGCTGAACTCCTCCGACCGCGCGCTCAATACCTACATGGGCATACTGCTCCCGAACATGGGGAACGCGACGTATTCCACGGCGGGCGAGCTATCTCCGCTTCTGAACGACCCGCTGTACAGGACCATCGGCATCGGCACCAGGATATTCCTGGGCGGGGCACAGGGGTACGTGGCGTGGGAAGGGACACAGCACAACCCCAAGCAGGCGAGGGGGGAGAACGGCGAGCCTTTAGCGCCCGCGGGGACGCTATCGCTTATCGGGGACATGAAGTCCATGTCCACCCGGTACGTACGGGGAGCGTACTACTATAAATACGGCATCTCGCTTTTCGTGGGCGTGGGGATACCCATACCGGTGCTGGACGAGGAGATGGCAAAGTTCGTCTGCACGGGCAACGACGAGATATTCGCCACGGCGATTGATTACAGCGTAGAGAGCCGCGCGAAACCCTCGTTCGGCCGGTTCAGCTACGCGGACCTGCGGGGCGGGAAAATAACCGTGAACGGCAAGGATATCCAGACCGCGCCGCTCAGTTCCCTCAAAAGGGCCAGGGAGATAGCGAATGTCCTGAAGGGCTGGGTAGAGAGCGGACAGTTTACGCTGACCGCGCCGGTGAGGCCGCTCGTGAACGACTGCTCGTTCAAGCCGCTTAACATCATCCCGCCCAGGGCGGACGCGCAGCTTTCAAAAGTTTTTGGGCCGCCTTTTTACAAAAAGGCGGGACTTTAAATAGAAAGGGGTTTTTTCATGGCTCATCAGAGGGTAGTTCTCACGTTTCAGCGCTGGCAGCTTGACAAGCCGATTACATATAAACTGATCAAGGAGTTCGACCTCGTACCGAACATCCTGCAGGCGAAGGTTACTCCGGAAGAAGGCAAGATGTCTCTGGAGTTACTCGGCCTGGAGCAGAATATCGAAGCGGGGATAAAGTGGCTGAAAGAGCAGCAGGTGACCGTGGACCCGCTGGCGACCGGGCTCGGCGTCGATAAAGACTCCTGCGTGGACTGCGGGGCCTGCACCGCGGTATGCCCGACCGGCGCTCTGGAGTTCGATAAGGACTGGACACTCGTCTACGACGAGGACAGGTGCATCCTGTGCCTCGCATGCGTCCCGGCCTGTCCGGTCCGGGCTATAGAAGAGAGGTCGTAAAAAAAAGCCCCGGAATTTTCCGGGGCTTTTTTTTTACGAAGATTTTATAAACCTGATATAAATCATTTACCGCCCTGCCCTGATGCTGTAGAATCCATGAAATGAAGCTTGCTCCCAGTACATATCGGAAATCGGTGCAGTGGGGGTTTTTTGCCTTTATCCTCTATCTCGGTTTTCGGCTCTGGCAGTTTGCAAATTTTTATGAAACAGGCGGGGCCGGTTTAAATATCCCGCACCCTGACGGCGTGGAGGGTTTCCTGCCCATCGGCGCGCTCACTAGCCTTAAATACTGGCTTGCCACGGGCCAGGTGCATCCGGCGCATCCGGCGGCCATGTTCATATTAATCGGCGCCATCGCCGCTTCCGCCGTATTCAAAAAAAGCTTCTGCGGCTGGATATGCCCCGTAGGACTAATCTCCGACATACTGCGCAGGCCCTGGAGGCGGCTCTTCAAGCGTGAGCTTCGGCTCCCGGCCTGGCTCGATTACCCGCTCCGCTCGCTTAAATATATAATCTTCCTGTTTTTCTTTCTGGCAATAATAATCAAGATGGACCTGCCCGCCCTGCACGTCTTCCTGGACGGCGATTACTGGAAGGTGGCGGACGTGAGGATGCTGCTTTTCTTTACGGATATCTCAGCTCTTGCGCTGGACGTCATCATACTACTGGTCATCCTGTCCATGTTTTTCAAGGGCTTCTGGTGCAGGTACCTATGCCCTTACGGCGCGCTCCTTGGACTTCTCTCACTTCTGTCTCCGTTTAGCAGTCAAACGCGACAAGGAAAAGTGCATCGACTGCGGGAAATGCGCGCGCGAGTGCCCGGCGTCTCTCCCGGTGGACAAAAAAGAGCGCGTGCTCTCGCCTGAATGCACCTCCTGCCAGAGCTGCGCATCCGTCTGCCCCGTGGACGCCCTCGCCTACAAGGGACGGAAAAATTTAACCCTCTCCGGCCCGAAGCTCGCGGCAGGCGTTTTGACCCTGTTTCTTGAGCGTCTACCTCATTGCGCTCGCCACCGGCCACTGGCACTCCCAGGTCAGCCAGGACGACTTAAGGCGCCTCGTCCCAATCGCCGGGTCCCTTGAGCACCCATAAAAAACGCAGTTTGTTTTGTTGATTATTTCTCCGATTTATATTATCTTTAACCAGCCAGTAGAGGAGGGCGTATGGCTGGGAGAAGCGCGAATAAAGCCGGGAGGGACACGAGAAGGGGCGAGCTGTTCGGCATCATGGGAATCGCCGCCGCGCTCGTTATAGGCCTGTCCCTTTTCTCCTACAGCCGGTTCGACACTTCCTGGGGCTCGTACGCGGGCCAAAAATCCGTCCACAACCTTATAGGCCGCTTCGGCGCGCACATTGCCGATTATTCTTTTCAGCTATTCGGCGGCGGCGCATTCCTCATCCCCTTCTACACCTTAATCTACGGCATTAACCGCTTCATGCAGAAGGAGCGCCGCTACAGGGTTATAAAAGTCCTGGGCGGACTTTTAGTCATCGTCTCCCTTTCTTCGCTTTTAAGGCTCAGGTACGACTACCTCAACTTCGGGGACATCCGCGCGGGAGGATGGATAGGGGATGCCGCCACGTCCAGGATGCTGGACTTCTTCGGCAGGGCAGGCTCATATATCCTGACAGTTACCGTCCTTCTCTGTGCGCTGGTCCTCTCCACGACCGTCTCCCTGATGTCCATCATCGTTGGAATAAAGTCCTGGATAATCGTTACCAGTGACAAAGTCCGGACAGTTTATGCCATGCGCGCGGAGAGGAAAATAAAACGGGAGACGCTGGAAAAACTCGAAGGGGCCGAGCCCGTGCCGCCGCCGGAAATAATGGTGCCCAAAGAGCCGCGCCCGGCCATGCACCCCGCGCCGGAGCGGATGCAGGAGGCCCTGCCGTTTACCGGCCCGGACAGGGACTACGCCCTCCCGCCCTTAAGCCTCTTGAACGACCCGCCAGCCGGCAGGAAGCGCGCCGACAAGGACTCGCTCATTATGAACTCGTCCATCCTGGAGAAGAAACTCGCGGACTTCGGCGTGGAGGGGAAAGTGGTCCAGGTGAACCCGGGGCCGGTAGTTACGATGTACGAGTTCGAGCCGGCGCCGGGTGTTAAGGTTAACCGGATCTCGACCCTCTCGGACGACCTGGCCCTTGCCATGCGCGCGGAATCCGTGCGGATTGTCGCGCCTCTGCCCGGCAAGGCGGCGGTGGGCGTCGAGATCCCGAATAACGTCCGGGAAGAGGTCTTCGTGAAGGAGATAATGTCCTCGCCGGAGTTTTTAAAGCACAAAACGCCCCTGAACCTGGCGTTAGGAAAAGACATATACGGAAACCCGATGGCGTCCGACCTGGGCAAGATGCCCCACCTGTTAGTGGCGGGAGCGACAGGCTCCGGCAAGTCCGTGGCCATAAACACGATGACCATAAGCCTGCTTATGTCCGCAAAGCCGCGCGACCTCCGTCTCCTGATGGTGGACCCGAAGCGCCTGGAGCTATCCGTCTATGACGGCATCCCGCACCTGTTAGAGCCGGTTATAACCGAGCCGCGGCGGGCGGCGGCGTCGCTTCGGCGGGTGGTGGTCGTGATGGAGGAGCGTTACAAACTGCTTGCCGAGAAGGGCGTGCGCAATATCGAGGGCTTCAACCAGAAGGCGTTAGAGGAGAAAAAGCACCCGCGCCTTGGCGTGGACACCGAGGAGCATGAGCCGAGGCGGGAGGCGGTGATAAACGAGGACGGGACCATCCCCTATATAGTCGTAATAATAGACGAGCTTGCGGACCTGATGATGGTGGCGGCGAAGGAGGTCGAAGACTCGATTGCCCGCCTGGCGCAGATGGCGCGGGCGTCCGGGATACATTTGCTGCTCGCCACCCAGAGGCCCTCGGTGGATGTCCTGACCGGCGTCATCAAGGCGAACTTCCCGGCCAGGATGTCGTTCCAGGTATCGTCCAAGACGGACTCCCGCACAATACTCGACGCCAACGGCGCGGAGGCGTTGCTGGGCAAGGGAGATATGCTATTTCTTCCTCCGGGTACTTCAAAATTAACCCGGATCCACGGCTCCTACGTGTCCGAAGAGGAGATAAAGCGGGTGGTGGACTTCCTGAAAAAACAGGCCAAACCCAAATACGACGCCTTCTCCGCCATAACAGCCCCGGCCTTTGATGCAAAGAAAGGTTCCGGAGAAATGTCCGACGAGGACGCCAGGGACGCGAAATATCTGCAGGCCGTCCAGCTTGTGATGGACGCGGGCAAGGCGTCCGCCTCGATGCTTCAGAGGCGGATGAGGATAGGCTATCCCACGGCGGCCAGGATGATAGAGATGATGGAAGACGACGGCATTGTCGGCCCGAAGAAAGAGGGCGGCAAAGAACGCGAAGTCTTCCAGAAATAATTTGTAAAATAGTAAAAAAATCCTTTTTACCTCTTTAAAATCAATCAGTTACACCCGATATTTAATCCTTTGGGGCTATTGACAGCCCTAAAAACCCCTGATAAATTAACCATATAAGCTCAACTCACGGGCCGAAGCGGCGGTTGAGGGAGCATTAGGAAACATTCGAGGTGCCGCATATTCAGTTGTGCGGCGTTTTACTAGCAAGACTCCGGGCGAAACCGGGGGCAAGGACGGCGGGTAGAGGCGTTAGGTTGGGATGAGTCTCACTGAAGCCTTAAGACCTGAAGTCAGAGAAGGAGGAACGACGTGATAGGGAAAGTGAAATGGTTCAACGACAGCAAGGGGTACGGGTTTATCGAGCAGGATTCAGGCAAGGACGTATTTGTCCATTTCTCGGCCATCAACATGGACGGATACAAAACCCTCAAGGAAGGCCAGGAGGTCGAGTTCGAAATAACCGAGGGACCGAAAGGCCCGCAGGCTTCTAACGTGGTAAGGGCATAATAAAAGCAAGGCCCGAAATCATCGATTATCTTAAGCCCCGGTGGAAATGTCCGCCGGGGCTTTTTTACTTTATCGGAAGGAATATCTTGAAGGTGGAGCCTTTGCCAAGGGAACTCTCCACCGCCGCCCTGCCCCCGTGCGCCTCCGCAACGGCCTTCACCACCGCAAGCCCCAGCCCCGAGCCTTTCGATCGGTCCCCGCATTTCCGCATTCCGCCCGCCTGGTAATATTTCTCGAATATCCTGTCCAGTTCATCCGGGGCTATGCCCGGGCCTGTATCGCTTACGGAGACGGCCAGAAACCCGCGGTTCTTCCGCCTGCCGTCCGCGTCTCTGACGCCGCTGTAGGCGGAAAGGCTTACGGTCCCATCACGGCCCGCGTAATTGAACGCGTTCTGAAGGAGGTTCGTTATGGCCCGCTCCATGTATGCCCGGTCCATCAGGACTTTCTCCATCGGAGCGAACTCCACCTTAAGTGAGATACCCCTTCTCCGGGCGATGGAGGAGAAGCTTTTTTCCAGTTCTTGAATGATATCCGCCGGATCTTGAGGCGCAAGCCTGAGTTTAAGGTCCCCGTCCTCCATCTTGGAAACCGTCAGGAAATAAGTGACCATATCAAGCACCCTGTTCCCGCCGTTACGTATATGCTCCACCATCTCCCGCGTTTCCCGGTCCAAATCCGCCTTGCCCAGTAAGATGTCCGAAAAACCGAGTAACGAAGTAAGCGGCGACTTCAGGTCGTGCGTAACCATGGCCATGAAATCCCTCCGCCTCTTTTCCATCTCTTTGCGTTCAGAGATGTCGATCACGCTGCCCATCGTCGCCGGCCTGCCCCCGTACGTGGTATTGAGTAAATGTATCTCGATATGCACGGTCGTGCCGTCTTTGCGTAATCCCCGGATATCAAAATCGGAACTGCCGGCGTTGCCGGAGCCGAGGGATTGTATAATTTTTTTTGTTTTTTGATTATCCTCCGGATAGACAAGTCTCGAGCACGGAATTCAATGCGAAGAGTTCCTCTTTCGAATAACCGAAAAGCTGGGCCAGCCTGTTATTCACATATACGAACCGCCAGTCCTGCACCAGGAAGTTGCCGACCGGCGATTCCTCGACCAGCGCCCGGAGTTTCTCGTCCATGTCCCTCAGCGATTCCTGGTCACTCCGTTGGCGCACGAGCAGAAAAGCAACCATCCAGCCCGTCAGAAGCCCCGCAATGCGGTTAAATGCGACGTCCGCCTTGAAAAACTCGTGTGCGGGAAATAGACCGCCTGATATCAACAGAGCCGAAAGCGCCGCCGTAAACAGATAAACCTGTTTTTTCGAAAAATATTTCGCGGCAAAGAAAAGCGGCAGGATATAGCCCAGCCATACAGCCAGGCCAGAGGGCGTCAGGGCGTCAATTATAAAGACCGCCAGGGTGAGAAGGGCTATTATCAGCCAGGGGCGCGGTTTCATGGGCGTTGAATGGACATCAGGCTGTCAACTTGCTCAATTTATATCAGAAACGCAAACGACCTTTTCCCCTTGGGAACTTTAAACAGGCCCCTCCGCCGACCTCTTTTAAGATAAGTGGACGATTTTACCAGTTATGATATGAATTTTTCTATCTGGTATTATTACCAGGGATTAGATTTTTTTAGCTTAAATACCTTTGCTTTTGTCCGGCTATTGAAATAAAATATCCGCACGGACGTGAGGCGGGCGCGCTTAGGGACATAAAAAGCTTAGCAAACCCTCCAAAACGCACCGTAGGGAACCGATGAAAAAATTTAGTTTATGAGGTGATATGCAGGATAGACGAAAAAGACTGATGACAGAGCGGGTCGTGCGCGACCTGGAAGAGGCTTTCCCGCCGCTTGCGCCGGGCAGGCAGAAGTATGTCGTCGAGAGCGATAAATACGCCTTCTATTTATACGACTCCCGCCCGAAGGACGGCGGCGGCGATTGGACAAAGACGCCGGTGGCGAAAGTGAGCTTCCTGGACAGCGACCATCTCTGGCAGCTGTCATGGATGCCGCCTCAGGGCCGGTGGCAGAAATACGGCCGGTACTATGATGTCGAGACTGTCGTCCTCATCATAAAAAGAGATCCGGTGGGCTGCTTCCTGGGAGAGAACTCCCCGCTGTCGTATATCAAGTACGAGGAAAAGCCAGAGGCTGAACCAGAGGCTGAAGCAGATGCGAAGCCGGATGCTAAACCGGAGGCTAAAATAGACGCGAAGGACGAGAACTGATGTTGAAGAAGGCGGTCCTCGTCCTCATCTCCGTCGTGCTCGTCTTTTACCTCATGCGCCAGATAGACGTCCGGCAGGTGTTCTTCGCCATACTCCGGGTCCCTCCGCTTTATCTGCTCGGCTCATTCACCCTTTTCATCATGGGGCATTTTTCACGCGCGCTGCGTTTTAAAGTGCTCCTCAGGGATAAAGCGCCTCTTGGCGGCCTTTTCTCCATCGTCTCCGTGCAGACGGCCGCAGTCGGTTTCCTGCCGTTTCGCTCCGGCGAATTCTCGCTCATGTTCCTCCTGAAAAAGGAATACGACCTGGAATACCCGCTGGGCGCGGCGGTGCTGGTATTGGCCAAGGCGCTGGACTTCATAGTGGTGGTTTCGCTTTTCTTCATATCGTTCAGCACGCTCCCGCACGTCCCGGCGTTCTTCAGGGAGCTTCTCCCGTGGGCGGGCGGGCTTTTTTTCCTGACCGCCGCATCGTTTGTCCTGCTGGGCCGCTCCCGCGAGATATATGCCGCCCTTCCCGCTTTCTTCAAGGAAGGGCCGCTGGCGTCCGGCATGTTTGCCCAGAACGTGAAGAAGGTCTTCAAGGGCGCGGAGATAATCCGCTCGAAGAAAACGCTCGTCATGTCGCTTCTGACGACGCTCCTCATATGGGTTATGCTTTACGGGTCGAGCTACCTTTTATACTGGGGCATCGGGCTGAAGCTCACCCTGCTCGAGATGACGTTCATCACCACCTCGTTCTCCATTTTCGCCAACCTGCCGATCCACAGCCCCGGCGGCTTCGGGACGATAGAGTCTTTCTGGACCCTGCTCCTGGTCGCGCTCGGCGTGCCGAAGGGCGACGCCATCGCCACCGGCTTCGCGACTCACCTGATCACCATCGGCTTCGCGTTAATCTTCATGCTCTACGGCCTTAAATTACTCAGGAAAAGCGGCATGTGCCGCCTCAAGCAAGCCTGGAGTTCGCCCCGGGCAAAGGGCCTCTGACATGGTCCCCAGGGTCGCGCCAAAAGTCTCGGTCGTCATGCCCGTAAAAAACGCCGGCGAGACCCTGGCCCCGGCGGTTAAAAGCGTGCTGATGCAGACGATGCGGGATTTCGAGCTGATCATCGTTGACGACGGCGGCGGCGGCATGTGCCGCCTCAAACTGTCCGTCCCTCGAGACAAGCGGATTAAGATAATTTCCCTTCCGCCGACAGGGATAGTCGGCGCATTGAACGCCGGTATCGCTATCGCGGCGGCGCCATACATTGCCCGGATGGACGCGGACGACGTCTGCTCCCCACGCCGGCTGGAATTACAGCTTGCCCATATGGAGAATAATCCGGACTGCGCCCTGCTGGGCTCGCGGGTCAGGAAGTTCCCAAGGCGCGCCCTGAAAGACGGCATGCTCCATTACGAGCAGTGGCTGAACTCGGTAGTCTCACCGGAAGATATAAACAGAGATTTTTTCGTGGAGTCCCCGTTCGCCCATCCCTCGGTGATGTTCAGGCGCGAGGACTTCCTCTCGCTCGGCGGATACCGCGACATGGGCTGGCCGGAGGACTACGACCTCTGGCTCCGGTTCGCAGCCGCCGGAAAGGGCATGGCGAAGCTTTCGGAGACGCTCCTTTTCTGGCGGGACCGAGAAGACAGGCTGTCCAGAAGAAGCGGCGTGTATTCCGCCGAAAATTTCCGGGCCTTAAAGGCCCATTTCCTTAAGGAGTGGCGGCTGAAAGGGGTTAGCGGCGTGCAGGTCTGGGGCTCCGGCCCGGACGGCAAGACCTGGGCAAAGCTCCTCATCGAAGACCGGGTTCCGGGTGCTTCAGTTCATCGACATCGACAAGAAAAAAGTCGGCGGCCGCGCCTGCGGCGGACAGTCGCAAGACGGCGGCATACCTGTCGTCTGGCCCGCCGACATCATAAGCGGAGTCCCGGTGCTCTGCGCGGTGGGGATAAAAGGGGCCAGAGAGCAGATACGCGATTATCTGCGGCTTGACGGATACCGCGAGCCGGAGGAGTTCATGTTTTTATCGTAAACCGGGTTAAACCGCTTGAGTTTAATAAACAAATCTATATAATAGAAAAAGTGGCACTTTAATAAAGGAGAAAAATCCCAAAGACATGGTTACCGCCCAGCAAATTAAAAAAGAAATAAAAAGGGAATGCAAGGTATTGAGGCTTCAAAAAGGTCAACCGGCCCCCTGGAGGCTATTGCGCGGTAAATACGGGAATACCCCTGACAGACTTAATGCTTTCGGGTTGGCGGTAAAAGAACTCCAGGACGAAGGATTCTGGGACGAAAACTACGTGCTTAATTAAGCCCCCGTTAAGGCTATCCCGGAAAGAATATATCCCTTAAGTACCCTGTCTTGGGGTTATAGTAGTAGCTGTTTATCACGTCCATGGCCACGCCGTCCGCGTCCTGGTAAAGCATCCCGCCGGTAATCCCCATCAGCTCCAGGCGCTCCAGTATCCGCGGCAGGCATTGCTTTGAGATGCGCATCTTTATCAGCGCCGCCTCGCCGTTACCTTCTTTTATACCCCCGATGAACTCCTCAAACCCGTCATATCCCATTTTGCGGTAGTCCAGCGTGTCGTACAACAGAGCGCCCTGCTGCCTCTGCATACGCTTGTTCAGCTTGCTGGGATAGGGGATGAACTGGAGTATGCCGGTGGGGAAGGAGTGCTTGAACAGCGTGCGGAGCGGATACAGGAAATCCCGCACGGTCCTGTTATATTCTTCCGTCCCGGCGTTCGAATCGGGAAGAGAGCGCGCCCAGGCGCCCGCAAGCTCGCGCACGTTCAGCGCATAGACGACGACCTCGTTGCCCTCGATTTCCTTATAGTAGCGTATCCCTTCCAACTCGTTATTGAACGCGAAAAAAAGCGCGATGTACGGCGAGTACGTGAAGTCGAGGCAGGGCGTGGGCACTCCGTGGTGGCGAGCGTACTCAAGCCAGGTGTGGCGGTCGCTGGAATCGAACGGCACGATGCCTATTTTCGCCAGGCCGACCCGGAAATCGTTTATGAGGCCGTCGATGTGGGTCCCCCACTGGTCGTACGGGATTATCTTAAACCGCGAAAGCGACGTCTCCAGCAGGTGGCGGCTGTCCGTGTGCCCGCGGAAGATATAGTCGCGTTTGGCGTATGCGAGGTCCTCCAGGAATGCGATGGCCTCCCTCGCGTCGTCGAAGCTCTCGGTCCGGATGCTCATTTTTACCGCGCGCCCTCCTCCTTAAATTGAATATAGCATAAATGACAGGGCCCGGCGTTGTGCGTATGAGGGATTTGCGGGTAAATTTTTTAATATCCTGCCTCTCTCGAATCAAAATTATTTGATAAACGCATAAAAGTATGTATAATGCGCTTCAATGGCAGCCGATACCTCTATAAAAGGCTTTATCGAGGCTTCATTTATCGACTGGCCGCGCAAGGTGGCGTCGGTCGTGTTCCTGCCGTCCTGCAACTTCCGCTGCCCGTTCTGCCACAACTCGGGGCTTATCTTAAGTCCTGAAGATTTCGAGGATTTTTCGTTCGACGGGGTCATGGAAGAGATAGCGGCAAACGCCGGTTTCATTGACGGCGTCGTCGTCACTGGCGGAGAACCCACCGTTTCCAAAGGTTTTTTTGACCTGCTTGAACAGTTCAGCCTCATGGGGGTCCCGGTCAAGCTGGACACCAACGGCTCTAAACCGGAACTCCTTGAAAAAGCGCTAAAAAATGACCTCGTCTCGGCGATCGCGATGGATATCAAAGCGCCTCTTACGTCTGAGGAATATTCACGCGCGGCGGGCAGGGAAATTGACATAACCGCAATAAAAGAAAGCATAAATTTGCTGCTGTCCGCAAATGCCGAGGTATATTTTCGGACTACGGTGGTCCCCGTCCTGCACGACGAAAGCTCCATCAGGCGGATTAAGCAGGAAATTCAAGGACATAAATTAATCTTGCAGAACTTCCGCCCGGCGGAAGCGCTGGACCCTTCGTTCCGGAAAATGATGCCGTTTAGCGCGGACGAGTTTGAAAAGCTTAAGAAATGCTGTTGAAGTATAGTCCAAAAGTTCTTTGGGGCGACCTTTCTTCCAAGAAAGGACGCGACTTTTATTGAAATATAAAATAGTCATAGGTTTAATGTCCGGCACCTCGCACGACGGCGTGGACGCCGCCGTTGCCCGGATTTCCGGCTCCGGTAAAAGGTCAAGAGTTGAATTATTAAAGGTTTCTCGCACCCCGTACCCGAAGGCGCTCCGGGATAAAGTTTCAAATGCTTTTACTGGAACGGCCGGGGATATATGCAAGTTAAATTTTGAGCTGGGCGAGTTCTTTGCGAAGGCCGCGCTGAAGGCCATCCGCGAGGCGGGGCTAAAGCCGGAAGATGTTGATTTAATTGGCTCGCACGGCCAGACGGTCTATCATATTCCGGGAGGCCCAGGCCGCCCGGGCTCGACTTTGCAGATCGGCGACGGGGCGGTAATCGCCGCACGTACGGGAATTACTACCGTTTCCGATTTCCGCCCGGCGGACATCGCCGCGGGGGGGCAGGGGGCGCCGCTGGTCCCGTATGCGGATTGGGTGCTTTTCCGTAAGCCTGGCAAGACCTTTGCCGTCCAGAACATCGGCGGCATATCCAATGTGACGGTCGTCCCGGAACGCCTGGAAGATGTCATAGGTTTCGATACCGGCCCCGGTTGCTCTTTAATCGACGAGACGGTGAAAATTATAAGCGGTGGTAAGTTAACTTATGATAAAGATGGTAAAATAGCGTCAAGTGGGGAAGTGGTTGACGCTATGCTCCAAAATTTGATGCACACGCCCTATTACGCTAAAAAACCGCCCAAGTCAACCGGGCGGGAGCAGTTCGGCGCTGTTTTAGCTGAAGAGTTGCTGAAAAAGTACCGGCGGGAGAAAGAGGAAGATATTATCTGCACGCTTACGGCTCTCACCGCCGAAAGCGTCTTTCTCGCGTATAAAAAATTCGTATTTCCGAGGTATTGCATCGACCGGGTACTTCTTGCCGGCGGCGGGGCGAAGAACAAGTTCCTTGTAAAGCTCCTCAGGGAGAGGTTCGGCAGCCTCCCGGTTGAATTTACGGATAGCGCTGGCATACCGTCGCAGGCGCGGGAGTCGTTGGCGTTCGCGGTGCTGGCAAACGAGACCATATCCGGCAGGCCTTCCAATGTCCCGTCAGCGACCGGGGCACGGCGGGAGGCGATCCTTGGGAAGATTAGCCTTGTGAAGGCGGTTGATCCGGCTGCTGACCCTTCGAGAGGTAACGAATAAATGAGCTTCGACCTGAAAGGCCTCACTGTCCAGAAGATGCTGTTCCAGCGCGTTATCCCCAGGCTGGATGGGGAAAGGCTTGGCGACAAGGAGTACCTGAAGGACGTGATAAAGCTTATCGACGCCGGAGTCGGCGGCTTCATCCTGTTCGGCGGGGATTTCTGGGAGGTCCGGCAGGCCCTGCCGAAACTCCAGGCGAAGGCGAAAATCCCGCTCCTTATCATGTCCGACATGGAAAAGGGCGCGGGCCAGCAGCTCAAGGGCGCGACGGTGTTCCCGTGCCAGATGGCTGTCGCGGCGGCGACGGACCTGGTATCCGGGGAGGGGCTCGCGGTCCTGGCCGAGATGCTGGACGGGATGGCGTACGAGGCGCGCGCGGCAGGGGTGCAGGCGATACTCACGCCGGTGCTGGACGTGAACTCTAACCCCTTGAATCCAATAATAAGTACCCGCGCGTTCTCCGACGAGCCGCAAGTGGTAGCCGGCCTTGGAGAGCGTTACGTCAAGGGGCTGCAGGGTTCGCCTGTCCCGGTAATGTCCTGCGGGAAGCATTTCCCCGGGCATGGAGACAGCCAGGTGGATTCGCATACCTCCCTGCCCGTGCTGGACAAGGACAGGGAAAGCCTTGAAGAAGAAGATATGTTCCCGTTCCGCCGCGCGGTTATGGCGGGCGCGGAGATGATTATGACGGCCCATTTAAAGGCGACGGCCTTAGACCCCGTATATCCCGCGTCGCTGTCCCAGACGATAATCCGGCGGTATCTTCGGAACCGCGCCGGGCTTCGAGGGCCTGGTCCTGACGGACGCGCTGAACATGGGCGCTCTTACGCACCATTATCCGCCGAAAGAGGCGGCGCGCCTGGCGATAAAGGCCGGGGCGGATATATTACTTCATCCGGACGAGCCGTTTAAGTTCTTGACAATGCTGGAAGAACTGGCGAAGGAGAAGGCGGTAACGAAGGAAGAGGTGTTTATGTCCGCGCCGCGTCTGACGAAGGCCAAGACGCGCTATTGCCAGGCCGTGAAGCTATCCGACAAGCAGGTGGCCCAGCGGCTGGATGAAAATTCCGGTACCGCGGACGAGATGGCATCGCGCGCGCTGACGCTGGTCAAGGCGGCGGGCGCGTTCCCTAAGCTCCGGGAAGTAAAGGGAATTGTCGCGCATATAGTCCTGGAGGACGACGGGGATGCGAAGGCCGGGCGGGCGCTTCGGAGCGCTTTGGCAAGGCATAAGAACGTTAAGAACCTGTTCGTGACGAAGCCGAAACTTGGCGTGATGAAGGCGGAGGCCGTGAAGCTTCAGAAGGGCGCGGCCCTTACAATAATCTCAATTTTTTCAAAGGTATCCGCCGGAAAAGGCTCGTCGATGCTTTCGCCGGAGCTGTTAGAGCTTGGGCGGGCGTTGACTGTCAAAAACAAGAACTGCGCCGTGGTCTCCTTCGGGAGCCCTTATATCCTCAAAAATTTCCCCGACGTCTCCTACCTTGTCGCCGCATACGACCCGGGCGAACCGATGCAGAGCGCGGCCTACCGTGCCTTCCTGGGCGACATCGTCTTCATGGGCGAACTCCCGGTGCGGATAACCGGGTAAATATAAATATCTTCTTATTACACGCTTGCGATATGCGGAAATCCGGGAAATTGCGAGAAAAAAGTCCTTAAGTTTCAAATAGTTAGAGAATCCAGAATCCGATTTTTCATGCCGCTATAAATGGGACGTAACCCTTTCTATAATAAGCGGAAAAAGCCAGTTTAGCCCCTTAAAAACCATGTCATAAAAACGCTCCCTGACCCCCCAAAATGGCTCAAAATGCCGCAAAAATGGCCTGTTTTTGATCCCGAATGAGATTTCGTCGAATAAGCCATTTATATATGGATTGGCATTAATAAATGACCCCCGAAAATGGCTCATAATGCCGCAAAAATGGCCTGTTTTTGATCCCGATGGGATTTCGTCGAATAAGCCATTTATATATGGATTGGCATTAATAAATGACGGGTTGGCGAAATAAGCAGGAGAGGCTATTAAGAGCATCTAATTCAGGGACACCAAAAAAATCTGCCGCTGAACGACAGGCAGTCCGCTTGGCAGCGATGAGAGGAATCATTTGCAAATCTCCTTTATAAGTTTGCTTTGAACCTTGCCTATATCCTTGTTTATTTCACATTCCCACAAAACAATTGTCTTCCAGCCTCTTTGTTCTAATTTTTTCAAATTATCTTTATCTCTAAGAGCGTTCTTCTCCAGTTTCGGCTGCCAATATTCAATATCTGTTTTGGGAATTTTTCCGTTTTTACAATTTTTATGAAAATGCCAGAAACAACCATGAATAAAAATTGCCGCTTTGTATTTGGGTAGCAAAATATCGGGACAGCCCGGAAGGTCTTTGCGATGTAGCCTGAACCTAAAACCCATTAAATGCAGCATTGACCTTATCTTAAGCTCTGGTTGTGTATTCTTCGAGCGTATTAAGGCCATTACCTGGCTGCGTTTTTCTTTTGACCAAATATCTATGACCGCACCTTAATAATACTTCCAGCGCCAGTCTATATAGTCTTTACTAACAAATTCAGGGAGCTTTATTCTTCTAGGCAATTTCCCGTAATTTATATCGCGAGCCGCTGTTTGTGATAAATGTACATTCCCCGAAGTATCAAGTCGCAAGTGACCAGAATCGAACAAAATGTGAATGTCAGATCTTAGACATAAGCCATTTTCAACCCTGTCATTTCCTTTATATTCGACAGGCATAATATGCGCGGCCTCTAAAACGTCTTTCAGATATACTCCAGTAAATAAACATTTTGATCTATAAGCTATCAACACGTTTTGCCTAAACCGTGGCTGTTGCGGTCGATGAATTACTTCTGATAAAATCCTTCTTCTTTCTGCGAGTGCAGGAATATCTGTTTCCCTGGACCTGTTGAACTGCTAATCCCATGTCAACATCTCTAACATCTAATTTTATTAATTTACCCAGCTCTAAATAGTTCAGGTCTTTTAAGTAATATCTTTTTCTAAAGTATTTTTTCTACAATATCTATAATGACACAGAAAACAAGATTTTTATTGCCATATGATAATTTGCTCTTGGCGCACAATTAGGCCAATCAGTTAAGTCTAATTTATCGTCTTGGTATAATGGTAAGGCTAAAATATAATCATCGGTTTCCGCTTTTGCCCCGGCAAGAGGTATTATTATTTTAATTAATTACTCCGTTGTTATATAAGCTTGATCTTCGTCAAGCTCTTGCAATTTGCTTGAAATTTGCAAAATTAAGCCTAATGGTTTTATTTTCATATTTTATTCTTCCTATTCTTTTGTTGGTTCGATGTTTTTATTTGGAAGCACTATGATCTTTATTCTTATTGATGCGAATTCTGTTTTCGTTATTTCGCATGCTGCAAGTTTTCGTTCCGAAATCTGTTCGAATTAGTTCCTTTCTATTATCTATCAATAGATTGAGGGCCTTCCAATATTGTCCGGAATTTCTTATTAAATTTCTTTCCCTCACTTCTTGCTCGATCAATTTTTGTCCGTGTTTCTTCTTCGACAATTCGCAAATCATCAAGTAATGTTTTTGAACTGGGGGCTTCTCCCTCATGTTCTTTTAGTGCTCGTAACACTCCCAAATATACCGAAGGGACATTTAATCCCTCGCTGGGTTCTACAGTCGCCCATCTCCACTTGTAATTTTCAAATGGCTTCTTTGGTGCTTTTATTTTTGCCATTTTCCCCCTTTTAATGGAAAAACCGAAGCTAAGGCTTCCGCGAAAACCGGCGGAACAGCATTTGCAATTTGTCGATAGTTAGAGGAACGACAACCTGAAAATTCAAAGTCAATAGGAAAGGATTTGTACAATTGCCAGTTCTCTAGCTGACATTCTTCTATGTATTATTGGGATGATGCAAGACAACCACCCCGCCTCGTGCGTCACCCCTTGCGGTTACTGTAGGGGCGGGCTTCAAAGGATCAATTTCTTTATGACCAAGATAACCATTAAATCTTAATTTATATTTTGAATAGGTATGGTTTGGTAAATTTGGTGCTTTCTCGGGTTCTCGAATATTCTTTAATGCCTTCCCTATTGCTAACCACGGTTTTAAGGATAATTTTCGACTCTTCAACGGATCAGTATGAGTAGGGGAAGGAAAATCAATATCAATTTTCAAATTTTTCCTAACCCCCATAATAATAACCCTATGCCTTCGTTGTGGCACACCATAATCAGCAGCATCTAATATTTTATATTTAACTTTATAACCTGCATTTTCAAAATCATGAGAGTATGGTTTCTAAGATTTTCCCCCCTGAGAGGGTTGTGAGGCCTTTTACATTTTCTGCCAGAAAGTACTTTGTTTTTATCCCTTATTACCCTCAGCAATTCAAGATACAGTTTGTTCCGAGAATCTTCAGAATGACGTTTCATGTTTGCAACCGAAAATCCTTTGACATGGAAATCCGCCAATAACCGATATCGCAATTTGGAATTTCATTAGAATCTATTTTAATTCTAATCCTTACAAATTATATGAGAGCCAATATTCATCTTATAAGTCTCCACGGCATCTTTATCGATGTCGTTGGCCCATATAATTTTATGCCCTGCTCGTATGAAGCCTACGTCCGGTCCACTAACACCTGAAAAAAAGAGATTATGCGCATTCTATAAAAGCATCCTAAAGGATTTTCATTGTATCCCGAGAACTTTTGCAAAAAGACCAGAATAGCAAATTACCCACTTGACGGTAGCAAGAATTCATTGATCCCGAAAACTTATAGGTAATAGGGAATGTTTGTACTGACGCGCTCTCCCTTATACTCAACCTTCTGTGGTTATTAGGATGTTGAATAGCACATACTCCCCCTTTGCCATTACCTCTCGCTAAAATTGTCGGGGATGGTTTTTCGGAAATTTGTCCATCTGTGCCCTGTAAAATTTCTATTGGTTACTTTATATTTTGAACAAATGTGATTCGGCAATGTCTCAAGGTTGTGATCAGGCTCAGTTATATCTTTTAGTGCCTCCCCGATCGTTATCCAAGGAGGGAGACGAAAGTGATGGATTTGAAGCATGCGTTTGGTCAGGAAATTGATACTCATGCGATCCTCGCAAATCTTTCCTTGTCCCCTGCTATTATTACCCTAAGTCTGGCTTGGAACTCCATAATAGCCAAATTAAACAATTTATATTTGACTGTATAGTTAGCATTTTTAAAATCTCTTACAATAGTATTTATATCGTTCCCATTTTCTAAACTAATATACCTCTACATTTTCTACGAGGAAATATTTTGGCTTTTTATCATAAATAACACGCAAAAATTCTTTCTATATTCTATTGGTATTATCTAAATGGTGAATTAAGATTTTCTTGCGAAAATCCCTGACACGGGAAACCGCCAACGACAACATCTGATGAGGGGATTATATCTGTGGGGATATTTGCGATATCATCGCAAATTATATAATTAACCAATATTGACCCTGTACGTCTCCACGGAATCAGGATCTTTATGATTTGCCAAAACGATCCGATGGCCAGCTTGAATGAGCCCTAAATCCAACCCCCCAGCACCTGAAAAAAGGGATACAATTTTCATTCCTATTCCTCATAACTGGAGATGCCTAATCATCCTCTTTCGCATACGGATGAATTATTTTATAAAGTATAATAGTTTAAAAGTCAACATCTTTCATAATTCCGACCAGAATACCGGGGCACCGTACTTAATTTGCAAAAGTTATGAGCTTTATGGGCAGTTACGCCGCGAAGGAGGATTCTTCTTTTTTTAGGGGGGCTGGCGGAAGGGTGAACAGGAACCTGTTCCCGTCTTCGGTTTGTTCGGCCCAGATGCGGCCGCCGTGCATCTCTACTATCATCTTGCATATGGAAAGCCCCAGGCCGGTCCCGGCCTCATCCTCGTCCGCCTGGACGTATTTGTCGAAAATCATGTCCAGCTTCTCTTCCGCTATCGGCGCGCCGGAGTTGTATAGGCTGAAAAGAAGCCAGCCTTTTTCCGCTCCTTTTCCGGGGCGTCGTCCACGTCGAGCGTTATCCTGCCTCCGTCCGTCGTATGTTTCAGCGCGTTGGACATCAAGTTGTTCAG
The DNA here is from genome assembly GCA_963698885.1 of Nitrospirota bacterium. Classification (GTDB taxonomy): domain Bacteria; phylum Nitrospirota; class JACRHJ01; order JACRHJ01; family JACRHJ01; genus JBARKJ01. The sequence continues at coordinate 452,934 of CAVOSJ010000004.1, read as the reverse complement.
CACCTGATGGAGCTTGAACTCGTCCAGGGTGAAAACCGGGTTCTCGTACCGGGACTTGAAATTTACCGAGAAGTCTATGTTCCTTTTTTGTGACAGCAGCGCCTGCTTGACCTGCCAGTCGTTGACCATCGCGCGCACTTCCACCGGCGCGGTCTTTAGTGTCAGCGCATTCTCCTCGCGCCGGGCAAGGTCCAGGAGGTTCGTCACCAGCGAGAGCATCTCGTTCTCGTTCTTCCTGAGCATGTCGAGCGAGCGCCGCTGGTCTTCGGTGAGAGGCCCGTCGGCCTCCATTTCCAGCAGTTCGAGCGTGAAGAGCGATCCCTGTATCGGAGATTTCATGTCATGCGAGCAAATCGCCAGGAGGTCTGTCTTCAGCCGGTTGAACTGTTCGAGTTGCGCATTCTTCTCGACCAGCGCGCGCGTCCTTTCCGCGACCTTCTCCTCCAGCGTCAGCGCATAGTTCCTTAGCTCCTCCTCCGTCTCCATAAGCCTCAAGTACGGCTTCCTTATGGAGTCCGTGAATAGCATCTGGTATATGAGCAGGAACATCGCAACCTTGTATATATGGCCGAGCAGGCTGTACGTGTCATATTCGCCGGTATGGAGCGTGAAGAAAATCTCGGCAAATATCGAAACGTTCAGGGCGGCGATGAAATAAAGATAATGCTCCTGCTTTGTCTTGATGAAAGTCCTTATAAAAAGCAGTGCCGTAACGGCCTGCGCGGCGATTGTCAGATATTCAAGCCGCACCATCAACAGGGTCGGGCCCGTCCCGGGCACGTACATGGCCGGGAGGTATTCAGAGAGGAATATCACGGCGAGAAAAGTGAGACCTACGTACGAGAGCATGGTGACAAGGAGCGGCAGGGGCCTAAGGTCCGGGTCCTTTGAGTCCGGCTGGATGAAGGCCGCGGCAAGAAATGCGAGTGTGCCAATCAGCCGGCTCGATATCCAGAAAAAATTCGCCTTGTTGACGGTGTTCTGAGTAATGAAATCCGGCATCCCGTAATAGGAAAGCGCATGCATGCCGTCCAGGATGCCTACCGCGAGAAAGGCTATGCCGAGGAATAGGTTCTGGTGGTTTTTGGAAAGGAAAAAGGTGTGCCACGTTATGACGAAAGTCATGAGACAGATAAGGATGCTGACGCCTTCGGTTACTCCCTGGATCCAGAGATAAGTCTCGGGGTGGAACTGGAAAAAGTGATAGGATGACCATTCATAGAAAAAAAGAACGGTCGCCATGACCATCGTCAGGAAGAGAGTCTTATGCCTCTTGAAAAGGGCGATTGATTCCCATTTAAAATGCATACTGAAATGGTAGTCATTTATCCATTGAAATACAAATTAAATCAAATTAACGGATTGGCGATTAAAGACTTTAAATCTATAGCGGAATTGGGCGGAATTGTGGAATTGAAGGGAGCCGTCAGTCTTTAAGCCGCGGGTTCAGCGCGTCCTGCAGGCCTTCGCCAAGCAGGTTGTAGCCCAGCACGGTGACAAGTATCGCCATGCCGGGGAATAACGAGAGCCACCAGGCTATCTCGATGTTGTCCTTGCCCGCAGTCAACATGTTGCCCCAGGACGGCGTCGGAGGCTGGACGCCGAGGCCAAGGAAAGATAAGGAAGACTCGATAAGTATCGCCCCGCCGACGCCAAGCACGGCCGAGACCAGTACCGGGGCCATCGCGTTCGGGAGGATGTGCCGGAATATGATGCGGGTGTCACGCGCCCCGACGGCCCTCGCCGCTACGACGAAATCGCGTTCCTTGAGCGTCAAAAACTCCGCGCGCACCAGGCGGCTTACGCCCATCCAGCTCGTCATACCGATGATTATCATGATGTTCCAGATGGACGGCCCTAAAATTGCGATTACCGCCAGGATGAGGAATATCGTGGGGAAGCAGAGCATGATGTCAACAAAGCGCATCAGGGTGTTGTCCATCCAGCCGCCGTAATATCCCGCCACGGCCCCGATTATGATGCCGATGACCGTGGCTATCCCCACCGCGACAAACCCCACCGAAAGCGATATGCGGGCACTGTAAATCATCCGGGACAGGACGTCCCGGCCCAGGTCGTCCGTGCCGAACCAGTGAGAGACGGAAGGCGGGGCGAGGATATCGGCGGTATTTATCAGTTTAGGGTCGTACGGGGCGATGAGCGGCGCCAAAACCGCTATAATAAACAGGAGCAGGATTACCGCCGCGCCGGACACGGCCAGGCGGTTCCGGGTGAAGCGGTATGCGAAATCCGACCAGAGCGTTGAAGAACTTGCCATAAACCAATTATAAATTATAGTTAGGGTATGTCAATTTTTATATGAAAAAATCGCTTGAGTTTTAAAAAAACGGGTGGTATATTTAGCACTCGGTGGGCCGAGAGTGCTAAGGCAATCTTCGCGCAAAGTAGTTTTGGTGCGGAAGACAATTTCAAGCTGAAAGAAGGAGGTATCCTCTTATGACACTGATAAGATGGGACCCGGTCGGGAGCCTTGTTTCGCTCCAGGAAAGGATGAACAGGCTGTTCGAGGACAGCGTGAGACGCGACAATACCATCGGCGGGGGCACCTGGACTCCTGCCGTGGATATCTATGAGACGGAGAAGGATATCGTCATCTCGGCGGAGCTTCCCGGCATGGAGTGATGGCGACGTGGACGTCGAGGTCCGGGAAAATGTCCTTACCGTAAGGGGGGAGCGCCGGTTCGAAAGGGAAGTAAAAGCAGGAGAACAACTACCACAGGGTGGAACGCTCCTACGGCAAATTCTCACGCGCGTTCAGCCTGCCGAAGAACGTGGATACGGAAAAGATAACCGCGCGCTTCGATAAGGGCGTGCTGGAGGTACGGCTCCCGAAACCGGCCGAGTCCGAGGCGCGCGCCATAAAAATCGAGACCAAAGAGAAGGATATCGAGGCCGGGGGGGCAAACTGAAACGCAGCCTGCCCGGCGGAATAAGGCGTTCTTGAAAAACTTGAAAAAGAAACTGTTATTTTATTTTTCGCCTTCGCGCTTGCCGTGCCCGTTCTCGCGGAGGGTGCGCAGGCCGCGCAGGCCACGCAGCCCTGGCAGCTCTCTGTTGCCGCGAAGGCGAGCAGGGGCGAAGTCGCCAAAGGCGAAACATTTTCCTATACCCTTTCGGTAATCGAGGAGGGCGAGGCGGATATCCCATTCCGTCTCGTCCCGCCTGATTTCTCCGGCTTCAACGTCACCGGCGAGTACTCCTCCCAGTCCACCCGCATCATAAACAACAAGGCCAGGACCGTAAACGAGCAGGAGTACAGGCTCTCCTCAGACCTCCCCGGCGATCACCTCATCCCGCCTGCGAAGGCCGTCGTAGCCGACCCATCGAGCGGCAAAGAGAGCGAAATTAAGAGTAACCCGGTCATCGTCAAGGTTACGGAGCACGGGCCGGGCGTACTGAAGAGTATCCAGGGAGATATCCGGGACATCAAGGGGCCGATGTCTTTTCTGGAGCGGATAAAGCTATTTTTCTATATTGCTACTGCGCTCGTGGTGCTGGGCTTCCTCCTGGTCGTGGCGCTGATCGTTTACATGGCGCGAAGGGGGCGGGCCCGGCGAGCCGCCGGGGGCGAGGGGAAACTCCCGGTGACGCCTGTTCAGGCGCACGTGGCCACAGGCCCTAAGGAGGACGCGCTGAAGGCCTTCGATGCGGCGGAAGTCCTGAAGGCGGACGCCAAGGTGTTTTATTCCGTCATATCCGAGGCGATACGCAGGTATCTTCGCGCCGCGTATAATATCCCCGCCACCGAGGCTACCACCGCCGAGATAATGGAGGCCGTTAAAAGCTCTACCCTTGCCGACTCCGCCATCGACAGACTGCGCGAAGTATTGGAAGAAGCGGACCTGGTGAAGTTCGCGAAATATGCGCCGACGGAAGAAGAGAAGACACAGGTATTTAGAGAAGGCGCGGAATTTTGCTTTGATGGAATCTGGGAATGACTTTGAAGAGGGCCGATACGAGGTGTACGGCCCTAGCAATAAGGTCATTAAGATATAAAAAAGGGCCGCCGGAAATGGCAGCCCTTTTTCTTATAATGCGCCGGGACTTCGAAGCGCCGAGTGTGCAACGCGTCTATACGTGTGCGCCGATGTTACCGTGCCGGACTACTGTGCCGGGGAAGGCTGTTCGACGACTTTGTCCAGGCTGGAGGTATCTATTTCATACCCGAAACGCCAGCCGGCGCGCCTTATGAAATGCTGTATGTCCGGCAGGGTCGTAGCCTTTTCGAAGAAAATCTTTTTAACCCCGTCCTCGGTCTCTATCAGCAGGTGGTAGCTGGCCCTGAATACGACGACCAGGCTCCAGATTCCCGATACGATCATCAGCCATAAGACGATCGGGATTATCGGGATGTTTACATTGTCCGGGTCTATGTCAATCGGTCCTATGACGGCGCTGGCAAGCCAGGATACTATCAGCCCGATGAACCCCAGCGCAATCAGGACAAACCCCATAAAAAACTGAAAGAACGGGTACTTGGCCGTGGTGTCGTAAACTACGCTTATGCGGCGTATATGCTCCCTCTGGACGGTAGCGACCGTCTTTACCCCGCATACTTCGCAGATCGTGGCCCCGGATATCTCTATCCGCGAGCACCTGATCTTGTCGCCGCAGTTTTCCATTTTCCTCGGACGCAGGATGATGACTTAGAGCAATGAAACCCTATTCCGTCAGCCCGTACCTACTATACAATAATACTATATCACATGATAACTTGCAATATAGGACGCGCATTTTATTCGCCGACGAAGGCCTTTGCCGCTTCGGCGGTCTCGGCGTCCATTTCCACATCCTTCTTCAGGCCTGAGAATATGGCCGAAAGGACCGTCAACAGCAAAAGCACGCCGACCACGACGACGAAACCGTGCATGAACGCGTTGTCCTTGATGGGGACCGGGATGCTGGCGTTCCTGAACACGTGCTGGATGTGCGTATATCCCTGGCCTCTCAGGTAATTATGCTCCAGTTTGGCAAATATCAGCCCTGAAATATCCACGCCGAAAATCAGCCCCAGCGACCTCATCATGTTCAGTATGCCCCCGGCAAGACCCAGTTTCTCTTTCGGGGCGGCGCCCATGATGGCGCTGTTGTTGGGGGGGGTGAACATGCCCATACCCACGCCAAGGAGTACCAGTTCGCCGATAAGCATCGGCAGATGCGACTGCGCCCCCAGGAACAGAAGGGAAAGGCAGGCGGCCGCGGCGACCAGCATCCCGCCAGTCGTCATTAACCTCGCCCCATGCTTGTCCGAAATATGGCCTGCGAACGGGGCCACGACGGCCATCGCAAGCGGGATGGGAGTGAGCAGGGTGCCAGCCAGCGCCGGGCTGTAATTAAGCACGTTCTCGAAATAAAACGGCATCAGGAACAGTACCGTGAATAAGACGTAATACGAAAGCATGCCGGTCAGGTTCCCGAGAGTGAAAGTCCAGTTCTTGAAAAGCGACAGGTCTATCAGCGGACTCTTCACCTTCAGTTCCGTAAGCACGAACAGGGGCAGGAGGATACCCGCGGCTACAAAGCAGCCGACGACCATCGTCGGAACCCCAGCCAAACTTCTCCACGTTGTTGAACGCGAGCACGAGGGCCGCGAGGCCGGATGCGAAGAGCGCCGTGCCGAGATAGTCGATTTTCTCTCTGACTCCCGACTTCACGTCCGCGGGCAGGATGAACAGTGCCGCGACGGTGCCCAGGACGCCGATCGGGAGGTTGATGTAAAATACGGCGCGCCAGCCGACCGAGGCTATTAAAATGCCGCCGACAAAGGGGCCCACGGCCATCGCTATGGCCTGGACCGCGCCCTGGATGCCTATAGCCCTGCCCCTTTCGTTACCGGGAAACGCCTGCGTAATCAGGGCGACGGAGTTTGCCTGAAGGAGCCCGGCCCCGACAGCCTGAAGGACGCGCGCCGCGATTATAAAGGAAGCGGAGGTCGCCATCCCGCAGAAAAGCGAGCCTATGGTAAAGACCACAAAACCGGTATTGTACAGTTTGGACCTGCCGAACATATCGGCGAGCCTTCCGAAAAACGGAAGGAATACGGTCAAGGTAAGCATGTAGGCAATCGCAACCCACTCGATGACCGCCATGTTAGTGTTGAATTCGGTTTTGAGAGTCGGCATGGCCACATTTACGATGCTGACGTCCAGGGCCGACATGGTGGCCCCTATGAGGACGTTGATAAGGATGAACCATTTCCACGTGGGACGCGACTTGAAATAAGGATGAGGAAACTGAAAAATCTTACTCATTTTCTTAATGAACCCTTTCCGAGTTAAGTATTTAAAAAAGCGCCTAATTTACGAGCATCAACTCCTCGAATACCCATTCCTTCAGGCCGGTCCTCCTTTCCAGCACTTTACCGTCCTTGATGGAGAGCTTCTCGACCAGGAGGCCGTTCTTCCTGATGTCGGCTTCCACATGGTTTCCGGAAGGCAATAAAACGACCGCTACATCCTTGTCATGATGTTGCCGGACGTAGTATCCAAAGCGCTAAAGCCTGCAGGCCGGGAGCGGCGACAGGCTTGCATATGGCGGTACCCGCCCCAGCCACGGCCGCGCTTTGTTCGGCGAAGGGGCTCCCGGTACGGGGCCTCGCAAACGCGAACGCGCCGACGTATCCGGCAAGCAGAAGCACCATTACGAACATGGCCATCCCGGCGGTCTCCTGGTTGAAACCGCTTAAAAAGCCGGACGAGATGACTACCGCGCCCGTGGCTTCATGGTCTATTATCCCCGCCGCCTGGCCCTTTCTCATGGCTGAAAGGAGCGCCGCGAGTACGTTGACCGCCAGCAGGATCATTATGACCACCATAAAACCGTGCATAAAGGCGTCGGACTTAACGGGCAGGGGGATGTTCGTGCTGCTGAATATCCGCGTCGAGTTCGGGAAGCCCTTTTGGGCCAGGTAGCCGTGTTCCATGCTGGTGAATACCATCCCGGTAATGTTGACCCCGAAGATCAGCCCCAGAGAGCGCGTCATGTTGAGTAAGCCCCCGGCCATCCCAAGCTTCTCGCTCGGCGCGGCGCCCATTATGGCGGTATTATTGGAGGTGGAAAATAACCCCATGCCGATACCCAGGAAGACCATCGTGCCAATTACGCCCGTAATCTGCGCGGACCCTCCCATGTAGAGAAGCCAGAGACAGCCCACCGCCGAGACGAGCATGCCCGCGGTAGTCATAATCCTGGAGCCGTATTTGTCCGATATCCGGCCCGAGAGCGGGGCGGACACCGCCATGGCCAGAAGGAGCGGCGTCAGCAAAAGGCCCGTGAGAGCCGTGCCGTAGCCCTTAACCCTTTCCAGGTAAAAGGGCATCAGGAACATCACGGCGAACAGGACGTAGTAAGAGAGCATCCCGCTTATATTGCCCAGGAGGAAGGTGGAATTCTTGAAAAGCCCCAGGTCTATCAGCGGGTGCTTGACCTTCAGCTCCGTCAGGATGAAAAGGCTCAATAGCGCCACGCCGCTTACCGCGTATGCGATTATGTAATCGGAACCCCAGCCGAGCTTCACTACCTCGTTCAAGGCGAGCAGCAGACCGGCGAGTCCGGACGCGAAAAGCGCGGCCCCTAAGTAGTCAACCTTCTCTTTCGGTTTTCTCTCGCATTTCGGAAGGATCAGCAGGGCGGCCACGGTGCCGACAATACCGATGGGGATATTAAGATAAAAGATGGCGCGCCAGCCGACGGCGGAAATCAGCACACCGCCGAGCACCGGAGCGACGGCCATGGAAATGGCCTGTACCGCACCCTGGATGCCTATCGCCTTCCCTCTCTCTTTAGCCGGGAACGCATGCGTGATGATTCCTATGGAGTTTGCCTGAAGCAGCCCGGCCCCTATCGCCTGTATCGTGCGCGAAGCGATCAAAAGACCCGCGCTCGTGGACAGGCCGCAAAAAAGCGAGCCGACTGAGAAAATGATAAAACCGACGTTATAGAGCCTGGACCTGCCGTACATGTCCGCAAGCCTTCCGAAAAGCGGCAGGAAGACCGTGAGGGCGAGCATGTAGGCCATCGACACCCACTCGATGGTGGCCATGGACGTCGCAAAAGTGGTCTTGAGGGTGGGCATCGCCACGTTGACGATGCTTAAATCCAGGGCCGACATCGTGGCCCCAAGCAAAACAGTTGAAAGAATTAGCCATTTCCGGCTGGGATGAATTGCAATCTGGCCCCGCAGCCTCGGGATAAACTCGGTCATAATGTCTCACACCTCTTCGTATATAATTTAGGCGCGGCCTCACTGGTTACTCCGGAAGAGCACGCCCTAATACCAATAATATAGCCCCAAAGGGGTACTGATTTCAAGTAAATTAAGAACCTTTACCAATAAGGTCCGAAAAAACTTCTGAATGGCTTCACGGGTCAACCTCCTTATTCATCCATAAATTGATTTTCGCGACAATAATAAAAAGGCCGCGTCCACAAAATGGAATGCCGCAAGGTTAATTACAAAAGCAATTTTATGGGACTTTTAGGAAACTTCGGGCGGAGGCCTGGCGAAGATATAAACGGTTAGAGGCGGACTATACCTTGAAAGGTCCGGTTCGAGTGGTGAATATGTCTTGTCTGGAACATAATCCAAATAGCTTTTGGATGGCCCGATGTCTATCAAGATGACATTGGCATGATCCGTCGAGGACTCTACAAGGCTCTTTAATATTGGTTTTGGGTGAGGATTGATCCTGTAATTTGGAAGGTTCACTCCCAAAAAAACGAGAAAGAAACATACAGGTATGATTACAAAAACAAGCCTTTTAATCATCGCCACTCTATATAATCATAATTCAAACGATTTTTCAACCAATAATATAACCCCAAAGGGGTATTGATTTCAAGCAAATTGCGAAGAATTACCGATAAAAAAATTAAATAAACGAATAAAAAATGTTGAATTCGGGCTATCGGGGGGTTATTATCCGGGGAAATTGCGCTGATTATCATAACGCCCCCTCTGCCCCTCTTAATCTTAAGAGGGGGATGAAGGATTGTCATTCTGAGAAAGAGCTTTGAAAAATTAATGACCCCCGACCTTAAAGAACTCTCCGATAAAATCGCCGCCCACTCGCGCATACTGGACGATATCCGGCGTGAGGTGAAGAAGGTCATCGTCGGGCAGGATAAGATGCTGGACAGGCTGCTGGCCGGGCTTCTCACGCGCGGGCATATACTCCTTGAAGGAGTACCCGGCCTTGCCAAGACGCTCTGCATAAAATCCCTGGCCGCAGCTCTCGACCTCGGCTTCTCGCGCATACAGTTCACCCCGGACCTGCTTCCCGCGGACTTAATCGGCACCCGCGTCTATAACCAGGCCACCGGAGAGTTCTCGACAAAAAAAGGACCCATATTTACCAACCTGCTGCTCGCGGACGAGATTAACCGCGCCCCGGCGAAGGTGCAGTCCGCGCTTTTAGAAGTCATGCAGGAGATGCAGGTGACAATCGGCCCGGACACCTTCAGGCTGGAACACCCCTTCCTCGTCATGGCCACCCAGAACCCCATCGAGAGCGAAGGGACGTACCGCCTGCCGGAGGCGCAGGTGGACCGGTTCATGCTGAAGGTGAAGGTGGGCTACCCGACGAAAGACGAAGAATTACAGATAATTAACCGCATGTCGGCAGGCCGGGAGATCCCTGTCGCCAAGGTCGCCGAGGCGCGCGAGATATTCCTCTGCCGGGAGCTGGTGGACTCCGTGTACGTGGACGACAAGGTGAAACGCTATATAGTGGACCTGGTCTTCGCCACCCGCGACCCGGAGGCGCACGGCCTGGACATAAAGAACTTGATCGAGTACGGCGCGTCGCCCAGGGCGTCCATATATCTCACCCTCGCGGCAAAGGCGGAGGCGATGATGAATGGCCGGGCCTACGCGACACCGGACGACGTGAAAGAGATGGCTAACGACGTGCTAAGCCACCGTATCACCATGACCTACGAAGCCGAGGCCGAAGACATTACGCCGGAAGAGATAATCGGCAGGATACTGGCCAAAGTTCCGACACCGTAAGATTACCGAAAAAGCCTGCTCCCTTGACTGCGCCCGCGCAGGTGGTAAACTTTAGGCTACTGCAAAGGAGGCTCTCATGGGCAAATTCGTGAGGCTGGGACTCGGGATACTGGCAGGCGCGGCGGCGGGCATTGCCGTGCTCGCGTTCCTAAGGAAGCGCGAGGTATTGCCTGAAAACAAGCAGTCTTACGCTGAAGCCGCGGAAGCGAGCGAGATTTAAAGAGAGCCAGAAATCACACCAGCGGCGTCCGCCCGTGTCCTACAGGTTCCGCGATTTGGATTGCTTTCGATATGAATTTCTTCGCCGCGGCGACTGCTTCCTGTACCGTTAGACCTCTTGCCAGACCAGCCGTTATCGCCGCCGAATAGACGCAGCCCGCGCCGTGGATTTCCTTGGCGACGCGCCTGCCCTTAAAGTGAATAAAATTTTTCCCGTCGAACAGCACGTCCACGGCTTCGCCCGCGCCTGCGCCGCCCGGCAGGTGTCCGCCCTTGATGAGCACGTTTTTCGGCCCGAGCTTTTTTATACGCGCCGCCGCTTCTTCCGCATCCTTCAGCGACTTTATTTCCATGCCCGCAAGTTTTGAGGCCTCCGCTACGTTCGGCATGACGACAAGCGCGAGCGGGAACAGCTCGCCGATGAGCGCGTCCTCGGCGTCCTTCTTAAGGAGCCTCTTCCCGCTTGAAGAGATCATCACCGGGTCCACTACTAAATTTGTCAGCCTGTAACGGCGCACCGCCTCCGCGACGGCAAGTATTACTCCCGCCGAATACAGCATCCCGGTTTTAAGGGCGTCCGGAGTGATGTCGGAGGTAAGCGCGTCGAGTTCCCCCTGGACGGATGCCGCCGGCCTGGACTTTACGGAGAAGACTTTAATGGTACTCTGCGCGGTGAACGCGGCAGGGACCGCCATGCCGTAAACCCCGAGGAGCGCGAACACCTTGAGGTCCGCCTGTATGCCCGCCCCGCCGGATGGGTCCGAACCCGCTATGGACAGCGCCGCCTTACGCATTCCTTCTCGTCCTTACGCGCCTGGAAAATAAAGTAGGCCGTTGAGGCGGCGACGACAAGCAGGACCGCCGTCCATTGCCAGAATACGACCTTCTCTTTCAGCGCGTGAAAGTTACTCCCGAAGAAGTATCCGAGATATATCATGAGCGGGACGCCTATCATCGCGGACAGAGAGTCGTATAGGATCACCCGGCGAGCGGATAGTTTGAAAATTCCGGCGCACAGGAAAACCTGCGCCCGAACGCCTATAAATGTCTGCCGAAGAAGACCATCAGGTACCCCCATTTATGGAACCACCTGCCCGCCCGCTTCATACGCGTCTCGTTGATGATCCTGCGGAACCTGTGGTGCTTGACGATCAGGATGCCGTAGCGCCTGCCGATATAGTAAAGGATCACGTCGCCCGTCACTACCCCGACATACGAGATGCATAAGGCCGGCACTATCCTTATGATGTCCTGCGAGACGAGGGCGCCGGAGAGCAGGAGCACGGCGTCTTCCGGGAACGGGAACCCGAACACCGTAAGCATCAGGAACAGGAATATTCCGGAATAGGTAAAGGTCGTGATATTGTGCAGGACGAAGGCTTCCATGAGGCTCCAGAAAATTGTTCTACCGCAGGTTACTATATGTTAATATTGCCTGTCAAGCCGGTCCGACCGGCAACGGAAACAGCCAAGGACCGGATTGGGTCGCGATTTCGAACGTATCAGGTTAAATATGACGGATAATGAACTGATGCGGGTAGCCATAGAGGAGGCGCGGACCGCGCTTACGGAGGGCGAGGTCCCGGTGGGCGCTGTCGTCGCCGTGGGCGGAGAGATAATCTCCCGGACGCACAACCGGCGCGAGCAGGCAAGCGACCCCACGGCCCATGCGGAGGTGCTTGCGCTCCGTGAGGCGGGCGTGAAACTGGGTAGCTGGCGGATGCCGGACGCCACGGTTTACATCACGAAAGAGCCGTGCGTCATGTGCGCGGGCGCCCTTATGCACGCGAGAGTCGCACGGGTCGTCTACGGCGCGCCGGACCCGAAATACGGCGCGGCCTGGGGCCTGTACAATATCCTCGACGACGAGCGGCTGAACCACCGGGTCTCCGTGAAAGCGGGCGTGCTGGCGGAGGAGTGCCTGGCGCTGCTTAAGGAATTTTTCGGGGGTAAAAGGATGAAGAGCTAAAGCGGTTTTAATTGATATGAATAAAAATTATAAAAAGTTAAGATACAGCCTTTTGTTCACCGCTTTAACCGGGGATATAATTCTATGGTTACTTTATCCACCTATTAAAGCCTTATCAACGGGTTTATTGTTAGTCCCGGCTAGTTATTTCATCGCTTTGAATCTTATAAAAGTAGTTTTTAATGGTGTCATTCTGTTTGAATGTACAAGAATGATTTGCTATAGTTTTATACCTTCGTGGAATTTCAGAAAGCATTTACTGATTGTTTTGACCGTTATTTTACTTCTAACGACTATAGAAATAATTCAGTTGCCTAAAAGGTCATTTCATTATGGTTGGTTATTGGATGACAAAGGAAGTTATGGAGAGGCCATCAAGTATCTTGATATAGCAATTAGACTTAACCCTAAGTATGCAAAAGCATATGAAGAACGAGCTTGGGCTTTTAATGCTCTTCGTAATTATAAAATGTCCATTGCTGATTATGACACAGCCATTCAATTAAACCCTAAGAATTATGGAAATTATCTTGGAAGAGGCTGGACATATTACGATATGGGCGATTATACAAGGGCCATGTTTGATTATAATAAAGCCATTCAATTAAACCCAAAATATGCTGGAGGCTATGCTGATAGAGGCAATGTATATTATTCTATGCAAAATTATGAAAAAGCATTGCTCGACTGGAAACAAGCTATTGCTATTGACCCGAGTTTAGAAAAGAACTTTAAAAAATGGATTGATGACGCAACTGAGAGAAATAAAAAAATGAAAGATGTTGATTATTTGAAAGACCAAGCTACAGGTAGTTGACGATTCATCGGGCGCATTGAGGTTCTATGGGTTTAAGCTTTCTTGACTGGCTGATCATCGGCACGTTCATGGCGTTCTCTATCGCCGTGGGCGTGATATTTACGAAGCGCGCCTCAAGTTCGCTATCCGAGTTCTTCCTATCCGGGCGGAGCATGCCCTGGTGGCTCGCCGGTACGTCCATGGTGGCGACTACATTCTCCTCGGACACGCCGCTTTACATTACCTCGCTAATCCGCACCAAGGGCATCTATGAGAACTGGCAGTGGTGGTGCTTCCTGCTGTCGGGGATGCTGTCCGTGTTCTTCTTTGCGAGGCTGTGGCGAAGGGCCGGCGTGGTGACGGACGTGGAACTGACCGAGATGCGCTACTCAGGGAAGGAGGCCGCGGCGCTTCGGGGTTTCCGCGCGATATATTTCTCAGTCGCCATCCACACCATAATCAAGGCCCAGATAATACTCGCGATGTCGAAGATCATGGGCGTGTTCTTCGGCATAGGCAAATGGCAGGCCATCTCCATAGCGTTTATCGTAACCATCTTCTACTCCATGCTCTCCGGGTTCTGGGGAGTGATACTCACCGATTTCTTCCAGTTCATAATGGCCATGGCGGGCGCGGTCGCGCTTGCCGTAATCGCGGTAAACCACGCGGGCGGGCTCTCTGGCCTGGAGGGACGCATCAATTCGCTGTACCCCGCCGCGCACTACACGGACTTCTTCCCGCCCACCGGCGGAAAACTCTTCGGCCCGGCGGCGCTCACGTTCATCGCGTACATGGGGCTTCAGTGGTGGTCTAAATATTCCTCCGACGGCGGGGGCGTGGTGGTGCAGAGGATGTCGTCTTGCAAGAACGAGCGACACGCGCTCATCGGCACGCTATTTTTCAACGTCGCCACATACGCCGTGCGCTCCTGGCCGTGGATACTGGCCGCGCTCGCATCCCTGATACTCTTCCCCGTGATGGCGGGGCAGGACCCGGACTTAATCTATCCGACGATGGCGAGAGACCTGATGCCGACCGGCCTGAAGGGGCTGATGGTGGCGTCCTTCTTCGCCGCGTTCATGGCGTCTATGAGTACATATCTTAACCTCTCCTCGGCGTATTTCGTGAACGACTTCTATAAGCGGTTCCTGAAGAAAGACGAGACGGACAGGCATTACGTGAACGTGTCGCGGGTGGCGACGGTTGTGCTCTCCCTCATCACGGCTTATGTCGCATACCGCGCGACGTCTATCGTCGGCGTCTTCAAGTTCTTAATCGCGTTCGGGAGCGGGACGGGGCTCGTGTACCTGGTGCGGTGGTACTGGTGGCGGGTGAACGCATGGAGCGAGATATCCGCGATGCTGGCGTCCACGGCCGTATCGATAACCCTTTATCAATCAAAATATGTCGATATGCCGTTCTACGAAAAGCTCTTCCTCATCATCTCCATCTCCACCGTCATCTGGGTAGCCGTCACCTTCCTGACGAAACCGACGGACGAGGCGAAACTCATCGAGTTCTATAAACGCGCCGCACCGGGCGGGCCGGGCTGGAAATATATCGAGAACAAAGTAACCGAGCCTCACATGCGCGGGAAGAGCATAGCCGGAGACGTCATCCACTTCACGCTTGGGACGATAATGGTTTATGGATATACCCTGGGGCTTGGCAAAATACTCCTCGGCCATTCGACCGAAGGCATATTCTGGTGCATATCCGCGGTACTCGCGACGGCGCTTCTATATTCCGGGCTGACGAAGCGCGGCTGGGAAAAGGTGTACGAGTAAGTTTAAAAGTTTTTGGCGTTACCTTTTTCCACAAGCTGCGACACGTGGAAACTACTCTCAGTAAGCCGTGGGGACCCTCCTTTTCCCAAAAAGGTGACGAAGTATATAAATAATCATTGTTTCAATACTTATAGGGCAGACGAAACAGCCATGTCCGGCAGGATTGAAAGAGAAAAAGACTGCGTCGCGAAGATGGTCGGCATATACTGCCATGACATGCACGGCACGCGCGGCGATTTGTGCGAAGAGTGCCGCAAGCTCCTGGATTACGCAGATGTGCGCATCGATAAATGCGTCTTCGGCGCAAGGAAATCCACCTGCGCGAAGTGCGCCATACACTGCTATAAAAAGGACATGCGGGCAAGGATACAAGAGGTGATGCGCCATGCCGGGCCGAAGATGGCATACAAGCATCCGGTGTTGTCCCTGATGCATTTTCTGGACGGGTTTAAAAAGGCGGAGCGGGGAATAATTCGTTACCTTTTTGGAAAAAAGGTAACGCCAAAAACTTTTAAATTTGTCCCGTTTTCTTTGGTTACTTTCTTTTTCGCAAAAGAAAGTAACAAAGGGGTTAATCAAATGAACTTTATCGACCTGCATACCCACGGCCTTGCCGGTTTCGATTCCCGTTCGGATAAGCCGGAGGACTACCTTAAGTGGGCCGCCGCGATGAAGACGCACGGGACGGATGAATTCCTGCCGACGCTTTTCCCGGGGCCGGTGGAAGTGATGCGCGGCCAGCTTGCGGCGATACGGGGGGCGATGTCGGAACAGGCGTCCTCTCTCCCCGCAGGCGCCGCCGTCATTGCTTGGCGCGAACCTTGAGGGGCCGTTCGTGAACCCGCGCAAGAAGGGTGCGCTGGGGCCGGTCGACCGGCTTCTGCCGCCCTCCGTCGATAACCTGCGGCGGCTGTTGGACGGTTTCGAGGATATGGTGAAGGTGATTACCGTCGCGCCGGAGCTTCCGGGAGGTCCTCAGCTAATAGAATACTGTGTGGACTTAGGCATCGCAGTAAACATGGGCCACTCCGAAGCGACGTTCGAGCAGGCGCGCGAAGGCGCCGCCGCCGGGGCGAAGGGGGTCACACATCTGTTCAACGCGATGTCCGGGCTGCATCACCGTGAACCCGGCCTGGCTGGATACGCACTCATGGACGATGATTTATATGTCGAGCTTATAGCGGACGGGGTGCATGTCCACCCGGAGATGGTTAAGCTGGCCTTGAAGCTGAAACCGGCGGATAAGGTCCTGCTCGTTTCCGATTCCCTGGGGCAGGCAAAGACGCCTTCTCACCCGGAGCCTTCGCCGCTTTACCTGCCGGACGGCATAACCCTGGCGGGCGGCGGGCTGACGCTCGCGGAGTGCGCCCACAGGCTGACGCTCCTCGGTATCCCGGAGGAGTCGGCGCGTAAATTCGCATCCGAAAACCCTGGAAAATACCTGATTTGACGCTGGTTTACGCCGGATGATACGCTTTAACATATAAGTAATACGACAGGCAAGGAGGGTCAAAAATGGTGGAGCCCTTGCAGAAGATAATAAGCGTCAGGATAGAGGCGGAACGTAATGATATTTTTTCAGTTTCCCGTTCTGCCGCGGCCGTAGCGTTAGAAGAACAGGACATTAACGCTTTCCTCATATCATGGAAAAATAACTTGACCGGAGAGTCTTCTCCCTCGGTGGAATCGTGCAGATGCGACATCGAGGGGTGGGAATTATACGCCCTTACGCGGGGGGCGACTCTGCGGGTAGAGATAAACGGCGGCCAGATAGTGTTCCTGTTCATGCCGATTGTGGAGGAGGAGTTGACCGCGTTCTAATGGCCCCAGGAGGTGGATTATGTTCAGGTCCGTTCTGTCCGTGTTGACCCTGCTTGCCTTTATGACAGCCTCCGCCGTCTTTGCGGCGCCGGAGGCGGCTGCGCAAAAAACGGATAACGACAAGGCGGAATTCCAGCAGAAGGCTAAAGCGAAGTTCGACGAGTACGACATGAAGTTCAAGGACTGGAGCGAGAAGGCGAAGGGGGAAAGCCAAAAAGCTTATCAGGAGCAGAAAAAAGAGCTGGAGAAGCGCAAGGAAGAGGCCGCTAAAGATCTTCATCGGCTCAACGCCCAGGGCAAGGAATACACTGAAAAATCCTGGAGGAAAATAAAGGAGCAGACCGATAAGTCGCTTGACGAGTTCGGGAAGGCGCTGCAGCGGGCCGGGGCAAAATTAAGGAAAAAGTCGTCAGAGTAGCGTGCCGCTTAAAAAACCTGCTTTTCGATATCGAAAAAGGCCGCAGATACGGTTCCCTGCCTTTTTTCCTGTTAGATTGGAATTTTTTGAATTTAATAAAAAACTTTGACAAACTAAAGGCTTCCAATTACAATAACGGCGATTATGAAAATCCATACCCTGGGCAGAGGCAAGATAGAGAAATTCCTCAGGAGGCTGATGAGCCAGGGGCGCCGGATTTCGTCTCCGAAGCTGGACGAAGTCTTGAAGGAAATACTGCTGAAAGCTGACGAATTCCTCCCTTCCGAGGCGGGCTCCATCCTGCTGGATGACCCGTACATCAAGTCCGAATCCATTGGCGACCCGTTCAGGAACCAGCTCCATTTCGTTGCCTGCTTCGGCCCGGCATCCGAAAAAATCCTTGGCAAAACAATAGCCGCGAGCTACGGCGTTGCCGGGAAAACATACATCGCCGGGCGTCCGTACATGGGCGACGGCACCGGGAAGGATAAGGACTTCTACGACGACATAGACAAGAAAATGGCCATGAAGACCCGCTCCATACTCTGCGTCCCCATAGTCCTCGGGCGCTCCGTCTGCGGCGTGATAGAGCTTATAAACAGAAAAGATAAAAAGAGCTACAGCAAGGATGAGATGAAGCTCCTGGAAATATTCGCGGGATATACCTCGACCCTCATCCAGAACGCACTCGATGCGAACAGAAACGAAGAGCTGACCAAGCGGGACGACCTGACCGGGTTATTTAACGACCGTTACTTCCACCGCCAGCTCTCCGAAGAGCTGAGGAGAGCGAAGCGCTCCAGGCGGCATGTATCCCTTCTCTTCCTGGACCTGGACAACTTCAAACAGGTTAACGACAGCTTCGGACACCTGGTCGGAAGCCGTGCGCTCGCGGAAGTAGGGCATTTAATCCGCGATACACTGGAAGGGGAGAATGCCGGCATCGTGAGATATGGAGGCGACGAGTTCGCCATCATCCTGCCGGGGAAATGCAGGGACGAGGCGTACCTGCTGGCCGAAAGGGTGCGGAAAGCCATACAGCACGCGGTTTTCCTGAAGGAAAAGGTCCGGACCGAGCAGGCTTATAATATCAGCGGCGTGATAACGTGCAGCGTCGGCATCGCATCCTTTTTTGAGGACGGGCTGGAGGGCAAGACGCTGGAAGAAGAAAAAATCGCCTTCATCCGTCACGCGGACAAGGCGATGTACAAGGCAAAAGACTGCGGCAAGAACAGTATCTGCTTCGGAGAGAAACAGGACGGCCCTGCCTCCGCATTTTTTTCTTCAGGCGGCGCGTAAGGCCGACTGGTAAGACCGGGGCAGGAATATCACGGGCGTCTTAGAGTGCTTCAGGATCTCTTCGGCCACTCTCCCGATTTCCTCCCTGCCGGTTGCCAGGCCCCTCGAAGGCATGATCACCATGCCCGCCTTCTCCTCCGCCGCAATCTCGACGATACCCGCCGCGGGTTCTCCTCTGTGGACATGCACGGTAGTGCTGAAACCCTGCCTCTCAAAATCCTGGGCGTATTCCGCAAGCTTCGCCTCCGCCGCCAGTTCGAAGTCGCGCTGCACCTCGTTGTCCGTGCCCGCCTCTACGACATGCGCCAGTACGACCTCGCGCACAAGGCCCGCCAGGGTCTTCAAAAATTCCGCCGTCTCAAGAGGCGCTTCGTTTACATCCACCGGGACCAGCACCTTCTTAAGCGGCCAGGCCGTCTTTAACTCTTGTCCCCGCGTGCCCTCCGAGTGTTTCTCCACCAGGACGGGAATCGCGGCCTCACGTACTACGTCCATGGACGTGCCGTACGGGACGATGTCTTCTATGACGCCCTTGTCCACCCTGCTCATTATGATAATGGTGGCCCCCCACTCGGATGCCTCCTTCACTATCTCGCGGGCGACCACCCCTTCCCGGACGACCGTCTCGGTGGTTATGCCAAGGGTTTCAAGGTCGCCCTTTATCCTCGCGAATTCGCCCTCGGCGTCCTCTTTATCCCCCTGCTTCCGCTCGTTTTCCGGGACTACGTAGAGCATCCGCAATTGCTGCACGGCGCCGCTGTCCTGTACCTGGTTTAAGTCCCTGAAGATATCGCTGCAGCCCCAGGAAAGGTCGGTGGCGCAGAGAACTTTATCAAATATGGTATCCACCTTAAGACCTCCTTAATACCGTGTATGGCAGTTGCGGGTATTCGAACGCGGGCAGCTCTCCCGTCATGCTCCTCAAAAAAGCCGCCAACGCTTCTATTTCGTCATGGCCGAGGTCTGTGTTAAGCGCCTGCTTTCCCATCACGGCTACCGCCTCGTCCAATGTATATACGGACCCGTTGTTGAAATACGGGGCCGTCAGTTCCACGTTCCGAAGCGTTGGCGTTCGGAAGGCGAACTTATCGCTCTCATCCTTCGTCACGTTGTATCTGCCTTCATCCACCGAGCCCGGCACCTTTATCCTGTGGAAGCCGCTGTCCGTCAGCGCGGGACCGTTGTGGCAGGCGACGCAGCCCTTGGACTGGAACAGCTCGAAGCCTTTGGCGGCCAAAGGAGACAGCGCGGACTTGTCGCCGTTTAAATACCTGTCGTAAGGCGAGTTAGGCGTTATCAGAGTCCTCTCGAACGCGGCGATCGCCTTGGCGATGTTTTCAGACGTCACGGGGTCATCCGCCCCCGAAGACTTCCTTGAAACGGATTACATACTCCGGCACCTTCTTTATGTTATTCACCATCTGCGGGAGGTTCTGCTTCATCTCGACGCTCGCCTGCACGGGCCCCAGCGCCTGCTCCTCTAGCGTCTTCGCCCGCCCGTCCCAGAACTGCACGTCGATAAACGCGGCGTTTAAGGATGGTGGGCGTGTTCCTGGGACCTTCGCTCATGGCATGGCCCAGGGCGCGCGGGAGGCGGTCGGTGTAGCCCATGACGGGGTTATGGCAGGTGGCGCAGCTTATCCATTTCGAGCCGGAAAGACGCGGGTCGAAAAAGAGCATCTTTCCAAGCTCAACCTTCTGCCTTGTCATAGAGTTATCGGTCGGGATTGGCGGAAGCGCGGGCAGGGGCTACATCTCCGCCGCAACGCCAAAGCGGAAGCCGACAAAAGCGAGCACAGGAAGACGGACAACAAAAGGCGGCGCATCATTTTTATTCTCCCTTTAAAAATATTACCGCATCTTTCCCACCAGGACGCTGCCGCGCGCGTGTTTTACGACCCGCTGGGATACGTCCCCGATAAGGACGCCCCTCAGGCCGTGCATCCCGGAAGAACCCATCACCGTTAAGTCCGAGCTCATCTCGTCTGTAGCCTGGAGTATCTCCGCCTCCGGCACCCCCACTGTCACGTGCTCCCGGACGGTCTTGAAACGGTCCCGGAGCGCCTTCGCGTCCTCGACGACATATCCTTCCGCCATCTGCATTAAGTGCAGCCTCAGCTCCGCCATCATGGTGGAAGTCTCGCTGTACGGAGAATACTTCTCCGGCAGGCTCGTTACCTGCATGTCAACGACGGACAGGACGTCCACCTCCGTATCCGGCGGGAACGGGAGTTTTATGAAGAGGTCGCGCGCGAACCTCGCGTGCGTCGAGCCGTCGGTGCAGTAAAGCACCTTCATCGGCCGCCCAGCAGGCGGCGCGTCGCGGACTATCAATACGGAGCGCTTCCCTTGCCGGAGCACGTGCTGAGAGACGCTGCCCAGCAGGAACCTGTGAAAATCTGTATGTCCCTTGTGCCCCATGACAGCCAAGTCCGCGTCGAACTCTTCGAGCGCCTCCACCACCTCCGTCGCCGGGTCCCCTTCGCGGACCGCCTCGGTAACGCCCAGGCCCGCCGCCTTGAATTTATCCGCCGCTTCCAGGACCAGCTTCATCGCCCCCGCCTTACCCGCCTTTCGAAATTCCCGGTTGGGGTCTATGGTGTCCGGGAGGACGAACTCCTTAAGGACGTGCAGGATTATGAAACGGTCCTCCGGCTCGAACTTCAGCCTGAGCAGGAATTCCATTGCGGCCCGGGATGGTCCGGAACCGTCTGTCGCAAGGATAACGCGCATAGTTTACCTTCAGATATAAGGGCTGATTTTATTTATAAGCGCCTCTTTAGGCATCGCGCCAACGATGCGGGCCAGCTCTTTTCCTCCCCGGAAAAGTATGAAAGCGGGGGTGCCTGTAATCCCGTAATCAAAAGGGACCCTCGAATTTATCGACGTGTCCATTTTCGCCACCTTGACCCGTCCGGTCAGCTCGCGGGCCATCTCGTTCACCACCGGCTCCATCTTCACGCAGTAGCCGCATGTGGGAGCCCAGAACTCTAAAAGCACCGGCTCGCCGGACGCGCCGACGATGGAATCGAAATTTAAATCCGTGACCGCCACCGGCGCCGCCGGATTCCGGGGGTGCGGAAAGGATATTTGCATCCCGCACTGGCCGCATTTGCCGTCCATCCCGGCGCGCTCCAAGGGGGCTTTATTCAAAGTCCCGCACGACGGGCATCGGGAAAAAATCCCCTGAGCCATGAATACCTCCGTTACTTAGAAGTATAGCAGAAACGGGCCCTGTTATAGGAACGCGAGGCCCGCCGCGCCGGAAAGAAGGACCACAATGGTAGGGTCCAGCCTTGTGAAGGCGATAAGGCAGAAAGAAGAAGCGCAGATAATCATCGTGCCCGGGTCCACGAGCGAGCTTTTTCCGAGCATGATAACCGTGGCAAGGAGAAGGCCGACCACAGCCGGCTTTATACCGCGGGTAGCGGCGTCCAGCCACTCCGATTCCCGGAACCGCACGTAATATTTAACCACAAGGGTAACGACCGTGAGCGAGGGGAGGTACGTGCCCAGCGCCGCCGCCGCCGCGCCCAGAAAACCCATCAACTTGTAGCCGATGAAGACGTTCATTACCGTGAGCGGCCCCGGGCTTAACTGCCCCAGAGCCACGGCGTCCAGGAACTCTTTCTGCGTAAGGACCTTATAGTGCAGGACGAATATGTCGTGCAACATGGGGATCATGACGTACCCGCCCCCGATGGTAAAGAGGTTTACGGCGAAAAATATCGCGAAGAGCTTAAGGAGGCTCATGCTTTCGCCTTCCGGAAGACGAGCCGCCCGGCTAAACGCCGCGGCCAGTATGAGCAGGATTGGGTTTACCTTAAAAAACAGCAGGAGTACAAAAGCGGACAGGGCGAAGATGACGGACGCGGCGTTTTTCAAAAGCGTCTTCCCCATCCGGAAGACCACGGAGAGCAAAAGGCCCACCACCGAGGCCCCAAGCCCTCTTAAGACGGGACGGAAGGAGGCGGTGTTCCCGTAGTGAAAATAAAGCCAGCCCAGGCCGAGTATGATGATAAAGCCAGGCAGCACGAGGGCGATTACGGTGACTGCCGCCCCTTTAAGCCCGCGCAGGCGATAACCTATATATATGCCGGTATTGACGATCGGCGGGCCCGGCGTTATCTGCCCTACCGCTACCCCCTCCGAGAACTCATCCTCCGTCAGCCAGCGTCTCTTTGTGACCACCTCGCGTTGAAAAAACGCGAGCATGGAATAAACGCCGCCGAAGGCGAATGTCCCTATCTTAAGGAAGACGAAAAAAATATCCTTAAGCGGCGTTATCATCCCTTTTCGAGCGCCCGGCGTAGGAACCCATCGTTTGCGTGAAGACGCCGCTCCGCCTCCTTTTTGGATATCCCCCTTGCTATCATCATGCACGCCACCTTAGGCCGCATCCCCGATTTCACGAGGGTTTTTTCAGCCAGCGCCCTGTCGCAGCCGGTAACTTCCGAAATAATATCGACCGCCCGTTTTACGAGCTTTTTGTTCGTGGGCATCACGTCCACCATCAGGTCGCCATAGACCTTCCCCATCATAATAAACGCCGCGGTGGTTATGCGGTTCAGCGCGAGCTTCGTTGCCGTGCCCGCGGCGAGCCGGCTGCTTCCGCGTATGACCTCCGGGCCGGTATCGAGAAGGATTTCGTTGGTGGGGGAGCCGGGTAGAGGGCGACCGCCCTGGCATTTTATTATCCAGGTTTTTGCTCCCCTCTTCCCGGCCTCGCTCAGTGCGGAGAGAACGTAAGGGGTCGTACCGGAGGCGGTGATGCCGACCACTACATCTTTATCATTTACCTTGAGGCGTGATATAGCCCTTTTCCCGGCTTTTAAATCGTCTTCCGCCCCCTCGACCGGTGTGGTCAATGCTTTTGATCCCCCGGCGATTATCCCTATTACGCTGTCGGGACTGGAGGAAAATGTCGGCGGACACTCGGAAGCATCTAAAACGCCCAGCCTGCCGGAAGTACCCGCGCCGACATAAATCAGCCTGCCGCCTTCTTTTATAGACCTCGCGGCGGAGCTTGCGGCCTGCGCTATGGCCTTTCGTGCGCCAATGACGGCGGACAGCGCCCTTTCGTCTTTTTTGTCCATCAGGGCGAGGACTTCCAAGGGCCTCATGTTTTCGAGCTTTTTCATAATATTATTAATACATTAGAATCTTTTTTTTAACAAGCAAAAAATTGTGTTAATCCCGTTTATAGTTGACATCACCAGTCGCATATGTTAAATTGCTTTAACATTTCAACCTGCAGTAACCGAAAGGCATTTTTTTTGCTGAAGTACCCACTCAGGTCCCCCCTTAAGAATCCTTTAAAGAGCCTTCGGATAAAGTCTGTCCTGACGCTGCTCTTTTGTTTCTTTCTCGCGTCGTCGTTGGGGGCGAAGCTCTTAATCGATTTCCAGACGCGCCAGCTCTTTAAGCAGGCGGACAAGGAAGCCGGCTCTCTTGCCTCCATGGTCAGCGACGATATCGCGGACGCGATGATGAAGGGCTCCCTTACCGATACCTGGAAATCGCTCGATAAGGCCGCGCAGGACGGGAAGAACAAGGTATGGCTGACCGATTATTCGGGCGTGATAGTCGCCTCCTCCGTCTCGGAAGACGTCGGCAAGAAGGCCGCGGACCTGTTTGAGATAAAGCACGGCGGGATTTCCGACATACTGAAAAAAGGCCCGATGGCCGACACCGGCGGGGAGTATATCCTCTCGCGGTCGGTGGCGATACTTAAGAAGCCCGAGTGCGCCGGCTGTCATTACAGGAACCCGCACGTCCTGGGCACTCTCACCGTCGGGATATCCTATAATAAGACGTTGACGGAACTGAGCGCGCTGAAGCGCGGGCTCGTCCTGGGCGCGACAATTCTGGGCGCCATCCTCGCTTTGACAGTCCTGTTATTTTTAAGCAGGAGCGTCATAAAGCCCGTGAGACGCATGACGAAAGCGTTCCAGGGCGACCTGGACGAAAAGGTAAAAAAACTCACCTCCCTGTCCGAAATCAGCCGTTCAATGAACGTAATCCACAAGCTGGACGACCTGCTCCGGATGGTAATCCATTCCGCGGTCCGGGAACTGGACGCGGACAGCGGCTCTGTGATGCTCCTGGAAAAAGGGGTCGGCGAACTGCTCATCCAGACGGGGAAGGGCCTGTCTTTGGAAGCTCACCGCAGGAACCGGTTCAGGCTTGGCGAAGGGGTCGCGGGCTGGGCGGCACAGAACAAGAGCCCGGTGATGATAGACGACGTGCGGGAAGACGCGCGTTTCGTCCCCGGCCGCGGCTTCCCGGCGCACGCCTCGATGCTGTGCGTCCCGCTCATCGGCGCAAGCTCCGAGCTTCTTGGCGTAATCAACATCGAACGCGGCCCGACCAGGCCTGCCTTCAGGAAGAGCGAAATGGAGTACCTGCTCGCGATCTCCGGCCAGGCGTCCGTAGCAATCGAGAACGTCGAGCTGATACAGAACCTGGAAAAAAGCTATTACGACACCATATCCGCCCTCGCCCAGGCCGTCGAGGCCAAGGATCCATATACCCTGGGCCATTCGGACAGGGTTACGCAGTATGCGATAGCCATCGGCGAGGAAATGGGGCTCTCCCGCGAAGACATAGCGGTGCTGCGCTTCGGGGCCATCCTGCACGACGTCGGCAAGATAGGCATAGACGAGGCGGTGCTGAACAAGCCCGGTAAGCTGACGCGGGAGGAGTTCCTGCACATGAAGGAGCACCCGGAGATAGGCGAGAACATAGTCCGGGGAGTGGACTTCCTCCAGCAGGTCCGGCCTTTAATACGCCACCACCAGGAGCGCCACGACGGCAAGGGCTATCCGGACGGCCTGCAGGGCGAAGAGATACCGTTAATGGTGGCCATAATCTCCGTGGCGGACGTCTTCGACGCTTTGACCTCCGACAGGCCGTACAGGAAGGCGAAACCGGCGTCTGAAGCCCTCCGGATGATAAAAGAGGAGTCCGGCACGCAACACAACCCCGAGGTCGTCGAAGCGTTCCTGAAGATATTCGCGGCGGAGGAGGCGGCGGTTTGCGTGCAGACCGCCTCATAGGTTATTTCAAAGGCTTTAAAGGCGCGGCTGTCGCTTTCTCAGGCGGCGTCGATTCCTCCGTAGTGGCCGCCGCCGCTTGCCAGGCCCTTGGGGATAAGGCCGTCTCGGTGACGGTGGCGTCGGAGTTCCTGCCCGAATCCGAACTGCGGCAGGCGTCATCCGTGGCGGGCGCCTGTAGGCATCCGGCACGAGATTTTGCCAATTAGCGCGCTGGAAGACGAGGCAGTAGCCTCAAACCCGCCCGACAGGTGTTACCACTGCAAGAGCGCCGGTTTCGGCGCGATATCCAATATTGCAAAAAAATTCGGGATAACCGACGTCTTCGACGGCACGAACGCGGACGACCTGGGAGGCAGGAGGCCGGGCCTCAAGGCCCTTGGCGAGCTGGGGGTTAAAAGTCCGCTTTTAGAGCTTGGGATAGGCAAGGAAGAAGTCCGCGAAATTGCCCGCGAGCTTAATCTCCCGAACGCCGAAAAACCCTCCTCCCCGTGCCTTGCCAGCCGTTTCCCATACGGGATGCGGATAACGAGAGAGGGCCTGGAACGGGTCCGGGAATCGGAAGAATACCTTTTTACACTTGGCTTTACGGAGTTTCGGGTGCGCCACCACGGCGGTCATTGCCAGGGTCGAGCTTACGCTTAAGGAACTGCCGCTAATCATGGCCCCGGAGCTTAGAGAAAAAGTTGTGGCAAAGCTTACTTCCCTGGGTTATAATTACGTCGCCCTGGACCTCCAGGGCTTCAGAAGCGGGAGCATGGACGAAGCGCTTTAACTGTCCGAAAGTCCTCCCGCCGGCCTAAAGTTGACCCGGACGGAGGAGCACTATGATTTCAAAAGGTTTTTCCATTCTGGCCCTGTCTTTTTTCCTCATTTTTACCCTTGCTTCATGCTCAAAAAAAGAAACCGCCGAACCCGCCGGGGGCGGTGCGGAGTTATCTAATTTCGCCGAACAGGCCCGTATGATGGAGGCCGCCCTGAAGAAGGACCCCAACAACGTAAACATCGTGGTCCAGCTCGGGAACCTCTATTATGACTGGGGGCAGGACGAGCTGAACAAAAAAGGGGACGCGGCCCAGCCGGTGGACAAATGGGACCGGGCCGTTGGTTACTACCAGGAGGCGCTGGAGATGGACCCCTCTAACGTGAACGTCCGGGTGGACATGGCAAACCTGATGCGCTATACCGGCCAGCAGGACCAGGCCATCGAGGAATATCGCAAGGCCATAAAGCAGAACCCGCTGCACCCGCAGGCGAGGATAAACCTTGTCCTGGCCCTGGGCCAGATGAAGCGGGACTACAAGGGCGCGATAGCCGCGTACGACGACCTGTTGAAGAACATCCCCTCTCAGAAGGACAACGCGGACTTAAAGCGGGAAGTAGATGCGTTCAAAGACGCGATGAAGGAGGCCAGGAAATAATCCGGATAATCCTCATACTGATACTCGCCGCCTCGTTCTACTTCTTCCTCGACAGGCTGCTGAAATACCTTACGGTCCCGACGGGGTCCGTGCCGCCGGGCGGGGTCTCGCCCGCGCGCCGTCCGGAGGGCGACGAGATGGTGCAGGACCCGCAGTGCAAGGTCTATGTGCCCGTCTCCCGCGCGGTAAAGAAGACCTTCGGCGGGAACGTCCTGCATTTCTGCTCCGAGGACTGCGCGAGTAAGTTTCTAAAGGGGATTGACCAATAATGAACCATCTCTATTTCGGCGACAACCTTCAGGTGCTTCGCAACTCCATTGCGGACAACAGCGTGGACCTGATATACCTCGACCCGCCGTTTAATTCCAAGCGCGATTACAACCTGCTTTTCAAATCCCCGAAGGGGCACGACTCGGACGCGCAGATTATGGCATTTGAGGACTCGTGGCATTGGGGCGAGCAGGCCGAGCGGGAGTTCGCCGAAATCATGCATCAGCCGAATACGGATGTCGCGGAGATGATGCAGGCGCTCCGGGGCTTCCTCGGCGAGAACGACATGATGGCGTATCTTACCATGATGGCGAACCGCCTTCTGGAACTGCACAAGGTGCTTAAGCCCACCGGAAGCCTTTACCTGCACTGCGACCCGACGGCGAGCCATTATTTGAAGATAGTGCTGGATGGGGTGTTCGGGAAAGAGAATTTCAGGAATGAAATAACTTGGAAAAGGACTAGTGCACATAGTCGATGCAAATAGATTTGGCGCAATGCGGATATAATTTTCTTTTACTCGAAAAGCGATAATTATACATTCAATCCAGTTTATCAGCCATTATGACCCAGAATATTTGAGAAGTTTTAGAAATACAGATGAAGATGGTAGAAGATATCGGCTGATAGACCTTGCAAGTCCAAAGACTGACAGGCCAAATATAAATATGATGATAAATGGTATACAAATCCGTTTGGAGATGCCTTATGAAAAGATGAGAAAGCTTGATAAAGAAGGTCGCTTATTTTACAAACAAAGGTGGCATTCCAGCTTAAAAGATATTTAGATGAAATGCCGGGAATGCCATGTCAATCATTTTGGGAAGATATTTCGCCGATTAATTCACAGGCCCAAGAACGTCTCGGCTACCCGACTCAAAAACCCCTCGCGCTCCTTGAACGCATAATTAAAGCCTCCACCAACGAAGGCGATGTCGTCCTCGACCCGTTCTGCGGATGCGGCACAGCCGTACACGCCGCGCAGAAACTGAACCGCCGCTGGATTGGAATCGACATCACGCACCTCGCCATATCGCTCATCGAGAAGCGTATGCGCGACGCCTTCAAGGACGCCGTGCCGCCCTTGCAGTTCGATGTCCACGGAATACCTACATCCTTGGAAGGCGCGCGCGAGCTGGCGGCCCGCGATAAATATGAATTCCAATACTGGGCATGTTCGCTTGTCAACGCCCAGCCATACCAGGGAAAGAAAAAAGGCGCGGACAGCGGCATAGACGGCCTTATCTTCTTCCAGGACGACAAAGGCCAATCGAAGAAAATCATAGTATCCGTAAAGGGCGGCGAGAACGTCGGCGTCTCAATGGTAAAAGAATTTGCCACGTCGTTGACCGCGAGAAAGCGCAGATAGGCCTGTTCGTCACCCTTGCAAGCCCAACCAAGCCGATGGACAAGGAAGCCGTCAGCGCGGGATATTACGAATCGCCGCATAACGGGAATTTCCCGAAAGATTCAGATTCTGACTGTCGAAGGGCTGATGAACGGGACCGAGAAACCGCGTTACCCGGATTTCACAGGCGGCGGCCTGACGTTTAAGCAGCCGAAGAAAGAAATTCATTACAACGAACAAGAGACTTTATTCCAATAAATTATTCGGAGGTTAGTGTCATGCCCTTTGAACGCGACTTAATCCGCTTCCCGGAGGCGGTGGATACCGAAGACTATATCATAGCGACGTACTACCTTGAGACGCCGATGGACATCTACCATGCCGCGAACGCGCTGGCCGCCGAGCAGTCAACCGGCACATGGCAGAGGGTGGGATACGAGACGGACGAGGTACGGGAGAAGCACGGGATAAAAGTCCTGGGCATCTATCCGCTGCCGTACGAGCCGGCCGGCCCAAACCTCCCGACCGGCACGAAGATGACCGAGTTCGGCGCGGGCTCCGGTCAAATTAACGCGGCAGTTCTCCGTATGGCCTTCCCGCACATAAACTTCGGGCCGAAGATACCGAACCTGCTGACCGCGGTCGCCGGGAATTTGTACGAGATGGGCGCGTTCACGGCTATAAAACTGATGGACCTGGAGTTCCCGAAATCGTACCTGAAGGAGTTCACCGGCCCGCGCTTCGGGATAAAGGGGACGCGTGAAATCGTCGGGGTCTTTGACCGGCCTTTAGTCGGCGCCATCATAAAGCCATGCGTGGGGATAAGCGCGGCGCAGATGGCGGAGCTTGCGTATCAGGGGGCCAAAGGGGGCCTGGACTTCATAAAGGACGACGAGCTTATCGCCGACACCACCTACAATTCCCTCAAGGACCGGGTGAAGGCGGTAACGGCGGCGCTTAAACATGCGGAAGAAGAGACGGGCGAGAAGACCATGTACGCCTTCAACATCACCGACCGCATGGACAGGATACGCGAACTGCACGACATCGTCGTGGAGGGCGGCGGGAACTGCGTGATGATAAACGCGGCGACCGCGGGCCTTGAGGCCATGCGCGAGCTTGCGGAATATACCAAGGTGCCAATCCATTGCCACCGCGACTTCGCGCCGATGTGGGCGCGCTCGCCATACTTAGGCATCAGCTTCTCCTGCCTGACAAAGCTATTCCGGCTATGCGGCGCGGACCAGACGCACTGCGGCGCGATATCCGGGAAGCTCTTCGAGACGGACGAGGAAGTGCTGGGCAATATACGCGCATGCGTCCACGGCTTCGATAATATCGGCGACTCCATGCCGGTATCCTCGGGCGGGCAGTGGGCGGGCAAGGTCCCCATCAACAAGCGCAAGATCGGCCATCTGGACTTCATACACCTCTCCGGCGGCGGCATATACGCGCATCCGGACGGGGCGGAAGCCGGGGCAAGGAGCGTGCGCGACGCCTGGGACGCGACACTCAAGGATATCCCCCTGGAAGAGTACGCCGGCGACCACCCGGCCCTGAAGGCCGCGATGGAACACTTCGGCAGGCCGGTATATTAGGAAAAACTATTAAAAAAATAAAAAGCCGCCCGTCAAGGGCGGCTTTTCCGTTGCAATCTTTCCTAAAAGAGTATAAAATCAACTGATTAACCTCCCAATAAGTTAGGCATTAACTCAGATGGTCCGCAGGGAATCCGGTGGTAAAAGACATTGAAAAAGAGCTGACCTCGCTCCTTAGCCCGCAGGAAGTAGTATCGGGCCAGGAAGCGCTTATCTGCTACGGCGGGGACTCCACCCGGTTAACCGGAACCGCCGACGCCGTGGTGCGCCCATGTTCGGCTGAGTCTATCCGGCTGGTCATGGAGTACGCGGCAAAGGAAAAAATCCCTATTACGCCGCGCGGCGCGGGCACAGGGCTTTCCGGCGGATGCGTGCCGGTAAACGGCGGCATCGTGGTGTCCACGGAAAAACTTAACCGGATAATCGAAATAGACCCGGTGGATTTGGTAGCCGTTGTCGAGCCGGGGGTAATTACCGCATCGCTCCATTCGGCCGTGGAGGCGCGCCGCCTTTTCTATCCGCCGGACCCCGGCAGCCACGCTTTCTGCACCCTTGGCGGCAATATCGCGGAAAACGCGGGCGGCCTTCGGGGGCTTAAATACGGCGTGACGCGCGATTACGTGATGGCGCTGGATATCGCGCTCCCGGACGGGCGGACGTTCAAGGCGGGAAGCCGGACAAGAAAGAACGTCACCGGGTACGACATGGTCCGGCTGTTCACCGGCTCGGAAGGCACTCTCGGTTTCATCACCGGCGCGACATTGAAACTTATCCCGCTGCCGGAGGCGAAGGCGGGCTTCCTGGCGAGCTTCGATACGCTGGAGGAAGCGTCCGAGGCGGTTGTCCTGATTATAAAATCCGGCATTACGCCCTCGACGCTTGAAATAATGGACTCGGTCACGCTAAAGGCTGTGGCGGCATACCAGGGGGCAAAGGAAAGCCGGGCATACCCTCGCGCCCCATCGCCCTTTAATGGGGGGAGAGGGCGGCTACGGCGCGCTCCTGCTGATAGAGGTGGACGGCTCGAAACCGGACGTTGTGCGCCAGTCGAGTAAACTTCTGGACACGCTGAAATTGGCGGGAGTGAAAGAGCTTCGGCAGGCGAAAGACCCGCTGGAGCAGGAGGAAATCTGGACGGCGAGGCGCTCGGCTTTGACGGCGCTCGCGCGGATATCCCCATCCGTTATCTTAGAGGACGCTACCGTGCCTCGCGGCGAGGTCCCGGCGATGGTCCGGGCGATACGGGCTGTCGCGGATAAGTACGGGCTGGTAATCGGCACCTTCGGCCATGCCGGGGACGGAAACCTGCACCCGACGATAATCACCGACTTACGCATTGAGGAAAACAGGGGCAAAGTAAAGGCCGCCGTGGGCGAGATTTTCGCCGCGGCGTTAAAACTCGGCGGGACGCTCTCCGGCGAGCACGGCATCGGCCTTATGAAGTCGTCCTATATGGAGTCGGAATTAGGCGCGGCGGGCCTTCCGCGATGCGGGCCGTCAAGGACGCGCTGGACCCGCAGGGGATAATGAACCCAGGGAAGATATTTGTGTAAATGAGCAATTTAATAGAACTATACCGAAGAAATCTTCAAATGCATCCGCTGCGGGGCGTGCAGGGCGGTATGCCCGACGTTCGGCGAGGAGTTTAGCGAAATCGCGGTCGCCAGGGGCAGGATGGCCCTTGTCGAGGCCGTGATGGAGGGAGACTTATCCCTGACCGACGCCTTCGAGAAGGCCGTCTTCCACTGCGCCATGTGCGGCGCGTGCAAGGCCGGATGCCCGTCCGGGGTTGACGTCCCCGCCATAATGGAGGCGGCGCGCGCGGAACTGGTGGAGAAAAAAAGAAGCGAGCCGCTGGTGCGTTTCCTGGCCCGGAAATCCTTAAAGGACAAGAAAGCGCTGGACCGCGCTTTTTCCCTGATGGCCCTGGGTAGGGCGGCATACGGACCGTTAGCTGCGACCCCACTGGCGAGATACCTCCCGTATCAGTACGAAGAATTCAAAAGGAATTTCCCGAAGATACCGAAGAAGACGTTGGCTGCCCGCATCCCGCCAATCTCCCGCATCCGTAACGCCAAAGGGACGGTGCTTTTCTATGCAGGGTGCGTTATAAACTACATAAACCCTGAAATAGGCGAGGCGGCGGTTAAAGTCTTGAACCACGCGGGCTATGACGTGGCGTTCGTGAAGGAAGAACTGTGCTGCGGAAAACCGCTGAAGTCGTTAGGCGAGACGGAGGCGTTCCGTTCGGTCGCGAGACGGAACGTGGCCCTGCTGTCCGACGTCAAGGCGGATTTCATCGTATCGGCCTGCCCAACTTGCTCCTTGACATTAAAAGACGAGTACCCTAAAATCCTGGCGGAATCGCCGGAATCGGTTGCCGCGGCGGGGCTTGGGGCGAAAGTGCGAGACGTTAACGAGTTCCTGATGCATGAGACCGATTTCATCACAAAGCTGGATGCCGCGGAAATGGTGATTACCTATCACGACCCATGCCACCTCTCGTTCGGGATGGGAGTGAAGAAGGAACCAAGAGACCTCTTGGACGCGGCCACGCTGGGCGGACTCATAGAGATGGAAGAGGCCTCGCGCTGCTGCGGCTTCGGCGGGACTTTTAGTTTCCTGAACTATGAACTGTCCGGCAAGATTGCGAACCGGAAGGTGAAAAATATCATAAAGACCGGCGCGCCCGCCGTCGTTACGGCGTGCCCCGGGTGCATGATGCACTTAAAGGATGCGCTCGGCCAGTCGGGCTCCGACACGGCGACGTTCCATACCTTGCAGATATACGAGAAGGCTATTAAAAAATAGGGGGTAATTCAAAATGAAATTTTTTATCGACACGGCAAATGTGGAAGAGATACGCGAGGCGGTGAGCCTTGGGGTGATAGACGGCGTGACGACGAACCCGTCGCTTGTGGCTAGGGAGAAGCGCGATTTCCGCGAGCTTATCTCCGAGATATGTTCCATAGTGGACGGGCCGATTTCCGCCGAGGCGGTGAGTCTCGACGCGCCGGGCATGGTCGCCGAAGGCCTGGAACTGGCGGGTATAGACCGTGATAAAATCGTGGTGAAACTCCCCATGACAAGGGAAGGCCTCAAGGCCTGCAAGCAGTTGACCTGCATGGGGATCAAGACCAACGTCACGCTGATATTCTCCCCTTCCCAGGCGCTTCTCGCCGCGAAGGCCGGCGCGACTTACGTCTCGCCCTTCGTGGGAAGGCTGGACGATATCTCCACCATCGGCATGGACTTAGTCGAGCAGATAGTGACCATCTTCGCGAACTACGACTACGCCTCGGAGGTCATCGTGGCGTCCATAAGGAACCCCCTGCATGTCGTCGAGGCGGCTATGATGGGCGCGCACGTGGCGACCATACCCTTCAGCGTTATCGATGCACTTGTCAAACACCCGCTGACGGATATCGGGATACAGAAGTTTTTGAAGGACTGGGAGAAAGTGCCGAAAGGCGTTGAGGTATAAACCGGACGCGGCTGAATAATTAACTATGCCAATCTACGAATACCACTGTCCCCGGTGCGGGGAAGACTTTGAGAAGCTGGTGTACGGGAGCACGGAAGTAGTCTGCCCCAAGTGCGGCTGCGCCAAGCCGGACAAGAAGATGTCCATGTTCGGCATGGCGGGCGCCAGCGAAAAAGGCGGCTCGCTTGCCGCCTCCGGCTCGTCCTGCTCCGGGTGCAGCTCGTCGTCCTGCTCGACCTGCAAGTAAAATCCAAATTCGTTACCTTTTTGTAAAAAGGTAACGCCAAAAACTTTTAAATTTGCTAAACTTATTTAGTCCCGCTTTTCTTTGTGTTACTTTCTTTTCTCGCGAAAAGAAAGTAACGAACTTTTATTTCCGGAGGCTAAATAAATGGACTGGCGCGACGAGAAGTGGCGTGAGGGCATGAAAATCACCCTCGACTATAACTCCATGGTGTCCGACTTCATCGGAGAGAACGGCATTTCACGAGAGGAGATAGACGCGCTGCTCCCGAAGGCGGGGCAGGCGCACGAATGGCTCGTGAAGGGGCGAAAGGACGGGGCCTACCCGTTCTTCGACCTGCCGTACCAGGACACTTCCGCCATAAAGCTGCTCGCGGACGACATCGCCAAAAGGACGGAAAACTTCGTACTCTTGGGCATCGGCGGCTCCGCCCTGGGGCCCGCCGCACTGCACACCGCGCTTAACCACCCGCACCATAACTTACTTAAGCGCACGGAGCGCGGCAGGCGGCCCCGGATGTTCTTCATGGATAATGTTGACCCGGACGCGTTCGGCAGCCTGCTGGAGCACATAAGCCCCGCGAAGACCGTGTTCGCCGTAATCACCAAGTCCGGCGGGACGGCAGAGACGATGGCCCAGTTCATGATCGTGCGCTCCCTTATGCAGAAGGCCCTGGGCAAGCGCGAGCTTAAGGATCACTTCGTCTGCATAACCGACCCGAAAGAGGGAAACCTCCGAAAAATCGTGAAATCTGAAAAGTACGCCTCGCTTGAAGTCCCGCCGGGAGTGGGCGGGCGGTTCTCGGTGTTCACCGCGGTCGGGCTCCTGCCCGCGGCGGTTTCCGGGATAGACATAGACGAGCTGCTTGCGGGCGCGGCGGACATGGACAAGCGGACATCCCTGCGAAATCCCCTTGAAAATCCGGCATATATGTCGGCGATGCTACAGTATTTCGCGGATACGAGGAGGGGAAAGCATATCGCCGTGATGATGCCCTACTCAAGCCGGCTTAAAGACGTTGCGGACTGGTTCAGGCAGATATGGGCGGAGTCGCTGGGGAAAAAGCATGATTTAAATGGAGATGTCGTACATACCGGACAGACTCCCGTGAAGGCGCTCGGCGCGACGGACCAGCACTCGCAGGTCCAGCTTTACATGGAAGGGCCGAACGATAAAACCTTTACTTTCTTAAGGGTCGAGAAGTTCCAACGCGAGCTTGCCATACCGAAGCTGTATAAGGACATCGAGGGCATCGCGTACCTGGGCGGGCAGACGATGGCGGAGCTTATAAAGGCGGAGCAGGCGGCGACCGAGGCCGCGCTGACGAAGGCCGGGCGTCCGTCCATGACTATCCGGATCCCGGAGGTGCGGCCGTTTACCGTGGGCCAGGTACTTTATATGCTTGAGGTTTCCACCGCCTTCGCCGGAGGTCTGTACGGCATAAACCCGTTCGACCAGCCGGGCGTGGAGGAAGGGAAACTCCTGACATACGCGATGATGGGCAGGCCAGGTTTCGAAGCCAAACGCGCCGAACTCGAAAAAAAGAAAAAGAAGCCGGGATACATGGTTTAAGAGTTCATTAAAACCCTCACCAGCTTCAATTCCTCATAAGAATATTCCTCGCCGAGATATTCGAAAGCAGGTTTCAGCCGCTCGGCGCCGCACTGCTCGAAGGCGGTCTTCATGGCGGCGTACCTGTCGCCGGGTATTTTCAGGTAATCCAGGTCTATCTTCTCTCCGGCGTCGATTATGTCCTCGATATGTCCCACGACAGTGCCGGGCTTTATGCCCTGGCTTTCCGCGATTTTATCCAGAGGCGTCATCGTGAGGAGAAGTTCTCTTGTCTTAAGATGGGCCGCAGGCTTTTTCGCCGTAACTGTTTTCGGACGCGCGTTTTCTGTCTTCCTGCCCGGAATATCCCTGCCGGAAATATTATTTTCCAAGGCGAACTTATTGATGGCCCGGAGGAAAACGTCTCCATACTGCTCAAGCTTCTTCGCGCCCACGCCGCTTATGCCAGAGAAGCCTTCTTCGTCCCCGGGAAGATAATAGGCCATCTCCTGAAGGGACGTATCGCCGAAGATGACAAAGGGCGGGACGTTGGCCTTATTCGCGAGTTCTTTTCTTACGGCCCTTAAGTCCTCGAACAGCTCCGGGTTGTAATCGAGCGAGCCTTTTTTCGCCTTGTCTTTGGCCGCCGGTTTTGCGCCTGGCGCTTCCTTTTCACCCAGGCAGTTGTCGCACCCGCCGCAGTTGCCGCCTTCCAGCCTCTCCCCGAAATAGCCCAGAAGATATTTCTTGCGGCATGTCGTCAGCTTGCAGAACCTGGACACTTCGTCCAGTTTCCTGCGCGCCCGTTCCCGCAGTGTGTCATCTTCTATCTTGTCCATGAAGTACTCGTGCTTCCTCGTGTCTGCGTACGTGTAAAACAACACGCAATCGCTCGGCAGCCCGTCGCGCCCGGCACGGCCTATCTCCTGGTAATAGCCCTCTAACGTCTTGGGGTATGTGTAATGCGCTACCAGTCTGACGTCCGGCTTGTCTATGCC
The DNA here is from genome assembly GCA_963698885.1 of Nitrospirota bacterium. Taxonomy (GTDB): domain Bacteria; phylum Nitrospirota; class JACRHJ01; order JACRHJ01; family JACRHJ01; genus JBARKJ01. The sequence continues at coordinate 416,626 of CAVOSJ010000004.1, read as the reverse complement.
CATGCCGAATGCTATCGTGGCCACGATGATATTGACCTTGTCCCTGATGAAGAGGTCCTGGACCTGACCCCTCTTCTCCGCATCCATTCCGGCATGGTAGGCGCCGGCGCTATACCCGTTAAGTTTCAGTTTTTCGGCGAGTTCTTCGGTCTCGTTCCGGGAGAAACAGTAGATGATGGCGGACTCGTTTTTGTGCCTGGAAAGCAGCGATAGCAGCTTTGCGAACGCCTGCTTCTTCTCGATGACGCTTATCTTCAGGTTCTCCCGATTGAAACTGGAGATAAAAGTACGCGGTTTTTCGGGGAAAAGCTGGGCTAATATATCTTCGCGCACCTTTTCGGTCGCTGTCGCCGTAAGCGCGATTACCGGCACGTCCGGGAAAAGTTCTTTCAGCTGGCTCAGGTTTCGGTAATCGGGCCGGAAGTCATGGCCCCACTCCGAAATGCAGTGCGCCTCATCGACCGCAATCAGGGCCACATTCAGGGACTTCAAAAATTCCTGGAAAGCCTTCAGGGCGAACCTTTCCGGGGCGATATACAGGATTTTGACTTCGTTGTTCTTTGCGCGAGCGCGGATATCGGATATCTGCGCCGCCGAAATGGAGGAATTGATGAACTCGGCCCTGACGCCGCAGGCCTGCAAGGAATCGACCTGGTCTTTCATCAATGCTATCAACGGGGAAACGACCAGGGTAATGCCGTCCAGCATCAACGCGGGCAACTGGTAGCAGAGCGACTTTCCTCCGCCGGTCGGCATTAAAACGAAACTGTCACTCCCGCCGATTACGTTATTTATAACCTCTTCCTGAAGAGGCCGAAAGCTGTCATAGCCGAAATATCTTTTCAATAAAGTCTTCAAATCCGTGCCCTCGCATTTACAGTCATTCTCCCGCCTCATATAAACTCACCGCGGTATCGCCGTATAAATAATCCTTCTTTTTCGTAAGCCGCCCGATGCGCTCCGGGGCCTGGTTCTTCTTGAAATGCTCGTATGCGATAAGCGCCCCTTCCGGGAGCGCGCTAGAGAGCTCTCCGCTCCCCAGCATCTCCATCGCCTTGGGGCCTGAGTCGGTATGGTAGGGCGGGTCCACGAACACGATATCATACGGCCCAAGCTCGTGCGCGTTCTTTTTCAGGAAAATCAGGACGTCTTTGGCCACCACCGCCCCCTTCTCCCGATAGCCAAGGGACTCCAGGTTCTCCCGGATAAGGCGCGCCGACTTAGCGGAGCTGTCCACGAAAACGGCCCTGTCCGCGCCTCGGGATAATGCCTCTATGCCCACCGCGCCCGTGCCTGCGAAAAGCTCCAGGAATACCGCATCGTCTATCCGAGCGCCGAATATGGAAAAAAGGGCCTCCCGCACCTTGTCGGACGTGGGCCTTACTCCCCCATGTTTCGGCGGGGCTATGCGCCGCCCCTTCGATTCGCCGCCTGAAATCCTCATGGCAAAATCATAGCATAGTCAACCACGTAAAAACTATTTATTCTTGAAGGATTTAAACCCCTATGCTACAATCTGACGTCTATGGATTTTCCTTTTATCACCGTCATCATTCCCGTGAAGCCGGGAGGATATGTCCGGGCGCTGGATGCGCTTAAGGGCGTGGACTATCCCTCGGACCGGTTCGAGGTGATCGTGGCGGAGGGCCGGCAGCCGTCCGTCCAGAGGAACAGGGCGGCGAGGGAGGCGGCGGGCGAGATACTTTATTTCCTGGACGACGATTCACTGGCCCCGACGGGCCTTTTTAAGGAGGTAGCGGCGCGTTACGGGGACCCGGAAGTATCCGGGGTGGGCGGGCCGATTATCACTTCGCCGACGGACGGTTTCCTGCGAAATGGTTTTGGCCTCGCTTTGTCCTCCCCGTTCGGCGGCTCCTCGATACGGGCAAGGTACAAGAGGCTGGGCGTGGAGAGGCGCGGGACGGAGAACGAACTCATCCTTGCCAACCTGAGCTTCAGGAAATCCGTTTTCCTCGGGTGCGGCGGGTTCAACGAGAACCTCTACCCGAACGAGGAAAACGAACTTCTAAACAAGCTCATCTCTGAGGGCAAGATTTTCCTTTACGTCCCCGACGCCTGGCTTTACAGGAGCCAGAGGCCGACTCTCAGGGCGTACCTAAAGCAGGTGTTCACTTACGGACGCGGCAGGATGGACCAGAACTACCAGCACCCGGAGGGTTTCAAGCCGCTGCACGCGGCGCCGTCGCTGTTTCTGATATATTGCCTGGGGCTCGTCTTCATACGCCAGCCTATTTACTTTATACCGGGGCTGTTATATATCGCCCTGTGCCTTATCTTCGCCGCGGCTTCGGCGGCGGAGGCGAAAAACCCGTTATACGTCCTCGTGATGCCGTTACTTTTCGCATCGCTTCACTTAGGCTACGGCGCGGGCTTCATCTGGGGCGCGGTGAAGGGCCTGTTCAGGAAAAAGTCGTCTGCCCCGTCCAGGACCGAGGTCAAGCTCCGGCGGGTGGAGATTTGAGGAAACCTGATGAATAACCCTGACGGCGCCTGCTGCCGGACAGGCTGCGGGTGCGGCCTGGAAAATAGAAGGCTTCAACAGAAAGATTTCCCGTCCTGGGCGGATTATTACTGGACTTACCAGTATAACCTGGCGCGTGATTTCTACTTGCCGAAATTCAAGGATTGGGGGCTATCCCCTGGGGGCCTCAGGGTACTGGATATCGGTTGCGGCGACGGGGGGTTTACCGCCGCGCTCGCGGACTGGGGGGCCGAGTGCACGGGGGTGGAGATAAAGCCCTTCGAGAGAAAAGAGTACCGCCATCCCAGGCTTCGGTATGCCGTGCAGGATATAACGGCCACGGATGCGGTCAATGTACTTGGCGGCGAGTACGGGCTTGTGATCCTGCGGGATGTTATCGAACATATACCGTGGGATAATAAGGCCGCGTTTTTAAAATCCGTGAAGGGCTTCATGGCGAAGGACGGGAAACTGCTTATTACTTTTCCCCCGTATTACTCGCCGTTCGGCCTGCACCAGCAGACGCTTCTTAAATCGAAACTGAGAAAGGTTCCGGGGTTAAGTTTGCTCCCAGGGCCGATGTTCGATTTCTTTATGAGTTTGACCGGTGAGCCGGAGGCGGCAGTCGCGGCGGTTGCGGAACTGAAAAAGTGCAGGATGACAATATCGGGGTTTAAGCGGCTGGCCGCAAAAGAGGGCCTTAAAATACTGGCGGAGGAATATTACCTTTTCAGCCCGTCCCACGAGATACGCTACGGCTGGAAGACCAGGCGGTCCCCCCTCGGGAAGGTCCCGGGAGCGCGTGAACTTTTTGTGATGGGGGCCGAGTATCTCCTGGATTTAAGGGGAGCTGTAAAGTAGTTCAAAGGAGAGTTTTTGGCCAGGATTAAGTCATACTTCATAGACGAAAAAGAAGGCGGCTTCACAAGCCTGACTTACATCATCCTGTATATCGTCCTCGCGCACGTATGCTTCTGGAAGTACCTTGTGCCCGGGAACTTCGCCTACGGCACGGATACGGTGGCGGCAAGCTATCCCATACAGGAGATGGGGATGAGCGAGATCTTTAAGAACCATTCCGTCCCGCTCTGGAACCCGTACATATTCTCCGGGATGCCGCTTCTGGCCAGCTTCTCCTTCCATGTCTTCTATCCCGGAAGCTGGATATACTTCTTCGTTTCGCCGAAGTTCGCGACAGGCTACCTCTACATAATCCACTTCATCCTGATGGGATGCTTCTTCTTCGCGTTCGCCCGGCATCTGGGCCTCTCAAGACAAGCGTCGTTCGTCGGCGGGCTCCTGTTCATGTTCAATGGGCACCTGGTCACCCTGGTCTATCCCGGGCACGGCGGCAAGATATACACCATGACCTGGCTGCCTCTGGCGCTTCTTTTCCTGGACCGGGCGCTGGACAGGGAGTCGTTCTTTAACATGACCGTGGTGGGCCTGCTGGTGGGCATGATGTTCTACGGCGGGCATATCCAGATACTGTTCTACTGCGGGATCGTCCTTTTCCTGTTCCTTTTAATGAGGCTTGCCGAGGGCGTGCGCAAAAGGGGCTATAAATGGGCCTTGAAGGGCGCGGCGGGTTTCGTGTACGCCTTCGGGCTTGGGACGCTCCTCTACGCGGCGGTCCTGCTCCCGGCCTTCCAGTATAAGCATTATACCGAGCGGGGCCAGGGTGGGACGATGACGGCCGCGTCTTCGTATGAGTTCGCTACGTCGTTTTCCGATGCCCCCGGAGGACCTGCTCTATACCGTGATGCACGACCCGTTCGGATGGGGCAAGGACTACGGCCCGAACGTGCCCACGACCAACGGGATATTTTACCGGGGCAGGATAGGGCTTCAGCTCTCCCTGGATTATTTCGGCGTCCTGGGCGTGGTGCTGGCCTTGATCGGCGTCCTGTTCAAGCGGAACAGGTACACATGGTTCTTCTTTGGCATGGGGGCGCTGACCGGCTTCCTGGCGCTCGGCGGCTTCAATCCTTTTTACCGCATCATATGGCAGTACGTACCCGGCTTTTCCACATTCCGGATACCGTACGCGATAATGATACTCACGCCTATCTGCGGGAGCGTCCTTGCCGCGTTCGGGATGCAGTACCTGCTGGACTACAGGATGGGTAAACCAGAGGCTAAAACAGGTTCTAAACACAAAGGGCTAAAACAGGGGCTAAGCCCAGGGCTAAAATAGACGGGCTTCTCTATTTCATCATGGGTGGGACCGCCGTACTCGCCCTGGTCCTTGCGACCGCGTTTTACTGGAAGTCCGATCTGGGCGGCGCCGCCGACCGGCTGCTGAACCATGAATGGATACGGCAGATGCTCTGGGGGCAGTTTGACGACGTGCAGGAGAGGCTCTCCTACTTTGTGGAGAACATGTTCATGTTCTGCGGCGTGCTTGCCGTTTCCATGGTCCTGCTCCTGGTCTATTGGAAGGGCTGGCTGAACGGAAAATATCTTGTCCTGATAGTCGCCGTAATCGTCCTGGCGGACCTCTGGCCCGTGGACTGGAAGATGATAAAGACCATACCGGTCTCGAACCTGGAGGACGTTTTCTACAAGGAGACGCCCCAGATAAAAACGCTGGAAGCGGACAAGGACGGCCCGTTCAGGGTGTTCGCGCCGGGGATAAACAACGAGCTTTTGGTCCGGGGGATACAGAGCCTCACGGGCTACCATCCCGTGCCGCTCACCTATTACATGAAAACGCTGGAAAGCGTAAACTTCGGAAACCCCATACTGGACCTCCTGAACACCAGATACCTCCTGCTCCCGAAAGAGCCGGATTATGATTTTGCCGCCATCCCCGACGCGGCGGCAAGAAAAATGATGATGGAGAAGTACGAGGTGCTGGACAATACGGACTGCTATTTCTATAAAAGGAAAAGAGCCCCTGCCCCGCGCCTGGCTCGTGAACAGGCTCCTGAAGGTGGACGATGTGGACCAGGCCCTGGATGCGATATCCGACCCCCGCTTCCCCCCGTTCGCCGCCGCGGCCGTGTCCGATAACCTTCCCGAGGCCTTTTCCATGGACCCGAATGCAGACCTTTCGGGACAGAAAGTTCAGGTGACTAAATACCTGCCGGACGAGGTGGACATGGACGTTGACGCGCCCGCCAATTCGTTCCTCGTGGCGTCCGAGGTATGGTATCCCGGCTGGAACGCTTATATTGACGGCAAGAAGACGGACGTTTACCGGACCGATTACGTGCTGCGGGGAGTGCCCGTCCTGAAGGGGCGGCACAGGCTTGTGTTCAGGTTCAGTCCCTGGACTTATAACATAGGGGCGGTGGTCAGCCTATTGACGCTCGCCTACCTGGTATCGGTAATATTCATAAACCGCCGCAGGAGGGGGACCGGCATAAAGACATGAAGAACTCGATCGACCCGACCGGCGAGGTAATAAGCCCGGACCATGAAAACATCACGCCGCTTTTCATGCGGCACCTGGCCGCATACAAGTTCTTCGGCGGGTACGTCAAGGATAAAAAAGTCCTGGAGATAGGCTTCGGCGAGGGCTACGGGTCGTACCAGCTATCCGAGCTGGCGAGCGAACTGACCGGCGTGGATATATCCGCCGAGCTCGTCCGGCACGCCAGCCGGAAATACAAAAGGGACAACCTTTCCTTCAGCCTTGCCGACGGCGCGCGCCTGCCTTTCGAGGATCGCTCGTTTGACGTCGTGGTAAGCTCGCAGGCGTTAGAGCACGTCAGGGATTATATGAGCTTTATAAAAGAGGCCGCGCGCGTTTTAAAAAAAGGCGGCACGGCGATATTCGGGACGCCGAACAAGGAAATGATGCTGCACGGGCTGAACCCGTACCACTACAAGGAGTTCTCAAGCGGCGAGCTGTACATTGCGCTGTCCAATGTCTTTGACAACGTCGAGATATGGGGGCTTAAAGGCAGCGACAAGTATATGGCCCTGAAGGCGGACGAGCAGGGGTTCGCCAAAAAAATTATCGCCCTCGATTTTCTTCGGTTAAGGAGACTGATGCCGCGCGCCGTAATAAAGCCCCTGTACCGGATGGCCTTTGAGAGAGTTAACAAAAGGACGGAGAAGGTCTCGCCAGCCGCAGCGGAGATTACCGGGGACGATTTCAGGATGAGCCCTGAAAAACCTGAAAAATCGCTCGACCTGTTCGGGCTGTGCCGGAAATGAAAGCACTTATAATAATACCGACATATAACGAGATATCAAACGTCAGAAGGATCGTGGAGATGGTGCTTTCCGCGTCCGGGATCGCGGAAGTGCTGGTCGTGGACGACAACTCCCCCGACGGCACGGGCCGGGCGGCCGACGAGATGGCCAGGGCAAACCCGCGCGTCCACGTCCTGCACCGCAGCGGGAAGATGGGGCTTGGCTCCGCGTATATAGAGGGATTCCGCTACGCTTTAGAGAAAGGCTACGACTACATATTCGAGATGGACGCCGATTTCTCGCACGACCCGGCCGAAATCCCCAACTTCCTCGAAGCGGCTAAGGACTACGACGTCGTCATCGGCTCGCGTTACATCGACGGCATCAGGATACTGAACTGGCCGCTGAAGAGACTCATGCTGTCGTATTTCGCCAGCGTGTACGCCAGGGCGATAACGGGCCTAAAGCTCCAAGACACGACAGGCGGGTATAAGTGTTTCCGCCGCGAGGTGCTGGAAAAGCTTGACCTCTCCCGCATCCATTCGGACGGGTACTCGTTTCAGATAGAGATGAACTTCCTCTGCCAGAAGAAGGGGTTCAGGTTAAAAGAGATACCCATAATATTCGCCGACAGGAGGCACGGCACCTCCAAGATGAACAAGGGGATAATACTGGAGGCGCTGGCCGTGGTCTGGCTTCTGAAGATCAAGTCAATACTGGGGATGTTATAACCTGTTACCTTTTTGGAAAAAGGTAACGCCAAAAACTTTTAGACTGTTCCGCTTTCTTTTGTGTTACTTTTCTTTCTCGAAAGAAAAGTGACGAAAGGTTTTCATGGATATTTCTATAGTCATCCCGCTTTATAACGAAGAAGAGAGCCTCCCGGAACTGCATAGGAGTCTTACGGAAGTCCTGTCCCGCTTAGGCCGAGAGTATGAGGTCATCTTCGTGGACGACGGCTCCACCGACCGCTCTCTTGAAACCCTGGAACGGCTCTGCCGGGAAGACGAAGCGCACGTGAAGGTCCGCTCCTTCCGCAGAAATTTCGGCAAGAGCGCGGCCCTGGCTACGGGCTTTCAAAATGCGCTGGGCGATTATGTCGTTACGATGGACGCCGACCTGCAGGACGACCCCTCGGAGATACCGAAGCTGCTTGCGAAGCTTGACGAGTACGACCTGGTCTCCGGCTGGAAGTATCCCCGCCGCGACCCGCTCACCAAACGCATCCCGTCCAAGGTGATAAACTGGCTGACCGCGAAGCTCACCGGGGTGAAAATCCACGACATGAACTGCGGGCTGAAGGCATACAAGGCCGAGGTAGTGAAGGGGCTCTCCCTTTACGGCGAACAGCACAGGTTCATACCGGCGCTTGCGCATGCCGACGGCTTCAAGGTGGGCGAGGTGCAGGTCAGGCACCATCCGAGAAAATTCGGGCATACGAAGTTCGGCGGCAAGCGTTTTATCGAAGGCATATTCGACCTTATCACAGTGCTGTTCATAACACGCTACATAAGGAAACCGCTTCACTTCTTCGGCATCGCGGGACTCGCGCTCCTGCTGGCGGGCGGCAGCACGCTGACTTATCTGGTCATAGGCTGGTTCATGGGCCGCTGGATAGGGGACAGGCCGCTGTTCCTGCTTTCCGTTTTACTCATCATACTGGGCATACAATTTATTTCCACCGGACTGCTTGGAGAAATGCTCACGTCGCTCAGCTACGAAAAACGTGAGGGCGGCATCGAGAGGGAACTGCCTTCGCGGGGAGAGAGGCATTGAGCAGGATAAAAGAAGAGCACGTATTCCTGGCGGCGGCGCTTTTCTTCGGGCTTCTGTGGGTCTTCCTCATACCGCCTTTCCAATCGCCGGACGAGAACGCGCACTTCTTCAGGTCATGGACCCTCTCGCAGGGGAAAATAATCCTGGAGCAGGGCAAAGACGAGGCCGGGCATACGGTAACGGGTGCGTACCTGCCCCGGAGCGTTGCGGAGCTGCCGGAGAGGCTGGACTACCAGCTGGTAATGCGCAACCCCTTCGCGAAGTTCGATTTCAGACATTTCCGGAAATATATCCTGACGGAAGACTTCAATGCCGGGAGCGGCGAGAGCGTATTCAAGGATATATCCGCCGGTGTTTATTCCCCGATTTGTTACTTGCCTCAGACGGCTGGCATTGCTGCCGGAACGATATTTGGCCTCTCGCCGCTTGGCTGTTTTTACCTGGCCCGGGTCTTCGTCCTGCTTTCGTATGTTGCCCTGGTTTTCATGGCTCTCAAGGTGCTGCCGGTCGGTAAAAACATCATGATGCCGCTTGCGCTCCTCCCGATGGCCCTGGGTATTGCCGCCTCGCTCAGTTCGGATGTGGTGTTAAACGGCGTGACTTTCCTCTTTATCGCATATCTCTTAAACCAGGCGCTTAAGAAAAGTCCGCGGCCGTTGACGGGGAGGGAAGTGAAAATTTTTCTGCTCCTGTGCGCCGTGCTTGCGCTCTTGAAGCCGGTATATATTCCAATCGTCCTTTTGCTGCTGCTGCTTCCCGCGGAGAGGTTCAGGGACAAGAAGAGCAGGCTCTTATTCCTGTTTGGCTGCATAGGTGTGACCGTGCTCTTGATGGGGGCCTGGAATATCGCCAACGCGCATAAAATCGCGGGCGACTTGCGGCCGGGCGGGTTTGACCCCAAATACCAGCTCCGCGTGGCGCTTACCCGTCCCCTGCAGTTCCTGGGAGTCGTCTATAACGGCTATTTCCACTATCCGCTGGCGGGGAGCGGGAGGGGCCTGTACAGACAGTTCATCGGCCTCCTCGGCTGGCTGGACCTGGTGTTCCCGCCTCTCCTTTATGTCGTTGCGGGCCTGTTCCTGGCGCTTCAGGTCCTTGTCCCGAACGACGGGCCTGCCCTGGGGCCGAGGGCCCGCGCCCTGCTGCTGATATCTTTTGCGCTCGTCTTCATGGGCATTAGCCTTGCGATGTTTGTCGAGGCGACTCCTGTAAGTTCGACTGTATTGCTGGGTGTCCAGGGAAGGTACTTTACCGCCGTTGCGCCCGCGGCCTTCCTTGCGGTGTCGGGCTTCAGGATAAAGGCTTTTGACGGGCCGGCGGCAAAGGCTATAAAAAGCCCGCTGTTCACTGGCTCGTTCATGGTAGCCATGCTTTCGGCGGCGACTTATTACATAGCATTGAGGTACTACGATTTTTAGCGGGGAGACAAGAGGTAAGGTCGCGGTCGTTCTGGTTAACTACAAAGGTTATGCCCGAAAATATCTGCCGGACTGCATCGAGAGTTTAAGGAGACAGGAATTCCGGGGTTTCAAGCTTTTTATAGTCGATAATGAAACCTCGGAAGAGACGTTCGAATACATTCGCGAAACAGTGCCCGAAGCGGAAATTATAAGGAACGAAAGGAACGAGGGCTTTGCCGGTGGCAACAACGCCGGGATGAGGGCCGCCTTAAGGCAGGGGTTCAAGTACATCATCCTGTTTAACATCGATACGGTCATAGGCGAGACGGCCGTAAACGAGATGATAAAAGCGGCTGATACGGAGGAAAACGCGGGGGCGGTGCAGGCGAGGCTCATGCTCTGGCCGGATAAGGAGAAGGTCAACAGCATCGGGAACCTGACGCATTTTTTAGGTTTCGGGTTCTGCAAAGGTTACGGCAAACCATGGGAACCAGGCCGGACGGACGGCAAGGATATATGTTACCCGAGCGGCGCGGCCGTCCTTCTGAAAGCGGAAACCTTGAATAAAGTGGGGTTGTTCGACGAAAGCCTGTGGATGTACAATGAAGACCAGGCACCTCGGCTGGCGGATCTGGCTTGGAGGGAAAAGCTGTATCCTGGCCGAGGATGCGGTCGTTTATCACAAATATGAATTTTCACGAAGCCGCGGCAAATATTATTATGTAGATAGAAACCGAGTGATAGTCATATTAAAGAATTATCACTGGCTGACCTTATGTTTAATTGCGCCTGCGTTTTTTGTCATGGAAGCGGGTCTCATGCTGTTCGCCTTCCAGGGAGGCTGGTTCAATGAAAAGATGGCTGTCTATAAATATTTTCTGAGTTTGAGAAACCTGGCTGATATTTTTCGTGAGCGTGCCAGGATTCAAGCCTCTCGCCGGATACGGGATAAAGACGTAATAAAGTTCTTCAGCGGCCGGATATGGTATGAAGAGATAGGCGACGCCAAGCTAAGGCTGATCAACCCGCTGTTCGACCTGTATTGGAAGATTGTTAAATCCATGGTAGTCTGGTGAGATCGATATTACACCCTTAAGTAGAAAAATGGATAACGATACCCTGATAATCATCCCCGCATATAACGAGGCGGCGGGTATAGCGAAACTCATCGCGGACATAAAGGTCAAGGCGCCGGGTATGGATATAGCTGTCGTGGACGACGGTTCCGCTGACGGCACGGCCGCCCAGGCCAAGGGCGCGGGCGCCGCGGTCATCAGGCACCCGTTCAACCTGGGGTACGGGGCCGGGCTCCAGACGGTTTCAAGTACGCGCTCTCAAACGGATACGCATATGCTGTGCAGATGGACGCGGACGGCCAGCACGAGCCGTCGTACATACCGAAACTGCTTTCCCCGGTGAAGGCGGGGATGGCCGACGTGGCGATAGGCTCGCGTTTCATGGGTCTGGGCAAATACAAGACCACCTGGGCGCGTGGGTTTGGCATGAGGCTCTTCGGCGGTATAGCGTCCTCTATAATCGGACGCAAAGTCACGGACCGCCACCTCCGGATTTCAGGCCCTTAACCGCGAGGTGATAAGGTTCTACGCCTCGGACAGCTACCCCACCGATTTCCCTGACGCGGACGTTTTGATAATGCTGCACAGGGCGGGGCTTAAGAGCATCGAGGTCCCGGTTGAGATGTATCAGCGCCTGGAGGGCGTCTCCATGCATAGCGGTCTCAAGCCGCTTTACTATGTGTTCAAGATGTTTCTCTCCATCTTCGTCACGCTCCTCAGGAAGAACACCTTCAAGAAGGGGATATAGGGGGCAAAAAAAATGCAAAAGGTGCAGGTAGTTGCCATAATCGTAAGTGTGATTATATTGTTCGTGGTCGTCGAACTGGTGCGGCGCGGCAAGCTCCGGGAAAACTATTCGGTACTCTGGATATGCACGTCCCTGGTCATCATATTCTTTGCCATCTTCCGGCACCTCGTGGACTGGCTGGGTAAGCATTACCGGGATTTATTACGGGCCGTCAGCATTTTTTCTTGTGGCGTTTCTGTTCCTGTCACTCATCGCGCTCCAGTTCTCGGTGGTGATATCGAAGCTCTCCAAGCGCAACAAGACGCTCGCACAGGATGTCGCGCTTTTGAAGCAGAAGATGAAAGAGATAGAGGGCCGGGGGCAGGGGGCTTAAAAGATAAGGCCGGAACATTTTCCTCCGGCCGTTTTTATTTCAATAGTTTGCCAGCCCCTGACTGCCCCGCCTCTTTACGCCGCCTTCGCAAGCTCGGCCGACAACGGCACCGCCTCCTGGACCATCTTCTTCCAGTCATGCTCGCAAAACGCGCGCATCGTCTGGGAAGTCACGTTACCCGTCGCGTCTATCATCAGGTTCAGCTTCGTGATGACCTCCTCGTTCGGCGCCTCCGCGATTATCATGGTGTCGAACTGGCCCATCAGCGCGTAGAACTCCTTGACCTCGGCCCCCGCCTTTTTGAATTCCTCCTTTATCTTCTCGACCCGCTTGGGGGAACCCTTGATGTTGCGGACGCCCTGCTCCGTGAACTTGTAAAGCGTTACATACACTGGCATGATGCACCTCCATTGCAAAGGTTGTTCTCTTTCAAGCTGAAAAGTATAACAGAAATATTAGAAGTAAGACAGGACGGTCAGGACGGCGGCGGACACAAGCAGGAAGGCCGCGACGAGCGCGGAAGGTATTCTATCGCGGAGCCTTCTGGAAGGGGTCTTTTCCAGGAATGGCAGAGCGAAAACAAGGAACACCACAGCCGCCGGAATCACCGCGACACCAAGGAACGCGAGCCTTCCGGGGAAGTATTTAAACATCTGGTACAGAGCGAGGAAGTACCATTCAGGGAGCGGCGTATAGTTCTGCGAGAAGTCTATCGGCCTCGCCGTCACCGGCGGAAAAAAATACGAGATTACCAGCGTCCCTTCCAAAACGAAGAGGCAGACGAGTAGAATCTCAAAGAGATAGTCGGGGTAGAATTTCTTTTGGTTTTTCTCCATTATAGCCCCCCCGATATCCCTTGCCTGCGAATCATGTGAAAATGCGCCCATAAAATGAATATGGAAATCAGCGGCAGTATGTACACGTGCATGACGTAGAACCGCGAGAAGCGTTATGCCCGTCACGTCGGGGCCGCCGCGCAGGAGTTGCATTATGAAATTGCCGACGACGGGGATTGTGCGGGGCATGGCCGTGCCGACGGTCGTTGCCCAGTACGCCTTCTGGTCCCACGGCAGGAGATACCCGGAGAACCCGAAGGCCATCGTGAGGACGAATAACGTAGAGCCTACTACCCAGTTGAATTCGCGCGGCGGCTTATACGAGCCGGTCAGGTAAACGCGTATCATGTGCAAGAGCACCGCCGCGACCATCCCCGAGGCCGCCCAGACGTGCATGGAGCGCATCAGCCATCCGCCGGGCAGTTTGTCGTCTATGAAGCGCAGGGTGGAGTACGCCTCGTGGCCTGAGGGGACGTAATAGAACGAGAGGACGACGCCGGTGAAGGTGAGGATTAACAGGAAGAAGAAAGCGATGCCGCCGAGGCAGTAGAAATACGTCACGCCCTTCGGCAGCGGCCGCTCGAATATCCGGCGGTAGTGCCGCTTAAGGCTGAGGCGCTCGTTGATCGTGGAAAGCAGATTACTCATAGAAACCTGGCATTCCTCGTTATGTTTTTAGAAGGAGGACGGCTTCTCTATCCCCACCTGGATGTACTCGCCCACGATACGCACCGGGAGCTTTGTGAGCGGCGTCGGCGGCGGGCCGGCGATGTTCTTGCCGTTGCCGTCGTATATCCCGCCGTGGCAGGGGCAGATGAACCGGTCTTTCAGACGGTCGTAATTCACGACGCAGCCCAGGTGCGTGCAGACGGCGGAGAATGCGGTAAGCTTCCCGTCCGGACCGCGCTTTACGAACACGCGCGCGTCCGCTTTGGCTCCCGGGGTAAAGTACAGCGCTATCTTTTTAACGCCGACCTCCGGCATATCTGAAAGCAGCAGCGCGTCCGCGAACATTATAGGGTTCGGGGGCGCACTGCGCTCCGCCAACCCGACCAGCGGATAAATTGCCGTAGAGGCGATTATCCCCGCCGCGCCAAAAATGCCAAGTTTCAGAAACGCACGGCGGGCCGTCACTTTTTCCTCATGGCCCGCGTTCTTTCCTCATGGGCCCCGGACAAATCAAAAGGGCGGACATTTTCGCCCGCCCCATCCGCTTTTAAAGCTTCCGCGGAATTCTCTTTCATATTACTCGTATCTCCTTACTTCGAACCGGTGAAGCGTCACCGGCTCCGTTAAACCAATCCCTGCCTTGCGCTTGGCTATTGATACCTGCAAATCTACCGTGTCCACGCCGTCTAAGTCCGGGAGCAGAAGGCCCCGCCTGCCGCCGGAGGAGACGATGACGCCGTACTTTTTCGGGTCAAGCTCCGTAAGGCTCTTTACCGGCTCCGGGGCGGACAGCACGTCCACGGAGTAGTCGAGACATTCGAGCTCGCGAGAGTCCACGCAGTTAAAACGCGGGTCTTCCGTGGCGGCGGATATGGCATTTTTTATAATCTCGGCGGCGACATTTTCAGCGGTAGGTAAAAACGTCCCGATGCAGCCCCGCAGCTCGCCGTCCTTTTTCAGGCAGACGAATACCCCGGCCTTATCGGCCATTTCGGGGGTTGTCTCTTCAGGGGGCTCTATTACCCGGCGTTCCTTTATATATGTTTCTATGGCTTCTATTGCGAGCTTCACCAGCGGGTGGTGCCCGTGGCGGTTATGGCAGGACTCCATTCCTTACATCTCTCTTTCAACCACGTAATCGGCGACGGCGTAGAGCGCGTCCTTGTGAGGGGAGGCGGGGAAAACCGAGAGCCTTGCTTTCGCGCGTTCTATGTAGCTTAAAGCCCGGTCAACCGCGTATTCGGTGGAGCGGCAGGCGCGCATCAGGGAGAGGATATGTTCCAGGTCTTCCTTCTTCTGGGACTGTTCCTCTATAATTTTCCTTATCCTTGCCGTCTCCTCGGGGGGGCAGCTTCGGACCAGGTGGATGAGCGGAAGGGTAAGCTTCCCCTCTCCCAGGTCCTTGCCGAGGGCCTTGCCCAGCTTGTCCTCTTTCGCGGTATAATCAAGCGTGTCGTCTAAAAGCTGAAAGGCGCGGCCCACGTCCATGCCGTATCCCGCCAGCGCCTCTTCCTTCTCAGGCGGCATCCCGCCCAGCACCGCGCCTATCCTGCATGCGGAGGATATGAGGGCCGCGGTCTTCGCCTCGATTACTTCCATATACTCTTCTTCGGTAATATCCGGGTCGCCCGCTTTCAGGAGCTGGAGCACCTCTCCCTCGGACATCGTCTGGGTGGCGAAAGATATGGACTCCAGGACGCCCTGGTTCTCAAGGGCCACCGAGTCGTGCAGGGCCTTTGAGTACAGGAAATCTCCGATTAAGACGACGGCCGGGTTCCCCCAGAGTTTATTTGCCGCAGTCTTGCCCCGGCGGACCTCCGCCCCGTCCACCACGTCGTCGTGCAGGAGGCTCGCGGTGTGGATAAACTCCACCATGGCGGCCATCTTGACCGCTTCCGGGCCGGGGTTCCCGCACAGGTTGGCGGAAATCATCAGGAGGAGGGGCCGTATTCTCTTGCCCCCACCCTGGAGGAGATAATTGCCCACCTGCCTGATGAGATAAGCCTTGGACTGAAGACCCACCTGTATCTGGGACTCGACAAGGGTTAAATCGCTTTTGTAGCTCTCGAATACGTCGGTAATTGTCATTTTCAGGGCCCCGGAAACTAACCAGAATCATAGGTTAGGGCCCCAAATTTGTCAAGTTATTTTTCCTTTTGCGCGAACAGTATCTGCCTTATCCTGGAAGGCGTTATCCTGTATTTCCGGGCCAGTTTCACGACGTTCGTCCCGTCGAACTCGACCTTGATGTTCTGGTCGCGCCACTTCCTTAGAGCCGTCTCGATCTTCGGGAGGTAGAGCGACATCCCCCCGAACTCCTCTCCCAGGGCAAGGGCCGCCTCGAGCCCCACTTTGTCCACCACGTCGCGGTAAATTTCCGGAAGGTATGATACCGGCAGGTCTTCGTACTGCATTGCCACTCCTCCTGATGCTAAAAACGTTAAGATAAAAAAAATTGGTTGAAAGGAGCTTAGTGTATATTTTTTACTCTGTCAACAGAAAAAACATTAAATCTTTTTTACCGTTTTCCATCAGGCGTTTATCAATAATTGCTCTTGCATAAGGCCGGTAATGCTGATAAAATAACGGGGTTTTCAGAAAAAAGCCGATTGGGGGATTAACCCCCATTTCTGTTTTTTCATAGGGTTTTCCGCTTTGGCTGTTGACTTTCATACCGGTTTTATATTATAAAAACGGATTCGTCCGGTTTTCCAAGGAGAGATGGCCGAGTGGTCGAAGGCGGTTGACTCGAAATCAACTGTGGGGGTGACTCCACCGGGGGTTCGACTCCCTCTCTCTCCGCCACGCTAAAACGGGCTGAAAGAAAGAACTGATTAAACGGAGAGGTGACCGAGTGGCCGAAGGTGCGCGACTGGAAATCGCGTGTATGCCCAAAAGGTGTACCGTGGGTTCGACTCCCACCCTCTCCGCCAGACAATAAGGGGTCAATTAGGGACCGGCAGGCTTTAAATCCTGCCGGTCCTTATCCCTGACCCCTGTTTCAGCCATTATATGGGTCGCCGGGCCGGGTTCTGCGCGGCAGGAAACCGTGAACCCCGTCAGGTCCGGAAGGAAGCAGCGGTAAGCGGACCTTCCTGGGCGCCGCAGGCCAACCTGGTCCGGCGCCCCTTGTGATGCCTGAAGCAAACGGGGGCCGTCCCTGGCCCCAATGGTTTTTGGAGTTTAGATGAACTACACGGTACTTGCCCGAAAATATCGTCCGCAAAGGTTCGAGGACGTGGTTGGACAGGGGCATGTGACCAAGAGCCTGATGAACGCGCTCTCTATGGAGAGGGTGGCGCACGCATTCCTCTTCTCCGGCACGCGCGGGGTCGGCAAGACCACCACCGCGAGGGTCCTGGCGAAGGCGCTGAACTGCGAAAAAGGGCCCTCGCCCTCGCCCTGCGGGGAGTGCGACTCCTGCAAGGAGATTACCCAGGGCTCGTCAGTTGACGTGATGGAGATAGACGCCGCAAGCAACACCGGCGTGGACAACGTCCGGGAGCTGAGGGAGAACGTAAAGTACGCGCCCGCCCGCGGACGGTACAAGGTATATATTATCGACGAGGTGCACATGCTCTCCGGGGCGGCGTTCAACGCCCTTCTGAAGACCCTGGAAGAGCCGCCCCCGCATGTCGTATTCATCCTGGCCACGACCGACCCGCACAAGCTCCCGGCGACAATACTCTCAAGGTGCCAGCACTACGACTTCCGGCGCGTGCCGAAGGCCGCAATCCAGGCCCACCTCCGCTCATTGTGCGACGCGGAAGGCATAAACGCCGAGGAAGGCGCGCTGGTCCGCCTTTCTGGCGCTGGCCGAGGGAAGCGTCCGGGATAGTTTGAGCCTGATGGACCAGGTCATATCTTTCTGCGGCGAAGGCGGCGTCCGCGAGGCGGACATAGACGAGACGCTGGGGCTGGTCGGCCGCGCGGCGGTGCGGGAGGCGGCGGAAGCCGTCATATCCCAGGACCCTGCCCGCGCGTTCGAGCTTGTCGACTCCCTGGTGGACAAGGGCCACGACTTAAGAAGGTTCGCCGCCGAACTGATGGGATTTTTCCGGGACCTTCTGGTCTGCCGCATATCCAAGAAGCCCGAGCGCGCGCTCGACCTTCCGGCGCCGGACGTGGCGGAGTACCGGGAGATGGCGAAGCGGATCCATCCGGAAGAGCTGATAAGGCTGCTGAACCTCCTGACGCGGACGGTCGAAGAAATAAAGGACGCGTCAAACAAGAGGATTACCTTAGAGCTGGCTTTAGTGAAAGCCGCTTCCCGGCCGATAGGGTCGGTCGAGGACGTCATCAAAGGCGTGAAGGGCCTGAAAGAAGGCGGATACCAAGGCGCGACTGCCAGCCGGCAACCGGTTTCAGGTGGGGCGGCGGGAATATCCGAAGCCGCCGTATCCGATAACCGGAAAGTGAAAAGTTCCGAGGCCGGTAAACCGGCTCTGACGGCTGACGACGCGGAGGCATATTACAGAAACCCCGGCGAGCCTTTGAAGCCGGCGGGAGAACTCTCCGCGCTGGACCTCTGGGACCGTATCCGCGAGGAGATAAAGAAATCCGGGAAGGCGCCTTTAGCGGCGAAGATGAAAGTCGCGGCTCCCAAGGAACTGGACAATAACGTCCTGAGCGTCTCCGAGTCCACGCTGCCCTTCAAGCCAGAAGAGCTTGAGGCGATAAAGGGCGCGGCGGAGGCGTTGGGGGGCTTCAAGGTAAAGGTTATAAGCGGGGGCGGCAAGGAAAAGACGCTCGCCGACCACAAGAAAGAGAAAGAGCATTCCCGCAAGGAGAAGATGCGGCAGGAGGCCATGAGCGACCCGCTTGTGAAGGCGGCGGTGGACCTTTTCGGCGCGGAGATTGTCGAAGTCGAGGACACTAAAACTTAAAACGCTGATAGCTGGAGGATAAATGTCTAAAAAACTCTTGGGCAACCTGATGAAGCAGGCCCAGATGATGCAGGAGAAGATGCAGAAGGTCCAGGAGGAGGCGGCGGCGAAAACCGTCGAGGCGTCGGCCGGGGGCGGCATGGTAACCGTGACCGCGAACGGCAAGATGGAAGTCCTCTCCATAAAGATAGAGAAGGAAGCGGTGGACCCAAACGACGTCGAGATGCTCCAGGACCTGGTGGCCGCCGCGGTAAACGAGGCGCTCCGTAAGGCCCAGGATATGATGAACGAAGAGATGGGCAAAGTAACCGGGGGCCTTAGCCTGCCCGGCATGGGCGGTAGGCGGCGGCGGAGGGATCCCGGGGCTGTTTTAAAGATGTCTGAATCATTAAATAGATTAGTAGAGGAGCTATCCAAGCTCCCGGGAATCGGCAAGAAGACCGCGATGCGCCTCGCGCTCCATTTCGTAAAGACCGGAAGGGGCGAATCGGCGGCCTTAGCCAGGGCGTTGACCGATCTGGGCGAAAAATCCCGCCCGTGCAGGCTCTGCAACAACATCGCCGAGGGCGATCTCTGCCTGATATGCGGGAGCGGAAAGCGGGATTCCCGCAGGGTGCTGGTAGTGGAGGAGGTCTCGGACCTCATGGCGGTTGAGGCCACCGGCAACTACCAGGGCAGGTATTTCGTCCTGATGGGCGCGCTCTCGCCGATGGACGGGATCGGGCCGGATGATACGAAGGTCGGTGGGCTGGTAGAGCTGGTCGAGAAGGGCGGCGTCGAGGAAGTGATCATCGCGACGAACCCGAACTTGAAAGGCGAAGCCACCGCGCTTTACGTGGCGAAGAAGCTCAGGCCCCTGGGCGTGAAGCTGACAAGGATAGCATACGGCGTGCCGGTGGGCGGGATACTGGAATACTCCGACTCGGGCACGCTTACGAAGGCTTTGGAGGGCAGGACGGAATTGTGATTATCACCCTCCCCCGGGAATGAGGCGGTAAATCAGGGGCGGCAGGTAAAAGAGCAACATGGAGGAAGTAAAATGGCCGGCATACTTGAAGTAAGATGGCACGGCCGGGGCGGTCAGGGTACCGTCACGGCGGCCAAGGTATTAGCCGAGGCGGCCATGGCCGAGGGCAAGAACGTCCAGGCTTTTCCGGAATACGGTCCGGAGAGGATGGGCGCGCCGCTTCGGGCATATAACCGCGTAAGCGAAATGCCAATGACGATCCACTGTCAGGTGACGAACCCGGCGGTGGTCGCAGTGGTGGACCCGACGCTGCTGGACACGGTGGACGTGACCGAGGGCACGACGGCCGGACGCCGTATTCATCATAAACACACCCCAGACGCCTGGCGAGTTGCGCGGGAAGCTGAAGCTCTCCGGTACGCAGAAAATCTTCTGCGTGGACGCGAACGGGATAAGCATCGATACAATCGGTCGCATCATGCCGAACACGCCGATGCTCGGCGCGGTGGTGAAGGCTACCGGAGTGATAAAGCTGGCGACTCTGTTAGAGGACATCCGGGCGAGCTTCGGGAAGAAGTTCTCCGAGAAGATTATCCAGAGCAACCTGGACGCCGCGAGCAGGGCTTATGAGGAGGTGAAGGCGGAATGAGCAAACCAAAAGGCTGGAAGGACCTGCCGGAAGGCGGGCTTATAAGCGAAGCGGGCAACGCCGAAAAATATAATACCGGCGCGTGGAGAAGCGACCGCCCGATCTGGATAAAAGAGAACTGCATACAGTGCATGTTCTGCTGGGTGTTCTGCCCGGACTCCGCCGTGACGGTTGCGGCGGAAGGTGAGCGCGGGGAGTTCGACTACCTGCACTGCAAGGGCTGCGGCATCTGCGCGCTGGAATGCCCGTCGAAGGTGAAGGCCATCGTGATGATGACCGAGGCCGAAGGGGCCCGAAGCCGGACGCGCTTGAAAAGGCGAAGGCAAAGGCCAAGCAGATGGCCGACGAGAAAAAAACTGGGAAAGTGAAAGTGTAAAACCGTTACCTTTTTGGAAAAAGGTAACGCCAAAAACTTTTAAACTGTCCCGCTTTCTTTTGTGTTACTTTTCTTTCTCGCGAAAGAAAAGTAACGACTTAAAGGAGAATCTTACGATGGCAAAGAAAGTTGCAATGACGGGAAACGTGGCGGTGGCAAATGCCATGCGCCAGATAAACCCCGACGTATGCGC
This sequence comes from Nitrospirota bacterium, assembly GCA_963698885.1. Classification (GTDB taxonomy): domain Bacteria; phylum Nitrospirota; class JACRHJ01; order JACRHJ01; family JACRHJ01; genus JBARKJ01. The sequence goes on along the minus strand of CAVOSJ010000004.1, from coordinate 396,049 downwards.
CGCGTATCCGATTACTCCCTCCACCGAAATAATGCAGCAGTTCGCCACCTTCGTCTCAAACGGACTGGTGGACACCGAACTGGTAACGGTGGAGTCGGAGCATTCGGCGATGAGCGCTTGCATTGGGGCCGCCGCCGCGGGCGGGCGCGTTATGAACGCCACCTCCGCAAACGGCCTCGCGCTCATGTGGGAGATGCTCTACATTGCCTCCGGCAACAGGCTCCCCATAGTGCTCTCCTGCGTGAACAGGGCCCTGTCCGCCCCCATTAACATACACTGCGACCACTCCGACTCCATGGGCGCACGCGACTCCGGCTGGATCCAGATATACGCCGAGAACGCCCAGGAGGCGTATGACAATACCGTCCAGGCGCCGCGCATCGGCGAGCATCCGGACATCCACCTCCCGGTGATGTCCTGCATGGACGGGTTCATCATCTCCCACTCCATCGAGAACCTGGAGCTTCTGGAAGACCAGCAGGTGAAGGACTTCATCGGGCCGTACAAGGGCACGATGAACCCGCTGCTCGACCTGAACCACCCGGTGACATACGGCGCGCTGCACTTGCAGGACTACTACATGGAGTCCAGAAAACAGCTCCACGAGGCGCAGAAACGGGCGAAGAACGTAGTCATAGAGGTGGGCAAGGAGTACGGCAAGCTCTCCGGCAGGACGTACGGTCTTTTCGAGACTTATAAGATGGACGACGCGGAAGTGGGCGTGGTCGTGCTGAACTCCGCCGCGGGCACCGCGAAAGTCATCGTGGACGAATTGAGGGCGAAGGGGATAAAGGCGGGCTTACTGAAGCCCAGGCTGTTCAGGCCCTTCCCGTACCTTGAGATAGCCGACGCGCTGAAGGGGCTTAAAGCCCTTTGCGTGATGGACCGCGCTGACAGCTTCGGCGCGGCGGGCGGACCGCTCTTCATCGAAGTGAGGAGCGCGCTTTATGACCTCCCGAACCGGCCCGTGACGATAAACAAGATATTCGGACTGGGCGGACGCGACCTCGGCCTGGACGACATCAGGAAGGTCTATTCCGAACTGGTTACGCTTACCGAAAAGGGCCCGGCGAAATCACTTTACGAGTATATAACTGTAAGAGAATAAAAGGAGACGGCGATGGCGGTATTAAAACTGAAAGAACTCTCAAAGAAGGCGGAGCAGCTGACCGGCGGGCACAGGATGTGCGCCGGCTGCGGGGCGCCCATCGTCGTGCGCCAGGTTTTGATGGCCATAGACGAGCCGGTGATTATCGCGAACGCGACCGGCTGCCTCGAGGTCGCCACCACGATATATCCTTATTCCGCATGGAAGCTGCCATGGATACACAGCGCGTTCGAGAACGCGGCGGCAACCATCTCCGGAGTGGAGGCGATGTACCAGTCCCTGAAGCGCCAGGGGAAACTGCCCGGTGGACCAGAAGATAAAGTTCATCGCGTTCGGCGGCGACGGCGGCACGTATGACATCGGGCTTCAGTCCCTTTCCGGGGCGCTCGAGCGCGGGCACGACTTCATGTACGTCTGCTACGACAACGGCGCGTACATGAACACCGGCATCCAGCGCAGCTCCGCGACCCCGTTCGGCGCGGACACCACCACCTCGCCCGCTGGGAAGGTAGGGCAGGGCAAGACCCAGAAGCGGAAGGACCTGACCAAGATCGCGCTCGCACACGGCGTGCCGTTCGTGGCGCAGGCCTCGCCTCATAACTGGAAAGACCTGATGTCGAAGGTCCAGAAGGCGATGAGCATCGAGGGCCCGAAGTTCATGAACATCATCGCGCCCTGCAACAGGGGCTGGCGTACCCAGACGAACGACGCGATTGCGCTCAGCAAGCTCGCCGTCAACACATGTTACTGGCCGCTCTATCAGGTGGTGGATGGCGTGGCTACGGTTACGTTCAACCCCGGCAAGAACCGCAGGCCGATCGTGGAATGGCTGAAGCCCCAGGGGCGTTTCAAGCACCTCTTCAAGCCGGAGAACGACTGGATGCTAAAGAAATTCCAGGACCTCGTGGACGAGAACTGGCGTTCGGTGGTGCTGATGCACAACGAATCGCACCCGAATGAGCAGATAGACCCAGGTGAGGGAAAGAGCTGGTAGAAACCGCTTGCAGGACTAAAAAAAGTTAAAGCCCGGAAAGAGAAATCTTTCCGGGCTTTTTTTATCAACAATGAGTAATTGACTTTTATTAGCGATTTTGTTATATATGCGGAAATCTAATTAGAGAGGCACAAATGAAACTCCTGTTTCTGCTCCTTTCTTTTTCCGCCATATGCATAATTTTCTACGCGCTGTACCTCGTGATGGACCTCCGGAAAAAGATATTGGTAGGCGGCGAGGTCAAGGCCACGTGGAAGAGACTTTCCTGGATGATTATCCTGTTCGCAATAGGCTATCTGACTACGCCGTTTTTCCCGTCCCTGCCGGGATTCGTAAAAGACGTGGTGGTGGGGGTGATGTTTCTTTTCGGCGCGATTTTCGTCGTAATCGTGATAAAGCTTTTCCATAAGATATACACGGAGCTTGCTTTTTGACTTGCACGGCGGCGACAACGCCCCTTTTACTGATTTATAATCAGCGCCAAGACCACCATACGCTCCCCTTCGGAGCGAAAGCCGTGCTGCTCGTTCGGGCGGCAGAAGACCATCTCGCCTTCCTTTAGTTTAAACTCGCCCTCCCCGACTATAAAAGTCCCGCTGCCCTTGTACAAAAACATCATCACTTCCGCCGTCGATACGTGCCGGGGGACCGCCTGCCCCTCCTCCAGGCAGAAAAGCACGACGCGATACGCCGGGGAGTCGAAAAGCATCTTGGTGCGCGCCCGCTCCGGGTTAAACTCTATCTCCTCGTCAACCTTTATCGGCAGCATGTTTATCTCCCTTTGAGCCCTGCTCGCGGAAGCCGTGTCCCGCGCATGATGACATTCATTATACCAGAAAAAGCCACCCTTAAAAATTACGGACCGGGCTTATTTCATCTTAAAAAAGATGAAATAAGCGCGCTTTTATGTTAGATTTAACTTCCTTGGAGGAAACTATTGGCAAACCGGAGAACCTTCAGGTTTTTTACGCCCGTCATCGCTATGGTTCTTCTATCCTGCGCGCACGGGTACGATATCAAAAAACCGGTGCTTCAATCGGATAACCTGAAGATAAACAGCATCTTATACTCTCCACGGCCACTGGTGCCGGGTAAGAAATATCCGGGGGTCGTCTTAAACCACGGCGGGATGAAAGGCGCCGAGTTTCCTGTCCGGGCATGGAGTGAGGATCTGGCGTCCAAGGGCTTTGTGGTGATAGTGCCGCAGTTCCGGGGGCAGGGCGGCTCTGAAGGGCACTTCGAGTTCGCCAGGGGCGAGGTCGACGACTCGCTCTCGGCGCTGGAATATTTGAAATCGCTCCCTTTTGTCGATCCCGGAAGGATCGGCATGGCGGGGTACAGTCTGGGCGGTCTTGTGACGCTCCGGGCGGCGGAGAGGGTGAAGGGACTTAAGGCGATAGTAGTTATGTCGGCGCTATCCGACCCGGTTAAATTCTTTGAAGGCTTGAGTGATACGCCGGAGAGGAAGAGACGGGTCGAGAGATACATGCCTGAGATAGAAGAAGCCTCGCCGCTTCCTTCGCTGGATAAAATCGACGCCCCTGTGCTTGTGATGCACGGCGAGGTGGACCATAAGGTCAACGTAAAAGAGTCCAGGGAACTCTACGAGAAGTTGAAATCCGCCGGAAAGGATGCCAGTCTGAAAATCTACCCTTACGCTAACCATGGATTGCTATGGAACCAGGCGCCGAGGGAGTACGCCCTGAAATTCCTGGAGGAACGGCTTTTTCCATGAAATTGGCTTCTATAAAATTATGGGCGCTCCTGCTGTTTATATTGGCGGCTTCTGTTGCCCTCGGCCAGGAAGGGGGCCAGGTCGATGTAAAATACCTGGGCGCGAAAAACTACTACGCCTTTACGCGGGTGGTCTTCGATACCGGAGAGCAGAGGCCGGAAGGGTTTAAGATTAACTATGACCCTGTACAGAGACAGGTGGTCCTGTACCCGGAATCCGGGACGCTCTCGCTTTCCTTCGCCCCGGTCGCGCCGGCCGGCGATATCGTCCGGGAGGTGAATTTCACCGAGGCAGGGCCGCCGGGGATTGTCATAAGCCTGTCGCCTGTAGCGGCGCTGGGGTACAGGGTATCGTACCTGAGCGAGCCGGGCAGGATCGTGCTGGATTTCTATGACAGGTCCAAAAGCCAGGATGCCGGGTTCCTGCCGCTCGTCAGGCCGGTGCGGACGGTGGCTATCGACCCGGGCCACGGCGGACGGTCCTTCGGCAGCTCTAAGATGGAGGGCATGTCGGAGAAGGAAATTGCGATGGACGTGGCGTTAAGGCTAAGAAAAGTATTGACGTCGAGAGGACTCAGGGTCGTCATGACCAGAGAGGGCGACGCGGAGTCAAGTCCCGTGGACCGCGCGGGGACGGCGAACGCGGCTAAGGCGGACCTGTTCATCTCGATTCACGCCTCAGGCTCGTATGGAAGAAAAGGTATGGGCCAGGCATTTTATACTTTGGGTACCGGGGACCTGGACGATGAAGGCAAGACGAAGGTGCCGCTGGTATGGGAGAGAGCAGAACGCGCCTTATCTGCCGGACAGCCTGCGGCTGGCGAGGGCGTTGATTGCGGATATGGGAGCCGAAAAAGGGCGTACAGCCGGCGCTTCATGAGGCAAAGCTGTCGGGCTTCGACGGGCTGGCGATGCCCGCCGTGATGGCGGAGCTTGGGGACCTTGACGACCCGGACCAGGCCCAGCAGCTCTCGGACGACGCCTACAGGAGTAAGATAGCGGCAAAGTTAGCCCACGGGATAGAGGATTTCGCCAGGGGGGTGGTCCATTGAATGAAAGGGTGAAGCACGACGGGGCCGTATGGCCCTGGATAGTGGGTGCGGCCATTCTCGCGTCGGCGCTCTCCGTGGGGACGTATTATTTTTTCCAGATGACGAGCAAGCCGCCGAAAGCCGCGGTCCCGGCCGCGCCTGCCTTCAAGGAAGTTACAGGCGTACAGGGGACGAAGGTTGCACTGAAGGTCTATTTCCCGACGCCGGACGGCAAGGGCCTTTCATCCGAGATGAGGGAGGTTGCCGAGTCGGCGGATAAATCCCAGGAGGTGAAGGGACTTATTACGGAGTTGATACGCGGGCCGCTTTCCCCTGAACTCACACCCGCCCTGCCCGCCGAGACGCGGGTTAAAAGCGTGTTCATAGACCCGGCCACCGGCACGGCGTACATAGATTTCTCGCGCGAGGTGCAGACGCAGTTCCCCGGCGGCGCCTGGACGGAGACGCTCGCCATTTATTCCATCGTCAATACCCTGACCGAGGACTTCCCGGATATCAAGCAGGTGCAGATCCTTGTCGAAGGGAACGTGACGGAATCCCTCGCCGGGCATATAGACACAACAAGGCCCTTCGCGCCACGGACGGCGCTGAATAAAGGTTGATGAAATCTTCCAACCCCATAGGCATATTCGACTCCGGCATCGGCGGCTTGACCGTCCTGAAGGAGATACGCTACCATATACCGGGCGAGAACCTTATCTACTTCGGCGACACCGCGCGCGTGCCGTACGGCATAAAATCCGCCGAGACGGTGCGGCGCTTCTCGAAGGAAATAGCGGATTACCTTGTACGGCAGAATATTAAAATGCTGGTCGTCGCCTGCAACACCGCGACCGCCGCCGCGCTGAACACGCTTCGGGAAAGCCTGCCCATCCCGGTGGTCGGCGTGCTGATGCCCGGCGCATACGCCGCGTCACGCGCCACGAAGACCGGCAGGGTCGGCGTCATCGGCACCGAGTCCACCGTCGCCTCCGGCGCCTACGAGCGCCTCATACGGAATATCCGGCCCGGCACGGAGATATTCGCCGCGTCATGCCCACTGTTTGTGCCGCTGGTGGAGGAGGGGAGGCTGACAGGCGAGATAACAGCGCTGGCCGCCAAGGAATATCTCTTGCCCCTGAAGGAAAAAAATATCGATACGCTCGTCCTGGGCTGCACGCACTACCCGCTCCTGAAGCCGGTGATAGGCGAAGTGATGGGGGAGAAGGCGACGTTAATCGACTCCGCGCATGAGACGGCGCAGGAGGTCAGGCGGGTGCTCGGCAAAAATGGCCTTGAGAACGGCCCCGGCGGCGACGGCTACATCAGATACTTTGTAACCGACGCGCCGGAGCGTTTCAAAGCAGTCGGCGAACGCTTCTTAGGATACGATATCCCGGAAGTGGAGAAGGCCGAGCTGTAACGGAAATTTAGTCCCGGTCGTGTCCGCGGCCATGTCCATGCCCGCGTTCCCCGTCCTTATGCCAGCCCTTGTGCCTGCCCATGTCGTGCCTGGCTGGCCTCCACCTGCCGCCCTCGTCATAGAAATGCCTGCCGTCATTCACGAAGCCGTGCCTGCGGTCGTAATGCGGGTGGCGATCCCTGTCGTAGTAGAACCACGATCCCCTGCCCCCGTCCCAGTACCAGTACGACGGCCCTATCACCACTCCCGGAGGGGGCGGCGGCAGTACCACGACCGGCACGGGCGGCGGTGGCGGCACGAACACCGGGATAGCTGGCGGGGTGATGTAAACGCTTACTCCCGCGAATGCCGGGACTGCCGAAAAGACGGCCGCCATGGCGGCCGCGACTACCAGATGTCTCTTCATTTCAACTGCACCTCCTGTAAGAACGACAGGATAGATAAAATCCTGTTACTAACTAAGACGGAAGTAACGGCAAAAAGGTTTAAATGATATTGCAATTATATAGGAATGTTTAAAAAAATGTAATAATATTAATATGTTACGGTTTGACATTCCCCGGAAACGAGCTATACTATACAAGGGAAGTAGTGCCGTAAGAATTAAATTCCTTTAATAGCACGGCTTTTCCCCAGGACGCCGCGGAGTTCCGGGATAAATCGGTTTATGGAGGTGTAAAGATGTTCCCGCTGACAAAATGGAACCCTGCCAGGGAACTTGGTTCGCTCCACCGGGAAATGGACGACCTCTTTAACAGAGTGTTCGGCCGTGCCGAGCGCTGGGCGACGATGCCTTCAGTGATTGGCGGCCTTAATTACCCCGCCATAGACGTGGTCAAGGAGGGCAACGACCTTATCACGCATGTCGAGATGCCGGGCGTGGACCCGAAGGACGTGGAGATTACCGTCACCGGAAACCTCCTCACCATTAAGGGCGAGCGCAAGCTGGAGAAGGAATACAACAACGAAGACTACTTCGCCAGGGAGATATCCTTCGGAAGCTTCGAGAGAAGCGTTACGTTGCCAGTGGAGGTGAACCCGGACAAGATAAAGGCTACTGACAAGAAAGGCCTGCTGGAGATCAGGATGCCGGCGGCAGCGGCTATAAAGGGCAAGAAGATCGAAATAGAGACCACGGAGGAGCATAAAAAGATGAAAGAAGCGGCATAAATCTTGCCGCTCATGCGTATTTTAAGTTAAAGGGGCGATATTTGGCCCCTTTTTTTTGTGCTAAAATAATTTGACTATGAATGCCCTTTTTGTTAAAATTCGCATTTAAAATTTCAATCGCCCATAAAAGGGCAAAGTGGAGAGGTGGCCGCGAGATGGAGCGCAATATCGGCGATTTAAAGAAAAAGCTCGAAGAACAGAGGACGGAGCTCCTGGTTGAGGCCGGGATGACCATAAGCGGCGGCTTGAAACCCGACAAGGAAAACTACGCCGACCTGGGCGACCAGGCCAGCGCGGAGTCGGACAGGAACCTGTTGCTTCGGCTCCGGGGCCGCGAGCAGAGGCTGCTCAAAAAGATAGACGAAGCCCTGAAGAGGATAGAGGACGGCACGTTCGGCATCTGCGAGTCCTGCGGAGAGAAAATCGGCATTAAGCGCCTGCAGGCAAGGCCCGTCACTACGCTTTGCATAGACTGCAAGACCGCTCAGGAAGAGGAAGAGAAGCTCCGCAGATAAATCTTGCCCGCGGGAATTCGAATCAGCCACACGGAGAAGCGGTATGCCGAAAGTTCTAATCCTCTACTATACCAGGACGGGGAATACCGAAAAGATGGCCCGGTTTATAGACGAGGGCGCGAAGTCCGCCGGGGCCCAGACAGCCCTCAAGGCGGTCGTGGACGCCACTCTGGACGACCTGCAGGGCTCCGACGCCATAATCTTAGGCTCCCCCACATACTACGGCCTTCCGGCCGCGGAAATAATAAAACTCCTCGATGAGTCCGTTAAGCTGCACGGCAAACTGGAAGGCAAGGTCGGCGCGGCCTTCTCCTCGTCCGCGAACATCGGCGGCGGTAACGAGACGGTCATCATAGCCATAATCGAAGCCATGCTCGTGCACGGCATGGTCGTGCAGGGCGCCCCGAAGGGCGACCACTACGGCCCGGTCTCCATCGGCGCCCCAGACGAGCGGGTGATGAAGCAGTGCCGCGCCCTGGGCGAGCGGGTCGCAAACCTCACGAAGAAGCTTGCGGGATAAAAATTTCATATTGCATACATGTGGGGCCGGCCGTCGTGCCGGCCCTTTTTTATTTGGAAATTCTGGCTTGGCGAAGGATATTCGAAACGAGGTAGGCGGGCAGGTCTTCGTTGCCTCCGTGGAAGGGGACGGTTACTCGCCCGGCTTTCGTAGGATGCTTAAATTGACGATGACCGCCTTTGCTACCAACTTCGCGCCAGCCGTCGTCTACCAGCAGCTTTATAATGTCTCTTGTTTTCACAACTTATAAAATACCAGATACTGATCCTTCATGTCAATATAAAAAGAACGTAACTATTTGTATTATTTGCTTTATTTGCTTTATTTGCTTTATTTGCTTTATTTGCTTTATTTGCCTTATTTGTATTCTTTGGCATATATTGCTTGCATAATCTATTTTAATGGTTTGAAAAATGTGTATCAATGTGTATAATTAAAAACATGCTGTTTCCAATTTTCATATTCAAAGACAAAACCTCCGACTACGGCGTCATCGTCACCCGGCCTGCCCGGATGCTACTCCGCAGGGAGCACTCTGGACGAGGCGATAGAGAACTCCAAGGAAGCAATAGAGCTGCACCTTGAGGGGCTGGTGGAGGACGGGCTGGAAATCCCGGAACAGGGTAAAATAGATGATTATAAAAAAGATCTGAAAGAGGGCGGGATAGTCGCGCTCGTAGAGGTCGATACCGCTCCATTCGAAGCGAAGCAGTCCGAGAGGGTTAATGTAACGTTTCCGAAGAGGCTTCTCAAAAAAATAGACAAGGCCAGCGAGCAGTTGGGCATGACGCGCTCCGGACTCCTTCAGACCGCTGCCAAAAAATATTTAATTGAGACCGGTGCGCCGAAAGAGACAAAAAAGGCCGCGCGGTCCGTAAGGGAAGATAAACCCGAATACCAAAAGAGGAAAAAATGAACAAGGCGACGCTTGGACCTTCCACTACAATATATCCCATGCCCGTTTTTTTAATCGGCGCGATTGTCGAAGGTAAGCCCAACTTCATGGTGGCGGCCTGGAGCGGGATTGCGTGTTCGGAGCCGCCGATGATCACGGTGGCTTTCCAGCCGCAAAGGCAAACGCTGAAGGGCATCAGGGAGCACCGGGCCTTTTCCGTGAACGTCCCGAATGTCGCGCTCATGGAGGCGACGGACTACATCGGGATGTTCTCCGGCAAGAACGAGCCGGACAAGGCGACGACCGCCGGGTTCGAAGTCTTTTACGGGAAGCTTGAACACGCGCCGCTCATAGCCCAGTGCCCCATAAACCTTGAGTGCACGGTGGTAATGACACTGGAGCTTGGCAGCCATCACTTGATAATCGGCGAGATAAAGGAAGTACACGCGGACAAAGATTGCCTGGACGAAAACGGACGCCCGGACGCCGCAAAGATAGACCCGCTCATCTTCACCGTCCCGGACAGGAATTACCGGCGGCTTGGCGAGGTCGTGGGGAAGGCGTTCAGCGCGGGCAAGGGGCTTAAAAAGTAATGCCGCAGAGCCGTCCGGAGCACCTATACGCCGCGCGATGCAGAGGCCGAAAATAAAGGGGTGTTCTTATTGAAAAGGATTCTGTTATTATCTCTCTTTCTCGTTATCATAATCGGTTTTGCATCGTGCGCGGAGGTGCATCCGATAACAAAGGCCGAATTGAGCGAGACGAATATCGGCCTGTTTACCATCATCGAGGATACTACATGGGAAGGCCGGATACGTATAACCGGCGACGTGTACGTGAAGCAGGGCGCGACGCTTACCATAAAGCCTGGGACGGTGATAAGGTTCAACAGGATTGAACCGAAGCTGGAGGAGGAAGAGGACGGGCGGAACATGGTCAGCCTTGGCTCTCCTTACTTCCCGGGCGCGGAGATAATCGTACGCGGCAGGATCATAGCCGTCGGGGAGAAGGACAAGCCCATAATCTTCACATCCTCGGACCCCACTCCCAGGGCCGGCGCATGGGGCGCGGTAAACCTGCTGGGCTCACGCGGCAACGTGTTCGAGTACTGCCGGATATCCTATGCCGCAAGCGGAATCCAGAACCACGCGTCGGAAGCGAAAGTGACCAAGTGCATATTCAACGATAACGGGACCGCGCTTTTATTCAAGAAGGCGGATTTCGACAACCCTTGCGTAATGGACATTGAGTACAACACCATCGTGGGCAACAAGTCCGGCATTACCGCAGGGAACGCGGCGGCCGTGATCTCGCATAACGATATATCGGGTAACCGGTTCTATGGGATTTGGGTGCACGCGGGCCTGGATGCAAAAATCACCTACAACGACATAAAGAAAAACGTCTATGGCATTTACCTGGACAAGGCGGAGCCGCTTCAAATAAGCCGGAACAATATATCGGGTAACGAGAAATACAATATAGCGATGGCCAGGGAAACCACATCCGGCGTTGACGCCCCTGATAACTGGTGGGGTACGACGGACACTGTAAAGATAGAGAAAAAATTTTTCGATAAAAGGACGGATGCGAGCCTGGGGCTGATAACTTACCAGCCGTTCCTCGGGGCCAAGGTTGCAGACACCGTAAAATAACTCATGCGCACTATATTACATATCGACATGGACGCCTTCTTCGCGGCGATAGAAGAGAAAAGGCACCCGGAGCTTCAGGGCTGTCCGCTGGTTATCGGCGGGAACGGAGACCCGAATACCCGGGGCGTCGTGTCAACCGCTAACTACGCCGCGAGGAAGTTCGGCATCCACTCCGCAATGCCGCTCAAGGAGGCCTTCCGCCGCTGTCCGAAATGCGTCTTCCTGCCCGTGGACTACGCCCTGTATTCCCGCGTCTCGAAAGAGATAATGGAGGTCTTGAAAGAGTTCAGCTGCACGATTGAGGAGGTCGGCATCGACGAGGCGTTCATGGATATCACGGACAGCCCGATGGGGACCCCTTTGGAGATAGGCGGAAAGCTTAAAGCGCGGATCAAGGAGAAGACGGGGCTAACTGCGTCCGTGGGGATTGCGCCGAACAAGCTGGTGGCGAAGATCGCATCCGACCTGGAGAAGCCGGACGGCCTGACGATAATCCCGGAAGACAAGGTGCGGGAGACGATTGCCCCTTTGAAGGCCGACAAGATATGGGGCATCGGCGAAGTGACGTACGCCCGGCTCCGCCAGATGGGGGTCGAAACCCTGGGCGACCTTGCGGAGGCGGACGGCGAGAAACTCGCAGGCGAGTTCGGAGAACGCTGGGGGCACTGCCTTAAAGTCCGGGCGCGCGGCATTGACGACTCTGCGCTGGTCACGGACTGGGAGCCGAAATCGCTCTCGCGGGAGACGACGTTCGAGAAGGACACGGCGAAGATGCTGGAGATAAAAAAAGAGTTCGAATGGATGGCCCGGGACCTCGAACACCGGCTGAAGAAGCGGAAATTTTTAGCAAGGACCGTGACCGTGAAGCTCCGCTATTCCGACTTCACCACATTAACCCGCGCAAAGACGATGCAGCAGGCGGCTTCCGGGCATGAACCCATTATGCTTGCGGGTTTAGGGCTTCTGCACAAGTTCCCATGCGGTGCTTCCGGTGCGACTCGTGGGGCTTAGGGTATCTAATTTTATAGCGGAAGGTTCCGACGAGGCGGGGTGCGCCGAGGCCACGCTTTTTTAAATCAAATCTTTTCGTTTGAAAATCTTTTTTTACAGTATATTATATCGGGCAGGGAGGGCCTTAAAACCATGTTCAATAGCCGCGCTGTCCTGTTATCATTCATAACTGCCGCAGTCGTTCTTCTAAGTTCCTGCGCCGGGCCTAAGCAGGCGGAGATTTTACCCGCGCCTGGAAAACACGCGCCCGTGAAAGTTGCCCTCGTACTCGGCGCCGGGGCCGCCAGGGGTTTCGCGCATATCGGCGTGATCAAGGTCCTTGAGGCGAACTCCATCCCCGTGAACATAGTTGTCGGGACCAGCGCCGGGAGCGTCATAGGGAGCCTTTACGCCTCGGGCTATAACGGGTTCCAGCTCCAGAAGATAGCCCTGGACGTGGACAAATCGGACATAGCGGACTTCTGCATCCCGGATAACGGCTTTATAAAGGGGGAAAAGCTGGAGGCGTTCGTGAACAAGATGGTGAAAAACGTCCCACTGGAAAAGCTGAGGCTGCCGTTCTATGCGGTAGCGACGGACATCCAGAGCGGGCAGGAGGTCGTATTTTCAACCGGCAACACCGGCGCGGCGGTCCACGCGAGCTGTTCCATACCCGGCGTCTTCCGCCCGGCAACTTTCGGCGGCAGGACGTATGTGGACGGAGGCGTGGTCAGCCCCATAGCGGTTGACGCCGCAAGGGCGCGCGGGGCAGACCTTATAATAGCGGTGGACATATCCTCCGACTTGGACCGCTCCAAACCCCAGGGGACCATAGACACGATACTCCAGGCGGTGAACATCATGTACTGGAAAATATCCACCATACAACTGCCGAGGGCGGACGTGGTCATACGGCCGAAGGTGGGGAAAATCGGCTCCAGCGACTTCGACAAAAGAAACGAGGCCATCATGGAGGGTGAGAAGGCGGCCACGGAAGCCATGCCAAGGATAAAGGCGGCGATTGCGAAACTGCGGGCCGAGGGGCGGCTATAAATTACGCTTGACACTCAAACGATCTGGTAATAGCATATAAAGCGATTTGAATAGCATAGCAAAAGGGGGTAGGGACTTGGAAAAGATTATACCTGTATTCAAGGCGATGGCGGATGAGACGAGGCTCAGGATTTTGAAGCTCCTCGCTTGCGGGGACGAGGTCTGCGTGTGCGACCTGACCGACGCGCTGGAGATGACGCAGCCGAACGTCTCTTTCCACCTGGGGATACTCAAGGAGGCGGGACTTATAAAAGACAGGCGCGAGGGGCGCTGGAGCTTCTATCAGCTCGACATGGGGGATATGCTAAACCGCGTCCTGGTCCCCACGTCGCTTGAAAGGGTGACCGGCAAGAAGCTTGACGGGGACAAGAGGCGCCTGGATACCGTGCGGAAATCGAAGGAAGCATCGAAGACGATCAAGATAAAAATCGAGAAGCCTAAAGCGAAAAGGGGCCGCAAGCCCAAAGTCGCCCAGACGAAGTCTTCAAGGGCGGCAAGGCTCGAAGTCCGCTAAAGAGTTAGTTCTCCTCAAAATAAATAGGGTTTTTTTTAAAATAAATGGGCGTTATCTTCCTGATGAGTTACGGGAAGGCTAACGCCCTCTTTTTTTCCCTTGACATCTGTGGCGGCTCCGAAAGTAACATATAAGCAGTTATTTGGTTTAAGGAGTGGCGTAACGGGGATGGATGAGGGCATGATGGAGGGTGAAATGGAGAAGACCGCCGCGCGTTTTAAAGCGCTTTCGGAGGAAACGCGGCTTAGGATATTGAAGCTGCTCGAAGAGGGAGAGCTGTGCGTATGCGACATAGCGGCGGCCCTGGATATGACCCAGCCGAACATATCCTTTCATCTGGCGATACTTAAAGAGGCCGGATTTATTAAGGATTGGCGGGAGGGCAGGTGGATACATTACGAGCTTGACCTATCCTCCATGTTCAATAAAATCCTGCTTCCCACCGCCCTTGGCGGGGTAAACGGGAAGGTAATAGAAGCCGACGTGAAGCGGCTGGGCGAGTTCAGGCAGTCAAAGGCCCCAGGGAATTCCTGCGCGACATTGAATTAAGGAATCATTTATATGAATATCACCGGCAAACTCTCGTTTCTGGACAGGTACCTGACCCTTTGGATATTCCTCGCCATGGCGGCGGGCGTAGGCTCGGGATACTGGCTTCCGGGTTGGGTAAATTTCATCACCCGTTTCCAGTCCGGCACGACCTCCATCCCGATAGCCGCGGGGCTGATACTGATGATGTACCCGCCGCTTGCCAAGGTCAGATATGAGGAGATGGGCCGGGTCTTCCGCGACTGGAAGGTGTTGTCGCTCTCTCTTGTGCAGAACTGGGTTATCGGGCCTGCCCTGATGTTCGCGCTCGCAGTCTTTTTCCTTAAGGACTACCCTTCATACATGGCCGGGGTCATAATGATCGGCCTCGCCCGGTGCATCGCGATGGTCATAGTCTGGAACGACCTTGCCTGCGGGGACAGGGAATACGCCGCAGGGCTTGTCGCCTTCAACTCGATATTTCAGGTCCTGTTCTATTCCGCGTACGCATACTTCTTCATGACGCTCCTCCCGCCGGTGTTGGGCCTTAAGGGCGCGGCGGTGGAAGTCGGCATGGGCCAGATAGCAAAGAGCGTCTTCATCTATCTGGGCGTCCCGTTCATCGCCGGAATGCTCACGCGGCTTATCCTCGTGCGCAATAAAGGCAGGCAGTGGTACGAGAGTAAATTCATCCCGAAGATAAGCCCGATTACCCTGACCGCGCTCCTGTTCACGATAGTCGTCATGTTCTCGCTCAAGGGCGACTATATCGTGCGCCTGCCGGGTGACGTGCTCAGGGTGGCGATACCTCTTTTCATTTATTTTATCGTGATGTTCCTGGCCTCTTTTTATATGAGCAGGAAGGTCGGCGCGACTTACGAGCAGTCCGCCACGCTTTCTTTTACCGCCGCCTCGAATAATTTCGAGCTTGCCATCGCCGTCGCCATCTCCGTATTCGGCATTAATTCCGGCGCGGCGTTCGCCGCGGTAATCGGCCCGCTGGTCGAGGTCCCGGTTTTAATCGGCCTCGTTAACGTGTCGCTATATTTCCAGAAGAGGTATTTCGCACCCGCCGCTTGCAGGGTAGTGGGCACGGAGCCTTTATTATGAGACTCGCGATATTCGGCGACATACACGGCAACATAGCGGCGCTCAATGTGGCCTACGAAGCGGCGGTTGCCAATAAGGCAGAGAAGATGTATCACCTTGGCGACCTCGGCGGCTATGCGCCTTTCATAAACGAGGTCGTCGATTTCCTTGCCGAGCACCAGGTCGAAGGTGTCCAGGGGAACTACGACGAGACCGTATCGCACGACAGCGAGCACTGCGGCTGCCGGTACGAAGACGAACTTCAGGCGAAGATGATGGACCTGGGCTTTAACTGGACAAAGGAACATGCAACTCCTAAAACAAAAGAATACCTGAGGGGCCTGCCG
The DNA here is from genome assembly GCA_963698885.1 of Nitrospirota bacterium. Lineage (GTDB taxonomy): Bacteria > Nitrospirota > JACRHJ01 > JACRHJ01 > JACRHJ01 > JBARKJ01. Next base: position 380,483 of record CAVOSJ010000004.1, on the reverse strand, counting down.
TTTGAAATAGCCTTCACCTGCGAGGGGTTCAGGGTTAAGTTATTTCATGGAACGCCGGCCAAGAATAATCTTTACTGGACCGAGGACAGAGAAGATGATTTCTTCAGGCAGATGGCCGAAAAAGCAGGCGCGGACATAATAATATACGGCCACACGCATAAGCCTTACAGAAAAGACCTTGACGGCAAAATATTTATCAACGCCGGAAGCGTCGGCAAGCCGAAAGACGGGGACGTCAGGTCATGTGTCGCATCGGTTGACATCAGGCCGGGCATTGTCGAGACGGAGTTCCTGAGGGTCCCTTATGACGTCGGGAAAATGGCGTGGTCCATAGTAGACAACGGATTGCCTGGCTATTTCGCGGAAAAGCTGCTCGAAGGGAAATAAGGTCTAATGCGCGGTAACGTGGAGTAGAATTGCCGTGATCCAACTGAAGTTGCATAGGGGACCTTCCGCCATTTGCCCGTCCTGCGGCGCTGCGGGAATGTCAGTAAAGACGGACACCGTGCGCTCCTTAATACGCAAGGAAAAACTTGGCGATATAATAGAGGGCGGCTATTTTTTCTGCAAGACGAAAGAGTGCGAAACGGTTTATTTTACGGAAGACGGACGCACCTTCTCCAAGGGGGACCTGAGTGTACGGGTAGGACTCAAGGAAACTTCCGCCCCCAGGCCGATATGCTACTGTTTCGGCCATACCATGGAAGGGATAGCCGAGGAAATACGGCTTACGGGAAAAAGCTCGGCCGCGCAGGACATCAAGGCGCGCATGAAAAAAGAAGGCTGCTCGTGTGAAACAAGGAACCCGCAAGGCTCCTGCTGTTTGAAGACGGTGGAAGATTATATCGGGGCTGAATTACAAAAGAGGTAAATCATGGACAAAAAAATCAAGCTCAGCGTTCAGAAGACGTATTCAGGCATTGCAAAAGGCGAAACCGGCGGCTGCTGCGGCTCGATCAAGCCGAAATTCGCGCACGAAGAAAAAATCGGCTACGACGTAAATGAACTGCTCGGCCTTCCGAAGGGCGCGGTCCTTGGCGTCGGCTGCGGCAACCCCGTCGCCCTTGCCTCCCTTAAAGAGGGCGAGGTCGTGCTTGACCTTGGCTCCGGCGCGGGGATAGACGTATTCCTGGCCGCAAACCGCGTCGGCCCTTCAGGCATGGTAATCGGCGTGGACATGACGCCGGAGATGCTTTCCCGTGCCATGAAGAATGCCGAAGACGGGAAATTCACTAACGTCGAGTTCCGTCACGGCGAAATTGAAGCCTTGCCCGTGGATGATGGCTCCATAGACTGCGTAATCAGCAACTGCGTGATAAACCTCTCCGTGGACAAGGACAAGACCTTTTCCGAATCATACCGCGTCCTTAAGAGCGGCGGCAGGCTGATGGTGTCGGATATCGTGCTGACGAAGGATTTGCCGCGCGCAGTAGTGGAAAACGTCGAGGCATATACCGGCTGCGTGTCGGGCGCGGTAAAATACGACGATTACGTATCCGCCGTTAAACGCGCGGGGTTTACCGACGTGACCGTTATATCGATGGACGACGCGTCGTTTCTTGCGGAGACCACGTGCGGCTGCGGGATCGTCACGAAGGATAACGTGAGCGACCTGGGGCTTCGGAGCTTGAAACTGCTGGCGAGGAAATAAACCTTTGCTACCTTTTTGTAAAAAGGTAGCGCCAAAAACTTTTGGACGGTTTTACGGAGCTTTGATGGTTAAAGTCATGTTTCTCTGCACCGGCAACTCCTGCCGGAGCCAGATGGCGGAGGGGTTCGCAAGGCGTTACGGCGGGGATGCGCTGGAAGTTTACAGCGCGGGCCTGACCCCCGCGGGCGTCAACGAAAACGCTGCCAGGGTTATGGCGGAGATGGGGATAGATATTTCCAGGCAGACCTCGAAGGCCATCGACCGCGAGCTTCTGAACAGCATGGACCTAATAATCACACTCTGCGGCCATGCGGAATCCCTCTGCCCGGCGACGCCTCCGGAAATCAAAAGGCTCCACTGGCCGGTCGATGACCCGGTAGGGACGAGGGGGAGCGAGGAAAAAGTGCTGGCTGAGTTCCGCCGGGCCAGGGACGAGATAATGGGTAAGGTGGTTGAACTGATACGAGAGATTAAAAAAGCGCCCTTTGCCAATAATGATTAATTGTTAAAAAGGGTTAATTGGATTTTCCAGATAATTTAAGGTAATAATATATTAAGTTCATCCGGACTGATTGCCAACCTATAACAATCACAGGAGGCAGAGTGAAGAAAATCGTATTATCCGTCCTGGTAATCGTTTTTCTGGCATTTCTTTCTTTGCCAGCATTTGCGCACGTGTCAATATTTAAAAATTCCACCTCAACCCTGTTTTTCGACGGCGCCATGAAGACCGCAAACGTCTCCGTGTTGAACGTCGGGACCACCCGCCCCCACAGAATCCTGCACCGCATCGCCAGGAACAGACGGGGGCCCAACAATATGACGGTGGCATTCAACAACCTGTCCGGCACGATGGCGGGGACGGTAAGCTTCCCCGACGGCGGCGTCTGGCTCGGCTTTACCGGTCCGTTCGCGCTGAGGCGGGCCGAGCACGTTCTTGCCGCCCAGACCACGGGCGTCGGTGTCATCAGATTGGATAACAACGATAGCGTGACCTATGACCCTGCAACGGGCCTGTTCGCCGGGAGCGGGACCGTTGTGCAGTTTACCGGGGCCGTGGACATGGCGGGCGTACTGAGGAGAGACGGCAACAGGGCCATGATTAAGGCCAAGATACATCCGGCATCCGCCAGCAAGATGTTATTCAGTAACGGCTCGTCCATCCCGTTCATGGATGGAGGGTCCCTCGTGACTTCCGTGCCGGTGATAGTAAGGTTTCGCGTACCCGCATTGCAGATGAGGAGAAGGCTCCAATAGGTGATTAAAGGCCGGGCAAATTTCGCCATAAAAAAAGCGCCCTTTTAAGGGCGCTTTTTTTTACTCTTCGGGAACTTTATCTCCCTGGTCCGGTTCCTCCTCCTTCATAAAACCCTCGTCGTCCCCGGAATTGCCGTCCTGGTCCGCCGCATCGACGGATTCATCGCCGCTTTCAGCCTCTTTATCCATGAACTCTTCCACGGTAATATCGTCAGACGGCTTCACCACTTCTTCCGGCTCCGCCTCCGAATCCACTTTGTCGATAGCCAATTTCCGCAGCGTGTCTTCCCCTGAAATTTGCGCTCTGGGTGCGGGCGTGCGGACAGGGGACTGGACGACAGCCCTGGTGCCAGATGGAGGCGCGAGCAGTTTCCCCCCGGGGCCGCCCCCGGAGATGGACGCGACCAGGGAGCGGCGGAACGAGGCGCTGCCGCCTTCCATTTTAAGTTCGATTGTTCTGTCATTGATTTTATAGTCTTCCGCGCTAATGGTCTCCCCGTTGGTGAGGGTTACCACGTAAGCCGCGCTGGCGGGAGCGGGCGTGACTGCCATGCTGATTAAGACTAAAAATACAGCGTTTCTGAAAAGTTGCATCATATTCCTGATTGTCATGGTATAAACAGGCTTGACAATGATACACTAAAGCTACATAATAATGAAAGCACAGATACAGTATACCATCTTCCGGAGGACGTGAAAATGAAGATAATCAAATGGGACCCGTTCAAGGACATTATGACGGAAAAGCCGAGCACCTGGTCTCCCGCAGTGGACGTCTATGAGACGGAGAAGGAGATAGTCCTGACGGCGGAGCTTCCGGGGGTGGAGCAGGAGGATATAGCGTTGACCGTAACGGACAACGTCCTGACGCTTAAAGGGGACAGGCGGTTTGAGCGGGACGTGGAGCATGAGAACTTCTACCGCATTGAGAGGAACTACGGCCACTTCCACAGGAAATTTTCCATGCCCTGCGATGTGGATTCGGCAAAGACATCCGCCAATTTTAACGACGGGCTCCTGAAAGTTGTGATACCCAAGGTGAACAAGGTAAGGAAGGTCCAAGTGAAGGTGGAGCGTTAAAATGGCCCAGAAAAGGGATTACTACGAGGTCCTTGGAGTCCCGAAGGCCGCGGACGAAAAGGAAATAAAGAAGGCGTACCGCAAGCTCGCCCGTAAGTACCACCCGGACGTGAACCCCGGCGACAAGGAAGCGGAGCGCAAGTTCAAAGAAATAGGCGAGGCAAACGACGTCCTCTCCGACACCAAAAAGCGCGAGTTGTACGACCGTTTCGGCCACGCCGCCTTCGATCAGACCGCGGGCGCGGGTGCCGGCGCGGGAGGCGGGACGGGAGGATACAGGTACGAATACAGGCCCGGCGGCGGCGGAGGCGGCGGGTTCAGACCGGAGGACTTCGAAGGCTACCAAGGCGGCGGTGGCGGGTTCGAGGATATCTTCTCAGGCCTGTTCGGCGGCGGCGGGCGTATGGGCCCCATGAAGGGTCAGGACTCGACCACGACGATGGAAGTGGACCTGGAGGACGCCCTCTTCGGGACCAGCGCCCAACTGAACCTCCGGCGCGAGGCCCCGTGCACGGCATGCGGCGGGACGGGTTCGCAGCCTGGAAGTACGCCCAGGACCTGCCCGGACTGCGGCGGTACGGGGCAGATAAAGGCGGGACGCGGGCCGTTCGGCGTAAACAGGACCTGCCCGCGCTGCGGCGGAGCGAAAAAGATTAAAGACCCATGCGGAAACTGCGGCGGCAGCGGTTACGTCCCGAAGACGGACAAGCTTACCGTGAAAATCCCAGCCGGTGTGGACAACGGCTCGAAAGTCCGGCTCCAGGGCATGGGCGGGCCCGGCGTAAACGGCGGGCCTCCGGGCGATTTATATATTATCACGAAGGTGCGGAAGCACCCCTATTTCGAAAGGCGCGGGGACAACCTCCACAGCGAGATACCTATAACCTTTTCGGAGGCCGCTTTAGGCGCCAAGGTGGACGTGCCGACGAAAGACGGAGTAGTTACGATGACCATCCCGCCGGGTACGCAGTCCGGCCAGGAGTTCCGCCTGCGCGGCAAGGGCGTGCCTCACTTCGGCGGCTCCGGCGTGGGCGACCAGTACGTGCGCGTGAAGGTGGCGGTGCCGCCGCACTTAAACGAACAGGCGAAATCCGCGCTCAAGGATTTTATGAGCCATGTGCCGCATGACCCGCGTTCCGGCATAACCTTCAGCGGGTTCAGGCGCGGTAAAGGAGCGGCATGATGATGAAGAGACACAGTGCCGTTTACATGATAAGCGTCGTCTCGGAAATGCTTGGGGTCCATCCCCAGACGCTGAGGCTCTATGAGCGCGAAGGCTTCGTCCAGCCGTCCCGGACCGGGGCGGGCGTGCGGTTGTACTCGGAAGAGGACGTGGAGCGCATCCGGACGATACTGAACCTGACCCGCGAGATGGGGGTGAACCTTGCCGGAGTAGAGGTTATACTGACCATGCGGGAGAGGATGCAGAAGCTCCAGGAGGAGATGGACCACATGATGCACGATATGCGCGAGGAATTCATGCGGGAGATTAGGCGGCGCGAGGAAGAGATGAAACATCCTCTGGCGAAGGCGCCGGAGGGGACAGTTATGAACGTGAAAAAGAGGTAAGTTTAAAAGTTTTTGGTGTTACCTTTTTACAAAAAGGTAACAAAGGTTAGGTTTAGGAGGTTTTATGCGTCTCGATAAATTTACAGTAAAGGCACAGGAGGCGGTACTTGCCGCGCAGGACGAAGCTGGCAGACGGGGGCAGCAGCAGGTGGATGTCGAGCATCTGCTTCTGGCCCTTCTGAAACAGCCGGAAGGCGTGGTGCCGCCAATACTTAAGAGACTCGGCGCGGACTTGGGTGCGCTTGAAGGCGAAGTAATCTCGGAGCTGGAGCGGATGCCCAGTGTCTCTGGCGCGGGCCAGATGGGACAGGTCTACGTCACGCCCCGGCTGAACAAGGTCTTAGATAAAGCGGCGCGCGAGATGGAGGGCTTAAAAGACGAGTACGTCTCGACCGAGCACCTGCTTTTAGCGATGGCGGAAGACGACGGCGCGGCGGGCCGGATACTTAAGTCGGCTGGCGCGAGACGCGATTCGATCCTCTCCGCCCTGAAGGAGATAAGGGGCGTCCAGCGGGTCACGGACCAGAACCCGGAGGACAAGTACGAGGCGCTTACGAAATACGGGCGCGACCTGACCGACCTCGCAAGGAAGGGCAAGCTGGACCCTGTAATAGGCCGGGACGAGGAGGTCCGCCGGGTGATACAGGTGCTCTCCCGCAGGACGAAGAACAACCCGGTGCTGATAGGCGAGCCGGGCGTCGGCAAGACGGCCATAGTGGAGGGCCTTGCCCAGCGGATAATCGCCGGGGACGTGCCGGAAGGCCTGAAAGACAAGCGCGTCGTCGCGCTCGATATGGGGTCTCTTATCGCCGGGGCCAAGTTCCGGGGCGAGTTCGAGGACCGGCTGAAGGCGGTGCTGAAAGCGGTGGAGGAGTCGCAGGGGAAGGTCATCCTGTTCATAGACGAGATGCATACCCTTGTGGGGGCGGGCGCGGCGGAAGGGGCGATTGACGCCTCGAACATGCTGAAGCCGGCGCTGGCCAGGGGAGACCTGCGGTGCGTGGGCGCGACCACCATAGACGAGTACAGGAAGCACATCGAGAAGGACCCGGCACTGGAGCGGCGTTTCCAGCCCGTCATGGTGCAGGAGCCGAATGTCGAGGATACCATCTCGATACTGCGCGGCCTGAAGGAACGCTACGAGGTGCACCACGGCGTCCGTATAAAGGACTCGGCTCTTATCGCCGCGGCGACGCTGTCCAACCGCTACATAACGGACAGGTTCCTGCCGGACAAGGCGATCGATTTAATCGACGAGGCGGCGTCCAAGCTCCGGATGGAGATCGATTCGATGCCCACGGAGCTTGACGAGTTAGAGAGGACCATACGGCGGCTCCAGGTGGAGGAGCAGGCGGTTAAAAAGGAAAAAGACCCGGCGTCGAAGGAGCGGCTGAAAAATATCGAGAAAGATATAGCCGAACTCGGCGAAAAGCGTTCCGTGCTACATGCCCGGTGGATAAACGAGAAAGAGGCCATAAAGAAGATACGCGAGCTTAAAGAGAAGCTGGAGCAGGCCAGGGGCGAGGCCGAGCGGGCGGAGCGCGAAGGGAACCTCGGGCGGACGGCGGAGCTTCGTTACGGGACGATAGTGGAGCTTAACCGTGAGCTTGAGAAGCAGAACGAGGCCCTTAGCGCCTTGCAGGCCCAGGGTTCGCTTCTAAAAGAAGAAGTGGATGAGGAGGACATCGCGGATATAGTCTCGAAGTGGACGGGCGTGCCGGTATCGAAGATGCTGGAAGGCGAGATGGCCAAGCTGACTAAGATGGAGGAGCGCCTCAAGGAGCGGGTCGTGGGGCAGGACGAGGCGGTGGTCGCGGTATCGGACGCGGTGCGCCGGGCGAGGGCGGGAATACAGGACCCGGACCGTCCCATTGGCTCGTTCATATTCCTTGGCCCCACCGGAGTCGGCAAGACGGAGCTGGCACGGGCGCTCGCGGAATTCCTTTTCGACGACGAGAAGGCGATGATACGGATAGACATGTCCGAGTACCAGGAGAAGCATACCGTGTCGAGGCTTATCGGCGCGCCTCCGGGGTACGTGGGCTTCGAGGAGGGCGGGCAGCTGACCGAGGCGGTGCGCAGACGGCCATACTCCGTGATACTGTTCGACGAGATAGAGAAGGCGCATCCGGAGGTATTTAACGTCCTTTTGCAACTGCTGGAAGACGGCAGGCTGACCGACGGGCACGGGCGGACGGTGGACTGCAAGAACACGGTCGTCATCATGACCTCCAACATCGGGAGCCAGTTCATCCAGGAGGCCAAAAACGAAGAGGAGATGCGAAAGCTCGTGTCGGAGGCGCTCAGGCATCATTTCAAGCCGGAGTTCCTAAACCGCATCGACGACATCATCATATTCCACCCGCTCACCGAAGAGCAGTTGAAGAGGATAATCGATATTCAGCTAAGGCTGCTCCAGAGGCACCTTGCCCAGAAGAAGATAAATATAACCCTGACCCCGGCGGCGAGGGAGATGCTGGTAACGCTGGGATACGACCCGGCATACGGCGCGAGGCCGCTTAAGCGCACCATCCAGCGGGAGATACTGAACCCGCTCGCCATGAAGATACTGGAAGGCCAGTTCAAGGAGGGTGATACCGTACAGGCCGACGTAGAAGGCGGAAGGCTCGTTTTCCGCCGTATGCTGGAGGCGGAAGCGGCGTAGTTTATCTTGAAATTTTGCGCTGAAAATGGTACAAAGGTATGTGTAGCCAAAGGTTTAGGAGGATGAGTTTTGGCAATCCTTGAAATAAGAAAATATCCGGACCCCGTCCTCCGGCGGAAATCGAAGCCGGTGACGGAGATAACCCCGGAAATTCAGAAGCTTATAGACGACATGATAGAGACGATGTATGCCGCGCCGGGGGTGGGATTAGCCGCTCCGCAAGTGGGGATATCGCTTCGTCTCGCCGTGATAGACGTCTCGACCAGGGACGACCCGCACCCACTTCTCGTCCTGATTAACCCGGCTGTAATCTCTAAAGAAGGGGAACTGAACGAAGAGGAAGGGTGCCTTTCCGTCACGGACTTCCAGTCCAACGTAACCCGCTACGGGAAAGTCCGCATCCGGGCGACGGACAGGGACGGAAAACTCTACGAGGCCGAGGGCGAGGAACTCCTGGCCAGAGCATTCCAGCACGAGCTGGACCACCTGGACGGGATACTCTTCATAGACCGGATAAGCCCGCTGAAGCGCGACCTCTTCAAACGCAGGATTAAAAAGAACATAAAAGAAGACAAGGCGGAGGTGGGTTGAAAATTGTCTTCATGGGGACGCCGCAGTTCGCCGTCCCTGTCCTCGAAGCCCTGGTAAAGGCTGGTCATGAAATCCGGCTTGTGGTTACCCAGCCGGACAGGCCCAAAGGCCGAAGCAAAAAGCCGGTCCCGCCGCCGGTGAAGGGTCTTGCTGAAAGCTTAAGCCTCCCCGTATTCCAGCCGGAGAGGGTCAGGAGGCCGGAGGCAATCGAGGAAATAAGAAAGGCCGGCCCGGACGCCCTGGTAGTTGCCGCGTTCGGGCAGATACTCCCCAAGGCAATTCTTGACATTCCACGGCTTGGCAACTTCAACGTACACGCATCGCTCCTTCCGAAGTACAGGGGCGCCGCGCCGATTAACTGGGCGATAGTGAACGGCGAGGCCGACACCGGCATCACCATAATGCTTATGGACGAAGGCATGGATACCGGCGCAGGTGCTGACGGCGGCCGTGGAGCCGATACTGCCGGAGGACACGGCAGCAGACGCTGACCGCGAAGCTCGGCCGGGTCGGGGCCGAACTGATAGTGAAAGCGCTTGCCGAGTTCGAGGCGGGCATGCTTAAGCCGGTCAGCCAGGATAATTCCCAGGCGACGTACGCGCCGATCCTGAAAAAAGAGATGGGCCGGATAGATTGGGCAAGGCAGGCGCGTGAGATCGAGAGGACGGTACGGGGTCTTAATCCATGGCCCGGCGCATATACTTATCTAACCGGGAAGATGCTGCACATCTGGAAGGCCAAAACAGCGCCCACCCGGCTTTTAGAGCCGCCCTCCCCCGCGGGTGGAGTCATTTCTGCCGATAAGAACGGCATTATTGTTGCCGCGGGCGAAGGCGCGCTGATTATTGAGGAGCTTCAGCCGGAAGGCGGACGCAGGATGGCCGCGCACGAGTACCTTGCGGGGCATAAAATCGCATCGGGCGAGATTCTGGGATGAAAGAGCCGAAAAAAAGAGTTTTCATTACCCTGCTCATAATAACCATGGGCCTGCTTGCCGGGGCCGGATGGCTTTTGTGGTACATCCCGCAGGTAGGGCTTCGTAACATCAATCCGTACCTTCCGGCGGTTTTCACCGCGGTTATCTTCGGCGTCGTCGGGTTTATTGCATTCGGCGTCTTCCTCCTTATCCTCACGCTCGTCAGGGGCCATGAGATATTCCTCGCCCAGCGCCTCCGGTTCGTGGTGGTAAAGGTGCTCTTTCCCCTTATGGTTATTGTCGGCAGGTTACTCGGCATCTCGCGGGATAAAGTACAGCAGTCCTTCATCGCCGTGAACAACCAGCTCGTCCGCTCGAACGTGGGAAAGGTAAAGCCGGACAGGCTGCTCATCCTGCTGCCGCATTGCATACAGATCAACGACTGCAATATAAAGATCACCGGCGACGTCCACCGGTGCAAAGGCTGCGGGAAGTGCGAGATAAAAGACCTGGTCGCCGTCGCCGACAAATACAGGGTGGCGCTTTCCGTCGCCACCGGCGGGACGCTGGCCAGGAGGATAATAAAGGAAAAGCGCCCGAAGGCGATAATCGCGGTCGCCTGCGAGAGGGACCTGACCAGCGGCATCGTGGACAGCTATCCCCTGCCCGTAATCGGGATACTGAACGACCGCCCGTTCGGCCCGTGCATGAACACCCGCGTGGACATGCAGGACGTGAAAGAGGCGCTGGAAATGTTCATAGCGCCGCCGGTCGATGCGTAAGAATTCAGGCGGGGAGGAAAAAAACGTATCCGTGCGCGACGCCGCGTTATACGTCCTGTCCGTCCCGCTTGGCTCGTCCCGCGCGGAAGTCCTCCTGCAGCAATCTTTCCATAAATATTCCCTCGACCACCGGGACAGGCGCCTTCAGACCGAGCTTGTTTACGGCGTCATACGGAACCTTATCTCGCTCGACCACTCGCTTTCGTTCTATATGAAGGAGCCCCGGAAGGTCCAGCCGGAACTGAAAAATATCCTCCGGCTCGCGGCGTACCAGCTTTTGTACCTTGATAAAATTCCGGCGCGCGCGGCTGTGGACGAGGCGGTAAAACAGGCCAAAAAATCGGCGGGCAGAGGGGGCAAGGGTGCGGGCGGCTTCGTGAATGCCGTGCTCCGGAATATGCTCCGGGAGCCTGGGAGAGTAAAATTCCCCGACCCGGACAATAAACCTATCGACTACCTGGCCCTGAAGTTCTCGTATCCTGCGTGGCTTGTGAAGCGGTGGACAGAGCGGTTCGGTTTCGATGGCGCGATGGCCCTGATGGAGGCCGGGAACGGCAGGCCGCCGCTCGTCCTCAGGGCGCAAGAGGCCCCGGGTGGACAGGGACACGCTCGCCGGGCTTTTCGATAAGGAGGGGCTGGAAACCGCGCCTGGCAAGTACGCGCCGGACGCGCTTATCGTGAACTCGCACGGGCCCGTCCCGGAGCTTCCGGGATATGACGAAGGTCTGTTCTCAGTGCAGGACGAGGCGGCCCAGCTCGTATCGCTTCTTACAGACCCGAAGCCGGGCGAGTTCGTGCTGGACGCCTGCGCCGCGCCGGGCGGCAAAAGCGCGCACCTCTTTTCCATCTCCGGCGGCCTGGCGCATATCGTTTCCATGGATATCTCCCTTGACAAAATCAAGCTTCTGAAAGAAAATAGTCTGCGCATGAAAATCGGGAATATCCTTCCCGTCGCAGCGGACGCGGCGGGGCCTCTGCCGTTTAAAATAAAGTTCGACCGGGTCCTTTTGGACGCGCCCTGCACCGCACTCGGCATCATCCGGCGGCGGCCGGAGATAAAGTACTTAAGGAAGCCCGCGGATATAGCGCGCATGGCGCGCCTTCAGCTTTCGATGCTGGAGAATGTTTCCGGCCTTGTGGCGCCTGGCGGCGCGCTGGTTTATTCAGTATGCTCGACGGAGCCGGAGGAAGGCGAAGGCGTCGTGGAAAAATTCCTCTCTCTCCATCCGGAGTTTGAACTTGACGACCCGCTGCCGCTTTTGCCGGAGGCGGCGCGCGTACTTGTGAACAATAAATTTATCCGGACGTTCCCGCATCTGCACGGGACGGACGGGTTCTTCATGGCAAGGATGGTATGCCGGTAACGGTTAAAAAATTCTTTCAGATTCTCCTTATCGTCCTGGTGTTTATCGGCCTGGCGATGGCCTCGGCGGTCATAACCATGAACGCATTTACCTGGGGCCATACCATCACGGTCCCGGACGTGCGCGGCAAGGAACTGACAGCCGCGATAAACCAGATAAGGAACTCCGGCCTGGACATAAAAGTGGAGCGGCAGGAGCACCACCCCACGGTGCCCGAGAACTATATCATCGGCCAGAGCCCCGCGCCCGGCGAGCGCGTAAAGGGCGGCAGGAACGTCATGGTCGTCGTGAGCCTGGGCTCGGAAGAGGTGGCCGTGCCCCCGGTGACGGACAAGGTGTTCCGGCTCGCTCAGGTTACGCTTAAGTCGGCTGGACTCGAACTGGGAGAGGTGGCGCGGGTGAACTCGCCGTCGCCCGCGGAGACGGTAATACTTCAGGCTCCCGCGCAGGGTACCGTGCTGCAGAAGGGCTCCGAGGTGGACATACTTGTGAGCGCGGGCGGCAAAGGGACCAGGTACGTTACGCCGGACCTGAAGGGCATGACTCTCCCGCAGGCCGGTGACGCGGTAAGGCCGCTGGGCGGCAAAATATTGTATTCGGGAAGGGGCGGTGTTATCGCAACCCAGGGGCCGAAGGCCGGATATCAGCTTCCCGCGAACGGGCAGGTTATCGTTGCGCTTGGGGAACCGGCTCCCCCGAAGCAGGACATTTCGCCGTTTTCCCAGCAGGCTAAAAAACAGCCGCCGAAGCAGGATAAGCCGGAGCAGCAACCGTTAAAACATGTTATAAACCCGATGGGTCATTAACGTTTTAAATCATGGGAGGGAATGAGATGGTAAGTATTGCGCCGTCCATACTGTCGTCGGATTTCGGCAGGCTGGAGGAGGAGATAAAAGCGGTAGAGAAGGCGGGCGCCGACATCATACATGTGGACGTCATGGACGGGCGTTTCGTGCCGAATATTACCATCGGGCCGAAGGTCGTACAGGCGGTAAGGAAGGCGACTTCGCTGCCGATAGACGTGCACCTGATGATAGTGGAACCGGAGAGATTCATTCATGAATTCGCGCATGCTGGGGCGGATTACCTGACTGTCCACTCGGAGGCGTCCGTACACTTAAACCGCACGCTTGCCCTGATACGCGAGCAGGGGGTGAAGGCCGGGGTTGCGCTCAATCCTTCGACTCCGCTTTGCGACCTGGACTGGGTATGGGAGTACATGGATTTATTGCTTATAATGTCCGTAAATCCGGGCTTCGGCGGGCAGGAGTTCATCCCGAACTGCATGGAGAAAATATCCGGCGCGAGGGTGGAGATAGACATGCGGGGCATGGACGTGGTCCTGGAAGTGGACGGCGGGATAAAGATAGGAAACGCAAAGGAAGTGGCCGAATCCGGCGCGGACATCCTTGTCGCCGGGAGCGCGGTTTTCGGGACAAGTGATTATAAAAAGACGATAAAGCAGTTCAAGGACCAGGTGAAGGGGATACGGGCGGAATAAAATTTTTTGGCGCGCCCCTCCAATATAAATAGTCGCTTATTATATGATGCAGGGATAGGGAAATCCGGCGAAACCGCGAAAAAAAGTCCTTAGATTCCAATAAGTTGCAAGGGTGGCCTGCTGATTTTTCCGCCGCCCGAAAATGGGCAAATTTGCGATGTAACTCATTGTAAAATAAGGTTTAATCCTTCTCACGCCCCATTTAAAATCCGTGTCTCAAAAACCCCTCTTTTACCCCCAATATAGCATCGTAAACGGCAAAAATGGCCGTTTTTTGATGCGTGATAAAATTCGTCGAATAAGTCATTTATATATGGATTGGCATTAAGAAATGATGATTTGGCGCGCGGAGCAGGAAGAGCTATTAAGAGCGGAGTGATGCAGTAATTTTCATTGACTATGAATTTTGATTATGAGTAAATGCCCGAAGGAGGTCAAACATGAGCGACGGCAATCCGAAGTTATTTATATCTTACAGTTGGAGTTCAATTGAACATGAGAAAAAAGTCATTGATTTGGCAACTACATTAAGAGAAGAAGGTGTTGACGTAATTCTTGATAAATGGGATTTAAAAGAAGGGCAAGATGCCTATGCTTTTATGGAAAAAATGGTAACTGATCCTGAAATCAAAAAAGTTGCCATAATCTGTGACCGTGTATATGCGGATAAAGCAGATGGTCGAAGTGGCGGTGTTGGAACTGAAACACAAATAATTTCCCGCGAAGTGTATGAAAATCAAGACCAGAATAAATTCGTTGCCATAGTAACTGAAAAAGATGAAGATGGAAAACCATATGTGCCTACTTACTATAAGGGAAGAATTTATATTGATTTAAGTGATACGGATAATTATTCAAACAATTTTGAACAACTACTTAGATGGATATACGATAAACCGCTTTACGTTAAACCTGAACTAGGGAAAATGCCCTCTTTTCTATCGGACACTACTGCTACCTCACTTCATACAAATGCGAAATTTAGAAGAGCGTTAGATGCGATAAAAAATAACAAGGAATATGCAAAAGGTGCTTTAACAGAATACTTTGAAACGTTCGCTCAGAATTTAGAATCTTTCAGAATCACTTCCAGAGAAGGGGAATTTGACGACAGGGTCATTGAAAGCATAGAAAATTTTTTACCTTTCAGAAATGAAGCAATAGAATTATTTCAAGCAATTGCCCAATATCGCAATACAGAAGATAGCCAAATGCAATTACACCGTTTCTTTGAGAGACTGATACCTTATTTAGGCCGACCAGAGGAGGTGATGAGTTATAGTGAATGGGACTTCGACAATTTTAAATTTATTATTGAAGAGCTTTTTTTATATTGTATTGCTTGTCTTATTAAATATGAGTGCTACGAAGCAGTATCTTATCTTTTGAGAAATTTTTATCTTATAAATATTCTGAGCGGGGAAGAAACAGAATGGAACCATTCGGTCTTTTTAGAAACCCGTTACGCTCATTGCAAAGAAGGAATGAAAGATTTAATTCAAAACTAGTATCACTTCGAGCGGCACTTTTAAAACAACGTTCCGCCTCATCTGGAATGTCTTTTCAGAATTTAATGCAAGCAGATTTTGTTTTATTTATTAAAGATAGCTTAGATGCTTTAAATAAAGCCACATATCAAGGGTGGTGGCCCGAAACACTTTTATATATAGGGTATCAGACGTATGCTTTTGAAATTTTCGCAAGAGCTCAATCAATAAAATATTTTAATAAAATTAAGGTAATATTTGAGATTGGAAAGAAAGAAGATTTTATTCCGCTATTAGACGCTTTTCAGAAAAGACAGTTAGAGGTGCCTCGATGGAACTTTACAACTATTCATCCTAAGGTATTCTTGGGCTTTGATAAATTAGCTACATTACCTTAAATCTTCACTCCAGCCTTAACGCGGTAATCGGGTCGAGCTGGGACGCCTTCCAGGCGGGGTAGAAGCCGGAGGAGACGCCGACTCCGATTGCGAATAGCGGCGCGACTATCAGGGCTTCCGGGGGGATGGACATGGCCCATCCGAAGACGTACCCCAAAATGAAAGAGCCCGTAACCCCTGCCAGGACTCCGACCAGGCCGCCGAACAGGCCATTAAGCCGGTTTTGTTTGACAATCAGGCTGATATTGTGGCAGAGTTTCTAAATGCGAAAAAGGGTATTTTTACTATTAGCCGCTATATTCTTCGTCTCCACGATGGTCGCGGTCGGCCACTTCCATGACGACGGATGCGACCATGACGACTGCCCCAAATGCATAGTCCTGCACCATTCAAAATCGCCGGACATAGTTTTTGAGAATATAGACTTCGCCCCAAAGTTTGCGGCAATTGATTATGTAATCCTTCAATCCAACTTCAATTTTCCCGTCAGGCAGATAACCCCGTCAGAGATAAGACCGCCTCCAGCTTAACCTCCGTCCAAGTATTCCCGAAAATTATAATCCAGGTTTGAACTTACCTTATTTCCTTTTAAAGGAGGCCTTATGAGGCTAAGGACAACCCTGCTTGCTCTTTTTATTTTCTCATTCGCTTTCAGCAGTCTCGCGTATGCGGACGATATTGATTCAAGGCTGAAGGCGATGGAGGATACTTTAAAAGGGCAGCAGGAACAGATACAGGAGCAGCAGAAAGTCATTAACGAACTTAAGGAAGAGCTGTCCGCTATGAAAAATGCGCCTGCGGCGATACCGGTAGCGAATACTCTCATGTCCACGCCGGCAACCGAAGCGCCCGTAGCGGCTGCGCCTGAGTCTTCTCCGGCAACGGAGGCCCCGGAGGCAAATGCGCCGGAGGCGGCCGGGTCAATTAAGGAGCAGGTGAAGGAGTTGAGCGATAAGGTGGACGATATAGCCGAGGCGCAGAGGAAGGTCCTGCCGAGCGAGTTCAACCCGTCCATCGGGCTGGTGGGCGAGACAGTCTTCTCTTACCGCAACAGGCCTTCCTCGCAGACGGGCAGCGACCGGCCCGGCGGATGGGACGCATTCCAGCGTTCGGTGGAACTGAACGTGGCCGGGTCCGTTGACCCGTTCGCGAGCGCCTATGTGGTGGCCAACGCCACCGCCGACGCCGCCACCGGCGAATCGACTTTTGGCATCGAAGAGGCGGCGCTTCAGACGGAAACGCTTCCATACAACCTGACGCTTGAAGGCTGGCCGGTTCTTCGGCGAGTTCGGACGCCTGGGATATATCCACGACCACGAACTGCCCTTCGTCAACCGTCCGCTCGTACTCGCCGAGTACATCGGGGGCGAGTCGAGGACGGACGGGGCGCAGGTCAACTGGCTGTTGCCGCTTGAGCAGTACGTCAGCCTCACGGTGGGAGCCGGCAACCAGTTCGGAGGCGACAACCCGCCGAACGATGTCGGCGAATTCCGGCACCTGGACGGCTGGAACTATTTCGGACGCCTGTCATCCGATTTCGATGTCACACCCGATATTTCGTTTGAACCCGGAATCTCAGCCCTGTGGAACCCGGAGACGAACGGACAATGGGCCTCACCGGGCGGCGTCAACCCGCCGTTCCCCACGGTAGGCGGCAACACGTTTACCGAACGCGAGCGGCGCCTGTATGGCGCGGATTTGACAGTCAACTATAAGCCCCTCCGGAACAACCAGTTCCAAAGCCTCGTCTGGGGCACGGAGGTGCTATACAGCGACAACCGATACGACGTAGGCCCTTCAGGCGGCCCGGTCCTATCAACAAAGAATGTCGGCTCCACGGGCCTGTACTCGTATGCCACATATAAATGGAGCCGGGAGTGGTCGGCGGGGTTCCTGTACGAATGGGTGGAGAACATGGTGGACAAGCATGACAAAACCTCCGCGTACTCCCCGTATATCACCTGGGCCACAAGCCATTGGAACCAGCTGCGCCTTCAGTACACGTACACCGACCACAACGCCGAGTCCGGCCTGCGCCCCGACCATGCCGTCTATCTTCAGTGGGCATGGATAATCGGCTCGCACTCTCACGGCTGGCAGCAGCGCTAAAAAGGAAAAAGGAGAAGTCTCTATGAATTATAAATTGTTCCGTCTGCTCCCGGTCATGCTTCTGGCCGGGTTCCTATGCATGGGAGCGATGCCCGCGTACGCGGCAAAAATCCGCGTCGTGACGACGCTGACAGACCTGGCCGACCTTACGCGCAATGTGGGCGGGGACCTGGTGGATGTTCACAGCCTTGCCACCGGCGTGGAAGACACGCACGGCGTCCCGATGAAACCGAGTTTCGTGCCCCTTGATGAACCGGGCCGACCTTTTGATGCTGGTCGGGTTTGACTGCGAACATGCCTTCCTGCCCGCGCTCATTGAAGCCAGCAAGAACCCGCGCATCCTGGTAGGCAGGTCCGGCTACGTGGACTGCTCGAAGGGCATCGTCCCGATGGACGTGCCGACATCGACCGGGCATGCCGCGGGCGACGTGCACCCATACGGCAACCCGCACTACATGCTCGACCCGGTGCTGGCGAAGACCGCGCTCCAGAACATCTATAACGCCCTGGTGGATTTCGCGCCGCAGCATAAAGCGGAGTTCACCAAAAACCGCGACGCGTACCTCGCGAAGCTGAACGCAAAAATAGCCGAGTGGGAGAAGGAAGTCAAACCGATCAGGGGTACGAAGTTCGTGTCCTATCATGAGCACTGGCCGTATTTCGCGAAACGCTTCGGCCTGGACTACTTCGGCACGATTGAACTGAGGCCCGGCATCGACCCGACGCCGCGCCATATCGAGGACTTGATCAGTTCCATGAAGGCCCAGCACGTGCCTGTCGTCGTGCGCGAGCCGCAGTTCCCGGAAAAGGTGCCAACACTCATCGCCAGGCAGGCCGGGGCGACGATGATAACTCTGCCCATAATGCCGGGCGGCGTGCCGATACGGAAACGTACATCAAGATGATGGACTACATCGTCCATACCATGGTCGCCGCCGCAAAGGCGAAGAAATAAATATGGATGAAGCGCTCATTACTCTCGATAACCTGAGCATCGGCTACGGAGGCCAGGCCGTGCTGTCCGGGATTTCGTTCTCCATCGCCCGCGGCGGCTTCATTGCAATCCTCGGCGCGAACGGCTCAGGGAAATCCACACTGCTTAAGACGCTGCTTGGCCTGATACCGACAGGTCACGGGCCGCATCGTTACCGCTTCATCGGATGCGCCGATCGTGTTCGGTTATGTGCCCCAATCCGTTCACTTCGACCCGATATATCTCCTCACTGGCTTTGATGTCGCTGTCATGGGCACATATGGGCGTGTGCGGCCGGGGCGGTTTATCCCCCCGGCCGAGCGCGACTTCACAACTGAATGTCTCCGCGCGGCGGGCGCTGAGGAATTTGCCCGCGAGAAATTTACCGAACTCTCCGGCGGCCAGAAGCAGCGCATCCTTATAGCCCGCGCCCTGGCCACGCGTCCGGATGTCCTGGTGCTGGACGAGCCTACCGCGGGTATAGACCATGCGGCGACACATGCCGTGATGGACTTCATCTCGCAGATCCGCAAGGAAAAAAATATCACCGTCCTGCTCGTCACGCACGATTTCGCGGCGGTGCGACGCCATGCCGAGCAAGTCATCTGGCTTCACGAGGGCAAGGTCCTCTATGGCACCGCGGACGAACTGCTTAAGCCTGAGCGGATGGCCGAGATTTTTGAAGTGGGGAACGACTGATATGGAAACACTGCATCAGATACTCTCGCCCGATTTTCTACTGCGCAATTCGATTTACACGAGCGTGCTCGTCGGATTAATCTGCCCGCTCGTCGGCGTATTCCTCGTGGTGCGCCGGCTTGTGTTCATGGGCGTGGCGCTGCCCCAGATTTCCTCGACAGGCGTTGCTATCGCGCTTTCGCTTCCTTTGTGGCTTGGGTTCAAGCTGTCCGGTCAAGGCATCGGATAGCGCACATGAACTTGCTTTCCTGGGCTCGATCACTTTCTCACTGGTTGCGATTTTGGTGCTGGCTTTTCTGGAAAGGCGCGGGCGCGGGCACCCGAAGGCCGTCTCGGCACCGCTTATGTAGTGTCCGCCGCGCTCAGTATCCTGATACTGTCAAAAAATCCGTATGGCGAGATCGGCTGGCTCGATATGCTTAAAGGGGAGGTCATCACCATATCCAACTCCGACCTTGTGCTGACGGCGGCGACGCTTATGCTTGTGCTCGCGGTGCTGGGATTTTTTCACAAGGAGATACTGCTAGTATCTTTCGACCGGGAGATGGCGATTATCCTTGGCAAGAACGTCATTTTCTGGGATGCGCTGCTCTATGTTTTAATCGGCCTGACCGTCTCGATGGCGGTGCTCAGCGTCGGCCCGCTTATCGCGTTCGGGTTCTTGCTTATCCCGGCGCTGACGGCGCACCTGTTCGCGCGCAATATGCGCCAGTTCACGATATTGGCATCGCTGATCGGCGGCGCGGCGGCGTTCTTCGGTTTCTGGATCGCATATCAGTACGACTATCCGGTCGGCCCGACGGATGTCGTCCTCCTGGGCGGGGTCTATGCAACGGCCTGGGTAGCCGCAAGGTTCCTTAAATTAAGATCTTGATGGTGAAATACCCCCCCCCCCCCCCCCTTTTTTTTTTTTTTTTTTTTTTTTTTTTTTTTTTTTTTTTTTTTTTTTTTTTTTTTTTTTTTTTTTTTTTTTTTTTTTTTTTTTTTTTTTTTTTTTTTTTTTTTTTTTTTTTTTTTTTTTTTTTTTTTTTTTTTTTTTTTTTTTTTTTTTTTTTTTTTTTTTTTTTTTTTTTTTTTTTTTTTTTTTTTTTTTTTTTTTTTTTTTTTTTTTTTTTTTTTTTTTTTTTTTTTTTTTTTTTTTTTTTTTTTTTTTTTTTTTTTTTTTTTTTTTTTTTTTTTTTTTTTTTTTTTTTTTTTTTTTTTTTTTTTTTTTTTTTTTTTTTTTTTTTTTTTTTTTTTTTTTTTTTTTTTTTTTTTTTTTTTTTTTTTTTTTTTTTTTTTTTTTTTTTTTTTTTTTTTTTTTTTTTTTTTTTTTTTTTTTTTTTTTTTTTTTTTTTTTTTTTTTTTTTTTTTTTTTTTTTTTTTTTTTTTTTTTTTTTTTTTTTTTTTTTTTTTTTTTTTTTTTTTTTTTTTTTTTTTTTTTTTTTTTTTTTTTTTTTTTTTTTTTTTTTTTTTTTTTTTTTTTTTTTTTTTTTTTTTTTTTTTTTTTTTTTTTTTTTTTTTTGAGATATATTTCTAGTATTGTTTCGGGATTAGCTAAAGAATGATGGCTTGGCGCTAGTTGCAGGAGATCTAGCAGGAACTGCTAATTTTCTCGCATAACCTACCGGACGTTTTATGCTTTTTCATATCTGACATCCATAGATATTAGGAGGTGTTCATGAGGTACAAGTCTACCTTCGAGACTGAGAGGCTATTCCGTATGGTCCCCAGCCAGCCCGCTGCTGGTCTAGGGGACCGAGAGGATGCCTTGGATATCTGGATGCGATCTAGGCCTATCTTGAGTCGGTGATGACTGACCGAGACAAGTCTCCCGTTTCGTAGAGTGGCATGTCGCCCATCTTATCCGGCCATTCCACCTGCGTGAGGTGCGGGTGTTTGAGTAGGCGGATTCCGTGATGGCCCTTTTTCTATTTATTTTTTTGCATTACCATATCGGTTCTCCATTTCATTATATTCTTTTCCATCAAGATCTGTACTATGTAGGCCTGTTTTCTGTATACCATAGGGACAGCCCTATGTGTAGTTTATATTTATTCGGTTTTCCCGGTGGTTCGGGAGCTAATTTTACTTCTATAGGGCCAGCCAATAAAAGGTCGTCGGCTTGCGTAATCTTTAGATAAACCTTATCCGCAGCCCTTTCTTTACTTCGAATTCTCTACAAATGATTCCTTTCGGAGCGTTGCTTGTTCATCTTGGTATAACATACTACTTTCATAAACACCCATATAAGACACTTTGCTATTAACTTCTTCTCGCATATCATCGCAGAAGAACCAATCAATTAATGAAAAAACTGTCTTTGACTCTCTCATGGCATAAGGCCCTTATATTCAATTCGCAAGATTAATGCGAGTTTTTTATAAGTTGCAGGAGATCCTCTATAGCCCGGTCGTTCCATTCTTGATATATCGGGTTGCTTCATGCCAACCTTATCGGCCAATTCCTTCTGCGTAAATCCTTTTATCATCCTAAAATACTTTACCCTGCCCAGAGTTCCATTCAGAACGTCTTGCCAGAGTTCAGCATTGACTTTCGCCTTAGCTTCTTCCCATAGACGCGTACCTTCGGAAGTGGATGTAATCTCTTTGACGATGTCTTCTATATCAACGAGGCCAAGAGCCTCATCCCGTTTTTTGTCATCAACCTCAAGTCCGCAATGTACAGTTATTGTGTTGCGAGTTAATGCATAATGATAGCAGGAAGGCATTTCTCTATAATTTTTCGCTAATTTATTTTCGACACCGGCATAGGCTTCAACCGCTGTAGACGCAACGGATGAAACAGATGTAGTAAATCTTACGACGCGTCCGATTTCGGCCGTATTTTTTCCCCAAGCGATTTGTAGTTTTTCTTTTGAAGAAACGCTATCTAATAGCATTGGCACCACCATAATAAGCTATGTAGTCGTCTTTGATACGAACCATGTACTTCCCCTTATAATTTACCGACCTATGCATAATCCCCAAAATGACGATTCTATTTTTCCCTTCATCTACGGCGTAAAGTGCTCTATACGCCCCCATGGTTGCATATTTTATCTTATGAATATCGTAATTCTCTTTCTGAAAACATACAACAGGTCACAGATTCTTTGGGAAACGGGTTTGTCCGAAGCAGCGTACACCTGTAAACAATTTCGTTATGTAGTCCTATGTTCTCCGCTCTCTCTTTCTTACTGGAACTTGTTTTTTCTCTAATTAATTGCAAATCTTCGAGAGCCGAAGGCATAAACTTCAGGGTTGTAATATTCGGATCCACTTAGACCCCTTTTAAAAAATATATCAAAAGTGGTATGAAGTCAAGGAAAGAAAGCGACCTTGAACGGTTAGCCCCATTATAGCACGCCAAAGGCCCCCTTTGAACCGCATTAATCATGCCCCTGCGTTCGCGCCCTACGCTTCACTCACTCCAGCCGCAAGGCGGTAATCGGGTCGAGCTGGGACGCCTTCCAGGCGGGGTAGAAGCCGGAGGAGACGCCGACTCCGATTGCGAATAGCGGCGCGACTATCAGGGCTTCCGTGGGGATGGACATGGACCATCCGAAGACGTACCCCAAGATGAAAGAGCCCGCGACTCCCGCCAGTACTCCGACCAGGCCGCCGAACAGGCCCAGCATGACCGCCTCCGCCAGGAACTGAATCTGAATATCGCGTGTCGTGGCCCCGACGGAGAGGCGTATGCCGATTTCCCTCGTCCGCTCGGCAACCGACGCGAGCATCACGTTCATGATGCCGATCCCGCCGACAAGAAGCGCAATCGAGGCGACACTTATAAGAAACATCTCAAGAGTCTGCTTGGCGGCAAGCAGGGCCTTTATCGTCTCGTCCGGATGACGGATGTTGAAATCGTCCGGCTGGCCGGGCTGGATGTGATGCCGCTGGCGAAGCAGGGCGGTTATCCGGTCAATCGCCGGTTCGGCGTCATCCCGCGAGACCGCCGAACAAAAGATGTCGTCCAGCCATGTGAAACCCTGGCCCCGAAGTTTCCTTAAGCACCGTGGTATAGGGCATGATGATGGCGTCGTCCTGGTCCTGCCCGGTGGTTGTCTGGCCCTTCACGGACAGCACGCCGACTACCGTGAATAACATCTGATTTATCCGGACATGCCGTCCGACCGGGTCGTCCGCTCCGAAAAGCTGTTCACGCGCCGTTTGCCCGAGCAGGACGACATTGGCGCTATGCAGGACGTCCGAGTCCGTGAACGGCGCACCTTCCGCAACCGGCCAACGCTTGATATCGAAGTATTCCGGGGTGACGCCTCTGTAATGCGTCGTCCAGTTCTTGTCTCCCGCGATAATGCCCACGGTCCCGTCCGCGTTCGGGGAAACGCTTTTGATAAGCGGTATCTGGCTGCTGATCGCCTCCACGTCTTCCATGTTAAGGGAAGTCATCCCGTGACTGCCGGAGCGCACCCCGTTCACGTTCCGGGAGCCTGCCTCGATCCATACGAGGTTATCTCCCAGGTTCTGGAGCTGCTGTTCGGCCTGCTGCGAGCCGGCCGAGCCGATGGCGACCACGCAGACTACCGCGGCGATGCCGACGGCAATCCCGATTGCAGACAGCGAGCTTCGCATCTTGTTCCTGTAAAGGGAGCGGAAGGCCGTGCGTCCGAAGAGACTTAAGGGGACTTCGGTGATTCTTTTTGTAATGCCGGATTTAAACATATTGATTGGATTTTGGGACGATTTCATGCTAATTTGATGTTGCCCCATATGAGGGCCCCCAGTCAAGAATAAAAAAAGCAGCTTGACTTTTCCCCCGTCCTCTAATAAAATCCATTTTTCCCGTGATCCGGGGCAAAGGGCTTACGTGCGCCCTTTTGCGGCGTGTGCGCAAGAGTGATATAATACTTAAGTTCAGGTGATTACGGATGTTTGAGAGTCTTTCCGAAAAACTCGAAAATGTATTTAAAAAGCTGAAGGGCAGGGGGTTCCTGACCGAGGCGGACGTATCGGAAGCGCTCCGCGAAGTACGGATGGCCCTGCTCGAAGCGGACGTTAATTTCAAGGTTGTCAAGGAGTTCGTCGAGTCCGTCCGCGTGAAGGCGGTTGGCGCGGGTGTGCTGGATAGCCTCTCCCCCGGCCAGCAGGTCGTAAAGATAGTTTACGACGAGCTGGTCACGATGATGGGCGAGACGGTTACCCGCATACAGCTCGTCCCGAACAGGCCGACGGTGGTGATGATGGTGGGCCTTCAGGGCTCCGGCAAGACCACCACCACCGGCAAGCTCGCGCGGATGTTCAAGAAGGACGGCCGAAAAACCCTGCTCGTAGCGGCGGATACCCAGAGGCCGGCGGCTATCGACCAGCTGGTCACCCTTGGCCGCCAGCTCAGCGTGGAAGTCGAGGAGTCCCAGCCGGGCGAGGACCCGGTAGCAGTCTGCAAGCGGGGGCTTGAAAGGGCCAGGCGCGGCGCGTTCGGCGTGGTAATAATGGATACCGCCGGGCGTCTGCATATAGACGAAGCCCTGATGGACCAGTTAATCCGCGTAAAGGCGGAGGTAGTCCCGGACGAAGTCCTGTTCGTCGCGGACTCCATGACCGGCCAGGACGCGGTTAAGGCGGCGTCCGCCTTCGACGAAAAGCTCTCGCTTACGGGCGTTATCCTGACTAAGATGGACGGCGACGCCAGAGGCGGCGCGGCCCTCTCTATTCGCGCGGTTACCGGGCGGCCCATAAAGTTCGTAGGCATGGGCGAGAAGCTCGACGCCCTGGAGCCGTTCCACCCGGACAGGGTGGCCTCCCGGATACTCGGGATGGGAGACGTCCTCTCGCTCATTGAAAAGGCGCAGCAGGAAGTAACCGTAGAGGAAGCCAAGGACCTGGAATCGAAGCTCCGCCAGGGTGATTTCACGCTTGAGGACTTCCGGGTACAGCTGATGCAGGTAAAGAAGCTTGGGCCGCTCGACCAGCTGCTGGGGATGATACCCGGCATGGGCAAGTTCAAAGGCGCGATGGCTAACGTGGACGACCGCGAGGTGGACCGCATAGTCGGCATAATAAACTCCATGACGGCGAAAGAGCGCCGGAACGCGAATATTATAAACGGCAACAGGCGTAAACGCATAGCAAAGGGAAGCGGGACGCAGGTGCAGGAAGTGAACCGGCTATTAAAGCAGTTCGCGGAGACCCGCAAGATGATGAAGATGTTCTCCCGCCCCGGCGGAAAACTCCGTATTGGCAAGGGGATGTTCGGGTAGTATTTTTAACTCAGGAGGTGATTTGGATGGCGGTAAGAATTAGACTTACGCGTAAAGGGACTCATAAGGCGCCGTTTTACAGGATGGTGGCCGCGGACTCGCGGGCTCCGCGCGACGGGCGCTTCCTGGAAATACTCGGCACGTACGATCCGCTGGTCAAGCCGGCCTTAATCGAGCTCGACCGTGAGAAGATCGTATCGTGGCTTGCTAAAGGCGCGACTCCTTCGGATACGGCGAAATCGCTCATAAAGCAATCCGGAATCCTGAAGACCGAAGATACTCCCAAGGCCTCTTAAAGAAAAAGGACTGCGATCTGACGACACGGCCACTACCAGCGGAGGTGGGATTATGAAGGACTTAATCGAGATCATCGCGAAGGCTCTGGTCGATAACCCGGAGCAAGTCAGCGTCGCAGAGGTCGAGGGAGAGAAAACCACCGTAATCGAGCTGAGGGTCGCCCAGACGGACCTGGGGAAGGTGATAGGCAAGGAGGGCAAGACGGCCCGCGCCATGCGCACCATCCTCAACGCCGCGGGTACGAAAATTGGAAAAAGGTGCGTCCTGGAGATACTGGAATAGAAACTCGGGTCCTGGTCGGTATCGTACTGAAGACTATCGGGCTGAAGGGGGAGCTTAAGATAAAGCCCCTCACGGATAACCCGGACCGCTACGCCGAAGGGGCAACTGTCTGGGCGGGGGGGCTGGCGGAGAAGGCGCTGCCGCTCACGGTCAGGGCCAGCAGGGCAAGCGGCCGTGACATCGCCGTATTTTTCGATGGAATAGACTCCATCGAGAAGGCGGAAGGTTTCCGGGGCAAAGAGCTGTTCGTCCCGGAATCGGACGTGCCGCCTCTTCCCGAAGGCGAGTATTACCAGTTCCAGGTACTGGGCCTCGAGGTCTATACCAGCCGCGGAAGGTTGCTGGGAAAAGTCAGCGATATAATAGATGCGGGCGAAAAAGACGTCTACGTCGTAACCGGGCCGGGCGGCAAGGGGACCAGGGGCGAGGAGTTCCTGATACCCGTTACCGACGAAACGGTGGAAGAAATAGACGTTAAAGGCGGGAAGATTAAACTTCGCCCGATGAAGGGCTACATCCCCGAATGAATTGCGAGGTCCTTACCCTTTTCCCCAAGATAGTGGAAGCCGCGGTCGGCGACAGCATATTAAAGCGCGCGGCGGAAAAGGGCCTTATAAAAATAAAAGTAACCGACATCCGCGATTTCACCAAGGATAGGCACAAGACGGCGGACGACGCCCCGTTCGGCGGGGGGCCGGGTATGGTGATGAAGCCGGAACCCGTGTTCGAGGCGGTGGAGGCGGCGCAGCAGGGGGCGGAGGCGCGCGTTATATTGATGTCGCCCCAGGGGCCGGCGTTCAACCACGAAAAGGCGCTGGAGCTTTCAAAAGAGACGCGGAAGCTCATATTCATATGCGGGCGCTACGAAGGGATTGACGAGCGGGTCCGGTCGCTGGCGGACGAGGAATTGTCTTTAGGCGATTTCGTCCTCTCCGGCGGAGAGATTGCCGCCGCCGCGGTCATAGAGGCCACGGCAAGGTTAATCCCGGGGGTGCTTGGGGACGAGGAGTCCGCGGGGCTCGATTCGTTTTACGACGGCCTTCTGGACTACCCGCACTATACGCGCCCGGCGGAGTATCGGGGTCTGCAAGTGCCTGACGTGCTGCTCTCCGGGAACCACGCCGAGATACGCCGCTGGCGGCGCAAAGAGGCGCTCCGGGCCACGATGGAGAAAAGGCCCGACCTCCTTCAAAAGGTGACGCTGACGCCGGAAGATAAAAAACTGTTAGCGGAATTGGAAAAAGAAAAATTAACTCAAGAGAAATAATTTGTCATACCCCTGCGGGAATGACAACATAAACTGTGAACTTATACATTGCACTGCTCCACTACCCCGTCCGGAACAAAAACGGCGAGATAGTGTCAACCGCGATAACGAACCTCGACCTGCACGACATGGCGCGGGTCGCGAAGACATACGGGCTGGCCGGATATTACATAGTAAACCCGATGCCCGCGCAGAGGGAACTGGCCGGTAAGATAATCCGGCACTGGACGCAGGGTTTCGGCGCGGGTTACAACCCCAACCGGGGCGAGGCCCTGCAGATGATAGAGGTCGTGCCGGATTTGTCCGACGCGCTTGCGGAAATAAAGGGCAAAACGGGCGTTGTCCCGAAAGTGATCGCAACGGCGGCGCGTGAAGGCGAGGGGCCGGGCGGGACGATAAGTTACGACGCCGCGCGTGAAATTATAGATAACGGCCCATGCGTCATAGCCTTCGGGACGGGCTGGGGCCTGACGGAAGAATTCATCGCCGCCTGCGACTACAGGTTTCGCCCATCCGGGGCGGGAAGGGGTATAACCACCTGCCGGTTCGTTCCGCGGCGGCGATTATACTTGACAGGCTGGTTGGGGAACGGTAATATGAACGGCTCTTTTCGCGGTAAACCGTTACCTTTTTGGAAAAAGGTAACGCCAAAAACTTTTAGGTTTTAACAGCCCCGCTTTCTTTTGGTTACTTTTCTTTCTCGTGAAAGAAAAGTAACGAACTTAAGATTTTATAAGGAGGTTTTAGAAGAAATGAATATCCTCGATTCCATAGAAAAAGAACACATGAGGACTACCCCCGATTTCGCCATCGGGGACACCTTGAAGGTTTCCCTTAAGGTAAAAGAAGGCGAAAAAGAGCGCATTCAGGTATTCGAGGGCGTCTGCATCGCCAAAACCGGCGGCGGAAGCCGCGAGACCTTCACCGTGCGCAAGATCAGCTACGGCGAAGGCGTCGAGAGGATCATACCCCTCCACTCCCCGCTCATCGCCGACATCAAGGTCGCCAAGCGCGGCAAGGTGGCCAGGGCGAAGCTCTTCTATCTGCGCGAGCTCTCCGGCAAGGCAACCAGGATAAAAGAGAAAGAGTATAAGCCGGAAGGCGCGGGCAAAGCGGCGGCGACGGCAAAGAAAAAGGCCGAGAAACCCGTGAAAGCCGAAAAGCCCGCGAAGGCTCCGAAAGCCGCCCAAAGGCTCCGAAGGCGGCTAAGAAGTAGACCTGTTACCTTTTTGGAAAAAGGTAACGCCAAAAACTTTTGAACTGTCCGGAAACAGGTAATATGTCGTACAGTAAAATGCAGTCCGGATTCGATTTCGGGGAGGGCCTTGTGCCGTCCCTTTATTTTTTTGAGACGGACCTGGCGAAGCAGGGCTACCTCCATATCGCCGGCTGCGACGAGGCGGGGCGCGGGCCGTTGGCCGGTCCGGTCGTCGCGGGCTGCGTGATACTTAAGCCCGGCCAGGTAATCCCGGACGTCAACGACTCCAAAAAGCTTACCGAACGCCAGCGCGACACCCTCTGCACCCTGATCTGCGCCGAGGCTTACGATTTTGGAGTAGGCATAGTCGATGCGGGCGAGATAGACAAAATCAATATCTTGCAGGCCGCGAGAAAAGCGATGCTCCTGGCCGTGCAGGACCTGATAAATCCGCCGGACTTCATCTTACTCGACGCGATGAGCATTGATCTGGACATCCCCCAGCGCTCGGTGATAAAAGGCGACGCGAGGAGCGCGACTATCGCCGCCGCGTCCATAATCGCAAAGACCACCCGCGACCGCATGATGGTCCGCTACGACATGGAATATCCCCAGTACGGCTTCGCCGGACACAAGGGCTACGGCTGCATGACGCACCTGGAGGCCCTCAAAAAACACGGGCCCTGCCCCATCCACCGCCTCAGCTTCAAAGGAGTGTGCACTCGTGAGCTATAAGGACTCCCGCTGGGCGGACCCGGAATTTTCGGACCACTACGCAAATAACGCCGAAAGTCTAATCCTTGAGCGCGGCAGGCTCATCGGCGTTCTTAAGTCCTTCTACGGGCATTTCCTGGCGGACAGGGAGCACGTGGACGTGCTCGACCTGGGCTGCGGGGACGGCACGCTGGCGCACGAACTGATGAAGGAGTTCTCAAACTTCTCCGTGATGCTCATCGACGGCTCGGAGGACATGCTCAAAAAGGCGAAAGAGGGCCTTCACGGCAAACGCGTGGAGTTCGTCAATGCGACCTTCCAGGAGATCATCGGCGGGAAGCACGACCTGCCGGAGTTCGATTTCATATTCTCCTCGCTCGCCATACACCACCTGACGTTTGATGAGAAGGAAGACCTCTACGCATATATCAGAGACAGCCTTAAGGCGGGCGGATACTTCGTCAATATAGACGCCGTCCTTTCCCCCTCGGAAGAGCTTGAGAAATGGTATCTCGATATATGGCGCGAGTGGGTTGACAGGACGGGGTCCGAGGACCGCCTGAACTTCGTGAACATGTACAAGGAAAACCAGGACAACAAGCCCGACACCCTCCAGAACCAGCTCGACATGCTGAGCCGTCTCGGCTTTAAAAGCGTGGACTGCTACTACAAAAACGGCATCTTCGCCGTATTCGGCGGCGGAAGATAAATACCCCCCTTTCCGGCACCTGCCATTCCCTTAAATTCTTCGTCCATAATTTGCCATCAACACCTTTATTTGTTACAGTTTAGTGACGGTTTCATTACAGTTCTAGCGAACAGCGCCGAGAGCGGAAAGGCTCTATGAAAGTAAAACATATTGCAATTATATGCTTATTTCTGTTTGCCGGTCCATACGCCGCGCATGCGGAACAGGCGCCGACTATCACGGTTAAAGCAACGCAATCTACTAAGCAAGACGGCACAACCCGGTACGAGTACCGCGTCGTTAATAGCGGCCCCCACCGCATCGCCGCGGTTGATATCGGTTACGACTATCATCACGGCGTTTTTGAGCTTCAGGTCGAACCCAAGGGATGGAGCTTCGACAGCGGCCTGGCTCAAGGCAGCGCGACGTCGCCGCCAGGCTGGCATGTCAATGTCATAACGGAAGAGCAGAGCCAGTCGATTGAAATCGAGTGGCGCGTCAATGACCTGACGGCTGACGTCTCGCATGGACGAACGCTCGCAGGGTTCTCGATAATAACGCCGAAGCCCGATGACAAGTATCTCCATGGCCACTGGACCGCATACCTGACTGACGCCGACCCCGAGTCCGCCACGTTGGATGCGGAGAAAATTATGAAGAAATTTGAGGGTGATTGATGGAGTATTTCGAAATTGTGAACGAGCAGGGCGAGGTAATCGGGAAGGCTCCCCGGAGCGAGTGCCACGGGAACCCTGCGCTTGTCCACCGCGCGGTGCATGTGCTGGTTTTCAATAAAAAGGGAGAGCTTCTCCTTCAGCTGCGCAAGAAGGACAAGGACATACAGCCCGGCAAATGGGACACCTCCGTAGGCGGCCACCTTGGAGTGGGCGAGAGCTACGAGCAGGCGGCGCTCCGCGAGATGGCGGAGGAACTGGGGATAGAGCCGCCGGAGCTGAAATATCTCTACGACTACCCGCTTCGGAACGAGATCGAATCGGAGAACATCCGGAGCTTTCTCGCCACGCATGACGGGCCGTTCACGCATCAGGCGTCAGAGATAGAGGAGATAAGGTTCTGGACACTTGAAGAAATAAATTCCAGCCTCGGAAAGGGCGTCTTCACGCCGAACTTCGAGACGGAATTCGGGATGTATTCCAACTGGAAGAAAAATCTATGAGTTCCGCATACTTGGGGACGCTTGAGACGGCGGACCCGCTTTATTCGTACATGGTGAAGGACGTGATGCCGAAGGTGAAGCTGGAGGTGAAAAACCCCACCTTCCATGTCAGCCGCCTTTTCGGCTCCAACCTCGTGTACCGCTACCAGGAAAGCGCTTCCCGCGTAAGCCTGATCGGCAAGTTCTATACTCCGGCTGATACGAAGGGGCCGAAGTTAATCGGCGAGTACCATAACCTGCGCAAGGCGAGGGCGCTGGGCCTTGTGGGCTTGCCGAACCGCGTCGTGCGCCCGCTGGCAAGCGAGAAGAGCCTGGGGCTTGGTCTCATGGAGGAATATGTCGAGGGACAGGACCTGGACCATTACATCAGGAGGGCCGCTTTCGAGGGCAGACATGATAGACTGAAGACGCGGCTGTCCGACCTCGCTTTCTTCCTCTCCGAGTTCCACAAGAGGACCGCTTCCGATTTCCCGGCCTCGCCCACGCGCTCGTCGGACTATTTCGACCGCATCCTCATTAAGCTTGCCAAAAAAGGGGTGGTGGACGAGCACCTGAAAAAGATACTGACAAAGCTGAAAGACGCGTGGATGGAGCGCGATTACATGAGGGAAGACCGCCGGGTGCTGGTGCACGGCGACGCAACTCCCACAAATTTCATATTCCCGGCGGGCCAGGGCTGCATCGCCATAGACCTGGAGAGGATGAGGCCGGACGACCGGATGATGGACGTCGGGATGGTATGCGGCGAACTGAAACACTCCTTCCTGTGGCGCACGGGGAACAAATACATCTCGGAGAAGCATATCGGGCATTTCCTGCGCGAGTATGCACAGCGCTTCCGCCATTCGGACAAGGTCTATAAGAGCATAATGCTCAGGAACCCCTTCTACATGGCGTTGACCGAGCTTCGGATTGCCCGCAACTCCTGGCTGGACCGGGAGCATAGGAGGAAGCTCGTTACCGAGGCCAGAGAGTGCCTTGCGTGGGGGCTGAAGCTCTCATGAGCATAAAAGCCCTGATATTCGACCTCTACGGCACCCTCGTGAACATCCGCACGGACGAACAGGACCCGGCCCTTTACTGGGAACTCAGCAAATTTCTTTCGTACAGCCATGTGTTTATCCCTCCTGACGAGCTGAAGGATGAATATCTAAAAGGCGTGAAGCGCAGCCTGGACACCAAGAAAGAGCAGTATCCGGATGTGGACGTGCGCGGGATATTCACCGGGATAATCGGGGCGAGGCGGGAGGGGAAGGCGGAGCCAAAAACCGCCCTGATGGCCGCAAGGCTTTTCCGCTCGCTTTCCAGGAAGCAGTTCGAGCCGTTCCCCGGCGTTTACGGGATGCTGGAGCGTCTCCGCGAGCAGTATCCCATGGCGCTCCTCTCCGATGCGCAGAGGTGTTATACGGAGCCGGAGATAAACCAGCTGAAGCTGGGGTGGTTCTTCGAGCACATCTTCCTGTCCTCCGATTACGGCTTCAGGAAACCGGAGGCCAGATACTTCAAGATGGCACTGGACGCGCTGGGGGTCAAAGCCAGGCGAGGCGGTTTACGTGGGAGATAACGCGTTCAGGGACCTGTGGGGCGCCAAAAAAGCCGGGATGCGGATGGTGCTGGTCAGGAGCGACGTCCGGGAGTACGAGGGGGTCCGGCCGGATTTTTACATAGACGAGATAGCCTCCCTCGAGCGTGTGCTTGCGGATATGTTATAATTACAGGGAAGTTTAAAAACTAACGGATATGTTATAATTAGAGAAAAGGTTTAACTGGAGGTTGAAAATGGTGAGGTCAATTAACCGTGACGAGCTGAGGCGGAAACTTCAGGATTCGCCGGGCAGGGTCGTACTGGTGGACGTCCGGGAACGTGACGATTACGAAAAGGAACATATAAAAGGCGCCATCTCCGTACCCATTTCCGAACTGTCCATGCGCGTCCAGAAGGATTACGCCAAGGACGTGGAGATCATAGTCTATTGCGGCGGCTTCGAGTGCACGCTAAGCACCAAGGCTTCGGAGATGCTCCTGAACCTGGGATACGAAAAAGTACTGGAATATGAGGGCGGCCTTAAAGACTGGAAGACAGCGGGCTTTTTAACCGAAGGGCCCGAACGCCTGGCCGCATAAATACCTCCAAAAGCTAAAAAAACCCGTCCAATCCTGGGCGGGTTTTTTTTGTGCCATTGAAGCCCTCACGTCAAAGAATAACCAAGAAAATTATGGACAAAGACTAGGGCGGAGTGGTAAATTACGGCGTTGTGGTAGAAAACCGCATTAAAGAGGAGTTTGCCGTGTACGCCGAACGCCTGGTAAAAGTATTTATTCCCTTCCTGGTTGCGGGTGCGATTCTCGCGGGACATTGCCAGGCCGCCATGGCATTTCGAAATGTGACGGAAGGCCAGAGCGCCCCTGATTTTACCCTGAAAGACGACAAGGGCCAGGACTACGCCCTCTCCAAGCTGGCCGGGAAGGTAGTGGTGGTAATATTCGCCAGGCCGGACCAGCAGAACTCCGTACTCGCGCTTAGAGACCTCCAGAAGATATATCCGGAACTGTCGCCGAAAGGCGTGGTTTTCCTTGCGGTTGTCTCGGAGGCGGACGAAAAGGACAAGGCGAGGGAAGTGGCCAGCCAGGAAAAGATAACGTTCCCGGTTTTATACGACGACGCCCGCAAGGTGTACGGGGAATGGGGCGCGTTCCTTTACCCAACTACCGGCGTAGTGGGCAAAGACGGGAAACTGGCCGCGCAGGTGCCTTCGCACGACTGGAAATATCGGGATGCGGTGGAAGGCAACGTGCTGCTCGCGCTGGGCGAGATAACCAGGGAGCAGTTGGAAAGCCGGCTGAACCCTAAGGAAAATGAAAAAACCGCTCCGGGCAGGGCCAAGGCAGAGCGGCACATGATGCTCGCGGACCAGCTGCTACAGCGTAAAATGACCGAAAAAGCCTGCGCGGAGCTTGCCCAGGCGGTTGAAGCGGCGCCGGAGTTGACCGCCGCCCATATAAAATACGGCTATGCGCTGCTTGGCAAGGGCGATACGGCAAATGCTCTCTTGCAGTTCCAGACGGCCGTCCAGCAGAACCCCAGGTCGAATGACGCCAAGACGGGGCTTGGGGCGTGCCTGGTAGCCCAGGGACAGGTTGACAAGGGTATTGAACTGTTAACCGAATCGGTTAAAGATAATCCAAGACCGGCGCGCGCGAATTTCGAGCTGGGCCGGGCCTTTGAGAAGAAGGGGACTTTCGACAAGGCGGCCGAGCATTACCGGAAGGCCGCGGAGGAGCTTGCGACCTGGTAGAGTACTTGAAAGAGAGGTTTACCCCGTATGTCCCCGAATAAGCTCGTCTTTTCCCTCTGCGCGCTATCGCTCTTCCTGATTGCCGCGTCCACACCGCTCAAAAACTCCACGGCAGGCGAAACGGGTATCCGCCTAATCGCGCCCGAGGGTCTCGCCGCACCCGTTTCCGCACCGCGGCAATCGGGTGATAAGCGGGGAGCGGTGTCTTCCCAACCCGCCGAGACAAAAATTGCCGCCACCGAGAATAAAATTACGTTAGTCGGCGTGGCGGAAGACGGCGCGCAGCCGGAGATAAAGGTAGTAAACAACGGGCAACCTGAAGTAACCCCTGTTTTTCACGACCAGTACTTCCACGCGCAGGTGACGCTGTCGCCCGGCGTAAACAAGATAGAAGTGCGCTGGAGAGGGGGAGCCGGCGGGCCGGCCTCGGGGGACTGGAATGTAAAGGCCATTACAATATTGCGCTACTCACAGGCCGAGGGGGCCCCGGGCGGGGAATATAAGCCATATTTGTTCCACACTTCTGAAAAAGAGAAGCAGTGCAAGCAGTGCCACAGGATGCGCCTGACGCACGAGGAGATCGATGCGGGGACGGATAAGACCTGCCTTGCCTGCCATGCGGACCTGCTCGGCAGCGTCCACGTGCACGGCCCCGTCAACGTCGGCATGTGCGCCGCATGCCACGACCCGGAGAGCAGGCCCAACAGATACCGCATTGGTAAAGACGACAACGTCCTTTGCTACTCATGCCACGATGACAGGAAAGAGACGGACGAGAAGCATAAGCTTCTGCACGGCCCGGTTGGAGCCGGGATGTGCACGGTCTGCCATGACCCACACGGCTCGCCCTTCGAATATCAGCTCGTCAAGGCTAAGACCGAGATATGCCTTATGTGCCATCAGGATGACGCGAACCAATGGCTCGGCAGGCCCAGCCTGCACCCGCCTTTTGAAAGAGGGGATTGCTACAAATGCCACGACCCCCATTCGTCCGATTATAAATATAACCTGAAAGCGGACGAGAAGGACCTCTGCAAGCTCTGCCATACGATCCCCGTCCCGGACCATTGGCACGATAACAGGAGTATAGCGCCCCTGTTTTCCTTGCCGGACGACCTTCCTTTGGACGGCCAGGGGAATATTATGTGCCTGACCTGCCACGACCCGCACGGCGCGGAAGGGGCTCACTTAACCCGCCGCGCAGGCTGCCGCGGCTGCCATGCGATATAAAAAAGCCCCGCTTTCCAAAATTTCCCCCGTTTCATAGGCCCCTCCCGTCCTGAATATAACCAGATTTGTTAAAAACAGGCCTGAAAGATAGCAATGCGCGGCGATAATATTAGCGTTTTAAAGCAGCTGTAAAAGGGCGGTGAGTGCTTTTGCGCATTACGCGACGCCACAAATTCGAGGAAGGCGGTGATAATGCCCATCCTGGAGGTAAAAAATTTTTTGTCAGAAGAAAATCCTTATAAAAGCCGTACACTTACCGCCATTGGCGGGTTGGATGGCGGGCACTGGCATGGCAGATGCATATTTAATTTGGCGTAGTGGATTGGTGGTTTGTTCTACCGTTAAGGAACTAAACTGAAATGAAATTTAGATACCTCAAAATCCTCTTAATATCGGCTGCCTTCCTGGCGACCTCGGCTATGACCTCCTCGGCGGAAGTAAAAGTGGACTACATTTACAACCTCTCCAGCTTTGAAGGGGTAATGCCTTTTAGCGGGGCACGCCTGTTCGTGGACAAAAGCCAGGACGAGGTCTACACCGTAAGTGCGGACGGCGTCGGCATATTCAATAATTACGGCATGGAGGTCTACAGCTTCGGCTCTGCCGGCGAGCTCGGCAACATCGGCGGCGGGGCGGTGGACGACAAGGACGGGAACATCCTGCTCCTTACCTCTCATTACGACTACAATCGCAGCACCAAGACCTCGAATTACGTGACTGCCCTGACGCTCTGCAACTACCGGGGCGAAGAGATATCCAAGGTGACATTGAAGGGCGTCCCTGCGGGATTCGACAATTTCACCCCCGGAGATATGGTCCGCCTCGGCGACAAGATCTATCTCGCGGACCCCGGCGCCATGAAGGTCCTTGTGGTCGACTGGACTGGGAAATGTCTGGACAGCTACAACATCGGCAACATCATGGGGATGGACGAGAAAAAGGTGAGGGACACCGGGATGACCGGGTTCAACGTGGACAAGGACGGAAACATCTTTTATACCATCTCCGTGTTTTTCCAGGCCTACAAACTGACCCCGGAGCGCAAGCTCTCGTCCTTTGGACAGCCGGGTGGCTCGCCCGGCAAGTTTAACATCGCAGCAGGCATAGCCACGGACGACGATGGCAATATCTACGTGGTCGATACCCTCAAGTCCGCGGTTGAAGTGTTCAACAAGGATTTCGGTTTCCTGACCCAGTTCGGCGGCAGGGGTCTGGGCCCCGGCGACCTGATCGCGCCCAACAATATAACAATCAGCAATAACACGGTTTACGTGAGCCAGAGCGCGGAACGCGGGGTCAACGTTTACAGGATATTAAACAATTAGGTTTACCCTCGCTTTATATAGAGGGATAGGAGCAGCTAATTGGTCGAATTTCAAAACAGGGAGGTGATGAGAAAAGGGTTGGTTGGGAGTTATACGTTCTTTTAAGTACTTTGATTAATTAAGCAGGTCCGGCAACGCGGACCCGTCCTTGATAGGCAAGGGCGGCAAGGCAGCCGGGAAAAAACGGAGGAGTAGAAGATGAAGTTATTCAAGATGAGTTCGTTGGTCGGTTTAGCGGCCATGCTGGTGATGGGCCTTACCGGCAGCGCGTTCGCGTTCCATGACGGCGGCGTCGCCAAGTGCGACGGTTGCCATACCATGCACAATTCCAAGGGTGGCGCGGTAATGACCACTGACGGCGTCGTCCGCGGCACCGCCCTCGTCGGCAATGCGTACCTCTTACAGGGTACCGATGCTTCTTCCACCTGCCTTGGCTGCCACGGCAAGGGCACGGCGACTTCCGGCTACCACGTAGACACGGACGCCGCTGGCAACACTGGCACCGAATCTCCCGCCCAGTTCACCCCGGGCGGCGACTTTGCATGGCTGAAGGTTGCACCCGCCTCAGGTACGACGGACGGGTTCGCCGCTGTCGCTTCCGAGGCGACCAACAGGCACGGCCACCACATAGTCGCGTCTGACTACGGCTTTGCGGCTGCGACCATGAATGGCGGCGTCGCCCCCGGCGGCACCTACGTTGCTGCCAACCTCGGCTGCAACAGCTGCCACAACCCGCACAACAACGTGAGGGGTGACGGTTCCGCCCTCCCGATATCCGAGTCCGGCTCCTACGGCCAGACCCCGGAAGCCGGCACGGCCAATGGCGTGTACAGGTTCCTCGGCGGCGTTGGCTACAAGATCCCGACTGACGCGGTTGTCTTCGCGAACGCTACTCCGGTCGCGGTCGCCCCGAGCAGCTACAACCAGAAAGACAACACCGTCGCCACCCAGACCAGGGTTGCATACGGCAAGGGCATGTCCGAGTGGTGCGCGAACTGCCACTCCGGCATATACAATGGCGACCCGTCTGCCAGCACGACCCACAGGCACGTTGCAAGCAACGCCGCCCTGCTGACGACTGCTGCGCCGCTCGGCGAAGTGCCTGCCACCATCTACAACGGCTACGTAAATTCCGGCGCGACCACCGGCGGCTCCAATGCCTCCGCGTACCTCTCCCTCGTGCCGTATGAGATTGGCACCACCGACACCGCCACCCTGCTTGGCTATGTGTCCGACGGCGTCACGGTCGGCGCGCACGCCCTCGAAGGCCCGTCGCTCGGCACCGAGAACGTGATGTGCCTGTCCTGCCACAGGGCGCATGCCACTGGCTACGACAGCATGACCAGGTTCGACAACGGCGTGACCTTCATCACGACCGCGACCGGCGTGTACTCTGGCGGCACCGATGCCAGCCACGAGCCCTCTTCGAACCCGCTCTACGTAACGGCTGCCAACAATGGCCTGCCCGCGACGGTCTTCGGTCCTTCCCAGCGTCTGCTCTGCAACAAGTGCCACGCGAGGGACTAATCTCTACAGTTTGACCCGTACCAGG
Source organism: Nitrospirota bacterium (assembly GCA_963698885.1). Classification (GTDB taxonomy): domain Bacteria; phylum Nitrospirota; class JACRHJ01; order JACRHJ01; family JACRHJ01; genus JBARKJ01. Next base: position 342,213 of record CAVOSJ010000004.1, on the reverse strand, counting down.
GGGGCCTCTCACGAGGCCCCCCATTTTTTGTTCAGCGTTTTAAAGCAGTCGGGCAAGGGGTGGTGAGTGCTTTTGCGCATCGCTCAGCGCAAACAACTTGGGAAAAGCCGTTTATTATGCCCCGACCGGAGGTAGAAAAATTTTTATTAGAAAAATTTCAGCATAAAATTCATGCACTTACTGCCGTTGGCAGGCAGGCTGGCGGCCGATGGCATGGCAGATGCATACTATGTAAGTAGATTTGATTAAGCAGGTCCGGCAACGCGGACCCGTCCTTGATAGGCAAGGGCGGCAAGGCAGCCGGGAAAAAACGGAGGAGTAGAAGATGAAGTTATTCAAGATGAGTTCGTTGGTCGGTTTAGCGGCCATGCTGGTGATGGGCCTTACCGGCAGCGCGTTCGCGTTCCATGACGGCGGCGTCGCCAAGTGCGACGGTTGCCATACCATGCACAATTCCAAGGGTGGCGCGGTAATGACCACTGACGGCGTCGTCCGCGGCACCGCCCTCGTCGGCAATGCGTACCTCTTACAGGGTACCGATGCTTCTTCCACCTGCCTTGGCTGCCACGGCAAGGGCACGGCGACTTCCGGCTACCACGTAGACACGGACGCCGCTGGCAACACTGGCACCGAATCTCCCGCCCAGTTCACCCCGGGCGGCGACTTTGCATGGCTGAAGGTTGCACCCGCCTCAGGTACGACGGACGGGTTCGCCGCTGTCGCTTCCGAGGCGACCAACAGGCACGGCCACCACATAGTCGCGTCTGACTACGGCTTTGCGGCTGCGACCATGAATGGCGGCGTCGCCCCCGGCGGCACCTACGTTGCTGCCAACCTCGGCTGCAACAGCTGCCACAACCCGCACAACAACGTGAGGGGTGACGGTTCCGCCCTCCCGATATCCGAGTCCGGCTCCTACGGCCAGACCCCGGAAGCCGGCACGGCCAATGGCGTGTACAGGTTCCTCGGCGGCGTTGGCTACAAGATCCCGGCTGACGCGGTTGTCTTCGCGAACGCTACTCCGGTCGCGGTCGCCCCGAGCAGCTACAACCAGAAAGACAACACCGTCGCCACCCAGACCAGGGTTGCATACGGCAAGGGCATGTCCGAGTGGTGCGCGAACTGCCACTCCGGCATATACAATGGCGACCCGTCTGCCAGCACGACCCACAGGCACGTTGCAAGCAACGCCGCCCTGCTGACGACTGCTGCGCCGCTCGGCGAAGTGCCTGCCACCATCTACAACGGCTACGTAAATTCCGGCGTGACCACCGGCGGCTCCAATGCCTCCGCGTACCTCTCCCTCGTGCCGTATGAGCTTGGCACCACCGACACCGCCACCCTGCTTGGCTATGTGTCCGACGGCGTCACGGTCGGCGCGCACGCCCTCGAAGGCCCGTCGCTCGGCACCGAGAACGTGATGTGCCTGTCCTGCCACAGGGCGCATGCCACTGGCTACGACAGCATGACCAGGTTCGACAACGGCGTGACCTTCATCACGACCGCGACCGGCGTGTACTCTGGCGGCACCGATGCCAGCCACGAGCCCTCTTCGAACCCGCTCTACGTAACGGCTGCCAACAATGGCCTGCCCGCGACGGTCTTCGGTCCTTCCCAGCGTCTGCTCTGCAACAAGTGCCACGCGAGGGACTAATCTCTACAGTTTGACCCGTACCAGGGGGGCCTCTCACGAGGCCCCCCATCTTTAATTATATATATGCCAATTACTGATAGTAATAAATACGCGACCTCATAAGTAAAATTTTACGTTGAATGATTACGAGATAAGTGCAATTATACCGCTGAAAGATAACGAGCTATCCATATGAAAGATAACTTAGCTATCCAAACCGAATCAGGGGGATTTTGATGAAGCTGCCTAAACTTGCCACTGCAATATCTGTCGCCGTGGCATTGCTCGTTGTTTTACTGAACGGAAACGCTCTCGCCTTCCATGACGGCGGCGTCGCCCAGTGCGACGGTTGTCATACCATGCACAACTCACTGAATGGCGCGAAGATGTCCGTCAAGGGCACCGTATTAGTCGGCAACCAGTACCTTCTTATAGGCTCTGATCAGTCCTCCACATGTCTTAACTGCCACAACGCAGCGGATAGCGCGCCCACGTCATATCATATAAGCACCGACGAATCGATGCTTGCCGCGGCCCCGCCGGTCGAGCGCACTCCCGGCGGCGACTTCGCGTGGCTGAAGAAGAATTATAACTGGACCAACTCCGAAACCGGCCCGCAAACGAGCAAGGGAGAGAGGCACGGCCACAACATAATAGCGGCGGATTTCAATTACGTGGCCGACACAACCCAGACGTTCGCGCCCGGAAACGGCAACGGCAACGACCCTTATCCGTCCGCCAACCTGTCCTGCATAAGCTGCCACGACCCGCACGGCAGGTACAGGGTCGCCGGTAACGGGACCGCCGATAGCATTACCAAGGGAGGGCTGCGCATAACCGGCTCCGGCTCCTACGGGGACCTGCCCGTTTCGGGCGTATCGGATGTGGGCGTATACAGGCTCCTGGGCGGCAAAGGTTATCAGCCGGCATCCGTGCCGGGAAACCTCGCCTTCTATAACGACCCGATGTTTGCGGTCGTCCCGGCAAACTTCAACGTGTCGGAGAGCGCCTCCAGCCTCAGGGTTGCGTACGGAAAAGGGTCGGCCGACTGGTGCGCGAACTGCCATTATGAGATGCACAGCGTGGACAACGACCTGGGCGGCGAGGTCCATCCGGCGGGCGTAACCATAGGCAGCACGATAGAACTGACGAACTACAACTTCTATAAGAAGACGGGGGATATGACGGGGAGCGCAGCCACGTCGTTTACCTCGCTCGTGCCGTTCCAGCTTGACAACAACTCAAACATTGTCTCGCTTAAGACGGCCTCCACATCCACGGCAGGGCCGGTCGCCGCCGACAGGATTACCTGCTTCACATGCCACAGGGCCCATGCAAGCGGCTGGGACAGCGCCCTCAGGTGGAATATGGAGAGCACATTCGTAACCATCGGCGCCAACTACGGCGACCCGGGCAGCGCCAATCCCCGTTCAGTGGACGCCGCCTGCGGCCGTACACCCGCCGAGACCCAGGCGGCATACTACGACAGGCCCTCCACCACGTTCTCTCTCTACCAGCGCGTGCTGTGCAACAAGTGCCACGCGAAGGACTGCAGATAATCCGCCTGACCTGAACATAAGCCTGATATTCATGGGGGGCCGGCAATCGCCGGCCCTCTTTTTATTCTTTCCTACCTCAGTTTGACAATTAGAAAATATCTGCTACAGTAAAAGAAGTATTTTATTTTGTATGGCGACAGATATCTCCCCGCCAGTTCCGCCTCAGATTGTAATTGGCAGCTAAAAGCCATCCGAATTATTTTAGCCATCCGATTTTTTTTGCGTTTCGCTTCATTTTAGCCTTTCGATTCATTTTAAGCCGTCTGATTTAACCGTTCCGGCTGAGAACCTTCCTTGATGGGCAAGGGCGGCGAGGCAGCCGGTTAACAATCGGGGGAGTTAAAATGAGACTGTTTAAACTGATTTCGTTGGCCGGCATAGCGGCCATATTGGCGATAGGCTTTTCCGGCAACGCGTTAGCCTTCCACGATGGCGGCGTCGCCAACTGCGACGGCTGTCATACCATGCACAACTCCTATAAAGGCTTGACGATGAGCGATCCGGGCGCTGGCGCCGTCCTTGTCGGCAGCGCATACCTCTTGCAGGGTTCCGACCCGTCCTCCACCTGCCTCATCTGCCACAATGGCACGGGTAACGCTCCTGCAGTCAACACGACCGCTACGGGCGTACCCACCCATAGGACCCCCGGCGGAGACTTCGCCTGGCTGAAGACTTCCCTGGTGGACGGCACAGTCACCCCGGCCACTGAAAATACCAACAGGCATGGCCACCACATAATCGCAGCGGACTACGGCTTTACCAGCCCGAATACTGACAACAGCAGCCAGGCCCCCGGCGGCACCTACCCATCCACTAACCTCGGCTGCCCGAGCTGCCACAACCCCCACAACAACCTTGCGACTGACGGCACTACCGGAGTGATATCCGGCTCCGGCTCATACGGCACCCCCTCTGGCGGCATACCGAGCGGCACGGTCCTGGGCGCGTACAGGCTCCTGGCCGGCGCCGGTTATTCTTATCCGCTTGCCCCTGGCAATCCCTTCCCGGCCGGCGCAACCCCCCCAGTCGCCGTGGCCCCGGCCACCTACGACAAAGAAGATCTCACCCTCGCCACTCAGACCAGGGTCGCCTACGGCTCCGGCATGTCCGAGTGGTGCGGGAACTGCCACGGCCTCATACTCAACAATGCCGCGGACCTCACCACTAAGCACTTGCACGTAGCTGGCGCCAACGCCAAGCTCGATACGCAGGTTGTCGGTGATTCAGCTACCATAGCGACTTATTACCAGAGCTATGTAAATAGCGGCCAAACCACCGGCGGCGCGGCGCCGACCGCGTACCTCGCCCTCGTGCCGTACGAGATGGGCGCCAGCGTACTTACTAACGACTTGCTCGCCGCCGTCGGCAGCCAGGATGCCTCAAGCGCCTTGGGCGGAAACGTGATGTGCCTATCCTGCCACAGGGCGCACGCCACCGGCTTCGACAGCATGACGAGGTTCGACATGCAAAGCCAGTTCACGACCGCTTCGGATGGAACCAGTTATGCCTATCTCGGCTCTGACGGCAATTCGCATGCCGACACCACCGGGTACCTCACTGCCGCCTATAATGGCATGCCTGCTTCAACCTTCGGACCGTCCCAGCGCATGCTCTGCAACAAGTGCCACGCGAAAGGCTAATCCATCGGGGTTAATGTCCGTTTTATATACCTAATCCTTATGGGGCCGGCAATCGCCGGCCCTCTTTTTTTATTTCTTACCCTAACTTGACAATTAAAAAATATCTGCTACAGTAAAATAAGTATTTCGAATAAATAAGGATTTTAAATGTCCTGGCTGCCAGTTCGGCGGCCGGGTTCTGGGCTCCGGCGACAGACATCTCCCGCCATTTCCTGCCTCAGATTGCAATTCACTAAACGGCACGTGATTAAGCCTTCCCGACTTATGTGCGAGAAGGTCTGGACAGCTATGCGCTAAAACGGACGAACTTTAAAAAAGGGGAGGTGATGACGAAAAAATTGACCGAGGGGACCGGCCTGGATTAAAAAGCCATCCGAATTTATTTTAGCCATCCGATCTTTTTTTTGCCTTTCGACTTTTTTTGCACTTCGATCCATTTTAGCCATTCGATCCATTTTAGCCTTCCGATTCATTTTAAGCCGTCTGATTTAACCGTTCCGACTGAGCACCCCTCCTTGATGGGCAAGGGCGGCGAGGCAGCCGGTTAACAATCGGAGGAGTTAAAATGAGACTGTTTAAGCTGAGTTCGTTGGCCATAGCGGCCATATTGGCGATAGGTTTTTCCGGCAACGCGTTAGCCTTCCACGACGGCGGCGTCGCTCAATGCGACGGTTGCCACACAATGCACAACTCTTATAATGGCTTAACGATGAGCGATCCCAACGCTGCCGCCGTCCTCGTCGGCAATACGTACCTCTTGCAGGGTTCCGATGCGTCCTCGACCTGCCTCAATTGCCACGGCAAGGGCGCCACGATTGGCACCTACCAAGTAGATACGGACGCCGCTGGCTATACGGGCACCACCGTCCCGCAGCAGATGACCCCGGGCGGCGACTTTGCCTGGCTTAAGACGTCCTTGGATCACCGGCGCCGTCACCGCCGCCGCATCCGAAGCGACCAACAGGCACGGCCACCACATAGTCGCGAGCGACTACGGCTTCCAGGCTGCGACCATGAACGGCGGCGTCGCCCCCGGCGGCACCTACGTTGCTGCCAACCTCGGCTGCAACAGCTGCCACAACCCGCACAACAGCCTTACGAGCGTTGGCAACACCGGCCTCCCGATATCCGATCTCCGGCTCCTACGGCCGACCCCGGATACTCGGCACGGCCGCTGGCGTGTACAGGTTCCTCGGCGGCGTTGGCTATGGCATCCCGGATGGCAGCAACGGCACCTACAAGCCGTTCGCTGTGGGGCCCCCGGCTGCGGTCGCCCCGTAATCTACAACGCGGCTGATAGGTTCCACCGCCAACCAGGTCAGGGTCGCATACGGCCAGGCATGTCCGAGTGGTGCGCGAACTGCCACGCCGGCATACAGAACCTGCTCAGCACTGCCAGCACACGACGCACAGGCACGTTGCGGGCAACGCCGCCCTGCTTTCAGACTCCTGCGCCGCTCGGCGAAGTGCCTTCGCGACATCTACAAAGGCTACGTAAATTCCGGCCGACCAGCAAAGGCGGCACTGACACCTCGTACCTCGCCCTCGTGCCGTACGAGATGCATACAGCCGACACCGCCATCCTGCGGCTCCCGCGGCACGGCCAGCGGCGCGCTGCCTCGAGCGCCCGACGAGCGGCAACGTGATGTGTCTCTCCTGCCACAGGGCGCACGCCAGCGGCTTCGACAGCATGACCAGGTGGGACAACGCCGTGACCTTCATCACGACCACAGACGTCGGATACATACGCCGCAGGCGATGCGAACAGCGCGCCCGTCGCCGACACCACCGGGTACCTCCAGGCCGCCTATAATGGCATGCCTGCTTTAACATTCGGTACCTTCCCAGCGTTCACTCTGCAACAAGTGCCACGCGAGGGACTAATCCGTCTGTCTTAATGTCCGTTTGATATCCCTAAGCCTCATGGGGCCGGCAATCGCCGGCCCCTTGTTTTTTCCCCCAAACCAATTTGACAACTATGCAATATCTGATATCCTAAAATAAGGGTTTCAAATTAATTTGAAATCCGGGAGGTGATGAGAGAAAATTGAACGTGTAGTTATATAATTTTCGTGTAGCTCTACTAAGCATTAAAGCACTCCGATTAATTCAAGCCGTCTGGTTAACGGTTCCGACTTTGAGGAACCCGTCCTTGATGGGCAAGGACTGCGGGACAGCCGGAAAAAATCGGAGGGATCTAAAATGAAGTACTTTAAGATCATTTTTTTGGCCGGCATGGCGTCCATGCTTGTGACGGGCCTTACCGGCAGCGCGTTGGCCTTCCATGACGGCGGCGTCGGTGCATGCGACGGCTGCCATACCATGCACAATACCTATAAAGGCTTAAAAGTTACCATCACGGGCGCCGTCCTCGTCGGCAACCCGTTCCTCTTGATAGGTTCAGACCCATCCTCCACCTGCCTCAACTGCCACGGGCCCGCCGACACGACGGTATCCGCGTCAGCGGGGGCAAACAGCTTCCACATAGACACTAACGCCGCGGGCTATACAGGCACCACCCTCCCAGTCGAGAGGACCCCGGGCGGCGACTTCGCCTGGCTGAAGACTTCGCTGTCGAACGTCGGCGTCATCACTGTCGCCCCTTCCGAAGCGCTTAACAGGCACGGCCACCACATAGTCGCGGGCGACTATAACTTTGCCGCAAATACCGACAACAGCGGCCTCGCACCCGGCGGCACCTACCTGGACATCAACCTCAACTGCGCGAGCTGTCACAACCCGCACAGCGGCCTTACGCTTGACGGCACCACCTTGCCGATATCAGGCTCCGGCTCCTACGGCGGTACACCGGCAGCCGGCACGGCCTTAGGCGTCTACAGGCTCCTGGGCGGCATCAATTATATTTTGCCCGGTACGTCCTATACCTTTGCGTTCGCTCCTCCCGTTGCGGTCGCCCCGTTAAACTACAACCAGCCGGATGCCTCCGTCCCCACGCAGACGAGGGTCGCCTACGGCCAGAGCATGTCCGAATGGTGCGCGAACTGTCACCTCGGCATATACAACCTGGACCCGACAGCGGATGTGACGCACAGGCACGTAGCAAGTAACGTAGCCTTGCTCAACCAGGTAATGCCTGACGGCATTAGTAATGCCGCAACTATCTATAACGCCTATGTAAACACCGGCAACATCACCGGCGGCACTCAGACGAGCTCATACCTCGCCCTCGTGCCCTATGAGCTTGGCACCAATAACTCTGCCACACTGCTTACTTATGCGTCCGACGGCGCCGCTCAGCTCGGCGTGAACGCTCTGGCAGGCCCTATCCTCGGCACCGAGAACGTAATGTGCCTCTCCTGCCACAGGGCGCACGCCACCGGCTTCGACAGCATGACAAGGTTCGATGCGCAAAACGAGTTCGTAACCGACGCGACTGGCAGTTATTGCTATATCGGCGCGGACCTCGCCGAGCATGTAGACACCTCCGGGTACCTACAGGCCGCCTATAATGGCCTGCCTTCCACATTCTTCGGGTTATCCCAGCGCATGCTCTGCAACAAGTGCCACGCGAAAGACTGAGTTAAGCGTTATCATAAACAAGGGGCCTCTTCGGAGGCCCTTTTTTTCCAGTTTGACAGTCATGTGATAACTGTTATAATCGTTATAGTATAATGAGTATTCCACATTGCTGGCATAGTCTGCTGCCGTGGCCTGGGCGGCAGGCGGGGCCGGCGATTGCCAACCCATTTTTCATGATTATCATCTTTTTTACTTGATAACTTTAATTAGATGTATTATCCTATCACACCGTCAGGGGCGCGGGGTTAATTAACTAATTTTAATAAGCTTTTTCCCAGTTCGCACCAGAAAAAGGCAATAAAAGATCTTGAAATTCAGATCCGGGAAACTCATTGGCCTTTTGATAATCCTTCTGCTTGCGTCCGCCGGATGCGGGCAGAAACTGTCGCTCCTGAGGCCGCCCCTTACGGACGAGGGGGAGCTCTACATCTACCTCCAGCCGATGCCGAAGGACTCTGACAAGCTCCAGTTTACCGTATCCGAGGTTAAGGCCGTAAAGGACGACGGCACCGAGACCCCGCTTAACCTCGCGTTCACGGAGATAAAGGGTGCGGCCCTGAAATCACAGAGGCTGTTCGCGTACGGGCGTTTGGCGCCCGGGAATTATGTGGGCATCCTCATGAAGGTCGATAAGGCGTCCATAAAGACGGAAGACGGCGAGGCGTCTCTTTTAACTCCGGAAAAACCTGTAAATATCGATTGCCGCGTCACCGTTTCGAAGAAGGAAGCGTCCCTTCTGACCGCGGCGTTCGACTACGATAAATCGGTAAGCCCAAGTTTCAGTTTCACCCCGGGGTTCACTTTCAAGCTGCCTGAGAAGACCCTTGAAAGCCTTCTCGGCTACGTATCAAATTACGGCTCCGACAACCTGACCATATTCAACAAGCTTTCAAGAGCAGGTGGTCGGCGTTCTGGCCACGGGCCGCGGACCTCTCGGGCTCGCCATCGACAAGATAGGCGAGCGGCTGTACATTGCGGCATCGGGCGACGACGAGGTGGAAATCGTCGACGTGAGGGCAGGCAGGATAATAAACAAGGTCAAGCTGAACAACGGGGACTCGCCGCAGGAGCTTGCCCTGACCCCTGACAAAAGGCTGCTCCTTGCGACGGACAAAGGCTCCGACACCGTGAGCGTAATAGATACGGCTTCCATGATTGAGCGGATCCGCATACCGGTCGGCCAGGGGCCTGTCTCCATCATCATGGACAGCGCCGGCAGGCGCGCCTACGTTTTTAACAGCATATCCAACACCATTTCCGTGATAGACGTCGCCAACAGCGCCGTGGCTGCAACCATAGCGACCGACTCAAGCCCCATCAGGGGACAGTTCAGCCCGGCTGGCGACAAGCTCTATGTCATACAGTCCGCGTCCCCGTATCTCACGGTTTTAGACGTCGCCTCCCTTTCAGTCACCAACAGGATCTTCGTGGGCCTCGGGCTGTCCGGCATAAAGGTGGACCGGAACACGGGCCTCATTTACGTAGCCAAGAAGAACGAGGGCAGGGTATTTATCCTGGACCCGGCCCTGCTGATACCGCTGGACTACATGCAGACCGCCAGCAACGTTTCCTTTATGGCGGTCGACGACGAGAACAACAACCTGTTCCTTCTTTTGCCGGACGAAAAAGCCGTCCAGGCCGCACGGATAACGGGCAGGCAGCCGCTCCCGGAATTTGACGTGCTTGAGTCCCCATACTTCATCACCATGATGGGAGAACGTTTTTGAACTGCAGTCTTAGACAGTCAGTCAGTCTAGGATATATAATTTCTGCCGCATTTTTTTTTATGGCGGCGGCCCTTGTCCCTGATACGGTTTTGGCCGACAGCCTTAAGTTGTACACCATAGATAATTACACCCTGGGCAGCCTGAGTTCGACCGACCAAAGCGGGGCGCAGACCAAGACGAACATCGAAGAAATCGACCAGCTCTACAACCTTTATATGGATAAAATTATTTTTCCCAACCTTGTATTAGACGCCGGCGGCCAGTTCGGAAGGAACAACACCGTCTCAAAAGACGATACCGACGTGCATTCGGCGGACAATCAATTTGACATTTTTTCAGACCTCAGGTTTAACGCCAGGCCGTTTTCTACAACTATCGGCTATTATAAGAGGACGGATGCCTCATCATCGCTCGGATCGACTTTAACTAACATCGACGAGAGGTACAGCGCTCTTTTCGACTGGAGGCCCGAGTCGGACCTGCCTTCATTGGACCTTAATTATATCAATGACCATAATTATGATGGAAGGCACATTTTAAACGATAATACAAGCGACGACATCTTGCTGGGCATTAGATACAACCCCAATTCAAGCCTCGGCCTCATGTATGACATGACTTACGTGGATTCGTTTGATAACCTGAGGGGGTCCGATTCGACATTGACCACGCATAGCGGGAGGCTGACCTATGCCGATGCCTTTTTCAATAAGAGGGTCGATGTCGCCGCCACCTATGATATATCGAGCCAAACCTTTGATACGGTCTCGGGCCAGGGCGAAAGCACCGTGCGGCTCCAGCTTTTTCCCGTCCACGGGCTATCCGGCATAAGCGACCTGACCAACCCGAACCAGACGCCCCTGATGATAACGCTGAACGAAAATCCCGCGGTTATTGACGGAGGAATGACCGCCTCGGCGGGAATAAACCTGGGCCTCAATTCCGGGCTGGTGACTATCCCCCCGCCGCCGAGGCAGGAGTGGAACATTGGACTCGACTTCGTCACGTCCACGCAGTTAAACGCGCTGCTTGTCTGGGTGGACAAGGACGTGACCAAGATATCGGACTTATTTAAATGGGACATCTATACGAGCAGCGATAATATAACCTGGACCAAGAAGTTTACGGTCACGGTGGCTCCGGCCGATTTTTCAACGCTGCCTCAACCCCATTTCGTTATCAATTTGCCGTCCGCAATAACGTCAAGGTTTGTCAAGGTGGTGGTAAAACCGCTTGACAGCACCGACCAGACCACTATCATTGTCCGCGGGCTGACACCCGCCAGCTTCAATGACGTCGCCGTGACGGAACTGCAGGCGGACCAGGTGAGTGTTACGTCGAACCAGACCAAAAGTCTCGAGGTCCCTTCTTACCCAGCATCTTAACTTAAACGGCAGGGCCAAGCTGCTCAAAAGCCGAGACCTTTTCTATGACGTGACGGTTTTCTTAGCCAACTCCTCTGACTCGGGAGTCGCGGGCTCGCAAACTAACGCGTTTGTTTCAAACGGTCTCACATTCGACCAGAAATTCGGCGGCATTTACACGTTTAACGCGAGGGCGGCAAGGGAGGATAACTACCAACCGGCCGGGCACGTGGTAGATTATCAATACTCAGCCGCTATAAGCGCCACGCCGTACGCCACGTTGAACGACTCTTTATTATACAGCGGGCATTACAATATCAACCCACCCGGGACGACTACCGCGGGGGGCGGGACGTCCAGCGCCACGACAGGGACGACCACCATGCAGAACTCAATCTTCATGTACAACACGGCGACGCTTTATCCCGGCATCAACGGCCTTTTGAACGGAGGGGTAACGTTCGCCACGCTCGAGACCGGCCAGAGCGACAGGACACTGCAGGCCAATGCGGGCTTTACCCTCGTACCTAACTCCAGGGTGAACCTGAACCTGAACTACAATATCACAAACTCAGTCCCTGTCGGGGGGGGACAAGCCGGCGCTCGCGTTAACCAGTTATAACGCGCTCGTGAGCGCGACGTATACTCCGATAGACTCGATCTATCTGTTCGGCTCGCTACAGTTTAGCGAGTCCAATAACATCCTCCAGACCACGTCAAATTACGGCGTAAACTTCTCGCCGTTCCCGGACGGGGCACTCCAGTTTCATTTCGTATACAATGAGACCCTCGGGCCGGCGAATAATGAAAAAAGCAGGCTTATTTCTCCGAGCCTCAGATGGAATATCAGGCCCGGGGCATACCTGGATGTGGTTTACTCGGTCCAAAATTCGAATATAGCGGTTCAAACAAATGATTCAAAAATATTGAGTACGAGCCTTCAAATTGCACTCTAACTCAGGAACCTAAGTTTGATGTTTGGAGACCCTCTATGAAAAAATTTTTATTATTATCTCTTCTTTTTCTTTTGACGTCCTGCGCTCACGGGGGAGAATCGTACCACGATTCCAACATGGACTTTGGTTCCGTAAAGACAGTCGCGGTCTTGCCGTTTGTGAACTTAAGCCATGACAACCAGGCCGCCGACCGCTTCCGCGACGTTTTCTCCTCAATGCTTCTGGACACGGGCGATATGTACGTTTTACCATCCGGCGAGGTTTCGAAGGGGCTCATGCGGGCGGGTGTGGCCAATCCAACCGCTCTCTCCACCGATGAAATCGTCAAGCTCGGAGGAGTGCTGAAAGTCAACGCCATTATTTCGGGAGTCGTCAGGGAATACGGCGAGGTCCGCTCCTCAAGCTCCACTGCCAACGTAATCTCGGTCAGCGTGGAGATGATGGAGACGCAGACCGGAAAAGTGGTATGGAAGGGCGCATCCACGAAAGGCGGCATAACATTCTCGGACCGCCTTTTTGGAGGCGGCGGGAAGCCGATGGACGTTGTGACTGAGAAGGCGGTAAATGACCTGCTCAACCAGTTATTTAAATAAAATAGCCGCCCTTTCGGCTATTGTCTTTCTGGTCCTGTCAGGCTGCGCGGCAACCCGGAAGCAGGCCGCTGCGCCTGCCCCCGGAACGACCGAGGAGAAGGCGATTATCCCTACGCCGCTGAATGAGGGGATGCTGAGGGCCGCGGGTGCGTCTGAGGAATATATACAGAACCCATGCCGTAAGGCCGGCCGATACCGGATTAAAAAACGCGCTGGTCGCGGTACTGCCGGTCGAGAACCTGAGCGGCACCATCGCGCCGCTGAACGAGATGCGGCGGGCGTATATAGAGAAGCTGAAGGCGCGCGGTATTGACGTGCTGAGCGACGATGTCCTCGAGAGCTTCATGGCGAAGCACAGGGTCAGGTTCACCGGGGGGATTGACAGGAATATCTCATCCCTTTTCGCCAGCGAGATAGGAGTGCGGGACGTTTTGATAACATCCCTTGAACTTTACAGCACCCCGGTCCCGCCAAAAATAGCAATTGTATCCAGGCTGGTGATGACCGGCCCGGATCCGACAATAAAATGGATGGACGATTCCGGGAGGTCGGGAGACGACAGCCGCGGGCTTTTAGACCTTGGATTCATAAGCGACGCAGGGAAGCTGATGGACAAGTCCCTGGACCGGCTTTCGGACTCCCTGGCATCAAGCATGGCGGGGGCCGCGCCAGCTAAGGACGACAGGCGGAAGTTCAGGCCGCAATATTATTATAAATCCCCCCAGTTTGACATGGACAAACGATACAGGGTCGTGGTCGCCCCTTTCTTTAACCGGAGCGGAAGACGGGACGCCGAAGAAATTATAATGCTCCAGTTCATCGAGCACCTTTACGGCATCCCGGGTATCGATGTGGTCGAGCCCGGGGTCGTCCGGGATCACCTGCTGAAGCAAAGGGTTGTTATGAATGATGGACTTACGATGTCCGACGCCGAGGTAGCAATGATCACCCTTGAGGCGGACCTGATTTTCATGGGCAGGGTTTTCGACTATGAAGATTATCAGGGACCTGCGGGTACGCCTAAAGTGGATTTCACCGTACAGGTAATCGACCGGAAAAGCAGTCGTCAGGTCTGGTCCTCGAAAAGCCGGAACGAAGGGGACCAGGGCGTATTCTTCTTTGACAGAGGAAGGGTGGAAACGGCGGATGGAATGGCTTCCGAGATGGTAGGTAATGTTATAAGGAAAATGAGAGAGAAGCAGGATTAATAAAAGGGGCGGCTAATGTCCCCATTAACCGCATAAGGAGAGGTAAGATGAACCGGATATTGACGTTAGCGTTCTTCACGTTTCTTTCGTTCAGCATCGCAACCGCCGCCGTGGCGGAAACCAAACCCGCGGCCGCGAAGGCGGAAACCAAGCCTGCGGCTGCCAAGACGGAAACCAAACCCCCGGCTGCCAAGACGGCGGAAACAAAGCCCATGGAAGAGACCTCTGTCTTCCTGAGTGCGCCTCTTTTTTCTAACTTTTTCAAGGAGGTGCCCGTAGCCTCGCTGGACGATGAAGCAATCCCGCTCAAGGAACTTAACGATGCGCTCTTCTCCTTGCATGAAGCCAACAAAGAGGATACAAAAACCGTCTCGAAGGTTGATTATAAGATTATTCTCGACAGGATTGTAAACATGAAGCTGATGATTATGGAGGCCAAGGATATGGGCCTCGATCAGGAACCGGAGGTCCAGGATGATTTCAAAAAACATGCGGACGGCAGCCTGCGGGGCATGCTCAGGGACAGACAGACGAAAGACATTGTCCCCGACAAGGACCTTGTCGAAAAAATTTATAAACAGGACGTCAAGGAATGGAAGATAAAGTCGGTTATCTTCGCTCAAGAGGAACCCGCGAAAAAAATGGCCGCAGACCTTAAAGGCGGCAAGGATTTCAATGAGCTCGCCAAGAAAGCGGTTGCGGCTAAGATCGCCAAAGGCGGAGAGGAGGGGCAGTACCTGAGGCCGGACAAGCTCCTCCCTCAAGTGGCCGAAGAGGTGGTAAAGCTGAAGGCCGGAGAAGTTACCCCTCCTATCAAGGTTCCAGAGGGATATACAATAATGAAGGTGGAAGACATCCGCTACCCAGAAGGCGACGCGGCCGCGAAACAGGATGCTGAAGCGAAGGCTACCGATGCAAAAGCGCAGATCGTTTTAAGGGATTATTTTAAAAGCTTGCAGAAAAAATATGCCGTCGTTGACCAGAAGCTTTATAAGAGCTTGAATTACGAACAAAGCGAGGCCAAATTTAACAAACTAATGGACGATAAGCGTCCCCTTATCAGGATAAAAGGCGAAAAGGCTATCACTGTCGGCCAATACACGGAGGCATTAAACACGAAGTTCTTTCACGGCATAAAAAGGGCCATTCAAGAACACAAGGTGAACGAGCAGAAGGATACCGTCCTTAACGAGATACTCGCTACAAAATTGTTTCTGATAGAGGCAAAAGCCGAGGGGATAGACAAAACAGAAGAGTTTAAAGATTCGATGGAACGCCATGAAAGGGCGGTCATTTTCGCGAGCTTCATCCGGAAGGTTGTAATTCCCGATATAAAGATTACCGAGGGCGAAAACAAGAAATACTATGAAGATCATATCTCCGACTATACAACCCCGGAGATGATGAAACTTTACAGCCTCGGATTTTACAATGTGAAGGACGCCTCGGATACTTTGAAGAAGCTTCAGCAGGGGACTGATTTTAAATGGCTCCAGTCAAACGCGACAGGCCAGATAAAAGAAGACGAGCCGGGCGCCCTTATACTTGACGGGAATGTCTTTACGGTGACCGGGCTCGACGAAGGGGTGAGGAAAGCGTTGACGGACGTAAAGGCCGGGGACTACAGGCTTTATTCGGACGGCAAGTTCTCTTATGTTATCAACGTACGCGAGGAAATCCCGTCGAAGACCGAGACGTATGAAGAAGCCAGAGAGGCATGCGCGAAGAAGGTTTACAACGAAAAAGTTAACCAATCGGTCCAGGACTGGGCCGACAAGCTCCGCAAGGCGCATAAAGTAAGGTATTATATAACGGGGATAGGCACCACTAAAACCGAACAGTAACGAGGAGCAGTAAAAATGTTGCATTTAAAGAGCAAGACTTTTATATCTGCGGCCTTAGGCGTGGCGCTCACCCTCGTGTTAGTTGCCCTCATGATAACGCCGTCGATAGCTGACAGGAAATTTGCCAAGAAGGATTGCCTTGACTGCCACACGAAGATGAGCGACAAGTACATGTCCATGAAAGACGTGCACAAGCCTTTCAAGGACAAAAAATGCGAGGACTGCCATTTACGTCATGGCATTATCCCGACCCTTCTGCTTAAGGCGAATGGAAACGACCTTTGCCTGAAGTGCCATACGAAGGAAAAACTTGGGCTTGACAAGCCGAATGTTCACAGCGCGTTAAAAACCGGCAAGTGCACCCAGTGCCACAACCCCCATGCCTCTAATTCACCGCATCTTCTTAACGGCGAAGGGAACGAAGCCTGTTATCAATGCCATAAGAGGGAGGCCTTCGAGAGAAAGTTCGTCCATAAGGTCCTCACGACCGAGGGTTGCCGCGCCTGCCACAAGGCCCACAGCTCGGACTTGAAGGACCTGCTGACGGCGGCGGACCCGAAGCTCTGCCTTGGATGCCATAACAGCGCCGACGCTCCCTTCAAGAAGGCGCACGGCGGATATCCCGTGGAGTCCAAACCCTGCACGACCTGCCACGACCCCCATTCCTCGGACCTGGCGAAACTGGTTAAATCGACGCTGCATAACCCGGTATCCGACGGCGGCTGCAACAACTGCCACAACCCGGCCGACTCGAAGGACCCCTTCGGCGTGACCCAGAAGGTGCCGGACCTTTGCCTTACGTGCCATGACATCTCCACGCTCAAGGTCGGAGATGTCGAGCATCCGCCCTTTAAAGAAGGCGACTGCCTGGCATGCCATAACCCGCATACTTCGGATAACCCGAAGCTCCTTTTAATGCCCGGGAACAAGCTCTGCCTCGGATGCCATACTGACAAAGACGTCAAGGTCCTGAACGCGCATGGGGCGGTGACGAGCGGGGACGGCTGTCTGTCGTGCCACATGCCCCACGCCTCGAAGAACGACAAGCTGCTCAAGACACCCGCCGAAACCCTCTGCCTTACCTGCCACAAGGACAAGGAAAAGGCGATGTCCGCAAAAGACGTGCATCCCCCGTTCGCGGGCGGGATGTGCATTTCGTGCCATAACCCGCACGGCTCCGATTTCCCGGGGATGCTGAAGGACCGGACCGACAACGTCTGTTACTCATGCCACACGGATGCGCAGGCGCGGTTCATTAAGACAAACACGCACGACCCGGTGCAAAAGGGGATGTGCACTGCCTGCCATAACCCGCATTCTTCCGACAACGATAAGCTTCTGAAAGAGCCGGTGCCCAAGCTCTGCTCGACCTGCCACAGCGAGCTGCTGAAGCCGCTCGAAGGCGGCATCGAGCATAAGCCGTTCACCCAGGGGATGTGCCTGACCTGCCACGACCCGCACGGCAGCAACAAGCCCGCGATGATCGTAGCTGATCAGCAGGTCCTGTGCGGCACCTGCCACAAGGCTTTGCTTGACGGGGCGAAAGCGGCCAGGAGCGCGCACCCGCCGGTACTCGGCGGGGAATGCACAAAGTGCCACAGCCCGCACAAATCCAAACTGAAGAAGCTCCTGCTTGCGGAGTCGCCAGACTTGTGCCTCACGTGCCACAAGCCCATGAAAGACAAGATGGACACGGAGAATACGCACTCGCCGGCCCAAGGCGACTGTTTCAACTGCCACAAGCCGCATTTCTCGTCGGAGCCGCACCTTGAAATACAGGCCGTGCCGGCCCTTTGCGCCCAGTGCCATGACTTCACGGACGCCGGTTTCTTAAAGGCCCATCTTGGGATAAACCCGGCCGAAATAAATTGCGTTACCTGCCACACGCCGCATTCCTCGAAGGACCCGAAGTTCTTCAAGGAGAAGCAGCACCCGCCGTTCGAGTCGCGCGACTGCGGCGAGTGCCACGAGACGGAGAAAAAGACCGAGGCCAAGTTCCACTTGAAGCCGGGCGGGAGGGGGCAGGTCTGCCTTACCTGCCATACCGAGTTTGAAGACAAATTAAAGAAGCCGTTCGTCCATACCCCTGTCAGGACCGGGGACTGCGTCGGCTGCCACAACCCGCACACTTCCTCCAACGACAGGCTCCTCAAGGCGCCCGTCTCCAAGATATGTCTGACCTGTCATACGGACATACTTACCGGCAAGGCGAAAAGCGTGCACAAGCCTGTGCTGGAGGGTTCCTGCGTAAAGTGTCACGACCCGCATTCCTCGGACAACAAATTCAACCTGCTAAGGGCGGGCAACGCCCTCTGCTTCGGCTGCCACAAGGAGATGGCCAACTCCGTGGGCAAGGCCAGGTTCAAGCATAACCCGGTCGAGAAGAACTGCCTGAACTGCCACAACCCGCACGAGTCGCAGACGTCCGACTTCCTGCTGAAGCAGGAAGTCCCCGGGCTTTGCAAAACCTGCCATCAGCCGGAGAAGCCTTTCTTCGTGCAGCAGCACTTGAACTTCCCGGTGGCGAACGCAAACTGCGTCATGTGCCACAACCCGCACGGCTCCGACAGGAAGGGGATACTCTACAACAACGTCCACAAGCCGGTCGCGGAAAAGATGTGCACCCAGTGTCACGAAGGGCCCGGCACACCGGAGCCTCTTAAACTGAAAAGGCCGGGCTATGAGCTGTGCCGCGGCTGTCATGCCACGCTGGTAAACGACATCCTGAGCAAGAACAGGGTACACTGGCCGGTGCTTGATAAACGGGGCTGCCTGAACTGTCATAACCCGCACGCATCGACCCAGCGGAGCCTGCTAAAGTCCGACATGCTTACGCTTTGCGGCAAATGCCATGCGGATACCATCAGCAGGCAGGAGCATTCCCCGACCAAGCACGAGCCCATTGCCGACGGGTTCTGCACGGCATGCCACGACGTGCACTCCTCCGACAGGCCGCTGATGTTTAATATGACATCGGTTATACCCCTGTGCGGCAAATGCCATGACTGGGAGGAGCACGCATCCCATCCGATAGGACCTAAATTCAAGGACAAGAGGAACCCGAACCTGACGATGGTGTGCCTGAGTTGCCACAGGGCGCACGGGACCGAGTACAAGCGCCTTATACCGTACGCGACCGTTTCGGGACTTTGCGTTACATGCCACCAACAGTATAAGAGGTGAACTATGAAAAAAGGGTTATTTCTCACGGCCCTTGTAATGCTTATAGCGCTTCCGGCGGCCGGGTTGGCCGCCGGAAGGATCAACCTTTTGCCGAAGTACACTATTTATTCGGACGGCAAGGAAGTGGCGTTAAGCAGACCCGAAGGCGTAGCCTGCAACGATAAGGAAGTCGTCGTCGCCGATACCGGCAACGGGAGGCTTGTTACCTTTCAGTTGGGCGAATCGGAGGTTAAGGCAGGGGTGCCGATGAAGCTTCCCAACATAGCAAGCCCGACCCGTGTCCAGTTGGACGCGAAGGGCGATATTTTCGTCCTCGACGGTAAACTGAGGAAGGTGGCGCATATCGACGCCTCCGGTAAATTCGTGGGCTACATCGAGCCGCAGGGCCTGCCCGCCGGCTTCGGAAGCATCAACCCTGTCAGCTTCAAGCTCGACCCGTCAGGCAATATCTACCTGGTGGACAACACGTCGGACAGCGTGGTAGTCCTTGACCCGACCGGCAAATTCCAGAAAAAAATAGATTTCCCTAAAGGAATAGGTTTTATCGCGGACGTGTGCATCGACCCGCAAGGGACCGTTTATATCGTCGATGCCATAAACTGCATCATATATACGGCTCCCGCGGGAAAGGGATTCTCGCCCTTCACCGGGAATATGAAGGATTACATGACCTTCCCCATCTCTATTACCATGGACGCCACGGGCTCCTTCTATGTCGTTGACGAGCACGGCGCGGGCGTGATAATACTCGGCCAGGACGGCTCCTTCCAGGGAAGGCAGTTGAGCCTCGGCTGGAGCGACGGACTGCTGTATTATCCTGTCCAGATGTGCGTCAGCCCCACGGGCTATGCCTTTATCGCGGACAGGGGCAACAACCGGGTAGGAGCTTTTGCGGATATAAAATAATTTGCGGTCTAAGTGACGTAATGGTAGTTGGCTGGTCACCCGCGGTTTCAACTTTGAAAAAGAAAGACCTATTCCTCGCAATAATTACAGTTGTGCTGGTGGCTGTTTCCATCCCGGGAGAGGCTTTTCATGATGGCGGCGTAGCCCCCTGCGATGGCTGCCACACGATGCATTCCCAGGGCATAGCCACGCCGGGCAAATACCTGCTCCAGGGCTCCGACGGCAGTTCCACCTGCCTGATATGCCATTCCTCTTCCACGATGAACAACTATGCGGTTGCGACGTATCCACCGACAGTATCGGGTGTCCCCCCCGCCCAGCTTACGCCGGGCGGCGATTTTGCCTATATCCTAAAAAATTATAGCTGGATAACCTCGAAAGGGGTCATGCAGAACAGCCCCGGCGACAGGCACGGGCACAATATAATTGCGGCGGATTATTATTATTTCCAGGATGCGACCTATAACCTTTCACCCGGCGGCTATTACCCCTCGGCCTACCTCTCGTGCATCAGCTGCCACGACCCTCACGGCCGCTTCAGGATAACAACCGGCGGGATGACTGGACCGGGCCAGGGGGCGATGCCGCCTATCGCCTCGTCGGGCTCTTACGGGGCGCTGCCCACAGGGACGGCCGCAGTCGGCGTCTACCGGCTGCTGGGCGGTAAAAATTACCAGCCCGCATCTCTTTCAGGCAATTTTGGATTCGTAAACGACCCCTTTTACGCTGTTTCACCGTCAACTTACAACAGGTCCGAGTCTGCCACGGACACGAGGGTCGCTTACGGGCAGGGCGTGAGCTTATGGTGCGAGAACTGCCACGGGTCCTATCACATGGCGGGCAGCACCAGCACGTTCAGCCATGACTCAGACATGATTTTCGGCCCGACTTACGCTAACAATTACAACACCTACGTGAAGACCGGCGACCTCTCGGGTACACAGGCCACGGCCTATATCTCGCTCGTGCCGTTTCAGACCGGCAACTCCACCGACCTGACTGCCCTTTCGAACATCGTGGGCCAAACGGCGGGGCCGGACTCCGGCGATATAGTCAACTGCCTCTCCTGCCACAGGGCGCACGCCTCCGCCTGGGATCACTCGATGAGGTGGGCCAACTATACCTCAATCCTGATAACCGTAAACGGGGCGTACCCGGGGACCAATGCGGGTGGGACGGGAGCATACGGGGAGTACGCTACCGGCAAGACTCAGACGGAATACCAGCAGGCCATGTACGGCCGCCCCGCCAGTAAGTTCGCGACAAACCAGAAGACCCTATGCGATAAATGCCATGTGCATTAAAACGGTAGCTAAATAAAAAAAGGCCCGCATGACACGGGCCGCCCTGCTTCAATCCTGGAAAAACTATCAGGCCATTTTGCCTATCTTGAACATCTTCGTTCCGCACACCGGACATATCCCTTCGACCGCGGGCTTACCGTTCTTCATGGTAATTTCCTTGGCGTCCTTCATATCCCTTTTTTCCTTGCACTTGACGCAATAGCCGCTAGCCATTTTTCCTCCTTCAAAGTTAAATTCCGCGTTTACAGATTCAATACTACCATTAATTTCTTAGAAATCAAATGAATTTCCAAGCCCCTCTGGTGACAAAGGCGCTTAATGGAGATATAATTACTTATATATATTGCTATTTAGCAGGCACCGGGGGTGTGGCGATGAAGATTTTCGTTTCCGGTGCTTCCGGCTTTTTGGGCAGCGCCGTGACGAACGAGCTTGCCCGCCGGGGGCACGAGGTTATAGCCTTCGATAATGAACTGAAGCAATTCGGGGAGGAGGCATACCTGGAGGAGGTCATACTGGAAAAGGAAGACCTCATTGAAGGTGGGGAACTGGAAGAGAAAAAAGAGGCTTTCGTGCTGGAAGCGGAAGAACCCTCCGGTGGAACCGTGAATCTGCCCGGGAATATCAGGTACTTCTTCGGTGACATATCCGACGTAAGGCCAGAATGGACGAAGGAACTTAAGGACTGCGACAGGATTATAAGTCTGACCACGCCTTTCAGCGAGGAAGAGGACCTCACGACAGACGAGATAAACGAGCGTGGGAAAAAGCACGCGCTGGACGCGGCGACACTTCTAAAAAATGCCGCCGGGGGAAAGGCGAGAACGGCCATAATCACCTGCCATACCCTCTGCCTGGGAAACAGGGGAGGAGTGCAAGCGAGCGGAGTGGGCGCGCTGGAACCGGCCGGGTCCTGCATGCCGCTTGAAGGCTCTATCGAGTCCATAACGCAGGCAGGGAAGGAGACAGGGATAAAGCTCGTCACAGTGTATCCTTCGATGGTGTACGGGCCGGAAGGCTGGTTTAAGAACCTGGTCAATAATATCGTGTACGGCAGGGCGAAGCTGGTGGAGCCGGGGGATAACTACCTGAGCTTACTCCACATTGACGACCTGGCCGGGCTATATGCGGAAATGGCGGAGAGAATAGACGAGGACGCTGTCTATAAGCTCTCCGACCTCGTGCCTGTCACGCAGAAGGAGATGTTAGTACATATCGCCGGGCTGCTGGGCGCGCCGGTGCCACGGATGGTCGATTTCGAAACCTACGCCGGGAAGTTCGGCAGGCTTGAGGCCGAGAGCATGAGCGCGTCAGTAAAGGTCAATACCAAAAAAGTGCTCGCTGATACCGGATATAGCCTGAAGTTCCCGACTTGCAAGGAAGGGATACCGCAGGTCCTGCGGGATATGGGGTTCGAGATTGGAGAGCAGTTTAAGAGAGCTGCATAAATCACCTTTTTCCCCGACATCTCCCATCGAGGGAGGGTTGGAAACTATCGTGGCCCCCCCGCCGCGGGGGTCAGGGAGCGGGGGAGTACAGTTTCTTGTACATGAAATAATTCCTCAGCACCTTTTTTACGTACCCCCGCGTCTCGGCATAATCGATGTTCTCGATGAAGTAATCGTCCGGCATATCCCCGGCTTTCCACTTCGCCAGGCCCCCGGGCCCCGCATTATACTCCGCAAGGACATAGGCGAGCCTTCCTCCGTGCTTTTTTAAAAGCTGCCTGAGATAAAAAGAGCCTATAGGGATATTGAACCCGCAATTTTTAAGACCCTCCCCGCCGGGGGATGCGACGTTCATCTTGCGGCACATGGCGTCCGCGGTGCCCTCCATAAGCTGCATCAGCCCCACCGCGCCCACGGGCGACACCGCCTCGGGAGAGCAGTGCGACTCCTCCCGGATGACGGCGCTGATTAGCCACGGGTCCGTGCCGTAGCCCTTAGCCTCCAGATAGATGGCGTCCCAATCAGGAAGCGGGAACAGGGTCTTCAGGGCCTCCGCCGGCAGGTTTCTTTCGTCGGATTGCCGTCGCCATGAGGAAGAAGTAAGTTCCAGCGGCCTTTTATATTCCCCTATGAAATGATAGGCGTCGGTTATTTTATCCGCTTCTTTGGAAAACCTGAATAAACGCTCCGCGTGCCGAAGCTCTTTCTGGGCAAGCCCGCACAGGCCCTGCTCTCCCAGCTCATATACGGCCTGAAGCCTCGCGTCAGGCGAAGCCGGAGGCTCGTCCATATCATCCTCTTCGACCTCTTCCGGGCCCGGCATCATTTCTTCCGCCGGTTTTCCGGAATATATCCGGGACGGAAGGCCCGAGATAAGGCTGTAAAAGGAATATGGATAAGATGTCTGCAACTGATTTGTCAGCAGCCGCGCGTTTTTCTGGTTGCCGGCCTGGCCCAGCGCCTTTGCACGCCAGTAAAGCGCCTGCGGCGCAAGCGAAGAGTCGGGATAGTCCGAGTAAAGCCTGGAGAAACTCTCCTGTGCCGCGGTATAATCCTTCTTTTTGAACTGCGCCCAGCCCGCCTGCCAGAGCGCTTCATCCATCCTGGACCATGCGGGAAATGCGCCGGAAAGTTTTTTTAATGCGGCCAGCGCCCCGCCGTAGTCGCCCTTCTGCGAGAGGACCGTGCCCATGAGGTACAGGGCGTTGGCGGTACTTGACTCGTGCGGATATTTTTCCGAGCACCGGCCGACGGTATCGCTGAATTTCGAGTTATCGCCTTCCCGGAGGTACATCCGGGCAAGAAGGAGATATGCCTCCGAGGCCTTGTCCGCCGGAAGTTTCCTGTCCAGCGCCGCGCGCAGGGCTTTCTCGGCCTCCTTGTTGTCCTTCAACCGGAAGTAGCACTCGCCCTCGCCGAAAAGCGCATCCGCGCGGAGCTTCGATTTCTTATCCAGCCCGCGATAAACCTCGTTGTACGACTTCAGCGCGTCCTCGTTCATGCCGCGTTTCATGCAGGACTCCGCCCTCGCCATATGTTCGGCGACGCCGAAGGCGGGTATTTTTATGTTCAGCTCCCGGAGGCGCTTTTTTGCCTTAGGCTCGAAGGACAGCCCGGGATAGTCCTGCCACAGGATGCGGTAATATTTTACCGCGCCTTTGGAGTCCCCGGCCCCGGCCAACGCCAGCGTCAGAAGGTAGTCCGCCCTTGCCGCGCTTCCGCTTGCCAGGTCTTCGCCGACAAGGCCCTTCAGCAAATCAGCCGCCTGCGCGTAATTTCCAAGGAGAATATATATCTCACCCGCCTGGAGGACGCTCTCAACCGATACCGGCTTGGCCTCCCTTGCCGCGTCCAGGTAAAGTTTCAACGCTTCCTTGTAGCGGCCCGCCCGCTGCATCGGCGAAGCGAGCAGGTAATCCGCATAGCCCGAAAGGCATGCAAGCTTTTTCTTGGATAACTGAAAGAATTCAGACGCTTTATTTAAATCGCCCGCCGCCCCGTACGCCCGTGCGGCTAAAAAAACCGCTCGGCCTCCCCAAGGGGTGCCTGAGTAGTTTTGTAGAATTATTTCAGACGCGGCCGCGGCCCCGTTGTAATCGCCATCCTGGAAAAGGCCCAGCGCTTCCTGAAAATTTTCGGAGCCGCCGTCTTCTTCCGTAGCGTCCCCGGTCTCATCGAACCTGAACGCGGAGGCGGGGGGTATGGAGCGGCCCTGCAGCTGGGACGGGGTGGAATAGTTCTGTAATGGGGACGGGGCTGCTGGAGGTGCTTGAGCGTCCGCGCCAAAGGCGAAAGACGCCGGCAGCATCGACGCGATAAGCAACAAAGAGAGAAAAAACTTCATGGGAGGGGGTCCTGCAAAATAAAATTCGTATAAGTGATTATCTTGTAAAAGCGCGCCCGTGTCAATTAGATTCTGGGAGATTCGGGCAATAGGGGAGATTTTAGAAAACTTGACTAAAATCCCGCTCCGGCATAAAATAACTTCTCTTAACCAAGGGGAGTCTTTTTTGTTAAAGAAGTTCTTTATTTTTGCCGCCTTGTTCGCTGCGGTTATCATGCTTGTCCTCATGGTCTCCTCCTGCGGGAAAAAGCCGCGAAAGGCCCGAAGGAAAATAGTCCCAAAACCGGCCGCGTCGGCGCGGGTTGTCAAACCGCGCGCGCCGATACCGGAACCCGTACTGAAGCCAGCCCCGCCCGCCCCGTCCGCCTCGGAAAAAGGGGTACGGGTAGTGATAATCATAGACGACATGGGTAACGACATGAAGGCGCTGGACGAAGTCCTGGCGCTTCCCGGGCCGGTCGCCGTGGCGGTGCTTCCGCTCACCCGCCACTCCGCTGAGACGGCAACCCGGGCGGAGTCCCGGGGAAGAGAGGTGCTCCTGCACCTGCCGATGCAGCCCAAGGGAGCCCTTCAGGGCCTGGGGCCGGGGGCACTCATGTCCGGGATGGGGCCGGAAGAGATAAAGGAAAATCTAAACAAGGACCTGGCGAGCGTGCCCGGTGCGGCGGGGGTGAATAACCACATGGGTTCACTTTTAACGGAGGACGCGGCGGCGATGGACGCCCTGATGTCGGACCTTAAATCGCGGAACCTGTTTTTCGTGGACAGCCTCACCACCGCCGGGAGCGTCGCCTGCCGGATGGCGTCTGAAGAGGGCGTCCCCTCCGCGTCCAGGAGGGTATTTCTGGACGACTCTCCGGACGAGGCGGCGATAAAGGCGCAGCTTGAGCGGCTGGTGAAACTGGCGAAAAAATACGGGACCGCCATTGCGATCGGCCACCCGAGGCCCTCTACCTTAAAGGTACTCAAAGAGGAAATTCCAGGGCTGTCTGCCCGCGGCGTGCGCGTGTCGAAAATTTCCGAGGCGATTAAATAAAGTTTATATATGTATATTCTTGGCATTGAGACTTCTTGCGACGAGACGGCGGCAGCGGTCGTGGAGGACGGCTCCGTCATCATTTCCAACGTCGTCTCGACCCAGATAGAACTGCACCGGAAATGGGGCGGCATAGTGCCGGAAATCGCCTCACGCGCGCACATTGAGAACATCATGCCGGTCCTGCACGAGGCGCTTTTAAATTCCGGGAAAAAGCTCTCAGATATGAGCGCGGTCGCGGTGACGATGGGGCCTGGCCTTATCGGCGCGCTGCTGGTCGGAGTGTCGGCGGCGAAGGCCCTGGCATACTCGGCGAAGCTCCCGCTTGTGGCCGTGAACCATATCGAGGGACACCTGGGCGCGGCCCTTTTGGACGCGCATGACATAAAGCTGCCGCTCGTTATGCTGGTGGTTTCCGGCGGGCATACCCACCTCTATTACGTCCGGGGATTCCGCGACTATGAGAAACTCGGGCAGACCAGAGACGACGCGGCCGGCGAGGCCTACGACAAGGTCGCCAAGCTTCTGGGCATGTCATATCCCGGCGGGCCGGTAATAGATAAAATAGCGAGCGAGGCAACATCACTGGCTGAAGGTCATGCGCCTAAATTCCCCCGCGCATACCTTGAAGCCGGGTCTTTAGACTTTTCCTTTTCCGGGCTGAAAACGGCGGTACTGAATTTTGTCCGCGGACAAAAAGAGGCGGAAATCTCCGATGAGCTTCGCTCGCGGATCTGCAAGGAGTTTCAGAACGCGGTGGTAGATGTATTGGTAAAGAAATCGGTGCAGGCGGTAAAGAATAAAAATGCCGGGACGCTGGTGGTGACAGGCGGCGTCGCGTCTAATTCGGCCTTGAGGGGCGCGCTGACAATTGCTTCGCGGGAAAATAATTTCCGGCTCGTCGTCCCCGGCCCGGACCTCTGCACGGATAACGCCGCCATGGTCGCGGCGGCGGGCTATCATTTATTTAAAATGGGAGCGACGGCGGGGCTGGACTTGAACCCGCAGGCGAATTTACCTTTGGAAAAGATGAAGTAAATGAAAATCGGAAATGTTGACATACACGGCAAAGCAGTCCTCGCGCCGCTCGCGGGGATAACCGACCTGCCGTTCCGCATGATATGCAAGGAGATGGGCGCGGCGCTCGTGTTCACGGAAATGATAAGCGCCGAAGGGCTTATACGGGACCAGAAGGCCACGGCGATACTCACTGAGTCCTGCCCCGAGGAGCGGCCTGTCGCGTTCCAGATATTCGGCAGGAACCCTGAGTCCATGGGCGAGAGCGCGAGAAGGCTCTCCGGTATTGCGGACATCATAGACATCAACATGGGCTGCCCGGTGAAGAAGGTGGCGAGGGGCGGCAGCGGCTCGGCGCTCCTTAAGGACCTCCCGCACGCGGAGAGACTGATAAGGGCTGTGGTCGAGGCGTCGAAGGTCCCGGTGACGGTGAAGATGCGCACCGGCTGGGACAAAGCGGACGCGAGCGTGGAGCTTGCCCAGGCCGCCGAGGCTTCGGGCGCGGCCGCCGTCACGGTCCACGCAAGGACGGCAAGACAGGGGTTTTCTGGGTTTGCCGACTGGGCTGAAATAGCGAAAGTGAAGCAGGCCGTTTCGATCCCCGTGATTGGAAACGGAGATATTTACACGGCCGCGGACGCGGCGCGGATGCTGTCGGAAACCGGCTGCGACCTGGTGATGGCGGGACGCGGGGCGCTTGGCAACCCCTGGCTTTTCAGGGAGGTAAACTCGCTGCTAACGGACGGGGCGATAGCGGATAAGCCGACGCTGGAAGAACGGGGCGAAGCGCTCGTAAAACACCTTCGCATGCAGCTGATGCAACTATCCGTGGCGCGTGAGTTGACCGCCGTGAAACTGATGCGCAAGCACGCCGCATGGTAC
The DNA here is from genome assembly GCA_963698885.1 of Nitrospirota bacterium. Taxonomy (GTDB): domain Bacteria; phylum Nitrospirota; class JACRHJ01; order JACRHJ01; family JACRHJ01; genus JBARKJ01. The sequence goes on along the minus strand of CAVOSJ010000004.1, from coordinate 314,029 downwards.
TCCCACGGCATCAAGGGCGCCGCGGAATTCAGGCGGACGGTTAATTATATCGAAACGGCGGCTGAATTCGAAGAGGCGATAAGGAGTTTCTTCAGGCTGGGATGTTTTTCCGCTTTTGAAGAACAATCAAATGGAGTGCTGCATAAATTTTAGCCCGCTATAGTAAGTCATCTTTTGCATTCTTTCAATCAAACTCCAGCATGGCAATCCCTGTCTTCTCGTTGACTTTCTTCCCGGCCTTTATGCCCGTTACCTCGACCAGCATCGCCTCAACCACGAGGAATACTTTATCGTCCTTGCGTATGCAACCGGTCAGCGTCGTCCCGCCTTTTCCCACCGCGCCGTGCAGGTGTATGGCGGGTTCTCCGTCCTTCAGGAAAACGGAGCCGATACCCGCAACCTCGCGCCCGTCGGTGAAGCTCTGCCACATCGGCTCCGGCGGGAGCACGGGTTCCTTCGGGCCGCAGACCATCGAGGCCTCGCGCATTCCGCCGAGCAGGAAGAAGAAACCCGCGGTCACTTTCTCGTCTTTCGCTACTTTTATGACGCCGTCTAACAGGCTGTCCCCGTCCTCGTATTTCAGGATGAATACCCTGCCAATGCTGCCGGACCGATATTGCATGAAGCTCCTTTTATATTGATTACTCTATCTTCTGCCCCTTGGCGACCACGACCACGCCGCCGGGGGAAACGGTGAAGCGCCGCCTGTCCTCTACCGGGTCGTAGCCGATGGTCGTCCCGGGCGGGAGCGTAACGTCCTTGTCTATTATCGCCTTCTTTATCTTGCATTGCCGGCCTATATTGACCCGCTCCATTATGATGGATTCATGGATTTCGGAGTAGCTGTTTACCCGGACCGCGTGGGAGAGCACGGAGTCCTGTACCCTGCCGCCGGAGATGATGCAGCCGGCAGATACTATGGAATCGAGCGCTACGCCAAGCCTCCCGCCCTTGTACTCCTGCGCGAAGACGAACTTCGCCGGCGGGTACTGCCTCTGGTAAGTCCTGAGCGGCCACCGCTGGTCGTAGAGGTTGAAGAGCGGCATGATGGAGGCGAGGTCCATATTGGCCTCCCAGTACGCGTCCACCGTTCCCACGTCGCGCCAGTATTTTGAACGTTTTTTGTTTTCGTCGATGAAGTTATACGCCAGGACCTTGCGGCTTTTGAACATCGTGGGGATGATGTCCTTGCCGAAGTCGTGCGAGGTGGCCAACTCCGCGTCCTCCCGGAGCATCTGGGTGATCGTCGCCGTGTTGAATATGTATATCCCCATCGAGGCGAAACATTTGTCCTTCTTTCCCGGTATGGTCTTCGGGTTCTTCTTCGGCTTCTCTTCGAATCCGACGATGTTGTAGTCTTTATCCACTTCGATTATTCCGAACTCGGAGGCCTCTTCCTTGTTCACCTCTATCGCGCTCACCGTGGCCTCGGCTTTCCTGCGCCTGTGGTACGCGAGCATTTTGGTGTAGTCCATCTTATAGACATGGTCGCCGGAGAGGACCAGAAGCTCCTGGGGGCGCTCCTTCTCAATGGTATAGATGTTCTGGTATATGGCGTCCGCGGTCCCCTGGTACCAGTGCTCGTCTATCCTCTGCTGGGGCGGGAGCGTCATTATGTACTCGCCCATCTCCGGGTTCAGGAAATTCCAGCCCAGGCTTATGTGCCTCTCAAGCGAGTGGGACTTGTACTGGGTGAGGACTATGATCTTCCTGAGCTTCGAGTTGATGCAGTTGGAAAGAGTGAAGTCGATTATGCGGTACTGGCCGCCAAAGGGTACGGCGGGTTTCGCGCGGTGCAGCGTCAGCGGAGAGAGCCTCTCTCCTTTTCCCCCGGCCATTATCATTGTTAATACGTTATGAGGCACTTTATTTTAGTCTCCTTTGTCCAGTAAATATTAACAGGAGCGTCGTTGCGGGTCAAGAGCGGAAGGAGGTTTTATTAAAAAAAAGAGGCGGGGCTAAAGGGGCGCGGTCATTGAGCGACGGGAGCAACGGCCAGGGGTATCCTCAATGTGACGGTAGTGCCTTTCCCCGGGGCGCTCTCTATATCTATTTTCCCGCCGTGGGCGCGCAGTATGGATTCCACGATCGGAAGGCCCATGCCGGTCCCTTCTTCCTTGGTGGTAAAGAAGGGGTCGAAGAGCCTGTCCATGCAGTCAACGGGTATGCCTTGACCGGTGTCCCTGAACTGGATATAAAAGCCGGTTAAATCCTTTTTCAGCCCGGTTTTTACGGTCAGGACCCCTCCGGACGGCATCGCCTGAATGGCGTTGATTATGATGTTCAGAAAGGCCTGCTCCATCCTCTTCTCGTCCAGTGGGGCCTCGCGTAATTTGTGGTCGTATTCTCTCGATATGCTCACGCCCATGCTTATCCCCTGGTATTCTATCATCTCAAGCACGGAATCGAGTACCCGGTGCGGCTGCGACGGGACGAGGCACGGTTTCGGCAGCTTGGAGAAGTTCAGAAACTCGATAACCGTACTGCCCAGGCGTTCCGTCTCCATCTCCACCACCTCCAGCAGCTTCAGGATTTCCGGCTGGTTCTTCAGCACTTCTTCTTTAAGGAGGTGCAGGTTTATGAAAAGGGAGTTCAGCGGATTTTTTATCTCGTGGGCGACTCCGGCGGCTATCGCGCCCATCGACGCCAGGCGGTCTAACTGCATGATCTTTGCCTGGGCGTCCTGAAGCTCCCGGTTTACACTCTCTAACGTCGAGACTTTCTCTTCGAGGTCGTGATAGAGCTTCGAGTTCTCCAGGGCTATCGCCGCCAGGTTTCCGAAGACGGTAAGGGTGCGGAGGCGTTTTTCGTCGATGGAGCGGTCCCCGCCGGGCGACTCCACCGCTATTACCCCCATGACATGTTTTTTTGACAGCATCGGGATAAACGCAACCTGTTTCGAGGAGAGAATTCTCTCAAATTCCGGGTGCAGGGGCTCTTTCCCGCTTTTAATGTCCTTTACAAGCTTTGGACGACGGCTTATGACCGTCTGGACCGGGTGCCCCTGCCCCCTCGAAACAGGCATGACAAAGGCGCGCACCTTTATGTCGAACGGCGCGCGCTCTAAAAGTTCGGAAATATTTTTCCGTCCCGGAGCGGTATCTTCCTCCTCCAGGGCTGTTACTCCCTCCCATATCTCCCTGGCCTCGTCGCCTTTCAGCGGCCCCACCCCCAGCCAGCCCTCAAGGGTGTTCTTCTGGTCGTTCACGAGCAGCAGGTAGGCGCGGGAATAGCCGAATGCGTCGTCGGCGGTAAGGGAAGTCAGGATTATATAGAGTTTTTCTTCGGTTGGAAGCTGGGTCTGGAGGAGGCGGTTGATGTCGTAAAGAGCAAGGAGTTCCCGGTTAGCCCTTTTCAAGTCCTCTATAGAGTCCTTTTCCTTAGAGTTCTTGTCCTTCACTTCTACCTCTTCTGGAAAGGCTTTCAGCTTTAAATTTAAAATTAAATTAATATAACATAAAAATGTAAGGATGTGTCATATTTTTATCCCACTTCGTCGTATTCCCGGACCCTTAATTTTACACCCAGCTCGTCCGAAGCGATTCTCTCGCACTCCTCTATATCCACCCCCGGCATGGCCAGGGCCGTCACGGTTATATCCGGGACGTACGCCTTCGCCCGGACTACGAACTCCTTTAGAGATTCGTAAGCGCCGTCCATCTCAGGCTTGCAATATTTTTCATACTGCGCTCTCGTGGGGAAGTTCAGGCTGACGGAGATTGCGTCAACCAGTCCCTTGATTTCGGGCAGAAACTTATCCCCATGGATAAGCAGGGCGTGGCCGTTCGTATTTATCCGTACCTTCACCCCCTTCGCCTTTACCGCTTTCGCCACTTCCTTAATCGCGTCCAGACGCAGGAAAGGCTCTCCGTACCCGCAAAACACCACCTCCTGGTACCGCTCGAACCCCAACCCCTCCATCGCGGAAATTATCTCTTCCACTGACGGTTCATTTTTAATGCGGAGGTTGTGGCCTTTGACGAAATCGGTGGTGTTCCTTACGCAGAACACGCAGGCGTTCGTGCACCGGTTGGTGATGTTCAGGTACAGCGAATCGCGGATGGGATATGCAATCTGGCCCTCGGAGGGCGGCTCGCATATGCCGAAGAGCCTTGTTGCGTTCAGGCTCGTTATCCGCAGTCACGTCTTCTGGCGAGAGGCCCTTCAACTGGGCAAGTGTATCCACGACGTACTTCAGGTACGACGGCTCGTTGCGCTTTCCGCGGAGCGGCTTGGGAGCGAGGTACGGGCAGTCCGTCTCAAGGAGGAGCTTTTCAATTGGTACGGTCTTTATCACGTCCCGAAGCGGGTCCGCGTTATTAAAAGTGAGGGTGCCGCCGACCGATATGTGCATACCCAGGTCGAGGGCCCTGCGGGCCATTTCCGGGCCGCCGGAGAAGCAGTGCAAGGTACCGCCCGCGTCCTGGCAGCCCCACCGAAGAGATGATTTCCATCGTCTGTGCTTCGGCCTCTCTGGAATGGATTATTACGGGCTTATTTACTTCATTTGCGATTTGAAGCTGTCTTTTAAAGTGTTCCGCCTGCGTATCCCTGGGCGAGAGGTCGTAGTGGTAATCGAGTCCGATCTCGCCTACGGCGACAGCCTTGGGATCCTTCAGGAGTTCAAAAATTTCCGCGTAGTCCTCCTCCGCCGCCGACTTCACGTCGTGCGGGTGAAAGCCCGGAGCAAAATATACGTTGTCATATTTCGCGGCAAGCAGGCCGGCGGCCCGGCTGGATTTTATATCCGAGCCGATGGTGATAATATATTTCACCCCCGCCTCTTCCGCCCTGGCCAGCACCTCCGGGAGGTCGTCTTTAAACTGCTCCATGTCCAGGTGCGCGTGCGTATCGATAATCATGATTTCACCGGTATCCTCACCGTAAATTTACTCCCTTTCCCAAGTTCACTCTCGACGGATACCTCGCCCCCCTGGGCGTCCACAAGAGACTTCACCACCGCCAGGCCCAGGCCGGTGCCGCGTATGCCGGAGATGGACTTCGAGCGGTAGTACCGGTCGAATATGTGGGGCAAGTCGTCTTTGTCCATGCCGTACCCGTTATCCGCCACCGAGATCTCTATCGCTTGCGCTGGCTTACCGGCCACGCTGTCCGTCCCGGCGCATCTTACGGATACTTCAACGCTGCCGCCGCTCATGGTGTACTTGATGGAATTTGATACAAGGTTCGTAATTACCCGCAGCATCTTTTCCCTGTCCACTGTAATGACGGGCAACCCTTCCGGAGCGCTCAAGCGGATTTTAATGTTCTTCTCCATTGCCTGGACGTTAAGAGCTGAGACGGCCTCCTCCAGGAGGCCAGCCGGGTCCGTCTCTTGTAAGTTTAGCCTCATCATCCCGGCCTCGATCTTGGTCAGGTCAAGGTACTGCTCCACCAGGTCCAGGATTTTCGCCCCGTTTGATTTTATGGAGGTTAAATATCCTTGTTCTTCAGGCCCCAGCTTTTCGGACGCTTCTACCAGGAGCAGGTCGGAATAGCCCAGGATGCTGGTGAGGGGGGATTTCAAATCATGGGTAATCAGGGAGATGAAATCCGATTTGCGCTTTTCCAGGAGTTTTTCGCCGGTCACGTCGTAAAACGTCTTTATCTCGCCTATGACTTTTTTATTCTCGTCCAGCACCAGTGAACTGCTTATTTTGAACTGCCTGCCGTTTATCTCCGTCTCGATCACCTGCCCGTACCTCTCTATGATGTCTTTATAGACCTCGCAGTTGCTGCATATATCCTCCAGCTTGCGTTTCACGCTTACCTGGACGCTGGCATGGCAGAAGGTCCCGGATACAAGCCAGCACCTTAAGTCGTCTGACATGTAGGCGGGGCAGTTCTCATGGACGCAGTTGTACGTCTCCCAGCACCTCTTGCCGCCGCTTGAGCCGTTGCACCGGAAGATGAGGGACTCTTTGACCGGGCCGTCGGGAAGCTCGCTTACCGTCTTCCCCTTCAGCTCTTCCGCCGCAACGTCCCATATAACGCTCATCATGGGGTTCACTTCTATTATCTCGCCGGAGACGGAGAGGTAGATGACCCCGTCCGGTATGCTTTTGAACATCGCGGAAAGTTTCCCGTGCTCGATAGTGAGCTTGTGCGTCCGTTCCTCCACCGTTTTTTCCAGGTTTACGTTCGCATCGAGGATCTGGCTGTAGGAATATTCGAGTTTCGTGACCATCGCATTGATGGTTTCGGCAAGCTCCCTGATCTCCCGGGGATTGGTTACGTTTGCCCGCGCGGAGAGGTCGCCGGATATGATCTTGTATGCCGCCTCCCGTATTTTATCGAGCGGACGGAGCACCTTCCGGCGCATAAGGAAAAAAGGCACGAGCAAAAGACTCGCGGTTACGGCTGCCTCGACGATCCCTTTCTCCCGCCCCTCCAGCCCGAGATAGTCCATTATGAAATGGGCGGAGACTACGGCAATGACTGCGAGCAGCCACCAGACGATAAGCCTTTTGTCGAGGCTGAACGGCATCGTTTATCCCCCCTCCAGGTAAAGTCCGCCTACGAGCCTGTATACGAAATTGCCGGTGATGGTAAACGCCTCTTTTTTCCAGCTGTCCGGCAGGGGGTTGAACGGACTGGCGGTGTACAGGGCCTTTTTGGCCGCATCGTCCAGCATTGGATAGCCGGAGGATTTCAGTACCTCCACGTCCGTTACCTTTCCCGATTTCAAGATGGTGAACTTCATCAGAAGCTGCCCCTGGATGCCGTCCCGGCGCGCGGTTGGAGGGTACTCCCATCCTAACTCTATCCGCTGTTTCAGCCCTTTCAGGTACGACGTGTACTGCAGGTCCTCGCGATCAAGCGTGATCGCTTTCGGGTCCTTCGAGCGTTCCACGTCTTCGTCCACCTTGGCGTACTGCTCAAGGTCTTTCATCGTCGGAAGCTTAAGCCCCCCGGGGGCTGAACCAGCCGAAGGTGCTGGACGGCGCCTGGGCGGCTGAAGGCGGCGCCTGCACCCTTTTTGTCCGACTGAACGGGGCGGTGCGGGCGGCGCGGGCGGCGGCCCGGGGACCTTCAAATCACCCGGAGAAACCTTAGCCTGCGCGGGGGCCGGCTGCACCTCCCTGGGAGCGGGGAAGGAAGGCAAAAAAGGGCGGTACGGAGCGGCTTTCGGCATGGTCCGAGGGACTGCCATTGCCATCCTCCTGGGCATCCGGGGCGGGGGCGAGGTCTCTTTCATAGGCTTTGGAGGCAATACGGACTTGGGCCCCAGTTTAGGCGGCTCCAGCAGATCGACCGCTACCGGCTCCTTCGGCTTCTGCTCCCGGGGTTTCTCAAGCGCTATTAAGAGTACGACTGCCAGGTGAAATATTAATGAGACCGCGAGGCAGTGGTAGAAAAGACCTTTCTTCATCAAAAACCTTTCAATTGGCCTGAAATTATAGCATAATAAGGCCTTATAGCAATAGAAAAATACCCCTTGGGCCCTTTACGGATATACTCGTCGGGATGGGAATCGAAACAAAAAATAATAACAAGGTTAATCTCTTAAGCCTTAATGCCGAGGAGCTTAAGGAGTTCGTCGAGGGCCTCGGGATGAGACCTTACCGCGCCGCCCAGATATGCCGGTGGGTCTATGTCGAAGGCGCGGGTTCCTTCTCCGGCATGACCGACATATCCAAGTCGGACCGGGACAAGCTTAACGAAAGCGCGGAAATACGTCCGCCGGAACTTGTCAGCCGCCAGATATCCACAGATAAGACGGAAAAATACCTCTTCGGGTTACAAGACGGGGAAAAAATCGAGTCCGTCCTGATACCGGACGAGGACAGGCTGACCCTGTGCATCTCTTCACAGGCCGGGTGCGCACTCGGGTGCCGGTTCTGCCTGACGGGGGCGGGAGGGATAAGAAGAAACCTCCTGCCGCACGAGATAACCGGCCAGGTGCTCATGGCGGCGGCTCGAGCCGCTTCGGGCCGACCGGCGGCAGGCGAGGGGCAAAAACTTACGAATATTGTCCTCATGGGGATGGGGGAGCCGCTTTTGAATACGGATAACGTGTTCGAGGCGTTAAGGCGCCTGACCTCGCCCGGCATGTTCAACATCTCGCCCAGGCGGATCACGCTCAGCACGGCCGGGGTAGTGCCGGGCATCAAGGCGCTTGGCGAGAGCGGACTCGGGGTGAACCTGGCCGTTTCGGTCAACGCGCCGAACGACGAGATCAGGGACAGGATAATGCCGATAAACAAAAAATATCCGCTGAGGGCGCTCGTGAAGGCGTTGAAAGATTATCCGCTTGCCCCCAGAAGGCGCATAACCGTGGAATACGTCCTGCTGAAGGGGATAAACGACAAGGTGGAACATTCAGCGGAACTTGGAAAGCTCCTCCGGGGGCTGAAATGCAAAATAAATTTAATTCCATTCAATGAGCATGAGGGAAGCGAGTTTAAAAGACCGGATAAAGAAGCGGTGCTGGCGTTTCAGAAGAGACTGCAATCCATAAACTATACCGCGTTTATCCGTGACAGCCGGGGCGCGGATATCCTGGCGGCATGCGGGCAGTTAAGAGCGTCTTCCCCAGAAAATTCTTGACCAAAGTCCCTCCTGGTGTATAATTTGCATTTACTTCTATTTATGGAGGGTCCGCCGTGGCGGAAGAGAAGTTCGAAAGTTCGCTGAAACGGCTTGAAAGTATAGTTGCGAAAATGGAGAAGGGCGAACTGCCCCTTAGCGAATCGGTAAAGCTCTTCGAGGAAGGCATAAAGCTTTCGCGCGCGCTCACGAAACAGCTCGAAGAAGCCGAGCGCAAGGTGGAGATACTTCTAAAAGACCAGCCCGGCGGCGCCAGAATCGAACCCTTTGAACCGGAAGAGGGGGAATGAACTTCGACTTAAAAAAATATATCGGTGAAAAACGGCGGCTGGTGGAAGACTTTATAAACACGGCGGCCCCGAAGGCGGACATATTGCCCAGGACGCTCCACTCCTCCATGCGCTACAGCCTGGAGGCCGGCGGGAAGAGGGTCAGGCCGATACTCGCAATCGCCGCAGCCGAAGCCGTCGCGGGGCAGGGGGCGTCCGGCATTCCGGGACTCCTCGCCTCGGCAAGCTCCCTTGAGTTCATCCACACATATTCGCTAATACACGACGACCTGCCGGCGATGGACGACGACGACTTCCGCCGGGGGAAGCCGACCAACCATAAGGTATATGGCGAGGCCGCCGCGATACTCGCGGGAGACGCCCTGCTCACGTTCGCATTCGAGCTGTTGTCGTCTCCGGCGCATATGAATAACATGGACCCGCTCCGCCAGTTGAAAGTTATACATGAGCTTGCGTTTGCCTCAGGCAGCATGGGGATGGTGGGCGGCCAGGCCGTGGACATAGAGTCGGAAGGCAAGGAGATCGATTTCGCCACGCTGGAATATATACATACGCGCAAAACCGGAGCGCTTATCCGCGCGTCGGTTCGTATCGGCGCTATCGCCGCCGGCGCGGACGATTTGCAGCTGAAAGCCATTACGCGTTACGGCGAAGAGGCGGGCCTGGCTTTTCAGATAGCCGATGATATACTGGATATTACCGGCACTCAGGAAGAGATAGGCAAGGACGTGGGCAGCGACCTGGAACGGGGGAAGAAGACGTATCCCGCGATGGTCGGCCTGGATGAGTCCCGGAAGCGCGCCATGGAGCTGTCCGGCTCCGCTGTGGACGCGCTTGAAATTTTTGCGCAGAACGCGGAACCGCTCCGCGAGATTGCACGTTACATAGTATCACGAAAGAACTGATTGCCGAATGGGAGGCATTAATGGCATATCTTGACAGCATCGGCTCCCCTGCGGACCTCAAGGCGCTTAAACTCAAGGACCTTCCGCTGCTGGCGGAAGAGATACGAGAAGAGATAATCGCGGTCTGTTCCGTAAACGGAGGCCATCTGGCCTCGTCACTGGGCGTCGTGGAACTCGCCCTCGCCCTGCACTATGTCTATGATACTCCGGCGGACAAGATAATCTGGGACGTGGGTCACCAGGCGTATGCCCATAAACTCCTCACCGGGAGACGCGGCCGTTTCGGGACGATCAGGCGCGAAGGCGGCTTAAGCGGCTTCCCCAAACGCTCGGAGAGCCCATACGACCCGTTCGACGTCGGCCACTCCAGCACGTCGATATCGGCGGCGCTCGGCATGGCGGTAGCGCGGGACATGGAGGGCGGCGGTTTCAAGATCGCCGCGGTAATCGGCGACGGTTCGATGACCGCGGGACTGGCGTTCGAGGGGATGAACCAGGCCGGACACCTGGAGCGCGACCTGGTCGTCGTATTGAACGACAACGAGATGTCGATCTCCACGAACGTGGGGGCGCTGTCGAACTACTTAAGCCGCATCATCACCGGCGTCAAGGCGGAGAAGCTTCGGCGCGAGACGGAGCAGTTCGTGAAGAAGCTCCCGAAGGTGGCCGAGCAGATGTTCAAAGCCGCCTCGAAGACCGGCGAGAGGATGAAGGGACTTTTTACGCCCGGCATGCTCTTCGAAGAAATGGGCTTCTCCTACATCGGCCCGATAGACGGCCACGATATAAGGATGCTGACGGAGGCATTGAGAGACGCGCGTGACAGGAAAGGCGCGGTGCTCGTGCACGTTATGACCAAGAAGGGCAAGGGCTACGAGTTTGCCGAGAACGACCCGACCGCGTTCCACGGCACGCCTCCCTTCGACGTGGAGTCGGGCGAGGCCGCGGCCCCCGGCGGGGGCGTATCCTATACCGGCGTATTCGGCGGGGCGCTGGTAGAGCTTGCGAAGGAAGACCCGTCGATAATAGCCGTAACCGCCGCCATGCCGGAAGGGACCGGACTCTCCAAATTCGCAAAAGAGTTCCCAGGCAGGTTTTTTGACGTCGGCATCGCCGAACAGCACGCCCTGACCTTCTCATGCGGGCTGGCCGCGTGCGGCAAGAAGCCGGTCGTCGCCGTCTATTCCACTTTCATGCAGCGTGCCTACGACCAGGTCGTGCACGACATATGCATGCAGAACCTGCCGGTCTTGATGGCGATGGACAGGGCCGGGGTCGTGGGCGAGGACGGCGAAACCCACCAGGGGCTCTTCGACATATCCTTCATGAGGAACGTGCCTAATTTAGTATTCATGGCGCCAAAGGACGAAAACGAGCTGAGGCACATGCTTTTCACGGGACTAAAATTAAACTGTCCCGTCGCGCTGCGCTACCCGCGCGGCAAGGGCCTGGGCGTACCGCTCGACCGTGAATTCCACGAGATACCGCTCGGCAAGGCGGAGGTAATATGCGAAGGCTCAGAGCTTTGTATAATCGCCATCGGAAACACGGTGCATCCGGCAGTCCTGGCGGCGGATGAACTGTCGAAATCCGGCTGCCAGACCGGCGTGATAAACGCGAGGTTCATAAAACCGATAGACAAAGACGCCGTCATCCGCGCCGCAACGACTTCCAAACGGATCCTCACCGTGGAGGAAAACGTCCTCGCGGGCGGTTTCGGGAGCGCGGTGCTCGAGGTACTCGAAGAGGCAGGGTTGAACGTGCCGGTGAAGCGCATCGGCGTCCCGGATATTTATGTCGAGCAGGGGACCCAGGCGCAGATAAGGCGCAGGCTGGGGCTTGACGCAAGAGGTATATTCGAAGCGGCGGAAGCTTTCGTCTCGGAAAAAGTTCTGGCGGAATAGCCGGATTTGAAAGAAGCTAAAAACAGGCTCGACGTAGAGATGTTCGCACGCGGGCTGGCCGAATCCCGCCAGAAAGCGCAGGCCCTGATACTCGCCGGCCAGGTGTTAGTTGACGGCAGGAAAGCGGTCAAGGCGGGGGAGCCGGTCGCTGGGGATGCGAAGATAGAAATTATAGAAGGCCTGCCTTACGTCTCGCGCGGCGGGCTGAAGCTTAAGGCCGCCCTGGATAATTTTAAAATTTCAGTCGCCGGGCTGACATGCGCGGACATAGGCGCTTCCACCGGCGGCTTTACCGACTGCCTCCTGAAAGAGGGGGCAAAAAAGGTTTATTCGGTCGATGTCGGCTACGGGCTGATAGACCAAAGGCTTAGGGAAGACCCCCGCGTGTCCGTGATCGAGCGGACAAATTTTCGTCATGCCGGCGCCGGGTTCCTGGACGAGCTTGTGGATTTCGCCTCCGTGGACGTCTCCTTTATATCGCTCAAGCTCATCCTGCCCCCGATAAACCTGAACCTGAAACCCGGGGGTTTGGTCGTCGCGCTGGTGAAGCCGCAGTTTGAGGTGGGACGTGAGAGGGTGGGTAAGGGCGGCATCGTGCGGGACGAGCGCGCGCGGGAGGCGGCCCTCCACGAAGTTATCAGTTTTGCCGAGTCGATAGGCTTGAAAGCGCTGGGCCGGATGGAGTCGCCCGTGAGAGGCGCCAAGGGGAACCTGGAATACCTGCTTTACATGCATAAGGTGCAGCCATGATTGAAGAGATAGACGATAAGCAAGCCTCGGACCTGCCAGAGGACGGGGCGGCGGAGGAAAAAAAATCAAGCCTTGAAGAGGCCCCTGATTTTGACACGGATAAGATGTCCGGAGCGGCGCTGACGGCGATGCGCGCGCGCCAGGAGCACGAGGAACATGAGCAAGAGGAAGAGGCCCAGGCGCATAAACTGGGCCTTCAGGCGAGGCTTCTCAGGCTTGACGTGGGCGAGCGCTCAAAGCAGGCAAGGCACGGCGACCAGGAGGCCCGGATGATACTCATCAAGGACTCGAACAAGCAGTTGTCGCGCTCGCCGTGCTCACTAACCCGAAGCTCACGCTGCATGAAGTGGAGATAATCGCGGCTTCCAGGAACGTGAGCGAAGAGGTGCTCCGGGAAATAGCCGGGAACAAGGACTGGATAAAATCTTATTCCGTAACGCTCGCGCTGGTGAACAACCCGAAGACGCCCGTGCCGATGGGGCTGACGTTCCTCCCGAAGCTAAGGACACGCGACCTCCGTTTCGTAGGCAAGAATAAAGGCGTGCCGGAAGTCATCCGCATGTCCGCCAAAAGGCTGGCAGGAACACGCACCTTTTAAAATTAAGCATATTTAATCCGCCCGCAAAAAATTTTACGGCCGTCCGTTTTCCTTCAAAAAACACTAAATATTGTGCCGCCAGGTTTCCCGCCGCCTTCTTTTGGTAGATAACCGCCTTTATTACTTGATAAAAATAAATTTCACCTAATAATTATTTTCTTGACATGCAAATATTTTAAGTATAGTTAGTATACCAATACGTATTAAATGGTTAAAATAAATTAATTTTACAAATGGATATCTTATGAGCATGATGCGCAGGGACACGGATAAAAAAATATATAAGACCAGGGATATCTGCGAGCTATATGACATTTCACGTTCTACTCTTTTCAGATGGGAAAACGAAGGGCTCATAACGGGCGTGCAGAGGGACTGGAGGGGCTGGAGGCTCTATCACGCGGCGAACTTGAAAGAGATAGAGCGGATAATAAAGCATAAACAGTAACTCCCGGTAAAGAGCGAGGTGCGCGTGTTCTTAGGCAGGAAAACACAAATAGTCGGGCTTGATATCGGGTCTCATACCGTGAAACTCGCACAGATTGTGGAGCGCGGAAAGGACCTGGTACTGGCGAAGTACGCATTCAGGGAGCTGGACCCCGAGGCGATAGTGGACGGCGCGATTATGGACCGCTCCCAGGTCGCGGGGGTCATTGCCGAACTGCTGCAGGAGACCCAGTTAAAAGTCAGGGAGGCGGTCATAGGCGTATCCGGAAACTCGGTAATCGTGAAGCGGATAACGCTCCCGGAGATGAGCGAGGACGAGCTTTCCGAATCCATCAACTGGGAAGCGGAGCAATATATACCGTTCGCCATCGACGACGTCAACCTTGACTTCCAGATATTGGGCCCGTCCGCGAAGGAGGGCGCCAACACGATGGACGTCGTGCTGGTCGCCGCCAAAAAAGACAAGATAAACGATTATGTGACGCTCGTGACCGAGGCCGGGCTGAACCCGGTGATAATGGACGTGGACGCCTTCGCGCTGGAGAATATGTTCGAGGTCAATTACGAGATATCGCCTGGCCGGGTGGACGCGCTCGTGAATGTAGGCGCGGCGGTAATGAACATAAACATATTAAAAGACGGCGCCTCGGTGTTCACCAGGGACAGCTCCGTCGGGGGAAACCTCTACACCGAATCGCTTCAGAAGGAGTTCGGCATCGGGTTTGCCGCCGCGGAAAATCTGAAGAAAGGCGACGATTCCGCGGGGGTGGACCTCTCGCGGGCGCAGTCCCTGATCGACTCGGTGACGGAAGACATAACGGCGGAGGCGGCGAGGTCCATAGACTTCTTCCGGGCCACCACCGGCATAGAGAACGTGGACAGAGTGATACTCTCCGGGGGCGCCGCGCTCATGGCGGGATTTCCGGAGCGGCTGGCCGAGAGGGTAGGCGTGGAGGTGGAACTGGCCAACCCGTTCAGGAATATAAGTCTTGATCCGAAACTGGACCCGGATGCGGCGCAGAATTCCGCGCCCTCTGCCGCCGTGGTAGTCGGGCTTGCCCTGAGGAGGTTAAAAGAATGATAAAGATAAACCTCCTCCCGCATAAAAAGATCAAGGCGGTAGATAAAAATATACTGAAACTCCGGGCAGTGGTGATGGGCGTCACCGTCCTGTCCGTCCTTCTGGCCGCATACGGGACTATCCATATATATTCGAAAAAATCCGACCTTAAGGATCAGGCGGCCCTGACGCAAAAACAGCTCGATGTCATGAAGAAGAAGGTCAAGGAGGCGGAAGCCTACGAGAAGAGCCGGATCGCACTTGAGCAGAAGCTCAAGACGATACAGGAGCTGGAAAAGAGAAAAGTCCCCATGACGCCGCTCTTAAACGGCATAAACGCCTCCATTACGCGGGATGTCTGGCTCACCTCGCTTTCCGTGAAAGGGCCCTTGTTCACCATTGAGGGCATAGCGCGGGACAGCAATAAAAACGCGCGGCTTTTCGCGGACAAGATGGAGGCGCTGCCTACTTTCGCGAATATCAAGGTGGAGGACGTGAAAGACGTTTCCACCGCCAAGGAAGACAGGTACACCTTTAAAATATCGGGCAAGCTTGCCGGATATGAGGAACTGCCGGAGCCGGTGATGGCGCCCGGCACGAAGCCTGGTACGAAGCCTGGCGCGAAGCCAGCTACAAAACCCGCGCCGAAGAAGAAGTAGGAGGAAAGATGAGCATAATTGCGGATAAGATAAAGAAGCTTACCCCGAAACAGCAGACACTCCTCCTGTTTTTTATGCCCGCGCTGATAATAGGCGCGTTCATGTATTATGTCTATCTGCCGGGGAGCAAGACTATTTCGGACCTGGAGACGACCGTCCAGAAGAACGAAAGCGAAATATCAAAAAGCCAGATTATGCAGAGGAAGCTTAAAAAGTTGAAGGCCGAAAACGAGCGCCTCCAGCAGGAACTGAAGGTGGCCACGCAGCGGTTGCCGTCGCCAGCGGAAGGCGAGGGAGCCCCGGACGCCGTATCGGGGGCGGCGAAGGCAAGCGGCCTTACCGTGAAATCGGTGAACGCCGGGGACAAAGAAACGGGGCCGGACGGGCTTTATGTCCAGACGCCCATAAGCGTTGAGGTTAACGGCGGCTACCATGACCTGGGAAAATTCATGGAGAAGATCGACAGGATGCCGATGATGATGACGGTCTCGGAACTGAATATCTCTTCCGGGACCGTGGGCGGCATTAAAATGAACCTCCCGATCAAGCTCACCGTGCTGGCATATACGGCCGGCGGAGGTAAGTAAGTGGAAAAAAGGACTAGGGTATTAATCATACTGGTGGTGGTTCTGGGGATTGCGGCAGCGGGGTCCTTCTTTTACAGGCGTTACCAGGCGCAGACAGCGCCCCAGCCGAAGTTTGCGCTGAGGATGGGCGCGCCTATAAAAAAGGGAGCGAAGGCGAAGTCCAAGCCTGCGGGGGAAGCGGGGCATGAGACGGCCAATGCGCCGGAGCAGCAGAACCAGGTCGTGATAAAGACGGTTGAGGGGGGGAAGGAAGTGCGGTATAACTCGCCGGAGGATTTCGCGGCGCACACTAAACTTTCCCAGTCCATGGCGGAATCTTATGTACAGTTGAAGCTTGACGAGGCCAAGAAATCTTTGGAAGCGGCCCGGAAGAAAAAAGACTCGGACGCCGCGGACAGGGCGGAGGAGGAAATTGCCCTCTATGAGAAGGCGGCCTCGATATTGAAGACGAGGGTGCTCGCCGGCCCTGAGAAAGACTACGTTTATTCGTCGCTTGGCAAAAGAGACCCTTTCATGTCCCCGTTTGAAGTGCCGAAAGTATGTCCACCGATATCGAAGAACGCCAGGCCGCTTGAGAAGGTGCCGGTCGAGAAGCTTATTGTAAGGGCGATATGCTGGAATGCCAAGGGGTTCAGGGCGATGATAATCACCCCTGACGGACGGGGCTATACGGTCAAGACGGGCGAGCCCGATCGGGGACAAGCAGGGCAGGATTACCAGGATCACCGAAAACAGTGTCTACGTTACCGAAAATATCAAGGACATCCTTGGCGACGTGGAGACCAACAAAGTAGTCTTACCCTTGCACAAGGAGGCGGAGTAATGGCGGGCGCCGGCCAATTCAAAAAATCATTTCTGCTTTTATTGTTATGCGTTCTTTTTCTGTCGGCTTGCGCCGGGGGGCGGGAGTATGAGGCCGGGAAGGAAGGCCCTGTCGTCTTGAAGAAGGTGGACGTCGTTGACAACGATAAAAATACCACCGTTGTCATTACCACGGGCGCGCCGGTCATTTTTACAACGCTGAGGCAGCAGGACCCCCCGAAGCTTATACTGGACCTGGCGGGAGTGGAGCCTGGCGAGGCAGTGGGCAGGCTCAACGTGGACAAAGGGCCGGTATCCTACATCACTTCGTATAAGGCGGAGAATGCAAAGCAGATAACCAGGGTCGAAATCGCGCTGACCACGGATGCCGAAAGCATAATAACCCAGAACGAGTCTTCGATAAACGTTATCTTAAGCAAAACCGAAAAACACGTATTTCCAGGTACGGTAACCCCGGAGGCGAAGGCGCCCGAGGCGCCGCCCGCGCCAGCGGAGAAAGTCGCGAAGGCCGAGGTCGCAAGACCTGCCGCTCCTCCCGAAAAAGCCGCCGTCAAACCGGCAGCGCCTCCCGCAAAGGCCGATGCGTGCGCAGTCGGCACTCCCGGCCATAAGTCATCTTGTCCGCCGCTCCCCGAGGCAAAGACGCTGACCAGTATCTCCCTCTTCAAAGAAGGGGACAGCGCAGGCGTGCGCCTCCAGGGGGACGGGGTATTTAAAAAGCCGGAAATTTTCAAGCTTGGCGCGAACAGGCTCGTCGTGGACCTCATCGGCATGAATTCCGTAAAGGCCAAAGAGAGTTTCGACGTAAACGGGAAGGTGCTGGCAAAAGTCCGGATGGCCGCGCACAGGGACCTGCCCCGGAAGGTCCGGATAGTCCTGGACGTGAAGGGACCTTACGATTATGACGTGGAAAACTCGGGCAGGACTTTGGTGGTGAGCGTGCATCCGCCGGTAATGGCGAAAAAAGCTCCCGCCGCCGCCGCCGCTCCAGCTGCCCCGGCGCCGAAGGCAAAGGCGGAAGCCCCCAAGCCGGCGCCCGTTCGCGCGCCGGAACGGGAAGCTAAAATAGAAGCCCCTGCACCGGTGGCGCCGCGGAACGTCAAATCCAGGCCGTCCGAGGCGAAATCACCCGCGCCCGTTAATATCTATGTCTCTCGCGCCGGGGGTAAGACTATTCTTTCTTCCAAGCCCCTTGCCACCCGGGCCCCGTCAGACCGCGCGGATTTGATGGACGCACCGGACAAGAAATATACCGGCGGCAGGATCTCCTTTGACGTCCAGGACGCCGACCTCGACAAGGTAATAAAGCTTCTGGCGGACGTCGCGGGCTTGAACCTGATAATGGACCCCACCGACGTCAAGGGGAAGGTCACTTTAAAGCTGGACAACGTCCCCTGGGACCAGGCCCTTGACATACTTCTCCGGATTTACAACCTGGATAAGCGCATAGACGGGAACGTCTTAAGGGTGGCCTCGAAGGCAAGGCTGGACGACGAGACAAGGCGCGACCTGCTCCAGGTGGCGGAGCGGAAGAAACTGGAACAGCAGGCGGAAGACCTGTATACCATGACGTTCAAGATCAATTACATGAAGGCGACAGAGCTTGAGCCTAAGATAAAAAAGATCCTCTCCCCGAGAGGCGAAATCATATCGAACGAGAGCACCAACGAGATTATCGTTACCGACATACGGCGCAATCTCGACAGGTCGGGGGACCTGATAAGGATACTGGACAAGGAAGTTAAGCAGGTGATGATAGAGGCGCGTATAGTGACGGTGGACGTGGGCTACAGCAGGTCTCTGGGCGTCTCCTGGGGCCTCACAAAGAATAGCGGGAACAACCCGAGCATCGGCGCGCTGGGAGGCTCAGCCGCAACCGGAGTAACCACCGCAACCCCAGGCGTGGTGGGGATAGGGGGTACCGGCGGGGCTACGCCTAATTATTCGATTAATATTCCGTCAGAACTGGCGGCTGCGGCTGGAGGCGTGGCAGGCAGCTTTGCCTGGGGCCATCTCCTGAAAGGGGTCAACCTTGACCTTACGATACAGGCATTAGAGGCGATCAACAAACTGGAGACGCTGGCCGCGCCGAAGGTCATGACGCTTGAGAATAAAGCGGCCTCCATAGTCCAGGGCACTACCCTGTACGTCCAGACCACGTCGGCGGCGGGGACTGCTCCTACGCCCTTGAACGCAAACCTGAGCCTTACGGTCACGCCGCGCGTCACGGGCGACGACTTTATATCCATGGACATAGTCGCCACCGACAACACCCCGTCAACCATAACGCCGGCGGGGGCCACCGCTTCGATAGAGACCAAGTCCGTCAACACCAGCGTGATCGTAAAGGACGGCGATACAATCGTCCTGGGCGGGGTCTTCACCAAGACTACCGATAATTCCGTGTCGGAGGTCCCTCTCCTCGGCAAGATACCTCTCCTCGGCTGGCTGTTCAAGAACCAGGTCGTGAACCAGCCCCAATCGGAGCTTCTGATATTCATTACGCCGAAACTGGTGAAGCCGGTCGTGGCCCTTTAGCTCTTGCAAATTAAAATATGACGGTTTAAAATGCGCCCGTAGGGGCGCATTTTTTTTATGATAGAAAAATTAAACGCAGGGTTATCAAATGACACTTAGATACCTTACTTCCGGCGAATCCCACGGCCCGGAACTGCTTGGGATAATCGACGGTCTTCCGGCGGGCCTTGACCTGACTGAAGATATGATATCGCGCGACTTAATCCGCAGGCAGCAGGGATACGGGCGCGGCGGGCGGATGAAGATAGAGTCGGACGCTGCAAAGATCGTCTCCGGCGTCAGGTGGGGGAAATCCACCGGCGCGCCTGTCGGCCTGGTCATACAGAACCGGGACTGGGAGAACTGGAAGGAGAGGATGTCAACAAACCCCGCGGATTCCGGCAAAGCGGAGCCGGTCACCCGGCCCCGTCCGGGCCATGCGGACCTGGCGGGCATGATGAAATACGGCCACGAAGACGCGAGGGACGTCCTGGAGCGCTCCAGCGCCAGGGAGACCGCGATGCGCGTAGCGGTGGGCGCGGCGGCGAAAGCCCTGCTTTCCCAGTTCGGGATTTCCGTCCTTGGCTGGGTGGTGGAGATAGGCGGGATACGCGCGGAGCTTAAAGGCAGGCCGGCCACTCTTTTCAAACGGGCGGAGGCTTCGGAGGTGCGGTGTCCGGACGAGGGCGCGTCGCGGAACATGATGGAAGTTATAGACCGGGCCAGGAAAGACGGGGACTCACTGGGCGGGATATTCGAGGTGACGGTACTGGGATGCCCGCCGGGTTTGGGGACGTTTGCATCGAGAGACAAGACGCTCGACGGGGCGCTGGCCCAGGCCCTGATGAGCATACAGGCGATAAAAGGGGTGGAAATCGGCCTTGGCTTTGGTGCGGCGAGGCGGCCGGGTTCGGCGGTGCACGATGAGATATTCCACAGCCGCGCGAAAGGGTATTTCCGGAAGACCGACAACGCTGGCGGCATCGAAGGCGGGATGTCAAACGGAGAGGACATAATACTCCGGGCGGCGATGAAGCCGATACCGACCCTGTACAAGCCCCTGCATTCCGTGGACACGACGAGCCATCGGGCATTCAAGGCATCCGTGGAGCGCTCGGATACCTGCGCGGTCCCCGCGGCGGCGGTGGTAGGCGAGGCCGCGGCGGCATTCGTGATCGCACAGGCCATGCGCGAGAAATTCGGAGGCGACAGCCTGGCCGAGATGAAACGGAACTACGACGGGTATTTGGATTATATAAGAAACTTTTAAAACCGTTCTTTTCTTTCTGTCTTCGCTATCGCTCTGGACAGGTAAATCATTTCGGGTGAAAGAAAAGAACCAAAAGAAAGCCGGACAGTTTAAAAGTTTTTGGCGCTACCTTTTTACTAAAAAGGTAGCGAATTTGACCTATGCGCAACATCACATTAGTCGGCTTCATGGGGACCGGCAAGACCACGGTAGGCAGGATACTCGCCGACAAACTCGGATACCGTTTTATCGACGTGGACGAGGAGATTGAACGGGAGCAGGGTGTCTCAATCACGCACATATTCTCGGAAATGGGCGAGCCGTACTTCCGCCAGCTTGAGCGGGTTATGATCAAGACCCTCTCCTTAAGAGAGGGGCTGGTAATATCCGCCGGGGGCGGAGCGGTCGTCGACGAGAGTAATATCGAGGCGATGAAGCAGGGCGGAACGCTGGTATGCCTTACCGCGAGGCCGGACGAGATAATGAAGAGGGTAGGAAAGTCCAATAACAGGCCGCTACTCCAGGTCCCGGACCCTATGGCGAAGATTATGGAACTTATGAGCAAAAGGGAGCCGTTCTACCGGAAGGCGGATTTTATGGTCGATACCACAATGATGACGGCGGAAGAAGTCGCCGGCGTGGTAATCAGGCTGACGGCGGGGATACTATAAGATGGAAATAGTTAAGGTTAATCTGGGCCCGCGCTCATACGACATATTCATCGGCCCCGGCCTTCTTCCCTCGCTCGGCGAGAGGATAAAATCAGCCGGGCCGATTGGCCGCGCGGGTATAGTCACAAACGATACCGTAGGCCCCATATATGCTAAACGTGTAATTGATTCCATCCGTAACGCCGGATACGAAATATCCTTCCTTTCTCTGCCGGACGGCGAAAAATTCAAGTCCATCGATAGCGCGACAAGGATTTACGACTGGCTCCTGACGGAGCGGTTCGACCGGAAATCTTTTCTGGTTGCGCTTGGCGGAGGAGTAATCGGCGACCTCACCGGCTTCGCCGCCGCGACATACATGCGCGGGATTGATTTTGTCCAGGTGCCTACTACACTGCTGTCGCAGGTGGATTCCTCCGTCGGCGGGAAGACCGGCGTCAACCATCCGCTCGGAAAAAATATGATAGGCGCGTTCCATCAGCCGAGGCTGGTGCTGGCTAGCGTGGACACGCTTGATACCCTGCCAAAGGAAGAATTCGTTTCCGGACTTGCCGAAGTGGTGAAATACGGGGTAATCCGGGACGCGGAATTTTTCGGATGGCTGGAGCAGAACGCGGACGCAGTAACGAAGATGCAGCCGGACGCGCTGGTCCATTTAATAAAGCGCTCCTGCGAGATCAAGGCGGATGTGGTGGGCAAAGACGAGCGCGAGGGGGGCTTACGGGCCATACTGAATTTCGGGCATACCGTCGGCCACGCCGCCGAGTCGCTCACGGACTACACCGGCTACAGGCACGGCGAGGCGGTGTCTATCGGCATGGCAGCCGCGGCTAAACTCGCGGTCGCCGAGTCGCTGTGCGCCCCCGATGTCGCGGAGCGGTTAACCCGCCTGCTGACCCGCTTCGGCCTGCCGACCGAGTTCCCGGAAAACCTCTCGTTCGACGCCGTTCTGGAATCTATCGGCCACGACAAGAAAGCCGAAGGCGGCAAGGTGAAATTCGTCCTTCCGACGCGCATCGGCGAGGTCGTGATTACGAGGGAGTGGGACGAAAAAGCGCTTTTCAAATGCCTCTAAAATTATCATTGCCTAATTTTTAATCAAAATTCTGCCTGATTTTTAGGCATCGCTACCCGCTACTTTTTTGTCTTTCCTTTAAATCCAATTTGTTATATTCTTTCGTGGGCGGCATCCTTTTTGCTTAACAATTTCATGGCATTTATGCCAGCTTTCCCGGGGAGGAGAGAGAGTGGACTTACTTACAAGTTTAAAGAACAGCGGTGACGTGCTTTTCATGATGCTTGGCGCGGTCATGATCTTCGCCATGCATGCGGGGTTCGCTTTCCTTGAACTGGGCACTGTCCGGAAGAAGAGCCAGGTCAACGCCCTGGTGAAGATCCTTTCGGACTGGGCGGTATCGACGGTGGTTTATTTCCTGATCGGGTTCCCGATAGCGTACGGGATAAGCTTCCTGCGTCCGGCGTCGGAACTGATGAAGCTCCAGGGATTCGACATGGTGCACTTCTTCTTCCTGCTTACCTTCGCCGCATGCATCCCGGCTATTATCTCAGGCGGGATAGCGGAGAGGGCCAGGTTCTGGCCGCAGGTACTTGCGGGCGGGATATTCGTAGGCTTTGCGTATCCGTTCTTCGAGTCGTTCGTCTGGGGCAAGTTTTCCGCGAATGCGTCGCACCAGGCCATATGCGCCCAGGGCTGGTTTTCAAAGGTATTAGGCTGCGGCTTCCACGACTATGCCGGCTCGGTCGTCGTCCACTCGATGGGGGGATGGCTGGCACTCCCGGCGGTACTGATATTAGGCCCCAGGCTTGGACGATACGGCTCCGGCGGCAAGAGCTATCCGATACCCATCAGCAGCATCCCGTTTCTGTCGCTTGGGAGCTGGATCCTGGCCGTGGGCTGGTTCGGGTTCAACGTGATGAGCGCGCAGTCCTTCACCGGGATATCCGGCCTGGTGGCGCTTAATTCCCTGATGGCGATGGTCGGCGGAATACTCGTGGCGCTGGTGATAAGCCGGGCGGACCCTGGTTTTGTGCATAACGGCGCGTTAGCTGGCCTTATCGCCATATGCGCGGGCTCCGATATCATGCACCCGCTCGGCGCGCTGATTACCGGCGGCATCGGGGCTGCTATATTCGTAAAGGGATTTACCATCGAGCAGGAGCGCTTGAAAATCGACGACGTGCTCGGGGTATGGCCTTTGCACGGGTTGTGCGGCACCTGGGGCGGCATCGCGGCGGGCATCTTCGGAAGCACTTACTTCGGCGGCATGGGCGGAGTGAGCTTTGTCTCCCAGCTCGCGGGCAGCCTGACGGCGGCGGCGTACGCGTTCGTAATCGGCGGGGTGGTATATTTTATTATCAATAAGACAATTGGATTCAGGCTGACCGAAGAGCAGGAGATGAGGGGGGCGGATCTTGCCATCCACAGCATAGACGCGTATCCGGAGGAAAGCGTGCATGTCGGGCAGGGCTAAAAAGAAAAGTCCTTGCCATATCAATATCCGGATGATATTGTTAGTGTTTGTATAAAAATTTGATGTGAAGGGGGTGTGATAGTGAAGAAAATAGAGGCGGTCATAAAGCCGTTCAAGCTCGATGAAGTGAAGGACGCGCTGAATGAAATCGGCATACAGGGCATCACTGTCAGCGAAGTAAAAGGCTTCGGCAGGCAGAAGGGCCATACCGAACTTTACCGCGGCGCGGAATATGTTGTGGACTTCCTGCCGAAGGTGAAGCTGGAGATAATAGTCGGAGACGCGCTCGTGGGGCAGGTCTTAGAGACGATCGAGAGGAGCGCCAAGACCGGCAGGATAGGCGACGGCAAGATTTTCGTGACCGAGGTCCTGGAGGTAGTCCGGATACGCACCGGCGAGCGGGGCGAGGCGGCGATATAAACCCGTTTTCGCCGTCCGTCATCCGTGTTCATTGTAAGAAGTTTTCCCGCAGGCACGGACACGGGCGCGAAACACGTTTTCTATTAACAAGGAGGTCAAAATGACACCAAAAGAAGTATTGGAGTTGGCGAAGAAGAACAAGGCGGTGATGTTCGACATGAAGTTCATGGACTTCCCGGGCCTGTGGCAGCATTTCTCCTGCCCCATCGACGAGTTGACGGAGAGCTTATTCAAGGACGGCCTCGGCTTCGACGGCTCCTCGATACGCGGCTGGAAGGCCATCCACTCCTCGGACATGCTGGTCATACCCGACCCGGATACGGCTGTGATGGACCCGTTCACCCAGTACCCGACACTCAGCCTTATCTGCAACGTCGTTGATCCGATAACCAAGGAAAACTACGACCGCGACCCCCGCTACATCGCCATTAAGGCGGAGAACTACATGAAGTCCACGAAAATCGCGGACACGGCTTATTTTGGGCCGGAGGCCGAGTTCTTCATATTTGACGACGTGATGTTCGACCAGACCTCGAACTCAGGCTACTACTTCGTTGACTCCGTCGAGGGCATCTGGAACTCCGGACGCGAGGAAGGCCCGAACCTGGGCTATAAGCCGCGCCACAAGGAAGGCTACTTCCCGGTCCCGCCGACGGACTCCCAGGAGGACATCCGGACCGAGATGGTTTTGGAAATGCAGAAGGTGGGAATATACATCGAGAAGCAGCACCATGAGGTCGCGACTGCCGGCCAGGCAGAGATAGACATGCGTTTCAACTCGATGGTCAAGTGCGCCGACGAACTAATGTACTTCAAGTACATAGTAAAGAACGTCGCCAAGCGCAACGGTAAGACCGCGACGTTCATGCCAAAGCCCCTCTTCGGAGACAACGGCTCGGGCATGCACACGCATCAGTCACTGTGGAAGGGCGGCAAGCCCCTCTTTGCCGGTGACGGCTATGCAGGACTTTCCAAGATGGCGCTCTACTACATCGGCGGCATTCTGAAGCACGCGCCCGCGCTCGCCGCGCTGACCAACCCGACCACGAACTCCTACAAGAGGCTCGTGCCGGGCTTCGAAGCGCCGGTCAACCTCGCATACTCGGGCAGGAACAGGAGCGCGTCCATACGTATCCCGATGTACTCCCCGTCGCCTAAGGCGAAGCGCGTCGAGGTACGTTTCCCCGACCCGTCCTGCAACGGCTACATGGCCTTCGCGGCGATGCTCATGGCGGGCCTGGACGGCATAGAGAACAAGATCGACCCGGGCGCTCCGCTTGACAAGGACATCTACGACTTGAGCCCGGAAGAGCTGGCAAGCGTGCCGTCGATGCCGGGTTCCCTTGAGGACGCCCTGGACAACCTGGAGAACGACCACGAGTTCCTGATGAAGGGCGACGTCTTCACGAAGGACGCCATCGAGACCTGGATATCGTACAAGAGGGGCAAGGAAGTGGACGCCTTAAGGCTCCGTCCGCATCCGTACGAGTTTTTTCTGTACTACGATATATAAAAAGCCAAGCGAGAAAAAAGCCCCTCCCGGAATCCGGGAGGGGCTTTTTTATTTAGCGCATAAAAAACAAATGAGGAAGTGGTTCTCTTGATATACTTTTCAAGCTTTCGCTTTTCGGTATATAAAGGTACCATTCCTCATTGTCAGGCGAGGTTTTTTTTAAATATACTTACTTTGGTTTTCACCTTTTCTTTATATTTAATTTCCCCTCGCTCTTAATATGAAGTATAGCGCACCATCTCAAAATGTCAAGTCGGCCTGAAAAGCCTGCCGCCGACCTGCCGGCGCGTACTCATTTCTCGCGGCCGTATTTTCCTTTAAACTGAGAGTAGACATCGGGAGAAATCTCCGGCAGCTTCTTTACAAAGGCGGTCAGCTCCCAGATATCATTGTCGTTACGGCTCTTCCCGAATGACGGCATCGCCGTCATCTTGATGCCGTTTTTGACTATCCAGAACACCTCCTCCGGCTTCAGGTCCTTGACCGACTTACTCAGGTCCGGAGGTTCGGGCATCATGCCTTTTGCCGTATCGCTTTTGTTGATGCCGGGCGCGCCGTGGCACGGGGCGCACATTTCATCATACTTCTTGAAGCCTTCCACTGGCGACGCCGAAAAATACTCTGATGGGAGCTTTATCCCGGAAGAGTAACGTTCCACGGAATGGTCGGTCAGGGTGCTGAAATACCATCTGGCGAATGCCGAATGCGGGACGGAGGCTGCTACATCAAAAACACCCCAGTAAGGAAAGCTTAATGCAAGTGCGGCCAGGGCCACAGTATAAATAATAAAACCTACGAAAATTCTCATCGCAGCCTCCAAATGTTTTGTCGGAACTACCGATATTTTCCCGTCCTTAGGCGCGGCGCCAAATCCCGCGTACATACTTGAAATTATGGTTGCAAGGATGAACTTATGTCAAATATGCCTTCAAACCGATTTTTCAGGTTAAGAACTGCAAAAATTGATGAAATCTTGACATCCTTTCCTGGTCTTTTGACACCATTTTGACATTGCGCAAGCTATACTCTTTAATTATTAAAGGATTTGTTCGTTGGCGTACAAACTGGGGGTCTTATGAATGACTTGATTTTCCTTGCGGTAACTTTGGTCATGTTTCTATCCGGCATCTGGTTTGTGGACGGATGTGAACGTTTGAGGGGGCTGAAATGAACGTGCTGTACATTATATCGGGGCTGGTTGCCTTGGGGCTTCTGGTCTACCTTGTGTTCGCGCTATTGAAGCAGGAGTCGTTCTGATGAATATCTATGACTGGATACAGGTAATACTCTACATCGCCGTCCTGATTGCGCTTGTAAAACCCCTCGGCGGGTACATGGCCAGAGTCTATCAGGGGGAACGGACATTCCTGAACCCCATCATCGGCCCGGTAGAAAGGTTTATCTACAGGCTCGCGGGCGTTAAGGCGGCAGAGGAAATGGACTGGAAGCGCTACGCCAAGGCGATGCTGGTCTTCAACCTGCTTGGCGCGACTGGCGGTATATGCGATAGCAGCGCGTCCAGGCCTTCCTGCCTCTTAACCCGGCAGGCATGGCCGCGGTATCGCCGGACTCGTCGTTTAATACGGCCATAAGCTTTGTCACAAACACGAACTGGCAGGGGTACGGTGGCGAGAGCACCATGAGCTACCTGACGCAGATGCTGGGGATGACGGTGCAGAACTTCCTTTCGGCGGCTACGGGCATGGCCGTGCTTGTGGCGCTGATAAGAGGGTTTGCGCGGCACAGCACAAAGGGGTTGGGCAACTTCTGGTCCGACCTCGTGCGTACCACGCTCTATATACTCATCCCCCTGTCGATTGTTTTTTCAATCGTGCTGGCCTCGCAGGGCGTGGTGCAGACTTTCAGCAAGACGAAGACCGTAACGCTGGTCCAGGCCACGAAGGACGACAAGGGGAAGGCCGTCAGCACGCAGGATATTGCCGTTGGCCCCGTCGCGTCCCAGATCGCCATTAAGCAGCTCGGCACGAACGGCGGCGGTTACTTTAACGCCAACTCGGCGCATCCGTTCGAGAACCCGAACCCGTTTACAGGTTTCCTTGAGATGCTCTCACTCACCTTGATATCCGCGTCCCTGTGCTATACCTTCGGCGTGATGGTAGGTGACAGGCGGCAGGGCTGGGCGGTGCTCGCGGCGATGACTATAATTTTCGTCTCGTTCCTCGCCTTCGAACTCTGGGCCGAACATCATCCTAACCCGATGGTTACGCGCGGAACGGTTGCGGCCAAAGCCCATGTCTCGCCCGGCGACAACATGGAAGGAAAGGAAGTCCGGTTCGGTGTCACGAACTCCGCGCTCTGGGCTACCGCCACGACCGCGACCTCGAACGGCTCCGTCAACTCCATGCATGATTCCTTCATGCCGCTTGCCGGGCTTGCGCCGCTGCTGCTCCTCCACATCGGCGAGGTCATTTACGGAGGCGTCGGCTCCGGGCTCTACGGGATGTTTGTATTCGTGATTATAGCGGTGTTCGTGGGCGGGCTTATGGTCGGCAGGACGCCTGAATACCTGGGAAAGAAGGTCGAGGGGTTCGAGATGAAGATGGCCTCGGTCGTCGCCCTTGTCCCGATATTCTTCATCCTGGTAGCTACCGCTATAGCCGTGGCAATCCCGGCGGGCATTGCGGGCGTGGCCAACCCCGGCCCGCACGGGTACAGCGAGATACTCTACGCATTCTCGTCTCAAGGGGCGAATAACGGGAGCGCGTTCGCGGGGATAAGTGCGAATACGCCTTTTTATAATACGGCGGGCGGCATAGTAATGTTCTTCTGCCGGTTCTTAGCCGCAATCCCCATACTGGCGATTGCCGGAAACCTGGCCGAGAAGAAGACGGTGCCGGTAAGCGCTGGTACGCTGCCGACGCATACGCCGCTTTTCATAGGCTGGCTTGTTTCAGTGATACTTCTGGTGGCGGCGCTGAGCTTTTTCCCGGCGCTTGCGCTCGGGCCGATAGTCGAGCATCTGATGATGTAAACCGTACCTTTTCTTTCAGGTGAAAGAAAAGGTACCCAAAAGAAAGCCGGACAGTTTAAAAGTTTTTGGGCCGCCTTTTTACAAAAAGGCGGGACCTTAAGGGAGCAATTAAATGGACAAGGCAAAAAAGAAGGCCCCCGCATATTCCGGGCTGTACAGGCGCGCGGTCGTGGATTCGTTCCATAAGCTCGACCCGCGTAAGATGATAAAGAACCCCGTGATGTTCGTGGTCGAGGTCGGGAGCGTATTGACCACCGCCTTGTGGGTGCAGGCGCTCCTGGGGCACGGCGAAGCCCCGACCTGGTTCATCGGCAACATCACGCTTTGGCTCTGGTTCACGGTGCTGTTCGCAAACTTCGCCGAGGCGATGGCCGAAGGCAGGGGCAAGGCCCAGGCGGAGTCTCTGAAGAAGATGCGGAAGGAGACGCATGCGAAAAGGATTGAAACGAGCTTCTGCGTAGGCAACGGCGTCAGGCCGGAAGGCAGGTGCTTGACCTCAGTATCTTCCGTCGAACTCAGGAAGGGGGACATCTTCCTCGTGGAAGCAGGTGACCTCATACCCTCCGACGGTGAGATAGTAGAGGGCGTAGCTTCGGTGAACGAGAGCGCCGTCACGGGTGAGAGCGCGCCGGTTATACGCGAATCAGGCGGAGACAGGAGCGCGGTCACCGGGGGCACGACGGTCCTGTCGGACTGGATTATAGTGAAGGTCACGGCAGACCCGGGCGAAGGCTTCATAGACCGCATGATAAGCCTTGTGGAGGGGGCCAAGAGGCAGAAGACCCCCAACGAGATAGCCCTGGGCATACTGCTCGCCGGTTTCTCCATCATATTCCTCGTGGTGTGCGCGACGTTGCTCCCGTACTCGCTTTACAGCGTAAAGGCGGCCGGAAGCGGCACGCCGATAACCATCACGGTCTTAGTCGCGCTCCTCGTCTGCCTGATACCGACGACCATCGGCGGACTGCTCTCCGCGATAGGCATAGCGGGGATGGACAGGATGATCAGGAGGAACGTGATAGCGACGTCTGGCCGGGCCGTCGAGGCGGCGGGCGATGTGGACGTGCTGCTCCTCGACAAGACCGGCACAATAACGCTCGGCAACCGCCAGGCGGTGGAGTTTATCCCGGCGGGCGACGTCGGAGCTTTCGACCTGGCGGAGGCCGCACAGTTATCGTCTCTCGCGGACGAGACCCCGGAGGGCAGGAGCATCGTGGTGCTCGCGAAGGATAAGTACGGCATCCGGGGAGAAACGGTGCATGCCTCCGGCGACCACGCCATGCACTTCATGCCATTTACCGCGCAGACCAGGATGAGCGGTGTGGACGTGCACGGCCCGGACGAACTCATCATCAGGAAGGGCGCTCCCGACGCGATAATCTCTTATGTGGAGGGCCACGGCAACAGCGTACCGCAGGAAGTACACGCAGCCGTTGATACCATAGCCCGTTCCGGCGGCACACCGCTCATGGTTGCAAAGAACGGCAAAGCGGTCGGCGTAATACACCTGAAGGATGTGGTCAAGGGCGGCATCAAGGAGCGGTTCGCCGAAATGAGCCGCATGGGCATCAAGACCGTAATGATAACCGGCGATAACCGGGTCACCGCCGCCGCGATCGCGGCAGAGGCGGGGGTGGACGATTTCCTGGCGCAGGCCACTCCCGAGGCGAAGCTGAAGC
The DNA here is from genome assembly GCA_963698885.1 of Nitrospirota bacterium. Classification (GTDB taxonomy): domain Bacteria; phylum Nitrospirota; class JACRHJ01; order JACRHJ01; family JACRHJ01; genus JBARKJ01. Next base: position 283,924 of record CAVOSJ010000004.1, on the reverse strand, counting down.
TCATCCGTGAATACCAGGCGGGCGGTAGGCTTGTGGCGATGACTGGAGACGGCACGAACGACGCCCCGGCGCTCGCCCAGGCGGACGTGGCCGTCGCGATGAACACCGGCACCCAGCCCGCGCGTGAAGCCGCCAACATGATTGACTTGGACAGCAATCCGACTAAGCTCATCGAGATAGTCGAGATAGGCAAACAGCTGCTTATGACGCGGGGGTCGCTGACTACCTTCAGTATCGCGAACGACGTTGCAAAGTATTTCGCAATAATCCCGGCGGCGTTTGCCTCCACGTATCCCGCACTGGGTGTGCTGAACTTCATGCACCTGAAGGCGGCTATACTATCGGCGGTGATATTTAACGCGATTATCATCGTGTTATTGATCCCGGTGGCGCTTAAGGGTGTCAAATACAGGCCTCTTTCCGCCGCGCTCCTTCTCAGGAATAACCTCCTGATATATGGCGTCGGTGGAATCATTGCGCCGTTTATCGGGATAAAGTTGATAGACATGGCGCTCTCGGCGATAGGGCTTGTGTAAAGCAAAAACCGCACTTTTCTTTACGAAAAGAAAAGCGCCCAAAAGAAACGAAGTTTAAATTGGCTTTCTTTTGGTCCTTTTCTTTCACCTGAAAGAAAAGGACAAATTAAAGGAGGTGATTATGTTCAGACCAGCAATAGTTATATTCGCCCTGCTCAGCGTGCTGACCGGGCTTATATATCCGTCCGTGATTACGGCAGTCGCGCAATTGGCCTTCCCGTCGAAGGCGAACGGCAGCATCATCTACAGGGACGGAAAGCCTGTCGGTTCCGAGCTTATAGGTCAGGCCTTTTCAGACCCGAAATACTTCTGGGGCCGCCCTTCCGCGACCTCAAGCTTCCCGGATAACGCGATGTCCTCCGGCGGCTCGAACCTTGGCCCGACAAACCCCGCGCTCGCGGACGCCGTAAAGGCTAGAGCGGCGGCCCTGCTGGCGGCGGACCCCGGCAACAGTTCGCCCATCCCTGTTGATCTGTTGACTGCATCAGGCAGCGGGCTCGACCCCCATATAAGCCCTGCCGCGGCGATGTATCAGGTCCCGCGCGTCGCGAGGCTAAGGGGCATATCGGAAGACAAGGTGAAAGAACTTGTTGCGGGAAATACCGGAGGAAGGTGGCTCGGCCTGCTCGGGGACGAGCATGTCAACGTGCTGAAGCTGAACCTTGAACTTGATGCAATCGGGAAATGAAAAGGGGACAACGGATGAAAAAGGCATTTGCGAGAGCATTACTGGCAGGGGCGTTATTGTTGTTATCGGCGGGTGCGGCTTTTGCCACACCCTCCACCCAGATATGGATCCCCTCAACGGACATACAGCCGTACGGGACGGTGCACCTGGGAATCGACGATTACGTCAGGGTGCAGAAGAACCCGGACGGCACGTACGCGCCTATTGCTTATGACCTCGGTCCGGAGGTAGGCGTCCTCCCGTTCCAGAAGGTGCAGATGGAGGTAGGTATCGATTACATCCGGGGCCTGAGCGCCGCCGCCGACGACAGGCCGATATTCTTCAACGCCAAGCTCGGCACGCCGGAGGACTCGATGTTCAAGTGGTCGCCCGCCCTGGCGATAGGCTCTTACGACCTGGGGTACAGCAGCAAGACGAACTATGCCATCTCATACGCCCTTGCCGCGAGGACGTTCCCGGTAGTGGGCAGGATATCCGCAGGCTGGTACGTCGGCAACGCCGCTTTATTGACGGACCAGAACGGCAACCATGACAATAACGGCGTCCTGCTCTCCTGGGACCGCACCATGACCGAGATTTCGGACAAGCTCTGGATGGCGGTGGACTACCAGGGCGGCGACAACCTCTTCGGCGCGACCAGCTTCGGCGTATCATGGGCGTTCTCCAAGAACGTCTCCGTCATACTCGGCTACGACATCTATGCCAGGAAGGCCACCGGCGGCCAGCCGACCTTCACGACTCAGCTGGATATAAATATTCCATAGTCTATGAGGTGCACGAATGACTGAGAAACCGCGTCCAGACCCAGACGCCCTCCTGGCAAGGGTCGAAGCGGAGGAACAAGGCAAAGAGAGGGGAAAGCTGAAGATATTCTTCGGCTACGCCGCCGGCGTGGGGAAGACTTACGCGATGCTTGAGGCCGCCCGCCGACGGAAGGCCGAAGGGATAGACGTTGCCGTCGCATATATCGAGACCCACCGCAGGGCCGAGACGGAGGCCCTGCTTGAGGGCCTTGAGATAATCCCGAGGAGGCAGATAGAATACAAAAGCGTTACCCTTCAAGAGCTTGATACGGATGCCGTACTTGCCAGAAAGCCCAGGATAGCCCTGGTTGACGAGCTTGCCCATACCAACGCTCCCGGGTCCCGCCATTTAAGACGTTATCAGGACGTGGAAGAACTTCTATCCGTGGGTATTGACGTCTATACCACTTTGAACGTCCAGCACCTGGAGAGCCTGAACGATGTCGTGGCCCAGATAACCGAGGTCGTCGTCAGGGAGACTGTCCCGGACCGCATGCTTGATGAGGCCTCCGAGATCGAGCTCGTGGACATCCCGCCGGAAGACCTCCTTCAGCGTCTCAGGGAGGGGAAGGTCTATGTCCCGGAGCAGGCGGCGAGGGCGATCGACAAGTTCTTCAAAAAGGGGAACCTGACGGCGCTTCGCGAGATATCGCTACGGCGGACGGCGGACCGCGTGGACGAGCAGATGCGGGCCTATATGGAGACCCTCTCGATTCCCGGCCCCTGGCCCGCGAAGGAGAGGCTCCTTGTCCTTTTAAGCGGCAGTCCCTTTTCCGAAAAGCTGATCCGCAGGACGCGCCGGCTCGCCGACGAGCTCAAGGCCGACTGGGTCGCGGTTTACGTTGAGACGCCGGGAAGCGACAGGTTCCTCCAGGAGAACCGCGAAAAGGTATGGCACTATTTAAGGCTTGCGGAGAGCATAGGCGGGAAGACAGCGACCCTTACCGGCACGCAGGTAGCTGACGAGATAATCGAATACGCGAAAAAGCAAAATGTGACCAAGATAGTAATGGGCAGGCCTATACGGCCCAGGTGGCAGGAGCTTTTAAAGGGCGCGGTTGTGGACAAGGTCATACGCCAGAGCGGGCCGATAGACGTGTACGTGGTCAGCGCCTCCCCAGCCGGAAAAAGCAAAAAAGCCGTTAGAGAAGTGCCGCGGGCGGCGGCGCCGTGGCAAGACTACGCAAAAAGCCTTGCGCTTGTGGCGGCCGCTACCCTTATCGGAGAGGTTGCAAGCCGGTTCCTTTCCCCGACGAACCTCGTGATGCTTTACCTGCTGGCCGTTGTGCTCGCGGCGCTGCGTTACGGTCTTGGCCCGTCACTGGCCACGGCCTTAGTCGGCGTATTGGCTTTTGACTTCTTTTTCGTCCAACCGCGTTTCACTTTTGCGGTGACGGACACCGAGTATTTCATAACCTTCGCGGTGCTCTTGATAGTCGGCGCCGTCATAAGCACCCTGGTTTCGAGGGCGAGAAATCAAGCTGAAGCGCTTCGCGTCAGGGAGGCGCAGACAGCCAACATCTATGCCTTGAGCCGTGATTTGGCCGCCGCGACAAGCCTTGAAAAAATCCTTGCTATAATGATCCAGCACGTGAGCAGCAACCTGAATGCCAAGACGGCAATCCTGACCCCCGAAAATGGGCGGCTGGACGTAAAGGCGTCAAGCGAAGGAGTGGTGTTGGACGAGAACGAGAAGTCCGTGGCGCTTTGGGTATTCGAGCACCGGCAGGCCGCGGGCCGGTTCACGGATACGTTACGGTCTTCCAATATGCTTTACGTGCCTTTACTGGCGGCAGGCGATGTGGCGGGAGTTATAGGGATAGACCCTGAAGCGGGTAGTCTGTCCCATGACAGGCGTCAGATACTCGAAGCATTCGCCAACCAGGCCGCGGTTGCCATAGAGCGACGAAAAATGGCCCAGGAAGCCGGGCAGGAACAGGTCGCGCAGGCTACCGAGCAGTTGGAGAGGTCTTTACTGAATTCAATATCCCACGACCTGCGCACGCCCCTTGCCTCTATCACCGGCGCCCTGAGCAGCCTGAAAGAGGAAGGGAGCCGCCTGAACCTTGACGCTAAAGTCGAGCTTGTCGATAACGCCCTTGCGGAAGCGGGCCGCCTTAACCGCTTTGTCAGGAACCTGCTCGACATGACCCGTATCGAATCCGGCGCGCTGAAGGTCAACAAGGAGCTGAACGACGTTCAGGACTTGGCCAGCTCGACCCTTTCCGCCCTCGGGCTTCTGACAAGCGCCAGGGTAAACGTTAATATTCCTGGAAATCTTCCATTCGTCCCGATGGATTTCGTTCTCATGACGCAGGTGCTCGTCAACCTCCTGGACAACGCCCTGAAATACTCTCCAGTGGATTCCGTGATAGAATTGACTGCGAAAATAAAAGGGGATATGTTGGAGGTCGCCGTGGCCGACCATGGGCCCGGAATACCCGAGGAAGACTTGCAAAAGGTTTTCGATAAGTTTTACCGCGTCCACCGGCCTGAAGGCGTCAGTGGCACGGGGCTCGGGCTTGCCATCTGCAAAGGGATAGTGGAAGCGCATGGCGGGCTGATACGCGCGGAGAACAGCAAGGGCGGCGGCGCGAAGTTTACAGTCGCCCTTCCTCTATCTGAAAAAGGACCAAAGGCGCCTTAAGCAAGAACCCGCCGGAAATACTCATTTGTGGACGATGAAAAGGCGATTCAGCGCTTCTTAGGGAATGCATTCGAGTGGAAGGCGGCAACATTACTTATCCCGCACCGTCGGAGTAACGTGCGCCTCAAAAGATCTTTCAAGGTCGTCCAACTCTTCCGGGGTGAGGATCTTTTCTCCAAGCGGAAAAATTATTTCATCCTCGCGTTGGGTATGCTTCCTGAGCAGTTTTATGTAAGTAGAAAGGTTGTCCAACAGCATGTCCGCTGAAGACTGCGGAGAAGCGCCGCAGCAGAAATCTGAATCCTTAGGCTCTGGAAGTATGCCTGCTTTTATCCCGCCCGCATCCTCAGTCCCTGGAAGGACTTCGACCATCAGTTTAAGCATTTTGCGGCATAGGTCATGTTCAGCGAGCATAACTACTACCGGGTCGTATTCTTCTTCAGTGCGCTCTTCCATTTTGTTGAAGAGGTACCTTTCCTCTCTGGCCTGATGAAAACCGTCCACGTACTCTTTGCAAAAACTTAAAAAATCCTCTAATGCAGCCCGGTGTACCTTACCCGTTTCGCCAATGAAGGTCCCTTCCCGCTCTGCATCGTCCAGCTTCTGTCTAATTATTTCATGTTCTTTTCTAAATACATCAAAGATTTTCATCTATATCAGGCGTTCCCCTCTCGAAAGGTGAAGAAGTCATAGATGAAGGTATATGCCCCGGCGGCGAACCAGCAGGCCGCGACTAAGTCCACGATGAACCAGATCCGCATGTAGTCCTGAGTAGTGAGGAAATCTATCCCCACCACCCTGTTCATGTATGCCTGCACAATGCCGGCGACAGCCAGCGCAAGGCCCATCAGGAACATCCCTGAGACCATAGCCCAGAAAGAGAACATCCCCCGCCGCTGGTTATAGTTGTCATGGCCTTTAAGCTTCGTCCGGCTTCGTCCGTGCGCACCGGCATCTGTTTCAGAGAGTCATATGAAAGATAAAGGAAAATTATGGAGAAAAAAACGGTGCCCCAGATAAACATGTGTTTGAGCGAGTTCTGGGTCATCCCGGCCTCCGGATTTATAAGGATTTTCAAAAGTATAGCAAAAAATGAGATTTCCGCTTGCGCCGTGGATTGATAGGGGGGGCGCGGGACAGAGGACTCCCCTTAGGTTGGCACTACACGAGCGAATTGAAATGGATTTATTTAAATATTTCTCCAAAAAAGTCCCTCATCGCCTGCCAGGAGCGCCTGTCCGCCCGCTCGTTATAGGCCGCTCCGCTCTCTGGATTGTTGCCTGCATCGGGAAGTGTGAAGCTGTGAACCGCCCCGCCGTACAGAACCAGCTGCCAGTCCACGTTCGTCTTCTGCATCTCGTCTATAAATGCGTTCACCTGTTTACGGTCAGCAAACGGGTCATCCGCGCCATGCAGCACAAGCACTTTTGCCTTGATATTCTTCGCATCGGCTGGGTTCGGGTTTGCCAGTGATCCATGGAAGGTAACTACGCCCGCTATGTCGGCCCCGCTCCTGGCAAGCTCCAGGACAACCGCTCCACCGAAACAGTAACCTATCGCCGCGATCCGTGCAGGGTCCACGAGTTTCTGCTTTTTAAGCTCATCGAGCCCCGCCTTCACTCTCGCCCTCATAAGCGCCCTGTCGTTGAGATACACGCCGGCTTCCTTAGCTGCATCTTCGCGTGTTTTCGGCCTTATCCCCTTCCCATATATGTCCGCTGCGAAAGCGACATAGCCAAGCTGGGCGAGCTGTTCGCAGCGCCCTTTAACATACGGCCCAAGCCCCGTCCATTCGTGGACCACGAGCACACCAGGGCGTTTTCCTGTGAAAGCGTCATCGTAGCAGAGATAGCCTTCGAGAATGGTCTTATCCTGCCTGTATTCCACTGCCTGACTATGAACTTCAGCCATGGCTATGCTCCGGCCAATAAGGATTAATATTACAGCGACACTTATGGAGAGAAGTAAATGTCTCAAAGTGACCCTCCTGATTTTGCAGCTTATACTTCAAATTATATCAGGTACATTGATGGCGGGTTTTTAGGGATGGCAATTCAAAGAAAGTTATACACAGCAAAGTGGTAGGAAGTTGTGGCAAAAGCTGTTGATACGCTATGACTTCTAATGCAGTTGACACGTGGCAAAAAATGCTTATTTTTTAGTCAGAGTGCGCAAGCCAGATACGGAGAACCCATCTCAGTGTGGCCTGCGCGACTTCAGGCGGCATTACCTGCCTCGCTCGCCGCCGGCGCCCCGGCCTCCTTTTTTCTCGCCCCGGCCGCCACCCCCACCAGAACGCGACTGTGACGGAATAGACGGCGTCGGGTGAGAAGCAGGCGCGGGTCTGTAAGCTCGCGCAGGTTCATGACCGCCTTCATGGGTTGGACGATGGTCACCGCCTCGGTCACCGCCTCGAAACGGCGCCACTTCGTAGTCAGGTCCCCAGCCACCGTAGACGACACCGGATGGTTCATAGTAATCCGCCCCAATGTCCCCGCCGTCGGGGTATCCGTATTCGCCACCAACGACGCATCCGGACAATAGGACGGCCAACGCACCGGCCACGAATGCAAGCGCCAACCGGCGTAAAAGTGATATATTCACTTTGGCACCTCTTTAAGCTCAGTGCCGGGCCATTCGAGCAATCCGAAAGGTGCCCCTGAAGGGTCGGCGACCACCGCGACCTTGCCGCCTTGACGATCAATCCGCGGCTCGACCAGCACACGGCCACCGAGCGCCACGACCTTTGCAGTCATCTTGACCGTATCTTCGACTCGTACGAAATTGAGCCAGTGGGGATGGACATTGGGCCTATTCGCAGGCAGCGTATTCACGCTCGCACGAGCATAGTTGTCGGATGCGAGCAAGAGATGTTGGGATCCCTCGCTAGCGGGCAACTCGAAGACTTCGTAGCCGAATAGCTTCTGGTAAAAAGCAGCATCAGTCTCCGGATCGGTCGTGATTAACGAGGTCCAAATCCATTCTCCGGGTGCGGCCAGAACATCTGACGGATCACCGCTACTGGAAGCGAGGACCGCAAAAACTGCTCCCTGCGGATCCGCGAACACCGCTTCCCGGCCGCGGTCAGGGATGCTGTGAGGCGCGAACAGCACCTTCGCGGCATTTTTCAAAGCAACCTTTTCTGCCGCGTCGACATCGTTCACGGCGAAGAAACTCAGCCACGCTGGTTGTCGATGCTCGCTCGCCGGTACATTCTTCTGAATCAGTCCCGCGACCGGACTACCGTCGAGAAGCGCCTCGGCGTACTTTGTCCCACCAGCCTGAATGTCGCGAAATGTCCAGCCAAACAGTCCCGCATAGAACTGTTTGGCGGCGGCGAGGTCCGGTGTCACCAATTCAACAAATATAAGTTTGCCGACGTGATGCTCTTGGCTGGCGGGCTCAACAATCGCTGGCAGTTGAATCGGTGCAGCCATGGCCGGCACAACACACGCAACGCCGAGAAGTATGACCAGCAAGCCCAGCCTGAGAAAATATCTCACGATAGCAGGCTGCATCCTTCGCGGACCGATTTGATTTGGTGTTATGAAGTCAATCAGGCTTGTGCTGTGTTGCTTTTGCACGTGGACTCCCATTTTTATTGAAATTTAAAATAGCTCCGCTTTCTTCAAGCTTAGCTCTCAAACGAACAGGGGTCAAATCCCGCCAACTGGATGGAACTGGTCAGCGACGAACAATACGGGGGAAAAAAATCTTTACAGGAATGGTGGCGGGAAAGTTTGCGAAAGTCCGCGGTTGATTATTTACAATCTTTCCTCATAATCAAATTGGACAAAGATGGTCATTTTGGTACTTTTTTCGGCCCTGACTTTGTGGAGGAGGAGGAGAGGAAGCTGGCAACAAGGCTACTGACTCTGCGTTGCGAAAGTACTGCGAAAGTCAGCAACCCTGAGCGCCTAAATGCTTGAAAACATGATTAAGATGGTGGAGGCGGCGGGAATCGAACCCGCGTCCGAAAACCCTTGGCAGTGAGCTACTACATGCTTATCCGGCGAACGTTTAACCTCTGGAGTTGCCCACCGGCAGGCTACTCGTTAGAGGCTGTCCCGACCGTGGTCTCAGCCCGCCCTCGCGGGAAGGAAAGCGGGAAAAAGTCAACGATTATGACACCCTGCTCCGGCCCCCGCTGACGTGGAACCGGAAGGGCGTTAGCCGCCTAAGCGGCTAAAGCGTACTCGTGTGTATTGGCGAGTATGTTTTGTCCACCTGGTTACGGGTCGGTGGAACCCGGCATGCAACCCAAGCCTCGATGCTCCCGTCGAAGCCTAGCGCCCCCCATGCAGTATTATAATAAAAATCCTTTTGTATTGCAAGGATTACATTTCCGGGCGGCTTGCCGCTTTAGTTTTAAATCACGGCATATAAATAACCTTTGATTAAAGAGTGTCTGACGGAGAAAATCGCGTTGAGGTGCGTAAAAAAATGTTGTTTTTTCAAGTAGTTGGAGCGCCGGGTAGCGGGATTTCCGCGCCGCCAGATTCGCCCGTTTTACGGGTTTAACTCCATGTGGAATAAAGGGAAAATTACCTCCAGCCCCGGAAAAACCCATGTCGCCAAAACCCCTCCCGGACCCCCCGAAATGGCTCGTAATGCCCTTACGGACGTCATGAATTTGATCCCGTATGAAATTCGTTGATTTTTCCATTTATATATGAATAAATGTGGGCCGATGATGGCTTGGGGATTTAAGCAGGAGGAGCTATTAAGAGCAGGGGAAAACGCAAAAGAGGGGCTTTTGGCCCCTCTCCTGGTTACGATTACCATCAGGGAGTTGTATCGACTTTAACCGCAGGACCGTATGCAGTGTATTTATCCTCGGTGGTCCCGGCCACCCGCAAATAAACCGGGTTACCCAGCGCCGAAAGCCTGGACCATTTAGCCTCGGTAAGTTCGAGACTTCCTGTCTTCGAGCTTCCCAGCACGAGGACCTTCGTGGAAAAATCAGGGGCCGCACTCGCCTGCACGACAAAACTCACGAACCCGGTTGTATCCCATGAGATAGTCAGAGGGTAAATCACCGTCGAACCATCAGCCGGGTCCGTTATCGTCGGCCCTCCGGTGACTGAAGTGGTATTGGTTACGCTGTAAGAGGTCTCCCCGGTTGACAGCTTGCCCATAAAACGCCAGTAGAATTCTGGGCCTAACTTTGTTATTGTCCTCCACGCTGCCGGAGTCGGCGTGTACGAGACCGGCGACCCGGGCGTTAGGATAGAAGTCTTCAGCGGAGCCACGAAGTATGAGTTGGACGAAAATTCAACTCTAACCGAAGAACCGGCCCCGGGGTCGCACTCCATCGTCGGTATGCTGTTGACATCGGTTGACGGGATATCCAAAATATCTGAGTAGGTCCCGTCAATAACAAGTTGCTGCGACGCGCTATTAAGCACCTTACGTGCCGCAGTCGTGCCCACTACTCTCCAGAAGACGTTTCCGCCAAGGGCCGTTATCTTATTCCAAGACGCGGGCGACGGGTTGTAAGTCACGCCTATGCCCCTGTTATCCGAAACCACCGTCAGCTTCTTCTTGAAATCCGGCCTGGCGGAGTACGCGACCTTGAACTTAACGCACGCATTCGGAAACCAGGAGAATGTAGTAGGATCGGGTGCAAATTGCGCCTGAAGGTGCGCATGGTCAACTGGGCCGGTAATTACCGGCGAGGAATTGTCAACAGTTACGCTTATGCCCGCGGCGGGAACCTCAACATGATTTCCTTTATCCGTCGCTCGCGTCTGGATTTTATAGCTGCCGTCCGCGGGTAGAGTCCACGGGTAGTTCCAACTCGTGGTGCCGGTGGCGGGGTACCATGTAGTCGTGCCGCCGTTTGGGGTGATGCCGACCTCGACCGTCTGCACCCCCGGGCCGGTGTCTGCCGCCGTGCCGGTGACATTCGTGCTGGCGCCGTAAATTATCGTACCGGCTGCCGGAGCCGTCAGTGAAGAAGTCGGGACGGTGTTATCCACCGTAACCGTTACGCCCGCCGAGGGAGTCTCGACGTTCCCTGCGTTGTCCGTAGCACGGGACGTTATGCTGTAGCTCCCATCGGCAGGGAAGGTCCACGGGTAACTCCATGAGGTCGTGCCGGTTGCGTCATACCAGGTAGTAGTGCCGCCGTCCGGAGTGATGCCTACCCGGACCATCTGTACACCAGTGACCGTATCCGAAGCCGTGCCGGATATATTGCATGAAGCCCCGCTGACATAAGGGCCGGACGGGGCCGCTATCGAGGACGACGGGGCCGTCGCGTCCCAAGTCAAAGTCATGGTCGAGGATGCGGAATTTCCCGCCGCGTCGGTGGCGGTGAACTGAAGCGAATAGGTCCCGTCGGCGCTGGCGGAAACCGTCGTCGATGAGGCGGTCTGCGTCCCGAAGGTTATTGTGCCCGGCCCGCTGACCTTGCTCCACTGGTAGGTCATCGGGTTTGTGTCCGTGGCCGTTGCGGTCTGGGTGTACACTGCATTGGCGGTTTTGTCCACACCCGCGCTCACGACTGGCGGGGTATTGTCCACCGTCACCGTAACGCTCGGGCCCGGCGTCTCAATGTTGCCTGCGCTGTCTCTCACATCTTCCGCCGTGATGGTATATGTCCCGTCGGCGGGCAGGGTCCAGTTCTGGCTCCAGGAGACCGTGTACACAGTACCCGTAAGGGCGCCAGGATAGTTGCCCGTAGGAAAGCCCAAGAAGCCGCCGTTGATATAGATTTCGAAAAAAGCTTGGATACCGGTTGCGTCCGAGGACGTGCCGGTGATGTTATAAGACGTGCCGCGAAGGTATGCCCCATTGGCGGGGGCGGTGATTGTTGTGACTGGCGGCGCTTTATCCACCAATATCACCGTAACGCCGGCCCCCGGCGTCTCCACGTTGCCCGCGTTGTCCGTCGCACGCGACTTTATGGTAAAGGTCCCTTCGAGCGGCGGGGTCCAGTTATAGCTCCATGTCGCCCAGGAGCCCGCGCCTGAGGTATCCGTCACGCCGGTGGTCGTCCATGAGTTCCCGCCGTCCGTCGAGACCTCCACCTTCTGGACGCCGGAGCCGCCTGTGTTATCCGTCGCGGTGCCGGTTATGTTATATGTCACGCCGCCGGTTGGATGATCGCTGCTTGTCGGAGCGGTTATGGCGGACGTGGGCGGGGTGGTGTCGGGTACGAGGGCTATCGTGTGATATGCGCCGCCCGCAATGGCCGTTACCCCGGTCAGGCCGCTCACCTGGACGGGCGTGAGTCTTTCCGTCGTAGTCCCGTCGCCAAGCTCGCCATCGCCATTGTAACCCCATGCCCAGACCGTCCCGTCCGGACTTCAGGGCTATCGTGTGATAACCGCCGCCCGCAATGGCCGTTACCCCGCTCAGGCCGCTCACCTGGACGGGCGTAATTTCTCTGGGTCGTAGTCCCGTCGCCAAGCTGGCCATAGCCATTGTAACCCCATGCCCAGACCGTCCCGTCGGACTTCAGGGCTATCGTGTGATCATCCCCGCCCGCGATGGCCGTTACCCCGCTCAGGCCGCTCACCTGGACGGGCGAATTTCTCTGGGTCGTAGTCCCGTCGCCAAGCTGGCCATAGCCATTGTAACCCCATGCCCATACCGTCCCGTCGGACTTCAGGGCTATCGTGTGAGCATCGCCGCACGCGATGGCCGTTACCCCGGTCAGGCCGCTCACCTGGACGGGCGTGATCTCTCTGGGTCGTAGTCCCGTCGCCAAGCTGGCCATAGCCATTGTCACCCCATGCCCAGACCGTCCCGTCGGACTTCAGGGCTATCGTGTGAGCATCCCCGCCCGCAATGGCCGTTACCCCGGTCAGGCCGCTCACCTGGACGGGCGTGTTTCTTTGCGTCGTAGTCCCGTCGCCAAGCTGGCCATAGTTATTGCAACCCCATGCCCAGACCGTCCCGTCGGACTTCAGGGCTATCGTGTGATAATCAGCCGCCCGCAATGGCCGTTACCCCGCTCAGGTCCGCTCACCTGGACGGGCGTGTTTCTCTGGGTCGTAGTCCCGTCGCCAAGCTGGCCATTGACATTCCAACCCCATGCCCAGACCGTCCCGTCCGACTTCAGGGCTATCGTGTGAAATCCGCCGCCCGCAATGGCCGTTACCCCGCAGTCCATACCGGCTCGACCTGGACAGGCGCGCTCCTTTGCGTTGTCGTCCCGTCGCCAAGCTGGCCATAGTCATTGTCACCCCAGTCCCAGACCGCGCCAGCGGACGCGGCCTTCGCATTTGCCGTCATGCCCAGGACTATACATAAGACCAGCCCCAATACCGCCGTAAACCTTCCCGCAAGTTTCATGATGCCTTCTCCAAATTACTCGTATAAAAACATTTACTAAAATAAAAGCCCGCTACACATATCTGGAGATGGGCTTTAAAATCCGAACTGCTTCAAAGCCAACTCCGGAAAAGTAGTGCGTGCCGCTCGAAAAATATTGCCTGGCCTTCGCTCGGATATATTATAGAAACTTAATTCTGGAAATCAAGAATTTTCATTTTTCAAGGATTGGACTTCCGTACAGCGAAATTCGGCTGATTTGCGGGCGTAACTTAATGGTGTAAAATTTATTTGATTTCTTCGTTTATATATGAATTAATGTTGACCGCTAATGTTGTTTTTTTAGAAGTAAAATCTTAAACGGAGGAACAGCGTGAAGAAAATTGCAATCATTTCTTTTTTATTGATGTTGACGATGGCGGGGCCTGCATTTGCGCAGGGGCAGGCTGGCGGGGCAGGTGAGGAGGGGATTAAGTTTTCGCTCGGGTACAACGGGGCGTACCTGCATTATGAAGAAATCAATCCCAGTAATGACCCCAGGTTCGGCGAAGTTCTCGACAAGGACACCGGCTGGCTGAACGGCATGACCACTGAACTGAGGTATGACAATTCGATGTCTCTTCCGTTTTTTGCGCGGTTTGACTTCGACTGGCTGACCTCTAACCATGCGAAATATACCGGCGCGTTGCAGAACGGGACCCCGCTTACCATGACTACCCCGGAGTCCATATACAAAGGGGAATTAAACCTCGGCTACAAGATATGGAACCCCGCGAACTTTTCGCTGGCCCCGTATCTGGGCGTGGGCTACCGGAGCTGGGTCCGGGGACAGGACACCCTTCCCGATTATCAGGAGATTTATAGCTGGTGGTATGGGGCGGCGGGCATAGAGGCCAAGTTCAGGGCCGGACGCCTGCTGGCAGGTGTTGACGCCGCCGCGTTATGGCCCTTCAGTCCGACGATGAAGACCAATATCGCAGGCATGACGGACCAGGCGGCATTTACCCTTAAAAGCCGTTTGGGCTACGGCGTTCAGGTCCCCGTGTCATATGATATTTCCGTCAATAAAGATGTTTCCGGAAGAGACGTTTCCGAACCGACCCAGCAGTACAAGTTTTTTGTGTTCATGACGCCTTACTATCAGCGCTGGAACGTCGGCAAATCAGGTACCGTTATTCTGACGTCAGGCCAGGTGCCGGTCGCTTCGGCGCTTGAGCCCACGAGCCATACGAACCTCTACGGCGTGAAAGCCGGACTCGGCGTGAGCTATTGAGAGCCATTGAGCTATTAGCTCTTTCCTCCCCTCCCTTCCGCGGCTTCGGGCGCGGAGTGGGGGGGGGAAGGTTCCGCGACTTGCGCATATTGTGAAAATATAGTATATCAGTATAACGCACCGAGCCGGTTCCGCAAGCAGCAGGGTGTTTATTTTCCTTATAACTCATCAAAATCTTTTATAGCGGCTGGAGTTAGCGTCAGTCATCCTTTAGAATTCCGGAAGTTATAGTTATAAGTCGGCCTGATACTGCGATTTCATTCTTTCGTTTATCCCGATATTAATATTATTAATTGGAAACATCGTTTGCAAGGTTGTACACTCTGTCCCGTCATAGGACTGTTGTGTGCGTTCATGGCTCCGGCCATAACTATAAAACAAGGAGGAATTAAAAATGGCACTTGTTAATCCGCACGGAAAAGCAAAGAAGCTGATGCCGCTTCTTCTGGAGGGCAAGGACCTGGAGCAGGCTAAAGCAGCCGCGAAAGGTCTGGACCAGGTCAAGATGACCAGCCGCGAGACCTCGGACCTCATCATGATGGGCATAGGCGCCTTCACCCCGCTCACGGGCTTCATGACGAAGGCCGACTGGCAGGGCGTCTGCGACAAGTTCGTCACCGCCGACGGCACCTTCTTCCCCATCCCAATCACCCTGTCCACCAACAAGGGCCAGGCTGACGCCTTAAAGATAGGCCAGGAAGTCGCGCTCGTGGACGAAGAAACGGGCGAGCTGATGGGGTCCATGACCATAAAAGAAAAATATTCCATAGACAAGGCCCACGAGTGCATGACCGTATACACCACCACGGACATGGAGCACCCGGGCGTCCAGAAGGTCATGGAGCAGGGCGAAGTGAACCTGGCCGGTCCGGTGAAAGTGTTCTCCGAGGGCCATTACCCGGAGACGTACAAGGGCCTGTACATGAGGCCTGCCGAGACCAGGAAGCTCTTCGAAGATAAGGGCTGGAAGACCGTCGCCGCGTTCCAGACCAGGAACCCGATGCACCGTTCGCACGAGTACCTTGCGAAGATCGCCATCGAGATACTCGACGGCTGCTGCATACACATGCTGCTTGGCAAGCTGAAGCCGGGCGACATACCGGCGGAAGTCAGGACGAAGGCCATCGACGCCCTGGTCGAGAATTATTTCGTAAAAGACACCTGCGTCGTCTCCGGCTACCCGATGGAGATGCGTTACGCCGGCCCGCGCGAGGCGCTGCTTCACGCGCTCTTCAGGCAGAACTACGGCATGAGCCACCTGCTCGTCGGCCGCGACCACGCCGGAGTGGGCGACTACTACGGCCCGTTCGACGCGCACCAGATATTCGACAAGATACCCGAGGGCGCGCTTGAGACCCAGCCGATGAAGATAGACCTGTCCTTCTACTGCACGAAGTGCGACGGCATGGCATCGAGCAAGACCTGCTGCCACGGCAAGGAAGACAGGATGATCGTCTCCGGCACGAAGCTCAGGAAGATGCTCTCCGAGGGCGACGAGGTCCCCGACCACTTCAGCCGTCCGGAAGTTCTGACCATACTCAGGGCATACTACGAGGGCCTGACCGAGAAGGTTGAAATAAAGATGCACAAGCACGCCGAAGGCAAGTAAATAAGAGTACTAAGAGTATAGTTATTTATTTTATGTCGAAGGAGGTGGGTAAAAGCTTTTTTCGGGAAGTCTGTCAAAAACGCTTTTCGTCCCTCGGCGGGACGAAAAGCAAACGCAAACAGAAAATTTGCAGGAGGAGGGCTTAAAGATGCCGAGTTGTGTAAACGTCGAAAAATGTGACGGCTGCAAGGGCAAGGACAAGACTGCTTGCCAGTATATCTGCCCGAATGACCTGATGAAGCTGGACAGGAACACCATGAAGGCTTGGAACCAGGAGCCGGAAGGGTGCTGGGAGTGCTACTCATGCGTTAAGATATGCCCCCAGAGCGCCATCGAAGTCAGGGCTTACGCGGACATAGTTCCCCTTGGCGGGAGCGTCGTGCCTCTTAGAGGTTCGGACTCCATCATGTGGACCGTGAAGTTCCGTAACGGCAAACTCAAAAGGTTCAAGTTCCCCATCAGGACCACCCCGGAAGGCTCCATAAAGCCGTACGAAGGCGTGCCTGAGCCGGGTGACATAAAGGACCAGCTCCTCTTAACCGAGGCGGGCAAGACGCTGCCGAAGCTTTAAGCCGTATATTGGGTTATGGGACGGAACAGTTCACTAAAAAAGTCCAAGGAGGATAGGATATGTCTTTAGAGAGAGAAAGCTGCACGTCTTCATTTTGTGAGGACCCGCAGATAATAGAGATGGATACCGATATACTGCTCATCGGCGGCGGCATGGCCTGCTGCGGTGCGGCATTCGAGGTTATGCCCTGGGCCAAGAAGTACGGCCTGAAGGTGACCCTGGTTGACAAGGCTGCGATGGACCGCTCCGGCGCCGTCGCGCAGGGCCTTTCCGCCATCAACACCTACCTGGGCGACCAGGACCCCGCCGACTACGTCCGCATGGTCAAGAACGACCTCATGGGCATAGTCAGGGACGACCTTATCTATGACGTGGGTCGCCACGTCGACGATTCCGTCCACCTCTTCGAGAAGTGGGGACTTCCCTGCTGGAAGCAGGCTGGCGACGAGGACAAGCCCCTGGACAAGGGCGGCAAGCCCGTCCGCTCCGGTAAGTGGCAGATAATGATAAACGGCGAGTCCTACAAGGTCATCGTCGCCGAGGCCGCGAAAAAGGCCCTGGGCGAAGAGAATATCCTTGAGAGGGTGTTCATCGTCAAGCTGATACTCGACGAGAAGGTAGAAAACAGGATCGCGGCGGCGGTTGGTTTCTCCACCCGCGAGAACAAGATCTACTTCATCCGCGCAAACGCGATGCTGCTGGCCGCCGGCGGCGCCGTCAACATCTTCAGGCCGCGTTCCGTCGCGGAAGGCATGGGCCGCGCGTGGTATCCGGTATGGAACGCAGGCTCCACCTACACGATGGCCGCCCAGGTCGGCGCAGAGCTGACCATGATGGAAAACCGCTTCGTGCCCGCCCGCTTCAAGGACGGCTACGGCCCGGTCGGCGCGTGGTTCCTTCTCTTCAAGGCGAAGGCGACCAACTCCATGGGCGAGAACTACATGATAAAGAACGCCGACATGCTGAAGGACTATCCTCCTTACGGCCTGGCCGCGGTCCCCGCGACCTGCCTCAGGAACCACCTGATGCTGAAGGAAATGAAGGACGGCAACGGCCCGATATACATGGACACCGCCACCGCGATGAAAGAGCTGTCGGCGACGATGGACGAGAAGCAGGCCAAGCACTTAGAAGCCGAGGCGTGGGAAGACTTCCTCGACATGTGCGTCGGTCAGGCCGGCCTCTGGGCTGGCATGAACATCCAGCCGGAACTCGTCGGCTCAGAGCTTATGCCGACCGAGCCGTACATGCTCGGCTCTCACTCCGGCTGCTGCGGAATCTGGGTCTCCGGCCCGGATGACTTCGCTCCCGCCGAGTGGCAGTGGGGATATAACAGGATGACCACCGTCCAGGGCCTCTTCACGGCTGGCGACGGCGTTGGCGCCTCCGGCCACAAGTTCTCCTCCGGCTCACACGCCGAGGGGCGCATCGCGGCTAAGGCCATGGTTAAGTTCTGCCTGGACAACAAGGACTTCAAGGCGACCGTATCCAAGACCGGCAAGGACTTCGCGGCCGAGATACAGAAGCCCTTCAAGACCTTCGAGGACCACAAGAACGAGACCACGGACGACTACATCAACCCGAACTACATCAGGCCGAAGATGCTCATGTACCGTCTGAACAAGATCATGGACGAGTACGTGGCCGGCACTTCGACCTACTACAACACCTCGGCCGCGCTGATGAACAGGGCGCTCGAGCTCCTCACCTGGCTGAAAGAAGACGCCGAGAAGATGGCCGCCAAGGACCTTCACGAGCTGATGAGATGCTGGGAGAACTACCACAGGATATTCACCGCGGAAGCCCACCTCCGCCACATCATGTTCAGGGAAGAGACCCGCTACCCGGGCTTCTTCTACAGGACCGATTTCCCGAAGCTGGACGAAGCGAACTGGAAGTGCTTCGTCAACTCCAAGATCAACCCGAAGACCGGCGAGTGGAAGTGCTTCAAGGTCGCTCACAAGGACCTCGTCCCCGCGAAGTAGTAATTGATTGAAACGAGTCGGCCCGCGGACAGAAATGTCCGCGGGCTGGCAATCGTCCAACCCGGAAATCTCCGGCCAGCGGATATTTCCGGATTGGATGAGCGAGTCGCTCCCCAATTGGTCAACACCTCCGGGTCGCGTGCCCCTAAACACTTCGGGCCGTGTGCCTGGAATCCGGGACATAAGCGCCTGGAATTTTATGAACGGAGAGGCTGTATGGCGGAGAACAAGAGCATTCTGGTCATCGGAGGCGGCATAAGCGGGATATCCGTTGCCGTCGAAGCGGCCGAAGTGGGGTACAAGGTCCACTTGATTGAAAGGAACCCTTACCTGGGCGGGAGGGTGGCCCAGCTGAACAAGTACTTCCCGAAGTTGTGCCCGCCCTACTGCGGCCTGGAGATAAACTTCAGGCGCATTCGCCCCAACCCCGACATCGACGTAATGACGATGAGCGAAGTGGTGAAGGTGGAAGGCGGCCCGGGCAATTTCACGGTCAGCGTAAGGACGAACCCGCGCTACGTGAACACGGCCTGCACATCCTGCGGCAAGTGCGCCGAGGCCTGCCCCGCCGAGCGGGCGAACAGCTTCAACTACGGCATGGACAAGACTAAAGCGGCTTACCTGCCGCACGACCTGTCGTTCCCGATGAGATACGTCATAGACCGTCCCGCATGCGGCTCCGGCTGCAAGGCCTGCGAAGACGCCTGCAAGTACGGCGCGGTGGAGCTCGACATGGCCCCGCAGACGACAGAGCTGAAGGTCGGCTCCATAGTATATGCGACCGGCTGGAAGCCCTACGACATGGCGAACCTGACGATCCTGGGAGAAGGCAAGGCCAAAAATATAATCTCCAACGTCATGATGGAGCGCCTCGCATCTCCGGGCGGCCCGACCGCCGGAAAGATACTTCGCCCCTCGGACGGCAAGGAGGCCAAGGTTGTCGGCTTCGTACAGTGCGCCGGGAGCCGCGACGAGAACAATCTTACGCAGTGCTCGTCCATATGCTGCATGGCCTCGATAAAGCAGGCGTTCTACCTTAGGGACCAGTATCCGGACTCGACGGCGGAGATATTCTACATAGACCTCCGGACGCCGGGGCGGTACGAGAAGTTCCTTAACCGCGCCGAGGCCGACGAGAACATAAAACTCACCAAGGGCAAGGTCGCGGCGGTCTTTGAAGACCCGGAAACAGGCGACGTCACGGTGGAGTTGGAGGACGTGTTTGCGGGCGTCAAGAGAAAAGCGACGGTGGACATGCTGGTGCTTGCTACCGGCATGGAGCCGGAAATGAGGGGCGCGTCAGGTGCGGCTGTGGTGAACCAGGATGGTTTCGCCCTTGCGGACCTGCAGAAGCCAGGGATATATTCTACGGGGGTGGCCAAAGGCCCGGCGGACGTTATGACGTCTATCCAGGACGCGGCCGGGACGGCTCTCAAGGCGATGCAGTCGATAGTCAGGAGTTAGCCAAATGGACAGGAAACTCGGCATTTATCTTTGTTCCGGCTGCGGCATCTCTGATGCCGTGGATATGGAGAAACTCGAAAAGGTGGCCACTGTAGGGCTGAAGGCAGCCACGTGCGCGGTCCACCCCTTCCTCTGCGGGAAGGAAGGCGCCGCGAAAATAGCCGCGGACGTTAAAGACGGCGTGAACACGGTGGTGATCGCCGCATGTTCGCCCAGAGTGATGTACGACGTATTCGAGTACGGCCCCCAGGTGGTGCTGGAAAGGGTGAACATCCGCGAGCACGTCGCCTGGTCTCAGCCTGGCGCCGAGAAAGTCGTGGAGCCGGCGGCGGAAGGTTCAGACGCGGCCCCGACTGAAAAAATCGTGTTCAACGGCCCCACCCAGATGATGGCGGCGGACTACCTCCGCATAGGGCAGGCGAAGGCGATGAAGGCGGAGCCGCCGGAGCCGTTCAAGCAGGACCTGACGATGACCATACTCGTCGTCGGCGGCGGCGTGACCGGCATGCGCTCCGCGCTGGACGCCTCGCTCATGGGATACAAGGTCGTCCTGGTCGAGAAGACCGGCGCCCTGGGCGGCTGGAACGCCAAGTCCTACATGCAGCTGCCCACGAAAGGCGATTTCTCCGTGGCGGAGGAGCCGATAGCGGGCGAGCTTATCGCGCAGGTGCGCTCGGATAACAACATAAAAGTTTACCTGAACGCCGAAGTGACCAAGACGGCGGGCGCGCCCGGACTGTACGACGTGACGATAATGTCCGGCGGCACGGAGACCAATGAGAAGATTGGCACCGTGATAATGGCGGTGGGCTCCGAGCCTTACGATCCCGCGAACCTGGCTGACAAGTACGGCTACGGGAACCTGGCGAACGTGGTGACGAGCGTCCAGTTAGAGGAAATGGCCAAGGTAGGCTCCATAAAGAGGCCGTCCGACGGTAAGGCCGCCAAGAGCGTGCTGTTCATACAGTGCGCCGGCTCGCGCGACCCGCAGCATCTCCCCTACTGCTCATCTACCTGCTGCATGACTTCACTAAGGCAGGCCGGATATATCCGTCAGAGCTCCGACGAAGCGAAGGCGATAATAGTCTATAAGGACATGCGCACTCCGGGGCTCTACGAGAACTACTATAAAGTTGCCCAGAACGACCCGGGAATATTCCTGACGAAGGGCGAGGTCGTAGGCATTGTCGAAGAAGGCAACGGTAGCCTTTTAGTCGAAGTGTCGGACAGCCTGATCGGCGAGAAGGTGTCGATAAGGACGGACCTGGTGGTGCTGGCTACCGGCATGGTCCCGAACACCAAGCCGCTTGACCGGGCCTCCAACGAGCTTCCCGTCAGGACGCTGGCATTCGAATCGGCCGAGGCGGCGCAAGGCTTAAAACCCCCGACGCCCGCGCCGGTGCTGAACCTTCAGTACCGCCAGGGACCGGAAGTCCCGACGCTGGAGTACGGCTTCCCGGACTCGCACTACATATGCTTCCCATACGAGACCCAGAGGACCGGCATATATGCCGCGGGCGCGGTACGCTCCCCGATGGGCGTGGGCGAGGCGCTTCGTGACGCCTCCGGCGCGGCGCTGAAGGCGATACAGTGCCTGGAACTGACCGCGAGGGGCGCGGCCGTCCACCCGAGGGCGGGAGACATGACCTATCCGGAGTTCCGCCTGGAGTCCTGCACGCAGTGCAAGCGCTGTACAGAGGAGTGCCCGTTCGGCACCCTGGACGAGGACGAGAAGGGGACGCCGAAGCCCAACCCGACCCGCTGCCGCCGTTGCGGCGTGTGCATGGGCGCATGTCCCCAGAGGATAATCTCTTTCAAGAACTACTCCGTGGACATAATCGGCTCGATGATAAAGGCGGTGGACGTGCCGTCCGACGACGACTCCCAGATGCGTTTCATCTGCCTGATGTGCGAGAACGACGCATACCCGGCGCTCGACATGCTGGGCATCAACAGGCTCACGTACCACAACAACCTGCGCGTGATTCCGGTGCGGTGCCTGGGCTCGGTCAACGTGGTCTGGATAGCGGACGCCCTCTCGCGCGGTGTGGACGGGATAATCATGGCGGGATGCAAGTTCGGCGAAGATTACCAGTGCCACTTCATCAAGGGTTCCGAGCAGTGCAACAAGAGGATGGACAACGTCCAGGAGACGCTGCAGAGGCTCTCACTCGAGCCTGAACGCGTCCAGCAGATACAGGTCACCGCTTCGGATTACGCCCAGCTTCCGGCTATCCTGGACAAGATGGTTGAGGAAATAAAAGCAATGGGCCCAAATCCTTTCAAGGGCTTTTAGGAGGTTGACGATGAATGGGACAATCATTGAGCCTGATCTCGATTTTATAAAAGGCTTGACGGCTTCCGGAGCCGAATCACTGAAAAAATGCTACCAGTGCGCGACCTGCTCCGTGGTCTGCAAAATAGCCCCCGCAGGCAGCCCATTCCCGCGCAAGGAAATGGTCTGGGCGCAGTGGGGACTCAAGGACAAGCTTGCCGCGGACCCGGACGTATGGCTCTGCCATAACTGCGGGGACTGCACCACCAACTGCCCGCGCGGCGCGAAGCCGGGCGAGGTGCTTGGTGCGCTCCGGAAGGCGACTATAGAGAAATACGCCCCGGTAAAGGCGCTCGCGGCCATAGCGAACAAAGGGCTTTTAGCCTCCATGGTTATCCCGGCCATAATAATACTGGGGATACTCGGGGCGCTGGGGCACCTGGACCTGATGGCGCAGTATTCGAAGAAGGAGTTGATATTCAACGACTTCTTCCCCATCCACGTGGTCGACCCGCTCTTTACGCTGGTGTTTTTATTCGCGCTGGCTTCGGCGTTCGTCGGGGTAATGAAGTTCTGGAACGATATCTGCGACGGCGCGGGGCTCGGGAAGTTTACGGGCAGAAACGCGCTTCCCAGCATCCTGCCCACTATTGGACAGGTGCTGAAGCACAACGTGTTTTCCTCCTGCGGCGTGAACAGGGACAGGAAGACCCCGCATCTGCTGGTACTGTTCAGCTTCATCGCGCTTGCCATAACCACCGCATGGGCGGTTTTCTACCTCTATGCCCTGGGCTGGAAGCCGGGTGAGTATTCCTCCCTGGCAAACCCGCTGAAATGGCTTGGCAACGCTGGCGCCGCCATGCTGATCATAGGCTCTATCCTGCTTGTGAGAAACCGCAAGGCAAAGGCCGACAAGGAAGGCTATACCGGCTCCACTTTCGACTGGGCGCTTCTGTACCTTGTGCTCTTCATAGGCTTAACCGGTTTTGGCGCGGAAGTCCTGAGGATTGCTAATGTCGCGCCGGCCGCTTACGCCGTCTATGCGATTCACCTGATGCTCATCCTGACCCTGTTCATTTACGCGCCGTACTCGAAGCTCGCGCACATGTTCTACAGGACCACCGCAATGGTTTTCGCCAAGCATACCGGGAGAGAACTGAGCTCCGCTTCCTGAACTCCGGCTGCCACTCCGGGCGGGCGTAAAGTTCGGACGGCATCCGGGCAACAGTAAAGTTCGAGCGGGCGCTGTGAAGTTCGGGTGAGCGTTGCGGGATAGGATGAAGCCGCAGGTTTCAGTGGTACTTATGTGATATTTAAAAAGGAGGCTTGAAAAAGCCTCCTTTTTTTATTTGAGCAACGTGCGCTTCGTTACCGTCACGTAACTCAAGGCGATTAGCCGCGTTGGGACTACTTCTTCGGCTTCTTTGCCTCGGCTGCCTGGGCCTCTCCCAGTTTCTTCACGATCGGCACTGCAAGACCGGTTACCTCTTTGGGCACATCTTCCCCGAGTACCCAGTACAGCGCCGTCAGGTAAGTCGCCTGGCGGGCCACCTTGAAGAAATCCTCCGGCTCCACCTCGGTCTTGACCGCAAAATCTTCAAGCGCCTTCATGCTGTCTTTTATTTTCGCGCGTATCTCAGTCTCGTTCCTGACCATTGCTTCTCCTTTAATAATGAGGTTAGTGTAAAAATCGATTTGACAGTACGTTCATTATCTGGCTTAATTATAAGTATGAGTCATTATGATAACCTTTTAAACCCAGAGACCGTATGACTTCAAAAAGCAATCACTACATTACCAATGCGGCAGTCGCCATTTGCTGGCTTGGCGTCACTGTGTACAGTAACCCGGTAGGGCGGCAGGATACCATCTGGCGATTCCTGATCAGCATGGCGATTCTGACACGAAACGGCTCTTTGACCGCGCTCTTCCTGCTCAGGCGTCCCCCGGAAAAGGTTTCCAAGGAAATAAAGGAATGGATTATAGCCATTATCGGCTCTTTTATAGGGACTTTTTATGTCTGGTCAAACCGTCCGCTCGTACCCGAAGCCTTTCTGGTGCCTGTATATTCCATTATGATTACCGCGCTGCTCGCGGGCATCGCCGCCATCGTCACCTTAGGCTGTTCGTTCGGGGTGGTTCCGGCAAACAGGGGGATAAAACAAAACGGCCTGTACCGGTTCGTCCGCCATCCGATATATTCTTTTTATATAATCTTCGATTTAGGGTTAATCTGCATTTCGTTCTCGCCTCGTAACTTGCTGATTTTCCTGGGCTTCGTCATCGCATGCTACCTCCGGGCCTCATACGAGGAGAAACTGCTGCACCTGGACCCCGCCTACCGCGATTACGCCGGGAAAACCCGCTACATGTTCCTGCCGGGCTTATTTTAAAACCTGCAAACTCCCAATATAGATTGCCGGAGGGGCAATGTCAAGAAGTGATGGGAGTATCAGGACCTCCGAAGTTCTTTTTTCAGAATTTTCCCTGTGGGATTTGTCGGCAGATTTTCCATTAGCTCTACCTGTCTCGGCAGTTTGAACGAGGCGAGGCGTTTTTTTAGAAACGCCTTCAGCTCCTTCTCTGTCACGGTATGCCCTTCATGCACCGAAACGAACGCCTTGGGCACCTCTCCGCGTCCGGCATCCTTTACGCCAACCACCGCCGCCTGACGCACCGCCGGGTGGGCGTACAGCGCCTCCTCCACTTCTCTCGGGTAGATGTTCATGCCGTGCGATATGATAAGGTCCTTCTTCCTGTCCACGATAAATATATAGCCGTCTTTGTCGAGATAGCCCAGGTCGCCTGTCAGGAGCCAGCCGTCTTTCAGGACGTCGGCCGTCTCCTGCGGCGCGTTTAAATATCCACGCATGACGTTCGGGCCGCGTACGGTTATCTCTCCCACCTGGCCAGGGGGCAACCCGGCCCCGTCCTCCGAGATTATCCGCACCTCTATGCCGGGTAGCGGGACGCCCACCGAGCCGGGTTTGCGCACGCCGTCAAGAGGGTTGCACGAGACTATCGGGGATGCCTCCGTCAGGCCGTAGCCCTCAAGCAGCGGGACGGGGTAGTTCTTATCCCAGCGCTCCAGGGTGTCGGAGGGCAGCGGGGCCGCGCCGCTGACGCATATCCGAAGCGGGAGGAGCCTGAAGATGAGCCTTGGGAAACGCTTCATGGACAGCAGGTTGTAAACGGGCGGGATGGCGATGAAAAAAGTCGCCCTGCCCAGTACCACCGCCTTTATTACCCTTGAGAAAGGCTTTACGGACTTGAGGATTATAACCCTTGCGCCGACCGTTATCGGCAGGAGCATGCACACCATGAAAGAGAAGGCGTGGAACATGGGAAGGAAGAGAAGGAAACGGTCCTTCCTGGTCACCTTGAACATCTTCACGCCTGCGTCGGCGTTGGACAGGAGGTTCTTGTGCGTAAGCACCGCGCCCTTGGGCTTTCCGGTCGTGCCGGAGGTATAGAGTATCGCCGCGGGCTTCTTCCTCCGCGCCAATCTCGCCGCCCCCGCCGCCAGCCGTCTCGGCGGCAGCCGGAGCCGGGCCGCCGCTACGCCCGCTTATCAGACCGCCAAATTCGCTTCCCTGACCGCCGCAGTTTATAATCTTGACCGTATCGGGAAGGCCGGCGGCTTTATCCTTGAATTCGGGCGACGTGACGAGGATTTTTGCCTTGCAGTCGGAGAGGATGTACTCTATTTCAGGGGCGGCCAGAAAGGTATTAAGCGGCACGGCGGCGGCGCCGGCCTTGATTATTCCGAAGTACGCGATTACGAATTCGGGAGAGTTGTTAAGCAACAGCGCGGCGGCATCGCCTCGTTTAAGGCCAAGGGATTTAAGGGAACCGGCGAACGCGGTGGAAAGGGTATCCAGCTCGCGGTAAGAAATTTTCCGCCCCTCAAACGAAAGCGCCGTCCGGGAAGGGTATTGTCTCGCGGTTAAACCAAGCCGCCCGCCAAGCGTCAAACTCAGAGTTGCCCCCTTTTAGGAATTTAAACCTGACTCGTGCCCGCCGCACCCGCCATGCCTTCCGGGCCTTCCGGACCTGCGGCCCTGGCCGCCTCCATCACCTTGCCCGCCTTGGCAAAATCTTCGGGATGCACGAGGATTTTAATCTGGCCCATTTTTCCCGACAAAAAAGGTAACCGCGCGTCCTTCGACGACTCTACGAGGCAGGGGATGCCTTCGTTTTCCAGGAACCCCTGGATGATCACGGCCTCGGACTCGTCATAAGTGGTATAAACATCTATCCACCGTTCGATTTTCTTTTCCATGGCCGCCCCCCCAAAAATATAACGCCGATTATATTCGCCCTGAAATTATGCTGTCAAGGAAAAGCTTGAAATTATCGCGGTTGCCGATTATATTATACCATCCCGGTTGGCAAAATCCGCCCTGCCTGCTATAATATTGATTTTACGCTATTATTCTACATTGCAGTTCATATTAAGACCTCAGGAGGAATTTATGGGACTCACGGAGAACGTAGAGAAGTTGATGCAGAAAAGGCCGGCGCAGGTGGCAAAGAAACTCGGGAGCGCTTCCAAGGTCCTGCTGGTGTCGTCGGACCCGGTTTTCCGCGCGCTCAAAGACCACAAGGTAATTATCATGGCCTGCAATACCCGCATCAAGCACGTCATACCGGGCATCATGCGGGCGGCGCAGGAGCTGGACGCGATCATAGCCTTCGAGCTTGCCAAATCAGAAGGGAACTTGAAGGGCGGATATACCGGGATGGACCCGTACATCTTCTTCGATACCATCATGGGATATGCGGAAAAGACGAAGTTCACGAAGCCCTTCTTCATACACGGCGACCATACCACCACGAAATCCAAGGACCCGGAAGTAATAGCGGACTCCAGGGCGCTTATCAAAGGGGAACTTGATGCGGGCTATACCTCCGTCGCTATAGACGCGTCGTTTAACCAGATACCGGATAATATCATCGTGACGACCGACCTGGGCCGCGACGTCAAGGCCGCGGGCGCGGGTCTGGAAGTCGAGGTGGGCGAGATAAAATCCGTCGGCTACGAAGGCGACATAACCACGGTCGAGGAGGCTGTGGACTTTATCACCGGCCTGGAAAAAAACGGCATCCAGCCGAACCTGCTGGCCATAAACAACGGCTCGAAGCACGGCAATTACCTGCCGGGCGAGGAAGTCCATATAGACTTGAAACGCACCGGCGAGATATATGACGCCATAAAGAAATGGGGCGTGAATATCGCCCAGCACGGCATCACCGGGACGCCGCTTTCGCTGGTAGGCCAGTTCGCGGACTACGGCATAAGGAAGGGGAACGTGGGCACGAACTGGCAGAACATCGCCCACGAATGTCTGCCCAAAGACCTGATGCAGGCGATGAAAGACTGGGCGGCAAAGGAAGGCAAGGATATAAAATTCGCCACCAAACAGTTCTACACCGAGATAGACAATATCCCGGAGGAGTACAAGAAGAAGACGGAGGATGTGTCTTACCAGTCGGCCAAGGAATTTATAGAGGCCTTCCGCGCCCCCGGGACCGCGACGTTATTTTTGGAAAGCGGGATAATTTAAATGCTCCAATACTTAATCGACGCCCTGAAATCCCGTTCCGAATTCTCCGCCTGGCAGGTGACGAAGGCCTCAAAACGGAGCCACCAGCTTTTCCTTATCCGCGAAGAGGTGGAGTCCGTGCGCCAGGTGGACACGGTGAAGTATTACGTCACCGTCCACCAGGAGCGTGAAGAGGGGGGCGGGGTAGTTCGGGCGGGGCGGCGGTAAGAAGGTGATGGGCGAGTCCAGCTTCGTGTTCCTCGAAGGGGATGATGCCGGGCCGAAGTTAGAGCTGGCGCTGGAGATGGCGTCGCGCGTATCGAACCAGCCGTGGACGCTGCCCGGCCCGGACCAGCGGTACGTGGGTTCGGAGATAAAGGACGAGTCGATAGTCTTAAACCCGGACAAGATAATCCGGAAGGTGCAGGAGGAAATACTGCACGCTGTGGGCGAACTCGAAGGCGTGCGGCTTTCGTCCTCCGAGCTTTTCGCAAATTATACCGAGTACGAGATGGAGAATTCCCTCGGGCTTAAAAGCGCTTCGGCTGATACCGATATGATGTTTGATTTCGTCCTCCTGACCGGCGAAGGGCACGCGGAAGTGGAGTCGTCCGGGTACAAGACCGTCCGGTTCTACAAGGACCTTCACGCGGGCGAAACGCTCCGGAAATACGCGCAGTATGCAAAGGATTCCCTGACGGCGGTCCTCCCGGAGAACGGCAAGGCGGACGTGGTGTTCGCGGAGGAGGCGCTGGATACGCTTTTCAATACCTTCGTCTCCCACGCCGGAGGTTCTTCCGCGTACCAGGGCTGGAGCCGGTTCGAGAAAGACAAGCCGGTAATCGAGGCGCCGGAGGGCGAGCTTCTGACGATGTTCAGTAACCCCCAGCTTCCCGGCATGATGAAGAGCGGGCCGTTCGACGACAACGGGCTGGCCAGAAAACGCGTCGAAGTCATACGGGAAAACATATTCAAAAAGCGCACCCTGGACAAGCGGTACTCGGACTATCTCGGCGGGGAGGCGACGGGCGCGTTCGCCAACGTGGAGGTGGAGGCTGGGGCATCGAGCATGGACGAGCTGCTCGCCGACGGGACCTATCTGCTGCTTCGGTTCTCCACCTTCGAGCCGAACCAGATAACCGGAAATTTCTCCGGCGAGATACGCACCGGCTACCGCATCGAAGGCGGGAAACGCATCCCCATCAAAGGCGGAAGCGTCTCCGGCGTAATCCAGGACGCCTTCCGCCGCGCGTGGTTCTCATCCGAAAAAGTCAGCCGCTCGGCATACCGAGGCCCGGCTGGAATAAAGCTTGCGGGGCTGGATTTGGCGGGGGAGTAAAATTTTCGATGAACATTCTTGACCACCTCGCCCGCCTCATTCCCAAGTTGCTTTTTTAAATCAAAAATTTTATAATGGATTCTTATGCTTAAGGGGCGGGGTGCGCCCTTTTGAAATTTTATAAATAAGGAGATATTACTTTGACCGCAAGCGAACTACGTCAGGCATTTATCGACTACTTCGTATCGAAGGGGCACGAGCACGTGAAGTCCTCATCTCTCGTGCCGGAGAAGGACCCGACGCTCATATTCACCAACGCGGGCATGGTGCAGTTCAAGAGCGTCTTCCTGGGCGAGGAGAAGCGCGATTACTTCCGCGCCGTGACCGCTCAGAAATGCGTGCGCGCGGGCGGGAAGCATAACGACCTGGAGAACGTGGGCCGCACCGCGAGGCACCATACATTCTTCGAGATGCTCGGCAATTTTTCCTTCGGGGACTACTTCAAAAAAGACGCGGTAAAATTTGCATGGGAACTGCTGACGGACGTTTACAAACTCCCCAAGGATAAGCTGTGGGTGACGGTATATAAAGACGACGACGAGGCGTACAACCTCTGGAAAGATCTAATTGGCGTTCCCGAAAGCCGTATTCTTAGACTGGGTGATAAGGACAACTTCTGGCAGATGGCGGATACCGGCCCGTGCGGCCCGTGCTCGGAGATACTTATCGACCAGGGAGAAGATTTTTCCTGCGGCCCGGACTGCGGCATCGGAAAATGCGACTGCGACAGATACCTTGAAATATGGAACCTCGTGTTCATGCAGTTCGACCGGGACATCAAAGGCAACCTCCACTCGCTCCCGAAGCCGAGCATAGATACCGGGATGGGTCTTGAAAGGCTGACCGCAGTAGTGCAGGGCAAACGCAGCAACTACGAGTCGGACCTGTTTCTACCCCTGATTCACGCGGTCGCGGACACGGCGGGCATAAGCTATGGAGACGACACGCATAAAGACGTATCGATGCGTGTAATCGCCGACCACTTACGCGCGATGAGCTTTTTAATCGCGGAAGGGGTCATCCCGTCCAACGAGGGGAGAGGCTACGTGCTCCGGCGCGTGATGCGCCGCGGGATGCGCCACGGGAAGCTCCTCGGCCTGGACCGCCCGTTCCTCTACCGGCTTACCGGAAACGTCGTGGACATGATGGGCGGAGTATATCCGGAGCTTAAGGATTCGCGCGAGTACATCGCGCGGCTTGTGCTGGTCGAGGAAGAGCGCTTCATCGGGACGCTGGAATACGGCACGAAGATGTTAAACGATATTATAAAGTCCGCCGCCGCGAAAGGCTCCAAGACCCTGCCCGGCGACGAGTTGTTCAAGCTCTACGACACGTACGGGTTCCCGATGGACCTGGTGAACGACGTCGCGGTGGAGCAGGGCTTAACGCTCGACATAGAAGGCTATGAGCGGGCGATGGAGGCTCAGAAGGCAAAGGCGAAGGCGTCCCAGGCCACTTTCGGCGAAGAGCGCGTGAAGGAGGTTTACCGGCTTGCCCTTGAGAAGGCCGGCCCGACCAGCTTCATGGGGTATGAGAGTACCGAAGCCGAGTCTAAAGTATTGGCCATAATAAAGGGCGGGAAACTGGTGGAGTCCGCGACCGAGGGCGACGAGGCGGATATAATCCTCGACAGGACCCCGTTCTACGCCGAGTCCGGCGGGCAGGTCGGCGACAGGGGCGCGCTTGTCAGCGGCTCCGCGAGGGTTGAGGTCGTCGATACGGTGAAGCCGCTCCCGAGGCTGCATGTCCATAAGGGGAAGGTGGAGCGCGGGACTATAAAGACAGGAGACAAGGTATCGGGCAAGGTGGACGAAGGCTTAAGGCTTGCTACGGAGCGCAACCATACCGCGACGCATCTGCTTCATGCGGTGCTGCGCTACCTGCTGGGCGACCACGTCAAGCAGTCCGGCTCGCTGGTCGCTCCGGACAGGCTCAGGTTTGATTTCACGCATTTCGCGCCTCTGACCGCTCACGAAAAAGAGCGCGTGGAGGAGCTGATGAACGAAAAGATACTCGAAGGGCTCCCGATGACGGTGACCGAGATGGATACAACCGAGGCGATGAAGACGGGGGCTATGGCGCTGTTTGGCGAGAAGTATGGAGATAGGGTGCGTGTCGTAAAGGTCGGGGACTTCTCGCAGGAACTATGCGGCGGGACACATCTGGACAATACCGCCTATGTCGGCCTGTTCAAGCTGGTATCCGAATCGGGCGTCGCGGCCGGCGTGCGCAGGATTGAAGCGGTCACGGGCTTTGGAGCGTACCAGCTTGTTAGAGGGCATGAGAAAGAGCTGACGGAAGTCGCTTCAATAATAAAATCCCCGGATCTGAAGGTCGCGGAGAAGGTCAGAAAGCTCTCCGACGACGCGCGTGAACTAAAAAAACAGCTGAGGGACGCAAGGGGCAAGGCGACAGGCGAAGACCCGTTTAAATCCGACCGGCTGAAGGAGATTAACGGCATAAAGGTACTGTCCTGGCTGGAAGACGACAGGGACATGGACGAACTTCGTGCAATGGGAGATAAATTCCGGGACATGATAGGTTCCGGAGTGGTCGTGTTAGGCTCCGCGAAGGACGGAAAAGTGTCGCTTGTCTGCATGGTTACTAAAGATTTGGTGGACAGAATAAAAGCCGGTGATATAATTAAGGAAACGGCAAAGACGGTCGGCGGAGGCGGAGGCGGTAGGCCGGATATGGCGCAGGCCGGAGGGAAAGACCCGTCTAAACTCCCGGAGGCGCTGGACTTGGCCTACGATTTCGTCCGGCGGGTTACAAGCTAACGCAAAACCTTGTTACCTTTTTGGGAAAAAGGTAACGCCAAAAACTTTTAAACTTTTTAAATTTGAATTTTATATCCCGCTTTTCTTTGGTTACTTTTCTTTTTCCGTAGAAAGAAAAGTAACGGTTTTCTCCGTTTAAAATTCGGAGGTGGCTCATGGTCTACGACATGGTGCGCAAAGCGCTTCTTGCCGGGCTCGGGATGCAGGAGAAGGTGGAAGAACTCGTCGACGACCTCATTAAAAAAGGCGAGCTGAACGAGCGCGAAGGGGCAAAGCTCATGAAGGAGTGGATGGAGCGCGCGAAGACCTCCACGCAGGACGTGAGCAAGATGGCGTCCGACAGCATGAACATGGCCTTGGACAAGCTGAACGTGGCGTCGAGGGACGAGATGAACGCGCTGTCCAAGAAAGTCCAGCAGCTCTCCGTCCGCGTGAAAAAACTGGAAGCAGAGATAAAGGCGAGTAACGAAGACGTAGCATAAATATAAATGCCCCTGAGATCATTTATTTTAGGACGGCGCTATAAAAACATAGCAAGGCTGCGCCACATCTCCCAGGTATTCCTCGGGAAGGGGTTCGGCCATATAATCGCCCAGCTCGAACTGAACCGCGCGCTCCCTTTCAGGCGCAGGTTTGCGAGGCTCCCGGAGCCGGAGAGAAGCTCCATCCCGGTGCGTCTCAGGGAGGCGTTCGAGGAACTGGGACCTACCTTCATCAAGCTCGGCCAGGTCTTATCCGGCCGCCCGGACTTAATCACCGCCGTATATGCCAACGAATTTAAAAAGCTCCAGGACGAGGTCCCTCCGTTCCCGTTCGAGGAGGCGAAGAGGATTATCGAATCCGAGCTTGGCGCCCCGCTGGACAGCCTGTTTTTATCCTTCGAGAATGTGCCCGCCGCCGCCGCGTCGATAGCCCAGGTGCATCACGCAACTTTAGCTGACGGCACGGACGTCGTAGTGAAGGTGCAGCGGCCCGATATCCAGGAGAATATCGAACAGGACATCCAGATATTAAAGGGGCTTGCCGCGCTCATCGACAAGCACATCCCGGAGGCGAGGGTATATAACCCTACCGCCATCGTGGAAGAGTTTGCCCGCACGGTGCGCCGCGAGATGGATTTTTGCATGGAGGCGGACAACGCGCTGAAGTTTACGGAAATTTTCCGGGGAAGCGCAACCATATATATACCGCAGGTCTTCGGCGCTCATTCCAGCAAAAAAGTGCTGACGCTGGAGAGGATAACCGGGATACGGATAAACATGATCGCCGAACTGGACGCCGCGGGTTTTGACCGCCAAGTCCTGGCGGAGAACGGCGCGAACGCCTTCTTCAAGCAGGTCTTCGACGACGGCTTCTTCCATGCGGACCCTCATCCCGGCAACATGTTCGTCATGCAGGACGGGAAAATCGGGCTTGTCGATTTCGGCATCGTGGGCAGGCTCACCGAGGAGAACCGCGAGGTAATAGCCGATACCTTCCTGGCGCTCGTGGACAAGGACTTCGACAAGCTTGTGCGCCAGTATATATACATGGGCTTCGTATCGGACGACGTGGACCTGGAGACCTTCAGGCGGGGGTTCAAAGCAGACCTGGTGGACTTGATAGAGCCGCTCTATACTAAGAAACTGGGGCAGATAAAGCTCTCCGATTACTTAGAGCGGATAACCGGCATCGCGACCAAACATGGCCTTCAGTTCCCGCGCGGACTTATCCTGATGAACAAGGCGCTCCTTATAATGGAGGGCATCGGGCGGGAGCTTGACCCTGATTTCAATTTCATGGAGGCCGCGAAGCCTTACGCCCATAAGCTGGTGATGGGGAAGTACGCGCCCGGCCGGATCGGCATGAAGGTAAAGAAGGCCGCGGAGGACCAGGCCGATTTCTACCTGCACCTGCCAGGCCACATAAGGACGATCTTAAGGAAGATAATAAAAGAGGACATAAAAGTAAACCTGGACGTATTGCACCTGTCGAGGTTCATCACCGAGTTCGACCGCTCGACCAACAGGATTTCTTTCGCGCTGATCATCACCGGAATAATCATCTCTTCGGCCGTCATAATACATGCGGGGAGGGGGCCGCTGATGTTCGGGTTCCCGTCGCTCGGGATCATCGGCTATATTATCGCGGTATTCCTGGGCCTCTGGCTGATCTGGGGCATCATCCGCTCCGGAAGGCTCTGATGCGGGTGTTGGGGCTGGACGTTGGGGAGAAGACCATCGGCGTGGCGGTATCCGACGGGCTTGGCATATCCGCGCAGGGCGTGCTTGTCATCAGGCGGCAGTCGAAGGAAAAGGACATGGCCGCGCTTTTAAAGATTATCGAGGAGTATGAGGCGGAACGCATTATAATAGGGCTTCCGAAGAATATGAACGGGTCTTTAGGCCCGCAGGCCGAGAAGGCGCTCGAGTTCGCGGAGATGTTGAAAAAACGCTTCGGCCTGCCTGTTGAAGCATACGACGAGAGGCTTTCGACGGTGCTGGCCCAGAAGGCGCTCATAGAGGGCGGGGCGTCGAGAGCGAAGAGGAAGACGGTTATCGACATGCTCGCCGCCCAGGTTATTTTACAGGGCTGGCTGGACAGAAAAGGGAAACGCGCCGAAAAAAATATCATTGGACAAGGTAACCAGGAGGTTTAACATGAAATACCTGAAATTAATGTTTACCGCATTTGCCGTTGCCGCGGCGTTGCTACTGCTGTCCGGCATGGGCTTCTCCCAGGAACAGGCCGCCCCGCCACCTTCGCAGGACCAGGGCGTGACGCCGCCGGAGCAGGACCAGGATGTGACGCCGGATGAGGACCAGGGCGTCACGCCCCCGGAACAGGACCAGCAGGAACCGGAAATCACACCCGCGCCGGATAATGGAACGGACCAGACGCCCGGGCAGGATGACGAGGACAACGGCGGGAGCCAGGATGATCAGCCCGCGCCTGATGAGCCGCAGATACTTTAAAACCGGCATCCCCGCCGGGGCACCGGAAGGCGGTCCATAATCCGAACCCAGTGACTTTTTATGGAATACATAAAGAGCGGGACGAAGTGGCTTTTATTTTTTTTATTGGTTGCCGCGCTTGGGGCGTTGACTTCATGCGCCGCGGGACACCATGCCGCCATGTCCGCTCATCCCGGCTCACTCGCCGCCCCTGATATAACCGTCCCCGCAGGCAACGCCGCCCTACCTGCCTCACGCGGCTCAGCCGCCCGCGCATCCAATGATAAAAATATCGCTCCTTTGATAGGCTGGGTCCCGTGGTCGGACGCCGCTTTTTCGAAGGCCAGGGCCGAAAACAAGCTGGTGTTCCTGGATATCTCGTCCGAATGGAGCGCGTGGACCTGCGAGCCGTGCGGCAGTTTTCCGTCCGACCCGGAGACGGCGGGGATAATAGAAAAAAATTATATACCCGTTTACGCCGACGCCGACAGGAGGCCCGACGTGTACTTGCAGTACGGACGGGGCGGCCTGCCGTCTTTGTCCATACTGAACCCGGACGGCTATGTCCTCGCCTCGGCCAATGCCATGACCACTCCCGAGCTTAAAAATTTAATAGCCACGCTGGCGAAGAACTATGAAAAAAATAAAAGCGTCATAGACGATGCCCTGAAGACCTCTTCCGATGCGCCTAAGCCGAAGCCCCCAAAGGAAGAGTATCCTCTGGAAAAAATGCCGGAAGGCACGCTTGCCGCGCTGGCGGCCGAGTGGGACCCTATACACGGCGGTATCGGGCATAAGAAGTTCCCCATGCCGGAGGCGCTGGACTTTTTGATCTACGTTCAGGCGCATCCGAAATACCAGGACGGCACGGACCCGAAGCCTCTGGCGCAGGCCGCGCTTGACGGGATGGCCGCGGGACTGTTCGACCGCTCCGAGGGAGGTTTTTTCAGGTATTCGGACACGCCGGACTGGAAGAGCCCTCACAAGGAGAAGCTACTCGGGCTGAACTCGGAGCTGATAATAACGTACCTGAGAGCATATGAGACGTACGGGAACAAAGAATATTTAAGGATAGCCGAGTCCTCGGCCCGTTTTTTGCGCAAATATTTACTGGTTGAGAAGACGGGCGCGTTCATGAACAGCAGGACCGAAGGGCTCCCCGCCGACAGGACCGTCTTCGCGGACGGAAACGGGAAGGCGGCCCTCGCATTCCTTGAGGCATACCGTGTGACCGGCAAAAGAGAATATCTCACTACCGCCCTGAATTCGCTGGATTATGTGATTAATAATTTATATAATAAAGAAGTCGGCGATATGACCGGAGATGTGATAGGCATAGCGCATTTCGCCGGGGCGGCGGATGGCATGCTGGTCTTGTCCGACCAGGTAATGCCAGCCCTTGCGGCGGCGCGGGCATACCAGGCTACGGCAAACGCAAAGTATCTTGATTTTGCCGTAAAGGTAAGCTTAGTCTGCGATGAGAAATTTTATGACCCGAAGGACTTCGGGTTTTACGGTTTCTGGTACGCAGAGACGCCGCCGGGCTGGCTTAAGAATAAAAAAAAGGCGCAGGCGGAGAACGCGATGATGTCCGAGCTGCTGCTCACGCTTAATTCACTGACGGGAAGTAACCGGTATCTAACGACGGCCAAAAAAACGGTTGTCCCCTTTATGCCGGCTTACCGCAAATACCCGGCGTGGTCCGCCCCGGTGGCCCTTGCCGCCGCAAGGCTGGTTTCCGGTACCTGCCAGTTCTTTGTGGTGGGCAGGAAATCCGAGCCGGGCTTCAGCGAACTGCTTAGTGAGTCGTACCGGTTCGAAGACCCGGACCGCGTGGTCGTGCCGCTTGACGCGGATAGGGACAAGGACCGGATTAAAGAACTGGGATACGGACACGGAAAAACGCCGACGCTCTACATATGTTCCGGCTGCGCGTGTTTCTCTCCGGTAAAGCCGGGAGAGAGTATGGAGGGTGTCCGGACGCTTTTGAAAAAATGCAGGGAAGCCGAAAGGCAAAAATATGGAAGATAAAATTACTCCGGAGATGAGCATTAACGATATAATCAGGAAATATCCCAACACCATGGGGGTATTTAACCGGTTCAACGTGGACTCCTGCTGCGGCGGCGCGAGAAGCTTGAAGGTAGTGGCCGAGGAGGATAAGCTGGACCTCCAGGAGTTGATTAAAGCGCTCATGGAAGGGATTTAATCCAAGTTGAGCGGTATTATCAGGTTGGGACAGCTTTGGGCTAACTGGGGCACAAAAGCCACAAAGCAGGCGGACGGCGAAATGCCGTAGTTTTGTTAGCTCATATTTTTCAAGTAGTTGTGTTGCCTCTGCTCTGGCAACCCTTTTGCAAGCACCAGGTTAGGTAGAATCACTAGCCTTCAGCAGGTGCGTATGGCAAAAGTTAGTTCCGGGGGCGGAGTACTCGTCGGGAGTTTTGATACGGCGGCGGTTGAATCCATGAAAGGGTTCATAGCCGCTAAATATAAAAGAGAAGTGACCGGCGTAACCGAGACGTCGGAACTTATTCTGGAGGTTATCGGCCGGGAACTGGACCTTGTCATAATCGACACCAACCTTAAAGGCCTGCCCCCGGCGAAGACGGTCCAGATAGTAAAGAGGTGCAGGCCGTCCCTGCCGGTTATAGTGATTTCCGACGACTATACTGTCGCCACGGGAAGCCGGATAATGGAGCAGGGTGTGTTTTATTATATGTACAAACCCGTTGAGATGGACCAGCTTGGCGAGCTGGTCGAGCGGGCGCTTTTGAAGCGGGCGAAAGAGAACGGCGGCAGGAGATGATATATAGCGCGTTTTAATGTCAAAAACGGAGGTGCATGATGGCAAGTTTTGAATTAGACGTGAAAGGCGAAGTCTGTCCGTACGCAACCGTAAAGACCAAGAAGTTCGTGAATTCCAAGATGGCTTCCGGAGACGATGTCGTGGTGATCCTGGACTATCCGCTCTCAAGCGAAGAGATACCCAGGTGGGCGACCGAGGCGGGGCACAAGGTGCTGGGAGTTGACAAGGCGGGAGACGCCGTCTGGAAGATTAAAATCCAGAAGGGATAATCGAAAGGGGGCTTTAACAGATGGCTGGAAACAAGCTTGGCATCCTGTTGACTACCAGCCCGGAGAGCGAAGACAGGCATACCGTCGCGAAGCTCTGCGAGGCCGCCCTGGAGTCGGGCAAGGAAGTCCAGATATTCATGATGTGCGACGGCGCGCTCAACTCGTACTGCGAGTCCATTACCGCCCTGATACCGAAGGGCGTGAAGATATCGCAGTGCCACCACAACGCCGGCGAGAGAAAAATCAGCGAGGAGCACGAGAAGGCGCTCGGGGATTGCGTCCGCGAGCCAGTACATATTCTCGGGGATAATATCCGAAGTAGATAAACTTATCACGTTCTGTTAGAGGGGGATAAAATGGGCGATAACCTGGTGATAATGATGAGGCGCTCCCCCTTCTCGACCGTGAGAAACTATGAGGCCTTGCGCTCCTGCGTGGGACTCAGCATGGGGGATGCCCCGCTGACGATGCTGTTCATCGAAGACGGGGTATATACGGTTGCCGCCAAAGGCAAGCCGGTGCTGGAAGGTTTCGACTGGAACAAGCACCTGGAGATGCTGAAAGAGCTGGAGTTCCAGCTCGTGGTGGACAAGCAGTCCGCGGATGAGCGCGGCGTGACGGAGTTTAACTGGGAGCCTGAGG
The DNA here is from genome assembly GCA_963698885.1 of Nitrospirota bacterium. Lineage (GTDB taxonomy): Bacteria > Nitrospirota > JACRHJ01 > JACRHJ01 > JACRHJ01 > JBARKJ01. Next base: position 245,472 of record CAVOSJ010000004.1, on the reverse strand, counting down.
TAATGTCCAGGGAGCAGATCGCAGCGCTCCTGAAGGACGCCAAGGCCGTTATCACGTACTAAAGGGGGGCGAGAGTGAAGATACTGCACCTGATAAGGCGGAAGGGAGACGCGTACCCCCTGCAGATAGCGGAGTCCCAGAAGAAGGCGGGTGACGACGTTAAGGTGGTCTTCCTGCAGGACGGCGTTTTTTCCTGCACGGGCGACGGGTCAAGCTCCTGCTGCACGGAGGATGCCGACGCGCGCGGCGTCTCCTGCGGCAACAAGGTGGACTACAAGGGAATAATCCAGATGGTCTTTGACGCGGACAGCGTCATAAACTGGTAGTCCCGGTGGGCTATGTAAAAGGCCGCCAGTGATGGCGGCCTTTTTTATTTGCTTGTTACTTTTCAAAGAAAAGTCGGTTTAAAGTCTATCGCCTGCTTTATTTCCTCCGGCGCGGGCACGACTCCACGCCACGAACTGACTGGCTCGTCCTCGCTATTCACGACCATCATGGTCGGAGTGGACAGTACGCCATAAAACACGCCTTCCGCCAGACCCTCCGCCGTCTCCATCGAGTACTCCTGGACCTCTATCCCGTCTTCCTTTAGCTTCCCCGCAACCGCCTTCGCCGCGGGGCACTTGCTGCATCCGTCTTTCACGAATACTTTAACGGTCATTACGGAATTCTCCTTTTAAGCTGCTATGGATAAATTTACAGGGTAGTGCGTAATACTCGGATAGTGCGTCGTGCTCGGGTAAAGCGTGGCGCTAAAATCAGCCCTCACGGGGCATCCTTATTCCCCCGCCAGCACGGTCTCCAATGATTCCTGGCCTTCGCCAGCCGGAACCTGTTCCTTTGCGCCCGGCCCTGCTTCTTTTTTCAGGAACGGCTGGTTTCGGAAGCGGTCCTTCAGCTCGCCCAGCTTCCCTTTGTTCCATGATGAGAGCTTCGTGAAATACCCGGTGATGCGGGTGATGCCGTCCACGTCGTTGGAGCCGCAGGACGGGCAGCTGTCAAACAGGCCGCGCGTAGTCTTGCCGCAGCCTTCGCAGGCGGTGAATTCCGGGCTCAGGGCGACCTGGTCGTTCATCGTGTTCCTGAACACCTTCTCGACGAAACTCGCCACGGACTCAGCCGACGGCTCGGCCTCGCCCAGCCAGATATGCGTGAGCGAACCCGCCTCTATCATCGGGTGGAACAGCCCCTCCGTGCGCACCCGGCTTATCGGCCCGACCGGCGCTGATACTGGGATGTAAGTGGAGTTCGTGTAATAGACCGTGCCCTTTGAGATATCGCCTTTGACAGCGTGGCCCGACGCGGGGGAGTGGTAGCGGAGGTCGAGTTTCGCGAAACGGTGCGCGGTGGATTCCGCCGGCGTCTGCTCGAGCACGAAGCGCATCCCGTGTTTTTCGGCCAGCCGCTCCGTCAGGAGCTTCATCTGTGCGATTACCCGAAGGCCGTATTTCAGGTACGGCGAGCCCTCGTGCATCTCGTGTGCGGTATGCACCTTCACCATCTCGTTTAGGCCCACCATGCCGATTAAGTACGAGGCGCGGTTCATGCGGAGGTAGGGCGAGCCGTCCTTGTTCATGGTAAGGAGGGCCAAGAGGTCCGTTTTCCCCGAAAGAGAGCAGTCTCTCGATAAAATAGCGCTTCTGCAGGTGCGCCCTGGCCGCCGTCTCCATCCGCTCGGCGAGTATCCTGAAAAGCTCCGACTCGGAGCCCTTAGCCTCGTATGCTATGCGCGGGAGGTTTAAGGTGACGTTCTGAAGGGCGGAATACCTCATCCGCCAGGGTTCTCTGGCATCCTCGAAGTCCTGCTTCTCCAGCTTGAAAGAAAGCCGGCAGCACTCGGAGATTTTGGCGGTCTCGCCCCGGTCGAAGACGTAATAGGTGTTCCCCATTTTTGCGGAGCATCTGGCGATGTGGGTCAGGAAATCGCGGTGGCCGGGAGTAGAGAAGAACTTCTCCGTGATATGCACGAGCGGCTTGGGGAAGAAGAACGGGCGTCCCATTCCGTCGCCTTCCATGTAGACGTCGAAGAGCGCCCAGACGAGCTTCCTGGCCGTTTCCCCGTACTCGCCGTAGCTCTTGCCCGTGTACTTTCCGCCGGGCCCGATTGCGGGCACGGTCTCGAAATGCCTGGGTACTTCCCAGTAGAGGTTTATGTCGGAAAATATCGCCTGGCCGCCCCTCGCTACCGCCTGCTGGGAGTACTCGAAGATCAGCATCTGGGCGAGCTGGTGGATTTCGGCGTCGCTCATGCCTTCTATATATGGGGCGAAGAAGAGGTTTACAGCGTCCCAGCCTATCGCCCCCGCGAAATGGCTCTGGAGGGCGGCGGAGAACTTCACCATGTGCGCGAGAAGGACTTCGGCATGTTTCGCGGGTTTTGCCACCGCGAGCGAGTTCGGCATGGCAAGCCCGAACTTCTTCACGTACTCAAGCGACTGCCCCGAGCAGTACGGCCTGTCCACGAAGCCCAGGTCGTGCAGGTGCAGGTCTCCCCGCATGTGCGCGTCCGCCACGTCCTCGGAGAACACCTCGTGCAGCGCGTATTCTTTCTTTATGCTCTCGGCCAGGGTGAGGTTGGTCGCCTCCGGCCCGTGCGGGATATTGGCGTTCTCTTTGTTCTGGCAGAGGATGAGCCTCTCCACGTCGTAGAGCGGCACGCCCAGGCGCATGTGCTTTCTTGCGGGCGGACACGAAGGCCGTATTCGACGAGCTTCGCGTCCACAAGCTCCCGCACGAGCGCCGCCGTCAGCTTCCGTATCCGGGCCGCGGTTATCACACGCTCGACCTCCAGGGATATTGCGTCGGCTGTGGCCCGGTCTATGGAGGTCTCCCGGATAAGCGCATCGACAATCCTCCCACGGTCCCAGGTGACTACCTGGTCGTCCGAGGTCTGGACGAAAAGCGCCATGTCGGTAGTTTCGGCTCCGAAAAGGTCCGGATGGGGGGGCGTAAGGATCAAATCTTCAGGGGTAAGCATAGTCCTCCTTATAAATGCTTGTAAGACGGGGGCCCCAATATTATATTTCTTGGGATGTCCCCTGGAAATCCACAGGTTTTCCAAAGCGTCTTCGGTCTTAAATCCCCAGACTTGCCCACAGGATATTCAATATGTTGCGTTTCATGTACATTTTTAACACAATATATTGTGGTTGTCAATAATATTTTTATACGCTTGACTTGCCTTTGCTTTTATGAGAAAAATTAGGGGTTTAAATACCGGGATTTATTTAAATTATCGGTAAAACTTTCGTGGAAAAGGGAGAAAAATGAACATCAGGACAAACAGGATCGCGGTTTTACTCTCGGCGGCGGCTATTATAGCCGTGATTGCGGCTGGATGCGCGAAAAAACCCGCACAGGACGAGCGGGCGCTGATACAGGCGGGAATACAGTCCTTCCAGCAGGGGGAGTATCAGAAAGCCCTGGATATGTTTACCAAGGCTATAGAAGCTAATCCGAAGGACGCGGAGGCTCATTTTTTTAAGGGAAACGCCTTTGCGCTGATGGGAAAGAAACAGGAAGCTATCGCGGAATGGGACAAGGCCATCCAGCTCGCGCCGAACGTGCCCCAGCCGTACTTTAACGAAGGAAACGCCTACGCCGACCTGGGTAAGGACAAAGAAGCCGTGGACGCATACGACAAGGCGATAGAAATAAGCCCGACTTACGCAAAGGCATATTATAACAAGTCCATGATCCTTTCGCGCATGGGCCGGACCCAGGAGGCCCAGGAGGCGCTTGCGAAGGCCAAGTCGCTGGCTCCCATGCCCCAGCAGCCCGGCCAGCAGGTCCAGCCTGGCCAGCCAGTCCAGCCGCCTCAAGGCGCGGCGCCGGGTAAATGAGGCCCATATCCGCCGGAAAGACCGACACTGGCAGGAAAAGGCAGGGGAACGAGGACAGCATAGGGCTATTCGACGACCTGGGGCTTTATGTTGTGGCCGACGGGATGGGCGGACATGCAGCCGGCGAGGTGGCAAGCCGTATCGCCGTGGAGGCGATCCGGACTTCAGTCAAAGACTCGGACATTGTGAAGGCCGCCGACGGCGCGATGGTCGAAACGGACGCCGGGCAGACGCTCGTTGACGCTATAGATTTTGCTAACCGTGAGGTCCTGCGGCAGGCGGCGTCGGACCCGAAGCTTGCGGGAATGGGCACGACGGTCGTCGCGGCCCTTTTTAGCCGGGAGGCGCTGCACCTCGCGCATGTCGGCGATTCAAGGATTTACCTGTTCAGAGGCAGTGAGCTTAAAAGACTTACGCGCGACCATTCGATGGTCGAGGATATGGTGGCCGCGGGCCAGATAACCGCGCTCCAGGCAAGGACGCACCCCTTCAGGAACGTGGTCACGCGCGCGCTGGGGACGAAGGACGCCGTGGAGGCGGGTATCTCGCGCCTTGTCCCGAAACCGGGTGATGTCGTGATGTTATGCAGCGACGGCCTGACCGGCATGCTGGAAGACGCCGCCATCGCGGAGGTCCTGAATGAACATGCCGGGTCGCCGTTCTCCTCGGCGGATGCGCTTGTCAAGGCCGCGAACGAGGCGGGCGGCGACGATAATGTTTCGGTAGTGCTTCTGAAGTTCTGATTTTTTTAAGCCGGGGTAGCTTACATGAACTTTCCAGAGACTCGCAAGGCTCGTCAGCGCGTCTTTTTCGCTGTGCGCCTCGAGGGTATAGACGGGGTTTAACTTCAGCTCCTTCAGCTTTTTGAAGAATTCTGAAAACTCTATCTTCCCGCCGCCTATCGGCAGATGGTCGTCCTCAATACCGAAATTATCGTGCAGGTGAAGCTCGAAAAGCCAAGGGGCCCATGGGGATTAGCCACTCCACGGGGGTGAGCTTCGAGAAAAGCTCCCTGTGGCCGATATCGAAGCACAGGCCGAACAGCGGATGGTTGATTTCACTGGCCAGCCGGACCAGGTGGTCTGGCTCGGAATCGACGATATTCTCCACCGCGACCTTCACGCCGGTCTTCTCCGCAAACTCCAGCACCTTCCTCCAGACGGCCATGCTCCGGGAAAGCCAGATGTCCACGTTCCCGGCGTATTTCCACCTCTCGTAGCCGGAATGGAAGACAACCGACACGGGCTTTAGAGGGGCGGTGACTTCCAGCGTCTGTAAATAACGCTCCAGGGTTACCGCGCCGACCTTGGAATCCACCGCTCCGGGGCATAAGTCCATGAAAGGCGCGTGTATGGAGACGGTCGGCGACCAGTCCATAGACGCCCGAAGGTTTTCAATGTCCGCCGGTTTTATTTTGTCGAGCTGGTCGGACAGGAAAAAAAGCTCCGGGTTGATGCGGTTCTCCCGGAGGAAGTCCAGCCGCTCGAAGAACTTCTGGTAGGGGACGTGGACATGGACGGCGCGGCCTGCAAACATATCGTTGGACATAGAGATTTATTTATCGGCCTTTGCCGCGGCGCATGTCCCGGAGGGACAGCTGGGACTGGCGCTTGATTCCGTCTTCGCGGGGGCCTCTTTCTTATCTTCTTTTTTGGCTTCCCCGTTATCTGCGTCCTTGTTGCTCCTGCCTTCCGGCCTCGGGCTCTTTCCGGCATAATCGGTTATGTACCAGCCGGTGCCCTTGAACTGAAGCGCGGGCGCGCCGAGTAATTTCCTCACCGGCCCGCCGCAGAACTTGCACTGTGTCAGCGCGTCGTCCGAGAACTTCTGTATCTCGTCGAAATGTTTCCCGCATTCAGCGCATTCGTACTCATAAATAGGCATCTTAAACAACCACCTCCGTTAATGCTTTACCCTCGTAAGGAATAGGGTATTTAAAATATGCTCAACACGCTTTTCCTTCTTAAAAACTCGACAAGCAGACGGACGCCCACGGCCGTCGCGCCTTTGGGGCAGTATGGCTTGCCCTTTTCCTCCCACGCGGTCCCCGCGATGTCTAAATGGACCCACGGGTAATCCACGAACTCCTGGAGGAATTTTCCCGCGGTAACCGTCGCGGCTTTCCTGCCGCCGACATTTTTCAAATCCGTCACGTCGCCCTTCATGGCGTCCAGGAACTCGTCCCACATCGGAAGCTCCCACGCGCGCTCGTTCACGGCCTCGCCGGCGTCCCGAACGTCGTCGATAAGCGCACGGTCGTTGCCCATCAGGCCGATAGCCAAATCTCCCAGGGCGATAACGCACGCGCCGGTCAAGGTCGCGATGTCTATCACCGCGGCGGGCTTGTACTTCTGGGCGTAGCAGAGCGCGTCGGCCAGCACCAGGCGTCCTTCGGCGTCCGTGGAGATTATCTCGATGGTCTTCCCGTTTATGGCGCGCACCACGTCGCCTGGCTTAAGCGCCGCGCCGCCGGGCATGTTTTCCGAGCACGGCGTGATTGCGACTATGTCCAGGGGGAGCTTTAAAGCCGCCGCGCACCGGATTGCCGCGATGACGGCCGCCGCCCCGGCCATGTCGTACTTCATCTTCTCCATGCCCTCGACCGGCTTGATCGATATGCCGCCGGAGTCGAAGGTGATGCCCTTGCCGACTATGATGTACGGCGCTTTTCCGCCCCGGCCGCGCTTCGCGCCTGAGTATTCGAGCACGATGAACTTCGGAGGCTCCTTGCTTCCTTTCGCGACGCCAAGGTAAGAACCCATGCCGAGTTTGCGGCACTCGTCCGCCTCGAGGACTTTTATCTTCAGGCCGACATCCTTCGCCGCCGTCTTCGCGCGGGCCGCCATTATGGAAGGGGTCATCTCGTTTGCCGGCGCATTGATCATATCCTTCGCGAAGTTAATCGACTCCGCGATTATCTTCCCTTCCGCCGCGCCTTTTTTGAGCGCGCTTTCCATATCCTTGTCGGACGCCATGAATGTCAAAGATTTAAGGCTCTTTTTGTTGAGGTCCGGCTTTTTGAACGTATCGAAGTTATAGAGCGCGAGGAGCGCGCCCTGCGACCACAGGCTCGCGAAACTCATGGTCGGTCAAACCGTCCGGAGCATCGGCGGCGACGGCGATATCTTTAAGCCCAAGCTTGCGGGCCAATGAAGCAGACGCGCCAGCCGCACGCATAAGGTTGTCCGGGACGAACTTGTCGCGCTTGCCAAGCCCCGCGAGGATTATCCTGGACGGGCCGGTTTTCGCAGCGTTATGGTAGAAGATGGTCTCGTCCTTCTTCCCGGTGAACTCGCCGGATTTAAGCGAAGAAGAGATTACACCGCCCAGGCCGCCGTCCATTAAGGCGAGAGCGCCGGATGGTTTTTCGTCCTCGAATACCGCGAATATAGCCGCATCCGTTTTCTCGCTTAATACCGGACCCTTCTTTACTTTTATGTCCATGTATGCCTCTATTATTCCTGAAAAGGTGGTTTTAAGGGAGAGAGCATTCTCTCCGAAAAATTATTATTCACAATTATGCTTTAACCGCGACCGTTCTGTTTTACGTTCAACGATAATTTTTCTACGAGAACGCTCTCTCCCTTATTTCACGTATCGGCTATTTATGAAAGCTTCTTTTTCAGCAGTTCGTTGACCATGCCGGGATTGGCCTTCCCGCCCGTCTTCTTCATAACCTGGCCGACGAAGAACCCGATAAGCGCGACTTTCCCGGCCCGGTACTGCTCGACATTAACCGGGTTCGCGGCCATCACCTCGTCTATGATTTTCGCTATCTCGCCCTCGTCGGATATCTGGACCAGGCCCTTCTCGGAGACGACTTTCTCTCGGCGCTCTTTTTGCTGTTATATATCTCCTCGAACACCGTCTTGGCTATCTTGCCGGAGATGGTGCCAGCCCCGATAAGCTTTATCATACCCGCGAGACGTTCCGGCGAAAGGGGACACTGCTCAGGCTCGATGCCGTCCTCCTTGAGCTTGCGGAGCACGTCGCCCATTATCCAGTTCGACGCCAGCTTCGGCTCCCCTGAAAGTTTTGCGGCGTCCTCATAATAATCCGCGAGCGCCCGGGACTCCGTTAAAACCATCGCGTCGTAGTCCGGTATCCCGTACTGGCTGACGAACCGCTCGCGCTTCGCGTCCGGCAGTTCCGGCATGGTCGCGCGTACGGCCTCCAGCCACTCCTTCGATACCTCCACCGGGACCAGGTCCGGCTCCGGGAAATAGCGGTAGTCGTGCGCCTCTTCCTTGCTGCGCATGGAAATCGTTATGTTCTGGTTGGCGTCCCAAAGCCTGCTCTCCTGGACGACTTTGCCGCCGTCCTCGATTACCGCGACCTGCCGCTTTATCTCGTATTCGATGGCCTTCTGCACGTTCTTGAAGGAGTTCATGTTCTTAAGCTCGGCCCGCGTCCCGAATTCCTTCTGGCCGACAGGCCGCACGGACACGTTCGCGTCGCACCTAAGCGACCCCTCCTCCATGTTCCCGTCGCAGACTTCTATATAGCGCAGTATCGCACGGAGCTTCCGCATGTATTCCGCGGCCTCTTCGGCGGAGCGGATGTCCGGCTCGGAGACTATCTCCATGAGCGGCACGCCGGTGCGGTTCAAGTCCACATGGGACGCGCCCTCGATGCCCTCGTGCAGGTTCTTCCCGGCGTCCTCTTCCAGGTGGATGCGGGTAAGCCCGACGCGCTTCACCTCGCCGTTCACGACGACATCGACATACCCGCCAAGGCATACCGGCAGTTCGTACTGCGATATCTGGTAGCCCTTGGGGAGGTCGGGGTAGAAGTAGTTTTTTCTCGCGAACCGGGAGTAGGGCGCGATTTCACAGTGCACAGCGAGGCCCGTCTTGATGATGAAGTCCATCGCGGTTTTATTCAAAACCGGCAGGACGCCCGGCATCCCGATGCACACCTGGCACGTCTGCGAGTTCGGCCCCTGGCCGAACTTTGTACTGCACCCGCAGAATATCTTCGACGCAGTCTTTAACTGCGCGTGTACTTCCAGCCCGATTACGGGTTCATATTGCATTAGAAGAAATCCTCCAATTTTACAAAATTCGATTTGATTTTTGGAGATTATGTCTTGACATAAAATTTTGATATTTGCTTCTGTTATGCTAGCTTCACCTTTGGAATAGGGAAGGTCATGATCAAAATGTAATTCATCTGTTGCGCCGCATATAACGCATTTTCCCTCGTCACGAAGCCAAATCTTTGTTTAATTTCAGATGGTATTAAACGTGTGCGTGGTTTTAATTTTTTTTCTTCTTTCTGGTTAATTTCGAAATCTGTCTCTCTTAAATAATATTTAAAAACATTCCTTTTTCCGTCTGATACATAGTTGTAATCAATTAATTCAAAAAATCCTTTTTCAGACCATACACCTGGAATTAATTTTTCGTATACTCTAGCCAACTCAGCAGGAGCTTGTTCATCTTTATAAAGATCTACAGACTTGGCGAATAAGCCATTTTGAGTCAGACTTCAGATTGTTAGCACAAGGCTGATCAATATCTTTTGGAATTATCCCTGGTTTTTTAATAGCATTATGACCTTCATATTCAATCGTAATACCATCATCTAAGATTCTATCTTGATAAGGAGCGTTTGATCTCCGAGACATTAGTATTACAGAATAATTTGGATTGAATCGAAAATTCATCCCCCTTTGTAGAGTTTGAATGTTCTCCTATCGCACATTGCTCTGTAAAATAAAATCTCGTCTCTCATCTTACAGCTTCGGCTTCCTCAAATGCCACTCCGTCGCCTGCTCGTATGCGTATGCGGCGCGGAGCACCGTCTCCTCGTCGAAATGCCTGCCGAGTATCTGAAGGCCCACGGGCAGGTCATTCTTTGTCATGCCGCAGGGGAGCGACAGGCCGGGGATGCCGGCCAGGTTTACGCTTATGGTGAAGATGTCGCTCAGGTACATCTGGAGCGGGTCCGCGGTCTTCTCGCCCAGCTTGAACGCGGGCGTCGGCGCGGTCGGGGTGATTATGATGTCCACGTCCTTGAACGCCGTATCGAAATCGGACTTTATCAGCGTGCGCACCTGCTGGCCCTTCTTGTAATACGCATCGTAATAGCCGGAGGACAGCGCGTACGTCCCAAGCATTATCCGGCGCTTCACCTCCGGGCCGAAGCCTTCCGAGCGGGTCCTCTTGTACATGTCCAAAAGGTCCTCGTGTTCTTTCGCCCGGTATCCGTACTTCACGCCGTCGTAGCGCGCGAGGTTGGAGCTTGCCTCGGACGTGGCGAGGATGTAGTAAGTCGCGATGGCGTAGTCCGTATGCGGGAGGGATATTTCCTTCACCTCCGCGCCCAGGGATTGCAGTACTACGATCGCTTCCATCATCGCAAGATAGACTTCCCTGTCGATGCCGCTCTCGACGAAATATTCCTTCGGCATCCCGACCTTCAGGCCTTTTATGCCGCCCTTCAGATTTGCCGTGAAATCGGGTAACGCGACGTTTGCGGAAGTGGAGTCCAGCGGGTCGTGCCCGCCGATGACGTTCATCATTATGGCGCAGTCTTCCACGTCTTTCGTAATCGGCCCGATCTGGTCGAGAGACGAGGCGAACGCGACAAGGCCATAGCGCGAGACCCGGCCGTAAGTGGGCTTTAAACCGACAACCCCGCAGCATGACGCGGGCTGGCGTATCGAGCCGCCGGTATCGGAGCCGAGCGCCGCCGCGCATAAATCCGCCGCGACCGCCGCCGCCGAGCCGCCTGACGAGCCGCCGGGTATGCGTTCCAGGTCCCAGGGATTTTTCGTTGCTTCGTAAGCGGAATTCTCCGTGGAGGAGCCCATTGCGAACTCGTCCATGTTCGTCTTGCCGAGCATCACGTAGCCCGCGTCCGCAAGTTTACTCGTAACGGTTGACTCGTACGGCGGGACGAAGTCCGCGAGCATCTTCGAGGCGCAGGTGGTTTTGACCCCCTTCGTGCACATGTTGTCTTTTATGGCCAGAGGTATGCCGAGAAGCGCAGAGGTCTTTCCCTTGCTCAGCGCATGGTCTGCGTCATCAGCCATCGCGATCGTCTTATTCGGCGTCAGTGTCAGATAAGCGTTTACCGAGCCCTCTAACTGCCCTATCCGGCGGGTATATGCAAACGCCGCGTCTTTCGCGGTTATCTCTTTTTTTATTATCAGCTCCCGGAGCGCGTGGAGCGTGAGGCTGTACAGGTCCAAGGTTTTTCCTCCGGCTATTTTTCGACAGCGTTCTTAGAATTGACCCTTACGATAATCGGCTTGAAGGATTTCATCTCTTCTTCGGTATAGCCCTCGTAGCAGAATATTATCACCTTGTCGCCGACCGCGCCCTTCCTGGCTGTGGGGCCGTTCAAGCATACCGTCCCGGAGCCGCGCTCGCCGGGCAGGACATAGGTGGTGAAGCGCTCGCCGTTATTCAAGTTCGATAAGCTCACCTGCTCGTACGGAACCATGTTCGCGGCATCCATAAGGTCCACGTCAAGGGTCAGGCTTCCCTCGTACTCTAAGTTCGAGTCGGTAACGGTCGCGCGGTGTATCTTGGAACGGAGCATAATTCTAAGCAAGTCAAAACCTCCAAAAACCCCACTTTCTTTTGGGGAAAAGAAAGTGGACAAAGAAAACCAGACTAAAAGTCCCGCTTTCTTTTGGGTACCTTTTCTTTCTCGCGAAAGAAAAGGTACGAATTATTCAATTATCTTTGGCACCCTGTAAAAATCTCCGGCGCGGTCCGGGGCGTTCGAAAGCGCGTCGTCCGGCGCAAGCGACGGCCGCACCTCGTCGTCCCTCATTACGTTATTGATGGGCAAAACGTGCGACGTAGGCTCCACGCCAGTCGTGTCCAGCTCGTTTAACTTGTCCACGTATGACAGTATGGCATCGAGCTGCCGGGTGGCCAGTTCCTTCTCCTCGTCGGAAAAAGTTAGCCGGGCGAGGTTGGCGACGTGCTCGACTTCGTTTACGGTGATTTTCATGCGGCTCCTATTGGAAACTCCCAGTAAAATATAGAAAATATCATATTTAGCGCGGAGTTTCAAGGTATAATTCGTTTTTATGTGATATAATTTTTAAATGCGCCGGGAGACTTTCACATCCCGGGCAGGCCTGTCTGATTTGGTCTTGAAAGCTTTGGTTTTTAAATATAGAATGCTCCCCGGCGACACTCAAAAAGGGAGGGAGAGCTAAATGTACGATTTAGTGATAATAGGCGGGGGGCCGGGCGGGCTTACGGCGGGTATCTACGCGCAGAGGGCGAACCTGAAAACGGTCCTGCTTGAGAAAATGGGCATCGGCGGCCAGATATGCATGTCCGACGTCATAGAGAACTACCCGGGTTTCAAGAGCATAAACGGCATCGACCTGATGAAGCTCTTCGAGGAGCAGGCGAGGGCCCTGGGGCTTGAGGTAAAGTTCGCCGAAGTGATGAAGGTGGTGGACAGGGGCACCCATAAGGAAGTCATTACTTCCGAGGAGACCATCGCGGCGAAGGCCGTCATAATCTCGACCGGAGCCAGGCCGAAACGTCTGGGTGTGGCCGGGGAGGCGGAGCTTATCGGAAGGGGGGTCTCCTTCTGCGCCACCTGCGACGGTTTTTTCTTCAAGGGCCGCGAGGTCGCGGTAATAGGAGGAGGGGACGCCGCACTGAAGGAAGGGCTGTTCCTCTGCAAGATTGCGAAGAGGGTCCATTTAATCCACCGCCGGGACGCATTCCGCGCGGAGAAGATTACGCAGGACAAGGCCCATGCAGACCCGAACTTCGAGTTTCACCTTAACAAGGTGGTGGACGAGGTAAAAGGGGACGCGATGGGCGTGCAGGGACTTTTACTCTCCGACACGGTCACCGGGGAAAAAGAGGAGCTGAAGGTGGACGGGGTATTCGTCTTCGTCGGCATAAGCCCGAACACCACGTTCACAGACGTGGAAAAAGACGACTACGGCTTCATCAAAACGGACAGACTTCTAATGACTTCGGCCATGGGCATCTTCGCGGTAGGCGACTGCCGGGATACGCCGCTTCGGCAGGTTGCCACGGCGGTGGGGGACGGGGCGTTTGCGGCGTTCGAGGCCCAGCGCTACGTCGAATCGCTGGGGGAGTGAAAACCTTTGTTACCTTTTTGGAAAAAGGTAACGCCAAAAACTTTTAAATTTATTGGCCCGGCTTTCTTTTGGTTACTTTTCTTTCACCCGAAAGAAAAGTAACAAAGGTCTTGATTTATGCGAAAAATATACGACATATCGATGGGTATCAAAGACGGGATGCTGACATATCCCGGCGACCCCGGCGTGGCGATAAAGAGGGAGAAGGAGATAGGAATCCCTTCCGCCGCCGGTCAACCGGCTTCCTCCGCGAACGTCTCCATGTACTGCATAGGCTCGCATACCGGGACGCACGTGGACCCGCCATTTCACTTCTTCCCGGACGGCGATACCGCCGAAGCGCTGCCGCTGGACTCGCTGATCGGCCCGGCGGTAGTGGTGGAGGCCCCCTCGGACGAAATAGGCCGGGATTTCCTGGCGGGCGCGGGCTTAGGCAACGCGGAGCGCGTGCTCTTCAAGACAAAGAACTCTGCATTCTCCCAGGACCCGGTATTCCGCGAGGATTTCGCGCATCTGACTCCGGACGGGGCACAATATTTAGTGGAGCAGGGCGTGAAGCTGGTGGGGATAGATTACCTTTCCATCGAGAAATTCCACAGCAAGGAACACGCTGTACACAAGATTTTTCTGGGGAAGGGTATCGTGATACTGGAAGGCCTGGATTTGTCGGGCGTTGAGCCGGGGGAATATACGTTTTTGTGCCTGCCGCTCAAGGTAATCGGCGGGGACGGCGCGCCCGCCAGGGCCGTGCTTATAAAGGAGTGACGTCCAAATGCAACTGCCGACCGGCCGGATCGAGCCCGTCGAATTCATAGAGGGCCGTGCCAAGAGCGTATTGTTCATGGTGCAGGACTTCTACGGCCTGTCTCTGAAGGCCATCTCCGGGATATTCACGAGGCCCCGCTACCTGGGCGAGGTCCTCTTCCAGATGGACGAGATAGGCGTCGGCTCCATACCCATCATCATCCTCACCGGCCTTTTCACCGGGATGGTCCTGGCGCTCCAGAGCGCGGTCCAGCTGTCGATATTCGGCGCGTCGATATATATCGGCAAAGTGGTGGCGATGTCCATGATAAAGGAGCTCGGCCCGGTGCTCTCGGCGCTCATGGTGGCGGGGCGGGTAGGCTCCGGCATCGCGGCGGAGATAGGCTCTATGGTGGACACCGAACAGATAGACGCCATGCGCGTCGAGGGCTCGGACCCCATAAAAAAGCTGGTGGTGCCCAGGCTGATCGCATGCATGGTGATGCTCCCGCTTTTGACCGTAATCTCCGACTCCGTCGGCATGGCCGGGGGCTTCTTCATCGCCATCAGCCAGTTCAATATAGACCCAGTGTTCTATTGGAAGTCGTCCTTTGACATACTGGAACTCCGCGATATCATGCTGGGCCTGGTGAAGCCGGTATTCTTCGGTTTCATCATCGCGATGGTCGGAAGCTACCAGGGCTTAAGGACCCACGGCGGCACGGTAGGGGTGGGCAGGAGCACGACGGAGAGCGTCGTTTACTCCTCCATCTCGATTTTGGTGATAGACTTCTTTTTAACGAAGTCGTTCATGTACATCTTTTAGAGTAACGCATGATCCGTTTAGAAAATATATGCCTGACGCTGGGCGGCTCTCAGGTCTTAAAGGACGTGAGCTTAGACCTGGAGCCCGGTCAGACGGGCGTCATACTTGGCGCGTCCGGCTCCGGGAAGACGACTATCCTCCGGCTGATACTGGGCCTTTTTAAGCCCGATTCCGGCAGTATATTCATCGACGGGGAGGACACGACCGGTTTCTCGGAAGAGGAACTCATGTCAGTCCGGGCTAAAATGGGGATGGTGTTCCAGGCGGGAGCGCTTTTCGATTCCATGACGGTGGGCGAGAACGTCGCCTACAGGCTCTCGGAAAAAGGCGGTCATTCGCCGGACGAGATAGAGGAGAAGGTGCGGAGAAGCCTTCAGTTCGTGGGGCTGGAGGACTCGATAGACCAGATGCCGGCCGAGCTCTCCGGCGGCATGAAGAAGCGTGTGGCTATCGCCCGCGGCATCATAACCCAGCCCAAGATAATGCTGTACGACGAGCCGTCGGCGGGACTGGACCCGCTGAATTCGCACAACATAACGAACCTCATAAAACGTCTCCAGTCCGAGCTTGGCGTTACCTCGGTCGTGGTGACGCACGACATCCCGCTCGCGTTTGCCGTGGCGGACGAAATCGCCTTCCTGAGCGAGGGCGTCGTCTGCTACAATGGCGATACGGACGGACTTATGAAGACCGACAACGAGTGCGCCAGGGAGTTCATAAACCATTCGGGCTGCGTGGACCCGAAGAGCGGGGAGAGGCGGAGTTTTGCACAGGGAGGCGCTTAGATGAAGAGCAGCAGGAGCATGTCCTGGTCGGAGCTGAAGACCGGGATAGTCATAATAATAGCGTTCATCCTGCTTGCCGTCGGGATACTCCAGGTCGGCGGCAGGACCTCGTTCTTTACGAAACATTACACGCTCTTCGTGCGCCTTGAGAACTCCTTCGGGCTGAAGGTCGGGAGCAACGTGCGGCTTGCGGGAATAGAGGTCGGGAACGTGGAGGACATCCTGCTCCCGTCAGACAAAAATGATAAGCAGATAATCATAAAGCTTAAGGTCCAGAAGAAATACATGGACAGGATACGCCAGGACTCCTACGTCACCATACGCACGATGGGGCTTTTGGGGGATAAGTACCTGGACATATCTGTGGGCAGTCCGCAGTACGCCGTCCTGCCGCCTGACTCGGTGCTCAAAAATGTGCAGGGGACCGAGCTGTCGTCGGTCATAGCCGGCGCGGCTTCCGGTCTTGATAGCGTAAACGCCGTGCTGGGCCAGTTAAGACAGACGCTTGGGGATGTCAATAACGGCAAGGGCACCTTCGGGTTGATGCTGAAGGACCCAAGGCTTTACGAGCAGCTGGCAAACGCCTCGGAGAACCTCCAGAACCTAACCCAGGAACTGGGAAAAGGCAACGGGAGCCTGGGCAAGCTGGTGAGGGACCCGGAGTTCTACAATAACCTTGTCGAAGTATCGGCGAAGACGAAGGAACTTGTGAATAAGCTCAATACCGGGAGCCTTGCGAAGATTTCCGACGACAAGGCATTCTACGAAAATCTGCGCGACGTATCGGTAAATTTAAAGAGTATCACCGATAACCTGAACAAGGGGAGCATCTCCCGCATCTCGTCGGACCCGGAGCTTTATAACCGGGTGGAGCGGGTATCGGCCAGGCTGGATTCCTTAATCGCCAAAGTCGAGAGCGGCCAGGGGAGCGCGGGCAAGCTGCTTACCGACGAGAAGCTCTACAACAACATGAACAAGTTCTTCTCCGACGCGGACACGCTGGTGCTGGACTTCAAAGAACACCCGAAAAAATATATCAATTTGTCGATATTTTAAGTTATTATTTTATCCCCGCCGCTGTCAAATTGCCGACCACCACTATGTCCATCTGGTCCGGGTGCAGGTATTTCTGGGAGGCCTTCAAGATGTCGTCCTTTGTCACCTTGTGTATCGCGTCGTAATAGACCTCGAAGTAGTTAAGCCCGAGGTTGTAGATACTCCACCTGGGCAAGCAGGTCCGAGATCTTGGAGTTGGTGTCCATCTTCCGGGCGAAGCTTCCGAAGATAAAATCCTTCGCGTCCTGAAGCTCCTTGTCCGAGACCGGCTCCGCCTTCATCTTCTCTATAATCTTCAGGGTCTCGTCGATGGACGTCTTCGCCGTCTCGTTCCTCGTCTGCATGCCGACCGTGTAATCGCCTGAATATTTGCGCGCGCCGAAATAGCTGTACGCGCTGTAGGCAAGGCCCATGTTATCCCTTATCTGGTCCAGTATCCTGGAGACGAACCCCCCGCCGCCCAGGATGTAGTTCATCACGTAAAGCGTGTAGTAATCCGGGTTCTCGCGGGTTACGCCCAGGTGCCCCATCAGGATGTTCGCCTGGGTGATGTCCCTGTTTATGTAGTCGTGACTGGCGGCCATCTTCGGAGGCGCAGGTATTTTGGGCGCCGGCACGTCCTTCTTCTTCCATTCGGCCATATATTGGGAAATAAGAGCCTTCGCATCCTTCGCGGTGATGTCGCCGACCACCGCCATTATGCAGTCGTTGGGGGCATAGAAGTCGTTATGGAAAGCCACTATGTCTTCCCTTGTGATGCCATCAATAGTGGACGCGGTCCCTTCGACCGGGCGGCCGTACGGGCTGTCCTCGCCGAAGACCATCTTCTGGTACGCCTTCTGGGCCACCTGCTCCGGTTCCTGCTCCTCGCGGATTATGGCACGCCTTGGTGTCATTTTTCACCCGGTCTATCTCCGCCTGGTCGAACGTGGGGGAGATAAGCACCTTCGACAGGAGCGAGAAGCCGGTATCCAGATCTTTTTTAAGCACCGTCAACTTAGCCGTGGCGAAATCATCGCCGCCGCCGACTTCCAGAGAGCCGCCCACGAACTCTATGGCCTCGGAGATATCCGTCGCGCTCATCTTGCCCGCGCCCTTTGTCAAAAGCCCCGCGGTCAGTTGACCAAGCCCGGCCTTGGCCGGCGGCTCCATCACGGACCCCGCCTTTATTATGATGCTGATTGTCACCACCGGCAGGGCGTGGTTCTCCTTTACCAGCAGGACCATGCCGTTATCCAGCACGACCCTCTCCCCGATGGGGCCCTTGAAGCGGGAGATGTCGGTCTTCGGCCTCGGAAGCTGGGCCTCGGCGGTGGACTGCTTATCCGCCGCGCCTTGAGCGAATGCGGAGGAGTTCAGGGCGGGCGCTGAAATCAAAACGAGCAGCAGAAGAGCCAGCGGCAGAAGTTTGTTCATTTTGAGAGTCCTCTCCATATTTGTCAGCGTACCTGTCAGCGGATTGGGCCGCCTTCGCCGGGCATGGCCGGGGCCATTTTATGCGTTATCGGGATAGGGATAAGCGTGCCCACGGTCCTGTTATCGGGGGTCAGGTATGTCTTCGCCACCCGCTGCACGTCCTGGACCGTCACCTTCCTGATGCCGTCAAGGTAGGTGTTCAGGAGCTTCCATGAGGCGACGGACTCGTAACGCCCAAGCATCATGGCGCGGTTAAAGTTGGAGTCCTGCCCCATGATGAAGCCAGCCTCGATCTGGTTTTTAGCCTTCTGAAGCTCCCGGTCCGTCACCGGCTGGCCCTGGACTTTGTCTATCTCCCCGTATATCGCTTTCTCCACCTCGTCCGCGGTTTTGCCGGGCATTACGCCGGCGGAGAAAGAAAAGGTTTCCGGGTCCTTTGTGACCTCGTCGTAGTCCGCTTCGGCATACTGGGCGATCTGCTTGTCATAGACGAGGTCCTTATAAAGCCTGGCGCTCCTGCCGCCGGAGAGCACCGTCTCCAGCACGTCGAGGGCGTAGGCGTCCTGGTCCTGGAGGTTCGGCGTGTGGTACATGACGTCGACCGTCGGAAGCTCCGCCTCCTTCTTCAGATAAACCCGCCGCTCGCCCTGTTGGGGCGGCTCCTGCACGACTACCTTGGGCGGCTCCGGGCCTTTCGGTATTCCTCCGAACTTGTCCTTTATCTCCGCGATGGTTTTGTCCGCATCTATGTCGCCCACGACGACAATCGTCGCGTTATTCGGCATGTAATAAGTCTTGTAGTGCTTTCGGAGGTCTTCGATCGTGTAGTTTTCAATGTTGTCCATCCAGCCGATTATCGGCCAGTGGTACGGGTGCAGGACGTACGCGGCGGCCTGGGTCTGCTCTCCCAGCGCGGCCTCCGGCTCGCTGTCCGTGCGCATCCTGCGCTCCTCCTCCACCACCTTCCGCTCGTTCTGGAAGTCCTTGTCGTTTAAGAGCAGGCCGTTCATCCTGTCGGACTCGAGGTCGAAAGAAAGCCATATCCTGTCCGAGGCGAAGGTCTGGAAGAACGCGGTGTAGTCCTGGCTGGTGAAGGCGTTGTCGCTCCCGCCGTAGCGCTGGACTATCTGGGAGAAGGTCTTGGGCCCGAAGCGCTTGGAACCGCGGAACATCATGTGCTCCAGCATATGGGATATGCCCGCCTTGTCGTACAGTTCGTAGCGCGAGCCGACCTTGTACCATATCTGGAACACGGCGACGGGGGCTTTATGCTCCTCGAGGAGCAGGACCTTAAGCCCGTTGTCCAGGACGTATTCCTTTACGTTCTCGAAACCGCCTTTGGCGAAAGCGGGGATGGACGTGCAGAGGAGCATAACTATCAAGAGGAAGGAAAGTGCGTGTTTTTTCATTTAGATGCGCCTCTCGGAATAAGATTTTAATAAACCGTAGAGCGGTTAAAAAATTTTCGATTTATTTTTTCAATGATGCGTCGTAAACCTCCTTGCGCGACAGCCCCGTGACCGCCGCGACCTCCGCCGAAGCAGCCTTCCTGGACAGTCCCTTCTCGCGCATCAGTTTATCGACCAGGGCCGCGGGGTCTTCCTCTGAGGCGGGCGGCGGCTTACCCGCGGAGCCCTCTATGATCAAGGTAATCTCGCCCTTGACCGTACCCCTGCTCTCACCCCCGGCACCCCTGGCGCCGGGCTCAATGGTTTTAATTATATCAGAAATATTGCCGCGCAGAGTCTCCTCGTGAACCTTCGTCAACTCCCTGGAAAGCGATATCCGCCGCTCCCCCAGCGCCTCCCGTGATGTCCTGCAAGGACTTCAGCAGCCTGTGCGGGGCCTCGTACAGGATTATGGTGCGCCGCTCGTCTTTCAGAGATTCAAGTTTTGCTAACCTCGGAGAACGCCTTGAGGGGAGGAACCCTTCAAACACGAAGGAGTCCGTCGGGAGGCCGGAGATGGATAGCGCGGCGATGGCGGCGGTGGCCCCGGGTATGGGGATGACCGGGACGCCTTTTTCTATCGCCACGTTGATAAGGTAATATCCGGGGTCTGAAATGCCGGGCGTACCCGCGTCCGTTACCAGGGCGACCGACTGGCCCTCGAGGAGCTTTGCGACTATTACTTCCGCCTTGTGCTCCTTGTTATGGTCGTGGTAGCTGGTCAGGGTCTTATGGATATCGAAGCGCGAGCAGCAGGTTCTGGGTGTGCCTGGTATCCTCGGCGGCGATGAAGTCGGCCTCTTTTAATATGCGTATGGCGCGAAGGGTGATGTCCTCTAAGTTGCCTATCGGCGTGGAGACTATATAGAGAGAACCAGGCAAAGGCATTTATTGTCTTATGGTTAATTAGAAGCTTCTGTACTTGTTCGTTATCGGGAACCTTCTGTCTCGTCCCAGCGCGCGCGGGGTGATTTTTATCCCCGGCGGGGACTGGCGTCTCTTGTACTCGCTTGCGTCAACTAACCGGATTACGCGCTTCACCGCTTCCGGGTCGAAGCCGAGCTGGACCATCTCCTCGAAACCACGGTCTTCCTCGACATATGCTTTAAGTATCGGGTCGAGTACCTCGTAAGGCGGCAGGGAGTCCGCATCCTTCTGGTCTGGGCGAAGCTCGGCGGACGGGGCCTTTGTAATAACGCGGGCGGGTATCAGCTCTTTTCCAGAGCGGCGGTTCACGTGGCGGCAGAGCTCGAATACCATGGTCTTGGGCACGTCCTTTATGACCGCGAACCCTCCGGCCATGTCGCCGTAAAGCGTGGCGTAGCCGGTGGACATCTCGCTCTTGTTCCCGGTGGTCAGCACCAGCCAGCAGAACTTGTTCGACAAAGACATCAGGAGGTTGCCCCTTATCCTTGCCTGGAGGTTCTCTTCTGTCACGTCCGGCGCGTGTCCTGCGAACGCAGCGCTCAGCATCTTCTCCATGCTCTCAAAAGCCGGGGCGATTGGTATTTCGATGACGGGGATGCCGAGGTTTTCAGCCAGCCGGTACGTGTCCTCGGCGCTCTCTTTGGAGGTATATCTGAAGGGGAAGAACGTCCCCTGGACGTTTTCGGCTCCCACGGCTTCCACCGCGACGGCGGCTACAAGGGAGCTGTCTATCCCGCCGGAGAGCGAGACGACTACTTTGCCGAAACCGTTCTTGACTGACATAGTCGCGCGTCCCCAGCACGAGAGCCTGGAATACCTCCTCCATCGGCTCGAACGGCTCGTTCAGCTCCGGCGGCCTCATTTTCTGCCTTTCCGGCCTCGGCAGCGCGGGCACGAAGACGGACCGATGGCTCTCGTCCTTGTGCAGGTATCGCTCTACCCTGCTTCTGGGGTCTATCAGCCGGGCGTGGAAGACCGATTCCAGGTCCAGGTCCACCACGACGAGCGCCTCCTTGAACTGCGGCCCCTGTGCGATAAGCTTCCCCTGCTCGTTCATTATCATTCCATGCCCGTCGAATACCAGCTCGTCCTGGCCGCCGACCATGTTGTTATACGCCACGATCGCCACGTTGTCCGCCGCGCGCGCGGTGAGCATATGCCGTCTGAACTTCCACTTCCCCTTGTAGTACGGGGAGGCGTTGATGTTTATTATAACCTCCGCGCCGGATAACGCCTGGCTCCTGAGCGGCCCGTCCGGAAGCCAGATGTCTTCACAGACGTTCACGCCGATTTTGACCCCGTTAAGGTCGTAAACGGGGTAGCCTTTACCGGCCTGGAAGTATCGGTACTCGTCGAAAACGCCGTAGTTCGGGAGGAAGGTCTTGTGATAGACGTCGATTAATTTACCGTCGGAGATGAAGGCGGCGGCGTTATAGATGTCTTCGGTCCTGTCCACGAAACCGACGACGGCGGCGATGCCTTTGGCTTCCGATACCACCTCGTTTAAGACGGCGAGGTTGTCGTCGATAAACGAAGGCTTTAAAAGCAGGTCCTCCGGCGGATATCCGGTCACGGCAAGCTCCGGGAACGCCACGACGTCAGCGCCTTCCTCTTTCGCGCGGCCGATGTAGGAGGTGATCTTCTTCAGGTTTCCTTCAAGGTCGCCGACGGTGCAGTTTATCTGCGCCATCGCCAGTCTCAAGCTTCTCAAAACGGCTACCTCCGGCCCGGCTTTGGCCCAAGCCTCTCCTTTGAAGGTTTTATAACCCGCCCGCCTTCGGTGCTTTCGCGGACTTCTCTCTCGGCCATCTTGATAATATCACGAAGCGGCATGGACGATTTCTCCGCCGCCAGTTTAACGTCCTCGTATTCAGGCACGGCCTTCAATATCTTTCCGCCTCTCTGTCCGACCTTCACCCGCACTTTCCCGCCCGGAGTCTCTATTTCCTTGAACCCCCGCGCAAGCTTACTGCGCGAGTACTCCACGGTCCTTACTCCGAAGGTGGTGGTCTCTTCCATTATTATATCGATTATCGCCGATTTTTTCCCCGGCTCTGCGAGCGCGGATAGCGTCACCGCCGGACGCGACTTCTTCATTATTATCGGCGTAAGCCATGCGTCCAGCGCCCCCGCTTGAAGAAGCCGTTCGATGACGTATTCGTAAACGCGGGGGTCCATGTCGTCTATGTTAGTTTCGACTAAAACTACGTTATCTTCTTCATAATCCCGCCGCCGTGCAGCTCCCCCATGAAAACCCTGAGAAGGTTGGGCATGCCGGAGAGCTCTATATCTCCCGCGCCGGAGCCTGCGGCCGTAACCTCCATCAGCGGCATCGGGCCGAACCTGTCCGAAAGAGTCGCCGCCAGCGCCGCGCCCGTCGGCGTGGTCAGTTCGGCGGGGAAATCCGACTGATAAGCCGGTATCCCCTTTATCAGCTCTGCCGTGGCCGGGGCGGGGACGGGCAGGACGCCGTGCGCCGTTTTCACCGTTCCGGAACCGAGGTTCAGGGCAGAGAAAAATATTTTATCCAGCTTCAACATCTCACAAGCGAGGCAGGTCCCGGTAATATCTATTATGGAATCCACCGCGCCGACTTCGTGGAAATGCACCTCTTCAATACTCACCCCGTGCGCGGTCGCCTCGGCCTGGGCCAGTTTGCCGAACACCAGAGCCGCGCGCTCCTTCACACTGCCGGGGAGCTTCGATTTCTTTATTATCTTTTCAATCTGCGGCAGGTCCCTTTGCGGCTGGGGCGATGTTATTTTTACGCTGAACTTGGTCCCGGCAAGGCCGCCGCGTTTTACTTTTTTAATCGAAGCCGTCCAGCCTTCAAGCGGCAGGGTTTCCATCTGCTCACGCCATTTTTTAAAATCGCACCCGGCGCCCATCAGCGAGCCGATTAGCATGTCGCCGGATATGCCGGAAAAACAATCGAAATAGGCGATTTTCAATTCATACCTGAACTATGTTAATGTTTTTTCCTTTTCTCTTTATCTTTTTTTTTGAGCGGCAAATCCGGCAAAGGCAATTCCGGTGGGCCACTTCCACCCATAGCTCGGCTCGTAGCGTTAAGACGATCAGAATCTGAGAAATCTTTGTGCTTTTTAGGTGGGTCCCCAAAAGCATATACAAGAAATACTGCGATTGCTCCAATTATTATCGCTGGGATAATACTCCCTCCCGCAAAATAAAAGGCTATAGCAATAATTATCCCAATAATTATTAATAATATTTTCATAGACCTTGTCAGGCTAGGCTTGCCCTTCTTTGGTTTACCCCGCCTTTTTTTCTCCCAGCATATTTATCCTGTGCGCCAGGAAGCCCGCGCCGAAGCCGTTGTCTATGTTCATCACTGCTATACCGGGGGCGCAGGAGTTCAGCATCGTAAGGAGCGCGGCGATGCCGCCGAAGGCCGCGCCGTAGCCCACGGAGGTCGGGACGGCGATGACAGGCTTGTCCACCAGCCCCCCGACGACCGAAGCGAGCGCCCCGTCCATGCCCGCGGCTACCACTATCACCCGCGCCCCAGTCAGAAGTTCTTTTTTACCGAGCAGCCTGTGGATGCCGGATACCCCGACGTCGTACATCGTCTCCACCGTGCTCCCAAGGGTCTGGGCGGTGACGGCGGCCTCTTCCGCGACAGGTATGTCCGTTGTCCCGGCGGAGACAATCAGCACCACGCCCGCAGTCGGCGGGTGTTTCTTGTGCTCTATGACTACGGTGCGCGCCGGCTCGTTATACCGCGCGCGGCGGTCCAGGGCCTTAAGCGTCTTGTAGGCCTCTTTATCCGCCCGCGTGGCCAGCACGTCGGAGCGCTTCGCCAGCATTGCCTCAGCGATTGCCCGTATCTGGGCGGGGGTCTTCCCTTCGCAGTATATGACCTCCGGCGCGCCCTGCCTTAAGCTCCTGTGATGGTCCACCACCGCGAAACTGATGTCTTCGAAAGGCAGGTGCCTAAGCTCCACCAGGGCGGCCTCTATATCCGTCCTGCCCCCCCGCACATCTTCCAGAAGCTCTCTTAGTTTTGCCGGGTTCATCCAAGCTCGCTTTTTAAGTCCCTCGTCATAAGGTCCTTCACCACCCGCACTGCCTCTTTTTTCTCGTAGAGCAGGTGATACACCTGCTCCGTTATGGGCATCCGGACGCCGTATTTTTTTGAAAGCGCCCAGGCCGCTTTCGTCGTGTTCACGCCCTCGGCCACCATCTTCATCTCGGACAGGATATCGTTCAGCTTCTCGCCCTTGCCGAGCCTGTACCCGACCGTGCGGTTACGGGAGAGCTCGCCCGTGCAGGTAAGCACAAGGTCGCCCATGCCGGACAGTCCGGAGAACGTGAGCGGGTTCGCCCCCATCGCCATGCCAAGCCGGGCTATCTCGGCCAAGCCCCGCGTTATGAGCGCGGCGCGGGTATTGTGCCCGAAACCAAGGCCGTCCGAGCATCCGGCGGCAATGGCCACCACGTTCTTCAGCGAGCCGCCCAGCTCGACTCCCATCACGTCCGGGCTTGTGTACACGCGGAAATAATCCGTGCTGAAAACTTCCTGGATAAACCTCGCGGTAGCGGGCTCCTTTGGACGCTACGGAAACCGCGGTCGGCATCTTATGTGATTACTTCTTTTGCGAAACTTGGGCCGGAGAGAAACGCCGTGCGATGATGAAATTCCTTCGGGAGTACGTCCTCCATCACCTCGTTCATCGTCATCAGGCTCTCGTTCTCTATGCCCTTCGAGGCAGAGACGAAATACGCGTCCGGACGTGCGGACTGCGCCAGGGTCTTAAGTGCCGCGCGGGCGACATGCGAAGGCGTAACGGTGAGTATTATGGATTTCTCATTAGCGGCTGCCCCGAGGTCGGAAGTTATCCCCATTTCCGGCAGGACATGGCCCGGCAGGTAGAGGTCGTTAATGCGGCTCTTTTGCATCCGCTCCGCGAGGTCGTTCTCGTACACCCAGAGAGTGACCTCGTGACCCTTGTCCGCAAGGAGCGCCGCCAGCGTCGTCCCCCAGGCCCCTGCACCGATTACCGCGATTTTCTCAGGCAATGAGTCAGCTCCAAATTTAAATCCCGGAAGGGACTTATCCCTTTATTACTCCAACAGGTTTCAGCTTCGCTACCCGTTTGGCTATCCCGGCATTATGCACGACATCAACTACCTGGTCAATATCTTTGTAAGCCTCCGGAATCTCTTCTTTTAATGCGTCCCGGCCCGTGTAGCGGACAGTGACGCCCATATCCTCCATCTCCCTCTCTATCGCCCTGCCCCGGCATGCCTTCACCGCCGCCGCGCGGGACATCACCCGCCCGGCCCCGTGGCAGGCGCTCCCGAAAGTCTCCTTCATCCCCTTTTCCGTGCCCACCAGTATGTAAGAGTTCGTCCCCATATCGCCGGGTATGATTACGGGCTGGCCGATGTCCTTGTAAAGCTGCGGCGTCTCCGGATGACCCGGCGGAAACGCCCGCGTCGCGCCCTTTCTGTGTACGGCGAGAGTCATCTTTTTCCCGTCCACCTCGTGCTCCTCGAACTTCACGATATTGTGCGCGACGTCGTATATCAGCGACATGCCCAGGTCGCGAGGCGAGAGGTTCAGCACGTGTAGAAACGTCTCACGCGACCAGTGCATTATCATCTGCCGGTTCGTGAACCCGAAGTTCGCCGCCGCCCGCATGGCCGCCAGATAGTCCCGGCCTTCCGGCGAATCGATGGGCGCGCACGCGAGCTGGCGGTCGGGGAGGTTAAAGCCGTACTTTCGCACCGACGCCTCCATCACCTTCAGGTAATCGGTGCAGACCTGGTGGCCGAAGCCCCGCGAGCCGGTATGTATCATCAGCGTTATCTGCCCCTCAAAGAGACCCAGGGCGTTCGCCGCCTTCTCGTCGAATATCTTCTGGACGTATTGAATCTCGGCGAAATGGTTTCCGGAGCCCAGCGTCCCTAATTGTCCCTTGCCCCGCTCATATGCCCTGTCCGATATTTTATCCGGGTCCGCGCCCTGTATGCAGCCTCCGGCCTCGATGCGGTCCAGGTCGTCCGCGGAGCCAAAGCCGTTTTCCACCGCCCATTTAGCACCCTTCACCAGCATCTTGTCGAAGTCGGCCTGGGAAAGCCTCAAATCGCCCTTAGCGCCGACGCCAGTCGGGATGTTCGCGAAAAGACCATCCACCAGGGCGTGCATCTTGTCCTTCACGTCCGCGCGGGAGAGGTTCGTCCGCAGCATCCGGACCCCGCAGTTTATGTCGAAGCCGACCCCGCCGGGCGTTATGACGCCGTCTTTTTTTGGATCCGTAGCCACGACCCCGCCGATAGGCAGGCCGTACCCGAAGTGCATGTCCGGCATGGCGAGCGACGCCTTGACAATGCCTGGGAGCATTGCGGCATTGGCCACCTGCTCTATGGACTGGTCCGTCTTTATCAGCGCCATCAGGGCGTCGTTTGCGTAGATTATGCCGGGGACGCGCATGCCGGCCTTATAGTCCTTCGGCACCAGCCAGCGGTAATCGTCTAATTTTTGAAGTTTAGGGGACATAATTTCCTTCGCCCGGTTATATCAGGCTCACTCCCGGTTGGGCGTCATATGTCATACACGACGACTGTTCTATATCCTTCCGGCGTCCGTTCCACCTTCAGCATATGATATGTCACCGCCTTCACCGGCGTCTTTATCACGTGCCGGGTAAGGTCTATCTCCTCGCCCTTTGCGACGGCCTTCAGCTTCCCGCCGCCTATTTCGGTGACATGAAATTCTTTCAGCAAGACACGCTTCGCATCGAATAAAAACAGAAGCTCATTTAAAAAAGCCACCAGCAGCACCTCGTCGTCGGCCCCGTCCGCCTCGACGGTAAACTCCTCTTTCGCCTGGACGCGGTCAAGCTCCGCCATCACGTCGAACATCCCCTGTGCCTGCGCCTCGAAGGCCTCGGGCAATGTGCTCCCATGGGACGTAACTCCCACGTCCGCGGTCGTCCCGAATATCTCATACCGCTTGGACATTAAAAAACCCTTTGTTTTTACTTATTTATATATTATATACCCGGCTAATGCCGTGTCAAGCTTCCGGCATGTTTCGTTGTTGCCCAAAAAAACACTATATGTTAATATCCGGGGCGGAACTTTTCTTGCGTAGTAATTAAGGTAAAGGAAACAGGATTAGATGAGAACAAAACTGCTATTTCTGCTAATTTCGCTGACTATTCTGACTATCACCGCCGCCGGGTGCGCAACCACGGGCACAACGGTTGGCCGTGCCGCTCCGAAAGTCCGCGAAAATGAAATATGGGCCTGCCAGCTCCCGAACGGGATTCATCTGCTGGTTAAAGAGACCGGCAAAAACGCCCCGACCTCCATTCAGGTATGGGTGCCGGGCGGAAGCGGCTCCGACCCGAAGGGCAAGCAGGGTATGGCGCATTTCGTGGAGCGTATGCTCCTTACCGGTTCTCTCCACGTCCCGCCGGGCAAGGCGCAGCAGTACCTTGAGGGCAGCGGCGGCAGGCTCTCCTCGCATACCTCTCAAGACTTCAGCTATTTCGCGGCGACTATCCCCGGCCAGGAATCCTTTAACGGCGGCTGGAAGAGGGCGGAAGAAATACTCTTCGACATGGTTGCAAATCCGGCCTTTAATGAAGCGCGGATGGAGGAGCAGAGGCGGGTAATCCTCCTGGAGACGGCGCAGAGGGCGCGCGCGCCGGAGACTAAACTGGCGGAAAATCTCTTCGCCGCCGCTTATTATGTCCACCCGTATAAAAATCCTGTCACGGGTCCGGCAGATAACGTTAACTCGTTCAAGCGGGAGGATTTACTGGAATTCTACCAGGGCGCGTATGTCCCTTCGAACATGACGGTTGTGGTGGTGGGCGGAGTGGACGCGCTGGAGGTAAAAGCGAAGATAGAAAACACCTTCGGCGCCATGACGCCAGCTAGCGTGATACCGGCGGCTCCCTGCGGGGAAATTTGCCAGGCTGTTACACGTCGCTCCGAGCTTGAAATGCCCGTGAAGCTCGCGTATGCGGAACTCGGCTGGCATATATGCTCGGCCAGGGACACGGACATATACGCCCTGGAAGTTCTGGGCGCCATCCTGGGCGGCGGCAGAGGGAGCAGGCTGTATATGGAACTCCGCGAGAGGCAGGGCATCGTGTACAGTATAAAGACGGAGACGTTTCCGCTCCGGGAGCCGGGTCTAATGGCGGTGCAGGCGCGCATGGGCCCGGATAACATCGCGCAGTTCCGGGATGATGTCCTGGAGCAGGTAAACCGGCTCAAGGACGAGTACGTGCCCGAGGCTGAGCTTGACCGTGCGAAAAGGACGATAGCCGCCGCTAACTTGATAAGCTGCGAGACTGCCGAAGGCCAGGCATACGCGCTTGGGTACTGGGCCACGGTATACGGGGGAGGGGACCCCGGACAGTACATACAGGGCATAAAGGGCGTGACGGCTGAAGAAGTCAGGCGCGCCGCGCAGAAATATCTGGGGGAAGGAAATTATACGTTAAGCGCCATAGTCCCTGAAAGTAAATAAAGGAGGCTTTATATGTCCAAAATACAGCGCGCGCTCATCAGCGTGTCCGACAAGACCGGGGTCGTCCAGTTCGCCAGGAAACTGAGGAAGATGGGCGTGGAGATACTGTCCACGGGTGGCACTGCAAAGGCGCTCCGGGACGCGAAGGTGAAGGTCACGGACGTGTCGGAGTACACCGGCTTCCCGGAGATGCTGGACGGGCGCGTGAAGACGCTGCACCCGAAGGTCCACGGCGGGATACTGGGGATACGCGGAAATAAGGCGCACATTGCCCAGATGAAGGAGCACGGCATCGAGCCTATCGACATGGTGGTGGTGAACCTCTATCCGTTCGAGGCGACGATAAAAAAACCGGACACGAAATTTGAGGACGCGATAGAGAACATAGACATCGGCGGCCCGGCGATGGTGCGTTCCGCGGCCAAGAACTTTAACGACGTGGTGGTAATCGTCGAGCCTTCCGACTACGACCTCGTGATAGCCGAGATGAACAAAGGGGATGTAACGCCGAAGACGCGGTTCATGCTCTCCGCGAAGGCATACTTGCACACCGCGAAATACGACTCTATGATATCGAGCTTCTTTATCGCGGCAGGGGCAATTGAGACCGAATAC
Source organism: Nitrospirota bacterium (assembly GCA_963698885.1). GTDB lineage: Bacteria > Nitrospirota > JACRHJ01 > JACRHJ01 > JACRHJ01 > JBARKJ01. Next base: position 216,207 of record CAVOSJ010000004.1, on the reverse strand, counting down.
CCGCTCTTCCACAAAAAGGAGATGAAACCGGCAAAGGGCAAGGCGTACCCTTCAATAGTGCCTTCCATGTTTTCGCATCTGGGAGAGGCTGAGAGCGAGTTCCCGATGTTCTACGACCTGCCGCTCATCAAGGCGCAGGACTTGAGGTACGGCGAAAACCCGCACCAGAAGGGCGCGTTCTACAGGGAGCCGCTCCTGACGGAACCCTCCGTCGCCACCGCATGCCGGATACAGGGCAAGGAGATGTCGTTCAACAACTTCCTCGATGCGAACTCAGCGCTGGGCCTGGCAAAGGAGTTCGATGAGCCGGTGGCAGTAATAGTGAAGCACAACAACCCCTGCGGCGTGGCCACGGACCCGAACCTCTGGGAGGCGTACGTCAAGGCGCGCGAGATAGACCCGGTATCCGCTTTCGGAGGCGTGCTTGCGTTCAACCGCAAGGTGGACGCGGAGACCGCGCGCGAGATAACGTCCACGTTCGTCGAAGTGGTAATCGCGCCGGGGTTCGATAGTGAAGCGCTGAAGCTCTTCAAAAAGAAGCAGGCAATCCGGCTCCTTAGCCTTGGTGACGTGGATATAAACAGCGGGACAAGGCGCAGCTTCGACATCAAGCGCGTCGTAGGCGGGATGATAGTCCAGGACTGGGACATGGGGAAAATCGAGAACATCAAAAAACTGCCCGTGGTCACGAAACGCAAGCCGACAGCGGAAGAATACAAGGGCCTGGCGTTCGCGTGGAAGGTAGCGAAGCACGTTAAATCAAACGCAATAGTTTACTCATACGGCACGCACGTCATAGGCATCGGCGCGGGCCAGATGAGCCGAGTGGACAGTACACGCTTAGGCGCGATGAAGGCGCAGTTCCCGACCAAGGGCGCGGTGCTGGCGTCGGACGCGTTCTTCCCGTTCAGAGACGGCATAGACGAGTGCGCGAAGCACGGCGTCACGGCGATAATCGAGCCGGGCGGCAGTATCAAGGACGACGAGGTAATCGCCGCCGCGAACGAATACGGCATAGCGATGGTGTTCACCGGCATGAGGCATTTCAGGCATTAGGATGATGCAGGGCGGAATTTCCGTCCTCAAACGTGCTTTTTGCTATTTTTGGATTTGGCGGGTTTGCGAGGCAGGCGGATTCCTTCGATTGCCGAAGAAGAGCGGACATTAATATCCAGCGCCTCGCAGTAGAGCTTGGGTTTTTTTAAGGTAAGGGTTAGTTTCAGCCAGAGATTTCTTCATTTTTTTATGATAGCATAGAGCCTGCCGGGAAGTAAATAGAACGAACCGAGCGTCAGTGTCAAGCACTATCGGGGTAAATAAATAATGATGGATAGAAGAGAAGTCGATAAAATGCTTTCCGAAGCAGTCCAGCATTTTTGGATAACCCGCTTAAAACAGGGGGCAAAACAAAAGACGGAAGGGAAGGCGGACCAGGGCGCCAGATGCGAAGTTACTGGCGGCGCACAGATGGACGGCTTTGTAAAAATAATTAAAGATGCGATCTGTTCAAACGGCTTTGAAGGGAAACATATTTTCGAAAAAACATGTATTCAACTGCCAGGCTATTTTAGAGCTGAGAAGCAATGGGATTTAGCAATAGTTAAGGACGGTAGCTTAATTGCCGCCATCGAAGTCAAATCTCAAGTCGGCCCTTCCTTCGGTAATAATTTTAATAACAGGACAGAAGAGGCTTTAGGCAGTTCCGAAGATTTATGGACTGCTTATAGAGAGGGAGCATTCAAGGCCTCCCCCCAACCTTGGGTCGGCTATTGATTATTTTAGAGGATTGTGAAGCTATCACAGAGACCTGTAAAATCATTTGAGCCTCACTTTGAAGTATTCCCTGAATTCAAAAAAGCTCATACGCAAAAAGATATGAATTATTTTGCCGGAAATTGATTTTAGAAGGAAATATACATCGGCAGTTTATAATATCTAAAAGAGATGAAGGAACAAGGGGCAGTATATGAGCCAGCGAGGAAACTTTATATCCTATGCTTTTGGTGGGGGAGTAATATTATAATTAGGCAAACCCTATGAACCCAATAGCCATCGATAGAATTTAAACAAAGGACTTGATTGCTATCGTAAGCCAACCCTAAGACAGAGAGATAGCTAAGATTAATAAAGAAAATTTCCAGAAGTGGTTTCAACAACATTGGACAGGCTCGAGAGCGATTAAAATCATCCCGCGCCTTTTCCATTGGAACTTGTTTCGACCGCCTTGTTCAGATGTTTTCTTTTGTCGGTGACACATATTGAATCCTGCTTTTTAGGAAGATTCAGGCAACTACTCTGGCATCTATAAAAAACAACAGTAAAATAGTATTGGTTTGGAAAAGTTCCAACGCAAAATTGATCATCAGAACTGTGCATGAAAAAAATTGAATCGGAGATAAAAAACTATCCTGCGACGTATGAAAGCTATTCTGTAATGAAACTAATAAACAAAGACCAGCTTTCTTAGTTTTTATTTTAATTCTGGAGGTTTAATGAAAGTCCTTGTAGTCGGCGGTGGGGGAAGAGAACACGCGATGGTGTGGAAGATCGCCCAGAGCCGCAAAGTCAGGAAGATATTCTGCGCGCCGGGTAACGCGGGCATAGGGAAGATGGCCGAGTGCGTGAACATAAAGTCCGACCGGGTCCACGACCTCCTGAACTTCGCGAAGTTCGAAGGCATAGACCTGACCGTCGTGGGGCCGGAGGCGCCGCTGACTCTGGGGATAGCCGACCTCTTCGAGAAGGAGGGGAAGAAGATATTCGGGGTGTCAAGGGCCGCGGCGGAGCTGGAGGGGAGCAAGGTATTCGCCAAGGAACTGATGAGGCGCTACAACATCCCGTCCGCCGAATATAAAGTCTTCTACTCGCCCATCGAGGCGGAGGGCTACATAAGGATGAAGGGCGCGCCGATAGTCGTGAAGGCGGACGGGCTTGCCGCCGGCAAGGGCGTAATCGTGGCCGCCACGGTAGAGGAAGCCGTCGAGGCGGTAAATCTCATCATGCGCGAGAAGGCGTTCGGGGACTCCGGGAACCGCGTCGTAATCGAGGAGTGCCTTAAAGGGGAGGAGGCCTCGTTCATGGCGTTCACGGACGGCGAGACGGTCGTGCCGATGGCGTCCTCGCAGGACCACAAGCGCGTCTTCGACGGCGACAAGGGCCCCAACACCGGAGGGATGGGCGCGTACTCTCCCGCGCCGGTTGTTACGCCGGAGTTGCAGGAGCGCGTGATGCGCGAGGTGATGTACCCGGCGGTGCGCGGGATGAAGCAGGAAGGGATCCCGTACCGGGGCGTCCTGTACGCCGGGCTGATGATAGGCGAGGAGGGGCCGAAGGTGCTGGAGTTCAACGTCCGTTTCGGCGACCCGGAGGCCCAGCCGCTCTTGATGAGACTGGACGGCGACCTGGTCGATATCATGCTGGCCTGCGCGGAGAAGCGCCTCACGCCGGAAATGGTAGGCTGGAAGGACGAAGCGGCGGTATGCATCGTCGCGGCGTCCAAGGGTTATCCAGGCGAGTACCAGAAGGGCACGCCCATACACGGGCTTGAAGAGGCCGCGAAAGTCCAGGACGCGATGGTCTTCCACGCCGGGACGGCGGACAGGGACGACCATGTGGTAACCAACGGCGGGCGCGTTCTTGGGGTTACGGCCATCGGCAAGGACGTGGCCGAGGCGATATCCCGCGCGTACGAGGCTATCTCCAAAATAAAATTCGACGGCATGCACTACAGAAAAGACATCGGCGCCAGGGCGCTGAAAAGGTCGTAGCGGTACGAAGTCTGGAATGTCATACTTGCGAGCACGGGATGAAAAAGATGCTCGAAGTCTGAGGTCTACAAGAAACTCCCCGTCCTTGCCAAACCACGGCGCCTCTGCTAATATTAATAGAAATTCTTAACACATCACACGTCGGCATTACAACCTAAAAGGAGGATAAAGATATGGCAACTCAGGATAATTTGAAGGCGGCATTCGCGGGCGAATCTCAGGCGAACAGAAAATATCTGGCATTTGCGAAGAAGGCGGACGAGGAGGGCTTTCCGCAGATAGCGAAGCTTTTCAGGGCGGCCGCGGCGGCGGAGACGGTGCACGCGCACAACCATCTGGGTGTGCTGGAGGGCATAAAAAGCACGACTGAAAATTTGAAAGAGGCGATAAACGGCGAGACCTTCGAGTTCACGAAGATGTATCCCGGTTTCATCAGCGAGGCGGACTCCGAGGGGGCTAAAAAAGCCAGGTGGAGCTTCAACGTCGCAAACCAGGTGGAGCAGATACACGCCGGCCTTTTCCAGGAAGCGCTTAAAGAAATGTCCGTAGCCGCGCCCTCTGAGGATTTTTACGTCTGCTCGGTCTGTGGAAATACCGTCATGGGTGAGGCGCCTAAGAAATGTCCGATCTGCGGGGCGGAGCACGGCCAATTCCTGCGCGTGGAATGATATAATTACAAAGAGGGGCAAAAAGCGCTGGAGGTATGAAGATGGCAGTCGAAAAAGATATTCCCTGGATAGAAGACCTGGAGGAGGCAAAGAGGACGGCGAAGAGGTCCGGCAAGCCTGTTCTGCTGTTCTTCCACTACAAGTACTGCACTGGCTGCATCAATACGTTTAACAGGGTGCTTAGCCGTGATGACGTGGCGGATGCGATAAAGGCGGGTTTCGTCCCGGTGCTCCTTGAGACATCGGAGAGGGGGCGCGAGGTAGAGGCCTATAACGTCGAATGGACGCCGACCTTTATAATAGCTGACGAGTCGGGGCTGGAGAACGAGCGGTGGGAGGGGTTCCTGCCGGAGGGCCCATTCCTGGCGCACCTCGACATGGGAAGGGGAAGGATAGCCCTGAAGAAGAAGGATTACTTACTGGCCGAAGAGTTATTCGATAAGGTGGAAAATAATTTCCGGAATACGGACCAGGCGCCTAAGGCCGCATATTATGCCGGGGTCGCCAGGTACAGGGCTTCGGAAGACCCTTCAAAGCTCACGGACGCTTACGAGCGTCTGAGAGGTATGTACCCGGACAGCGTATGGACGATAAAGGCGTCGGTATGGTCAAAGGAGAACATCGAAGGCCTGCGCGCCGCATAAAACCTACCACTCGGTAAAATTAAAAAAGGGCGGCCTTTTCGGCTGCCCTTTTTTAATTCAATCATTTATCACTTCCCCCTGAACATCTAAAAAAAAGTTGTAAAGTTTTCGTCCCTTATTCCCGACATCGTTATGCGGCAGTAATTGATTACGTCCACGTTGCATCTGGGCAAGACTTTTTTCTTTGCTTTCTGCCTAAGAGAATATTCCGAACATTCTTTGGCGAGTTTAATGAACATGGCAGTTCGCATATTTATACCGGGAATTTCTAAAAGCTCCCTTAGCGGCGCATCATGTATTTTATTCAGTTCTTTATAATGTTGCAGCAACTGGGCGGCTAAAGGCTTTATATCTCCTTTCGGGATCGATAATACCAGTAATAGCTCAAGAATTTCACCTTCCAAAAAACTTTCAATTCCCTTTTCCACGTATTTTTTTGTTATTTCTTTTCGATAGCTAATTATTTCTTTAGTTGTCGGCATTGGACGTCTCTCCACGGTTTTCATCTTAATAAAATACAGAAGCCCTTCGAAACCCGCAATTAGGGAATTCTCCCAGATAGACATAAATCGTAATCGTCCCCAAGATTGTTGACAACAATTAACGTGCAACTTTTTCAAACAGGAGGGATGACATGAATTTGCAAACAGAATTAAATAGTTATGGCGGCAGTTCCGTTTTCAATACTCTGGACAGGGCCAGGACTTTTACCAGGTCAAAAAATATTGAGATAAATGAAAATGATTACATCGTAAGAAATTTGACTGAACCTGGTGATTTGCAAAAAGCTTATCGGTTGAGGCATTTGATTTTTGCCGGAGAGCTGGGTTGGGTTCCAAAAACAGTAGATGGCCTGGAAATCGACGACTACGATAAGAACGCGGTCTCTTTCGGCGTCTTCGATAAGATGAACAACCTGAGCGCTTATATGCGCCTGATTATGGCTGGAAAACCGTTCATGATGGAGACGGACTTTTCTTTTTTAGTCAGCCCGGAGCATCATATAAGAAAAGGAACGGATACGGCCGAGGTATCGAGGTTATGCGTTGCTCCCGACGCGCGAAGCGATACCGTATCCGGTAATTTTGGCCTCCACAGCACGTCGATTTTCTTGCTTAAAGGTGTCTATCAATGGTGCCTGAAAAACCGCGTAGATTATTTATACGCTGTCACGGAAGAAAAGATCTACCGGCTTTACAGGGCGAAAGGGTTTCCTTTTAAATTAATTGGCGAACCGAGGCAAATGCCGGACGGAGTCATAGCCGCCGCTTTAATCATGGATTGGAGGGAATTTGAAAATCTGAATAAACTAAAGAGGCCGCAAATGTTCAGCTGGTTCTGTCAATCAAATTCGATGAGCCCTAAATCAAGCGCAATGGCGGTGGCATGAGTACGGCTGGCAGCGTCGAGTTTAGCCATTAAAGTGGACACATAAAGATTAACCGTTTTAACGCTGATACCTAAAATCACGGATATTTCCCAGTCTGTCTTTCCGTGGGAAATCCATTTCAGGACCTCTGTTTCTCTGGGAGAAAGTTTGCGGCAATAATTTTGTTTTTTATTTTGCCAGATGATTCTCTCCATCATCTGGTGGATGTGGGGTACTATATGATGTAAGATATATTCGCTGCGCGGGTTACGTTCAAGGTCGTTTCCGGAGATTGAAATAAGGCTCCCCTTTGTCTTATTTATATTCCGTAAGCCGAACGTATATCCTTCGAGCAATCCAAAATCTTGAGACAGGGAAAGAAAACTTTTAGGGGTTTTGTGTTTTTTATAGGTATCTTCCCAGTATTGCATTTCAAAAGTAGCGAAATGTTCTTTAAAGATAGGGTCAACAGTATGTAACTCTTTCTCGGCATATATCTTAGACCATTCGTCCGGGTAATTTACATTTAAATGGTGGTATGGAATTTTCATGCCTTCATTGTCGATATTTCCAAAGACGCAAGTCGCGAAATTGTGAGGAAGGAACTTGGCAAGTTGAAAAATAAAATCTTTTAAAGCTGCTTCATTATCGCAAGAAAGGGAAAGGTGGATCAGGTCCAGAAGCGTTTCAAAATCTTTTTTTGATAAATGCGTTTTCTTCATAATATTGTGCATGCTACCATAACTGATGTAGTCATGTAAATCAAATCTTATTTATTTCATGAACCTCATCAAGCGCTTCGGGCATAAACAAACGGTCTTCGAGGCCTGCGGGAGCTACATCAAGGCGTCGGGGATGACTAAGGAAAAGATCAGGGGGTACTTTGGTGAAGACTTCAAATAAGGGTGTAAAGGGGAGAGACTTCCGTGTACTCTGCGAAAGTCCTGCGAAAGTCCCCCACTCTACGATTGCAACCGATTGATTAATCGGAGTATTTTTGGCTGGGGGACAGGGACTCGAACCCCGATAGGCAGATCCAGAGACTGCTGTCCTACCATTAGACGATCCCCCAATACGAGCCGCTATATTACCTAAGACGAAAGCTTTCTGTCAAGGCCATTCTTCTTAAGGCCCTGCTTGATACGGGCATGCCTCCCGGCCCCTCGCTATCATAAGTTATTATGATTATAAAAGATTGACGGTTTTCCAAATGGGATATATGTTTATCTATAGGGGAGCGGCATTGGAGGCGGCACCGTCATCTATGCAGGAGACGACGGTGCAAATAAACATGCCGCTCCTTTTTTGTGCACGCCCGACGTTATTTCGCCGCAATATGCGCGATTGCGTCCCTCATCCTTTTCAGGCTCGTCTCCTTACCCAGAATATCCAGCGTCTCGTAAATACCGGGGCTTACCGTACCGCCGGTGATTGCGACGCGCACCGGCTGGGCCACCTTCCCCATTTTGAGCCCCGTCTCTTCCATCACCTGGTGGAAAACCTTCTCCAGCGCTTCGTGGTCGAAAGCGGGAAGCTCCTCCAACAGCGAGACAAGCCGCTCCAGCACCGGCTTAGTCTCAACCGTCAGGAACTTCTCAGCCGACTTAGGGTCCAGCTCGATTTCCTCTACAAAGAAATATTTAGACAGCTCCGCCATCTCGACTAACGTATGGCTCTTCTCGCGCTGGGCCAGGACTACCTTCTCAAGCCTGTCCAGGCTCCACAGGTCGTCTCTCGCGTCCGTCCCGTACCGGCCCTCGCGCATCTCCGTAACGACTTCGGGCGGCGCTAAATCCATCTCCGCCAGTATCGGTAGAAGGAGTTTCGCGATCTCACGCGGAGATTTGTCGTTTATCCAGTGGTGGTTAATCCATTTCAGCTTGTCCGGATTGAATATCGCGGCAGATGAGGAGACGGTGTCCAGAGAGAAATTTTTTATCATATCGTCTTTAGTAAATATCTCCTGGTCTCCGAACGACCAACCCAGGCGGACAAGGTAGTTCACCATCGCCTCCGGCAGGTAGCCCATCTCCTTGTACTGCATTATGGAGGTCGCGCCGTGGCGTTTGCTGAGGCGAGCCTTGTCCGGCCCCAATATCATGGAAAGGTGTCCGAATTTCGGCAGTGCGTATCCCAGGGCGTCGTACATCTGCATCTGGCGCGGGGTGTTGTTCAGGTGGTCGTCGCCCCGCAGCACGTGGGTTATCCCCATGGTGGAGTCATCGACGACGACGGCGAAGTTATAAGTCGGCCATCCGTCCGAGCGCATTATGATTAAGTCGTCGAGGACGGAGTTGTCGAAGACGACCTCTCCCTTGATGAGGTCTTCGACCACCGTTTTTCCCTCCAACTCCGCCTTGAACCGTATCACCGCCTGCCTTCCCGCAGGCGGGGTCGAAAGGTTCAGGCAGCGCCGGTCGTACTTCGGCGGACGGCCCTCGGCCAGGGCGGCCTTCCTGCGCCCCTCCAGCTCCTCAGGCGTGCAGTAGCATTTATAGGCGCGTCCCGAAGCAAGGAGCTTCTCGACGTGCTCGCGGTAGAGCGCAATGCGCTCCGTCTGGCGGTACGGCCCGTGCGGCCCTGGGTTGCCCGGCCCCTCGTCCCAGTCCATCCCGCACCACTCCATCCCCTGCAGAATCGCCTGTATGGACTCGTCCGTGGAGCGGGTCTGGTCGGTGTCCTCTATGCGAAGGATAAACGTGCCGCCGTAGTGCCTGGCGTAGAGCCAGTTAAAAAGCGCGGTCCTCACCCCGCCGATATGCAGAAACCCGGTAGGCGAGGGGGCGAAACGGACGCGTACATTTTCCATCAGCAGTTCTCCTTAAAGTCGTTACTTTCTTTTCACGGGAAAAGAAAGTAACACAAAGAAAAGCGGGACGATTAAATCCGACTTTCTAAACGTAAGGTTTATGAAAAATAAAAAATCAGTATAATATAAATCCACGCGCTCACAAAGCATTTTTTGGCCCCCGCTTGCGATACCGCGAACTTGAAGTATAATAATAGGGCGGCGGACAGGAATTTTTCGTCTTGACAACCTGCCGTGGATTAAGGCAATATAGTTATTCCTTTTTTAGGGCCCGTAGCTCAGTTGGTAGAGCCCCCGGCTCATAACCGGATTGTCCCAGGTTCGAATCCTGGCGGGCCCACCACCCTCCTTTTTTGAGGCGATGCCGAAGTTAAAAGAAGTAATCCAGCAAATAGAAGAGATGTTCCCGCCTGCACTTGCTGCCCAGTGGGACAATACCGGACTCCAGTTAGGAGACCCGGAGTGGGAGGTCAAGAAAGTGATGATCGCGCTGGACCCGCTCCCGGAGGTATTGCGGGAGGCGGCGGGAAAAAAGATAAACTTAGTAGTCACGCATCACCCGCTCTTTTTCGACCCCATAAAATCGCTCGACCTCTCCAGAGGCAACGGCCTGGCCGTAACCACATCCATAAAAAATAAAATCGCTGTCTATGCCGCGCATACCAGCTTCGACAGGGCTTCAGGCGGCCTGAACGATTTCCTGGCCGAGAGGCTGGGGCTCCTGAATACGCGGCCGCTTGAGCCGATGGAAGGCAACCGGGACGAAGGCTTCGGAAGGATCGGGAGCTTAAAAACGCCGATTACCGCAAAAGCGCTTGCCGAGAGGGTAAAGAAGGCGCTCTCTCTTGAAGAAGTAAGACTGACCGGAGAGCCGAACAGGAAAATACATGCTGTCGCCCTCTGCGGCGGAAGCGGGGCGGATTTACTGGAACTGGCGGCGGACTCGGGCGCGGACGCTTTTATTACCGGGGACGTGAAATACCACCAGGCGCTTTCGGCGCTGGCGCGGGGCATCTGCCTTATCGACGCCGGACATCAGGGGACGGAACTCCCGGCCATGGAGCGGCTTGCCGCAAGGCTCCGGGAGAAGTTCAGGGAAAAGGCGCTCGGAATATCCGTGGAGAACTGCACAACCCAGATCGCACCCTGGAAAAATATCTGACCGGCCGGAGGGAAAAAACCATCCGGCTTTTTTATTTGGTTTTTTAAAAAACGGAGGAAGAAGTGCTGGAAGACCTAAAGCTATTGATGGACCTTCAGGTAATCGACGCCCGGCTGCACGAACTCAGGAAGGACAGGGAAAGGCTCCCCAAGCTCATCGGGTACGCGGGGGAGACGCTCCGGGAGATAAAGGCGGATATGGACGCGTCGCAGGCCGAGCTGGACCAGGCGAACAAGGAAAAGCGCGCGGCGGAGGACGAACTCCAGGCGGAGAACGAGCACCTGAACAAACTGAAGCTCCGTACCACCGATATAAAGACGAACAAGGAATATTTCGCCCACTTGAAAGAGATCGAAGACTGCCAGAAGAAGATAACGAAAATCGAGGAGGCGGAACTTCAGCTGATGGAGAAGGTGGAACAGGCCGAAGCCACGCTCGTCGAGAAAAAGAAGCTGGCGGACGAGGAAGAGGAAAGTTTTAACAAGCGCAAAGTCGAGATAGAGGGGCGTTTCAAATCCGGGGACGAGGAGATAGTGGAGCTTACGAAGAAGCGGGAAGAGACTTTCCCGAAGGTAACGGAACCGGTCGCCCAATACTATGACAACCTCCTTCACAAATATCCCGAATCGGCGGTAGTCGAGGCTGCGAACACCGCATGCACCGGATGCAGGATGATGATCCCGCCGCAGATGTACAACAACGTCCGCAAGGGCGAGAGCATAATAAAATGCAACAACTGCCGCCGCATCCTCTTCTATAAAGAAGAAGTCAAAGAGGCCGTAAGGAAGCGGCCCCGGAAGAGGCCGCCGGGTGAAGAAGTCCGAGGCGCTCAGGCTACTGGCCGGGACGCTGTCCGTCCGGGCGGTGATGAAGGAGCATCCGGAGGTCGGTAAAGAGGGCCTGCGGGCGCTCCTTATGGAGGCGGCCGGGGCGGTGGGAGATGGCGAGCTCGCGCCCGTGCCGAAGGGGGATCGACCCGTTGCGGGAGCGGGGAGGCCCGAGCAGGAAGGTTTTCTGTTTGCTCCCGCGGAAGAAGCGCGCGCGCTTCGCATCTTCACAGACGGCGCGTCAAGGGGCAACCCGGGCGAGGCCGGCATCGGCGTGCTGGTCGAAGACTCCTCCGGCAATAGATTAAGGGAAATAAGGCGCTACCTGGGAAAGGCCACCAACAACCAGGCGGAATATACGGCCCTTCTGATAGGCCTCCAGGTCTGCCGTGAGATGGGCGCGGAGGATATTTCCGTATTCGCCGATTCCGAGCTTTTAGTCAAGCAGATGAAGGGCGAGTACAAGGTAAAACACCCACTGCTGCTGCCGCTTTATACGGAGGCGAAAAAGCTTACCTCCGGCCTCAAGAAATTCCGCATCTCCCACATCCCGCGCGCCCAAAACGCCCACGCCGACGCCCTGGCGAACGAGGCGATAGATAAAAAAGTAACCTCCTAACTATCCCTTCCCAAAATACTCTGTATATTATATAATCAGGTAGCTCAAAGCCGTCCGGGCGGCCGCTGTGCTATCCCACGGGATAGCTTCAGAGGAAAGTCCGAACTCCACAGGGCAGGGTGCTGGATAACGTCCAGGGGGGCTGACCCCACGGAAAGTGCAACAGAGAGAGACCGCTTCCGATCAGGGAGTAAGGGTGAAACGGCGAGGTAAGAGCTCACCGCTTGGGCGGCGACGTCCAAGGCATGGCAAACCCCACCCGGAGCAAGGCCAAATAGGGGGACGATAAGGGCTGCCCGCCCGATGTCCCCGGGTCAGGCCGCTTGAGGCTCGGAGTAATCCGCGTCCCAGAGGAATGGCCGCCGTCCGGGGCTTATTCCCCGGATACAGAATTCGGCTTACAGGACGGCTTTGAGCAAAATAACCCTGTCAGGAATTACCACACTCCCAAGCTCGCGATCCCGGAATTGCTCATGACCCCGGAGACCGTGGGCTCGTCCGCCGCGTTTATCCGGATGGCAAGCCCGCAGTCGGAGCTTATGTCGCGGGGCTTTGTCACTACCTTGCACGTAAGCCCGGCGTTCTTCAGCGCCCGTTCCGCCTTAAAGGTAAGGTAGGTGCTCTTGAAGACGAAAATCTTATATTGCTCTTCCATATACTCCCTCCCTTAACCCCTCGTCTATAATGGCCATTTCCCGTTACCCGCGCCGCCTGCGGGGGAGGGCAGAGTAGGTGCGGAGAGGGACAGGGTCTGATAGTTTTTTTTGTCTCCCGCTATTGCGCCGATAGTCTCTATTGCACGGTCAATGTCTTCCGGGGCAGTGAAATATCCGGGGCTCATCCGCACCGTGCCCTTGGGGTAACTTCCGATTACTTTATGTGCGTCGGGGGCGCAGTGTATCCCCACGCGCACGGCGATGCCGAAATCGGTGTCCAGCCTGTCCCCGATGACCGCCGGGTCCACGCCTTCAATCGTAAACGATACGACAGCCGCGCGCCGCTCTATGTCTTTAGTACCGTAGATTTTTACCTTCGGTATCCCTGACAGGCCGTCTATCAGCCGGGAGAGTATATGCATCTCGTGCGCCCGGACCGTATCGATGCCCTCCGCATAGATGAACTCCGCGCCCGCGCCCAGTCCCGCGATACCGGGAGTATTCAAGGTCCCCGCCTCGTAGCGGTCCGGCAGGAAGTCCGGCATCCTGTCCAGGTCGGAGCGCGAGCCGGTCCCGCCGAAGACGGTGGGGTTTAAGTTTATATTCGGAGATACGTAGAGGAACCCTGTCCCTTGCGGGCCGAAAAGCCCCTTGTGCCCCGGACAGGCGAGCAGGTCCACTCCAAGCGCCTCGACATCGATGGGGACGGAGCCCGCGGTCTGGGCGGCGTCGATAAGGACGGGTACTTCCTTGTCGTGGGCGGCCTTTATAATCTCAGCCATAGGCGTAATCGTGCCTATGACGTTTGAGGCGTGGGTGACGGCTATAAGCCTGGTCTCGCAGTTAATGGCGGACGATATCTCATCCGGGTCTATAGACCCCTCCCTGGAAGCACGGACCGCGTGTACGTTCACGCCCTGCTGGGAGAGGAACTTCAGCGGCCTGACTATGGAGTTATGCTCCATGTTGGACGTGATGCAGTGGTCGCCCGGCTGAAGGATGCCCTTCAATGCGAGGTTCAAAGCGGCCGTGGCGTTGCAGGTAAAGATTATCCTCTCCGGGTGCCTGATGTTAAACAGGCGGGCGACGTTTTCCCTGCCCTCGAAGATTACCCGGTTCGCCTCTATGGCCATCCTGTGGCCGGAGCGGCCCGGGTTGGCGGAGTAGTTCCTGAGGACGAAGTCAATCTGCCTGTAGACGGACTCGGGCTTTGGATGCGACGTCGCGGCGTTATCTAGGTATATCATTTTTTTATTATTCCGATAGGTTCTGAATTATGTACTGCCTGGTCCTCTTCTACCTGGCACTCGATAAAGACTTACCGGATTTGTATAAAATCATTCCCGCGCCCGCATCATGATGCCCACCGCCAGCACCAGGGAGAGGCCGATTAACGTGGCTACCTCGCCGTAGATCGTCGGGCCCATGTCCGTGCTGCTTATGCTCCAGGCCTGGACGATCGCCCCGCCCGCCACCATGCCCAGCACTGCCGCCCCCGCGTCCGTGCTCCCCTGGCTGGCCAGGATGAGCTGTCTGAACGGGCATCCGCCTATCATCACTGATACGATCCCCACCAACGCCATACCCATGAAGCTCCAGCCGTAGGCTAAGTGAGAGCCGGGCTGGCCTTCGAACCCCGGCACGAAAAACCCCTTGTAAAGGCTGATCCCAAGCGCCGTCACCGCAAATGCCGTAAGTCCGGATATCATCTTCTTGTCGCCGGAGACGAGGAAGTTCCCGATGCTGCCCGTAACGCAGAACCGCGAGCGCTGGGCCAGGAAGCCTATCGCCAGCCCGGAAGTCATCGAAAATTTCAGGTGGGCCACCTGGGCGCCGGGGCCGGTTATCGAGAAGTGCAGGAAATCCGGCTTCAATAACAGGCCCACGAGAAGCGCGATGAATATCGCCGGTATGACAAGTCCGTTGAGGAAGGGCATGGACGAGCTGTCGCCAAGATAGAAGCCGCGTCTTAAGAACTGAAAACCTATCCATACGCCCGCGACCAGGCCGGCGACCCCGGCAAACGCCGTGAAATCGCCGTTCGTCACCCTGAGGACCATCTTGATTGGACACCCCAGGAAAACGGAGCAGCCGACGATAAGGAGGACGCCCGCCATGAACCGGAGCATCGGAGACGAGCCTCCTTCCGGCTTGAACTCCTTTGATATGAATGCGGAAACGGTCCCGCCCATGATGAACCCGATAAGCTCCGGGCGGATGTACTGCATCCGCGCGTTGTTATGCAGCCCAAGTGAGCCGGCCAGGTTCTCCATGAAGCAGGAGATGCATATACCGGAGTTCCTTGGGTTCCCCAGGCACCCGAGACATTCCCCGCCTACGCCCATCGCCACGCCCACCGCGAGGATAATGAGTATTTCTTTATGTTTTTTTACGAATGCAATCATTGGACAATATGACCTTATCGGGAACGTCCAAGAAATGGCCAGGAAGGGTTATTCACAACCTCCCGCCAGCATCCTCTCAAGGTAATTCACGTCCTGCATTGCCCCTGAAGCTTGCTTGTCACCCGGATTCTTTGAAAGCTCCGACTCTAACTGCGGCTTGCAATCGCCCAGCGTGCAATTAATCCTCTTGCCAATGAACTTAGCGGACTTTTTGTCCACGTAGTCCGCATCGAGCGCCAGACACATCCTGTACTCTTTCACCGCTGACGGATAGTCCTGGAGGCGGGAGCACGCCTGCCCCAGAAGGGCATGGGCCGAGGCGTCGAATGGGTCCTTGCGGCATACATCTTTCAGCGTCTGTGCCGCTTCCCGCACCCTGCCCGAATCCATCAAGACCTTCGCCGCGGCTATCTTCGGGGCCATGTCCGGGTCCGCCTTGATCCTGCCAGACCTGGCTGCGGCGATGCCGTCCGCGGCGGCGGTCTTTCCGTCCGCCACACCATAAAAAACCGCTCCGGCGGCGAGAACTACCGCGGCGGAGATATTAATGATATCGAACTTGTCCAGCTTCATAGAATCACCTGTGGCAAGCCGGCATACCGCCGTCCTGGACATCTCCGCATAATTAACTAAGAACCAGAATACGTTACGTCGGTAAATCTAAGGGATGGGAGCTTACTCGGCATAATGCGAAAAGCTGAAGGGCCATTCTTGCACGGCATAGGGGTTGAAATTAGGCTGATATCCCAGTGCCCTAATTTTTATTCATTATAACATAGAATAAGAAATTTGTGGAGTGGACCGATTTTTTCCTCCTGGAACGCCTGTAACTACTCTTAAAAATCTTTTTTTGGGACAAAAAAGGTCTAAGTGGGGCATGTATGCCTCAACCCATGTGACTTTTAATCCCATTTAGGACTTTGCTTTCTACGGTCTGAAAGCTTTTTCTCCTTTCCAATCAAGGGTTTTACGAAAAAACAGAAAACCGCGCGGGGTGGCAGAACTTTTGCAATCATAAGATTGTGTTTAATTAAACCCATCTATTTAAAAGAGGAGGTCTTTTTATTATGGACTGGCCGCTGATTATTTCCGGGCTTGGAGTAGGGCTCATCTTCGGGTTCACCCTGCAGCACGGGCGATTCTGCATGAACACCGCGTTCAGGGAGGTGCTCCTGTCCCGCGACTTCACCGTTTTCAGGATATACGTCGTTGCGCTCCTTATATTGATAATTGGGGCCAACGGCCTGGAGGTGGCGGGGATTATAAAGCTCAGGTCGATACCTTTCACCTGGCTCGCGAACGTCCTGGGCGGATATTTGTTCGGAATAGGCATGGTCCTGGGCGGCGGCTGCGCCACAGGCACCCTCTACAGGATAGGCGAGGGCATGATAGGCTCGTGGTTCGCGGCCCTGGGGTTCCTCCTGGCGGCGGCCTCGACCCTTTCCGGAGCCCTTAATCCCATCGCCAAGTTCCTCTGGTTCGGCCCCGGTTTCGACCCCTCTAACCCCGCCTCCGCGAAGTTCATGTACAGCCTGGTGGACGCGCAAGGCAACCCGTTGCCCGTTACCATATATAGCGTACTCGGCGTAAACCGCTGGCTGGTGATAGTCCTCCTCGCGGTCCCGGCGCTCATATTTATCGCCAAAGGGAACTTCAAAAGGCCAGCCAGCTCAGAAAGGGTTCTCCTGGTGGCTTACCGGCATAATTGTCGGTTTAATCGGCATCGTCGCTTTCTATACCTCCCAGGTCTATGGCGGGTTTTCTCAGGCCAGGGGGCTTTCATTCACTGGCCCGTTAAACGAGCTTACCGCCTGGTTTACCGGTTCCGCCAATCTGGCGGCGGTGCAGAAGGCCGCGCAAGATTCCCAGGTGGACGTCTCTTCCGCGATAGGGAAGCTCGGGACGCTAACATGGAGCGTATGGATGATCTTCGGGCTGGTGCTCGGCTCCTTCGTCTCAGCGTTTAAAAATAAAGAGTTTTCCTGGCGCGCGCCCAAGGCCCAGTCGCTTGTCACCCAATTCTGCGGCGGGATTATCATGGGTTTCGGCGCGTCGCTTGCCGGCGGGTGCAACGTGGGCCACGGCCTCACCGGCCTTTCCACACTGGCGCTCGGCAGTTTAGTCGGAATAATATTTATCATCCTTGGAAGCTGGACGATGGTCTATTTCCTGTTCATTAGAGAATAATTCCAAAAATGCAAGGAGGTGCAAAGAACAACTTATCGTGATCTGCTTTAGCGAATTTATGGGGAACGGCCGGTTAATCGGCGGATTCCGGCTTTTAAAGTGGCAAACCGTTCTGGAGGAAAGAGCCATGAAGAAGATGATGCTTTATTTTACCCTTGCTGCCGCGGCGTTTATGGCCACGGCGGGCCTGGCGTGCGCAGAAGACGCGCCGATGCTGTCCGGTACGGCGTATGTTGCGGGACACGGCGGACACCTGGCGGTGCTTAACCTCGCCACCGGCGACTTGGACAGGATTGTAATCACCGGCGCCGGCGGCGAGACCGAGGGCAAGATAGCCGGTTTGAACCTTGACCCAGGCCACACGAAGCCCGGCGGCGGCACGCATGGAGGCGCGCTTGTAGGCCGCGACCTCTATGTCGGCCTCTTGAACGGCAAGATAATGAAGTACAACCTCGACACGCAGAAGGTCACCGACCTGGGCCAGGTCGGCAATAAGTTCTGCGGCGCGATCAACGGCCCGGGCGGCGATATCTATTATGAGGATATGGCCGACGGCCACGTGTACGTGTTCGATCCGGTCAAGGGAAAAGCGGTTGATTCCATCCCGGTCGGCATGTCCGTCTGCGGCATAGGCTGGGACAAGGGCGATAATAACGCCTTCGTGTCGGACATGGTCCAGGGCAAGGTTTTCGTGCTGGACTGGAAGACCAAGAAGCAGGTCGGTTCGATAGACATCGGCACCTTTATCCACCAGGGCCGCACCAACCCGGACCAGACTGAGTTCTGGGTTACCGCTCCTAACGAGTTCACCGTCACCAAAACCGGTCCCGTGCCCAATTCGGTCGCCGGCAAGGGCAAGAGCGAGATCGTTATTATCGACATGGCGACAAAGAAGGTAAAGGACCGCATAGACCTGACCGCGGAGCAGGCCTTCCCGCACGACATGGCCTTCACGCCGGACGGTAAATATGTGCTGATTACGTGCAGGACCTATTCGGACGACTCGATAATGCTCACCATGGACGTGAAGTCGCACAAGATACTTAAAGAGACCTCTCTTTGCAAGGCTTGCCATCAGGCTGCTGGCGTAAAGGTCAGCATCGACAACGGCTCGCCCCTTCTCTGCGGCATAGCGGTGGACTGGAAGAAATAACCCTTCCCGCACGGGAATTTTCAAGTCCCCCGGGCCCTCTTGGGCCCGGGGGACAGTTTTATCTATTTATATCCTGAAATCAAGAACCACAAGTTATCTAAAGCTAAAAATATACTGCCTTTGACTTTTTGTAACATATTTTTGTAAAGCGGGCGTCATTTATGATATATTACAAGGACTAAGAAGCCGGGAGTTGGCGGCATTATCATTTGAATGTTATTCTTATCTTGTTCAGCGAACTGTCCGTCTCAAGGATGTTCAGGAGACAAGTTTGGGCGTCAGAAAGAAATTGATTATGGTGGTCGCGGGCGGCGAAATAGCCCTTTCCGTCGCCGTGCTGGCCGCGCCTGTCATTTTCCCGCTTTGCTCGCACGGGACCGCGGCCTGCGGTATAAGTTTTAAAGCTCTTATCGGCGCCTCGGCGGTGGTTATTTTCGCCTCCGTCCTTTCCATAATCTCCAGGGGCATGGAAGCGCCCAGAATGCTTTCCTGTATCACCGCCCTGGGCGGGGCCTTGATCGCGCTTTATCCCTCGCTTATAATCGGGGTCTGCAATAAAGACATGATGGCCTGCACCTACGGAGACCTGCCGGTCTGGAACCTGAGCGGAGGCGCCGTTATACTTTTGTCACTCATAGCATTCTTTGCGGCCAGGAAAGAGGAGGAGAGTTCTTGAAGAAGCTGGGCCTTTTCCATTTAGCCATCCGGAATATCCGGAGAAAACTCTTCCGCACCGTCTCCATCATCTTATCCGTCGCGGCGGTATCCGGCACGTTATTTTCCGCTACCCTCGTTATTTACAGCGTCAAAAAGAGCATTTCGGTAGGGACGGAGCGCCTCGGCGCGGACGTGCTGGTGGTGCCCGCGCAGGCGGAATCGAAGGAAAGGGAGGCACTCATAACCGGAGAGCCGTCGGCCTTTTATATGCCGAGGAAAGTGCTTGACCAGGTAAGGCAGGTGGAGGGCGTTGATAAAGCCACTCCGCAGGTGTTCATAAAGTCGTCGCCGCTTGCATGCTGCGGCGTATCCGACGTCCTCCTGATAGGCTTCGACCCGGCCACGGATTTCTCCGTTACCTCCTGGCTTTCTAACTTCTCCGGGGATAAGTTCAACGACGACGACATAATCGTGGGACGCGAGGTGCCGACGCTTGCCGGCAGGACTCTTCAGTTTTACGGCAAGCAGTTCAATGTCGTGGGCAACCTTGCCCAGACGGGCATGAAATACCTCGACAACTCCGCGTTCATCACCCTGAACGCCGCTTACGGTATGGCGCGGGAGTCAAGCCAGAAAGCCCTGAAGAAGGTGGATGTCACGCCGGACCAGATATCCACCGTGCTGGTGAAAGTAGCAGACGGTTATACGCCCCAGAGGGTGGCGATAAAGATAAATTATGCGGTTGACGGGGTGAAGGCCATCGCTTCAAACGAAGTCATATCGGCCGTTAAAGACCAGCTGTCGAAACTATTCGCTTACCTGCTGACCGTGGGCGGTATCGTGTGGGCTATGGCGCTTCTTTTAATCGGGGTGGTTTTTTCGATGATAGTGAACGAGCGCCAGAGGGAGATCGGACTCCTGCGCGCGATGGGTGCGACCCGCGGTTACATGTTCCGCCTGTTAATCACGGAGGCGGCAATGCTCACGTCGGCCGGGGGCATCCTGGGTGTCGCGGGCGGGGGGCTTTTAGTATTCTCCTTCAAGAACCTGCTTGTAAAGGAGCTGAGCGTGCCCTATCTGTGGCCGTCGCCCGGACTTATCGTATCGCTCCTTATCGGATGCATAGTGGTCTCGACCATTACCGGCATCGCCGCCGCCCTTTATCCGGCGTCTATATCCGCCAGGATGGAGCCGTATACGAGGCGATTAGGAAAGGGGAATAACGGTTTAAAATATGATTAAATTAGCAAACGTATCCAAAACATATAAAGACGGCGACCAGACGATCCACGCGGTAGAGGGCGTGTCGATGGAAGTCGCCGCGGGCGATTTCGTCAGCGTCGTCGGCCACTCCGGAAGCGGAAAGACCACTCTGCTGTCGCTGATGGGCGGCCTCACCAAGCCTGAGGCAGGCAAGGTCACCATAGGCGGGACGGACATATGGTCCCTGCCGGATAACGAGCTCTCCGCGTTCCGGAACGTGAACGTGAACTTTATCTTCCAGTTCGCAAGCCTCGTGCCGACTCTCACCATCTTCGAGAACGTCCTTCTGCCGACGGCGTTCGGGAAGCCATCCGAAGGGCTTGAAGACCGGGCGCGCTCATTGGTGGAGATGGTCGGCTTGAAGGATAAGATCAACAGCTACCCCTCCCGGCTCTCCGGCGGACAGCAGAGAAGGGTGGCCATCGCCAGGGCGTTTATAAACTCGCCCAAGGTAGTGCTCGCGGACGAGCCGACCGGGGACCTGGACGAGGCGACCGAGTCGGAGATAATGGATATATTTAAAAAGAAATGCGCCGAAGGGACGACCTTTATTATGGTGACGCACAACAGCGCCATTGCTGCCGCGGCCAATTCGCGCTACAGGATGAACGCCGGGAGGCTTGAGAAATTTGAGGGCGCGTAAAGCCAATAGACTGATTGCCGCCTTGCTCATCCTGCTCATTTCATACACGGCAGGGATGGAGGGGACTGCCTTAAGAAACGCCTCCGTAAAAAACGGCCAGGCGTCGATTGTATCCCTCGATGTCTGCGGCCACGGATGCCACTCCATAAACCAGGCTGGTGGCGAGGCCGCTATACTTCCCGGTGTCTGCTATCGCTGTTTTCCAATCCATTTTGGTTATCCTCCATCCCCGGCCGAGACCTCCGCCGAGGCGAGTCCGGGAGAAATAGACATACCTCCGAAAGCCTGAGTCCGGGGCGTCCGCCCCGTCAACAAACCCACTAATAGCCCTAAGAAATCTCGTTTCTTTTGAACCGCCCCGCGCTAGTCTCGGAAAATATGCCAAGATCAAGCGGTGGGGATCCTCTTTTCTTTCACGCGAAAGGAAAGCAGGGAATAAAGGAGCTTTACCCATGAAGAATTCAGCAGGAGCTTTATGCCGGATCTGCGCGTTCGCGCTTTGTCTGGCCGCAATCATAGGTTTGACTAAAGTCAATGCGTTGGCCTGCGCGAGCTGCGGCTGCACGCTCAGCTCGGACTGGGAAAATTTACAATCACCCGGAGCCTCCATCACGTACGCCCCTGGGCTGAAGCTGGACCTCCGCTACGACTTCATCGACCAGAACCAGCTCCGGAGCGGGACGAACAGCATCTCCGCCATCGACGCCAGCAAGATCAAAAACGACGGAGATCCGCAGGAGGTCGAGAAGGATACGAAGAACAACTATGTAACGCTTGGAGTGGATTACAGCTTTAACAGGGACTGGGGAGTCAACGTCCAGGTGCCGTTTATAGACCGGATGCACAGCACGCTCGGCACGAATTCCGACGGGGTTACTCCGGGACCCGGCGGAGGGCAATACAACTCGCATACCGATAACTTGGGCGACGTAAGGATAATCGGGCGCTACCAGGGCATTATCCAGGATTGCACTTACGGAGTCCTGGGCGTCCTCGGAGGGCTTAAACTGCCTACCGGCAGCTTCACCGAAACGGGGACATCGACCGACCCGACCGCGCCCGGCCCGTCCGCGATAGACCGCGGCCTCCAGCCGGGGAGCGGCACCACGGACATTATCCTCGGCGCGTATTATTCAAACGACATAGCCCAGAACTGGGATTATTTCGGCCAGGTGCTTTACCAGAGGGCGCTGTATTTCAGGCAAGAGTACAGACCGGGCGACAGCGTAGGCGTAAACCTCGGCATGCGCTACGCGGGCATCTCTTATTTCAGCCCGCTTGTGCAGTTCAACTTCAAATACGCCAACCGCGATTCGGGGAGCCGAGGCGGACAGGTACAGCACCGGCGGGACGCTCCTCTATATAAGCCCCGGCGTGTCCGTGCCGATCGTGAGCAAGCATTTAGCGTTATACGGATTTATCCAGGTGCCCATCTACCAGGACGTAAACGGAGTGCAACTCGCGCCGCGTTTCACGACCACGGTTGGGATGCGTTATTCGTTCTGAAGACCTTGAACGGTCTTGCAAGAAAGGAGGAACTTAGCACTATGCACAATCCAAAAACATCCATTTCACCATATCTTGCCATGCTGTATATCCTGATTTCGCTGCTCTGTGTAAGCTCCTCATTTGCCGCCGGTCCAGCGGACAATGCACAGGACCGCGAACACTGCAAGCAATGCGGGATGGGCATGGCCCCATTTGAACAAAGTAAAGTGCTTATTGTGTATTCCGACGGTACCACCGCGGAGGTCTGCAGTCTCCACTGCGCTGCCCAGAATATGGAGCAGAACGGGGAGAAGCATATTAAATCCATTATGGTTGCCGACTACACGACAAGAGAGATGATAGATGCCAGGTCAGCAACCTGGGTAGTAGGCGGCTCGAAGAATGGCGGTATGAACGTGCAGGCAAAATGGGCTTTCGCAAAAGAGGACGAGGCGCGGAAATTCATACAGCAAAATGGCGGGAGCGCAGTCTCGTACGACCAGGCAATGAAGGCGGCGGAAGAAGAAGCTGGCAAAGGCGCGGAGACTGCCCAGGGCGGTAATGCGCAGATGATGGGCTGCAACATGAACATGGAACCGTGCTCCCAAATGCTGTTCAATCCCGCATTCGCGGACCACATATACCATACGCACCCCGCAGGCATGTGGATGGTCAATTACGAATTCATGCACATGGACATGAGCGGGCTTCGGGCAGGCACAACGAATGTCGGCTTGCAAAGCGTTGGTTTCATGAGGAACAAGCCGTATAATTACATGATGGTCCCCACCAGCATGACCATGGATATGCATATGGTTATGGTGATGTACGGGATCACGGACCGTCTTACGGTGATGGCGATGGCGAATTATCAGGCCAATGAGATGAAGATGATAATGGACATGGGCCCTATGATGGGCATCTTTCCCAGCGCCCCCATGTCCACGAGCGGCTTCGGCGATACCGAGATTAGAGGAATGTACAGGATCGATAAATATCTTGTCGGCAGCCTCGGCCTAAGCATCCCGACCGGGGGCATCAAGGAGCCGGTAGACGTAATGGGCATGATATTTCGCGCACCTTATGATATGCAGCTTGGTTCGGGCACATACGACCTCAAGCCTGCGCTTACCTACAACGGTGTCAGCGACGACGCAAAGTGGAACTGGGGCGCGCAGGCACAATACACCTGGCATACGTCAAAAAACGACGACAATTGGAGTTTAGGCGACAATTTCAAGGTGACCAGTTGGCTACAACGCGCCTTCGGCCCCGTCACCTCCTGGCTGCGTCTGGCCTATAACGCTACGGGGCGGATCAAGGGCGCGGATCCCGAGATTGATAAGTTTAACCATCCTGCAATGGGCATGATGGGGGCGCCAACGCCCGATGCCGACCCCGGCAATTACGGCGGGCAGCGCCTCGATGGACTGATTGGCGTGAGCTATACGAAAGGGCAGGTCAGCTTCGGAGTTGAAGGCGGTGTCCCATTTTATCAAGACCTGAACGGCCTGCAGTTGAAGACCACATGGGTACTCAATGCGGGCATGCAGGTGATGTTTTAAAAACCAACGGTACCCGGCTTGCACAAACCTGAATTGACAGTTTCAAATACGATGTTATATTAGGCAGATATGGTTTCAGAAGGCTGACATAGACTATTTTACGGAGGAGGCGACATGAAAGGTCATATAAGGTTTTTCGGCGGAGCTTTTGCGCTGATGTGCGTTCTGTACCTGACGACGCTCTTGCCCGCGAACGCTGCTGAAATGAAACACATGCACGGCAAGGGCGGTGACATGGAGATGCATCACATGCATATTTTGATGAGCCACGGCCTTGAAATGGTGGCGGAGGGGTCGAACCTGGCAATGCTTGCGCAGATGAAGATGGCCCCATCTGTGGATCCGATGACCCTGGAGCACGGCCGCAGCATGATCAAGGATGGAAAGGAAGTTATTGAGCATGCGATGAACGGCCCCGAGATGAAGGCCATGCACAAGGCCGGTCATGGGAACGACCCGCTGATGAAGTACACCCATGACCTGGGCGGGGCCATGATGGACGTCGTGAACGCGCTCGAAGAGATGAGCACGAAGGAGATGTCCCCGGACATGATGGCCATGCACCATATGCACATGCTGATGAACCACGCGCTGGTAATGGCAACCGAAGGGTCGAACATGATGATGCTCGGGCGGATGGGGATGGCAAAGGATATCGATAAGTATTCGGTGGAGCACGGGAAGATGATGGTATCCGACGCACGTTCGCTTTTAAAGGAAGTTATGGAAGGCAAGGCGATGACGGAGATGCACGAAAAAGGCGTTAAGCCGGCGGACAACGCCATGATGGCCGAGACTCACAAGATTGGCGACGCCGAGATGAAGGTCATCGACCTGCTTGAAAAGATGCCTTCAGCCGGTTCGATGTAACCGCGGGCGTGCGATATTCATTTTAGAACCACTTCCACCCGGCTTGAAGGTCGCTCAGGTTTATAATTATCCTGTCGCCTTCGAGCCGGTGCGGGAGGTTGACCGGGACGCAGTTGCCGAGGCCCTTCTCCATCTCGCTTAGTTTGAAGCGGGAGCCGCACTCGTTGCAGACGACGCAGCCGGGCTCTTCCCGGTAGCCTTTTTTGTTGACGTAGCAAGTGGCGCAGGCGTCGAATGCGGTGACGAAAGACCCGGCCTCCGTGCGCCCGGCGATGAACCTTATCTCGCGGCCCCGGAAGTCGTACCGGAAGAACTTCGCCTCACCGGGGGCGATGGCCTTCCCGTCAATGATGACCGAATCACCGGAGGGGACGACGATTTCCGCCTTTTCCCTTTGCGCGCAGGCGGAGAATATAAAAAGGCACGCTATAAAAGCTATAAGCAGTCTTTGCATTGAAATATTAAAGCATAAACGGGGGGAATTTGAAAGTAAGTAAGGACTTCTTAAGAATGAGAGGGGGTTGGGGAGTTATGATTGACCCCGCGCACTTTTTAATGTAAGATATGCGGCAGTATGAAGAAGTTCAGCATAGGCTTACTCGCAGACCTGTTCTCAAAGCCCCTTCCCATTGCCATTTTCCTTGCCCAGTTCGTAGTCTTTATTTTTATCGCGTCCGCGTACCATGCCCGAAACGGACAGGACGGCTGCCTGTACTGCCATGCGGATAAAGCGAAAATGCAGGCCGCCGGCTATCCGCAGTTCTATATGACCGCCGGGCAGGTAGAGAAAGAGACGAAAATGCCCGGCGCGAAATGCACCGATTGCCACCTTGGCGACGGCAGCAGCCTCGACAAGGAAACGGCGCACAAGGGGCTTCTGAAGGCTATCCTGGTGGACGGCGACGCGCACCCCATCCCCAGGAAGGGCAGGCTGGACAGGCTTTTGCCTTCGGGCGCGAACAGGATGTACGCCCTTTTCCCGAAGACGTTCGACGGCCAGCCGGACCCGGGCATCTTTACGGTGCTCTGGCACGACCGCGACCCGGTAACGCTCGGATACGACCCTAAAATAGCTGAAAAGACCTGCGGAAGGCGAGGCTGTCATCCGCAGGAGGTGGAGCAGTTCAAGCAGACGGTAATGGGAGGGAACGTCCGCCAGCGCTCCACCCGCCACTGGAGGGACGTCCACGGCCCGAACAACTGCGGCCCGTCGTTTGCCGACATGCCGGCTGGAGCCGGCGCGGGTTTATCCGAGGCGAACTATAAGCTGGTGAAGGGTGAGACTTCCTGCCCGGCGAGCCTTGAGAACGCCTCCGACCGCCAGCGCTTCTGCAACGTGTGCCACGCCGGATGCAACGACTGCCATTACTATCCGAACGCATCGGGCGGAGTGCATAATTTCACCAGTCGCGTACCGGCCGTCAACTGCACCGGCGGCGGACGCGGGACGGGGATGTGCCACTCCGGGAGCCAGGAGCGGCGGAGGGGCGACAGCTATCTGGGGGCTGAGTTTTCACAGCCTGCGGGGTTCCCGCCGGACGCGCACGTGAAGGCCGGACTATCTGTGCATAGACTGCCACGAAAACGGCGGCAAGGGTATGGGCGACGTCAGCCGGAAGGTGGACTGCGGCGGATGCCACTACACCGCATGGAAGGCTAACTCGGAGGGCCCGCATAAAAAATTGCGCTGTCAGGCCTGCCATATATCGAAACTGGGCGGCTACCAGATGACCGTCTGGGGCAAGGGCCGTATTTCAGGAAAACCCAGCCCGTTCGAGAAATACAGCCTGTACTACGGCGTGTTTTCTCCGCCCATCCTGATTAAAAACCAGGGGGATGTACACGCCGTACAAGGTCTGGCCGAACATGGCGACTAATTTCAAGGGCGAAGCAATGCCGTCAGGCATCAAATGGCGCTGGCCGGGCGGTGAGACGCAGGACGCATATGCCATCATGGGCGCTTATTCGTCGCTTCCGGCGGCGAACAAGGCGCTTGCGTGGATGCAGTTCGAGGCCGTCGGGCATGGCATCGGGAAATCCCGGCCATGCAAGTCCTGCCATGAATCCGAGGCGCAAGGCGCGGGTGCTACCTGGGAATATCTGGGACAGCGAGGGCTCGGACCCTTTCACCGGCGCGCAGAAGATAACCGCGGACGCAACAGGGCTAAAGATAACGGATATCCGGCAGACGTCAAGCCTGAAGCCCACAGGCGACGCACAGGTATGGGACTATGCGGCATGGAAATACATGAAAGATATCTGGAACGTGCCGGGAGATTTTTCCATCCCCCGCGCGGATGCGGCAAAATATAGCAAGTATGTAAATGAATTGAAGTATGATGAAGACAAACTGAGGAAAGCGGAGATAAGGCTTACAAAGCTCGACAGGAAAAGCAGGGAATACAGGGAGTTAGCTGCGGAGATTAAAAAGAGCCGCGCACAGTTTTATCACAACCCGTAAAATGCGGTAACACCGCTCATCCGTTTCCTTTCCCCTTTTCCGGCGGGCTCTCTCTTTCCCGCAGGAGCTCAGTCAGGGCTTCGATAACCTGTTCCGCCTGCTCAGCAGTCAGGACGCGGTTCAATTTCGTCTTCCGCATGATGAAGCCCCGGAGCCTTCCGGGCGTCTCGGCCCAGCCAAGCTCCTCCTCGAGCTCGCGTATCCTTGCGCTCTGCGCCGGCATCACCATGTTTATCATTCGGCTGTGCATATCTAAATTATATCACTAATGCATTTGAAAAAATCATATTTTTAATTTCACCGGTCCAAAAGTTTTTGGCGCTTTTTTTATAAAAGAGGCAAGATTTTGCGGCCCGGGAGGCCTGAAATTATGATGAGGAATCCGATTAATCCTAATTGTTGATTTTTTGAATCCGCCGGAGTAATATAACCGGGACTTTTAATCTCGCCTGAATCATCTTAAGAGGGGGCTTCCTATTGAAAAAGACTTTCGTCCTGGACACAAACGTCCTGCTCCACGACCCAAATTCAATTTTCTCTTTCGAAGAAAATGACGTTATCATACCGATTGTAGTAATCGAGGAGCTTGACCGTTTCAAAAAGGGACTGGACGAGATAGGCCGGAACGCCCGCCAGGTGTCCCGGCACTTAGACGAGCTCCGGATGAGGAACAAGCTGTCCGCCGGAGTGACCCTGGATAACGGAGGGATGCTCCGCGTGGAGCTGAACCACCAGCACGACGTTGACTGCACCCTTCCGTCAATGATGGAGGGGGACTCGGCGGACAACCGGATACTGAAGGTCGCGCTGTGCCTGTCAAAGGAGCATGGGGAGGAGAACGTGGTCCTTGTCACGAAGGACACGAACCTCCGGATAAAGGCGGATGCGCTGGGTGTCCGGGCCGAGGACTACGAAACCGACACCGTAAATATCTCCGAGATGTATAGCGGAGAGGCGGAGCTGGAGGTGGCGCCGGAGGCGCTGAACCTGTTCTTCGAGAAGGGCGAGCTGCCGGTGGATGGCCCTTTTTTCCCGAACCAGTTCGTGCTGATAAAAGACAAATACAACCCGAACCATACCGGGCTCTCCAGATATTATCAAAAGAAAAAGGCGCTGGTAAAACTTTTACACGGCAAGGACGGAGTCTGGGGGGTTACCGCCAGGAACAAGGAGCAGAGCTACGCGCTGGACCTCCTGCTGGACGACAACCTGAAGCTGGTCACGCTTGTGGGACAGGCGGGTACGGGCAAGACGCTCCTGGCTCTTGCCGCGGGCCTGGAGAAGACCGTCGAAGAGCGCACCTTTAACCGCCTGGTGGTATCTCGCCCCATATTTCCGCTTGGGCGCGACCTTGGTTTTCTGCCCGGCGACGTGGAGGAGAAGCTGAAGCCCTGGATGCAGCCGATATTCGATAACCTGGAGTTCCTGATGGGGCCGACCGAGGGCCGGGGCAGAAAACCCAAGGACTACCACGGATTAGTTGACCTGGGGATGCTGGAGCTGGAGCCGCTGACGTATATCCGGGGCCGGAGCATGCCCAACCGTTACCTGATCGTGGACGAGGCCCAGAACCTCACCCCGCACGAGATAAAGACTATAATTACCCGCGCCGGAGAGGGCACGAAGATTGTCCTGACAGGCGACCCGTACCAGATAGACAACCCGTACATAGACTCGGCCTCCAACGGGCTGACTTTTGTCACGGAGAGGTTTAAGAATGAAGGGATTTCAGGCCATATCACACTGAAAAAGGGCGAGCGTTCCAGGCTTGCGGAGCTTGCGGCGCAGCTTTTATGAAGAAACGGCTTTGCCTTTCTTTACTGTTAATCCTTCTGGTTTCGGCGGCGGGGGCGCTCGCTATTTCCAGAGCCGCTTTCCACACAGGCATAGAAGTTTTACCAGCGCCGGCGAATGCATCGCAGGGCCGCATTCAAGACCGCATAAGCCCGCTATTCCCATCCTGAATGTATTAGTTTCCCCTGTACAGCTCGCATTTTCACTGTTGCGTACTTATAATTTCCCTGTTATTGTTTTGTCTGGCGGTTATAGTGGCATTATACGACCTCCTCCGGTTGGTTAAGTTCTCCGTTCGTTCTTCAGGTTCTCTGGTTCATCGTACTTACACGGCATGCTTTATTTTCAAACAGGAGGAACGGTATATGCAGAAGCTGAAAATGGTATTGGTATCGGGCGTCTTAGTCGCGGTTGCAGTCCTTTCAGTCTCCGGCCTCGTCTTCTCGGACGAGACCCAGCCCGCCCCCGACAGCAGCGCGGCCGCCCCGGCGATGACGAACACCAGCAGCGTGGCCCCGGCCCCGGAAGCGACCCCCGCCCCGACGGAGACCCCCGCTCCGGCGGAGACCCCGGCCGAGTAAGAAGCGGTTTACCTGTCCAGAGCGAAGCGAAGACAGAAAACCCGTATCGTATAATAAAAAAGCCTCCGGCGACGGAGGCTTTTTTATTCCAATATTTCTTGACTTTACCAGTAGATAACGCTTATAATCGTTACGTTTAACCTTGTGGAGGCAAAATGTTTTTGCACGCCCTGATGGTGGTCAGCGGGCTTTTCGTAATAGGCTGGGGCTTCTGGGCCGCCCATAACGCAAAAAAGCCTCTCGACATCATAGGTTCATTTTCAATCCTCATCGGCCTCGCCGTCGCAATTTTAGGGACGCTTCTCGTGTGCGTCCCCGGCTTTTTCTCTTCGTGAAGCGGTTTACCTGTCCAGAGCGTAGCGAAGACAGAAGGCTGAAAGGAAAAGATGGAAAGTGTCAAAAT
This sequence comes from Nitrospirota bacterium, assembly GCA_963698885.1. Lineage (GTDB taxonomy): Bacteria > Nitrospirota > JACRHJ01 > JACRHJ01 > JACRHJ01 > JBARKJ01. The sequence goes on along the minus strand of CAVOSJ010000004.1, from coordinate 186,216 downwards.
ATTCAAGGCCCTAAAAGGCGTTTTTATCATATTTGTCTTATTGATTGCAATGGTATGGACGAAGACATATTCCTACGGTCAAAACCAGTACAAACAAGGTGAAAAGGCCATGGCCGCAGGCAACCTCAAAAACGCCGTCTCCGATTACGAGACCGCAATCCACATGTACGCCCCCTTCGCGGGATACGTCCCGGCCTCTGCCCAGAGGCTCTGGGAGATAGGCCAGGGATTCGAGAAATCCGGCGATTACGATTGGGCGCTTATTGCCTACCGCTCCATTCGAAGCAGCTTCTACGGGGTAAGGAGCTTCTATACCCCCTACAAGGACTGGATAGCCCGCTCCGATTCCGAAATCGACAAGGTCCTGGCGCTACAGGCCAAAAAAGAGCAGGCGTCAGCCCCGGCGCGGCAAGCGGCCGGAAGCACGGAAGCAGTGGAGCAACAGGGGGGGTAAGCAGTGAGCGGAGTTTTATTCGGCGCCACCCTTTTCTTTTATTTCCTCGCCACGTTCCACTACTCGCTGTTCCTGATCAGCCAGCGCGAGAGCATAGGCAAGGTCTGCCAGCTCACCACCATCGTCGGTTTCGCCTTCAATACCATGTTCCTCATATACCAGATGGTAGATAAGGGCCATGTCCCGATGACGGACATCCGGGAGTCTTTGATTTTCTTTTCCTGGGCGATAGTCCTTATTTACCTGGTGCTTGAATACAGGTGGAAGATCCGGGTGCTGGGCGCGTTCATAATAACGATCGCCTTTCTCCTTATACTGGCTTCCACGCTTTTCGCGCCAAGCACCGCCCCCCTTCCGCAGTATTTCTCCAGCGGCTGGCTGGGCGTGCATACGACCCTTGCATTCCTCGCGGACGCCGCCTTCGCCATAGCTTTTTGCATCGCGATGATGTACATCATCCAGGAGAGACAGTTAAAGCATAAGAGTCCCGGCGGGTTCTACCGGAGGCTTCCGCCGCTGGACGTCCTGGACGACCTCTCATATCGGGCTATCGTCATGGGCTTCCCGCTCCTGACGCTCGCCATGGTCACCGGCTCCATCTGGGCGGACTCCGCCTGGGGTTCTTACTGGGGCTGGGAGCCGAAGGAGATATGGTCGCTTATAACGTGGCTCATTTATGCCTCGTACCTCCACGCGAGGCTCGTTACCGGCTGGCGCGGCAGGAAGGCGGCATATCTTGCGGTATTCGCTTTTTTAATCGTTCTATTCACATTCCTGGGGGTGAACCTGCTCCTTCCGGGGAGACACGCGTTCAAATAATATGGATATCGTAGTCGTAGGCATAAGTCATAAGACGGCGTCAGTGGAAATCAGGGAGCGTCTTTCGTTCCCGGAGGCGAAGCTGCCGGACGCGCTGGCGAAGATGAAGGGTCTTCAGGGCGTGAACGAGAACCTCATCCTGTCCACCTGCAACCGGGTGGAGAGTTACGCCACCGTCAAGGATGCGGCGGGTGGAATGGACCGCTTAAGACGCTTCTTCGTGGACTACCACGAAATAGAAGGCGGGTCTGTGGGCGAATGCATCTACTGCGTCTCCGGCAAGGACGCCGTAAGGCACATATTCCGGGTGGCGGCATCGCTTGACTCGATGGTGGTGGGAGAGCCGCAGATACTCGGACAGTTGAAGGACTCCTTCGACCACGCCCTTGCCAACAAGACCACGGGCGTAGTGATGAACCGCCTGATGAAGAAGGCCATCTCCGTCGCCAAGAGGATACGGACGGAGACCAAGATCGCAGAGTCCGCGGTCTCCATAAGTTTCGCGGCAGTGGAGCTTGCGAGGAAGATATTCGGGGATTTGACAGGGAAGTCCGTGATGCTGGCGGGCGCGGGCGAGATGGCGGAGCTTGCCGCGAAGCACCTGGTAAATAACGGGGTCAAGACCGTCATGGTGGCTAACCGCACGTTTGAACGGGCGGTGGAACTGGCCAAGGACTTCGACGGGGTCCCGGTGCACTACGAAAACCTGGTCTCGGAGATGGTGAACGCGGACATACTGATAGCCTCGACCGGCGCGCCGCACTATATCCTCACGGGGCAGGACATGGCGCAAGGTGATAAAGGCGCGCAAGAACCGCCCGGTGTTCTTAATCGACATCGCCGTCCCCAGGAACCTGGACCCGGAGATAAACAAGATAGACAACGTCTATCTGTACGACATAGACGACCTCCAGAACGTGGTGGAGTCGAACATAAAAGACCGCCAGAAAGAGGCGGAGCTGGCAAGCGAGATAATCGAGGAAGAGATAGAGACGTTTCAGACCTGGCTCCGCTCGATAGACGTCGTCCCTACCATCGTGGCCATACGCGAAAAGGCGGAGGAGATGCGGGCAGCCGAGCTGGACAAAACGCTCTCGAAGATGGGCGAGCTTTCCGAGAAACAGAAAAAGCAGGTGGAGGCCCTTACCCAGTCCATAGTGAACAAGCTCCTCCACCACCCGCTGGTAGCCCTGAAAAAGGCCGCGGGCGACCCGGAAAGCAGCAGCAACATAGAGTCCGCGCGCGTGCTGTTCGGCGTGGAAGAGAAGGAAGATCATGGCCATTCGGACGAGTCGTCGGCCCTTTCAGAGGCAGAGACCAGATAAATTTTTCAGGAGGTTTATATTTTGTCCAACCGCGATAAGATAATCATCGGCACCAGGGGCAGCATGCTGGCCCTGTGGCAGGCGGAATTCGTCCAGCGCGAGCTGATGATGCGAAACCCGGGCGTGGAGATAACGCTTAAGAAGATAAAGACCACCGGCGATATGATTCTGGACGTGCCGCTCGCGCAGGTAGGCGGCAAAGGGCTTTTCGTAAAAGAGATAGAGGACGCGATGCTTAAGGGCGAGATAGACCTTGCCGTGCACAGCATGAAGGACGTGCCGACAGACCTCCCCGAACCCCTGCACCTGGCAGTCATGACGAAGAGGGAAGACCCAAGAGACGCCTTCCTCTCCCGCGACCACGCCTCTTTTGGCACGCTCCCCAAAGGGGCCTCCATAGGCACCAGCAGCTTAAGGCGCCAGTGCCAGCTGATGGCGGTGAGGCCGGACATAAAGGTCGAGCAGCTCCGGGGAAACCTGGACACCCGGATAAGGAAATGCGAGGAAGGCCTCTTCGACGCGGTAATACTCGCCGCCGCCGGGATTAGGCGGATGGGCTGGGCGGAGAAGATTAAAGAGTATATCGGGCCAGAAATCTGCCTCCCGGCGATAGGCCAGGGGGCCATCGGGATAGAGTGCAGGAAGGACGACGAGTTTATAAACAAGGTCCTGTCGAGCCTTCAGCACCAGGATACCTGGGATGCGGTTGCCGCCGAGAGGGCGTTTCTTGGGAAGCTGGAGGGCGGATGCCAGGTCCCCATCGCGGCCTACGCGGTCGTAATGGACGGCGGGAAAAAGCTCAGGCTCCGCGGGCTGGTCGGGAGTGTGACCGGGGACAGGATTATAAAAGACGAGCTGGAAGCGCCCGTGAAGGAAGGCGCAAAGGCGGGAGTGGAACTCGCCCAGAGACTTCTTTCAAAAGGCGCGGACAAGATACTCGCGGAAGTTTACGGCAGGGAGCTGAAAGGGTACTAAGTGGAGGCTCCAATGACAAAAACGGGCATGCCGGAAAGTAATGCGCTCTCAGGCGTACGCGTGATTGTAACCCGTGCGAAGGAGCAGTCCGCTGAATTAATCGATATGCTTGAAGCGGCGGGCGCGGAGGTTGTGGCCGTCCCGGTTATACAGACCGTCCCGCCTGAGGATAAATCCGGGATAGACAGGGCCGTTGCGAGTCTTTCTTCATACGACTATGCCGTATTCACAAGCGTAAACTCTATTAAGTTCCTCCTGCTGCGGATGGACGAGATGGGGAAGGGCCCGGAAGACCTGAAGGGCTTAAGGATTGTGGCCGTGGGGCCGAAGACGGCGGCCGCGCTTGGGAAAAACGGGCTGAAGGCCGATATTATCGCGGATGAGTCCAGGGCGGAGGGCATTGTCCTGGCCTTGTCCGGGGAAGACATAAGGGGTAAAAAATTTCTGTACCCCAGGGCGGAAGTGGCGAGGGAAGTCCTGCCTGAGGCGCTTCGGGCGGCAGGCGCGGATCGTGGACGTGGTGACCGCATACAGGACAATCGCGCCGGGAGGGTTGTCCGGCGTAATCGACGACGCGCTCTCGGGCGGCGCCCGCACGGTCTTGACCTTTACCAGTTCGTCCACCGTTACAAATTTTCTGAATGCGGCAGGGCCGAAAGCGGCGGGGATGCTCTCCAGGATGGAGATAGCATGTATCGGGCCGGTAACGGCAAAGACGTGCGAGGAGGCGGGGCTCAGTGTCAATGTCATCCCGCGGGAGTATACCGCGGAGTCGCTCTTCCTCGCTATAGTGGACCATTTCAACAAGGAGAAAAGTAATGCTTGAAGTCAGCGAAAAAGCGATAAACGAGTTCAAAAAAGTCCTCGAGGCCCAGGAAGAAAAAGGTCTGGGCGTGAAGATAAAGGCGTTCGTGGCTGAGTCGTCCTGCTGCTCGTGCGGCCCTTCCCAGAACTACGAGATGGACCTGGTAAAAAAAGGCGAAAAGGACGACTCGAAGGTCGATATGCAGGGCATCAGCTTCTACATGGATAAAGAGACCACCGACCTGATGGACGGCCTTCAGGTGGACTTCATGGAGGACCATGGTTTTATAATCAAGGAGACCGGCGAGGCTTCTTCATGCGGCTGCGGCAGCGGCGGCCACGGCGGCTCCTGCTGCTAATAGAGGAGAGAAGATGGCTGAGAGATCAAAAGACGCGCCGCCAGGCGCGCTGACCTTCGAGCTTAAGCCGGAGGTAGAAGGCGGCGTCTATTCCAACGTCGCCAGCATCGTGCACAACGCCAACGAGTTCATCTTCGATTTCGCGGCGGTCCTGCCGGGGAAGGAAGCGGCGGTGGTGCGCGCGCGGGTGATAACGAACCCGGTCCATGCAAAGCAATTCCTTGCGGCGCTCGCGGAGAATGTCGCCGGGTACGAGCGGCAGTTCGGAGAAATACAGCCCCCGGCCCCGGCCCCGGGACAAAAGACGACGGTACATTAATTTACAGGAGACTAAAATGTTTTTTCCCCAGTACCGCGCGAGAAGGATGCGTGTTAACGAGACGATGAGGAGGATGGTGCGGGAGACCTCCCTGTCCCCGGATGATTTTGTTTACCCGCTCTTCGTGACGCACGGGAAAAACGTGAAGAAGGAGATTGCCTCGATGCCGGGTAATTTCCAGCAGTCGGTGGATAATATCGTGGCCGACGCAAAAGAGACATTCTCGCTGGGCATCCCCGCCGTGCTCCTCTTCGGCATCCCGAAGGTGAAGGACTCGCGCGGTTCCGAGGCGTATGCCGACGGCGGCATCGTGCAGCAGGCGGTGCGCGCAATAAAGGACGCCGTGCCGGACCTCCTGGTTGTAACGGACGTCTGTCTGTGCGAATACACCGACCACGGGCATTGCGGAATTGTGGAGGACGGAGAGATTTTAAACGACCCGACCGTGGACCTTTTGTGCAGGGAGGCGCTCTCTCATGCAAAGGCGGGCGCGGACATTGTCGCGCCGTCCGACATGATGGACGGGCGGGTGGGCGCCATACGCGAGACGCTGGACGATGCCGGCTATTCCGGGACGCCAATAATGTCGTACGCCGTCAAGTACGCGTCGGCATTTTACGGCCCCTTCCGCGAGGCCGCGGAATCTACCCCTGCATACGGCGACAGGAGGAGCCACCAGATGGACCCGGCGAACGCGCGCGAGGCCATCCGGGAGGCGGAGCTTGATATCGACGAAGGCGCGGACATCATCATGGTAAAGCCCGCGCTCCCGTACCTGGACATCATCTACCGCCTGCGGGAGAACACCGACCTGCCCATCGCCGCCTACAACGTCTCCGGAGAGTTCTCCATGATAAAGGCGGCGGAACAGCTTGGGTGGATGGACGGACAGCGCGCCATGATGGAGTCGCTGATGGGTATAAAGCGCGCGGGCGCGGACATAATAATCACATACTTCGCCAAGGAAGCGGCGGCAGTTTTAAACAAATAAAGTCGTTACCTTTTTGGAAAAAGGTAACACCAAAAACTTTTGAACTGTTTTTGTGCCCCGTTTTCTCTGGTTACTTTCTTTTTCGCAAAAGAAAGTAACAAAAGGTTTTGATCCGATACGACACCAAAATAAACGGGCACCTCGTCCGCTACTATGAAGGCGGCGAGGGAAAGCCGCTCCTGCTCATACACGGCGCGGGCGCGACTTCTAAGCTCTGGCACCGGCAAAGCGGCCCGTTTGCAAAACATTTCAGGGTAATCGCCCCCGACCTGCCGGGCTTCGGCGGCTCTGCGCGGACTCCCGACATCAAAAGCGTACGGGACTATGCGCGCTTCCTCTCCGAATTCCTGTCGACCGTAAACGCCCCACGCGCGTCAGTCATCGGAAGCTCCATGGGCGGCTGGGCCGCGCTCTGGCTTGCCGTCGATTTTCCCAGTGTCATCGATAAACTCGTACTGGTATCGCCCGCCGGAGTCCATAGGGCGACGGACCCGTCGATGCCGGTGGACGAGGTCCTGCGGGAGCTTGAGAACTACTATAAATCCATATCAGGCGAGGTTACGGGATTGAAGCCTTCCGAGGAAATGACAAACGCGATAAAGACGATAAAAGAGATCGACGAGGCGGGCGGGTTCGTCCCGGATATAGAGCAAAAGCTTCACTGAAATTAAAGCGCCGACGCTAATAATCTGGGGGAAGGACGACAGGGTGATACCGTCTTCGTACGCGGATATTTTCGCCGATGCGATTCCGCACGCGCGGGTAACGTTAATGGAAGACGCGGGTCATCTGCCGTATATCGAGAAGGCCGAGGAGTTCAACGAGGCGGCGATAAATTTCCTTAAAGAACCATCTCCCGCGGCGCCGCTCCCATGAAAAATTTGTCGTTAATACTCGCATCTTCTTCCCCGCGCCGGCGCGAGTTGCTGGAACAGGCTGGTATACTTTATTCGGTGGAGCCTGCCGACGCCGACGAGTCCGCGCTGCCTGACGAGACGCCCCGCAGCCATGTGAAACGCCTGGCGCTCCTAAAGGCGCGCACCATAGCGGCAAGGCACAAAAAGGGGCTGGTGCTGGGGGCGGATACGGTGGTTGTTGTGGACGGCGAAATACTCGGAAAACCCGCTTCGAAGGCAGAGGCAAAAAGGATGCTGAGCCTCATCTCCGGCAGGGCGCACGAAGTCCTGACCGGCATCGCCATAGTGGACGCCCAGTCAGACAGGGCCGTGAGCGCCGTGGAGAAGACGAAGGTCTTCGTGAAGCCGCTTACAAAAAAAGAAATAGACGAATATGTCGCGACCGGCGAGCCGATGGACAAGGCTGGGGCGTATGGGATTCAGGGACGGTTTTCAGTATATGTAAAGGGAGTGCGCGGATGTTTCTTCAACGTGGTGGGGCTTCCGCTGCCGCGCCTTTTTGAACTCATAAAGGAATACTTATGAAAGTAGTTGTATCCGGTATAACGCCCGTGGGGTGTACTACCGCCGCCCTTCTGGCCGACGCGGGCGAGGATGTGTTCCTCACTGGCCGCGCCGAAAAAATTGAGCGGGTAAAGGGGAAAAACCTCACTGTGCGCCAGGTCTGGGACGGGCAGGTTATATCAGCGGACGTCCCGGTCTCGCTTTATCCGCCTTTTGTCCCGGATATTTTAATCTTTGCGGACAGGGTGCAGGATACACTCCGGGCGGCGGAGAAGCTCCTGCCTTACGCGGGAGAGGCGACGGTCGCGACCATACAGTACGGGACGAAGACGGAGCAGATAGTGGCGAATGTATTTCCCCGAGACCGTATCGTTACCTGCGTCCTGACGATGGGCGCGAACTGCTACGTCCCCGGAGAAGTGACCTTGAACTTCAAAGGGTTTATGGTGGTAGGCAGGGCGTACGACGCCCCGGGCTGGCGCGAGGACCGGGTGCTGGAATTGATGTCCAATGTCTTCAATACGCGTCGAGGAAATAAGATCGCCCACGTCAACTGCACCAGGCTCCTGCTGAACCTGCCGTACTGCATTCCGGGGATAATCGGCGAAAAAGTACAGAAAGCTTTTCTGGACCCGGACGTGGCGGCAGTGGCGGTCCTCCTTTTAAAGGAAGGCATGGACATAATAAAAAAGGACGTGCATATCGAGGCCCTGCCGGACTTCGACGAGGACAGGCTTAACGAACTGGTCAGCTTGCCACTTCCGGAGGCTGCGGCTAAGTTCATGCAGGCTGTGGCGTCGCTCTCGCAGGTGCCGTGCGAGGGGCCGGTACTGGGAAGCATCGAGCGCGGCGAGCTATCCGAGGTGGACTATCAGAATGGCGAGATGGTGAATATAGCCAAGGCCATTGGGCGCGAGGCACCCTTTAATTCATTGATGGTGCGGCTTGTGCATGAGGTGGAAAAAAGCGGCCGATTTATTCCGAAAGATGAATTTTTAAACTATATCAAAAAAATGTAGCTTCCCTTAAGCCGCCCCCAACAGCACGTTGTCTATCAGCCGGGTCTTGCCCACGCGCGCCGCTACCGCCAGCACGGCTTTGCCGTCAATTTCCGCAAGCGGCGCAAGCGTCTCCGCATCCGCCGCCTCCGCATACTCCAACTCAACAAGCGGCTCGCTTCTGGCCACTTCCCGGACTTTTTGTAGAAGCGCTTCGGCGTGTCTCTCTCCCGCGCCGTAGAGGTCCTTCGCGGAGGAAAGCGCCCTGTAAATCACCAGGGCGGCGGCGCGTTCCCGCGGAGAAAGATAGGCGTTACGGGAGCTCATGGCCAGTCCGTCCGGCTCTCTTACCGTGGGCAGTACCACTATCTCCGTCTCCATGTTCAAGTCCTGGGCCATGCGCCGCACCACAACGGTCTGCTGATAGTCCTTCTGCCCGAAATACGCCTTATGCGGCGTGACGATATTAAACAGCTTCGCCACCACGGTGGTCACGCCCCGGAAATGCCCAGGCCGCATCCTGCCCTCCATGACAGCCGTTAAGCCTGAGACATCGACATAAGTGGAATAACCAATCGGGTACATCTCCCGCGCCTCCGGTATAAAAACGGCGTCCACGGAAGCCTGGGCGCATTTCTCAAGGTCGCCTTCTATATCGCGGGGATAGGTGGAGAGGTCCTCCGCAGGCCCGAACTGCGCCGGGTTCACGAAGATGGAAACCACCGCCTTCGTGTTCTGGGACTTGGCCGCCTTGAAAAGCGAGATATGCCCGTCGTGCAGGTATCCCATCGTGGGGGCGAAACCTATCGTCTCTCCAGCATGGCGCATCTCACCGGAGTAGTCCCGCATCTCGGAAATGGTTTTTATGATTTTCATAGATGTTACTTTTTAAGCCCTTCCAGAAGTTCCTGCACCGTCTTCTTAAGTACCGGGTGATATGCGTCGGGGCGATATCCGAAAGCGGCGTCAGCACGAATTCCCTCTCGTGCATCAAAGGGTGCGGCACGGTAAGCTCCGCCATCTCGATCACGTCCTCATCATAGAGCAGGATATCCAGGTCTATCGTCCGGGGCCCCCATTTTACCGTCCTCACCCGTCCAAGCGCGTCCTCGATGCTCCTGCAAAGGGCGAGAAGCCCCAGCGGGAAAAGCGCGGTATAGACCTCGGCCGCGGCGTTTATGAAATTTCCCCTGCGGGACGTCTCCCACCGGCTCCGTCTCGTACATTGGCGAGAGCTTCACCACCTTTACCCCTGGCGATTTTTCCAGGAGTTCGACGGCTTTTTTAATGTTCCCTTTGCGGTCTCCCATGTTGGAGCCCAGCCCAAGATATGCGTTCATGACCTGAATTACAGCATGAAAAGCCCGCAAAGTCAACGCACTCAAAAGATTTTTCTTTGACTTGGAAGCAGGGGGAATGTTATCCTTTATCTTTGGAGGTCCGCGCGTTGATATTGATAGTTTTTGCCACGGAGACGGAAGCGGGGCCCTTTAAATCCCTGGCCCGGCGAATGGCCGGCCCTGTGCTGGACGTGCTGGTTTCGGGTATCGGCCAGGTAAACACCGCCCGGGCGCTGACGTCTTATTTCGAACGCCACCCCCCCCGCCCGGATTATGTGATTATGGGCGGATGCGCAGGGGCGTTTAAAGGCTCCGGACTGAACATAGGCGACGTCTGCTTCGCCACGGAAGAGATATACGCCGATACCGGCGTCAATTCTCCGGACGGTTTTTTGGGCCTTGAGGCGACCGGTATCCCGTTAGTGGAAATAAAGGGCGCGAAATATTATAACCGTTTCCCTGTCCCCGCACTCTCGGATAAGATAGAGCACGCCATGTTCCTTTTCAGGATATCTTCCGGCCCGTTCGCCACAGTATCTGCCGTTACCGGCACGGAGGCGGCGGCAGCCGGGATGGAAAAAAGATGGGGCGCGGTGTGCGAGAATATGGAGGGCGCGGCTGCGGCACACGTCTCGCTCCTGTACGGCGTCCCGTTCGCCGAGGTGAGGGGGATAAGCAACATGGTCGAAGACCGTGACCGTTCCCGGTGGGATATAAATACCGCATGCGCCAACTGCGCGGTTATCATAAAGAAGCTTGTGGAGAATTTATGAAGACATTGACTCTTGGCTACTCGCCCTGCCCGAACGATACGTTTATCTTCTATGGCCTGACCCACGGCGAGGTCCCCGCGGACTTTACCGTGCGCGAGATATTGGAAGACGTAGAGGCGCTGAACTCGCGCGCGATGGGTAAAGCTGGGGCGGGGGATATGCTCGACCTGACGAAGGTCTCGTTCCACGCGGCGGCCTATTTACTGGACGATTACTGCCTGCTCCGCTCCGGCGGCGCTTTGGGCAGGGGCTGCGGACCGCTCGTGGTCTCAAAAAATTATTCCGACATCGCGGATATACGCGGCAGGCGCATTGCCGTACCCGGCCGCTACACGACGGCGCAGCTCCTCCTGATGCTATACGGGCGGGGCTTCGAGGACGTTACAGTCATGCAGTTCGACAAGATAATGCCCGCCGTCCGGGAGGGTTCCGTGGACGCCGGACTTATCATCCACGAAGGCCGGTTCACGTACCAGAACTATGGCCTGAAAAAACTCCTGGACCTGGGCGAGTGGTGGGAGCAGGAGACGGGAGCCCCGATACCACTTGGATGTATAATGGCGAAGCGTTCTCTGGGTAAAGAGACGATATCCGCAGCCGAGGACGCCATACGCCGGAGTATTTCATATGCGCGCTCTCACCGCGCAAAATGTACCGGCTATATCAAGACACATGCCCAGGAGATGGAGGATTCAGTCATCGACGGCCACATCTCTCTTTACGTAAATTCTTTCTCCGACGACTTCGGGGAGGAAGGCGTCCGCGCCATAGAGAGGCTCTTTACCCTCGCCTCCGCGGCTGGCGTCATCCCCGCGAACCGTCCCGCGCTCTTTCTCTAAGCCTTGAGATGAAGTTCAAGACTTTCACCGCGCTAAAGCACAGGAACTTCCGCCTTTTTTTATCAGGCCAGGCCATCTCGCTTGTCGGCACATGGATGCAGTCGCTCGCCCAGGGCTGGCTGGTGCTGAAGCTCACCAACTCGGCATTCTATCTCGCGCTGGTACAGGCGATGAGTTCGCTCCCCATCCTGTTCTTCTCGCTTCTGGGCGGGGTGGTCGCGGACAGGGTGGACAAAAGAAGGCTGCTGCTCCTTACCCAGGCGCTCTCGCTGGCCCTTGCCCTCGCGCTCGGCGTCATGGTGAGCCTTGGACAGGTCCAGCTCTGGCACGTGCTGGTCATCGCCGGGCTGCTTGGCGTGGTAAACACCTTCGACGTCCCCGGCAGGCAGTCGTTCATCATAGAGATGGTCGGGCGCGAGGACCTTATGAACGGCATAGCTCTGAACTCCGCGGTTTTCAACGGCGCGCGCATAATAGGCCCCGCCATCGCCGGACTCCTGATAAGCGCCGTGGGCATAGCCGCCTGCTTTTATCTAAACGCCCTTTCATACGTCGCAATAATTATAATGCTGGGCATGATGCGCCTTGACAGGCCAGAGGAAAAACCCAAGCCGCGCCCGGTGCTTAAGGAGCTGCACGAAGGCCTTATCTACGTGCGCAAGACGCCCGTCGTCTTACACTTCATCCTGATGGTCGCCATCACGAGCCTCTTCGCAATCCCGTATATCGCTCTTATGCCCATCTTCGCACGTGACATCCTGCATATCGGCGCAAAGGGCCTCGGCGTCCTCATGGGCTGCGCGGGCGTTGGGGCGTTAATCGGCGCCTTAAGTCTGGCCACGTTCGGCGGGTCCGGCAGGAGGGGCGTCACCGCCTTTGCGACCGCGTTCATCTCGTCTCTGGCGATCCTGGGCTTCTCGTTCTCCCGCGTGCCGCTTCTGTCATACGCCCTCCTTATGGTCATCGGCTGGGGTATGATAACCCAGCTCGCCACCGTGAACACCGCGATCCAGCAAGAGGTCCCCGACGAGCTCCGAGGCCGCGTGATGAGCCTGTACGTCCTGGTATTCCTGGGGTTCGTCCCCATCGGGAACCTCATCATAGGGGCGCTCGCGCACTACGCCGGCACGCCCCATGCCGTCGCCGCCGGGGCGATAGTCTGCCTCGTTACCTATTCCGTCCTATTCGTCTACGCCCGCAAGGACCTGCTCTCCTTATAGCAAGCGTTTCCCGTAACCCCTTCTCTTAAGACCTACGCCTAAAGTATTTTCTCAAGGCCTGCAGAAGACGCCTCCCGATATTACGTCGTATCCTCCCCGCAATAAAAAGGAGGCGTCTATGAAAACTTGCCATGGTTGTCCGGAATTTAAAAAGTGCATCGAAATCTGTGTATCTGTCAAGAAATCCATCCCTGCCGTCGAAGACGGGCGGAACTCGGACCGTGAGGTGTTGATGTCGCCGGCGGACCTGGCGCTTGCGGCCGATTTGCATTCGCTTTCTGAGTGGAACGTGTCGCGGACGAAGGCTGCCGCTCCGAGGATCGATCTGGGCGCGCTCTCGCCCGCCGAGCGGCGGGCGCTCATGCTCATAGCCGACGGCCTCTCCTATGCCGATGCGGGCGCCGCACTCGGCGTCTCGCGCTCAACCGTCCAGAGCTATGTCGGCCGGGCCAGGACCAAGCTTGCCGTACAACAGCGGCATATAGTGAAGCCTAATGGAGACACATTGCTTCCAAGGGACTGCGCATGAATCTTTTGCCGTACAAATCCGGCATATATGGGAAGCAAGAAAAACCGCCCGTAAAGCTCCGGATGGAGCGAAGCGGACGAGCTGAGTACGAAGGCCCTGAAACCGGGGGAAGCAATTCAACTACAGGAGGCGCCACTATGAACACACAGGGTAAGAAATCTACAAAAAAACCGAAACAAAATGCCGCAGCAGTCAGGTCCGCTGGGGTATCTAGCGTGAAGAAAAAGCCGGAGCAGCCGAAGCCGCCGAAACCTACCGACCGGAAGGGCAGCCATGGCGGAGCGTAGCCCTCACGCCGGGACAGGGATTGACTGCGGTAAATGCGGCTCGAAGGTATTGATAAGAAATTACATTTCCGCCCGGTGCCCTATCTGCGGGAAATATTTTTTTGCGCCGGAGGCACCGGAGGGGAGCGCCGCGGACCCAGCCGTACCGGCACTGTCTGATGCGGCCCAGTCTCTCTGGAATGAGCACAAGCTCGGCCTGATGGTAAAAAGAGACGGCTGGCGCTGGATGGAAGTCCTCGCGCCGCCTCAGTGGTTCATTCAGGAAATAGCTTAGGAGCCCGCGATGACAAAGCCGAATAACGAAGACGCCAGCATAAACGAGCGGCACCTGACTGGCTTCAGGAGGTTCCAGAACGCGGCTCTTCGCGCTCTGTCCGTGTTATCAACGAGCCTGCGGCCCGCGCCAAAAGGCGCGGGGAAACAGAAGGCCGAAGCCTCCTTGAAGGTATCGGACATGAAGTCGCTGGTCTCCACGTATAAGGAAGCGGTCTTGGGAGAACGAAGCGTCCTGGGCCTTGCCGACCATAAGCAGGAACAGGAGCAGTGGCCGGACGAGATGGTTGTACGGTGGGAAGACCCTGACGGGGGCGCACAGACTTGAGCTTCCGCGAACTCGGCATAAAATACAGGATGCTCCCGGCCCAGGCCGCCTTCCACCGCTCCCGCTCGAAATACAAGGCCTACGTCGGCGGGTACGGCTCCGGAAAGACGTTCTCCGGATGCCACGAGGCGATAAGGCTCTCAGTAATAAACCGGGGACTTCCCGGCATGGTCGTCGCGCCGACTTACGGGATGCTACAGGACGCGACCCTGCCCGTTTTCCTGGAGATACTGGACCGGGCGGGCATCGAGTACAAGTGGCTTAGCTCCAGCTCGAACCTGTTCCTCCCGTGGGGCTCGAAGGTCATGTTCCGCTCGGCGGATTCGCCGGAGCGGCTTAAAGGGCCAAGCCTCGCGTGGGTCGGAATAGACGAGGGGGCGCTTGTCTCGCGCGCCGCGTGGGAGGTGCTGATCTCTCGCCTCAGGCATCCGGAAGCAAAATGGCTCCGCGCGTTCATTACCACCACTCCCGAAGGTTATAACTGGCTGTTCGAGGAGTTCGTTGAGAAGCGCAAACGCGGCTACCGCCTCATCACAGCGAGCACGAAGGAAAATGTCCACCTCCCGCCGGAATATGCGGATGACCTGATTGAGGCTTACGGAGCGAACATTGCCCGGCAGTACGTATCGGGCGAGTTCGTGAACCCGCATGCAGGCAGGGTCTATCCGGAGTTCTCCCGCGAGAGGCACGTCAGGGAAGGACTGGGATACGACCCGGCTTATCCGCTTACGATGGCGGTGGACTTTAACGTGGACCCGCTCCACGCCGCGTTCATACAGGTCGCGGGTAAAGAGGTGAGGGTCGTGGACGAAATTGTCATCCGGTCCTCCAATACCTGGGAGCTATGCGAGGCGGCGCGGGACAGGTACGGCGATATTGCGATAGCCGCCTACCCGGACCCGACCGGACGCGCGAGAAAGACAGCCGGACTCCCCGGCGCGACGTCGGATTTCGCCGTGCTTTCGACTAACGGCTTTGAAGTGCGGGCGAGGAATTCGTCGCCGCATGTCAGGGACAGGGTGAACGCGGTAAACAAGGTCCTGTCCGGCGGGCCGCCCGAACTGGTAATCTCCTCCGCCTGCCGCGAGAGTATCCGCTCATTTGAGCGGACCGCCTGGAAAGACGGCGCGTCCATCCTGGACAAGACGAAGGGCGACGAGCACATCACCGACGCCATAGGATATTTCATCGAATACGAGTTCCCTGTACGCGCGCCGCAAAGAGTAGAGTACGAAGGCTTTTCGAGGCGCGGCAAGAAAAAGGGTTTTTAAAAAGGAGGTTTATATTGGAGTCTTCAGAGAAGCTTTCGTTTACGCTGGAGTGCGGGCTTGACCTGTCCGGCAACGACGTGCCGGAAGAGGTGCAGATCCTGCCGTCGGGCGAGGTATCGCCTAAAGGGAAGATGCGGTTCAATGTGGACGAGGAGGCGAAGGGGCTGATACTGAAAGCCTTTGCCGATTCGAATACCGACCTGGTAATCGACTATGAGCACCAGAGCTTATCCGGCTCCGAGGCCCCGGCGGCCGGCTGGATAAAAGAACTGGTGGACAAGGGGTCGGAAGGGCTTTGGGCGAAGGTGCAGTGGACGGACCGCGCGAAGGAATACCTGAGGAACCGGGAGTACCGCTACCTCTCGCCGGTCGTGCTCGTCCGCAAGAAAGACGGGCGAGCCGTGCAGCTTCTGGGCGCGGCGCTCACGAACCTGCCCGCTATCGACGGCATGGCCCCGGTCGTAAACTCCATGCAGAGAGATTTCAGAAGTTTGTATATGGAGGTGCTGAAGTTCCTTGACCTCCCTGAGGATGCAGAGGCGGACGCTGTGAAGGAAAAAACCGAGTCGCTTATCAATCCGTCCGGCTTCGTGACGGAGACGGAGCACCTGGCGCTGAAGGCGACTCTCAAGAAGTATAAGACGGAAGCGATGGTACGCCAGGCGCTATCAAGCGGGAAGATTACTCCCGCGCTCCTTCCGTGGGCGCGCTCGTATGCGGACGTGGACCCGGAGGGCTTTGCGGAGTTCTGCGGCAAGGCGGCTAAAAGCGCGCCGTTTGACGGACTCCCGGCGGACGATCTCCCGGAGCCTTCGCAGGCGCGGGTCAACAGCCTCCTGGGACTGGACAACAAAACCTTCTTCCGTTACGCGAACTCAAATTAAATGGACAAAAAAAAATATACAAAAGAAATCGCCACCGCGTCGCTTCGGGACCGCTGGTCCGATTATCCCTCGTCAGGCCTGACTCCAGGGAAGCTCTCCCGGATACTCCGGGACGCCGATGCGGGTGATATTAACATGCAGGCGGAGCTTTTCTCCGAGATGGAGCAGAAGGACGCGCATTTGTTCTCCTGCCTCCAGACCCGGAAGCTCTCCGTCACCGGCTGTCCCTGGGAGATAGTCCCCGGAAGCGGCGGCGGCCCGGCCGAAACTGAAGCGGCGTCGTTCGTGTCTGATTGCTTCTCCGGGATCGATAACTTCGACGAGTCGCTGGCGGATTTGATGGATGCCGTCGGCAAGGGATTTTCCGTATCGGAGATTATCTGGGAACTGGACCATGACTTCCTCGTCCCGCGGAGTCTGAAGAAGAGGCCGCAAAAACGCTTCACCTTTCTCTCCCAGGACGGCCCGTCCGAGCGGCCGCTCCTGTTGACGGATGCCGAGCCGGTATATGGCATCCCGCTTCCGCCGTCGAAGTTCATGGTGCACGTGTACCGCGCGGGCGCGGATTACCCGGAGCGGGGAGGTCTTCTCCGGACGCTCTCCTGGATATACCTGTTCAAGAACTATGCCCTCAAGGACTGGGTATCTTTCTGCGAGGTTTTCGGGATGCCTCTTCGCCTTGGCGTTTACTCCCCGTCGGCGTCGAAAGAGGACAAGGACGCCCTCATGGAAGCCGTGACCAACCTGGGTTCGGACGCGGCCGGGATAATATCTGAGAGCACCCGCATCCAGTTCATCGAGGCGGCGAAGAGCGGGTCCGGCGGGCCTTATAAGGACCTGGTAGACGTGATGAACAAGGAGATTTCGAAGGCGGTGCTGGGCCAGACCCTCACGACGGATGTCGGGAGCAGCGGGAGCCTTGCCGCCGGACTGGTGCATGACGGGGTGCGGATGGACATCGTCCGCGCGGACGCCAAGTCGCTCGCCCGCACCATAAACCGCGATTTAGTGCGCCCGCTAACGGCGCTGAACTTCGGTCCGGACGTAAAACAGCCGGTATTTAAATTCACAACCAACTAAGGAGGTATCCATGTCGGCACTTACAAATGACAGGGACACGGTAAGGAAGGAAGGGAAGTACGCATCGTACCCGGTAAAAGGCGGGGCGGTAATCTATGCCGGGGGGATGGTCTGCATCGGCGCGGACGGCTATGCCGTACCGGCTTCGGACACGGCGGGGCTTAAGTTCATGGGCGTTGCCAGGGCGTATGCGGACAACTCCGCCGGCGTAAGCGGAAGCTTGCAGGTAGAGGTATGGAGGCGCGGCTGTTTCAATCTGGCCGCCTCCGGGATGGCGCTTTCAAACGCGGGTGACGATGTCTTTGCCCTGGACGACCAGAACGTCGGCCTCACCGGCGCGTCCACCAACCACATCAAATGCGGGGTCATTTCCGAGTACGTCTCCGCGACCAGCGTCTATATAGACATCAGCAGAATATAAGGAGGAAAAATGATAATCAACCAGGCAAATTTATCTTCTCTTTACCGCGGCTTCTCCGCGATCTTCAAGGAGGTATTCGATAACGCCTCCGTGCTGTACCCCCGCGTCGCGACCGAAGTGCCTTCCACCTCCCGTGAAGAGCAGTACAACTGGCTGGGCCGCGTGCCCAAGATGCGCGAATGGGTGGGCGAGCGTATGATACAGAACCTCTCCGCCTACTCGTACACCATAAAGAACCGGGACTGGGAAGCCACCGTGGCCACTTGACAGAAACGACGTCGAGGACGACGCGGTGGGCATATATACGCCCATGGTCCGCGCCCTTGCCGACGCATCCGCAACGCATCCGGACGAGCTGGTCTTCGACCTCTTGGCCGGCGGCTTCGTCAATCCGTGTTACGACGGCAGGCCCTTCTTCGACGCGGCGCACCCGAACGGCTCATCCACCCAGTCGAACAAGAGCACGGCCGCGCTCACGTCCGACAGCTATGCCGCCGCGCGCGCGCAGATGATGTCGCTCACGGACGAGCACGGTAAACCCCTGAACGCGGTGCCGGACCTGCTCGTCGTCCCGCCGCAGCTCGAGAAGGCGGCCCTGGAGATACTCAGGGCGGACCTGGACGTAAACGGCGGTTCGAACATCTATAAGGAATCGGCCGACCTGGTCGTCGCCCCGTATCTCACAGGCAGCCCCACGGCCTGGTACCTCCTGGACACGAAAAAAGCCGTGAAGCCGTTCATCTTCCAGAGGCGGAAGGCGCCCGTATTCGTCTCGAAAGACACCCCCGATGACGAAGGCACGTTCATGAAGAAGGAATATGTTTTCGGCGTGGACTCCAGAGACAACGCGGGCTATGGCCTCTGGCAGCTGGCGTACGGGTCCGACGGGACGGTTTAATTATGTACATATCCGTCTCCGATTTAGCTGCCCCGGAGGACGTATTAATACGCCTTACGGACGACGAGTCCACCGGCTCCATAAATACCGCGCGGGCAGACGACGCCATTTCTTCCGCGCAGGCGGTCGTGGACGCATCACTCTCAAGGCAGTACCAGGCGCCGCTTATCGACCCGCCTCAGCTCGTGAAAAAGCTGACGGCGGATATAGCGCTGTACAACCTTTACCTCCGCCAGGCGACAGTCCCGGCGGAGGTAAAGGACTCGTACATGAGGGCGCTCGAAACGCTGGGCAGGCTGGCGGACGGCACTGTTACGTTGCCTTCTCTAGCCTCCCTGCCGTCATTCTCAAGCTGCCCGAGGGGGTTCAGCCGGGACACGATGGAGGACTTCTGATGGAGGCGGAGATATAAATGGCGGTTTATACGCGAAAAGAGTTGCTGGATGCGGTAGTCTCTGCCTTGTCGCCCATGCTCATATCCGGAGGCGGCCCGGCGCGCTCTGTCTTTGTCAGCGATACTCTCCCGCCCGAGGAGCTTTTAGCCACGGCCCCGGCTTTGCCTGCGGTCGCGGTCTCTTTCCTGTCGTCAGCATGCAAGCCGGGCCCATATCAGGCTTACGTGGAGCGGATAGCGTTTGGCGTCACCGCAGTCGCGCGTTACGGGGTATCTCCGGACCCGCTGAAACTCCTGGAGGACGTGCGCCCTCTGCTGCTCGGCGTGGACTTAGGCGTGGGGACCTATCCCCCCAGGCTTGAGGGCGAATCACCGGTGACCGCGCGCGACGGTTTCGCCTATGCGTCCGCGAATTATTACCTGGTCCGGTATGTCACGCTCGAAAGCTGAATATGGAGGTTTTAATGCCTGGCGCTTCCTTTACCGCGGTCGGTTTGACTGCGCTCAACTTCTCCGTTAACCCCAGCTATCCGGGCAAGGTTACGCTGGACCCGGGCCTCGTCCCTTTAAAGAGCGAGGGCGGCGAAGATATCTTCATCCGCAAGGGTAATAGTTCGATGCTTATCGCATTGAATTTCATCGGCCTTCCGGCAGTCGATTTCGACGGCGGGTTCGATTACGCCGCGGGCGCACAAGCCTCCGGCAGCCAGAGCCTCGTCAACTGGTTCATCAGCCAGCCGGGCAAGACTTTCACGTACGTCGACCCGTTCGGGAAATCGCATTCCGTGGTTTTCGGCCAGGACAAGCTCGAATTCTCCCTCACGGATGACGGCGCCTGGGAGGGTATTCTGCTCCTGAAGGAGATAATCGGCTGATGCGCACAGTGAATGATAATTTTGCCCAGGCGGCGGCGGGACGCTTGCCAGCTTATATCCTCGCTGTTTTTCATTTCGCGGGCGGCGATGTCTTCCTCTCGGACAGGTCCGTAACCCCGGGCGGAGGCCCGGCATTTTCTGGTCTTGTCACGGGCTGGGGCGTGCCCGCCGTCGCCAACAAGGGACTGTTCTCAATCGCCCTCCTGGAAATGGAGATCGAGGTCGCCAACTCGGCGACCCCGCCTTTTTCAACGTTATTTGAATCGGGCGACCCGGAAAATACAGAGGTCGAGCTGTTCCTGTGGTTCGAGGGGACGGATTATGCCGACAAGGAGGCCGTCGGGAAATTTAAAATTTCCGCTCCATCCTCCGGCGCGAAATATACGGCCAGGTCGGCCTCCGTCTCCTATGATGAAAGTTCCGTCAGGCTGTCTCTGGCCGGGACGTTCAAGGACAGGGACCGGCCGGTAGGCACGGTAATCAGCAGGGACGCCTGGCCGGATGCGGACCCTCACGCGGTCGGTGAGATAGAGAAGATAATATACGGCTCCGTGAGCGGCGTCCCATGCCCGGCGGTATCCGCCGGAGCGGTCACCACGCTGATCTCGGACGTTACGCTGGCCCAGACGGCGGGTATCGAGCTCTCCCTTGCGCCCGGCGAGATGGCGTTTCCATCTTCGGGGCTGCTTCAGATGGGCGAGGAGCAAATAAGCTATACCGGCTTCTCCGGGAAGATACTGACCGGCGTCTCGCGCGCCGCGGCCGGGACGACGGCCGCATCTCATAAGATGGGCGCGAAGGTGTTCGAGATAAAAAGCGCCTACGATTACCTGGTGGCCGGGCATCCCGTCCAGTCTATCGGGGACGTCTATGTCGGCGGCGTACGGGTACTCTCCGGAGTTACCCGCACCGCGGACGATGGCGGCGGAAGGGCAAAGCTCTCCTTCAGCGACAAGTTCGTCCTGGAAAAATCGGTAGATTTAAGCGTCGGCGAAGGCAGCCATTCCCACACGGACTCCTCGTGGAGCGGACAGGGGAGCAGGACGACGACAACGCGGTGGACGGCCTCCGTAAACCCCGTCTGGACGGCGAACGAACATGCAGGCATGGCGTTCATGGATTCCGCCGGATACTATTTCTACATCACCGGCAACGGCTCTAATTATATTGACGTGCAGAGCGTGGAAGGACGGACGATGGCTGCCGGGAGTTATGCCGGCACGATAATCCGAACCCAGACCGAGACCGTTTTTCAGGATGCGGTCCAAGGCCTGTTTGACGCCCCTGCCGCCGGGAGCGCAGCTGCCCTGTGCGACAAGAACCTGGGCGCTTTCGGCGCAATAATCGTCGCGGACGGCTACATCGACACCGTCCGCTCGTTCCTGGCAACGGATAAAGGATATATAGTAGGCGCGAAACTCTGCGCCGCCATCGGCCAGGCATCCTATAACGGGGTCGGCAGGAGCACGATCCAGGGGGGAATATTCTCCGGCGCGTATGTCCAGGGCGGCGGCTCATCGATGCAGACATGCAAGACCACCGGGACTCTTTCCCGCGCCTCGACGGGCGCAGTTTCCTGGAGCGATTTTTCCGGTATGGCCATCCGCGCCACGTATTACTCCGGAGTAGCGTCAGCCGCATTTTTCGAGCAATGGGTAGAGGTGACTTACGTGCCGTATAACGGCGGGGCCTCGCCCGCTACAGGAGTCGCGCTCTCCGGCAGATCGGCGGCGGATTATGTGATCGGCGGCACGGTTACATGCGACGTGGACGGCAATTTCGACGACGCCTCCGGGAGCATCACCGGCACGCCGGGCGCGCTTATAGAAAACCCGGCGGACGTTATCCGTCATTTCCTGACGAATTACCTTGGAACGCCGGCACCGGAAATAGACGGCTCGTTCGCCTCCGCCCGCACTTCGCTGGCAGGCGCGATAGCTGGCGGTTATAAGTTTGCCGGCGTAATCGATACGGTGGTCGGCGGGTTTAAGTTCATCGAGAAACTCTGCATGCAGTCGCGCCTGGCGCTCAAGCACGACGGATACGCGGCAAAATTAAAATTCCTGTCCAACGGTTCACTGTCCCCGGACTTGACCCTGGGGAAAGAACTCGTCCAGTTAGACGGCCTGGAGGTTTACCGTACGGCAAGGGACGAACTGATAAACTCTCTCGACCTGCACTACCAGCGGGATTTTGGTAAGGGCGCAAGCTCCGCTGGCTATTTATCCGTCTGTTCCCAGACAGCGCTTTATCCATCCGGCGGAGACCCTTCCTCCGCCTCCATGTACGGGAAAATGACGCCTTCACGTCCCTTCTTTTTTGACTTTATTTCATTTGCCTCGGAGGCGTCCGACCTGCGGGATTTCTTTATCACCCGCTATAAAGACGCGAAGAGACGGGTTGAGGTTTTTGCGTTTCTCGGCTGTTTTGGCGTCGAGCGCGGAGACATCATTTCATTTGATTGGCCATCGGCCGCCTTCTCACTATCTGGCGCGGAATTTTTTGTAGAGGACGTCTCTCTGGTACCCGGCAGCTTCAAAAAAAAGAAGCCGGACCTTTTACGGCTTATCGTCCGGGAGGTATAGAGATGAATTGGCTGACGCAGGAAATGGCAGCCGCGATCGGGTTCGTACTGGCGTTCTTTTACGCTCGCACGATGAGGGCGGCGGACCAGGCGCCTGAGAAATACGTGGGTAAGCACGATTGCGAAACAACCCGCTCCGAGTGCAGGCACAATAACGAGCTTTGGCGGGACGAGGTCCTCCAGAGACTGGAGCGCATGGAAACAAAAATGGACAGTATGGCTGAAAGGATATTCGCGCAATGCTGACGGATGGACAGGAAAAAAAGAACCGGGAAATATTGGCGGCCCTTACTCCCGAACTGCGCTCTCTCGCCCAGAGGCACCTGGATTTATGCACGGAAGCCGGAATAGACCTCCTTGTGGCTCAGGGATACAGGACTTTACAGGAACAGACCGCGCTTTACGAGACTGGCAGGGGGCCGGGCGGCGGGAGAAAAGTCACCAACGCACCACCCGGGTCATCGTGGCATAACTTCAGACGGGCGTACGATGTAGCGGTCGTCGAAGGCGGGAAAATAAACTGGAACTCACCCAAATATACTGAGGCGGGTAATATCGGAAAATCATTGGGCCTTTTATGGGGAGGCGATTTTAAAAGCGTAAGGGGAGACCTGGGGCATTTCGAGTATCATCCGGGTTTGACGCTTGCTCAGGCGAGGACGGAAACGGCAGCTTAGGGGAGGGTAAAGATGATGATAAAAGAATGGTTCGCGAACTGGTTTGCTGGAATGGCTGCGAGCCGCTTAAGCGGGTACAAAACTAAAATAGGGGCGCTGTGCCTCGTCCTGTACGGTGTGGTTGTCGCCGTAGGCAAGGTATACCCGGACTTACAGCTCCCAGGCGGAGCGACGTCCTGGCAGGCCGACCTCAAACTGGTGGGCATGGGGTTGACAGGCCTGGGGATAATGCACAAGACTTATAAGATGGGCGTCAGTACGTCGGCCGAGTCTGTAGCTGGCGTGGCCAAGGCGCTGTGCGCCGCGGTGCCTGCCGCTACCGTTGCCGATGCGGCCAAGGCGATGGGGCAGACCGTTTGAGCGGCGAAGAAGAACATACCGCTCCATTCCTGGAGATGGAAGAGCTTTCGGGCGAAATCCCCCCGGAACCGGTAAGCCTGGGGAATGAGATCAAAATGGGAGCGGAATTTCTCGCGGCCCTTTTACAATCAAGAAAATCAGGGGGTTAAAGGTGGAAGTGAATACGAATCCGGGGCAGGACATTTTGACGGAGATCAAGGGCTTTTTTCAGAAGGCGGAAAATACGGCGCTCACCGACATCCAGGAAGTTGGGACGATCGCATGGCATATACTATCTACCGCCATAGCGAAGGAGCTGCCTCAGCTTCCGGGCATTGTCATCAAGGCGGTGGTTGGCGCGGCATCCTCGACCGGTAACAAGACACAGGCCGCACTCGACGGCATCCTTATGGACCTGAAGGCCACCGGCATCCAGTCCCTTGCGTCAGCGACTACCGGCGATGTGAGCGAGATAGGAGCGGCGCTGGGCCTCGACGGGAACACAGTGGACAACTATCTTACGGCCACCGTGCAGGCGCTCAGGGCGAAAGGCGTAATTTAGTCTCCGATTCAGGAGAGGAGAACCATGAAAAAATACCTTCTTATCCTTTCGATGCTTTGCATAGTCGGCGGGTGCGCTACCGCAGCACTTGCCTCCGATGGCCCTGTCCGCCCCTCGATGCAACAGATCATAAATACTTTTATGAATCTGGCGGGCACCAAACCCATGAATGCCGACATCAACATGGGCGGCCATAATATCATCCACAGCCCAGGCTATACAAATATATCGGGCCTCGTAAATCAGACGGCATCGTATAACCACAGCAACCAGCCGATAAAGATGAACTTCTTCGGTACGCATTACGCGCATCCGAACGCCTTTGGCAATAATACCTCGGCGACGAGCTTTTTCCCGAACACCGCCGGCTCCGTCAGGACGTGGGGCACTTATTACCCCTATTATCTTACGTGGAAGAACATCGAAACTTCCAATGGCGTATATAGCTGGACGAACCTCGACGCTTACGTGGCCTGGGCGCGGGCAAATAATATGGAGATAACCTTCACGCTCGGACAGCCTCCGGCCTGGGCGGTCGCGGGCGGGGCTGACAGCGCACCGGGCACGGATTTAAACTACAACACGCCCGACCCCGCGCATCCGGAATACTGGGAAAATTTCTGCACGGCTCTTGCGACGAGGTATAAAGGCGAAATTTCCAGTTATGAGATATGGAATGAGCCTGCGCTTTCGGGCGGATTTTATCTCGGGACGGCTTCCCAGCTTGCTACTCTGACGCAGGAGGCGAGCACCGCGATAAAGGCGGCTGACCCCGCCGCGAAGATTATAAGCGCGTCTTGCACGGGCACGGAAAACATCCCCTTCATGGACGCCTATTTCGCGGCGCTTCAATCAATCGATGCGTTAGGCTCAATTGATATAGTCGGGTATCATCTCTACGTTGCAGGGCCTCCGGAGAACATGATCGACCTCGCCCAGCAGGTACGTTCCGTGATGTTCAAATACGGCGTCGGAACGCTACCGTTCTGGAATACCGAGACGAGTTGGGGCGGCTACACCGACGCTGTTACGGGCTTGGGCGTGGCGGGCACGGACTCCGGCCCCGTGACCCCGATGCCGAGCAAGCAGCAGGCGGGATATCTCACGCGCATGTTTCTGTCGGGCGCGGCTGCTGGCTGCGATAAATGCTTCCTCTACGGCATGGACGAAGGATGGGGGGCCATACTCCCGGTCAACATGGCACATCCAAGCCAGCTCACGCAGACCGGGAAGGCGTTGCAACAGCTCGTCAACGCCCTCGTCGGAAAACGGATAGTCAATTATGTCCACGACAAAGTAAACGGCATCTTCACCCTCACGGCCAAGGATTCGAGCGGAAATCCCTCAAGCTGGATATGGACGGAAGACGCAAAGCCTCAGACAATCAAGCTCGATACGGCGAGAGGGACGGGGCAGTTCACGAACTGGAGCGGAGTCACCACTTTCGGCCCCATGTCGAGCGTAAACGTCCCCATTAACTATGCGCCGAAACTGCTCACGGGCTATAACCCGCAATATGCTGGTGACGATTTTACCTATACTCCGGCTTATTCGCCGGTAACGAACGCGCCGCCGTTTAATAACCTTGCAGCCTTGAACGTCGCGGGCGGCGTGACTTACATATCGGCGGGGACTACGCCTATCGTGGGCGGAGAAATGCTTGCCGACCCGTATTTTGCAAGTCCTGGAAGCTGGACGACAACCACGGGCTGGACTGTTTCAGGCGGGGCGTTAACGGCTTCACATTCCGGGGCGGTAGCGGCGGAGATTGAATACCCGTCCGTTTACACCGTCCCAGGACAGCAATATCAGGTTTCCTTTACAATCACCGCAGTGGCGAACGGCACGAATATATCCGCCCAGATGATAGCTGCAGGCGGCAACCAGTATATAGGCTACTACGGCACGGTGGGCACGTTTACAACTACATTCACGGCGACGAGAGCGGAGCAGATCGGCATCTCCTGCAACGGCAACGCCAACCCAAGCGTGACGATAACCCATTTCAGCGTCAAGCCGATAAACTATTCCGCCGTGTCCCTCACGCAGACGCCGGGCTTTACTATGGACTCGACAGGCAAGATGCTCACGGTGCCTTTCGTAAACACCGGCTGGGGAGATAATGTCGCAAGCGCGTCCACGATAACGCCGACCGGACAAATGTTCCATGTTACGGGGACGACGACCATCAACACCATCAACCTCCCCGTTACCGGATGGCACGCGAAGGTTACCATCATCCCTGACGGGATATTTTCCACCGGCACTTCAGGAAACATAGCAAACGCTGTAACGTCAACCGTGAACTCGCCGCTCGACTGCATTTATGACGACGCGAAAGGGAAATGGTACATAAAGTGAGAGGGAAAATGAAGACTTACCTATTCATAGCCGGGCTGCTCCTGACGCTCCTGCTCTCGATTGGCGCGCTGGCAGACTTCACGGTGAATAAGACCATGAGCGAGCCGTTACAGATGTGGAACTCGGACGGCTCGCCCCGGACGAACTGCACGCTTTCGAAGTTCACCGTCAGGAGTTGGAGGAATGGCACGTCCATCGTGCAGTCGTGGAGTTTTCGCAACCAGTCCACCGGCGATTACACCGCTACGCGAGTCCCGAACGCGCCGGGCTTCCACAAGATGATTTACTATTACAACAACACAACAATCGGTACGTTCACCGAGATGGTCCGGCTCTATGACATCGACACGTATTACGCTTCATCCGGCCCGCGGTTCGCGGACATAAGCGGCAACCTGTCGGGCGCGGCCCAGGCGTTCGTCGCCGTGCGCACAACTCTGAATAATATGACAGGCTTTGTTCATACCACCAATGCTAAAGTTGCAACTATTCCGACGAATCCGGAGCTGTCAACCGACCACAGGCTTACTTATCTCGACACTTATATCTCGGCCATTCCAACGACCCCGCTTCTATCAGGCGACAGCAGGCTCAATAATCTTGATATGGCCATATCAAGCCGCATGTCGGGCGGACTGTGGCTAGCGGCGCTTCCGACGTTTAGCGACATCAGCGCGGGAGTGCATGGCCTCAAGAGCGCGGTTCAAAGCATTCCCACGAATACGCTGCTGGCAACGGATTCTCGCTTAAGTAACCTCGATGCGCAGGTGTCAAGTAGAGCTTCGCAGACGTCTGTAAATAATTTACCTTCAGCATCGTCGGTTGCATCAACGGTGTGGAATAACGGCGCACGGACGCTCACAGGCAATGCATACGTCAATTCTACCAGCATCGACGAATACCTTTCCTCCAAACATGGCACGGGAGCCTGGGATGCCGCCGGGAACGTGAATGTACTGCCGTTCCAGGGTGCGGCGTCCTATGAGACTGTCGCCCAGGGCAGGGACGTCCATGTGACGCGCGGGGACTCGGTGGCAATCCCTTATTCCATAGGGAAAGATTTGACGGGCTGGACGGTCTGGTTCGGGGCGAAGGCGACGCCGGCTGACATCATATACGCACTTTCACCGAGAGATATAACCACGTATGTGACAAATGCCTCGACCGGATCAGGGTTGATTAGCCTCTCCACGGCGGATACTGACCTGCCGGCCAGAAAATACGCGGCTGAGGTGGAGATAAGGAATGGGACGGACGTTAATACCGTGCTGAAATTCAACCTGCTCATAGACGCGGGCGTGATAAATTAGCCTCCTCCTTGCACCGCTACTCTTCCTGTGATAAATTTTAAGTAAGAACAACGAGGAGGAGGCGCAAATATGCGGAAGCTCCAGCTGGATTGGCAGGGATATTTTCCGGTGGATGAAAAAGTCATACGGGGCAAGGTGGATGACAAATCCGGGATTTACAAGATCTCGAAGATGCAGAAGGATGGAAGCCTGAAGCCTTTTTACGTCGGCGAGGCGGACAGCCTGAAGATGCGGCTTTTGGAGCACGTCACTTCGGCGGAGGGCTCCTGCATCACGGCGGAATTAAAGGATGGGGGTTGCCAGTTTCGGTTCGCCTATCTCTACACGAAGGAGGACATAGACGCCGCGGCCAAGGCTCTTTACAGGCGTTATACCCCCAAGTGCAATATTAAGGATGAGATATCGGCCGAGGCCGAGGAGGTGGAAGTAAACTATAACTGAGGCTCAAGCATTCAGTTTGTACTTGTTTAAGAGGCGGTGGATGGTCTTTCGGTCTATCCCCGCCTCTTTTGCCGCGCGTGAGATATTGTTCCCGTTCCTGGTCAAAAGGTCGGAGAGGTATTCCTTCTCGAAATCCACCAGCCAGAGCTTCTTGGATTCCTTGAAAGAAAGCCCCTCTATTGCGGGCGCTTGTCGCTTCGCAGAGTTCCGGATGTGCTCCGGGAGGTCTTCGGGAACGATTATTTCGCCCGTGCAGAGGGTCACGGCACGCGAGAGGACATTCTGGAGTTCCCGCACGTTTCCCGGCCATCCGTACTCCTCCAGGAGCTTCATGGATTCGGGCGCGATACCCGTGGGGCCGCCCTGGGAAGAGTTTGTGAACTCTCTTAAGAAATGGTCCGCCAGCATGGGCACATCACCCACCCTCTCCCGAAGCGGAGGAAGCTTTATGCTTATAACGTTCAGCCTGTAGTACAGGTCCTCCCGGAAAGTCCCATTCTTTACACCTTCTTCCAGGTCGCGGTTCGTAGCGGCAATTAAACGTATATCGACGTCGATCATTTTCCTGCCGCCGACCCGCCTGAACTGCCTCTCCTGCAGGACCCGCAGAAGCTTCGCCTGAAGGTTCATCCCCATCTCGCCTATCTCGTCCAGGAAAAAAGTTCCTCCATTTGCAAATTCCAAAAGCCCGGGCCTAGTCGAGTCTGCTCCCGTAAAGGTGCCTTTTTCATAGCCGAACAACTCCGACTCCAGAAGGTTCTCCGGAAGCGACGCGCAGTCAACCGGTACGAAAGGCTTATCCTTCCGGTTGCTGTTGATGTGTATGCTCCTGGCTACCAGCTCTTTACCGGTTCCCGACTCGCCGTAAACCAGGATGTTGGTATCGGTCATGGAAACCTTTCTGATGGTGTCGAATACTTTTCGCATGGCGAGCGACGATCCGAGCATATTATCAAGGCCGTGGACCTGGGCGAGCTGAGTTCGCAGATAACGGTTCTCTTCAGCGAGACAACGATGCCTTACCGCCCGTTCCAGCGCCACCTTTAGCTGATCGGCGGAAAAGGGTTTGGCCAGATAGTCGAATGCGCCTTCCTTCATCGCCTCGACAACGTTAGGGATAGTGGCATATCCGCTGATGAGGATAACCATTCCGTCCGGATTTATTTCCTGGCAGAGCCGGAGAATGTCCAGGCCGTTTAAGCCAGGCATGGCGAAATCTGTAAGCACGATCGAAGGCATCTGTCGTCCGATTACCTCAGCCGCCCCGGAGGAGTCCTGGATGGTAATGCACTCGTACCCCAGCCTCCGGATGATGCGGGTGCAGCTCTCAAGCATGTCCGCTTCGTCGTCTATTACCAGGACTTTTACGCCACGCTCTTCGTCCAAGCTTCCTCCTTGAGCCCCGGCAGGGTTATGTTGAACCGGGTGCCTTCCCCGGCCCTGCTCTCCACCTCTATACTGCCGCCGAAATCCTGGATTATCCCGTAGCTTACCGAAAGGCCCAGCCCGGTGCCCTTGCCGACTTCTTTCGTGGTAAAGAACGGGTCGAAGATGTTGTCAAGAATCTCATCCGGGATACCCTCTCCGGTATCGGCAAACGTTATCTCGACCCTGTCTCCGGACTGGGCGGTCGCGATTATTATCGTACCTCCGAGCGGCATCGCGTCGCGCGCATTGTTAAGAAGGTCCAAGAGCACCTGCTGAAGCTGGTTCATGTTTGCGTTCACTTTGGGGGATTTCGGGGATAGATGTTTTTCTATCTGGATATTCTCTTTTAAAAACTGCTTCATGACCAGGAATATCGTGTCTTCCACTATAGCATTTACGTCGACCGGCCCCATGTCTGTCGGAGCCTGTCTCGCAAATGTAAGGAGGGACCGGGTTATTTCCGCGATCCTGGCTGCCTGTCTGTTTATCACCATGAGGTCGTCTTTGAGCTGGCCTTCAGGAGTCCCTTCCCATAACATGCAGTCCACGCGGGAGGAGATTATCCCGGTGGGGTTGTTTATTTCATGCGCGATGCCTGCCACAAGCGTCCCGACAGCCGCCAGCTTCTCGGACTGCATCAGCTTCTTCTGCGCCGCCTGCATAGACTCGCAGGCCTCGCGGGTCTGCCTGCTTCTATCCTCGACCTCGTCTCTCGAACGCTTAAGGTCCTTAATCATCCGGTTGAAGGCTTGGCCCAGTTCACCCACCTCGCCTTCGCCCTGAACAGGCACCCGGAGGTCCAGGTCGCACTGCCCCACTCGTTCCGTGGCCTTTGACAGTTCCCGGAGAGGCCCCACTACGTTCCTGGAAAGCAGGGTCAACAGAGTAATGGCTGCGGCAAGCGTGGCCACTAAAAGCGATATCAGCATTATTGCGACCAGGAACCGTGTCTCGGACATCACGTCCACCGAGCGCTGCTTGATAATCAACGCCCCGTTCACTTGCCCCTGCGCATGGCAGCTGCGGCATTTCCCCTTGTTCATTATGGGCAGGGCCAAAAGCCGCACCGAGTCTTCGCCTTCGTGCGAGAAAGAGGTTATTTCCAACCCCTTGCCAAGGACTTCGCCCATCTGATAGGGATCTATCCTCGGCGTTTTGTCCCCGATGGAAATGACCTGCTCCCCGCGGGAGTTGATAAGGCTCACGCTCCGTACGCCCTCAAAGCCCGAGAACTTCTGCAGGACGGACTTTACCCCGTCAAGCTGGTTGACCATCATGGCCTGTTCCATGTCGCGGACGAGCGTCGTTTTGACTATCCTGTCGGATTGGTTAATGGTCTTGGAGAACTGAGAGGCGAGCGCGAATTGCTTCACGACTATAACCATCCCCACGAACACGGGGATCAGAAGCATAGCGGTAATCGTCCAGACGGTAATCCTGGTGCGAAGACTTTTAAATTTCATGCATTTTGCCTTTAATTTCGCTATTATACAGGCTTTTAAAAAAATAAGTCAAGAATTATTCAGGAGAGGCTTCAGGCGGGGGAGGGCTAGTTCAGGTCTTCCTCAATGACTTGTTCCGTCTGGACCATCATTTTTTTGGCTGGCTCGCCGGCATAAACGCTATTCAAGTCGTTCCAGCGGATTCTTAAAAGGTCAATCAACATATTAAGAGAATCGCGGAATATACGGATACTTGACCTTTCTGGATTTTGCAGGGATATGGGCAGTTCCTTGATCTTGAAATTCAATTTGCGGGCAATAAATACGATCTCGGCGTCGAACGCAAACCTCTCGATGCTGAGTAACGG
Organism: Nitrospirota bacterium; assembly: GCA_963698885.1. Lineage (GTDB taxonomy): Bacteria > Nitrospirota > JACRHJ01 > JACRHJ01 > JACRHJ01 > JBARKJ01. Next base: position 154,827 of record CAVOSJ010000004.1, on the reverse strand, counting down.
GAAGACCTTCCTGGCGCACTTCCCCTGAAAGAGCTTGAAACCGCACTGCGTGTCTTTTACCTGGTAATTATTTATTATAACCATCCTTATCACGCGGAATGTCCGTTCCATTATCTTCCTGTACCACAGGACGGGCTTGATTATCTTCAACCCGGGCACGAACCTGGAAGCAATGACCATATCCATCCCGGATTCGGCTTCGTCCATAAATTTAGCCAGCTCCTCGATGGGAATGGCAAGGTCGGCGTCAAGGAACAATACGAAATCGAACTGGCTCGCCGCGACCCCGTCTCTTACCGCGCGGCCTTTGCCTTCATTTTTTTTCTTGTTTATTATGAATATTCCAAAATCGTTCCGGAGCCTCTCCAGCTCTTCCCGGGTATCGTCCACACTTCCGTCGTTCACGGCGATAATCTCATAACGGGAAAATCTCGTTTCGAGATAGTCCTTAATCTGTTCAATATTTTTATAGATAGTCAGGGATTCATTAAAGCAGGGTATGACGACGGATATCGAATTCTTGTTCATTTTGTTATTTCCGTTCAACTTTTCAGACTTATTGCAAATAAGAGTTTCAGTCCCATGATTTATATCACTTGACGGCGATAAAATCAAGCGAATAAGCAAATAAGATTGTGGGGAAACACTTCTGTACGGCGCAATCCGCCAGCGCCCCGACTAAAAACAATATCAGGGCTCCCCGTCGCCGCCCCGTTCTCGTCTTTTTAACCTTATACCGGCAAGTGCCTGTGGCTTTCTCCAATCTTGCAGGCTTCGCAAGAATTATGCTTGAAGAGCGCGTTTAAAGGGCACCAGGAGGCTAACCCAGTCAGGAACACCACACCCCCCGCGAAGGCCAGGATAAAGCCGATGACCGTCGTAGCGGTGACCACTGATATCAACAACGTGTAGCCTTTAAGGACAAGCCAGCCGATGATAAAGAAGACCAGTCCGCCGACCAGACGGACCAGCTTTTCCGTCTTACCCATGTTGTGCTTCATTTCCGCACCTCATAAACCATTATCTATTTATAAGTATATCACTTTTGCCGCTGTAATCCCACCCGTGCGGCACTGCAAATTTATCCTGTTAGTGATAAAATTACATAAGGGGGTGGTAACAGGTGCTGAGAGAACTGTTCATAACCGAGGACTCCTGGTCGATGCTTGTTTTAAGGCTCGCGCTGGGAATTGTATTCCTGGCACACGGCTCGCAGAAGGTCCTGGGTTTGTTCGGAGGGCCGGGGCTTTCCGGCACCTTCCAGATGTTTGCCGGGATGGGAATCCCGCCATTTTTTGCGGCGCTCGACATTGCCGCCGAATTCCTGGGCGGGCTTTTCCTGGTAATAGGGTTCCTGACGCGCATTTCAGCTTTAGGGATCGCGGTGGTGATGGTTGTCGCGGTATACATGGTGCACTGGCAGAACGGTTTTTTCATGAACTGGTTCGGCCGGATGTCCGCGGGTAAGGAAGGTTTCGAGTATCATATTTTGGCGTTCGCGGCGGCAATCGCCCTGGCAATAAAGGGCGGCGGGAGATTTTCTCTTGATCGGACGGCGGCTAAAAAATTATAGTGGAGAATGGATATGATAACCGAAAAACTTAAAAAATACCTGGATGACAGCGGGGTGCGCTACGAGATTCTCCGGCACGGTGAGGCATATACCGCGCAGGAGATAGCATCGACCATGCACGTAAGCGGCAAAAACCTGGTGAAGTCGGTGATATTGAAAAGCGACACGGGCTACCTGATGGCCGTCCTCCCGGCGGACAGGCGGGTGGACGTGGCGGCTCTCCGGGCCGATTTAGGCTTCAGGATGGTGGCACTTGCGACCGAGGAAGAGATAAAGAAGATATTTCCGGACTGCGAGGCGGGGGCGATGCCGCCTTTCGGGAACCTTTACGGACTGCCGGTCTATGCCGACAGCGCGCTCCGGGATGATAAAAATATAGTGTTCAACGCAGGGACGCACCACGAGGCTATCAGGATGACCTACACGGACTTCTTCCGTCTCGTCCGTCCACTTATAATCGAGGCGACAAGGAAAGCGGCGTAACCGGAGGCGAATCCGGGGTTCGATATTTAAGGAGGTTTAAGGATGAAAGACTACAAGATACTTGTTCCCATAAGCTTCTCAGCGTCCTCGGAAAAGGCGCTCCAGAAAGCAGTGGCCCAGGCCGAGGCCTTCGGGGGTCGGCTGTATGTGCTTAACGTCTACAGGCAGATACCGAGGATATTCGATAGCCCCGGCGGCGTACTCTATAAAAAAGACCTGGAGGTCCTGCGCACGGAGGCGATAAAGGACCTTGATTATTTCGTGGCCGCGAGACTCAGGGAGCTAAGAAACAGGTTGGATATCGAAGAGGTCGAGGTCGTATCGAATGAAGACCCCGTGAAGGCGATACTCCGGGTGGCCAGGGAGAAAGAGGTGGATTTGATAGTCCTCGGGCACCACGACGAATCGAGGCTGGAGCATATGCTTTTCGGCAGGAACGTGGACAAGATAATCAATGGCGCGCCCTGTGACGTCATCATAACCAAGGCCGAGCTTTACAAGCCGGAAGAGGAAGCTTTTGCAATGTAAAGAGGGGAGGAAAGGGATCCGGGGCGTCCGCTTGCGCGTCTGATGGCGGCTACAGGGACACGCTTGGCTCCCAAGCGGCAATCTGGTTATTCCGCATATTCCTGACGGAGAGGGATTGTCAGCTTAAAAGTGCTCCCCGAGCCGGCGTTATTCTCGAAAGTGATTTTCCCGCCGTGGGCCTCCGCGATTGCTTTTACTATTGCCAGGCCCAGGCCCGCGCCCTTGGTGCCCATGGCCATGCTGGAACGGTAATGCTTCTGGAAGATATCATCTTGCTCCTCCGGCATTATTCCGGGGCCGGAATCGCTTACGGAGACGGTAAAATCGCTCTCTGACGCCTCCACGGATAACGTGATTGACCCGCCCCTCGGAGTAAATTTGATGGCGTTTTCGACGAGGTTCGATACTGCTCGACTGAACTGTTTTTTATCAATTACCGCCTTGGGCGAGTCCGCGAAGGCGAAATTCAGGCGGATGTACTTTTTTTCAGCCAACGCATGGAAGTCCTTCTCAAGACCTCTTAAAATATTTACGATTTCCTCGGGCATCATCTGAAGCTCGAGCTTGACCGCATGAGACCTGTAAACGATCAGGTAATCTTCCACCATCCCCAATATTTTTTCAGAGCCCTGCCGGATCATCCTTAAGGCTTCTTTTTTATCTTCGATCCTGTTTTCGATAAGCATGTCGGTATAAGCCATCATAGCGGTCAACGGGGATTTCAGGTCGTGGATTATCATCGCGGAGAGGTCTTCCCTCTCCCGTTCAATCATCGCTCTTTCTGCTACTTCAATATTAAGTCTTTCGATATCCGCCGCGGCCTTCTTTTTCTCGGTCAAATCGAAAAAACTCACCAAGGTGCCCACAACATGTCCCTTCGCATCTCTTAACGGGGCGCCTGAACCAAGTACCTGTATTATCTTTCCGTCTTTTCTCCTTCGGGGAAGTTCCATGTTATTTATCTGCTTCCCTCCGAACAGCGTATCCAGGTTCTTTTTGAGCGTATCGAAGTCCTTTTTCGCCACTATGGGATAAGGGCGGCCGATCACTTCTTTTGCCTCATAACCGAAGATATTCTGAGCCCCCCGGTTCCAGTCGAGCACCTTCCCGTCCGGATCAAGCGCTATTATAGCCACAGGCGCGCAGTCGAATACAGCCTTCAACATCTCGTTGGCTTTTTCAATTTCCGCCTCGGCCCGTTTCTTTTCGGTGAGGTCCGTTAAAATTCCCAGTACGCCGATAACCTGCCCACCCGCATCCTTGAGAGGGGCGGAAGAAAGGAGTACTTGAATTTTTGTCCCGTCTTTTCTCCTGCGCGTAACCTCGATGCCCGCGATCGATTTCCCTTCGCTATACCCCGCCAGGAGCTTTTTGAACTCGTCGGCGTCTTCTTCGACCAGCGGGTAAAAGCGGCCTATTACTTCCTGCGGCTCATAGCCGAAAATCTTCTGCGCCCCCCGGTTCCAGTCGAGGACGTTCCCGTCCGGATCGAGCGCTACTATAGCCACTGGCGCGCATTCAAATATAGCCTTCAACTTCGCGTTTGCTTTTTCAATTTCCGCTTCGGCCCGTTTCTTTTCGGTGAGGTCGATAAAAATCCCTAAGGCGCCGTAAATGTCTCCTTCCGCATCCCGGAGCGGGGCGTGCGAATGAAGTATATGCACCGTTTTGCCGTCTTTACGCCTGCGGGAGATTTCGATGTTTTTTAGCGTATTTCCCGCAAGCGCTGAATCAAGGTTCTTTCGGAAGTCCTCTGCCGGTGCGATCGGGTAAGGGCGTCCCTTTATTTCTTCGGGAGTGTAACCGAAAATGTCCTGGGCGCCGCGGTTCCAATCGAGCACATTCCCTTCCGGGTCGAGCGCTATTATGCCGTTTGGCGAGCAGTCGAATATGGCTTGAAGCCTCGCGTTCGTCTCGGAAAGCTCACTAAGGACTCTCTTCCGCTGCATCAAGGCGACCAATATCCCCCACCCCACCAGGATGGTCAGCGACCTGTTAATCTCACTGACCACCGGGAATTTGGGCGCCGCCGCAAGGAAATATCCCGCTATCACGAGAGCAGTCGTGACGCCCGCGAAGGCGAAGGCGAATTTCTTCCCTGTGAGCATCCCTGAAAGGCTAAAAGGGATGAGGTACAAAAGAGAAACGGACATCCCGTGGGGGGTGGTCAGGTCATAGACAAAGATGAAAGCCGTCAGGATGATTATGGCCGCGATTTTAATCACATATCCTCGTTTCGTATAGCTCTATATGAGGCTGGTGTAATAGTTGCAATAATTACAAGAGACAATTTTGCCGTACATTAAGGTTACAATTAACAGGGAGAACGGAAGAGTCTTTCATCGGAAGAAGCTTAAGCTTTCTATCTGTCCGCCTGTATGTACAAGTAAATTCCCGACGCGCAGAAAAGAGCGTTTGAGAACCATGCCGCGAACAGCGGGGGGAACCTGCCCGCGTGCCCCAGCGAGATGGAGAAGGAATAAAGAAACCAGTAACTGATGGCGAGGACGACACAGATGGCGACGCCAAGGGCCATCCCGCCGCTCCGCGAGGTCCTGAGCGAAAACGGCACGGCTACGATGACCATTATCAGGTTGGCCAGCGTGAACGATACCTTGGCATAAAGGTCAACCATATATTTTACCGGGTTGTACCCTTCCCTGTGGAGCATTGCTATATAATTCTGGAGCTCTGAGAAATCCATCTCTTCAGACAGCCGTTCCACCCTCTTGAAATCGTCCGGTTTCTCGGGAAGGTTTATAGCCAGTCTGTCGAACTTTTTCATCTGTATACCGCCGCCCGGCTTGAAATCGTATGCGATTCCCTTTAAAAGCACCCACTTGCCCGCTTCCCAGTCCATCCTCTCCGAGTCCACGCGCTGGTAGAGGTTGAAGTCCTTGTCCAGCCTATAAAAAGTGACGCCATAGCAGGTCGGAGCCCCGGACTTGAATTCCACCAGCCCGACGTTGACCACCTCTCCGCCGGGCCCCCGGAACCAGAACTTGTCGTGTTTCAGCATGGGACGGGCGGGCTTTTTCTCAATTTTCACCTGCTTTATGTATTCCGCCCTTGCGTTGCAATAGGGAATCACGGTCTGGTTTGCCCAGAAAAGGAGTCCGGAGAGGACCAGGGCGGTAATGAATATCGGCGCCACTATCCGGTGCAGCGGCAATCCGCCCGCTTTCATCGCGATGATCTCTCCGTTTTTGGACAGAAGCCCCAGGCTTAAAAGCGTGGACAGGAGCACGGCCAACGGCATGACCATAAACGCGATGTTCGGGACCTGGTAGAGCATATAGCTGATTACGTCCACCGCCTGCGCCTTGTGCACCACGTAATCGTCCACCTTCTCTATGAAGTCGCCAATCAGGAAAAGGACCAGAAAGGCCGAAAGCGTAATGGCCAGGAAGCGGCTGAATTCTTTCAGGATGTAACGGTTTAATATCTTCATCCGTTCTTCCTCCTGAAAGCCGCCGCTCTTGCGAGCGTGCCGTAGAAGTTCTTAAGCTCCTGGAGTCCAACATTTTTCTCATTGCTCGCGGACACGACTAAATAGGCCGCCAGCAATGCTATTACGGCATTTGGCAGGAGCGCGGCGAGCAGGGGCGGGAAATTGCCGGCGGCGGCCATGTTCTCCCCGCCTTTCATCATAAGGTAATAGAGCGTGAAGATAACAAGAGCGACTGTAACGCCCGACGACTTCCCGGAACGCCGCGAAAACATGCCCAGGGGGGGACCTAAAAATCCGAATATTATGCAGGCTAAGGGAACGGTGAAGCGCTTGTAATACTCTGTCATGAGAGCATACCCTTCCTTTCCGGTCCCTGCCGTCTGGCTCGCCATCTTCCTGAGCTCGTTCATCGACATCTCCCGCTTTTCCCTTTTGTTTGCCTCGGAGTCCCCCATGAGCTTCTGGTAGAGGTCTATGGACAGCGTGTTGTTGTCGAAGTTTATCTCCTGATAGGAGCCGGACTTGTTTACTTTCCTGTGGATGCTGCCGTTATTAAGGTGAAGATATGCCAATCCTGTGGACAGGTCTATATCAAGTGCCCCGCGGTTGGCTATTATGACATAAGGGTCGTTCGGGTCCCTCTCGTCCGAGATGAATACCCCATTCATCTCGTTGGGCGCCGGTACCTTTCTGGCGTAGATTACCAGGTTCTTGAAAGTATCGTTGAACACCCCTTCCTCTATCCCTGCGAACGCATGCGTCCGGGCGAGCAGGAAGACGTCTCTCTTGAAATTCCTGGCCTTCTGAGGGCCAAGGTAGAGCGAGAAGTACGCCGTCACCAGAGCGGCAATCACGCTGAAGGCAATGACCGGCGCCATAAGCCTGTAAAGCGAAAACCCGGTAGCCTTCAGGGCTACTATCTCGCTGTCCGTGGACAGCCTTCCGAAAGCCACCAGCGCACCGAGCAGGAGTGACATTGGTATGGTGAGGGTGAGGAACGAGGGCATTATGTAAGAGACGAGCCTTAGAACCTCTGTAAAGGGCACCCCCTTGGTCACTATAAGCTCCGTCAGCTTGAAAATTCTATTCAGCAGGAGCACGAAAGTGAACAGCAGGAGGCCCAGCAGGAAAGGCGGGATCAGTTCCTTTATTATATAGCGGTCTATTATCTTCACAAGGCACAAATTCTATAGGAACTGCTCCTGTATGTCAATTTCTAAGTCCAGCTTTTCTTTCATTACTTTCTTTTCCCGCAAAGAAGGTAAGTTAAAAAAAGCTTGCCATTAAGTGTATGTGCTATTATTATTCAAGGCTTGAGTATAACGGGTTACATACTAGAGGTTCCGAGACAGATCGGGGCGGCTGTCATTGGCCTCGTCCAGGAGATAGGGGATATGTTCCTCTTCCTGGCCACGACGCTCTATTGGACGTTCCTGCCGCCGCTGAAACTGAAAAGGGTGGTCCGCCAGATAGCGTTCATGGGGGCAAAGAGCACTGCGCTCATCGTCCTGACCGGCGCTTTCACCGGCATGATACTGGGCCTCCAGATATACTACACACTACAGAAGTTCGGCGCGGAGGCGTATCTCGGTCCGGCGATAGCGCTCTCGGTTATCCGGGAGCTGGGGCCGGTGCTCGCGGCGCTGATGATAATTGGGCGCGCAGGTTCCGCGCTGTCGGCGGAGATAGGCATCATGCGCATTACCGAGCAGGTGGATGCGCTGGAAGCGATGTCGCTCTCGCCCTTTCGGTACCTGATGGTGCCCAACCTGCTCGCGGCGCTGATATCGTTCCCGCTTCTGGGCGCGATTTTCAACGTAGTCGCAATTTACGGCGGGTATTTAATCGGCGTAAAGCTCCTGTCGGTCTCTCCCGGGACGTATTTCTCGGGCATCCAGGACTTTGTCGATTTAAGGGATATCACGGACGGCATGATAAAAAGTCTCTCTTTCGGCGTCATCATGACCTGGGTGTCCTGCTATAAGGGTTATAAAACCGGGCACGGGGCGGAAGGCGTAAGCCGCGCCACCACGTCCGCCGTAGTAATGGCGTCCACGCTTGTGCTGGTGTGGGATTACTTCCTGAACTCGGTGATGCTGAATTTTTAGTCAGACGGTGATTTCTTGATAGAAGTTAAAAATTTAAAAAAATCCTTCGGCTCTCAGCAGGTCCTGAAAGGCGTGTCTTTCACCGTCGATAAGGGCGAGATATTCGCCGTCATCGGAGGGAGCGGCCAGGGCAAGAGCGTCCTTCTGAAGGTTATAATGCGCCTTTTGGCCGCGGATTCGGGAGACATTTTAATCGACGGCGCCTCCCTCCGGGATCTTAAAGGCCCCTCGCTTTATAAGATGCGGGACCGTTTCGGCTATCTCTTCCAGAGCGGGGCGTTATTCGATTCGATGACTATTTACGACAACGTCGCCTTTCCGCTTCGGGAGAAGACGAAGCTGAAGGCGGGCGAGATAAAGGCGCGCGCAGAGGAAGAGCTTGATAAGGTGGGACTCTCCGGCATGGGCCATAAATATCCGGAAGAGGTCTCCGGCGGAATGAGGAAGCGGGCGGCATTTGCGCGGGTGCTCGTGACGCGGCCGGAGATCGTGCTTTTCGATGAGCCGACGACGGGTCTTGACCCGATACTCGTGGACTCGGTGCATAAGCTCATTCTATGGAGCAAGAAGACCTACGGCTTCACGGCGATTATCGTAAGCCATGAAATACCGGAGATATTCGAAGTCGCGGACAAGGTTGGGATGCTCTCAGGCGGCGTGATGGCGCAGATAGGCACGGCGGAAGAGATAAAAAATTCCCAGGTCCCCGAGGTGATGCGGTTCGTGCGGGGCATATCTGAAGAGGTTTCAGCCGGAGGGAAGGCATGAGAAGGGACAGAGTAGAGATGTTGGTGGGGATTTTCGTCCTTGTGGGCCTTGCCGCGCTGGCATTTCTTTCCATAAAGCTTGGGAAGCTGGAGGTCATAGGCAACACCGGCTACAATATTCAGGCGGAGTTCAGCAATATCGGAGGGCTTAAGGCGGGCGCCACCGTGGAGATCGCCGGGGTCGAGGTGGGCAGGGTGACGACTATAACGCTCAAAGACTACCAGGCGCTGGTTGTCATGAGGATGAAGCAAAACGTGAAGATATCCGACGACTCCATCGCTTCCATAAAAACGAAGGGGCTTATCGGCGAGAAATACGTCTCTCTTTCTCCCGGAGGCTCAGACAAGATGATGGCGGCCGGGGGGGCGCTCCATGAGACGGAGTCGGCGATAGATTTCGAGAGCCTTATAGCAAATTACATATTCGGAAAAGTATAGAGTTAGCGGTTGCATCGAAAGGGGGTTTCAATGCATAACGGGCTTTCTAAAGTTCTGTTGTCCACGGTCGCCGTGGCGCTCGTCCTTTGTACATCAATACCTGCCGCATTCTCGAAGGAAAAAACGGTACTTTCCTTAGACGACGCAATAAGGCTTGCGGTCAAGGTGAACGCCGAGATAAAGGAATCGGAACTCGATGCTGAAGTTTACCGCGACAAGAAGAAGCAGGCCGACGCCTCCCGGTTCGCCACAATTGATTTAACCGCATACGGGAGCCTATCCCCGCGCGCCAGGCTCCTTGAAGGCAGATTCGGCAACCCCGAGAGCACCACCAACATAAATAAGCCCTCATATGACGGCGTGTTCGGCAATGCCGACGTCGTCCTCATCCAGCCTATCTATACATTCGGAAAAATACAATCTTACCGGGACGCCGCGGGCCACGCCGTGAAGGCGTACGAGGCCGGGGCAAGGCTAAAGGCCACCGAGGTCGCATTGCAGGTGAAGGAGGCGTACTACGGCCTGCTCCTCGGGCGGGAGCTGAAAGGCCTCCTAACCGACATAAAGGAGCAGTTGGACAAGTCCACGGACAAGGTCAACCGCCAGCTCAACGCGGGCGCGCCGAACGTGGACCAGGTGGACCTTTACAAACTCCAGACGTACCAGGGCGAACTGGAAAAATATACGGCGATGGCGGACCAGGGAATAAACAAGGCGTACTTCGGCCTTCAGCTCCTCACCAATAATATGGACAAGGACATAGATATAAAGGACGAGTTCCTGGAGCCGGCCCAGGTAAATTTAGAGGACTACGACTTCTATAAGAATATGGCTATGAAGGAACGGCTTGAGTTTCTTCAACTGAAGGAAGGACTGGCGGCGAAGGAGTCCCTGATAAAGGCGGAATATGCGGACTACTTCCCGCAGGTATTTGTGGCGGGCCTTTATTCCCTCGCGGGCGCCACGAACAGGGACCATTTGAACAACCCCTATATCACGGACGAGTTCAACCATGCATACGGCGGCGCGGTGGTAGGGTTTAAGTGGGGGCTGGACTTCGGTATCAGGAGCGGGCGGGTGGCCGAGGCCAAAGCGGAATACATGAAGCTCCAGATGAAGCAGCTTTACGCCATGGGCGGTGTGCCCTTCCAGGTGAAGGACGCATACCTTCAACTGGTGGAGGCCGACAGTGAAATAAAGTCGCTTAACGGCGCGTACGCGAAGTCGAAACAATGGGTAGTGGCGTCCCTTTCCAATTTCGACCTTGGCGTCGGCGAGGCCAGGGACATCGCGGACTCCGTGAGCGCTTACGGGAGGCTGCGCGCCGATTACTTCCGTGCTATATTTAATCAACGGATGGCAGTCGCGAACCTGGACCACGCGACCGGCAAAGACGCCTCCGAAGTGCCATATACCGTGGACCAGGACCCGATGAAGTCAATGGAGAAAATGGAGAAGGATATGAAAGGAGAGCAGAAATGAAAATGAAAATTTATCTGGCGGTTTTATCTGCCATGTTTATAATGGCGTTTGCAGGAAGCGCGTTCGCCGGGGCGCCGACGGAGAGGGTGAAGAATGCTGCGGACAGGGTGATCGATATATTGAAAGACCCGAAGCTGAAAGGCCCCGCCCACGAAGCGCAGAGAAGGGCTAAGATAATGGCCACGGCCGAGACCGTCTTCGATTACAGGGAGATGGCGAAGCGTTCCCTGGCGACCTTCTGGCGTCAGCGGACTCCAAAGGAGCAGGACCAGTTCGTGAAACTTTTCTCCGACCTCCTGGAGCGTTCCTACATTAACAGGATAGAGGGGTACACCAACGAAAAAGTCGTCTATAACAGCGAAAAGATAGACGGCGACCATGCTACGGTGGACTCCAGGATAATCACGAAACGGCACGAGGAGATTCCCGTCAATTACCAGATGATGATGAAGAACGGGCAATGGTGGGTGTACGATATCGTCATCGAGAACGTCTCCCTGGTGAACAACTACCGGATCCAGTTCAATAAGATAATCAGGTCTTCGTCTTACGCGGAACTGCTGAAGAAGTTGCAGAACAAGGAAGAATCCGAGTCAATGGTTGCCCCGGGCGGCGGGGGCGAGTAACAGCCGTTTATTATCAGCAGGAGGTAGTTATTAATGCGTCACCCCGTGCAGTTGAACGTCTCAATGACGAAGTACATTATCAAAAACAAAATCAAGGGGGTAAAAAAATTCCCGCTTGTGATGATGCTGGAGCCGCTCCATCTATGCAACCTCGCCTGCATTGGCTGCGGGAGGATAAGGGAGTATAAAGACACCCTCCAGGACATGATGACCCTGAAGCAGTGCATAGACGCGGCAAAGGAGTGCGGCGCGCCGGTGGTCTCCATCTGCGGCGGAGAGCCGCTTATATACCCGGAGATCGGGCCGCTCGTGAAAGAGCTGATAGCCATAAAAAGACATGTCCAGTTCTGCACGAACGCGCTCAGGCTCTCGGACTCGCTGGATAAGTTCACCCCGTCTCCGTACCTGACGTTTACAATATCCATAGACGGCCTGGAAAAGACGCAGGAGATGACGCGGGGCCGCAAAGGGATATTCGACATCCAGACCAAGGCTATCTCCGACGCCAAGGCCAGGGGCCATCGCCTGATTGTAAATACCACGCTCTACAAAGAGTCGGACGTAAAGGAGATCGAGGAGCTTTTCAAAAGGCTCACGGCCCTCGGTGTGGACGGGTTCCTGGTCACGCCGGGCTTCTCCTATGACGCGGTAGAGAATGACATATTCCTGGCGCGGGAAGAGAGCTGGGAGAAGTTCAAGACCGTGTTCAAGATGGCCGGGAAATACCGCTTCGTCAATACTCCGCTTTACATGCGGTTCCTGGCCGGCGAGCGGAACTTGAAATGCACCCCCTGGGGCAGCGTTACTGTGGGCCCCCAGGGCTGGAAGGGTCCCTGCTATCTCATAACCGACCGTCATTACAAGACATTTCGCGAGCTTATCGAGGACACGCAGTGGGATAAATTCGTGGAGAGGAAAGACCCGCGCTGCCGCGACTGCATGATGCACTGCGGAGTCGAGCCGACGGCGGTGGAGGAAGTAGGTAAAAGTTTCAAGGACGTTGTGGAGCTTGTCAAGTGGAACTTCACTTGACATAAGGGTATCAAGAAGTATAATTTGAACGGTTGTCCAGTTTCATGGACGAATCCAACTGTTTAAAAAATATGAGGAATTATCGTAAGGGGGACGGGGAAGGTATGGACGAAAGGATAGCCAGGAGGTCTTATCTGAACGGGACCGGCGGCAGGATCTCTCAGACAGAGGTCGAAGGCGCGGTAGATAAGGCTATGAGGTATCTTCTTGGCGTCCAGGACCCTGTCGAGGGGTTCTGGGTGGACCAGCTCGAGGCCGATGCCACTATACCTGCCGAATACCTCATGTTCCGCCGCTTGCTTGGCCGCGTGGACGAGGCGAAGGAAGAGCGGATAGCCAATTATCTGAAGTCCATACAGATGGAGGACGGCGGCTGGTATATCTACAGGGGCGGCCCCTCCGACCTGTCCGCAACCATAAAGACGTATTTCGCGTTAAAGCTCGCGGGAGTCTCGCCCGACGAGCCGTTCATGGCGCTGGCGCGTGAGAACGTCCTGAAACGCGGCGGGCTGATCCACGCGAACGTTTTCACGAAGATAACGCTGGCAATGTTCGGGCAGTACCCCTGGGACGGGGTACCCTGCATGCCGGTGGAGATAATGCTCCTGCCGACCTGGTTCTATTTCAATATCTACGAGGTGTCCTACTGGTCCAGGACGGTCATTGTCCCGCTCCTTTTGATATTCGACAAGAAGCCTGTCTACGAGCTCCCGCCCGAGCTTGGCCTCTCCGAGCTATTCCAGCGCGAAGACGACTGGGAGAAATGCAGAGAGAGAGACCCGCGTTTCATCAAAGAGGAAAAGTTTCTTACCTGGAAGAACATATTCATCACGCTGGACGGCTTCCTCCGGTTCTATGAGAAGCACGCCAACAAGGCCCTCCGGGCGAAGGGCTTCACTGAAGCGTATAAATGGATGGCGGAGCGGATGAAGGGCGAGGGGGGACTTGGCGGCATATACCCGGCGATGGCCAATTCCGTGGTGGCGCTGAAGCTGATCGGCCACCCGGACGGTGACCCCTTGCTCGAACAGGCATTTAAATCCATCGAGGACCTGGAGGTGGAACTGGAAGACGGGGAGTCGATGTACCTCCAGCCCTGCGCCTCGCCGGTCTGGGACACGCCCATCGCCATGAACGCGCTTTTTGAGTCTGGCCTCCCAGCGGACCACGGGAGCTTCCGCCATGCGGCGGACTGGCTCTTCCGAAAGCAGACCTCCACCAGGGGGGACTGGAAGGTGAAGGTTCCGGACGCCGACCCGGGCGGCTGGTATTTCCAGTTCGAGAACGAGTTCTACCCCGATAACGACGACACGTCGATGGTGCTCCTCGCGCTCCTGAAGGTAAAGACCTTCGAGGAGGAAAAGAAGCTCCGCCGCATCACCGCCGCCTTCGAGTGGCTCATAAAAATGCAGTGCAGCGACGGCGGCTGGGGCGCGTTCGACAAGGACAACAACAAGCTGATATTCAACCATATCCCATTCGCCGACCACGGCGCGCTCCTGGACCCATCCACGTCCGACCTTACCGGCCGGGCGCTTGAGATAATGGGTCTTATGGGGCTTGACCTCTCCTACGGCCCCGCAAAGGCGGCGCACGATTTCGTCCTCAGGGAACAGGAGCAGGACGGCTCATGGTACGGGCGCTGGGGCGTGAACTATATCTACGGGACGTGGTCCGTACTGGCCGGCCTTAAGCTGATCGGCGAAGACATGGACAAGGAATACATCCGCAAGGCCGTCAGGTGGCTTAAGAGCCGCCAGCACGAGGACGGCGGCTGGGGCGAGTCGTGCGACACGTACCGCGACCCGCACGCCGAAGACTGGCGCTCCACGGTCTCCCAGACTTCCTGGGCGTTGATAGGGCTTATCTCCGCGGGCGAGGCCGCCTCGCATGAAGTCAAGCGCGGGATAGAATATCTCCTCGGCGCCCAGAACAGCTACGGGTATTGGGACGAGGAAGATTACACCGGGACGGGTTTCCCCAGGGTCTTCTACCTCCGCTACCACATGTACAGCAAGTATTTCCCGCTGTGGGCGCTCTCTTCTTACAACTCCATCGTTGCCCGCGGCCGCACCCGGACGGAGGAAGTGCGCCTGGAGAACCGGCAGAAGGGGACGTACAGGAAAATATTCGGGAAATGACCAAGCCGTATGATAATTTTCACCGGGGCTTTCCCTTTTGAAATTGCAGGCATAAGGAAGCGCGGCAATTTCCACCCTGCCGGGCACGGCTATTTTGAAGGCGAGATAGGCGGGAGTCCGGCGGTGCTGGCCGTCTCCGGAATCGGCGAGGAACGGGCATATAAGACCGCTAAAGAAATCCTCGGCCTCTTCCCCAATGCGCGCGCGTACGTCTCGGTCGGCCTTTCCGCGTCACTTACCCATGAGCTTTCTCCCGGAGACATAGTCGGCGCGGTGGAAATCGTAACCGCTTCTTCTGCTTTAAATACCCTTCCATGCAACCCCGGCCTGATAGACGCAGTCTCAAAAATCAGATGCCGCACGGGGAAGTTCGTCGCGGCCTCCAAAACGGTAATCACCTCGCTGGAAAAAAAGGAAATAGCCAGGGCGAGCGGGGCCATCGCGCTCGATATGGAGTCCGGCGGCGCAGCCCGTGGGAGCATTGAGGCGGGGGTCCCGTTTATCTCCATCCGAGCGATATCCGACGGCCTGGACGAGGACCTGCCAGTAGATTTCAACCTCCTCATGCGCGAAGGAAAGCTGCGTTGGGGGCGGTTTATTGTGTATTTTATGACGCATCCCGCAAAAATTCCGCCGCTTATGAGGTTGGGCAGGAACTCCCGGCTGGCCCGCGAGAGGCTGGGAGATGCAATAAATATTTTTTCTTCATAATCCGTATGCCTCAGCTTGACCAAACCGCTCCCGAAAGGTATATTTTTATTAAGTAGGGAGGCGGCATGGAAACGGGCAATCAGAAGACCTTGTTTCACTCACTGCCCGAGCAGGTGCAAGCTGTTCAGGTCATGCCGAACTTGAGCGGGGATATGTTTGCAGGAAATTGTATTTTTTGTGGAAATCCGTTTATTTTCATATATGTTATCCATGGAAACATACTTCCGCCAGGGAAGGAGTGGAAGTGCTCATGCGGAGTATTCCTTCTCCAACATTGACGAAAAGTGCATGTACTCGGTTATAAAAAGCGCCCGGAGACAGGCTTTCCATAGACGACGCGCTTCTTCAGCGAGACTGCGCATCCCATGCGACAGCATAATGGAAGTGCAGACTTTTGTCGAGGGCAAAGGAGTATTATAGAGGACTGGAAATCAGGCAGCTTAGGATTTCCCCGGCTAGAGCGAATCCCTTGGCATTTCACCTCCCTCCCAAGTCAGGTGAAAGCTTTTGGAAGTGATCAGCACGAAACTGGCCGGCGGATTTTTTTTAACACGGCGGCTATTTCCAGCTTTTCCTTCAGGAAAAGCTGGACGCCATGAAGGTGATGAAGTAATTTAGAATCTCGCCAGTATCTTCTTGTCCACTTTTTTCTTCCGAAGGCGTATCGAAACAGGCGTAATCTCTACCAGTTCGTCCTCCCGAAGGAATTCCAGCGCCTGCTCAAGGCTCATCTTGCGCGGCGGCACAAGCCGGAGGGCGTCGTCGGAACCGGAAGCGCGCATGTTCGTAAGCTTCTTCTCCTTCGTGACGTTCACGCCCATGTCGTCTTCTCTCGCGTTCTCGCCTATTATCATGCCCTCATAGACTTCCAGGCCAGGCTCTATGAATATCTCGCCCCTGGGCTGAAGGTTGAATATCGCGTAGCCGGTGGCCTTGCCGCGCCTGTCCGCGATAAGCGCGCCTGTGGAGCGTCCGGATATATCGCCGGACCACGGCCTGTACCCGATGAAGAGCGTGTTCATTATGCCGGTGCCGCGTGTGTCGGACAGGAAAGAAGAACGGAAGCCGATTAAGCCCCTGGAGGGTATCTCGAACTCCATCCGCACCCGGCCCGTGCCGTGGTTCACCATTTTCATCATCTTGCCTCTTCGCACTCCAAGCTTCTGCGTAACCACGCCGATATGTTCCTCCGGCGCGTCCACCAGCAGGAGCTCGTAAGGCTCGGAGCGCACTCCGTCGATCTTTTTTTCTATTATCTCAGGCCTCGACACGGCCAGTTCGAACCCTTCGCGTCTCATGGTCTCGATGAGTATCGCGAGCTGAAGCTCTCCGCGCCCGGACACCTTGAAGGTATCCGTGGTGTCCGTCGGCTCGATGCGGACGCTGACGTTATAGAGTATTTCTTTTTCCAGCCGCTCCTTGATGTTCCTGCTCGTGATAAACTTGCCTTCCCTGCCCGCGAACGGAGAGTTGTTGACGCAGAAGTTCATGGAGAGAGTCGGCTCGTCCACCGTGATGGGCGGCATGGCCTTGGGGTTCTCAATGCTTGAAATGGTTTCGCCGATGGTGAAGTCTTCGAGACCGGCAATGGCCGCGATGTCCCCGGCGTAAGCCTCGTCCACTTCCGACCTTGCAAGGCCGTTGTAGGTATAGAGCGCGGTAATTTTACCGGTCTGGACGGAGCCGTCCAGCTTGCAAAGCGATACCTGCTCGCCTTTTTTTATCGTCCCGGAGAATATCCTTCCAATCCCCAGGCGGCCGACGTAATCGGAGTAGTCGATCGACGCCACCTGCAACTGGAGGGTCCCGGTGAAATCAACCGCGGGCGCGGGTATGGTTTTGATTATCTCGTCGAAGAGCGGCCTTAAATCCTCTCCCTCGCCGTCCGGCGACGTCTTTGCAACCCCCGTCTTGGCGTTTGTATAAAGCACCGGGAACTCGAGCTGCTCCTCCGAGGCGTCCAGGTCGATGAACAGGTCGTACACCTCGTTTAAGACCTCCTGGATGCGGGAGTCCGGCCGGTCTATCTTGTTTATCACCACGATGGGGGACAGCCTGCATTCAAGCGCCTTCTTAAGGACGAACCTTGTCTGGGGGAGCGGCCCTTCGGATGCGTCCACTAAGAGCATCACGCCGTCCACCATCTTCAGCGTCCGTTCCACCTCTCCGCCGAAATCGGTATGGCCGGGGGTGTCAACGATGTTTATCTTTATCCCGTTATAATGGACGGCGGTATTCTTGGCCATTATGGTGATGCCCTTCTCGCGCTCCAGGTCCATACTGTCCATCACGCGCACCGCCACTGCCTGGTTATCCCTGAACGTGCCGCTCTGCCAGAGCATCGCGTCTACGAGAGTAGTTTTCCCGTGGTCGACGTGGGCGATTATTGCGATATTTCTTATCTCTTCTGGTTTCATCATAAAAAAAACCTTTCCCGGTCCATCAAGGAAAGGCGCTTCCTTTCTTTAATTTTTGCCCCACTCTTTAAAGATTAAGAGGGGCAGGGGGAGATATAAAAAGACTGCCTGTTTCGGAGGTTGTTAATTATATTCTCGCGGGATGGCATTGTCAATCAAAAATGAGTCCCAATGCATAATTTGACAAAATAACTAACGTTCTCCGCGCCGGGGCCGTACACTCCGGGCACGCAGGTTACATTGACAGCCATTCCCGCCACCGGTTCCCAGTTCAGCGGATGGTCCGGGGACGCTACCGGGACGCAATCTGCCTTGATCGTTTCGATTGATCCCCGGCCCCTATTTCGGGTGGTCCTGTCTGTATGGGATTACAGGTATCTTCCACGGTGTCTGCTGGTTGATTACGGATATCTCCAGCGGACAGACGTTCTTCGGCACGGTGAGGGCGAATACCACCGCCCTCTCTATTGCCTCGGTCGTCATCAGGCGCGAAGGCTCGATGGTCTTGGGGTCGAGGTTTCCCGTAAGCGAGGTGTCCGTCACTCCGGGGAGGAGCGAGGTAACCTTTATATTGTAGTCGCGCATCTCCCAGAAAAGCCCCTTGGTGAATGCGCGGAGCGCCCATTTAAGGGAGCTGTAAACGATGAATGTCTTAGGCGGCGGATCAACGAGCGTGGAGCCGGATACGATGTTTACTATGGAGCCGCCGCCGTTTTCCACCATGTGGTTGATGAGGAGCCTCGTAAGCATCACGTAGCCGAAGAAGTTCGTCTGCATGAGCATCGGGATGTCCTCGAGTGGCTGCTTATGAAACAAGTACTGGCTGGATACCCCGGCGTTGTTTATCAGCGCGTCCACACGGCCAAGCTTCTTTATCGCCACTGACGCAAGCTTTTCCAGGTCCGCCTGCTTCGACACGTCGCAAACTACCGGGTGCGCCTTTACCCCGTGCTTCTCCGTCAGTTCCACGCACAGTTCATTTAGGGCGTCCCGCCCACGTGCCGCCAGGACCAAGTCCATTCCTTCCCGCGCGAGTGCTGTCGCGATTGCCTTGCCAATGCCCCTGCTCGCGCCGGTTATCACCGCGCCTTTGCCGTTCAAGCTTTCCATGAAGCCTCCCGCCGCTTTATCAGTCCTTCTGAATTAAGTGAAAAATCCGCTGCCGATTATAAACCGATTCGAGCACCAAAGTAAAGCGGGGAGGATTATGAGAAAATAAAATTTATTATGGAGAAAGATATTGACTTTCTATTATGGCTGATATAGCATTTTTTTCAAAAAAGACCGGACAAAAAGTTACCCCTGTTGGAATACATATCCAGGCATAATTTCATCCAAACGTCAGGAAATATTAATGGACTTGTTAAAAACCGAAAAGAGGTCGGAGCCCAGAGTGCCGGCCCCGCCTATTCCGGTCTATGCAACGTCCAAAGACGACGTATTTTTTTATGGCTACATAAAAAACATCAGCCCCTCCGGAATGCAAATATTGTCCTATATCGAATGCGGAGTGGGCCAGGAATATACACTTGAGTTTGAACTGGAGGATACGTTTATAAGCTGCCTTTCGAGCATCAGATGGTGCAAGGAATACGCAATGTCCATTTATGGCCCCGTCAGGCATGGCATCAAATTTATCGAGCCGGACGCAACCGAAAATATCGAGAGATGGGTAAAGAACCAGCTGAAAAGCTTAGAGACGCATCCCCGCCCGTAAATTTCCCGTTTTCCTTGACTATCCCGCTATTTTGCCTGTATCCTTTGTCCCATGCCTATGAAAGATTCGAGCAAATCAATCATTTACGCCCTCATCGCCTGCACGGTCTGGGGCTCTGTATATGTAGCCGTGAAAATCGGGCTGAACGACGGCCTGAAACCCCTCACCTTTGCGGGGGTCAGGTTCTTCGCAAGCGGGCTTGTCCTGCTGGTCGTGGCGGCATTCATGGGCAGGCTGAAGTTCTCATTACGGGACCTCTGGGTAATCGGACTGTTCGGCATATTTCAGACCGGAGTCCAGAATGCATTATTTTTCATGGGAGTAGAGTACACTAACGCCTCCGTCTCCGCGATATTCATCAACACCGCGCCGTTCTTCGTTATACTCGCCGCGCCCTTATTTTTCGACGCCTCACGCCTCAGCGTCCCCAGAGTCGCCGGGACGCTGGTCGGCTTCGGCGGGGTGCTCGTAACGTCCTGGAACCCCGAAGTCATGAAGGGCCACTACGAGCTGGGAGTGATACTCCTCATCCTCTCCGCCATGACATGGGCAGGCTCAAACATCGCCGCGAAAAAGATAATGGCCCGCCGGGATACACTTGCGGTCACGGGCATGCAGATGGTGATGGGCGCCGCTCCGCTTATTGCGATCGGGTATAAATTTGAAGGGAATTTCATGGCGGGAGTGAATAGGGGCGGCTGGCTTGTGCTTATCTATCTCATTGTATTTGCGACGATGATACCTTTTCTCGCCTGGTATAAGGCATTGAAGCTGGGCGAGGTGGGGAGGGTTTCGATATTCGGCTTTACCCTCCCGATACTTGGCGTTCTTACCGGCTGGCTTATTATGGGCGATCCGGTTGACGCGAGAGTTATCGTCGGGATGGTGATGGTGGCCTTCGGGATAATTACCGTGAATATTTAATCCCTTATGGCCTCTACACGGTCGAAATCCGAAAGCTCCACCTTTGAGAAGCCCTTCCTGACGATATCCGTAAGAGAGAACCCCAGGCTGAATTTTTTATCGACCGCCTTCGCCCGTATCAGGACTTCGTGCGGCTCAAGCCCCTCGTCCTGGTTGTGCGCGATGAAGATGTAGTTATATGTATATGATTTGAACTGGTAAACGTTCGGGAACGCATCCAGCAGCGTCCGGACGCACGGCTCGAAAAGGGGATTTACAACAGAGCCCCAGAGGTTCCAGACCACCGCCCCGCCGGGCTGAAGCTTCTCTTTCACTTCCAATATAAATTCAAGAGTCGTCATGTGCGAAGGCACGGATACGTTCCGGTACGCGTCCAGGAATATCGCATCGTATTTCTTCGCCGTGGAGTTGACGAATTCCCTCCCGTCCCCGAAGAATACCCGCAGGTTACTGTCTTTCATAAAGCCGAAATATTCCTCGGCGGCCTTTGTAACGTATGGGTCGTACTCCGCCACGTCTATCTTCGCATCCGGCAGGATATGGCGGAAGAACGACGGCAGGGCGCCAATTCCCAGGCCCACCATCAGAAAATCCCTCCGCCTCTCCGTGAACGCGAGCGCCGCCGTCGCCAGCTTGAAGTAGGGCAGCACCAGCCTTCCCGGCTGGCCCGGGATATTCCCGCCGTGCTGTACTCCGTTTAAGAGCAGGTATCGGTATCCGGAGAGCTTCTCCAGAACTTTAAGTTCCTGAATCGGAGACCGGTCCTCGAAGAGCAGTTTGTCCGTCTTGCCTGGGTAGATGTCCATTTTCTTTATTTTATCTTGACTTGCGCCAGGATTGATAGTAAAAAATTAAGATACGGTGAAATAATGGACAAAGAACGTAAAACGCTGGCTGGACGTAGCGGCATATGACAAGGCGACCGCCGAGGCGATGTACAAGAGCGGGCGTTACCTCTACGTCCTTTTCATGTGCCAGCAGGCGGTCGAGAAGATGCTGAAGGGGCTTATCGTCCATAAGACGGGAAAGTTTCCGCCGAGGACAAATAACCTGGTGAAGTTAGCCCTGCTTACAGAAAAAAAAATTGCGCCAGCGCACAAAGAGTTTTTGTGTGAGTTGGCTCCGTATTTTGATAAAACAAGGTATCCCAAAGACTTCGGCAAAATTATTTCAGAGGTCGATAAAAAATTTGCTTCCGTTTATTTGGGAAGAACAAAAGAATTGCTGAAGTGGATAAAAGGAAAACTGAAATAATCGAAATGCCGAAATTAGGATGAGAGGCTGTAGTGATTAACACGATAAAAGATTTACTTAAAGAGACATACGGCACTATTTTGCTCTGGGTGTTGCCTGCGTTAGCTGCATTTTTTAAAAATAACATTATACAAATATTCCCTAAAATAGAATTTTGGTTTTGGATTGCCGTAATATCCGCAGGATTATTATTAATTTCCCTTGTCTACATTCTTTATAATCGTCCAAAATACGAAATCGATAAAGAATCCCATTGTTATATCGATAAAAAAGGAAATAAGTTTTGCCCTTCATGTATGGCAAAAGACAGGCAAAGATTAATTAAGGAATCAAATTTTCAATGGCTGTGCACTAACGATGAATGTAACTTCATAGAAAATAAAGATGGAAGTTGTCCAGACAGTTTTAGTTGCGGTGTTAGCTTTAGAGCAAAATTATAACTCGAATTTACTCCATGTTGGAGAGCCGTATGGCTATCATAAAATGTGCATATTGCGATGCTGAATTCGAGCGTAATTTTTTTGAATCGTGGCATTGTGACGCCGGATGTGGCTATTGGTGTTTAAGTATAAAAAGATATGATGTAAATGAAATCAAAAATGTTTTTAATTTTTTTAAATTTCTTAAATCGGGTTACTCTAATACTAACCAAGATTTTTTTTTAATTCTTGCAAAAGATATTCAGTCATTAGAAAATAAAGAGGATTTTTATTTTCAATCATACATTGATACATTGTTGTTATTTGTAGAAGGACTAGTTATACCAAATATCCCCAAAAAATTACTCGCGAAAACAATAGGCGAAGAAAAATTTGAGATTTATGAGAAAAATAATTTAATAAAATGTATAAATACTTCTAATTTTATGTGGATGAAAGATTTTGATGAAATTTTAATTAAAAGAGAAGATGATGAAGTTTCGAATAAATTTTATTATGCATTAATGAACATCTATTATGTTTTTTTAAAAGATGCTATTGAGAACGATTGTAAATTTAATTTTTTTGAAAAACACCGCATCAATAAATATGCTCACATATCGTACAATAATTATGAGTATAATATAGATTTTGTTTTAGTTAAAATGCTGGAAGAATATATTAGAGTTGAATTTGCTTGTTTTCTTTACGGCTTTAATTTTATGCATGATAGGTATTTTAATATAATTAAAAAATATAGGTAATTTTAACTATTGCGAAATAAAAGATAAAAATTCTTCCGATATTGAAACTTTTAATATTTGGTTAAAAAGCTCATCATTTGATAGAAAACGTTTAAAACCTGAGCAGGTTTTAGAATTCCGTGATAAATATGGGAATTTTTCACAATTTATACGAGAAATTAAAAAAACCGCTCTCCTTCATAAAAAAGTAAAAAAAGAATTTAAATTTTTATTTGCCGAAAAATTAGAGAAAAGAATCAAGGCTTATCGAAAAGTTTCATCATCCCATCATGAAAGAAAAGCCATTTATTTAACAGGATTAATAAGCACTTTCGGTTCTTTAATCGGAGGAACAACAGGTGCAATTATTGGAGGGATTGGCGGGCCTGCTTTAGCTGATTTTTGTCTTGAATATGATAAAACAATTTCAGGGCCAATTAAGTTTATTTCAGACGATTTACTAAAATAAATCGGGGGTTCCATGGACATAAAATCATACGTTTCTAAAACCGCCGCGAAAGCAAAAGATGCCGCGCGCAAGCTCGCCACCACGCCCGCGAAGGCGAAGAACAAGGCGTTACTAACGATGGCGGAGAAGCTGATGGCGGCGGAGGCGCACCTTGTAAAAGAGAACTACAAGGACATCACGGACGGGGAGAAGAAGGGGCTAAGTAAGGCCATGCTGGACAGGCTTACGCTTAATCCCTCACGCATTGCGGCGATGGCGAACGGACTCAGGGAGATAGCGGCCCTGCCCGACCCGGTGGGCGAGGTTACGAAGATTTCGAAGCGCCCGAACGGCATGGAAGTGGGGAGGATCCGCGTGCCTATCGGGCTTATCGGCATCGTATATGAATCGCGCCCTAACGTTACCGCCGACAGTGCCGCGCTATGCCTTAAATCCGGGAACGGCGTGATACTCCGGGGCGGCTCCGAGGCGATAAATTCAAACCTTGCGATAGTGAAGATACTCCAGGACTCCCTCAAGGAGGCCGGCATCCCCAAAGAGGCGGTTAGTTTTATCGAGATGACGGACAGGCAGGCCGTGCTGGAGATGCTGAAACAGGACAAATATATAGACCTCATCATCCCGAGGGGCGGCGAGGGCCTGATAAACATGGTGACGGAGAACTCACGCATCCCCGTCATAAAGCACGACAAGGGAGTCTGCCATACATACGTGGACGAATTCGCGAACCTCGACATGGCGCGCGACATCTGCATGAATGCTAAGGTACAGCGGCCAGGCACTTGCAACGCGATGGAGTCCATGCTGGTCCATTCCGCGGTGGCGGAAGAGTTCCTGCCGTGGATTGTGAAGGACCTGAAGGCGGCGAAGGTGAAAATAATTGCGGACGCGAAGGCCAGGAAGTTAGTGAAGGGCTTGTCCGTCGCGAAAGAAGAAGATTGGTATAAGGAGTACAACGACCTCGTACTGAACCTGAAAGTCGTGGAGAGCCTGGAAGAGGCGATGGAGCATATCGCCAAGTACGGCTCCCAGCACTCCGAGGCGATAGTCACGGAAAATTATAGCAACGCGCTCCGGTTCTTAAACGAGGTGGACGCGTCCGCGGTATTCGTGAACGCATCCACGAGGTTAAACGACGGCGGGCAGTTCGGCCTGGGTGCGGAAATAGGCATCAGCACCACCCGCATCCACGCGCGCGGGCCCATGGGGCTGGAGGAGCTTACGACGCAGAGGTTCATCGTAATGGGCTCCGGCCAGATACGGGAATAATTACGGGAGTAATTAATGAAAATCGGCATATTCGGCGGGACGTTTAACCCGGTGCATATCGCGCACCTGTACGTAGCGGAGGAATGCAGGGAGGCGCTGGGGCTGGACGAAGTGGTTTTCGTGCCGGCGGCGATGCCGCCGCACAAGGAGGTTGAGCAGGGGGTATCGCCTGAGCACCGGCTGAGGATGGTGCAGCTCGCCTGCGAGGGGAACCCGCACTTCAAGGTCTCGGACGTGGAACTGACCCTTCCGCGCCCGTCGTACTCCATAAGGACCGTCGAGATAATGCAGGAGCGTTACGGGGAGAAGGCGAAGCTTTTTTTCATTGCCGGGATGGACAGTTTTCTGGAGATAGGATCATGGCATGGTGTGGACAGGCTCGTGACGCTCTGCGATTTTGCAGTCTCGTTCCGTCCGGGCACGGACCAGAGAAACCTCACGAAGGTCCATCAAGTGCATGAGGTGGACATCGTGACCCTTGAAGCGCTGGACCAGAAACTGCGGAGCCTCGGCAGGATGGAGATGACCTCCGGGCGCGACCTCTGGCTTGTCTCGACCGTGCGGATGGACGTCTCTTCCACGGACATAAGGAAAAGGCTCCATGAGCGCAGAAGCGTCAAATACCTCTTGCCTGAGAAAGTGGAGTCGTATATAATTCAAAACAGGTTGTACCTGTAACTTATCAACAATAAATAAAAATTCGGGCGAGACTGTTTGGGCGCGAAAAAGAAACTCAAAGAACTGGACTCCAAAGAGAAGGCGGTTTTAATAGCCGGAGTCGGTCCTCGAGAAAAAGGCGACGGACCTCCTCGTATTGGACGTCCGTGAGATAAGCACCCTCGCCGATTATTTCGTCATCTGCTCCGGAAACAACACCAGACAGGTAAAGGCGATAGCCGAAGAGGTAGATTACAGGCTCTCCCTGGAGCGCGAGTATTATCTGCGGGTAGAGGGTTTTCCCGAGTGCAGGTGGGTCCTGATGGACTACGGGGACATTATCGTGCATATCTTCGAGCCTGAGACCCGCGAGTTCTACGACCTGGACGGCCTCTGGGGCGACGCACCAAGACTTCAAGTGGCGCTCCCGACCTGATGCCGATGCTTCTGATATTTGTCGGGAAGACGAAGGAAGGTTTCATAAAGGACGGCATCGCGAAATACCAGGAGCTTCTCCGGCGGCAGACCAGGATTGAAGTCCGGGAAATAAAAGGCTCCCGTAAGACCGGGGCCGAAGCAGTGCGCGAGGAGGGGGAAGCAATCCTCGAAAGGGTCGCCCCTTCGGATTATTTAATCGCGCTGCACGAACGGGGGAAGAACCCGGACTCCAAAAAGTTCGCCCTCGACTTAGCCCCGCTGCTGGAACAGGGCCGCAATATTGTTTTCGTCGTGGGGGGCCCGTTCGGGCTTTCGGACGAAATGCTGGCAAGGGCGGACTATCAGTTGTCGCTGTCGAAGCTCACGTTCACGCACGAGATGGCGCGGCTGATATTGATGGAGCAGGTTTACCGGGCTTTTACGATAATCCAGGGCCGGACGTATCATTATTAGAGAGCGGTGGTTAGGGTGGAAAAGGTCTAAATGTTCATACGCGCAATCATACTCCTCATAGCCTTCGCGGCCTTCATCGTCTGGGTGGACATCCTAAACCCCGGCGACGTGAAGATAATGCTTCCCGGAAACATAGTGTCCGAGCCTTCCAAGATGGCGCTGATGCTGGGCTCCGCGGTATTCGGCTCGCTGGCGGTGCTTCTTGGCATTTATATAAAGGCTACCAAGGATTTCTTCAAGAACTGGAAGGTAACGCGGGACCGCCAGAAAGAGTCCAAGGTGCAGATGCTTTACTCCAAAGGGCTGAACTCGCTGCTCTCCCGCAGGACCGACCTCGCCGCTAAATATTTTGACCAGGTGATTGCGCTGAAACCGGACCACGCCGATGCGCTCCTCAGACTGGGCACGATACGGCATGACGAGGGCGATTACCAGGAGGCGATAAGGTTACATCAGCGCGCGAAGGACGTGGACGAAGGCAACATCGAGATACTTTTTGCGCTGGCGCTCGACTATGAGGACGCGCGGCGTACAGCGGACGCGCTCCAGACGCTGGAAGATATTCTGGAGAAGGACGAGGGAAACCTGCGCGCGCTTACCCGGATACGCGACATGCACCAGGGCTCCGGCAGTTTCGAGAAGGCGGAAGAGACTCAGGAGAGGATACTGAAGCTGAGCCTGCCGCCGAAGGAGCGCGAGGCGGAACACCGGCGTCTCGTAGGGGTAAAGTACGAGACCGGCAGGGTGATGCTGGAAGAAGGGAACCTGGAGAAAGCCAAACGCGTCTTTAAAACCATCCTGAAGACGGAGAAGGATTTCGTGCCCGCGTATCTTGGGCTTGGCGAGGTATACCTCGAAGAGAACGAGAACCAGGCGGCCGCCGAGCTTTGGGAAGAAGCATACAAGACTACCGGCTCAATCATCCTGCTGCACCGGCTGGAGGACCTTTACCTGAAGCTGGGAAGCCCTCCGAAGATAATTAATTTATATAAGTCGGCATTGATTAAAAATCCGAAGGACGTGCCGTTGAACTTCTTCCTGGGGAAACTATACTACCGCCTGGAGATGGTCGACGACGCTTTCGATACGCTGTCCGCGATAGACAGTTCGACGCGCCAGCTCACAGACCTGCACAAACTGCTGGGCAACCTGTACCTGCGGAGGGGCTCATACCAGCCCGCCGCGGCCGAATTCAAAAAGGCCTTGGCATATGGCGACCAGCTCGTGGTGCCCTTCCGGTGCGGGAACTGCGACCACTTCTCCACGGAGTGGTCCGGCAGGTGTCCCCGTTGCGGCAAATGGAACAGCTATTCCATAGACTTAGATAAATACTGCTGAACCGGGAGCGCATGGCTTACCGTCCGATAACACTGATAATCATAGACGGCTGGGGCGCGGACGACGACCTCGAATATTCCGCCAAGGCCAAGGCGAAAATCCCCTTTTATAACTCGCTGCTCGAAAAATATCCCAACACCACGCTTGCCGCGTCCGGAGAAGACGTCGGCCTCCCTGAAGGCCAGATGGGAAACTCCGAGGTAGGCCATTTGAATATCGGCGCGGGCAGGGTAGTTTACCAGGACTACACACGCATAAACCTTGCGATAAGAACGGGCGAGATACTGAGGAACGCGGCCCTGAACGAGGCGATGGACAGCGCCCGGGAAAATAGCTCTACCCTGCACCTGATGGGGCTTCTCTCGGACGGCGGCGTCCATAGCGACCAGGCGCACCTCTGCGCACTGATGAGGATGGCGCGCGACAGGGGGGTGGGCAATATCCTTATCCATGCGTTCATGGACGGACGCGACACCCCGCCCCAGAGCGGCCTTTTGTATATGGACAGGCTCCTTAAGTTTATAAAAGACGAAGGTCTGGAAGACATAGCAAGGGTCGGGACCGTCTCCGGAAGATATTACGCGATGGACCGGGACAACCGCTGGGAGCGGGTGCAAAAAGTTTATGACGCAATGGTCCTGGGCATAGGCGAGCAGGCCAAAACGGCTGACGCGGCTATTGCGCAATCATACGAAAAGGGCCATACGGATGAGTTCATCGCGCCGACGGTAATAGTCCAGGGGGATGGGGCGCCCCTTGGCACGATGAAGGATAAGGACAGCGTAATCTTCTTCAACTTCCGCACGGACAGGACGAGGGAGATTACACGCGCGCTGGCGCTGGACGATTTCAACGGGTTCGAAAGAAAAGGGCGGCCAAAATTTTCCAGCTTCGTATGCATGACGGAGTACGACAAGACCTTCGGCCTCCCGGCGGCGTTCCCGCCGGTCGGCATGGATAATATATTCGGAAAAGTAGTATCCGAAAACGGCCTTACCCAGCTCCGCATAGCGGAGACGGAGAAATACGCGCACGTCACGTTTTTCTTTAACGGCGGCGTGGAGACCCCCTTTAAAAATGAGGAACGCTGCCTGATACCCTCGCCCAGAGAGGTCGCCACTTACGACCAGAAGCCCCAGATGAGCGCGGTGCAGGTAACGGACGAGGTGGTGAGCCGCGTTAAGTCCGGGAAGTATGACGTCATCATAATGAATTTCGCAAACCCGGACATGGTGGGCCATACCGGGATCATGAGACGCTGCGATAAAGGCGTGCGAGACGGTTGACCAGTGCCTCTCGCGCATCGTCCCCGAAGTCCTGACGGCGGGCGGCTTGCCGTTTATCATGTCCGACCACGGTAACGTGGAGCGCATGTACGACCCGATAGCGAAAGAGCCGTATACCGCACACACGTCTAATAGAGTTCCATTTATATTATGTCATGAAGGATACGCGCTGAAAGACGGCGGACGGCTGGCCGACGTCGTCCCCACCATACTCGAAGTCATGAGCCTTAAAAAACCGGAAGAGATGACGGGCCAGAGCCTTATCTGCCATGGCTAACCCTGTCGGTTTTCTAATCGACGCGTTGTACCCAAGGCGCTGCCGTTCGTGCGGCGGCGTGATGGAAAAAAAGAACGGATTTTTCTGTACCCAGTGCGCAAGCGACGTAAGCCCGATTAAATCCCCGTTCTGCACCGTTTGCGGCATGCCGTTCCCGGACGGTTCCGGCTCCGACCACCCCTGCTCCGATTGTCTCTCCCACAGGACTTATTATCACTCGGCAAGGTCCGCGGCGGTGTATAAGGGCACGCTGAAGGACGCCGTCCATCTCTACAAGTACGTTGGTATCCAGGCCATGCACCAGTACCTTGGGCCGCTTGTGGCGGATGCGGCGAGGGAATTTTTCCCGGACGCGCATGTCGCGGCGGCGGTGCCTCTGCACCGGCGGAGGCTGGCGAAAAGGGGGTTCAACCAGTCGCTGCTCCTGGCGAAGTACGCGGCGGAGGGTCTCTCGATTCCCCTATCTTTAGATGGGTTGGTGAGGACTCGCTATACGCGCCCGCAGGTGGACCTTGACCCCGCCGAGCGCGAGGAGAACGTGAAGGGCGCGTTCGCGGTAGAGAGGCCGGAGGAATTCAAGGAGAAACGCGTGCTCCTGCTGGACGACGTTTATACCACCGGCGCGACAGTCCGCGAGTGCGCGAAGGTCCTTAAAAAAGCCGGCGCGGAGGCCGTGTAC
The DNA here is from genome assembly GCA_963698885.1 of Nitrospirota bacterium. Taxonomy (GTDB): domain Bacteria; phylum Nitrospirota; class JACRHJ01; order JACRHJ01; family JACRHJ01; genus JBARKJ01. Next base: position 125,147 of record CAVOSJ010000004.1, on the reverse strand, counting down.
GTTTTGACGGTAGCGAGGGCGGTGTAATCACGCAGGCCAGAGCCCAAGGCCATGCGTCTTCAGCCAGGCCTCGCGCTCCTCATAATCCGGGCAGCGGGCCGCGACCTTGTTCCAGAACTTTTTTGAGTGGTCGGGCTGGTCCAGGTGGGTAAGCTCATGTATTACAAGGTAATCTATTACCCTCGGCGGGGCCATTATCAGCCGCCAGTTGAAGCTTAAATTCCCCTTGGCCGAGCAGCTCCCCCACCTTGTCTTCTGGTCGCGGATACAGACCCGGCCCACTTTCCGGCCATTGGATAATTTATTGACTTTTTCGCCGATTACCTTGCGGGCCATCTTCTTATACCAGTCTTCAAGAACTTCCTTCACCACCTCCGGCCCGCCCGGCGGCACTTCGGCCAGTATCTCGCCTCCGGCGATCCGGACGTTCCCCGCGCTCCCGTTTACATGGACCCGGAGCTTATGCTCCTCCCCTAAATAACGGAGCTTCGAGCCGTTCCCAAGCGGTTGCAAGCGGACCGGCGTCTCAGTCCCAGGCAGGGCCGTGTGCCGCCCTATCCAGGAACTCTTATTTAGAAGTATCCGGTCCAGCTCGGCAAGCGGCATCCTGGCGGGTGCGACCACCTCCAGACCCGTGCCAATGCCGAACCGGAGCCAGACATGCTTGGCCCTTGCGGATTTGCGCAGGGTGTAACTTATTGTTTTTCCGCCAATTTTAACACTCCAGACGGAAGACTGGGCTGTCTTGCAATTGAATAGGTCGAGTTGCATGGCTTAATTTTAGCAGAAAAAGGGAAGATTTAAAGAAAATATTCTGCGAGGTTTATCCGGTACTTTTTCGGGTCCAGGGCCTTTATGATGCTTCGCTTGTATGTCCCGGACTGCTCCTTGTCGCCTAAGTCCACGGTTTTGCCCGCTATTCGCTTCCCGGAGGCATCGGTTATAAGTATTATTTTTGGCCTGTCCAGCTTTTCCGGGTTAGGGTTTGACTCGAACACCAGGCCCAACTCCTTCGAATCCAGCATGACCAGCGTCCCGATCGGATAGATGCCGATGATATTGGCGAATATTTTAAAAAGCAGGGGGTCGAGCTGGCCGCCGCTCCGCTCCATCATCAGGGAAAGGGCCTTGTCCGGCGTGTAGGGTATCCTGGAATAAACGCGGGCCGAGGTCATGGAGTCGTACTGGTCGGCTATGGAAACTATGCGGGAGAAGAAATTCGGCATCCTTTTCTCTTTAGTTACAGGATATCCGGTCAGGTCGTAGAAGATGTGGTGCTCGAATGCGACAGCCATGGAGCTTGCCGCAAGCTCGTTAAGCCCGCGTATCTTCGATATGGCCTTAACTCCCATCTCGGGATGCCTGCGTACCACCGTCCATTCGTCCTCCGTGAAGGCGGTAGGCTTATTCAGTATATCGATGGGGACGTCCACCTTGCCGATGTCGTGGAAAAGCGCCGCTATACCCAGCTTCGTAAGCGTGTTCTTGTCCAGTCCCAGCTTCTGTCCTATGGTCATGGCGAGGATGCTTACGTTCACACAGTGGTGATAGGTGTATTCGTCGAAATCCTTCAGTGTCGTGAGGCCCAACAGAGACGCCTCTTCGTTCAGAATGATATCGACAATACCCTGAATGACTCGCTTGACCTTCTTTAAGTGTGTGGGTTGTTCGCTCTTTATGCTGTTCATCACGCCTTTTGTGACGGAGACGGCCAGGAAGTAAGCCTTCTTCGCCATTTTGCGCTGGTCGGCGAGGTCGTCGTATTTTATCTGCTCCGCCTCCTCCAGAGGGCCTGCCCAGATAGAATTAACACCATTTTCCTGGAGCTTTTTGTTTAGCGCCTCTTCGGACCCTTCAGGGCCGGGAGGGATGAAGGAATTCAACGTGTAAACGGACTTCTTTAAATCCTCCGCGGAAATCGGACGCTGAAAGGTCAGGGAGCCGATCTTTTTTTCCTTCATGACGCGCGAGATGTACTCATAGCTCACCATGTCGTCAATGTCGTACCGGACGCGGATATCGTCTATATAGAGATATTCGCCCCTTAGTTTCAGGACGAACTCAGGGGTCGTCTTAAAAATTCCTTCCAGCGCGCCCATGAGGTTCGTAACGGGGCGGACCAGGGCGATGTTTCCTATATCGTGTATCTGGCTGGTGCGGAGCAGGATATGGAGCTGGTTTATAAGCGTGCGGGAGTTTTTTGCGACCGACTCGCTGCTTTCAGTCCTGAACGGTGTGACGATGATTTCCGCCATATTCAGTTCTCCGCCCTCATCCCGTCCGGCCCGGCAAGTTTGTGCACGGAGTAGGATATGGCCTCATGGAGGGCGCTTCCCTTCTTCGCATGTGAAGACTCGGCCTGAAGCGCACGGATGGAATCCTTATGATGGATGTTCCCAAGGCCGTACGCCGCGGAGACGCGCATCTCCTCGTTCTTCGCGCTGCCGAACAGAAAACCCCTTCTCTTAAGGAGTTTTATCATGAACGGCATGACTCTTTCCTGCCCTATCTCCGCCAGGACCTCAAAAAACGCCCTTTTTTCGGAGCTTGCCCTCTCGTTGAAGTCCGGACGCGTTATCACTTCTATAATCACGTCCAGGACGGAGTAATTCTGGGCCTGCGGCAGGTATCTTAGCGCCGCCATCCTTATCTGAGGGTCGGCGTCGTCCAGCACCTGGAGGAGTATCTCTCCCGCCTTCGGGCCGCCCACCATGCCCAGGGCGCGTACCACCTCCCGCCGGACCTTGGGTTCCGGGTGGTTTACAGCCTGTTTCAGGTATTCCAGGGCCTTCTTGTCGCCAATCCTGCCCAGGACCGCCGCGACGTTCCGGACTATATACCACTGCCCGCTTTTAAGCCCGGCGGCCAGGACTTCTATATGGTCCTTCCCCAGCGACACCAGCGCGTCTATGAGTGCCTTGCGGTACTTTATGTCCTGTATCTCGCCCATCAGGTTGGAAAGCGGGATGATTGACGCCTTGTCGAGATGTTCCAGGTACTGCCGGAAATCAGCTGTGTTTATCGTCCTGCCGCTGTTCAGCACGTCGGCTATGTTCTTTGTCCTGGCCTCGCTCCCGGCCCGGGTGACTGCCGATTTCAGCCGCTCGACCTCGTACTGGTTAAATCCGTCGCTGCCGCCGGCCAGTTCCCTGAACCGCTTCAGGATAAAGGCTGCGGTGCGGAACCCGCCGGTATGCACGAGATAGGAGAGCGCGGACTCCAGGCTCCCGACAACCATCTCGAAATCGCGCGCGCCTTTTTCCATCCACAGGCTCTCGAACAGGCAATAAATGGCGTCATCCAGGAATTTCTCATCCGTAAGACCCTCTATCTCCTCCTTGAGGGACTTCACCTCCTCTTCGCCGAGGCTGAAAACGCCTCTGAAGCCCATGGAGATAGATTCCAACGGGGAGAATATCTCTTTCGACTCGCCCTCCGCACCGTCTTCGGCAGCGTCCTTGTACGCTTCGGAAAGGTCTCCTTCCGGGGTCTGCCTGGAGAGCAGCTTCTGGACCTCTTCTTCCGAGAGCGCTTCGCCTTCCGCAAACTCCTCGACCACGTAGTACCGCAGATGCGTGAAGTCCTTCTCCCAAAGAAGGGTAACCAGGTCGTCGTCCCAGTTCTCGCCGGTCGCATCCGGTCTCGTCCTTATGACGTCCATGAAGTCCATCAGCTCTTCCCGGGAGAAACCTCGCGTGAAAGTAATCTCGCGGAGACCGTCCTTGTAAAAAAGCAGGGACAAACTTTCGTCTTTCTCCCCGCTTTTGTAAACGGGCTGTCCTTTGTACAGTATCTCCTGCTGCCGGATGAGCAGGGACAACCTGTCGAGGTCCTCGAAGAACTCGTCGAACATCCGGTTCAGGTCGTCCTGGAACTTCACGAGGATGGGATTATTGGCCGGGTACATCTCGAAGGCGCGCTTGGTCTTCATCAATGCATGCAGCAGGTCGCGTACGGCTTTAAGCTCTCTCTCCGGGACCTGGACTGTTTCTTCCGCCTGGCTTGTCGTCTGGTCCTGGCTCTTTTGGAATAACTCTTCCATCGTGCCTTTCTTGGGTTCGACTGCTTAAAAATCGCAGTACCGTATTTTATATAATTAAAAATTGCAAGTCAAACCTTTTCCGGATATAAATGGCTTGCTGTTTGCTCTCGTCTTACGAGTATAATTGCTTAATTTTTCATTAAAAGGTGCTAATTTGCTCTCGAAGATAACTTCCAGCGCGGTAATGGGGATAGACGCTTACGTCGTGGACGTGGAGGTGGACGTCACGGCCAGGGGGCTTCCTTATTTCGCCACAGTGGGACTCCCCGACGCGGCCGTCAAAGAGAGCAAGGACCGGGTACGCGCCGCGCTTAAGAATAACGGCTTCGAATTCCCGCTTAAGCAGATAGTGATAAACCTGGCCCCGGCGAACATCAAGAAGGAGGGTTCCGCTTTCGACCTTCCCATTGCGCTGGGGATTATCGCATCGGAAGGGCTTCTTGAGCAGGACAAGCTTACGGGATATATGATAGTCGGTGAATTGTCTTTGGACGGGCGGATAAAGCCGGTGCGGGGCGCGCTCCCGATGGCGGTAAAGGCCGCCGCGGAGGGTTTTAAAGGGCTGGTGCTGCCCTATGAGAATGCCAGGGAGGCGGCGGTCGTCGGCGGGATAGACGTATTCGGGGCGAAGGACCTGGCCTCCGTGGTGGAGTTCTTCCGGGAGGGTAGTCAGCTCGAAAAATTTAAAATGGATACATCCCGCCTGTTCCAGGAGAACTCCCGGTACCTGGAGGACTTCTCGGAGGTAAAGGGCCAGGAGCATGTAAAAAGGGCGCTGGAGATAGCGGCGGCGGGCGGGCATAACGTACTTATGATAGGTCCGCCCGGCTCCGGAAAGACCATGCTCGCCAAAAGGCTTGTCACGGTCCTGCCCGGAAATGGGCTTCAATGAGGCAATCGAGACTACTAAGGTCCATAGCGTGGTCGGGCTTATCCCGTCGGACAGGCCGCTGGTGGCTACCCGGCCATTTCGCAGCCCGCACCATACCATATCGGACGCCGGTCTTATCGGGGGCGGCGCATATCCCAAGCCCGGCGAGGTGAGCCTCTCGCACAACGGGGTGCTCTTTTTAGACGAGCTGCCGGAGTTCCACAGGAATGCCCTTGAGGTGCTCCGCCAGCCGCTGGAGGACAGGCAGGTGACGATATCGCGCGCAACGGCGTCCATAACCTTTCCCGCTTCCTTCATGCTTGTCGCGGCTATGAACCCCTGCCCCTGCGGGTTCTATACGGACTTAACCCACCAGTGCACCTGCTCGCCCAACCAGATACAGCGCTACCGGGCGCGGGTGTCGGGCCCTCTGCTGGACAGGATAGACCTGCACGTGGAAGTCCCGTCCGTGAAGTACCGGGACCTCTCGGACGACCGTCCGGGGGAAAGCTCGGAAAGGGTCCGGGGCAGAGTGAACAAGGCGCGTGACATACAGGTAAAAAGGCTCAGCGAGGATGGCATCTACTGCAACTCCCAGATGAAGCCCCGCCATTTAAAACGCTTCTGCGCGGTTGACGACAAGACTCACTCCCTGCTTGAACACGCCGTGGAGCGCCTCGGCCTTTCAGCGCGAGCGTATAACCGGATCATAAAAGTCGCCCGTACGATTGCGGACCTTGATAACCGGGAGACGATACAGGCGCCGGACGTCGCCGAAGCTATCCAGTACAGGAGCCTTGACCGAAAGCTGATTTAATTTTCTTTTCCGGCCTAACAATTTTTTTTCCGCTCATCCCATCCAAATCCGAATCTCTTCAACTCAACTATCTGAAATTAAAGCACAAAGCTCGTTGAATCATTAATCCGCCAACATTGACAAAATGCCGAATGCGGTGTAGTCTATAAAAAGTAAATTACTTAATTGTTTGAGTGGCCGCTTGAAGCGGCAATTCCACGACAGGGAGGAGGTGATAAACATGGCGGTAGAAAAGGCGATAGGATCTTCAAGTCTTGTCGACGTAATCGACAGGATACTTGACAAGGGCGTCGTAATAGACGCTTGGGTGCGCGTGTCTCTCGTCGGCATCGAACTTCTGGCTATAGAGGCCAGGGTTGTTGTCGCATCTGTGGAGACATATCTCAAATACGCGGAGGCGATAGGCCTGACAGCGACGGCTGCTTCAGCGTAGGTTAAAAAAAGGGTTCTTTTGCCAGGCGTCCTCTTAGAGCGCGTCCTGCCAAAAATCGACCCGCTGCGGCGAAGGGAGTACGGCAATTTTGGTTGACATGAAAAATATCGTTAATGGAATCATCTCTTCATATGAGCAAAGGATAAGGGCGGTCGAAAATATCGTGGACAACCTGTACCGTATACTCGACGATTCCAAGGCGGAGCGGGACAGGATGGAATACCAACTCAAGGAGATCCTGTCCGCTGGCAGTTCTCTTAGAAAGAGGGACTTCGACAGCATGGTGAAGGATATCTTCGCGTGGCATGATGGACGCAGAAGACAGGCAAGGGGTCTCCTGAGCACATATATAGAGGAGCAGAAAGACGCTGCAAAAACACTAAAGAAGACGCTTCTGGATAAAGGGCTGCCGGGGGTGCGCGAGGCGGTCGGCTACATCCAGAAAAGCCTTAATATACGCGAGGAGGATATCACGTCGAGGCTGAATGCCATAAGGGGCGAGTGCGAAGAGATGACGCGAGCGTTAAGGAACCTCCTGGACAAGGGCGATAAACTGAGCCATGGGGAAGTCAAGGAGACCCTGAGGAACATTCAGCAGTGGCAGGCCCTGAAAGACGGGATTCCCGAACAGCCTCGGATGCGAGCATAAGAAAAGAGGCGCAGGGACGTTAAACACTTATAAGGAAGGAGATGTGCCATGTCAATGTTATCCGATATGGAAAGGTTCTGCGGGGATTTGACTGCTTCTTTTGACGACAGGAAAGAGGGCGTCAATAACATAGCAAAAAAGACTGTCGGCATGCTTGAGACCTTCGACAAGGAACAGGCCGAAATTGCGGGGACAATCAGGAACAATGCCATGACGATAAGAAAAAACCTGAAAGAGGCCGAGGCCAACAGGTTGCAGGAATTCAAATCGTTCCACAACCAGGTCAGAGACCTCCAGAAGGAGAGGCATAACGAGTTAAAGGACATGTTTGCGGAGTTCACTTCGGAGTTTAACGCGTTCAGGGATGACCGCCGGCATACAGCGGATCGCTGGAAGAACTTCACCATCAAGATGTCCCAAAAAAGGGGTGGCGCTTTCCGTAGGAAGGCCGCCTGATGATAGACGAGATGACTAAGGTTATTGAGCCGTGTCCCATGCCTGACTTTGTTGAGACGGAACATGTGAAAGACGTAGTCAACCGGGCGCTCTCCTATATAAGCGCGGGTTTCCCAGTTCATTTCAGGGGACTGTCCGGTTGCGGCAAGACGACCCTCGCAATGCATGTAGCCAGTAAGATAGGCAGGCCTGCGGTGCTTCTCCACGGGGATGAGGAATTCAAGACCTCCGACCTGGTGGGCGGAGAGTACGGTTACAAATACAGAAAAGTGGTTGACCGCTTTGTCTCGCGGGTGTTCAAGACGGAAACGGACATGACAAAGCAATGGGTTGATAATCGCCTCACAGTAGCGTGCAAACACGGTTTCACATTGATCTACGACGAATTCACACGCTCAAGACCTGAGGCGAACAATATACTGCTTTCAATATTAGGAGAAAGGATGCTCGACCTGCCCGCCGGGCGCGGAGAAGAACAGTATCTGAAGGTTGCCCCGGACTTCACGGCCATATTCACATCCAACCCGGAGGAATATGCGGGCGTGCACAAAAGCCAGGATGCGCTCCGGGACAGGATGGTGACGATGGACCTCGATAACTTCGACCAGGAATCGGAGGTTGAGATAACAATTGCGAAGTCCAAGCTGCCCAGAGAAGATGCGGAAAAGATCGTGAACGTCGTCAGGGGCCTCCGCGAGAAAGGCATATGTGAATTCTCCCCCACAATCCGGGGCTGCATCATGATCGCAAAAACTATTGCGGTCAGGAACATCCATCCAGACAGAAACAACAACGACTTCGTGCAGATCTGCCAGGACATCCTTGCCTCGGAAACAAGCAGGCTGGGGACGAAGACAAACCAGAACAGAGTGAAGGACACCGTCAGGGGATTAATAGACGCGATGTGCGCATGAAGCCAGGGAGGGGGCCATGTTCAAGGGCATAATTGATATCAACGGGAACAGGGACGTAAGGGGCATGCGGAGTTTATACAAGCGTGCCATGCCCAGGCCCGCAAGTTCCATGCATCTGGAACTCTATATGCTGAAAAAAGAGAAGGAGCGCTCAGAAAAGGAGGCGTCCGTCCTGGACAGGCGCAGAATCGCCATCCAAAAACGCCTGCAGGACATCGAGGATGCGATAACAAACCTGGAAGGCTCGTCCATGAGGCATGAAAGGCCTGTGGCAGACACGGGGATAAAAAAGGACGCCCCTGCAAGGAGCCTTAAAATAATGCGCGTGAACTATTGACCCGTGCCGGCGCTTTAACATAAGAGGTGGGAGATGGCCGAAAAGAATAAAAAAGAAACGGGGCCGGATATAGACATCGGTATAGGGGGTCTGAACCTGAAAACCGGGGGCTTGTTCAAGGGGTTGGAACGGCTGATAGAGCTTGCCGAGCAGGTCAAGGAGGCGGGCGGCGAGAAAAAAAAAGAGGGTGAGATAGATTTGGGACGCCTGAAAGAGGGCATGAAAGGGGTCTACGGTTTCTCGGTCAAGACCGCAGTGGGCGGCAAGCCTGTCGTGGAGACGTTCGGGAACATCAAAAAAACCCCGGAAGGGCCCATTGTCGAAGAAGAGAGAGAACCCTTGACTGACATCTTTGACGAACAAGACGAGGTGCTGGTTATAGCCGAAATACCCGGCGTCCAGGAGGAAAGCATAACGCTCCATGTAACCGGTGACATCCTGGAAGTCTCCGCAAAAGGGAAGACGAGGGGGTATAGAAAAGAGGTGCTCCTCCCCGTAAAATTGCGCCAAGAGAATCTATCTTCGACTTACACAAACGGAATCCTCGAAGTAAGGATCAAAAAATAGATGGCGTTGACAGGGCTCCTCGCTCCTTCCTTGAAGCTGATCCTTTTCGGTGGGAAAGGAGGGGTAGGAAAGACTACCTGCGCGGCATCCGTGGGGCTGTACCTGGCTAAGTCGGGATTAAACACGGTACTGATATCCACCGACCCCGCCCATTCCTTGTCGGACAGCCTTGGCAGGAAAATAGGGGACATGCCTGCCAGTGTAGAAGGCGTGGAAAGGTTAAGCGCCGTCGAGATAAATGCGGAGAAGGCCCTTCTGGACTTCAAGGCCAGGTATCACGATGAGTTGAGGGCAGGGTTATCGACAAGCACGTTTCTGGACGAGGAGGACATCGAATACCTGCTCGAACTTCCCATACCGGGTATTGACGAGGTCATGGGGTTTTCTACGATCATGGACCTCATCGCTGAAGAAAAGTTTGACAAATATATCGTTGACACGGCGCCTACAGGCCACGCATTGAGGCTTATCACCCTTCCAGGCCTGCTGGACGACTGGATAAAGGCGATGGCGAAGATGAAGTGGAAGCATCGGTACATGGTGACAAGATTTTCCGGGGAATACAGGCCTGACAGTTTTGACGAGCTCATGGTAGACATGAAAAAAACGGTTAACAGGATAGAAGGCCTCCTTAAGGACCAGAGCCGCTGCGAGTTCATAGCCGTGACCATCCCGGAGGATATGGCGGTAAGGGAAACGGAAAGGCTGATGAAAAGCCTGCGCGGCTATGGGATAAAATCCAGACAGGTGATCATAAATAACGTAATCCCGAGCGGTACCGGATGCAGCTTTTGCAATTCAAGAAGGCAGAACCAGGAAGGATACATAAAAGCGATAAAGGAAAAATTCGCGGAGGCGGGTATAACGGTAATTCCGCTTCAGCCGCATGAAATAAAAGGCGTGGAGGCGTTGACTGCCGTTGAGAAGTGGATATTCGGTTAAAAACAGAGAGGGTGCGGAAATGCCAAACGGAGAAGGAACGGTCGTTCTGAAAGCCAGGGAGGTCCATCAGAAGGACGTCGGCAGGAATATAGCGAGGATGGACCCGGAGGACATGGAAAAAATCGGGGTCAAGGTCGGCGAGATCGTGGAGGTAACCGGGAAAAGGGCAACCCCCGCAAAGGCGATGCCGTGTTTTTCCGAAGACCGTGGGAAGGCGCTTATCCAGATAGACGGCATCACAAGGGAAAACGCGCAGATCGGTCTTGACGAAAAGATAAGGATCGGCAAGGCGGACGCCAAACCGGCACGCCGGATAACACTGAAACCCTTGAGCGTTTCTGGCGCCCACCCGAAGGAAAGAGACGTCAAATACATCGGAGCCCTGATGGAAGGGCTTCCACTTGTCACGGGAGACAGGGTCAGGGCGCGCCTCTTCGGGGCAAGGTCCAGCGATTATAAGGTGGTAGACACGGCTCCTGACGGTTTTGTGCTGATCGCTCCGGCCACCGTGATTAACATGGAGGCGGAGGGAGAGACGAAAGCTTCGCGCATATCTTACGAGGACATAGGCGGGCTACAGCCCCAGATACACAGGATAAGGGAGATGATAGAGCTACCCCTCAGGTATCCCGAGGTATTCGAACGGCTGGGGATAGGCGCCCCGAAGGGCGTGCTGCTCTATGGGCCTCCGGGGACCGGCAAGACACTCATAGCCCGTTCGGTTGCCAACGAGACCGAGGCCTACTTCACGCACATAAGCGGCCCTGAGATTATGGGCAAGTTTTATGGCGAGAGCGAAGGCCGCCTGAGAGCGGTTTTCGAGGATGCGCAAAAAAACGCCCCCGCCATAATATTCATCGACGAGATCGACGCCATTGCCCCGAAGAGGGAAGAGATGGGCGGTGAAAAGCAGGTCGAGCGGAGGGTGGTTGCCCAGCTGCTATCTTTGCTTGACGGGCTTGAGTCGCGCGGGCAGCTTATTGTTATCGGCGCGACCAACATACCCAACATGCTCGACCCCGCCCTTAGGAGGCCCGGCAGGTTCGACAGGGAGATATCGGTCCCGATACCCGACAAGAACGGACGTCTCGAAATACTGCACGTCCACACAAGGGGTATGCCCCTTGCCGAAGACGTAAGCCTCGACAAGATCGCCGAGATCACGCACGGTTTCGTCGGCGCCGACTTAGAAGCGCTTGCAAGGGAGGCGGCGATGTCCGCTTTCAGGAAGATAATACCCGAGATCGATTTCGAGAACGCGGAGATCCCCTACGAGACCCTTATGGCGCTTCACGTCACCATGGACAACTTTCTCGAGGCGATGAAGGAGGTCGAGCCGTCCGCCATAAGGGAGGTCTTCGCCGAGGTGCCAGATGTCAGGTGGGACGATGTCGGAAACCTGGATGATGTAAAACAGGCGCTAAAGGAGGCGGTCGAGTGGCCGCTGAAATATCCGGACGTATTCCGCACGAGCAACACGAAACCCGCAAAGGGCATCCTGCTCTACGGCGCCCCGGGTGTAGGCAAGACCCTGATTGCAAAGGCGGTCGCCACGGAGAGCGGGGTCAACTTCATATCCATCAAGGGGCCAAGCCTTATATCGAAGTATGTCGGGGAAAGCGAGAGGGGCATCAGGGAGATATTTAAACTGGCAAAGCAGGCCTCGCCCACCATCCTGTTTATAGATGAGATAGACAGCGTTGTCCCGATAAGGGGCCTGACCGGGACCGACGCCCACGTCACCGAGCGGGTTATAAGCCAGTTCCTTACCGAGATGGACGGAATAGAGGAGCTGAAAGGCGTCATGGTCCTGGCAGCAACGAACAGGATCGATATTATAGACCCTGCGCTTTTGAGGAGCGGCAGGTTCGACCTCCTAATGGAACTCCGTCCGCCAGACGAGAAGGCAAGGCGCGAGATTTTTAAAATACACACAAGGGGCAAACTGCTCGGCGCGGACATAGACTTTGAGAGGCTCGCCGAGGAGACGGACGGGATGTCCGGTTCGGATATAGAGTTTATCTGCCGGACGGCTTCCATGTCGGCAATCCGGGAGCATATCAACCTGGGAGTAGAGTTTAAAGTGACAGACAGGCATTTCGATGACGCGCTCCAGTCTGTAAGAGAGCGAAGAGAGGTTCTCGGAGAATGAACGGAAAGTACATATACGGCGTTATTGAAACTTCGGAAACGCTGAAATTCGGCGCGGGTGAAGACCCCTCCTTTGGAAGCGTATATACAATGCCGTACCAGGATATTTCAGCCGTGGTGAGCGACTCGGATGTCCTCGATTACTCTATCATCCCCAAGTACCAGTTGGCCAGATGCCTTCTCAGGCATCAGCAGGTTATCGAAAATATCATGGACTCATATTCCATCATACCCATGAAGCTTGGCACTTTTGCCAGCCATTCCGGAGAGGTTGAAGATATCCTTTCTGGGGGCTATATGCGGTTCAGGGAAGTTTTCAGAAAAATCAGCGGCAAGGCGGAGCTGGACGTCGCGGCGACGTGGGCCGACGTTGGCTCGGTTATAAGCCGTATCAGCGAAATGAAGGAGATCAAAGAGCTGCGGGAAAGGCTGATGTCAAATCCCGGCGTAGTCTCCGTAAAAGACCAGATAATGGCTGGCAACTTGGTCAAACAAACCCTTGACGCCCAAAAGGAGAGCTCTGCCGCGGAGATAAACGGCGCACTCGGCACGTTCAGCGCGGCTTATGCAATCCATGACCCTATGGACGACAACATGATATGCAATACAGCCTTCCTCGTGGAAAAACTAAAAAAAGACTTCTTTGAAAGCAAGCTTGAGGAACTCGACGGCCTTTACGGAGGAGAGGTCAATTTCAGGTGCATCGGCCCCTTGCCGCCTTATAGTTTCTACACCGCGGAGGTAATGAAGTTCAAGCCCGACGACCTTACGCTGGCGAAGAAAATACTGGATTTGGACGGCCGTCCGCTCGGCGCTGAAGATATAGAGAAGGCGTACAAGAAAAAGGCGATGCGGTGCCACCCGGATGTATCCGGCTCTGCGGGAGAGTTCGAGGAGGTGAACAAGGCATACCGGCTGCTCATCGATTGTCTTGGCAATGGACAGGCCGGGCTAAACGAGTACCCCCGCGATGCTGGGCGCCGGAACATCCTAAGCGTGAGGATAAAGAGCTGACTATGGAAAAAGAAGGCAAATATATATACTGCATAGCTTTGACAGGCGGCCAGCCGGAGCGGTTCGGGCCGTTGGGCGTCGGCGGGAACGGAGACGAGGTATACACCATAAACTTCAATGACATAGGCGCCGTCGTCAGTGACTGCCCCGCGAAGAAGCTGCCGCTTTCAAGGGAGAACGCCTTCTCCCATATGAAGGTAATTGAAGAGATAATGAAACGCCACGACGTTTTACCCGTAAGGTATTGCACCATAGCTGAAAGCGCGGAGAAGACCCTGAAGATACTCGAAAAGGAGTATGACGGGTTCATTAAGACCATGAACGACATACGCGGTAAAAGGGAATTGGGCCTCAAGGTTATATTAAAAGAGCGGATATACGATGACATCCTGAACTCGCACAAAGAGATAAGGGAATTAAAGGAGGATGTCTCCTCAAGACCATCGGAGGCCACGCACTATCTGAGAATAAAAATCGGCCGGATGGTGGAGGACGCGCTTGGGCAGGAAAAGGAACGATATAAGGATATCATTCTGAGTGCCCTGAAAGGCCTTTCGGACGAGGTCAGGATCAACAGGGATATCGGAGACAGGATGGTGCTGAACGCGGCGTTCCTGGTTGGAAGTTCTCGCGCGGACGATTTTTACGGCGAGTTGAAACGGCTGGACGAACGGTTCGGCGAGAAGGTGAAATTCAAATACGCGACAGGCTTGCCGCCTTTCAACTTTGTGAATTTACGTATAAATGTAGGAGAGTACTGATTGCTTGTCGTTGACGACATACTCCTGCTGCCCTTTAAAGGGTTGTTCGGCATACTCAGGAGGATCCAGGAAATGGCCGAACATGAGTTGTACGGCGAGGATTATCTCGTCGAAAAGCTCATGGAACTGCGTCTTAAGTTTGAACTGGACGAGATAAGCGAGGAAGATTATGACGAGCAGGAAAAGGAACTCATGGCGCGTTTAAAGACTGCCGCCGAAGGGGAAAACGAGGAGGAGGGCCAGGAGTGATGAACATAGACGAGGTAAGAAACCGCGCGATAAAGTTCCTGAACAAGGTCACCGGCGCGGAATGCATAAAGGCCCTGAGGGTTGCAAAGGTCCCAAGCGGCTGGGAGATCGAGGCCGAGGTGTTCGAGGAGGACTCCTTTATAAAATCCCTCGGGCTGCAGACCAAGGTGTGCGAAAGAAACCAGTACACTGTGGAACTGGATGATAACCTGGAAGTGCAATCATACTGGAGAAAGCTGTCAGCGGCGTGAACGAGCACGATGGTGTCCTCATGCTCTACGTATACTGCATAACCGGGATGACGCCCGGAATTGAATACAAGTTAAAAGCTGGAGCAGAGTGCTTTTTTGTCCGGCACAAAGACCTCTGCGCGCTGGCGAGCCGGGTTTCGTCAAGCGAATTCGGTGAGGAAAATCTCAAGAAGAATCTGAATGATACAGGTTGGCTGGAATCCAGAGTGCTCACACATGAAAGGGTAGTTGAAGAGGTTATGAATGAGTGTACTGTCATACCCCTGAAGTTCGGGACAGTCTTCACGGCGGAGGAGAATGTAAGGCACATGCTTGAAGAACGGCGTGCGAACTTCAGGACTGTCCTGGGCCGGCTTGAAGGCAAAGAGGAATGGGGTGTCAAGGTCTACTGCGACATGGACGGCCTGAAGAAGCGCTTGTCGGAGGAAGAGGAAGATATCAGGCGCTTCGAGGATGACATAAGGTCGTCTTCGCCCGGCAAGGCGTACCTTCTGAAAAAGAAGGCCGCCGGGTTGCTCGATGAGATACTCGCAAAAAGGACATGGGAATACAATAATGACAGCGTGGAAGGGCTAACGGAGCGAAGCCACGGCGTTGTTGTCAACGGCACGATACCGGAAGAGGTTACAGGCGTAAAGGAAAAGATGATACTTAACACCGCCTGCCTGGTTGAAAAGACACGGCTCGGCGAGTTCCTTGGCGCCGTGAACTCACTCGGGGAAAAGTACGAGGACGCATGTCTCAAATTCGTCTGCACCGGCCCCTGGCCTCCTTATAATTTCTGTTCATAAACGGGAGTTTCATGTACGAAACCGCGCATGGTTCAAAAGACATAACGCTTTTGGAGACGCTGGACAGGGTCCTCAATAAAGGCGTTGTATTAAGCGGGGATATAACCATTTCCGTAGCCGATGTGGATCTTATATTCCTGGGTTTGAAAGCGCTTCTTTGTTCCGTCGAGACTGCGGAAAGAGTCCGTGAAAAAAACGCCGGGCGTGAAATTGAGTTTCAGTAGCATGGGCCCTTTAAAAAAATATCTCTACGCGGTCATAGATTCCAGCGAGCCGTTGAGCGGCATTACCGGGATAGATGGATCGGCCTTGCACAATGTCTCTTACAGGGATATCGGCGCAGTCGTGGGCGATATAAATATTCCGCCTGCGGAGATGATGCGGGAATATGTCATGGCGCACGAGGATGTCGTCGAGAAAATGATGGAGCGTTATACCGTGCTTCCTGCCCGCTTTCTTTCGGTGTTCGACGGAGAAAACAGGATACTGTCCGTCCTGTCGGAGCACTACAGTGTTCTGTCGGAAAACCTGGGCAGGGTGCGGGGGAAGGTGGAATTTGGCATAAAGGCTCTCGGCGTCATCGGTTATACGGGAGCAAACCTTGAAGGCGCATTGGATATCAGTGATTCCCAAGACGCTTCACCGGGGAAACGTTATATGTCAATGAGGATAAGGGAACATATACTCGAAGAGGCGGTCCGCCAAAAGGCCGCCGAGTACATGGATGCCCTCAATTCGATGTTTCAGGGTATTGTTTGTGAAAAAAATGTTGAGGGGCCGAAAGGCGAAAGACGTTTGCTCAGCGCCACGTATCTGGTAGAGATGGATAGCGTCCAGTCTTTCAGGGAGACATTTGAAAGGGTAAGGGTTTCATTCCCCGAGCTTAAGTTCCTGCTGAGCGGTCCTTGGCCGCCGTATAATTTCATTCAAGACTGTGCATCTGCAACCTGGGAGAAAAAGTGATGCCAAGGCCCGAGGTGAGTACGGATTTCATCGAAGAGTTCGCAGGCGAACTGGAAAGGCTGGATAAAACACTGCCCGACAGGATCAACGCAGACCCGGAAAAGGTGGAGCAGGGGCTGGCCAGACTTGTCCTTGCAGTCATAGACCTTCTAAGAAGGCTTCTGGAGAAACAGGCCATACGCAGGATTGAGGGCGGTTCGCTCTCCGATGAACAGGTCGAAAGGCTTGGCGAAACATTCATGAAACTGGAAGCCAGGATGGGTGAGCTAAGGAAGATATTCGGGCTTAAGGACGGCGACCTGGATTTGAAATTGGGACCGATTGAGGACTTGATGTAACGTTTTTTAACAGGTGAGGAAACATTATGCCGGAACACCGGATGGTCCACCCAAACCAGGCTACAAACCTGGCTGACATACTGGAACGGGTGCTGGACAAAGGAATTGTAATAGCCGGGGATATAAAGATAAACCTTGTCGACATAGAGCTGTTGAACATCAAACTGAGGCTGCTCATCGCCTCCGTGGACAAGGCCCAGGAGATGGGCATTAACTGGTGGCAGACTGATCCGTACCTTTCGACAAGGGTGGATGCCATGGAAAAAGAAAACGCAGCCCTGAAGGAAAAGGTGTTATCACTTGAAAATAAGATACCTGCCAGCTGAGCCATCATGAAAAAGCTTCTGTATGTTCCCGTGATACATATGGATGCAGACTTGGGCTCCCTGTCCGCTGAGATGGTTGAACGCGGGATTAAGGATTACGGAGAGGAGTTTTGGAACCGCCACAGGCAGACTATCTCAGGGTTATGGGATGCCCTGGCCAGCTTCTTTTCAGCGATAAAAGTTGAGGGGTTCAAGGTCTATCAGGACGGTATGGTCGCGGACGGCGACATGGGCCGGAAGATAGTAGATGAGGGAGTGAAAAGCGGAAGCAAGAATTATATTATATTGGACGATCTCCTGAAGCGGGGAGCGGTCCTGATGAAGACGGAGGACTTCAAGCTTGTAAAGGAAGAGAGGGACTATATTGTAGGACTAATGGTCGCCTCCTCTGCTGCAAAAAGGACGGTGGCCTTCTTAAAGTACAAGGCCAGGAAAAACAGCCTCCTGAGAGACAGGGACGCTTACATCGCACAAAGGATTACCAAAACTCTGAATGTTGGAGAGACGGGAGTGCTGTTCATTGGTGCATATCATAACGTCAGGACGTTTTTGCCTGACGACATCCATGTCTTTGAGGTAAAGGATATTAAGATGATCAGGGAATACCAGAAACTTATCCCGCTTCACAAAAAGAATATGCGGGCATTGAATAAGCTGGCCGCCGAACTCGTTGCGCCGGTAACGCCCGCCCCATCACTATTTGACACGCCATCCTGATACGCCGGCAGTCAGATTGCAAGCCCTGACATATCTGGTTCACAGTTTTATATTAAATCTTATTGCATTTCCGTTAATAATCATTCCATATGATATAATAACGATTACCGGAATCGGTTTAAAATCATTATTTTTTCTCATATTAAAGGTCAAATTGTAATTACTGCGAGTAGTGACGCTCATATTTTAATGTGCGATGTTATTGACAGAATTATTTCATTATTGTAATCTTCTGAGGTTCATAAGCGGGCGGTTTGCAGGCGGCTTTATAGTTTCTTTATAGTTACATACTTGATATAAAAGGAAAGCTGGAATTTAGATGTCCGAAAAAATACTTGTTGTCGATGACGAACAGGATATCGTAAAGGTACTTTCTAAAATCCTCGAACTTGCCGGATATGAAGTGATTTCCGCCTACAACGGGACCGAAGCCGTCCAACACGTCAAAGAAAACAACCCGGATCTGGTGCTCCTGGACTACATGATGCCGGATATTACCGGCCTGGAAGTCCTGCAACAGATAAAGGCATTTTCCGAAGAAGTATACGTAATAATGGTAACCGGGCGCGGAAGCGAGGAAGTGGCCGCCTCGGTGATGAAGGCCGGCGCGTCCGACTACGTGATAAAGCCCTTCGTGAAAGACCAGATACTGACGGTGGTAAAGGACACCTTGAGGATAAGGACCGCCGAGATAAAGGCAAAGCACCTCCAGGAAGAGGTCCAGGAGCTTAACCGCGAGCTTGAGCGAAAGGTGGAGGAGAGGACAAGAGATTTAATGGAGACCCAGGACAGGCTTATCCACCAGACAAACCTGGCCTCGCTTGGCGAGATGTCCGGCGGCATGGCTCATGAGATAAGGAACCCGTTAAATTCAATCGCGCTTTATTCCCAGATAATGATTGACGAACTGGATGAGGGCGACCCCAGGCGCGAGTATATAGGGAAGATAATGTCCGATGTTGACAGGATAAACGCGATAGTCACGAACCTTAACCTCTTCTCGCGCAGGATAAAAAGGGAAAAGAAGCCAATCCACCTGCTCTCGTCCATAAAAGCGTCGATCCGGACAATGTCCACGCAGTTCATGAAGAACAACATAAAAGTGCGGCTGGACATGGAGCCGGACATCCCGGAGGTACTGGCGTCGCCCGAAGAAATGGAGGAGGTTTTCTCCCATCTTCTGGTGAACGCGCTCCACGCCATGCCCCAGGGAGGCGATATAGTCATCCGGGTCACGAAAACCAGGGGCAACTCGAAAGCCGAACTTCTCCGTGACCGCCCACCCTCGCAACGCGACTATGTCGAGGTAAAGCTGAAGGATACCGGCATCGGCATTGAGAAGGAAGCTCTAAGCAAAATTTTCATCCCGTTTTACACCACCAAGTCTGACTGGGAAGGGACGGGGCTCGGACTTTCGGTCGTTGACAGGGTAATAAATGACCACGGCGGCGTGATAGATGTCGAAAGCGAGCCCGGAGTGGGCTCCACCTTCATCATCCGCCTCCCCGCCCTGGAGAGCGGGTCCCAGATTTCAGCCGCTTAATTCCAGGCCTACATTCCCCTTGCCAAGCCCGCGTCCTTGAAGTAAAATGCGTATCTATGAGAAAATCACTTTTCCTATCCTTCCTTCTGCTTATATTATTTTTCCCCGCCCTTGGTTTTTGCGAAAACCCGAAGCTGGCGGTCTTCCCGTTCAAAAATAATGGACAGCCCCAGCATAACGGACTGGCCTCCGGTCTTTCGGCAATGTTTGCCACTAATCTTGCCGGACTTAAAAACGTAGACGTGGTGGACACGCAAAAGGTCTCCGCGGCGATGTCCAAGTTAGTGCTTACCGGAGGTGCGCCGAGTGTGGAGGACTCGCTGAAGGCGGCGGCGGACCTTGGCGCGGCTTATGCGGTCACCGGGGATTTCGTAGTATTCGGCGGCCGGTTCAGGATCGACGTCCGGGTCTATGACGTCAAGAGCGGGACGATAAAATTCATCGACAAGGCCCAATCCAAGGAAGACGCCATGTTCGATATGGTGGACCAGCTCTCGGACAAGATGGTAGTGGCCATAGCTGGCGCAGCTGCCGCCGGCCCCGGGTGGGCTTCAGGTAAAGACCGACCCGGAGGCGGCTACGCTGTATGTGGATGGAGACAAAGCGGGAATAACCCCGGCGACGGTTAAGAATTTAAAGACTGGCGTGCACAATATAAGGCTTGTATTGGCGGGATACCAGGAATATACCCAGAAAGTGGATGTAAAGGAGAACGAGGCCGCAAAGGTGGACGTGAAACTTATCCGCCTTTACGGGGGCATCCGGGTATGGTGGCGCGACCTTCCCAACAGCGACATATCCCTGGGCGGCGATACCATCTCTATGGCCCAGTTCCAGAGCATCTACATGCTGTCCAAGTTCTGCCGGAATGAGCCCGCGGGCAACTACAAGGTCGCGGTGAGGATGCCTTTTAAGGACCAATCCTCCTGGGATAGCACTCCCGTCTGGCGCACCTATTCGGCGGAAATCACCATAAGCCCGGGCGAGGTCACGGACATATACATCAATAACAACATGTCCTCGCCAAGCATCGACATAGTTACATGCGGCTCGTGCGCCGCGAACTGGGATTTTACGACTAAGATGTCCTGGTACGAGATGAGATAAAAGTGTTAAAAGAGCTTTCGGTAAAAAATTTCGCCATTATAGAAAAGCTGGATATCTCCCTTTCCGGCGGTCTCACATGCCTGACCGGCGAGACCGGGGCGGGGAAATCCATCCTCGCCGACGCGGTAGGCGCTCTCCTGGGAGGGAAGGCCGGGGCGGAATTTGCAAGGATTGGCAGCGGGGCTGACGGGGGCAGCGCGGAAGCGGGCGAGACGGCAGTCGAGGGGATATTCGACCTCTCCGGATTTCCGGAGGTTAAGGCGCTCCTGGCGGGAAGGGGCCTGCCCGCGGAAGACGAGCTGGTGGTAAGAAGGCTTATCTTTCCCCGTGGACGGGCTTACATAAATGGCTGTCTTGTCAACCTCTCCGCACTCCAGGAAATCGGCGAGCATCTTGCCGACATCCACGGCCAGCATGACCACCAATCTCTCCTGAAGGCTGACAGGCAGCTTAAACTCTTGGACGAGTTCTGCCAGGCATCAGCGCTTTATTCTTCGTATATCGAAAAGTACCGTGAACTCTCAGGACTGCGGGCCGCACTTGGCGGTTTCGAGGCCGGCGGACGCGAGCGGGCGCAGAGGCTGGACCTGCTTCTGTTCCAGAGGGACGAGATAGACAAAGCGGAGCTTTCCCCGTCGGAGGATAATGATCTCAACTCGGAGCGTTCGAGGCTCCTGCATGCGGACAGGCTCCGGGCGCTATCCCAGGAGGTCCTGGCGCGCCTCAGGGATTCGGATTCTCCCGCGCTAACCGGCGTGGGTGAGGCCAAGAAGGCTGTCAAAGAGATGGAAGGCTTAACCGGCTCTTTTGGGGAGACGTTAAGGCTGGTCGAGAGCGCGGAGGTATCCCTTATGGAGGCATGCTCCGCCATAAGGGACTTTGAGCGGACGCTTGAGGCGGACCCGGAGCGGCTTTCCCTTGTAGAGGAGAGGCTGGACCTTATATCCAGGCTGAAGAAAAAATACGGCGAGACGGTCCAACAGGTGCTTTCTTATCGGGACGGGCTGGAGGATGAACTAAACAGTCTGGCCGGCGCGGAAGATGACCTGGACGGGCTGAAGGCGAAAATATCGGAGGCTGAAGCGTCGCTTTTATCCCTTGGCCGGGAACTCTCGGAGAGGCGCAAGGCGGGGGCGAGGGATTTCGGGGCGAAGATACGGAAAGAGTTAGCCGAACTGGGGATGGAGAAGGCGGAATTTAAGGTGGAGTTTTACCTCCAGGAGAAGCCAGCCCCCCAGGGGATGGAGAAGGCTGAATTCTTATTTTCGGCAAACCCGGGCGAGGGGCTTAAACCCCTGTCGAAAGTAGCCTCCGGCGGAGAGCTTTCCCGCGTGATGCTGGCGCTGAAGGTTATACTCTCGGGCGCGGACAGGGTGCCGACTTTGATATTTGACGAAGTTGACTCCGGCATTGGCGGGAAGACCGCGGTAGCCGTTGGGAAAAAACTCAGGCAGGCGGCAATAGGCCGTCAGGTGCTCTGCATAACGCACCTGCCGCAGATCGCGTCCCAGGCGGGCGAGCATTTCGTTGTGGAGAAAAAAAACGACGGGAAAAGGACGAAAGTGTCCATACATAAACTCGATAAAGACGAGCGGGTAAGGGAAGTGGCAAGGATGCTGGGAGATGACGAATCAAGCGCGGCTTCGGCGCATGCGGCGGAGCTTGTGAAAAGAGGAGGCGGGGTTGTCTGAGGCTAAGGTGGACAGGGAGAGGTGCAAGGGCTGCCTTTTGTGCACGGCCATGTGCCCGAAAGGCCTTTTAAAGCAGGGCAACGAGTACAACAGCTTCGGCTTTTATGCCATAATCGCGACCGGGCAGGAAGAATGCACCGGCTGCGGGATGTGTTCTTTGATCTGCCCGGACGGCGCTATAGAGGTATTCGAGAAGTAATCGGCCGCCGCTTAGGGCCGGGACGGCGGGCCACAGTTCGATTTCTGGGAGGCGGATTATCCATGAGTATAAATACCGTCCTTTTAAAGGGCAACGAGGCCCTGGCCGAAGGCTCTATCCAAGCCGGCTGCCGGTTCTTTTTCGGTTATCCCATCACGCCTCAAAACGAGATACCGGAATACATGGCGAGGAGGATGCCGGAGGTGGGCGGGGTATTCCTCCAGTCCGAGAGCGAAGTGGCGGCCATAAACATGGTCTTCGGCGCATCCGCATGCGGGGCGCGGGCCATGACTTCTTCTTCGTCTCCCGGCATAAGCTTGAAACAGGAGGGGATATCCTTTCTGGCAGGGGCCCAGCTGCCGGCGGTGATAGTGAACGTCCAGAGAGGCGGCCCCGGACTTGGCAATATATCCGCGTCGCAGGCGGACTATTTCCAGGCGGTGAAGGGCGGCGGACACGGAGACTACCATATGCTGGTCTATGCGCCCGCGAGCGTGCAGGAAGCGTATGACCTGGCGGTAAAGGCCTTCGATAAGGCGGACGAGTACCGTACCCCGGTGATGATACTGGCGGACGGCATACTGGGCCAGATGATGGAGCCGGTGAGGCTTAAGGTCCCGAAGCTTAAGAAGTTCGATAAGGGCTGGGCGCTTACGGGATGTGAAGGCCGGGAGCCGAACGTCGTGAAATCGCTTTTCATGGGCGAAGGCGAACTCGAAAGAATGGACCTTCTCCTTAATAAAAAATATATCCGGATGAAAAATAGAGAGACTATGGCGGAGGAGTTCATGGTGGACGACGCGGAACTGATCGTAACCGCGTACGGCACCGCTGCGAGAATAGCAAAATCGGCAGTCCGGCAGATGAGAAGCGCGGGGAAGAAGGTGGGCCTTATCAGGCCGATTACGCTTTTCCCGTTCCCTGAGAAGGTCTACCAGAATGCCGCCACCCGCGCGAAAAAATTCCTTACCGTGGAGATGAACCTCGGCCAGATGGTGGAGGACGTGCGCCTGGCGGTAAACGGGAAGAGGCCGGTGGAGTTTTACGGCAGGCCGGGCGGAGGCGTCCCCACTCCGGGCGAGCTTTATAAGGTAATCGCGAAACACTATCCGAAGGGGCGGAAGAAAACTTGAAACTCGGCGAGGCGATGGTAAAGGCAGGCCTTATTACCAACGACACCCTGGCCAGGTCGCTGGAGCGCCAGATTATTTTCGGCGGCAGGCTGGGTACGAACCTTATCGAGATGGGGGCCATATCCGAGGAGAACCTGGCCCGGTTCCTGGGGAAGGTGCTGGGCGTGCCGTATGCCGAGCCCGCTCAGTTCGAGGAAGTGCCTCAGGAGGCCCTGGATGCCGTAAAGCCGGAGCTGGTCCAGAAATATATTATCTTTCCGTTAAAGAAGGAGCGCTCAAAGCTTCACCTCGCGATGAAGGACCCGAACGATATTGCACTGGTGGACGAGCTCCGGTTTGTCCTCGGGACAGAGATCAAGGGTTATATCGCCTCCGAGATAAGGATACTGTACGCGCTGGAGAAATACTACGGCATCAAGCGCGACCTGAGGTACGTCTCTATCCTGGACGAGGAGAAGGAGACGTGGGAAAAGTCAAAGGCGCCAGACCTGCTTAAGATACCGCAAAAGGAAAATAAGCCGGTACCGGCGTCAGGGCCTCCCATCCCACCGGTGCCGCAAGGTATGAAAACCGTCCCGGAACCGGAGGCGATGCCCACGGGCGCGCCCGTGAAGAGGCTCGAAGCCGTTCCCGAGAACGGAGACGGCGGCGAGCCTGACCTTGGATATATCGGGGAGGAAATCCCCCTTGAGCCGTCAGTTTCTGCGTTGAACCTTGCACCATCCGGCGAGGCCGTGGCTTTACCTGCCGCAAAACCACCGCAGTCGCCATTCGAGATGCTGGCGTCGCCTTCGGACAGGGAGAGCATTGCGGATGCCGTGGTCATGGCGGCTGTCGAAAAATTATCGCGGGTGGCGCTTTTCAGGGTAAAGGAGGGCGTGCTGTCCGGATGGAGATGCGCCCTTTCCGGAGTGGCGGAGGATATTTCCAGGCTCGCCATAAGAATCGACCTTCCCTGCATATTCAAAGAGGTGGTGGAAGAAAAATCACTGTATAAGGGGCCTGTGGCGCCACTGCCAAAAAACGACATGCTGATGGACGCGCTGGGCGGGGACAGGCCGCTTGAGGCGGTTGCATGCCCGCTGGTGATAAAGGACAAGGTGGTGGCGGTCCTTTACGGAGACAATGGGCCCGGTTCCATGGCCCGGTGCGAGACTGACTTTTTTCTTTCTCTTATGTCAAAGGCCTCCATGTCGCTCGAAATACTTATCCTGAAGAATAAAATACTCTCCTGATGCCGCAAAAACCTGTTTCTTTAATCCCGAAGGTGACCGGGATGAGGCTCGACGTTTTCCTGGCCGGGGCAGGTCTCGGCCTGACCCGGAGTCACGCTCAAAAACTGATAGATGAGGGGCTGGTCACAGTCTCCGGCAAACCGAAAAAGGCGAATTACAAGCTTCGGCCCGGGGACCTGGTGGACGTAGTCGTGCCGGAGCCGCCGCCGGTGCTGGCCATCCCCGAGGACATCCCCATTGAGGTGCTCTACGAGGACGAGGATATAGTGGTAGTGAACAAAGCGGCGGGAATGGTGGTGCACCCGGCGGCTGGAAATTTTTCGGGTACGCTGGTAAACGCGCTCCTGCACAGGTACGGCAGTCTCTCTTCCGTGGGGGGCGAATTCAGGCCGGGGATAGTCCACCGGCTCGACAAGGACACGTCGGGGGTGATGGTGGTGGCGAGGAACGACCGGGCGTACTATGCGCTCGCCAGCCAGTTCAAGTCGCACGAAAACGTCCGTGAATATGCGGCAATAGCCGTCGGAGCTTTCAAGGACGCCGAGGGGACCGTCGCGGTAGCGATAGGACGGCACGTCACGGACAGGAAGAAGATGTCGCCCGTGACCTTCCAGGGCAGGAACGCGCTTACGCATTACAAGGTACTTGAAAACTTCAACGGCGCGGCATATCTGAAGCTCAGGCTGAAGAC
Source organism: Nitrospirota bacterium (assembly GCA_963698885.1). Classification (GTDB taxonomy): domain Bacteria; phylum Nitrospirota; class JACRHJ01; order JACRHJ01; family JACRHJ01; genus JBARKJ01. Next base: position 99,959 of record CAVOSJ010000004.1, on the reverse strand, counting down.
GGGCAGAACGCACCAGGTCCGGGTGCATATGGCCCATATCGGGCACCCCCTGGCGGGAGACCGGGTATATGGTGGCGCGGGCGCTGCGAAACTTCTGGGGATGAAAATACCCCGCCAGATGCTCCATGCGGCCCTTCTGGGCATCACACACCCTTCCACCGGCAAATATATGCAGTTTGAAAAGGAAGTGCCCGAAGACATGGCGAAAGTCCTTCAATTTTTAAGGTCTAAATCGTACAAATGACAGAAGCTGAAAGATGGAGAATCAAGACAGATATAAAAAGATATTGACTGAAATAAAACTTTGTTCTAAAATGACTCCAAAATTCTTACCAATGTTTTAGTAATTTTTATCAGCAGGTGCTTTAAGATGGCAAATTGTAAGGTGAAAAAGGACAAGCAAGATTATACCATACAATCTGTTGTCCACGCGCTCGACATTCTGGAGGCGTTTAAGGGAATATCCAAGGAGGACCTTGGGGTTACCGAACTCGCCGAAAAACTGAACCTGCACAAAAACAATGTCTTCCGGCTGCTTGCGACGCTTGAGACCCGTGGTTATATAGAACAGAACAAGCTGTCCGGGAATTACAGCCTGGGCATCCGCACCTTCGAGATGGGCCAGGTATTCCTGTCCCAGACAGGACTTTTAAAGCAGGCCCGGCCGGTGATGGACGAGCTTGTCAAGATATGCAACGAGACGGTGTACGTGGCCGTGCTGCGATGCGACAAGGTGGTGTATCTGGACATCGCGGAGACAAGCCAGTCGGTCAGAGTGGCGAACAGGGTAGGCTCGCTGCTCCCGGCATACTCTACGGCGGTGGGGAAGGCACAGCTCGCATACCTTGGCGAGGACGAGATAGACCGTATATTCGCGAGGTCTAAGCTTCAGGGTTTTACCCCCAGCACCATCACGGACCGGGAAGAGCTGATCGCGCATCTTAAAGATGTCGCAAAAAAAGGTTACGCTCTGGACATAGAGGAATACGAAGAAGAGGTCATGTGCATCGCCGTGCCCATCATGGACCACACCAACAGGGCAGTCGCCGGGATATGCATATCCGGGCCGGGCTGCCGCATGACCAGAAAGAGAATGGAGACGGAACTCCTGCCTCTTTTAAAAACCGCGGCTCAGGACATTTCGCGCAGGCTCGGGCATAACAGCGCTATCTCGTCCTAAAGAGTCTTTGACAACTTCATCAAGCAGGCCGAAACCTTAAAGAGAAATGGGTTGCCCCGCTGCCTTTTTTTCAGGCATAGCCTAAAGCGTGTTGGAACTCGAGATATTCCGCTGTTTAAATACCTGAAGTCCCAATCATAACTCCTTTTATTTTAATTATTACCAAATTGCTTGTATTCAGGGAAAAGTAATCTTTAAAAATTGCATTAATCAGTGATTTCTGTATAATATGAAGGGCAATTTACTAAAAATAACAAAGGACCGTCAATAAGAAAAATAAATGGCGGTATCAGATTTACTGATATGAATCTGCATGAGCGGTTGCATTTCACCGTTAATTTCCACCGGAAGGCGAACTGATGAAAATAGCCATTACCGGCAAGGGAGGAGTGGGCAAGACCACTCTTTCAAGCGTACTTGCCAGAGCCTTTTCTGAAGACGGAAGCAATGTGCTTGCCGTCGATGCCGACCCAGATGCGAACCTCGCCCAATCCCTGGGCGTCGCACAGGAAGATATTGATAAAATCCGCCCCATCGCGGAGATGGGGGACCTGATAGAAGAGCGTACCGGCGCGAAGCCGGGGGCGCCCGGCTCCGTTTTCAAGCTGAACCCCCGCGTCGACGACATACCCGACCAGTTCTCCCACTCCCATAACGGCGTGAAACTTCTGGTGATGGGCAAATACAAGACGGGCGGCGCGGGCTGCTACTGCCCCGAAAACGTCCTTTTGAAGAGCCTCGTCCGGCACCTCATTTTAAAGCGGGATGACGTGGTCATACTCGATATGGAAGCGGGCATAGAACATCTGACGCGCGGCACCTCCGGCTCCGTGGACGCGTTCATCGTGGTGGTGGAGCCCGGCGGCAGGAGTGTTCAGACCGCGAGGCAGGTGAAGTCGCTGGCGGACGACCTGGGCGTCAGGAAGGTGTATGTGGTCGGCAATAAGGTCCGGACGGAGGAGGATAAAAAGTTTATCACTTCCAGCCTGCCGGGGATGGAGGTCGTGGGGTTTATGAGTTACAGCCCCGACGTAATCAACGCGGACCTGGAAGGCCTGGACGTCTACGGGAACTGTCCGGGGCTGGTGGCCGAAATCAGGACGATAAAGGAAAAGCTGATCAAGCTGGCCAAGGCGGCATGATTGGCGAACTGAAGGCCGGGCTTCGGAGGGAACTCCTGGCGAAACGCGACGCTCTCTCACAGGATGAGCGCAGGGGCAGAAGCCTCTCGATCGCGGCGGGCCTTTTCGGTCTCCCGGAATATAAAACGGCAGGTTCGGTCCTTTTTTATGTCAATTTCAGAAGCGAAGTGGCGACCCGCAAGATGATAGAAGAGGCTCTCGCGCAGGGGAAGAAGGTGCTGGTCCCGAAGGTGGACCACCGGAGCCACGAACTGAAGCTCTTCGAGATAAAGGACATCTCGGCGGACCTGGAAGCCGGATACATGAATATATACGAGCCGGTGGAAAAAAGGACGCGCGTCGCCTCTCCGGAGGAGCCGGACATGGTGGTGATGCCGGGCGTGGGGTTCGACGAAAAGGGCAACCGGCTTGGGTACGGGGGCGGATATTACGACAGACTTCTTCTGAAGCTTCGGCCAGGGGTGAAGCTGGTGGCGCTGGCTTTCGAGGAGCAGGTGGTGGACGAGGTCCCGAGCCTCCCGCACGACAGGAAAGTGGATCTGATAATTACAGAGGCGCGGGTCATAGAGGCTTAAAGGCGAATGGACCTTAAAAAAATCGAAAAAGGCGTAAGGCTCATCCTGGAAGGCGTCGGCGAAGACCCTGAACGTCCCGGACTAAAAGAGACGCCCCAGCGGGTGGCCAAATTTTACGAGGAGATATTCGCGGGGCTCTCCGAGCCGACGGACGGGCTATTGGCCCCTATCCGGGGCGAGACCCACGACGAGATGGTCCTCATAAAGGACATACCGTTCTTCTCGATCTGCGAGCACCACCTTACGCCGTTCTTCGGGAAGGCGCACATTGCCTACGTGCCGTCCGAGGGCAAGATAGTGGGCTTGAGCAAGCTGGCGGCGGCGCTGGAGATACTGGCCAAAAGGCCGCAGGTGCAGGAGAGGCTGACGGCGCAGTTAGCGGACCTTATAATGGACTCGCTGGGCCCCAAGGGCGCGATGGTGGTAATAGACTGCGAACACCTTTGCATGTCCATGCGCGGCGTGAAGAAGCCGGGTTCGCGCACGGTTACGTCGGCAGTGCGGGGGATATTCCGCTCCAAGCCTTCCACAAGGCAGGAGATGCTGGAACTGATCAAGAAGTAAATAACTGAGCAAGAGGGGGAACAAATGATTATTTCGAAGTCGAAAGAGAAAAAGGACGTAATCAACATGCTGGACGGCGTCCAGAGCGTCTTCCTGATCGGGTGCAGCGAGTGCGCGTCGCTTTGCGGCACCGGCAGCCCGGAGGCGTTAGCTGAGATGAAGCAGTCCCTGGAAGATATCGGCAAGAAGGTCACCGGCACGTTCGTCGCGAAGACCGGCTGCCAGGTCCTGGGCACGAAGGTGGAGCTTAAAGGGAACAAGGAAGAGGTGGAGGCCGCGGATGCTATCCTGGTAATGTCCTGCGGCGCGGGTACCCAGTCCATGGTGGAGGTCTTCAAGGACAAGAAGGTTTATCCCGCCAACGACACCGCCTTCCTTGGCAACATGACCCGCTTCCAGCATTTCGACGAGCGCTGCTCGATGTGCGGCGAGTGCATCATAGACAAGACCGGCGGCATCTGCCCCGTCACCACCTGCCCGAAAGGCATCCTGAACGGCCCGTGCGGCGGCACGAACAACGGCTTCTGCGAAGTCAGCCCGGATATAGAGTGCGCCTGGGCCAAGATATATGCCCGGATGGAGCGCACGGGCGAGCTGGATAAAATGAAAGAGATAATACCGCCGAAAGACTATTCCAAAAAACTATCCCCTAAAGTTTTCGTGATAGAGAAAAAGAAGGAGGAGAAATAGAGTCTATGAAAAAGCTGAAGGAGGCACTCGAGGCAGGGGAGTTCGTTATAACGGCGGAATGCGGCCCGCCAAAGGGCACGGACATAGCGGAGATGCTGGAGCACGCGAAGCACCTGCTTGGAAAGATAAACGCCATAAACGTTACCGATAACCAGAGCGCGGTGGTGCGCATCGGCTCGCTCCCCGTTTGCAGGCTTCTGAGCGAAATGGGGCACGACCCTATATTCCAGCTCACCTGCCGGGACAGGAACCGTCTTGCCATTCAGTCCGACCTGATGGGCGCGCATATCCTGGGTATAAAGAACGTGCTCTGCATGACGGGCGACCATGTCTCGGCGGGCGACCACAAGACCGCGAAAGCTGTATACGACCTTGAATCCGTACAGCTCCTCCAGACCGTGGCGGCCTTGAATGGCGGGCACGATCTTGCCGGCAACGAGATGAAAGGCGCGACCGACCTCTACCAGGGCGCTGTCGTAACCCCGGAGGCGAACCCTCTGGAGCCGCAGATGCTGAAGTTCGAAAAGAAGATAAAAGCGGGCGCGAACTTCTTCCAGACCCAGGCGATATACGACATGGATAACTTCAGGCGGTTCATGGACAGGGCGAGGAAGTTTAACGTCAAGGTACTCGCCGGGATACTGCTCCTGAAGAACGCGGGCATGGCGAATTTCCTGAACAAGTTCGTGCCCGGGATTACCGTCCCGCAGGAGCTTATAGACAGGCTGAAGGCCGCCGGCAAGGAAGGCGCGCTCGAGTGCGGCATGGACATCGCCGCCGAGCAGGTAAGGATAATAAAAGAGCAGGGCATAGCCGACGGCGCCCACGTGATGGCGATAGGCCTTGAGAACAAAGTGCCGGATATTCTGGCGAGGGCGGGGATAGCGTAGAACTCACCCCTCCCCCCTCTCCCAGAGCGGGCGAAGGGAAGAAGGAAAAGATGGCAGTAACGATACCTGAACTATACAAGAAAAAGGCCGAGGGCAAAAAGATTGCCATGCTCACGGCGTATGATTACCCCTTCGCCCAGATGGCGGACGAGGCGGGTATGGACATAATCCTGGTCGGCGACTCCCTGGGCGTCGTCGTGCAGGGCTGGGCGAACACCCTGCCCGTGACGATGGAAGAGATGCTCTACCATACGAAGATGGTCGCACGGGCGTCGAAGAACGCGCTGGTGGTAGGCGACATGCCGTTTATGAGCTACCAGTGCGATCTCGGTCAGGGACTGAAGAACGCGGGTGATTTCTTAAAGGCCGGGGCCGCGGCGGTGAAGCTTGAAGGCGGCTCCTGCGTAACAGAGCTTATCTCGGCCCTTTCCCGCTACGACATACCGGTCATGGCGCATATAGGCCTGACTCCGCAGTCCGTCCACAGGATGGGCGGGTTCAAGGTGCAGGGGAAAGACGACAGCCAGGCCGAGAAGCTAATTGCGGACGCGAAGGCGGTAGAGGAGGCGGGCGCTTTCTCGGTGGTGCTGGAAGGCATACCCAGGCAGGTGGCGAAGCAGATTACAGAGGCGCTTTCGATACCAACGATAGGCATCGGCGCGGGTCCGGACTGCGACGGTCAGGTGCTCGTTATGCACGACATGCTGGGGATGTTCGACCGCTTCGTGCCGAAGTTCGTGAAGCGCTACGCGAACATAAAAGAGACGGCCATAAAAGCCATCGCGCAGTACAAGCAGGAAGTGGAGTCGGGCGAGTTCCCGTCCGATAAAGAGAGCTTTCATTAAAGTCGTTACTTTCTTTTCGAGAAAAAGTAACACAAAGAAAAGCTGGGCTGTAAACCCCGTTTTCTTTGGGTACCTTTCTTTTTCGTAAAAGAAAGGTACGAAAGGTTTAAAAATGCCTGAAACAAAATTAAAAGTAATCCTGCTGGAGCACACTCCGAACCCGGAGAACGTGGTGGCGATGGCGGCGAAGCTCTGCTACAGCCAGTCCGACGTGGCGGGCCTGCGCGGGAAGATTCTTGCGAAGGACCAGAAGGATTTCGTGGAGAAGCTGGTGTCCATTGGCCACATGTCGCCGGTGGAGCATATCTCTTTTACCTTCGGCATCGAGGGCATATCGCGCGCTTGCACGCATCAGCTGGTGCGGCACCGGGTAGCTTCGTATTCCCAGCAGTCCCAGCGGTACGTCAAGGAAACGGAATTCGATTATGTGATACCGCCGACGGTGAAGAACGACAAGAAGCTTACCGCCTCGTTCAATAAATACATGAAGCAGGCCCAGAAGGCATACGACGAGATTATGAAGGGACTGGCGGAGCAGGGGATAACGGGCGAGACGGCCCAGCAGGACGCAAGATTTCTCCTGCCGAATGCGGCCGAGACGAAGATAGTGGTGACGATGAACGCCAGAGAGCTGCTCCACTTCTTCCGCGTACGCTGCTGCAACCGGGCGCAGTGGGAGATACGGGCCATGGCCACGGAGATGCTGCGGGAGGTAAAAAATGTCGCCCCGGTAATATTCAAGGGCGCAGGCCCCGGCTGCCTCCTGGGCAAATGCCCGGAAGGCAAGATGAGCTGCGGAAAACAAAAAGAGGTCAGGGAGTTTTTCAAAAAAATATAATGGCAGCATTTACGATAGCAGTCGCCGGGAAGGGCGGCACGGGCAAGACCACCCTGACGGGACTCCTTATACGGTATTTGACCGAGAAGAGGAAAGGCCCGGTTTTAGCCGTGGACGCGGACGCCAATTCGAACTTAAACGAAGTGCTGGGCGTCCACTGCGAGGGCACGGTAGGCGAGCTCCGGGAGGAGGCGCTGGAGACCGTGGGGAGCAGGCCGCACGGCATGTCGCTTGACGAGTACCTTGACATGCGCATCGCGCAGGTCATGACGGAGGCGAAAGGTTTCGACCTCCTCGTAATGGGCCGCCCGGAAGGGCCGGGCTGCTACTGCGCGGCGAACAACGTAATCAGGAAATACACGGACCACCTGCTGGACAGCTACCCATATATCGTGACGGACAACGAAGCCGGGCTGGAGCATCTCTCCCGCAGGACGACCCAGGACACGGACCTCCTGCTGATTATTTCGGAACCCTCCGTGCGCGGGATACTCACCGCCGGGCGGGTGAACGGGATAGTGGACGAGCTGGGGCTGAAGGTAGGCAAACGGGTTTTTATCGTCAACCGCGTGAATGGCAATGAGCTTCCGGCGGAGCTTGAAGAGACCGTGGAGAAGCAGGGGCTCTCCTTAGCGGGTACTGTGCCGGTGGACGATCTGATTACGCAGTACGACATGCAGGGGACGCCGCTGGTCAAGCTCCCTGATGAATCTAAAGCGGTCGCGGCGTTCTATAAGATTTTAGATGGACTGGAAATACCATAACCCCAGAGAAGACGAGGCTGGTGGTTCGAATGATGGTTAAAAAAATTTCGATAATAGGCGCGGGCGTTGTCGGCTCGGCCGTGGGCAGGCTGCTTCGGGAGAGGGGATACGAGATACAGTCGGTCGTTTCCCGGGGTCTACAAAATGCCCAAAATGCGGCCTCCTTCATAGGCGCAGGCGAACCGGGGACTGACCCGGCAAAAGGCGCGTCCGGGGCAGACTGGATTTTCATCACTACGCCGGACAAGGCAATCCGGGGGACCTGCGAAAAAATAGCCCAGGGCGGCGGTTTCGGCAAAGGGTCGCTTGCGGTGCATATGAGCGGAGCGCTCGGTTCGAAAATACTGGACTCCGCGAGAAAAGCCGGGGCCGGCGCTCTATCGATACACCCGATGCAGAGCCTGGCGTCGTCCGAACAGGCAGTAAAAAATTTCCCCGGCTCGTACTTCAGCATCGAGGGCGACGCGAGAGCGGTGCCGGAAGGAAAAGAGATAGTGGAGGCCCTGGGCGGGTTACTTGTGGTGATACCGGGCGAGCAAAAAGCCCTGTATCATGCAGGCGCGGCGGTTGCCTCCAATTACCTGGTCGCCGTACTGGATTTTGCAGTGATGATCTACGAGGCGCTGGGGATGAAGCGGGACGAGGCGCTCAAGGCCATCATGCCGCTTGTCCGGGGCACGGTAAATAACGTGGAACGGGTGGGCGTGCCGGATGCCTTGACCGGGCCGATAGCGAGGGGCGACGTCGAGACGGTGGAAGGGCACCTGGAAGTGTTGAAGAAAGACCTTCCGGAGATGCTTTCGCTGTATAAGGCCCTGGGCAGGCATACGGTTAAAGTCGGCCTTGCGAAAGGCTCGCTTGCCGAAGAGGACGCGGCAAGGCTAAGGAAGATTTTCAAATAGCGGGCGATTCCGGGAACAGAATTTCCGGGTTAATTATATAAGCAACGTCAGGTACTTATCGCGAAAGGGAGGGCAGGAAAGATATGCTGATTATCGGAGAGAGGATTAACGTAATAACAAAGCTCCAGCGTCAGGCGATGGTGGACAGGAACAAGGGCCCTATTCAGGAGATGGCCATTAACCAGGTCAAGTGCGGAGCCGGTATGCTGGACATCAACATCGGGCCAGCCGAAGAAAAGGGCGACGAGCTGATGGACTGGATGGTCAAGACGGTGCAGGAAGTGGCGCATGTCCCCCTGTGCCTGGACACCACCAACCCGGTCGCGATGGAAGCGGGACTTAAAGCCCACGACAACACCTGGGGCCGCGCCCTGATAAACTCCGCTTCCGGCGAGGAGGAGAGGCTGAACATGATGATGCCTCTGGCCGGGAAGTACAACTCGCTGATAATCGGGCTCACGCTAAACAAGCAGGGCATCCCCGCGCTGGCCGAGGACCGTTGCGCCATCGCCGCGGAGATAATGGGCAAGGCGGTCGAGTGCGGCGTCCCGATGGAAGACATATATCTCGACCCGCTCATCATGCCGGTGCCGTTCTCGCAGGAGAAGAGCCTCGAGTCCATCCGCGCGATAAGGATGTTCAGGGAGCTGAACGACCCGCCGATGAAGACTGTCGTCGGCTTGTCAAATATATCGAACGGGGCGCCCAAGGAACTCCGGCCTCTCCTCAACCGCGTATATACCGCGCTTTTGATGTACGAGGGGTTGGATTCCGCGATCATCGACCCGCTGGAGAAGGAGATGACCGACGTCATAAAGACCGTTGACATCCTGATGGGGAAAACACTCTACGCGCACAGCTATCTGGAAATGTAAAGGGGGTAAAAATGGCTTTCGTAGTTCCGAAGGAAACGTATAACGGCAAGGTCTATGAAGTCGAGATCGGGACCGGACCAAGGGCAGTCAAGATAGGCGGAGAGAATACGCTGCCTTTCCTGGCCTTCGAGGGTTCCGTGCCGAACAAGCCTGTCATAGCCTATGAGATACAGGACGTGCCGCCAGAGGACTGGCCGCAGACGCTCCAGGATGTTTATAAAGATGTAAGCTCCGACCCCGTGAAATGGGCGAAGCACTGCCAGGACGACCTGGGCGCCCAGATGATAGCCCTCCGGCTTATCGGCACGCACCCGGACAGGCAGAACAGGACGGCTGAAGAGGCCGCGAAGACCGTAAAAGACGTCCTTGCTGCGATAGACGTGCCGCTTATAATACTGGGCAGCAATAACGCCGAGAAGGACGCGCAGGTCCTCAAAAGCGCCTGCGAGGCCGCTCAGGGCAAGAACTGCCTTATCGGGAAGGCGCAGGAAGCAAATTACAAGACCATAGTCGCGACGGCGATGGCGGCCGGACACAAGCTGGTCGCGATGAGCGATTTAGACGTGAACCTGGCAAAACAGCTCAACATCCTCATAACCCAGATGGGCTTCGACAAGGATAAAATCGTCACCGACCCGATGTCTTCCGCCCTGGGCTACGGCATAGAGTATACCTACTCCGTCATGGAGAGGATACGCTCCGCGGCGCTCTTTCAGAACGACGCGACGATGGCCCCGCCGATGGTGAACGACGTGGGGATGTACGTATGGAAGGTAAAGGAGACGATGGCGCCGGAGTCAGACCAGCCAATGTGGGGGCCGGTCGCGGACAGAGGCATAGGATGGGAAGCCACGACTGCCATGGGCTTCCTTATGGCCGGGTCAGACCTGCTCATCATGCGCCACCCGAAGGCTATCGAGACGGTGGCCAAGATGATCGATGAGCTCGTTTAACGAAAGAAAGGAGATAAAATAAAATGGCTCTGTCCGGCGTAGAAATTTTTAAACATTTGCCGAAGACTAACTGCAAGAAATGCGGCCATCCTACCTGTCTGGCGTTCGCGATGAAGTTAGCTGCGAAGCAGGCCACGCTCGACGCCTGCCCCGATGCATCGGAAGAAGCGAAGGCGTTCCTCGGCGCGGCCTCCGAACCGCCGATTAAAGGCATCACCATAGGCGCGGGAGCGGGGGCGCTGAAGGTCGGCGAGGAGACTGTGCTCTTCAGGCATGAGAAGAAATTCGTAAACCCCTGCGGGTTTGCGCTTGCTATCAAGGATACCGACACGGAGATCGAGGCCAAGGCTAAGGCCGTCGCCGAGTCCGAAATCGAGCGCGTGGGCCAGAAGCTCCGCGTCGAATTAATCGCGGTTGAAAATGCCTCCGGCGACCCGGCGACATTCGCCGCCGCCGTGGCGAAGGCGGCTTCCGCCGCCCCGTCCGCGGGTATCATCCTGGTGTCGGAGAACCCTGCCGCCATCGAGGCCGCGCTGCCGCACGTCGCGGGCAAAAAGCCCCTTATATCCGGCGCGAACGCGGACAATCTCGATGCGATGGTAAACCTCGCCAAGAGTTCAGGCTCGTCACTTTCCGTGAAGGCCGACGGGGTGGACGCAGTCTCCCAGTTGACTGAAAAAGCAGTCGGGATGGGCTTCAAGGATATCGTAATCGATACCGGCGCGAGAAAGCCCAAGGACATGATAGAGCAGTACACCCAGGTACGCCGCGCCGCTCTGAAGAAGGGCTTCAAGCCGCTTGGGTTCCCGATTATTTCCTTCGCGGTCAATTCAGACCCATACGTCGAACAGGCGTTGGCAAGCGTGGCCATCGCGAAATACGCGTCCATCATCGTCCTCTCGGATATTTCCAGGTGGAAGACGGTCGCGCTCATCTCGCTTCGGCAGAACATCTATACGGACCCGCAGGTCCCGATGCAGGTGGGGCAGAACGTTTACAAGGTAGGCGACGCGAAAGAGAACGCGCCGCTCCTTATCACGACGAACTTCTCCCTTACGTACTTCATCGTGCTTGGCGAGGTGGAGAACTCGAAGGTGCCGAGCTGGCTTGCGGTCATGGAGACGGAAGGGCTTTCGGTGCTGACAGCGTGGGCGGCGGGCAAGTTCACCGCGGCGAAGATCGCGCAGTATATACAGGAATCCGGCATAGAGGATAAAATCTCCCATAAGGAGCTTGATCATACCCGGTTACGTGGCTGTCCTCTCGGGCGCGCTCGAAGACAAGCTGCCTGGCTGGAAAATTACGGTGGGGCCGAGGGAAGCCAATGCGCTCCCGGCATTTCTCAAGAACAAGACGGCTGCCGCTTAAGCGGGCAAGGAGGTTGTATTTATGTCGAGACACATTGCAGCAGCGGCCATACGCGGCTCTCACAAGATAGTCGCCGAGGCGGAGGAAGCGCTGAATAAGGCTATAGCGGCCAAAGGGGAAGAGCATAAGTTCGAGTTCCCCGATACCGCATTTTATCTCCCTCATGTTTTCGGCATGACCGGCATGAAGGTGGAGACCCTGGGCCAGATGAAAGATGCCCTGGACTACGCGAAGGGTATGCTCTCCGCCGGAACCGGCGGCAAACGAATACCTGCCATACCTGGGCGAGACGCTGGACGCGGGCCAGGCCACTCTCTTCGCCGAGGAGATACTGCTCGCGGCCAGGTACGTCCTGGGCCTGGAGCCTGTCGTCGATGGCGACCTGACTTATAACGGTTTCATCACGGACACGATACTCAGGGACCTGGGTGTCCAGCTCGTCGACGGCACCATGCCGGGCTTCGCGGTTATAATCGGCAAGGCCCCGACCGACGAGATAGCCGTCGAGATATGCCGCGACCTCCAGCAGAGAAATATCCTGACCTTCCTCTGCGGCAATGTGGACGGCGACAACGTGGCCAAGCAGCTCCTCAGGAAGGGCGTGGAGATAGGCTGGGATGCAAGGCTGGTCGCGCTCGGGCCGGAGACCTACCACGCGCTCTACGCGGGCGACTGGGCATGCAGGGGCGCCCTGATGTTCGGCGGCAAGAAGGGCGGCGACGCGCTAAGCGTCCTTAAATATAACAAGGACCGCGTCTTCGCATTCGCAATGGTCCTTGGTCCGATGAGCGACCTGATATGGTCCACCGGCGCGGGCGCAATCACCTACGGCTTCCCCGCGATATGCGACACGGAAGTCCCGGAAATCCGCCCCACGGGCGTCTGCACCTACGAGCACGTCGTAAGCCAGACAGACCATAAGAAGATAGTGGATACATGCGTGGAGACCAGGGGCCTGAAGATCATCATAACCAAGGTCCCGGTCCCCGTCGCGTACGGCCCTGCATTCGAAGGCGAACGCATCAGGAAGGAAGACACCGTTTTCGAGTTCGGCGGACAGAAGACTGCGTCGTTCGAGTGGGTGACGGCGAAGGAGTTGTCCGACATAGAGGACGGCAAGATCGAGGTCATCGCATCGGCGGAGACCCTGGCCAAGATCGAATCGGCCGCGCCCGGCAAGGCGGTTCAACTCCCGATGGCGCTGATGATAGAAGTCGCGGGCAGGAAGATGAACCCGGACTTCGAGCCGGTAATAGAGCGCAAGCTCCACGACTACATAAACTGCGCCCAGGGCGTCTGGCACATGGGCCAGAGAGACGTGAACTGGATGAGGATATCCGCGCAGGCCTATGGCGACGGCTTCCGGATAAAGCACCTGGGCGACATAGTTTACGTTATGGTAAAGAATAAGTTCCCCGCCATCGTGGACAAGGTTCAGGTAAAGCTGTACCTGGACGACGACAAGGTGAAGGAAATACAGGAGCAGGCGAGGGCGGTCTATAAGGCCAGGAACGAGAGGGTATCGACCCTGACGGACGAGTCCGTGGATACTTTCTACTCCTGCCTGCTCTGCCAGTCCTTCGCGCCGAACCACGCCTGCGTCATCTCTCCGGAGAGGCTGGGCCTGTGCGGCGCGTACAACTGGCTGGACGCCAGGGCGGCCTACGAGATAGACCCCACCGGCCCCAACCAGCCGGTACTGAAGGGCGAGTGCACGGACGAATTCAAAGGGCGGTGGAAGGGCGTCGACGATTACGTATTCCAGGCTTCCCACCAGACGCTTGAAGGTTTCTCGGCGTACTCCATAATGGACGCGCCGATGACCTCGTGCGGCTGCTTCGAGTGCATCGTGGCGCTGGTGCCGGAGGCCAACGGGTTCATGGTCGTGAACCGCGGCTATACCGGAATGACGCCCATCGGGATGAAGTTCTCGACGCTCGCGGGTACGGTCGGCGGCGGCGTGCAGGCCCCCGGCTTCGGCGGCATAGGGAAGTTCTTCATCACGTCCAAGAAGTTCCTGAGGGCGGATGGCGGACTTAAGAGGCTGGTATGGATGCCCAAGTCTCTGAAGGAGGCCCTGCGCGAAGACCTGATAAGGCGTTCCGAGGAGGAAGGCATGCCCGGTTTCATCGACATGATATGCGACGAGACCGTAGCCGAGGACAGCGAGAAGATGCTGGAGTTCCTGAGCGAGAAAGGCCACCCGGCGCTTACGATGGATTCAATTCTGTAGGAGGGAATAGAAATGAGCGAAGAGAAAAAAGAAAAGAGGAAGGCGTCGAGCATCGACAAATGCGCGGCAGACCTTCTCAAATACGCGGAGGAGTGCAATATACCTACCGCATTCTCCAGGTCTGACAACATGAAGGCCTGCCCGATAGGCTCCGAGGGCGCCTGCTGCAAGATATGCGCGATGGGGCCATGCCGCCTGAAGAGCAAGGACGGCGAAGACGCCCTCAGGGGCGTATGCGGCGCGAGCCTCGCGACAGTCACCGCCAGGAACATAGCCCGCATGGTGGCCGGCGGCACCGCCGCCCATTCCGACCACGCGAGAGACGTGGCGAACACCCTGCTGGCGGCGGCGGAGGAGCATACCAAGGACTACCAGATAAAGGACGTGGAGAAGCTTCTGGCGGTCGCGAACAAGTTCGGCATAGACATCGCGGGCAAGTCGAAGAACGAGGTCGGGAAAGAAGTGGCGGAGTTCGCGCTCAAGGATTTCGGACAGCAGAAGGGCGAGGTCTCCTACATCCGCACCGCGACAAAGAAACGCCAGGAGTTGTGGCGCGAGCTTGGTCTTGTTCCAAGAGGCGTGGACCGCGAGGTCTGCGAGCTTATGCACAGGACGACGATGGGCGTGGACACCGACCCCGAGGACATACTCGATTCGGCGCTTAGGACTTCGCTTGCCGACGGCTGGAGCGGCTCGATGATTGGCACGGACTTCTCGGATATCCTGTTCGGGACCCCGAAACCCCTTAAGAGCGAGGACAGCCTGGGTGCGTTCCAGGCAAAGCACGTCAACATCGTCGTCCACGGGCACGAGCCGACGCTCTCCGAGATGATAGTGGTCGCCTCTGAACTTCCGGATATGATAGAGTACGCCAAGTCCAAGGGCGCGGAGGGGATAAACCTGGTCGGCATGTGCTGCACCTCGAATGAGATACTGCTGCGCCACGGCATAAAGTCCGCGGGCGGCTTCTTAAACCAGGAGCTTGGGATACTGACGGGCGCGGTCGAGGCGATGGTCGTGGACGTGCAGTGCATAATGCCTGCGCTCGGTGAAATAACCAAGGGCTTCCACACGAAGCTCGTCACCACCTCGCCAAAGGGCAGGATACCCGGCGCTACGCATGTCGAGTTCGACGAGCTGCATGCGCTGGACGTGGCCAAGAAGATAGTCCAGCTCGCCTGCGACAACTACCCCAACAGGAAGGACACCCGCATACCGGATTCCGGAAAGGCGATGGTCGCCGGTTTCTCGCACGAGTACATCAAGTACATGCAGGGCGGCAGGTACAGGGGCTCCTTCAGGCCGCTTAACGACGCCATCATCTCCGGACGCATCCGGGGACTGGCGGGCATAGTCGGCTGCAACAACCCCCGCATCGACCAGGACAGCCTCCACGACTACCTGGTGCGCGAGCTGATCGCAAACGACGTGCTGGTCGTGCAGACCGGCTGCGGAGCGCATGCCTCCGCAAAGGCCGGACTGATGACGCCGGAGACGATGGAGATGGCCGGGCCCGGACTCCGGGAGGTATGCGAGGCGATAGGCATCCCGCCGGTCCTGCACATGGGTTCCTGCGTGGACAATTCCCGCATCCTTACCGTCCTCACCGCGGTCGCGCAGGAAGGCGGCTTAGGCGATGACATCTCCGATATCCCTGTCGTCGGCATCGCGCCGGAGTGGATGAGCGAGAAGGCGCTTGCTATCGCGTTTTACGCCGTGGCCTCAGGGCTGTACGTCATCTTCGGCGTAGAGTCCCCCATCGCGGCTTCGCCCACCGTTCAGAAATTAATGAGCGAGGGCTGGGAGAAGAAGATCGGCGGGAAGCTCGAGTTTATCCCCGGAAAAGAGGAAATGCTCGCGGCTACGCTCGCGCATATAGACAAGAAGCGCGAGGCCCTGAAGCTCCGTAAGTACGAGAAGGGCAATTTCGGCGTCGAGAAGGTCCTGATGGACATGGCCGACCGCCGCAAGCTGGAGGCGTCCGCCCAGGCCCACAAAGGGATCGGCGGCATTTAAATAATCTACAGGGGCGGCCTGACTGGCCGCCCCTTTTTTAAACCGTTACTTTTCTTTTGGAAAAAAGAAAAGTAACACAAAAGAAAACCAAAGTTATTTTGGCGTTACCTTTTTACCAAAAAGGTAACGGTTTATTTTTTTCCAAGAGTCCGAAAAGGAGGATTTACGGGATGGCAAAGAAAAAAGTGGGCAGCGATATCGAGATAGCCCAGGCGGCGAAGATGCTGCCTATAGGACAGGTAGCAAAGAAGCTGGGACTCAAGGAAGACGAACTCGAATATTACGGGAAGTATAAGGCGAAGGTCGAGCTGTCCGTCCTCGACAGGCTGAAGAAGAAAAAGAGCGGCAAGCTGATAGACGTGACCGCCATCACCCCGACCCCGCTCGGAGAGGGCAAGACCACGACCTCCGTCGGGCTGGCGATGGGCATGAACTTAATCGGCAAGAACACGGTGCTGAACATACGCCAGCCGAGCCTTGGGCCGGTTTTCGGCATAAAGGGCGGGGCCGCTGGCGGAGGATATGCGCAGGTCGTCCCGATGGAGGACTTCAACCTCCACTTCACCGGCGACATCCATGCCATCGGCGCGGCGCACAACCTGCTTTCCGCTTTCGTGGAAAACCACCTCTACCACGGCAACAAGCTTAACATCGACCCGCACTCCATCACCTGGCGCAGGGTCATGGATATCTCCGACAGGAGCATCAGGGAGATAATCACGGGCCTGGGCGGGAAGCTGAACGGCTATCCCCGCGAGTCCGGCTTTGATATCACCGTGGCTTCCGAGGTCATGGCCATAATGGCCCTTACCACCAGCCTCAAGGACCTGAGGGAGAGACTTTCCCGCATAGTCATCGGGACGACCTTCGACGGCAAGGCCGTCACCGCCGAGGACCTTAAATGCGCGGGCGCGATGGCGGTGCTCCTCAAGGATGCGATTAAGCCGACGCTGGTGCAGACACTGGAGAACACCCCGGCGTTCGTCCACTGCGGGCCGTTCGCGAACATCGCGCACGGAAACAGCTCGATAATCTCCGACCAGATGGGTGTGAAGCTCGCGGATTACGTAGTGACGGAATCCGGGTTCGGCGCGGACATGGGCGCGGAGAAGTTCATGGATATAAAATGCCGCTATTCCGGCATCACCCCGTCCTGCGTCGTCATCGTCGCTACCATCCGTGCGCTGAAGATGCATGGCGGCACTGCGAAGGTCATCGCGGGCAAGCCGCTCCCGAAAGAGCTAGTCAATGAAAACCTCGACTGGCTCCGCGAGGGTTGCAAGAACCTGGCCAAGCAGATTGAGAACATGAAGTACTTCGGCGTGCCTGTCGTCGTCGCGGTGAACGCGTTCGCCACGGACACGAAGAAGGAGATAGACCTTTGCAGGAAGCTCGCCGTTGAGGCGGGTGCCGAGGATGCGGTAACCAGCACGCACTGGGCGGACGGCGGCAAGGGTTCCATGAAGCTCGCCGAGGCGGTTGTCAAGGCCTGCGACAAGCCGAGCAAGTTCAAGTTCCTCTACCCGCTCGACGCTTCTATAAAAGAGAAGATAGAGACTATCGCGAAGAAGATATACAACGCGAAGGAAGTCACCTACGCGCCGGCGGCGGAGAAGAAGATAAAGCTGTATACCGAGCTTGGCTTCGACAAGCTCCCCATATGCATGGCGAAGACCCATCTCTCCATCTCGCACGACCCCGCGCTGAAGAACGTGCCCTCCGGTTATACGTTCCCCGTACGGGACATCCGTGCCTCAGTGGGAGCGGGGTTCCTCTATCCGCTCTGCGGCGACATGAGGACCATGCCGGGACTGCCTTCTTCCCCTGCAGGCGAAAGGGTGGATTTGGACAAAGACGGCAAGATATTGGGCCTCTTCTAGTCCGCGAAAAATAAAACAAAACAGGGAGGCGCATGCGCCTCCCTGTTTTATTTTCCCAGTTGCAATATTTCCTGTTTCCTGTTAAAACTATATGTAAAATATATTTAATTTGAGTAATAATGCGCATATTTTCTGAGCGAAAATTAACAATTGAGATAACCAGGTCAGGTTGCATGTTGAACTGATAATTGAATTAATTACTGATAATTCCTTTATGTTTATGCCTGCAAAGGGAATCCGAAGGCTATAATAAAAAAACTGCAACATTGGCAAAGAAATTGCAAATTGAAGTATTAGTGGAAGAAAATAACTTGAGTAATCGGCAGAGGATTTAAATGCAGGTTGAACTTAGGCTCTTAGCATCCATGCGGCGGCTGTTGCCCGAAAATGACCGGGCCCGGGGGTTCACTGTATTTAACCTCCAGGACGGGGCAACCTGCAAGGAACTGCTGATACGGGCGGACGTCTGGGGTAAATCGACGCTGGTAGTCCTTGTGAACGGCAGATATAGCGGCCATGGAAATGACGCTCTCGCATGGGGACGTAATATCCGTATTTCCGCCGGTAGCGGGAGGATAGCATGACAAAGGGCAGAGTCCTACTGGTGGAGGACGAGGAGACACTGAGAGCCAGCCTCTCGATGTTCCTGACGAAGAACGGCTTTGAAGTAATCGAGGCGGAGGACGAGGAAGGCGCGCTGGTCAAACTGAAGGAAAACGATTTCAGCCTGATCATTACCGACCTCTTCCTGGCGGACGGCAACGGGTTCGCCATCATGAAATACCTCCAGGACTGCTGTCAGGAGGCAAAATGCATCGTCATCACCGGCCATGCTTCGCTTGATTCCGCTATAAAGGCCATCAGAAAAGGGGCCTTCGATTACCTGCTGAAGCCTTTCGAGTACGACGAGCTGAAAGCGGCCATAGACCGAGCGATACAGAAGCAGTCGGAAGAGAAGCTTATAAATAAGCTCGACTACCTTAAGATATCCAAGAATTACAAACTGACGAAAAAAGAGATGGAGATAATCAAGATTATAATCTCCGAAGGTGTCTCCAACGCCGAAATATCCGAAAATTTAAGCATAAGCAAGAATACTGTCAAAGTCCATCTCAGGAACATCTTCAAAAAAGTGGGAGTCGAGTCTAAAACTGCCCTCACCACGCTCCTGCTCTCCGGCAATTCAAGATAACATCTTCCAAATTTCCCCGTTTTCTGATAACCTGATTCTTCATTAAAGGAGCAACGTGCTTCTTACCAAATCTCCCCTCTATCCACCTGTGGGAGAGGCGGGGGAACCCATCGCTTGCGGGTCGGAGGGTGAAGTCTATTGCCGGGCGAGAAGCGGGTATTCATTACGCGGTTTGATTCCGGGGTGCCGTCAAAAACGGAGGACCTTGTCGCGGCCGAGGAGGCCTTGACGGTTTTCGCCGACGGGCTGGAGGTGGCGACGCTCCTTTACACGCCCCCGATGACGCTGGAACTTACCCTGGGCTACCTTTTCTCGGAGGGGATAATAAAGTCGAGAGACGATATCACGTCCCTTTCTATTAAAGAAGGGCAGCGTCTTCGTGGAGTTGAAAGGCGGCGTCCCGCAAAAGCGGGAGGGGGGTGGGAAGACCATCACTTCCGGCTGCGGCGGAGGCGTGAGCTTTATCTATCCCCAGGGCGTGCAGGATATAAAGAAGCTGAAATCGAAGCGCGCCATCCCGCAGGACAAGGTACTCGAGCTGGCCGCGCAGTTCAGGAAGATATCGGAGCTTTTTGAAAAGACCGGAGGCGTCCATAGCGCGGCTCTTTCGGACGGGAAAGAGTTTATAGCGTTCGCGGAGGATATCGGCAGGCACAACGCGGTGGACAAGGTATTCGGCAAATGCCTCCTGGAAGGGATAAACACGGAAGATGCCCTGCTCTTTACCACCGGCAGGGTCTCTTCGGAGATCCTTCTGAAATGCGCCAAGCGCCGCACCCCGGTCATCGTCAGCAGGAGCGCACCCACAAGCCTTTCGGTGAGGCTGGGGGAGAGGCTTGGCATTACGGTAATCGGGTTTGCCAGGGGACGGAAGATGAACGTCTATACCCATCCGGAGCGGGTCCTGGCATAAAAAAAGGCGCGGCCTTTATTCAAGCCGCGCCTCTGTTATCAGACTCACGTTTATTGCGAGATGGCGCAGAACCGGCTTATGGAATCGAAGCAGAGAAGTTTTTCGGTTCGGATTTTACCCGTTGCGAAGCCTTCTGCGTTCATGGTCACCGGGTTCCGGACTGCCCACAGGTGGTTGGAGTCCAGGTAAATGACGTCGTTTGAGGCGGAGGTCATCTCATAATGAGATGGCGAGTTAATCGAGACAGAGGCAAAACCCGCTGGGTCGATGGAATTAGATGACCAGCCTTCGTGAGCGTACGATGCATATGCCGCGCCGGCAAATGCAACCATGAAAAGCCCTGCGGCGATAAAGAGCGACAACTTTTTCATTTTTAGTCTCCGTTTCAGTAGTGGTAATTATTATCTTATTTATAGTATAACACGGAAATTATACTTCAGTGGTTAAGTCAGATAATTTTAACATATTTATATCGGGTGCCGTAGCGGTTTGAAAGGCTATCTCCTTATAACCGGCGCTTTTTTCGTCTGGAGCACCTGGGGCATTACCGTGCGATGGCTGGGCCTGCCGGCGGGCGAGATCATCTTCTTCAATGCTCTCTTCGCCTGCATTTTCCAGAGTGGCTGGCTGGCATTTCGAGGGAGGCGCGAAGGGGCCAGGCTCAGGCCCGATTTTATCCCTTCGCTATGGCTTGGGTTTTTCGGGCTGGTCAACCTCCTGTCCTTCCTGTACGCGCTGAAAGTAACGACGATTGCGGCGGCGCTTCTGACGCATTACGTGGCCCCCGTTCTGGTCGCCCTCCTTGCCCCGCTTACGGTGAAGGACAAGGTGGGCAGGGATACGCTGGCGGCACTCGTGGTCGCCGCGGCGGGGCTGGTTTTTATCTTTGCGGGCGGCCTGGATTTCTCGGACGGCAATGGCATCCTTGGCGCAGCTTCCGGCACGCTGTCCGGGCTTGCGTATGCCGCGGTTATACTGTACTCGCGGGTCTTAAGCCCAAGAAACCACCCGTTGAAGCTCTCGCTCGTGCAGGCGGTCCTGAGCGTGATTTCCGTGGGCGTGCTGATCCCGTGGCTTAAGTTCAAGACTCCGGACGTAAGCCAGTTATCCGTTATAGCGGCTACGGCGCTTTTCCACTCCACGCTGGCAAATGTCCTGTACCTCAAGGGTATCCGGACAGTGACCGCACAGGAGGCGGGGGTGTTAGGTTATCTCGAACCGGTACTGGGAATTATTTTGGCAGTTATTTTTCTTGGTGAAATCCCTCATCCCTTCGCACTCGCGGGCGGTGCGCTGATTATCGGTTCCGGCGCAAGCATTATTTACCTGGGCGGGAAAAGAGGGCAGGCAGGGGGAGTTATATGATAGTTGGCGTGGACATAGACAACGTTATCGCGGATACCGAGAAAGAGGTCAGGCGCGTCCTGAAAAATGACAGGGGCATAAGCCTTGTCCGGGACGACTTCAAGCATTACGCGCTGGAGAACATGCCCGGCCTCGGCCATGAAAACCTGGACTATATCCTTGGCCGGTTTAAAGACGGCAGCATATTCTTGAACGCGCCCGTGATAGGCGGAGCGCGGGAGACCCTCGAGCGGCTGATGCAGAGGCACAGGGTCGTCCTTGTGACGAGCCGCCCGCACGCGGTGGAAGGTTTTACACGTACGTGGCTTGAGAAAAACAATATCCCGTTCCATGAGCTGCACTTCACCCCGGAGTCCAAGGTAAACGGAATACCATACGACCTGTTTATCGAGGACCAGGACAACTTCGCAAGCGAGATAGCCGACAGCGGAAGCTATGTCCTGCTCTATGACGCGCCGTGGAACCGGCACGTAAGCCACGACAGCATCACCCGCGTATTCTCCTGGGAAGATGTGCAAAAGTTCTGTTTCCCTCCCTGCGCGATAGGAGACGGCGCGAATAAATGAACCGTACGGAGTTCTTATCCCTCTCCGTAGCAATCCACGCGATTTTGCTCGCGGCGGCATTTCTGATGCCAGCGCCCTTCCCGTCTCCGAAACTCCCGAAATATTCCGAAGAACTCCTCTACGTCCAGCCGGTAAACCTCGAGGCAAGGCCGGACAGGTATCACCATGCCGGAAAAACGGCAGCTTATTTATCACCGGGAAGAAGGCAGGAAACCGCGAAAGCGGATAAGGGCTTCGGCCCGAAGGTGGCCATTGCCGCCCCTCCTTCCGGACAAGGCGCGGCTTCCCCCGCCGTCCATCCCGCGCAACCGTCCACACGATTGGCCGCGCAACCGGCCGCCATGACCCCTGCTCCACCTGCTCCACCCCCCGCACCATCCTCTTCCCCTGCGGCCTCTCCCGCTCCTGAAATAAAGGCAGTTGCCGAGAGACGCGTCCCGGCGGCTTTGGGCGTAAAGGCGGACAGGGAGACTGTGAATTTCAAGTACCAGAAGGGCTGGCCCGCACCAGGGATGGTCAGGGTGCGGGTAAACGTTCTGGGCACGGAGGGCGGGGGAAAGGTAAGCTGGAAGGCGAAAGCGGACGAGGACTGGTTAATCGTATCGCCTTTATCGGGGGCCGCGCCCGGTCTCATACACATCGGTGTGGACCCGGGTAAAGTCTCGGTCGGTTTTTTTGACGCGACTGTTTCGATAGTGCCGTCGGATGCCGGCGTGAAAGGAGACGAAGTCGATGTGACGCTGATGGTGCTCCCGAAGGAGAAAGGGACGCCGTACCTGCCGCACTCCGCTTATGACGGGTATATGAACGGCGAGTGCAAGGTCTGCCATATGCCCGAGGCGCTTATGCCGGAGCCGGACTTCATGTCGAAGCCCGAGTTCTGCTCGCTCTGCCACAACCCGTCCGGGATGGCGAAGGCGTTTGTCCTGCCCTACGGCGGGCATCCTTCAGGTGTAAAAGCCGGGGCAGGGGGCACCAGATTTCCGACAAGGGGCACGGACCCGAAAGGCCCCTGGAGCGACAGGCTGGGGACGCACCTCCCCGGCGGAAAAATCGTCTGCATAACCTGCCATAACGTGATGGAAAAGCCGGGCGATTACGGCCGGACATGGGAGCCTGCTTCCTCGGACGACGGAGTGAACTGGTGGCTGTACAAGGGCGGCTGGGACGGCATGGGGTATATAACGCCGAAGGTCTATCTGTCGGAATCGATAGCAAGGATGCCAAAGAAGGTGCGCGAGATGAGGCGGATGGAGGCTTCCCCGTCGGATTATGCGTATGACGAGAGGGAGGGCGTAATAATATTCAAAAAGCCGGTTCCGAAGTCGTATTCGGTTTACGTGACGCTCACCAACCCGTATCTGCGCATCACGACGGAGCATAACGCGCTCTGCTATGACTGCCATTCTGAGAACACGCACGAGGGCCTGAACTGCCTCGTGTGCCACAGGATACACGGCGGTGGAAACGCGAAGGCGGTCCGGGATATTGTAAGGACGTCGAACGGCGTTAAAAAGGTTTCTTTCAGCGGACGCGAAGGTAGCGGGTCGTTCGCCGACGGCAGCGGCTCCGGCATCTGCGAGGTATGTCATGCCTTGAGCGGGAGCCACCTGAAATACAAAAGCAAGGACTGCACGAGATGTCATAACCACATGGACGGGTTCATTTAAAACCGTTGTCCAAAATGCCTGCCACCCTGCCTTGACAAGACCTTATTCCTTAAGTAACTTTTACTACAATCGCAACAAAATGTAGGGGTGACTCAAGTGTCACGGAAATTTTTTCCGTTACCGATCGTTTTCGTTATTCTTTTCTGCATTTCTAATGCCCAGGCTGCATGGAAGGTAGAGCTTGTTTCGGGCGTGACCTTGAACGCGAACTCATACCACATCGATAAGGGACGCATTTACCTGAAATATCCCATAGGGGAGGTCTCCTTACCCCTGTCTGAAATAAAATCGGTTGCGGCTGACAGCGCGGAAGTAACGGAGTTTCAGACCAGGGGTGTGCCGCAAAAAGAGAAAGAGGATACTGCCCAGGCTCAGGGAAGCCTCGGCAAGGGAGTGGAAATTAATCAATCTTCCGCGCCCGCTCCGGTAGATTCAGCGGATACAGTCGGGCCTTCCGCGAACCGGCAGAATGACGCCCAGTCTAATACTCCGAAGCCGCGATTTACAGCTGAGCAGATGAGGCAACTGGTCTCGAATTCCGTAGCGGTCACAAGTGCCCCGGCGCCTTACGACCCGGAAGCCGAAGCGATCATACAGGCTGCGGAAAACGCGAATGATGCGCAGCAGGCGGAGCTGACACAGCAAATAAATAAATTGTTCGATAACCAGGAATAATAATCGAAGGAAGGGGGATGCCAAGCACTATCGGAGAGGACTACACTATTCACCTAAACAGGATAAGGAGATGTTTTATTATGAAAAAATTACTTGTAATTTCCGTTTTGTTTGCGGTTTTGGTTCCCGCGTCGGCGTTCGCTCTGAAATTTACCAATATGTCCGGAGTGGTAAAGAACGCCACGGTTTCTTCCCGCTATGTTACGGGAACAACCAATGACTTGAGTCAGACCAGCCAGCTGACAAAGTTTATTAACGGCATTGACCAGGGCACCATGACGACTATAACTCCGGGCGTAAGATTCTTCAATGACCAAATCACCTTTACCGGCGTGGGCAACGATGCCCAGATAATTGTAACCGGCAATATCGTTAGAAAAGTAAAACTCAGAGACAAAAAAGATACCGATACCTACCACAGAGGACCGGCTACATTTACTTTGTTCAGCCCCGCAGTGAAAACCGCAGGCGTACAGAGGCTTGAAGTGACCGGCGCGGTTCGGGTAACTAAGGTCAGGAGTGGCCATAAGGGTATCGTTACGATGTCTTTCCAGCCTGGTACGGCAGCTTTTAATACTTATACAGGCACATTAACAGTCCCAAGCCAGACTATAAATGCCGATGTATCCATATTTGTGCCTATGATGCATAAGACTTTCAGGGATATATCGACCATAGATTAATCTTGGTAGAAGCTGAATCTGTTATAAAAAAAAGCCGGAGCCGAAAGGTTCCGGCTGTTTTTCATTGTGTAACTTTAAATCTTCGCCTAGCGTCTTCTGTGTATCGGTGAAAATTTCGTTGAAAGCCTAACCCCTCAACACCGCCCGCGCTTTCCACCCGTCTATGCTGGGAAGACCGGTCAGACCTGAGACCCACAAACCGAATAAAACAACAACAAAATCAGGCCTCGCGCTTAAACTCTGACCATTCAGTCAGTGAAATGACTGCTTGGTCAGTTTTCAGGCGCGGCAGGGGCGATGGAAAAAAAACATCTTCAAAAAAAAGAATTAATACAGCAGCTTCGCACCGAAGGCATACTCGCCGCCGCCCGGATCGTAATCTCCCAAAAAGGTCTCGACAAGGCTACGATGGACCAGGTTGCGGACGAGGCAGGCATCTCGAAGGCAACGATATACCTTTATTTTAAAAACAAGGAAGAGCTTTATTACCGGTGCGTCGTGGACAGGATGGACGAGCTTCTGGCGGAGATGGAAAAGGCGGCGGAAATAGACGACCCGATGGAGCGGCTCCGCAAATTAGTGCTGACCCAGGTGGAATGTATCGACTCAGACAGGGACTTTTTTAAAGTTTACCTGATCGAAAGCAAGGACCTGCTTTTCGACAAGACTTCGGAGTGCGGCCAGGAGTTCGCTAAACGGTATGACAGGCTCGCCCGCATGATAAGCGGTTGCATCCGGGAGTGCATGGACAGTCGCCAGATCCGGGAGATGGACCCGCAAAAATGTTATTATATCCTCTTCTCGATGGTGCGGGGCATGGCGATGTTCAGCATGATGTGCGGCAAGGGAAGCCCGATGTCGGACGAGGCGGCGGTTATCCTTGATGTTTTTTTAAATGGCATGAAGGCACAGCAGGTTTAATCGGAGGAATAACATTTATGTCCGGACTTCTAAAATTTTTTCTGATTCTCGGCGTGATTTTAATCGCGGCGCCCGCGCTTGCGTCGGATACGGGAAAGGCTGCCCAGGCCGCGGGGTTCGCCAACGTATCCTCTGCCCCTCCGGCCCCGGCCGCGCAGTCATTTGCCAACTCATCCTCGGCGAAAGGTTCCCCAAGCCTGATCAAGCTTCCGCCCGCGCCGCATGCGGTAGCGCCTTCGACGACGCCTCCGGCTTCCGCCAAGGCGATGACCCTGGAGGACTGCGTAGCCATCGCCCTGGGCGATCATCCCAGGATAAAGGGAGCGGAGGAGGACGTCGATTTCGGGCGGTTCAGGACAGTAGGCGCGGAGGCGAACTATTATCCGCAGATCAATTTTAACCTCACAAAAAGCTGGGTAAACTCGGTTATACCTATCGGCAGTCAGCTACTTAGTTCGAACCAGCATTCCACTTACTGGGGTTTTACCGGTAACTGGACCCTCTTCGATTTCGGGAGGACGTACTACTCGGTCAAGAGCAACAAGGAACTTGAGACGGCGCTGAAGAAGACGCTTACAAATGTCCAGGAGAATGTCGTATATGATATCCGGGACGCATTCTTCGGTCTGCTCCGGGCGCAGACACTCGTGCAAGTGGCCGAGGAGACACTGGACCAGGCGAACAGCCACCTGCGGCAGGCCCAGGCTTTCTACGACGCGGGGGTAAAGCCGCGTTACGACGTGACGTCGGCGGAGGTGGAGGTCAATAACGCCAAAGTGCAGATCATTCAGGCATATGACGCGGTGACCCAGGCCAGGATAAATTTAAATACCAGGATGACGGTGAACACGATGACCCCGACTGTCGTGGTGGACAGGCCGGAACTGGAGCCGCTGGACAAGACACTTGACCAGTACCTGACGGCTTCGGTAGTTAACCGCCCGGACATCCAGTCGCTTGAGTCCCAGCAGAAGGCGAACGAAATCGCCACGAAGGGGGCTCTGTCCGGGTTCCTCCCCATCATAAGCGCAAGCGGCGCTTACAACTGGAACGATCAGGCCCACACCAGATATTTACGATACATCCAACTATCAGGTCGGGATCAGCATACCCATCTTCCAGGGGTTCGGGACAGTCGCCCAGGTAGGCCAGGCGAGGGCGGCGGCGCTTTCCTCGAAATACAGGGTGGAGGACGCGAAGCTGAACGTCTTGAACGACGTAGCTTCCGCATACCTGAGCGTGCAGGACGCAAAGGCGCGGACGGTCGCCCTGGAGGTATCTGTCCAGAAGGCGCAGGAAAACCTGGATATTGCCCAGGGGCGGTATGAGGCGGGGGTGGGAAATATTATCGACGTGACGGATGCCCAGGTGCTTTTAACGACAGCGAAGACGGACAAGGCCCAGGCTTACTACGATTATCACCTCGCGTATTCCAAACTCTTAAGAAGCACGGGCGTAGGAGTGGTACAGTAAAAATGAAAAAGATTATCATAATTGCGGTCGTTATCGCGGCCCTCGCCGCGGTCGCCGGTTATTTATACACCGGGAAAAAATCTCTTGACCCGAAGGACTATGTTGTCGAAAAAGCGCATGTCGGCGACATCACCTCCTCCGTTTCCGCCACCGGAAAGCTACAGGCGAAAGTGACCGTCCTGGTGGGTACCGAGGTATCGGGGACCATCCGGCAGATAATGGTGGATTACAATTATCCCGTAAAGAAGGGGCAGGTGCTGGTGAAGCTCGACCAGGAGCTTTTCAAGGCCCAGGTGGACCAGGCGCGGGCGAACCTTATGAATGCCCAGGCGAAGCTGAGGGAGATGGAATCCGGGCGTGGAATGACCAGAAGCGGTGTCCTGACTTCCATCGACCAGAAGAAGGCCACGCTGGACAAGGCCGATGCGGACTTCAACCGCAACCGCCAACTTCTCCAAAAAGGATATATCGCCCAGCAGGACCTCGATGCAATGCAGGAAACGTATCTCGTGGCAAAAGTCGCAGTACGAGGAGGCGAAGGCGGAGACGGATAAGAACGATGTGACGGACGCCCAGATAGCCGAGGCGAGAGCGTGAAGTGAAGCAGGCGCAGGCAAGCCTGCAAACCTCGGAGACGAACCTTTCCAAGACGGTAATCACATCGCCCATGGATGGGGTAGTGATAGACAGGACCGTCGAGGTAGGGCAAACGGTGGCGGCAAGCTTCAGCACCCCGAACCTTTTGACCATCGGCGACCTTTCCGTAATGCAGGTGGCTATTTCCATTGACGAGGCGGACGTGGGCCAGGCGAAGGTAGGGCAGAAGGCCACTTTCACGGTGGACGCATTCCCGAACCGCGTTTTTGAAGGTACTCTGTCCCAGATATATTATGCCCCGGTAACGGTGCAGAACGTGGTGACCTATACGGGCATAGTCGAGGTGAATAATGAAAACGGACTCCTGCGGCCGGGTATGACGGCGAACGTAAAGATAATAACCGGGCAAAAGAAAGGCATCCTGGTGATACCCATGTCCGCCCTGCGGGTAAAGCTTGGAAGCGTCAAGGAAGGGAAGGCCGGGAAGGGCCATGGGCACGGCGGTCAAACGGTTTGGGTGATGCAAAAAGATGGCCCGAAACCCGTTCAGGTGACTACCGGTCTGACCGACTTTACGAATATGGAAGTGCTCTCCGGGCTTAAAGAAGGCGACCCGGTCGTGACTGATTATCTGGGGGCCAAAAGCAATCCCGGGGGCGGCGCCGGTTCCCACGGTTATATGAGGATGTAGCGTGATAGAGGCAAGGGATCTCGTAAAAGAATATACCATCGGCGACACGAAACTCCGTGCGCTGGACGGGGTGGACGTGAAGATCGGGCGCGGGGAGTTTGTGGCGATAATGGGCGCTTCCGGCTCCGGCAAATCCACGTTCATGAATATCCTGGGATGTCTCGACCGCCCCACTTCCGGGAGCTATATCCTGGACGGCGCTCCGGTAGAGACACTTTCCAAGGACGCCCTCGCTAAAATCCGGAACAGGATGCTGGGGTTTGTCTTCCAGGGGTTCAACCTCCTGTCGCGCACGACGGCCCTGGAGAATGTGGAACTCCCGATGTATTACAACGGGCATGGAGCGGACATGGAGGAAAAGGCCTTCGCGGCACTTAAGTCCGTGGGCCTTGCCGGGCGCGAGAGGCATTTCTCCAGCCAGCTCTCCGGCGGCCAGCAGCAGAGGGTGGCCATCGCTCGCGCGCTTGTAAACGACCCGTCCGTCATACTCGCCGACGAGCCGACCGGGAACCTGGACAGCAAGACGAGCGTCGAGATAATGGACATATTCACCAGGCTGAACGTAGAGAAGGGGATAACCATCGTCCTGGTCACCCACGAACCGGACATTGCCTTGTTCGCGAAGAGGCAGATACATTTTAAAGACGGTAAAATCATCTCAGACGAGAAAACCGCACCCTCCGCGAAGGCAGGTGTCGTCTAAGCCATGTTCATATTACCGACATTAAAAATTGCGTTCCGGGGTCTCCGGGTAAACAAAATGCGTTCCGCGCTTACCATGCTGGGGATAATAATAGGCGTGGCGGCGGTAATAACGATGCTCGCCGTCGGCGAAGGCGCGAAACAGTCCCTGGCGCAGTCGATAGCGTCGCTTGGGAGCAACATGATACTGGTGATACCGGGGAGCACCACGTCCGGCGGGGCAAGGATGGGAACGGGTAATACGACTACCCTGGTGCCCGAGGACGCCCAGGCGCTGACGAGTGAGAGCGCGATAGACTCCGCCGCCCCTCTGGTGCGCGGCACGGGACAGGTCGTATTTCAGGACAGGAACTGGAGCACGTCTATAATCGGCACGACAGAGGATTACGAGTTCGTCCGGGAATGGCCGGTATCTAAAGGCAGGTTTATAATCAAGCAGGACGTGGACGGCAGGACGAAGAACTGTCTTGTAGGCCAGACGGTCGTCGAGGAGATATTCGGCGACGAGGACCCCATAGGCAAGATAATCCGGATAAAGCAGGTGCCGTTCACGGTGGTGGGCGTGCTTGAAAAGAAAGGCCAGTCTCCGAGCGGTCAGGACCAGGACGACACCGTGCTCGTGCCGCTCTCGACTGCCATGTCCAGGCTTTTCGGGATAACGTCCGTGCAGGCCATCATGGTCAAAGGCAAAAAGCAATGACCAGATGGACCGGGCGGTGGACCAGGTGACGGCGCTCCTGCGGCAGAGGCATAAAATAACGGAAGGCGAAGACGACGATTTCTCCGTCAGGAACCTGTCCGAAATGCTCGCCACCGCGGAAGCCCAGACGAGGATAATGGCTATACTCCTTGGCAGCGTTGCCTCGGTTTCTCTTTTGGTCGGCGGCATCGGGATAATGAACATAATGCTCGTCTCCGTCACCGAGAGGACCCGCGAAATAGGCATAAGGATGGCTGTCGGGGCAAAGGAGAAGGACATCCTGCTTCAGTTCCTGGTGGAGGCGGTCGTGCTCTCGCTGATCGGCGGCATCATCGGGATAATGCTCGGGGTGGGACTCTCGACGGCTGTGGCGACGTTCTCGCAGTTTAAGACCAGCGTGTCGCTTTACAGCGTGCTTCTGTCGTTTCTCTTTTCGGCGGCGGTCGGGATATTCTTCGGTTTTTATCCCGCAAAGAAAGCGGCGGGGATGGACCCGATTTCAGCCCTGCGTTACGAGTAGCGCAGGAATCGGCCTTGAGAGTGAAAAAGGGGGAATGAATGAACGGCAAGCTCCGCATAGGCGAGATAAAATACGCTAACTGCACGCCGCTGTATTCGATGCTCAAAAGGTATTCCGACTGCTCTGACTTCGAATTCGTACCGGGCGAGCCGTCGGAGCTTAACCTGCTTCTCTCGAATGGCGGGATAGATATAAGTTCCTCGTCTTCCATCGAGTACGCGAGACACTGGCGGGAGTATCTGGCCGTGCCAGGCGTATCCATAAGCTCGTATGGCAAGGTCGGAAGCATCCTGCTTTTTTCAAGGAAATCCATAGAATCTCTCGCAGGCGCGGAAATATCGGTGTCCTCCGCGTCCGCCACCTCCGTCGTTTTGCTGAAGGCGCTACTTAATTTCAGGTATGGGACCGAAGTGAAGTTAGTCCCACGTAGGCCTGTCTTAAATGAAATGCTGGAGGGACGGCAGGCCGCGCTTCTGATCGGAGACGAAGCCCTGAAAGAAAACCTGGCGCTAAACCCGTCTCTGGGTCTTAAGGTATATGACCTGGGGACGCTCTGGCAGGAGTTTACAGGGCTTCCGTTCGTTTATGCGCTATGGATGGTCCGGGAAGACTCCGCAAAACGTCTTCCGGAGCTTGCAAGACTTTTTAAAACGGGAATTATCTCGGCGAAGGAAGCCGCCGCCGGCAGGTATGCCGAAATTGCGGCCTCTGCCCCGGAATCCGCCTGGATGGGTATCCCCAATCTGGTCGATTACTGGGAAACCATGTCTTACGAACTTTCGGATGAGCATATAGCCGGGCTTATGAAATTCTACGAATTTGCCAAAGAGCTCGGCGAGGTCTCAGACGTCCCCCGGCTACGCTTCCTCTAGAACCGTATTTTATTGACTTTTTAGGCAATTCCCTGTAAATTAAAGCTGTGGCCGACAGCCTGATTCCGGTAAGCGCCGTGATACTCGCGGGCGGTGAAAACCGCCGAATGAAAATCCCCAAGGCATTCCTTGAAATCGGGGGGATTTCCATAATCGAGAGGCAGGCTGCCGCCCTGGTAGGTGGGACGACGGATGGCCGGCAGGGGCCGATTAGAGGAATGTCGAGACGACTTGCCGGACTGAACGCCGGGGAGTCGGAATGCGCATTTTTTAATGAATTGATAGTCGTCGCAAATGACCCCGCACCCTATGAATCTCTTGGATTTAAGGCCCTGCCGGATGATCCGGAATTTTCAGGACAAAAAGGTCCCTTAATTGGCGTTTATACAGGGCTTCAAGCGGCAAGTAACCAGACCATCTTCGTTGTTGCCTGCGACATGCCCTTCATCTCCGGGAAGCTTGCCCGCAGACTTGCACAGCTTAAGGATGGCCATGACGCCGTGGTCCCGGTAATAAAGAGATACCCCGAACCGCTTTTCGCGGTTTATTCCAAGACGGTTCTGAAATACGCGGAGAGTGCGCTGAGAAACGGCAGGCCGCGGCTTCAGGAGCTTTTCAAGGATCTGGACGTCTTGTTCGTGGATGAGAGCGAGGCCATGGAGTACGATCCGGGGCTTCTTTCTTTCATCAATGTGAATACGCCGGAAGAACTAAAAATGGCGGAAGGCCTGGCCAAAGGGCGCCGTCACATTTGATTACTTGACCCGGGGAGAAAATTCCGGAGGTTGAAAATTGTTCGGCGAGACGATAGGCATCGGTGAGTTGCTGCTCATCTTGTTGATAGTGATGGTGGTATTCGGGGCGGGGAAACTCCCCCAGATAGGCGAAGGGCTGGGGAAGGCGATAGCGAATTTTAAAAAATCCATATCCGGAAAAGACGAAGAAAAGAAGTAAAGGAAGGTTAAAAAAAGATGTACCTGAACAAACTTTTGAAGGTCCTCATTATCCCGCTGGCTCTTGCGCTCCTGTCCTCCTGCGCGGCGGCGGGCTCCTCCGTTAAGAATTCCGCCGAAAACATTAAAGCTGTTAAAAAGGAAAAGCCGCTCCCCGCGAGTATAGACCAGGCCTACCTGCACTATATGAACGCTTATCTGGCCGAGAAGAACGGAGATTATCAGACGGCGTTGAACGAATACGCGGCTTCCCTGACCTATGACCCGGACTCTGCGCCGCTGCTTACAAATATCGCCAAGACGATGATGAAGCTTGGAAAGCTGAACGAGGCCCAGACTTCCGCGGAACTGGCGGTCCGGAAAGATCCGACGTATCAGCCCGCGTACCTCTTCCTGGGCGCACTTTATTCTTCATCGGGCAAGAATGATAAAGCCGCCGCCGAATATAGAAAATCGATAGAGCTCGACCCGGAAAAGGAAGACCCTTACGTATACCTCTCGATCCTCTATGCCACCGGGGGGAACCCTCAGAAAGCCCTCGATGTCCTCCAGGCTTTAACGAAAAAAAATCCGGCATCTGTTATGGGGTACTTCTACATGGGCAGAGTATATTCCGACATGAAGGAGTACGACAAGGCAATCACGGCTTTCCAGAAGGCGGCGGATTTAAAACCGGAGCTGGAGACAGCCCTGACCAGCATAGCCATAGTCCATGAGATAAAAGGGGAAATGCCCGCGGCCCAGAAGGAATATGAGAAGATACTCCAGAACGACCCGGATAACCAGGAAGTGAGGAGCCGGCTGGCGCAGTTATATGTTCACAGCAAATCCTATGAAAACGCCCTGGAACAGTATAAAAACCTGCTGAAAACGAACCCCGACAATTCAGACGCCATAACCAACATGGCGTACATTTACCTGGAGCAAAAGGAATACGACAAGGCTATCGAGCAGTTCGATATCCTGGCCGCGCGCCACCCAGGGGACCCCAAACCGAGGTTTTATATCGCGCAGATTTATGAAGACCAGGGCGAGTACGCGAAAGCGGCGGAGCAGTATAAGAAGGTGTTGGAGAAAAACCCGAAAGACGTGGACACCATCATCCACCTCGCCTACCTGAAAGAGAGGACTGAGGGGGTAGATGCGTCGCTTGAGTACCTGAAGGCCGCCATTAAGGGAAACCCCGGGCGCTACGAGCTGTACCTGTACATGGGCGCGACGCTTAATTCGAGCGACAAGCCGTCGGAGGCGCTCCCTTATTTAGAGAAGGCCCTGGGACTGGCGCCGGACAAGGACAATGTATATTTCAACCTCGGTATCACCTACGACAAACTGAAAGACTGGGATAAAATGGTCGCCATGATGAAGAAGGCCATCGCCCTCAATCCGAAGAACGCCGAGGCGCTCAACTACCTGGCATACAGCTACGCGGAGAAGGGCGTGGACCTGGACGAGTCCCTGGACCTGGCGCAGAAGGCGGCAACCCTGAAGCCGGATAACGGTTTCTACCTGGACAGCGTAGGTTGGGCTTATTTCAAGAAGGGTCAAATCCCTCAAGCGAAGGAATGGCTGCAGAAGGCCGTGGACGCGGAAGCTGGAGATGCGACGCTCCGTGAGCATCTGGGCGACGTGTTGTTCCAGGCTAAAATGAAGGACGCGGCAAAAGCCCAGTGGGAGAAATCTCTGGAGCTGGACCCGAAGAACGTAGCCCTGGCGAAGAAGTTCAAGGACGCCGGTTTCGGCGAGCCGCCGTCCGCGAATACCGTCCCTGATAAGGGAGAAAAAGTAATCAACAAAGCTCAGACCGCACCGAAAGGGATTCACAAATAGCTTGAGATAACCCTCCCCAGGTGGCGCGCGAGGCGTTAAGTTTATATTGCAGGGGACGGCAGTAAAGCTATAAGTCTTTTGAGTAAGGTTTCACGAAAAAGCCCGCAACGAATGTCGCGGGCTTTTTCTATTTCCATATCTCTTCCATTCCCCTTCTTATCTTAAGAGCTGGGAGAAGGGATTCACTTTTTATGCGGTTTAAGCGGCGGGAGGTTCATAAGCTCCTTCATCTCGCGGAGATACTTCTCGCTCTCCGTGCGTCCTTTTTTAACCGCGCGTTTGCCGTAGAGGCCGAGCATACCGCAATAGAAGTTGAACCTTGAGATGTGCCGGAAAATCTTGCTCCAGGAGTAGAACTTCGCCATCGCCTTGAATGTCTCCCGCTGAAGCTCGGACGGCGACATCAGCGCCGGGCGATAGACGGTGTGCTGCGCGTCATACTTGCTCCAGTCCGAGTGCAGAAGCCTCCCGTGCTCCTTGAACTCCTCATAGACCGGCGTACCCGGCAGGGGCGTGAGTATCAGGAACTGCACGGACTCCAGATGCATCTTTCTGGCGAATGACTGCGTTTCCCTGATGGCGGCGGCGTCGTCCATATCCGAACCGAAGACGAACATGCCGTGGATGCGGATTTTGCGGGCGTGGAATGCCTCCACCGCACGGATAATATCGTCCACCCCCTGCTTCTTATTGAAAAGTTCCAGGGTCTTCTCGTTTACGGACTCAAAACCGATAAACACGTTTTCGCAGCCCGAGCGCTTCATAAGGTCGAGCAGTTCCGGGTCTGCGGCGGCGTCGCTCCTTACCTGGGCACTCCAGTTGAATTTCAGCCCCAGGGCGATAATCCTTCGCAGTAGTTCCTTGGTCCTTTTTTTGTTCGCCGTGAAGTTGTCGTCTATGAAGAATACGAACGAGCCGCTTGTGGCCGCGCTAAGCTCCTCGATTATTTTCTCTATGCTTTTGAACCGGTATTTCCTGCCGAACATATGGATGACCGAGCAGAACCTGCATTCAAACGGACAGCCGCGCGATGTGGCGATGGGGAGGATGACCTTCGGGCTCCAGCCCTGGACCAATGAGAAGTCCGGAGCGGGGTAAGGGTCCAGGTCCGCGATTAATCCCCTGGCGGCGTTATGCACGGGACCGGCCGGGGAGTTAAAGGAAAGACCTTTTATATCCTCGAAAGACGCCTTCTCTTCTATGGCGGTGAGGAGTTCCACGACAGTGTGTTCGCCTTCCCCGCGCACCACGAAATCGCAGTGGCCAAGAGCCTCGTCCGGCATGAACGTGACGTGAGGGCCGCCCATGATTACTGTCTTGCCCCTGGCGCGGAGCCTGTCGGCGAGTTTGTATGCGCGCGGAGCGGTCGAGGTAATAGTGGAAATGCCGATTATCTGATAGGAATCGACTTCCTTCCAGTCGGGAGGTTCCACGTCCTCGATGAATACACGGGTCCGGTATCCCATCCCTTTCAGGATCGTCGCGAGCAGCACAGTACCCAAGCGTGGTATGGGGAACGCGGAGAATACGTGCGCGCCGGGCGACTTCGCCTCGATGAAACAGATTTCCTTTTGCATATTATTGTAAAATATTAAACCCAGGACGGACGATTGTCAACTAATCAGAATTCGGCGGGGACGGCGGGGATGCGGAAGGCAAATGTGGCGCCTTGCCCTTCCATGCTCTCAGCGGCTATCGTGCCCCCATGGGCGTTTACTATAGCTTTTGTGATAAATAATCCAAGTCCGCTACCTCTGGAATAGCTTGTCCCTTTGCCCTGATAGTACTTGTCGAAGAGCATCGGCAGCTCATCCGTCGGGATGCCTACGCCGGAATCAGTGAGCCTGACCTCCACGAAAGGACCGGATTTTTTAACCGCGAAAGATATTTGGCCGCCGTATGGGGTAAATTTAACGGCATTGGTTATCAGGTTGCAGAAAACACGCTCCATGTGCTCCTTGTCCGCGAGCACCGGAGGGATGCCCGGCTCAAATTCCATGCTTGTCTTATGCCCCTTATCGTTTATCTGGGGCGCCATATTGCAGAGCGTTTCGGCAATCAGGGACTCTATCTTCATCGGCCTTATGTCGAGCGCAAACCGCTGTTCTTTTATCCTGCCCGCGGCCAGGACGTTTCTCACAAGGCCCAGCATCCTCTGGGCGTTCACCAGGATTCCTTCCATCGGCTGTTTATGCCTTTCCTGCACCGCCCCCAGAACGTCTGAAAGGATAATGGAGCTGTAGCCGATGATTGACGTGAGAGGAGTTTTCAGGTCGTGCGTGATCATAGCCATGAATTCTTCCTGCTCTTTCGTCTTTTCCTCGACCGCTTTCTCCAAGTCGGCCGCCTGTTTCTTCAGCCTCTCCTCCAAGCCTATGCGTTCTGTCACGTCAACTACTATCTTGGCCACACCGATTATCCCGCCGTTGCCTATCAAGGGGACGGCGATATTCTCGACTATAAAATCCTCGCGTATCTTCCTGGTGAACTTGAAGGGCTTCCCGGTGACAAGGGCGGTCCTCACGCCGCATATGCCGCAGATTCTCTCCTCGCCCTTCCTGAGCGGGTCGTCTTTGTATATCCCGTGGACGTCATAGCAGTGCCGGCCCTTGATTTCCTCGGATTTAAATCCCAGTTTCTCCTCGAGGAACGGGTTTATCCGTATGTATCGCATTTCGGGGGTGAGGTAGGATATGCCGATGGGGAGGTTTGAAAAAAGCGCCTCGAACTGTTCCCGCCAGTTCTCTAAACTTTCCGGTGTTTCCTGTTCCGGCATTTTTTGGCGCATCCTAAAGTTAATGTTGAGCTTCTTGCTGTACTTAAGCAAAAAATGGGCCATGTAGTTAGAAATACTAAAAACATTATGTTTTGAGTAGAGTGGCTTTTTAGAAATTCGTTAATTAAGCTTGAGGCTAAACCTTGAGAGCTAAATCGCGCATTATTTATGAGTGTTAACGCTTAATTTTACCGGACATGCTGTTTTCTTGACTTTTAATTTGAATGAATATAGACTCCAAAACCTATGAAAAAAGGGACTGAAATCACCATTAAAGCGCCGGCTAAGGTAAACCTGCTGCTGGAAGTCATCGGCAGGAGGCCGGACGGGTATCACGACATAATAAGCGTGATGCAGGCGCTGGAACTCTCCGATGAGGTAAAAATTACTCTGACCGGAGGGGGTATCGAAGTCACCTGCGACTCCGGCGAAGTGCCGGACGGCGAGTCCAACATAGCTTTCCGGGCGGCAAAGGCCATTATTGGCGAGGCTGGATACGACGGCGGCGTTAGGGTGGAAATAGCCAAAAAGGCTCCGGTCGCGGCGGGGCTTGGCGGAGGCTCAAGCGACGCCGCGGCGGTTTTGAAGGGGCTCAACATCCTGCTGAACCTGGACTTTCCCGATGAGCGCCTCCGTGAAATCGGCGCGGGGATAGGCGCGGACGTGCCCTTTTTCCTTTCGTGGCCTGTCGCGCTCGCGGAGGGGGTAGGGGAGAGGCTGTCCCGGCTTGAACCTCTTGGCGAGATATGGTTCGTGCTTTTAAAGCCCGCCTTCGGGGTCTCCACGGCCTGGGTTTATTCGCAGTTAAATTTAGGGTTGACAAAACAGTCCGATAATACTAAACTTTTCCAGTTTAAGGAAGGGGCGGATGCCTTCCTTGTCGCCTCATGCCTGAAGAACGACCTCGAGCGCGTGACGGTCGTAAGGTATCCAGAGATTGAAGTCCTGAAAAAGAGACTGGTCAAAGGAGGGGCGCTGGGCGCTTTGATGTCCGGGAGCGGCCCCACGGTTTTCGGCATTTTCAGGACTGAGGCGGCAGCGAAAGCCGCCGCGGCAAGCCTTACGGACACCGGCTGCAGATTGATTGTTACGAGAAGTATCCCCAGTTGGCCGGCGCCTGTTCTTAGAGCCCCTTAGTGGGGGACACCTGAGGGTAGAGCGAGAGGGGGAATTTATGGAGGTAACCGAAGTCAAAGTATTTCCTGTGTCTGAAGACAAGTTGAAGGCATACGTCACGGTGACGTTCGACAACTCCTTCGTGGTACGCGACCTGAAGATTATCCAGGGTAAATCCGGGACGTTCGTGGCGATGCCCAGCAAGAAACGCAAAGACGGGACCTACCGGGACATGGCGCACCCGCTCAATACCGAGACGCGCGAGATGATAGAGCAGAAAGTCATGGCTGAATACGAGAGGGAGATGGCAGCCCTCCCGGCAGAAACATGACCTGACCGTTGGGGCGTCGACAAGCGGTAAGTCAGGAGACTTTGAATCTCCCATTCCCAGGTTCGAATCCTGGCGCCCCAGCCAGGATTCTTTTTTATCTCTTTAAGAGGACCATCAAGGCATGACGCAAGAATTGAAGCTTTTTTCGGGTAACGCGAATATTGTCCTGGCGAAGGAAATTGCCGACCATCT
This sequence comes from Nitrospirota bacterium, assembly GCA_963698885.1. Lineage (GTDB taxonomy): Bacteria > Nitrospirota > JACRHJ01 > JACRHJ01 > JACRHJ01 > JBARKJ01. Next base: position 61,506 of record CAVOSJ010000004.1, on the reverse strand, counting down.
GGGGATCCCCCTGGGCGACGCCTTCGTCGCCACGTTCTCGGACGGGGAGATAAACGTAAAGATAAACGAGAACGTCCGGGGCGGGGATATTTTCGTCGTGCAGCCGACTTCACAGCCGGTAAACAACCACCTGATGGAACTGCTTATAATGATAGACGCCTTCAAGAGGGCGTCCGCCAAACGCATCACGGCGGTTATCCCGTATTACGGATATTCTCGCCAGGACAGAAAGGCCCAGCCCAGAGTACCCATCACAGCGAGGCTGGTGGCGGACCTGATCAGCGCCGCCGGAGCGGACAGAGTCCTGACGGTGGACCTGCACGCCGGGCAGATACAGGGCTTCTTCAACGTCCCGGTGGACAACCTCTTCGCGACGCCCGTCCTCTTCGATTATCTGAAGGATATCGGACTGAATGACCCTGTCGTGATATCGCCGGACGCCGGGGGAGTGGAGCGGGCGAGGGCTTTCTCCAAGAAGCTGGGCGGGAGCATCGCGATAATAGACAAGCGCAGGAGCGCCCCGAACGAAGCCGAGGTAATGAACCTTATCGGCGAGGTGTCGGGGAGGGACGCACTCCTGTTAGATGATATGATAGATACCGCGGGCACCATCACCAAGGCGGTGGACGCGATAAAGAAGCATGGGGCGAAGAAGGTGATGGCCGCGTGTTCTCACGCCGTGCTGTCCGGCCCCGCGATAAAAAGGCTTAACGAATCCGAGCTGGACAAGGTAGTCGTGACCAACACCATAGCGATGGACGGAAAGCTGATGGAGTGCCCGAAGCTCAAGGTGCTGACTGTAGCGCCGCTTCTGGGCGAGGCGATAAAGAGGATACATGATGAGAGCTCGCTCAGCTCTCTTTTCATGTAAATAAAATTTCAGGAGGAACAAAGGCAGATGAAAAAAACGGCACTTAAAGTCATGGTCCGCGAAGGAAGGGGAAAGGGTTCCGCGAGGAGCCTCAGGCGCGAAGGCAGGATTCCCGGGATAATATACGGCACCGGCGGGTCCACCCCCATTTCCCTGGACAGGAAAGAGCTTTCCAAGATAATAAACGCGGGCGAAGGCGGAAGCCAGCTCCTCACGGTCATGATAGAGGGCATGGGCGAGAAGATGGCCATCCTCCGCGAGTATCAGGTAGACCCGATCAAGAGCGTTCTGATCCACGCCGATTTTCAGGAAGTCGCCGAGAACAAGGTCATACACGTGACCGTGGCGGTGGTGCAGGTGGGCGGCCAGCCGGCGGGGGTAAAGGAAGGCGGAATATTCCAGCACCCGGTCAGAGAGATAATTGTAGAATGCCTGCCTTCCACGATACCGGAGCATGTCGAGGTGGATTGCTCGGGGCTTAAGGTAAACGAAGCCGTCCATGTCGGCGACCTGAAACTCCCGGAGGGGGTCAAGGCCCTTACCGACGCCGGCACCGTGCTCTTTGCCATCGCCCCGCCGATATCCGCGGAGAAGCTGGATGCTATGCTTTCGAGCGAGGCTTCAGCAGCGGTTAAGGAGCCCGAGGTCCTGACAAAGAAGAAGGAAGAAGAAGAGAAGCCGAAAGCGAAATAGTCTTGAAAGTGATCGCAGGACTGGGGAACCCAGGCAGCGAGTATGCCGGCACCCGGCACAATATCGGGTTTATGGCGGTGGACGCTCTCGCAGTAAAGCTTTTGAGCGCCGGCTCTTACAAAAGCTCTTTCGGCGCGTTCACCTGCCGCGCGGATTTCGAGGGAGAAAACCTCCTCCTTATAAAGCCGCAGAATTTTATGAACAGAAGCGGCGAAGCAGTAGGGGAGGCAATCCGGTACTATAAAGTGCCCCCTTCGGACTTGATGGTAATACACGACGACATGGACCTGCCCCTGGGCAGGATCAGGATACGCTCCACGGGAGGCGACGGCGGACACAACGGCGTCGCCTCCGTCATTTCTCACGTCGGCCCGGATTTCATAAGAATAAAAATTGGGATTGGACGCCCGGACCCCCGGATGAACCCGTCGGATTATGTCCTTTCAAGGTTTATCCAGGAAGAGCGGGAAAAGGTCGAAGAAGCCGTGGCAAAGGCGGTGGAGGCTGTCCTGGCAGTATTTAAAAAGGGTGTTCCAGCCGCAATGAACCTTTTTAATTGAATATCGGCATCGTAATTAGTGCTTGATAAAATTATCCAGTTCGTTTATATTCAATCCCGCTCGTTAGAAGCCTTATCATCATATTAATATTTGCATTAATTTTTTTAATTTGGAAAACCCTTGGTGAAAGAGTAAACTTCCCAAGTTTATAAAACGGCGTTTTAATGTTCACATGCGTTAGGGAAGGGGGGACACCGCAAGAAATTTTGCCCATATTATTTAACCGCGATCATTGAAAGGGGGTAGTTTAAAATTATGGATACGAACGTTCTAATAGCTTTAGGCTGCAGCATCATCGCCGTGATATACGGCATCATGAGCATCGGCTGGATCATGAAACTGGGCCAGGGCAACGAGAAGATGCAGGCGATCTCGAAGGCCATTCAGGAGGGCGCCGGGGCATATCTTAAGCGCCAGTACACAACCATTGCAGTAGTCGGAGTAATCCTTACGATAGTCATCGCTGTCTCGCCCGCCTCCATAGGCCTTGGGCCTCTCACGGCAATCGGCTTCGTCATCGGCGCCCTGGGCTCCGCGGCGGCCGGCATCATAGGAATGAACATATCCGTCCGCGCAAACGTCCGTACTACCGAGGCGGCGAGGACCGGTCTTAACGAGGCGATGAACGTCGCCTTCAAGGGCGGGGCCATCACCGGCATGCTGGTCGTGGGCCTTGGCCTCTTTACCCTGTCGGGTTATTTCCTCGTCCTTCAGGCGATATCTCCGGGCGCGGTTCCGTCCGAGTTGGTCAGGCCGCTTGTCGGCCTCGGCTTCGGCGGCAGCCTTATCTCCATATTCGCCAGGCTTGGCGGCGGCATATTCACGAAGGGCGCTGATGTCGGCGCTGACCTCGTGGGCAAGGTCGAAGCGGGCATCCCCGAAGACGATCCCCGTAACCCGGCCGTCATCGCTGACAACGTCGGCGACAACGTCGGCGACTGCGCTGGCATGGCTGCCGACCTCTTCGAGACTTACGCTGTCACGATCGTCGCCTCCATGCTGCTTGGCGCGCTTCTCTTCAAGAACGCCGGTCCGGACGTCATAGCCAAGGCGCTCTCTTACCCGCTGGTATTGGGCGGCGTCTCCATAGTGACTTCCATCATCGGCGTCTTCTTCGTGAAGATAGGCAAGAGCGGCAACATCATGGGCGCCCTGTACAAAGGCCTCATCGCGTCGGCGCTCCTTTCCGCGATAGCCTTCTTCCCCATCACGAAGCAGATGATGGGCGGGATATCCGCGACGCCCGGCCTTGAGCAGTACACCTGGGTGAACCTCTACATATCCGCGTTGGTCGGCCTCGTCGTCACCGGCGGCATGGTTGTAATCACCGAGTACTACACCTCCACGGCCTACGCGCCGGTCAAGGCAATAGCCCAGGCCTCCACTACCGGCCACGGCACCAACGTTATTACCGGCCTTGCGGTCTCCATGAAGTCCACCGCTGCCCCGATTCTCCTTATATCGGCGGGCATCCTGGTGGCCTTCAGCATGGCAGGGCTTTACGGTGTCGCGATGGCAGCGGTCTCCATGCTCTCCATGACAGGCATAATCGTCGCCATCGACGCTTACGGCCCCATCACGGACAACGCCGGCGGCATTGCCGAGATGGCTGAGCTTCCGGATTCCGTCCGCGCGATAACCGACCCGCTCGACGCGGTCGGCAACACCACGAAAGCCGTAACCAAGGGATACGCCATCGCATCGGCGGCCCTCGCGGCCCTCGTACTCTTCTCCGCGTACACCCAGGAACTGGGCGACGCGCTCATAAAGAACGGTCTGCCTCCGGTCACTTTCGACCTCTCTAACCCGCTGGTATTGATAGGCCTGTTCATCGGCGGCCTGCTGCCATACCTGTTCGGCGCGATGTCGATGCAGGCAGTCGCGAAAGCGGGCGGCGAGATAGTCGACGAAGTCCGCAGGCAGTTCCGCGAGATCAAGGGTATCATGGAAGGCACCGGAAGGCCGGATTACGCGGCGGCGGTTGACATCGTCACCAAGGCCGCCATCCGCGAGATGATGATCCCGGCGCTCCTGCCGGTCCTTGCCCCGTTAGTCGTCGGGTACATACTCGGCCCAGTGGCTGTCGGCGGAATGCTCGTCGGCGCCATCGTAACTGGCCTCTTCGTCGCCATCTCCATGACCTCCGGCGGCGGAGCGTGGGACAACGCGAAGAAGTACATCGAGAACGGGAACTTCGGCGGCAAGGGTTCCGACGCCCATAAGGCGGCGGTAACCGGCGACACCGTCGGCGATCCGTACAAGGATACCGCGGGCCCGGCCATCAACCCGATGATCAAGATCATCAACATCGTGGCGCTCCTGATCGTTGGCCTTCTCGCCTCCGGTCACGTGCTGATCCACCTGTAAAAACCCGCGCAAGCGGAAAGTTGTGGTATAATCAGCCCCGCCCCTAAAAAGGCGGGGCTTGTTTTTCTCGGATGATAAATAGCTAAAATGAAAAATTCTAAGGAAGTTCCTTCTCTCCCCCTTTGATATGCAATGGTGCTTTCGAGATCGCTGAAGGCATACTGAATCAATTAACCAATTAACGGTCTCTACACTTTAGGAAGAAATGATAAGAACATTCAATGACAATTTAGTCCTCTTCTGCCTGTTCCTTTTAAACGCATTCGCGGGCTATTTCTCCGACTACCTGAACTTCTGGATAATCTTACCCGTCGTGATTTTAAATGACTTCATACTCGTCTGCCTTCTTGTAGGTCTTAAGGGAGGGGTCAAGGGAGAGAAAATGCCAGGATTGAAGGAAACCCTGAAGCGGGGGCGCGGATACATCCTGAGCTTCCTGGCTGCGCACTTCGCGGTTCTTTTCCTCTCATTTTCCGTGATGCTCGTCATCATGATGGTCACCAGCAGCTTGCACTCCTTCATAAAATCGTCGATACTGGCGACCACCGCCGCCGATTTCTTCCTGGTCTTCATTTATTCTTTTATGATATTCTCAGAGCGCTCGGTTATCGGTTCCTTCTGGGAGGGCTTCAGGATTTTCTTCGTCAGGGCCAGGTTCTACGTCCCGCTCCTGCTTATCACGCTCTCCCTGGCTTTCATTTCGCTTAATTCGCCGTCCGAGCTTATCAGCTTCCTGATGTTCGCGCTGATTATCGCCTGCGCGTGGTTCATCTATCTGGAGCTGTTCGTGTGGCTATCAAAGCAAGAGGCCATGGAAGAGTTTGGCGATATAATAATTGAGGGCCGGCACGAAGGCCGGCCCCTACAGTTAGGAATTAAAGATGGGGTTTAACTGCGGCATAATCGGCCTCCCGAACGTCGGGAAGTCCACCATATTCAATGCGCTATCAAGCGCCGGGGCGCAGGCGTCCAATTATCCATTCACCACAATCGACCCGAATGTGGGCATTGTCGAGGTGCCGGACGAGCGGCTTATCAAGCTCAACGGGATGTATCACCCCAAGAAACTCACGCCGACGACCATCGAGTTCGTGGACATCGCCGGACTGGTCAAGGGTGCGAGCAGGGGCGAGGGCCTGGGCAACAAGTTCCTGGGCAACATCCGCGAGGTTGACGCTGTCGCTCACGTCGTGCGGTGCTTTCAGGACCCGGACGTGGTGCATGTGGACGGCGATATCGGCCCGAAGCGCGATATCGAGGTAATCGAAGCGGAACTGATGCTCGCGGACTTAGACGGCGTGGAGAAGCGGCTTTACTCGCGTCAGAAGGTGGCGAAGGGCGGCGACAAGGCGGCGAAGGCGGAAGTGGAATTGCTGGAGCGCCTTAAAAATATGCTGGAGAAGGGCGAGCCTGTACGGACGGGGAATTTCAACGAGGAAGAACAGGCGCTGGTTAAAAGCTTCTTTCTCCTCACCGCAAAGCCTATCCTTTATGTCGCGAATGTCTCTGAGGACGATGTCGAGGGAAAGTCGCCGTTGGTTGCCGAGGTCAGGGAAATTGCGAAGACCGAGGGCGCGCCGGTGGTGGTAATAAGCGGGAAGACGGAATCGGAAATAGCCGCCCTTGCACCGGAGGAGCGTCCGGAGTTCCTTGAGAGTCTGGGGCTTAAAGAGCCGGGGTTAAACCGGCTTATCCGCGAGGGATATAACCTGCTCGAACTAATCACGTTCTTTACGGTGGGCGAGGACGAGGTCAAGGCCTGGACGGTAAGGAAAGGCTCCAAAGCGCCCCAGGCGGCGGGAAAAATACATTCCGATTTCGAGCGGGGCTTTATCCGCGCGGAAGTGATCCACTATAACGACCTGGTAACCTTAGGCTCCTGGCATGCCGCGAAGGAGAAGGGAGTCCTCCGGCAGGAGGGCAAGGAATATGTCGTCCAGGACGGGGACTGCATGCTGTTCAAGTTCAACGTCTGAAATAACTTGCTTTTTTTGCCATCCCGTGGTATTAAATACGTCTTCTGCCCATATTGAGGGCGGAAATTAAAGGTCGAACTCCTTGCTCCCGGGGCACGAGGCCGGGCGGATTTTTTCCGCTGATTAAGCCTGTGCAGGTTCGGGGGCCAAAAAAGTCCAGAAGGAGGTAAAAGCAAATGAATGACTACGAAAGCATCTTTATCCTTGCCCCGTCGATCGACGAGGCGGAATCCGAGAAAATCAATCAGAGGATGCAGGAGGTCATTACCGCAAACGGCGGTGAGATAGTCCGCGTCGAGAAATGGGGTAAGCGCAAGCTCGCGTACCCTGTGCGGAAGCACAAGAAGGGCGAGTATGTCCTCTTGCAGTTCAAGGGCGGCGCGCCCGCCGTCTCCGAGCTCGAACGCAACTATAAAATGAGTGATGCGGTAATAAAGTTCCTCACCATCAAACTCGATAAAGAAGCGCTGGCGCACTTGGCAAGGCAGCTTCAGGCCCAGCAGAAGGCCGAGGCGACCGCCGAGGCCGCCAGGGTCGAAGAGATCCGCAAGGCGGAAGAACCTGCATCTGAAGCGGTACCTAGCGAAACTCCGGAAGTCCCGGAGAGCGAGACCGGCGAGGAATAACAACCCCCCCGTGGGGCGCGGAGCATTCCCGGCGCGCTGATTATCCGGGGCGGTAAATAAAAAAAAGGAAACCGATGGCAAGCTTCAACCGAGTAATCCTGATGGGCAACCTGACGCGCGACCCGGAACTTCGGTTCAATCCGAACGGGACGCCGGTCGCGAACATTTCCATCGCCGTGAACCGCAAATACAAGCAGGGCGAGGAGCTGAAGGAAGATGTAAGTTTCTTCGACATCGTGGTCTTCGGCAAACAGGCCGAGAACTGCGGCCAGTACTTGGGGAAGGGCAATTCGGTGCTGGTGGAAGGAAGGCTTCAGCAGAGGCGGTGGGAGGATAAGGACGGCCAGAAGCGGAACAAGGTGGAAGTGGTCGCGGATAATATCACTTTCATGCCCAAGCAAAAGCCCCAGGACGAGACCGCCGGAGGGCCAGTGGACGAAGGGGACATACCTTTCTAAGGAGAAAAGATGCAGGATAAGAAAAAACGTTTTCAAAGGAAAAAAGTCTGCCATTTCTGCGCGGATAAAATTCCTTTTATCGATTACAAGGACACGAAGACTTTAAGAAGCTTCGTGACCGACCGGGGCAAGATAGTCCCGCGCAGGATATCCGGCAGCTGTGCCAAACACCAGCGGGAATTGGCCACGGCCATAAAGAGGTCCAGGAACATTGCTCTTCTGCCCTTCGTGGGCGAGAGATTCTAATGGCTTGGGGGCCGGGGTTTTTTCCGGCCCCCTCCAAACTTCACCTTGCAGCATCCTTTCCATACAAGACTTAAAGGCCCCACAGGCCCGGCGCTTATCGCCCTGGCCCTGACCGCGGCTTTTATATTCGTTCCGCTCCTTGGCTCCCTGACAGTCTTCATCCTGCCCGCGCCTCTCGCATACGCATATTACCGGCATGGCCAGGCCTCGTTTGCCGTCACCTCCTTAATCGTCCTGGGGCTTGCCAGCATGTGGGGTTTCCCGGAGCTGGCCTCGATGTTCCTTGGCCTTTGCCTGTGCGGACTGGCGCTGGGGAAAGCGGCGGCGAAAAAGATGACGGACGACAAGGCAGTCTTTTGGGGGACGGCGGCGCCTCTCATCGTACTTATCCCGTTAGCGGCCGCATATTTCGCGGCAATCGGGATTAATCCTACCCAGCTTTTGGCAAAGATAATAGACGAAGGCGTAAAACAGTCCCAGGATATTTATAAACAAATGGGCATGTCCCAGGCCAACATCGACATGATGATGCCATCCCTCAAAAGGATGGCGCAGATGATAAAGGATTATTTCCCCGCCTTGACTGTCGCAAGCGCGGCGGCGACGAGCTTTACTGCCTGGGTAATTTTCAAGAAGTACGCCCTGAAAAGCGGCGCACAGTTCGCCGAATGGGATTTTGCCAAATGGCGGCTCCCGGACCACCTTGTCTGGGGAATAATTATTCCGGGCTTCCTGATGATACCGGACGTGCCCGTCCTCCGGATAATCTCTGGAAACCTGCTCTTTGTGTTCGCGATACCTTACGTCTTCCTGGGGATAGCGCTCTTAGTCCACATGTTCGACAAATACCGCCTCTCACCGTTTCTTCGCATCCTGATGTTCGTCGTCATCGCATTCCAGCCGATACTGGCGGTGTTATTATGGGCGGCTGGATTCTTCGATACCTGGGCGGACTTCAGGAAAATCGGAATCAAAAAATAGAAAACTGTTGCGTTAATGATACGGGATGTCCCGGTTTTTGTGGAAAAATTGCCACAGTTGTACCCTCCACGCCACATAATTTTAATCCCTTCAGGTAATTTTTATAATGGAAATATGCATTTTATGCTTAAGCTATAGGCGTTTCGGGCCCATGCACCAGCCCCGGAATTTAATGGCACTAAATTTGCAACTTCAAATAGAGTAAGGGGATTCCGGGAAAATTTGCTTGACAAGAAAAAAACCGAATGATAATATTCCCGGCATCGTGGATTAAGCCTTTTTAATACTATTATTGGAGGTGGGGGGGAGTCGATTTCATAGTCTTATTCTTAAAATTCTGCAGGAAAGGAGGGGAGGATCTAAACATACCAGCGCGTTTCATCCGATTCAAGCTGCACCGAGAAGTTTAGATGCATCATAGTATAAGCGGCAGGATTTTTCATAAGGGAGGAAAAATAAGATGAAGAAATTAGCTTTAGCTTTGGCCATCGGCGCCATGATAATGGGTTTTGCCTCCATGGCGGCGGCGGAAGTGACGGTTGGCGGCAACGCCGAAATCCGTTACGACCTTTGGAAGAATATCAACTTAAACGTTGGCGCGATCGACCTCACATACCACCAACTTCTTTGATGAGAGGGTGATGGTAAACGTCGACGCCAAGATAGCCGAAGGCCTTGAGGGCTTCGTCGAGTTCGACACCGACAATTTCAACTGGGGCCAGCAGACCAGTATATTAAACGTCCCCACCTACCTGAACCACGCGCGACGCGGTCGGAAACATCGGCATCCGCCAGGCGTGGATTAACGCCATGGTCCCCGGCATCCCGGTCGGCGTCAAGATAGGCCACCAGCCGCTGGCCCTCGGCCACGGCATCTGGCTTAATACCCAGCAGGTACGGCTCTGACGCGATACTCGTGTACGCCAAGCCCGTCCCGGCCGTGCTCCTCGCGGGCGCGTATGTCCAGATGTCCCAGAGCCAGCCGAGCGTGCCTTTAAATAGCGGCGCATTCAACAGGACGCCGCTCGCGGGTGGATCCGCTCTTGGCCTCGCCCAGAACACCTTTATCCAGAAGGGCGACGCGAAGGCCTATGCCGCGCTGGCCAATTTCACCTGGATGGAGAACAACACCATCGGCTTCAACGCCACCTACGTCCACGATGCCGATTCGGCTGCGACGCTCCTGGGCGGCGACCGCAGGATATGGGCGACCAACGCCGCAATCGTAGCGGACGGCACCATAGCCGGCCTCACCTACAAGGCCGAGGGCGACTGGCTGCACACCGATACCGAGAACGTATTCGGCGATCCAAACGGCAGCCCGAGCTACATAGTCAACGCCTTTGCCGCAATGCTGGGCGCGAACATGAATGTCATGAACGTGGCCAACCTCGGCGCGGAAGCCGCGTACGGCACGGGTAACTCCGCCGGCGACCCGCAGATATTCTACAACCCGGGTGAAGCCGCTGCGGGCGGCAGCAAGCACCAGGACCACGCGTATTATACCCCGTACAACAGCACGTCCTACAACTACGCGTTCCTGTATAACGACAAGATCGGCCAGGGCCCGCTCGGCTCCGGCGGCGGCTTCGGGTTCGGCGACGGTTACCGGCGGTTTCGGCCTTGCCAACACCGGCTACATAAAGGTATCCGCCGCCTTTACCCCGACCGACAAGATGAAGATTGGTATCGACGGCCTTTACTTAAGGGCCTCCGAGTCGATGCTTCCGGGCCAGTCCCGCGACCTCGGCTGGGAAGTTGACGGCAACGTTGGCTACAAGCTCTATGACAACCTGAGCCTGGACGTAACCGGCGGCGTGTTCGTGCCGGGCGCGTGGTATGCCTTCCAGGGCCATGCTCCGGTTGTTGCCAATCCGGCCATCCTCACCGACCCGACTGATGCTTCCAGCCCCGTCAAGAGGAACGTCGCTTGGGGCATGGAGACCAAGCTAAGCATGAAGTTCTAAGACTGCCGACATTATGGCAATCAAAACCCGGCCCTTTTGGGCCGGGTTTTTTTTTGCCCTCACCCCCTGCCCCTCTCCTTCCTTCCCTCCCCCCTCTTAAGATAAGAGGGGGTTAGGGGGAGTTATGAGGTTATAATATTGATATGATCATCACCTTCGGGCACCCTATCCTCCGCGGCCTTTCGTCCCTCCCGCATTTCCGCGGCGCATATCTTGTCGGCGGTGCGGTGCGCGACCTGATCATGTCGCGTGATATCTCCGATATCGACGTCGTCGTCCCGGTCAATCCGGAAGAGGCATGCCGGGCGGCGGCCGCCGCGTTAAACGGCACGGCATTCGTCCTCGACAAAGAGAGGGGCGTATGGCGCGCCACGCTGCCCAAGGGCGCCCAGGTGGATATATCGTCTATGAAAAAAAACCGTTCTCTCGGCCTCTCTCCAATATTAACTGACCTCTCCGCGAGGGATTTCACCATTGATGCGATGGCGCTGCCTTTTCCGGGTGGCGGGAGTGTATTAGACCCCTTCGGGGGCGCTGAAGACATCAGGGAAAAAGTTGATCAGGGCACTGTCGAAAAGTGCCTTAACGGACGACCCGCTCCGCATGATGAGGGCCTTCAGGCTCGCGCGGCAGCTTGATTTTCATATCGACGAGGAGACGCTTCAATATGTCCGGGAACTATCTCCGCTGATTAGCGGCATATCTCCGGAGCGTGTCCGGGATGAGCTGTACATTCTGCTCGAGGGGACGGATTCCCACCAGCCTTTCCGTGCGATGGCCGAAGCCGGACTCTTGGAGCACGTCCTGCCGGAGACAAAGCCCATGCGCGGACTGCCGCAGGGGGAGGCGCACCAATACGATCTCCTGGTACATTCTCTCAAGTCTATGGAATTTGCCGAGGACGTGATGTTCTATCCCGAAGAATATTTTGGTATCAGGGAGCCTGAGGTTTCCAGGTATCTGAGTGAGCGGGCCGACGGCGGGCTAACGATGCGGGGGCTCATAAAACTCGCCGCGCTCCTGCACGATTCCGGGAAACCGGGCGCCATGAGCCGGGAGGCGGAGGGGGGCAGGGTAAGGTTTACCGGGCACGACCTGAAGGGGGCCGAGCAAAACGAAGCGGCGGCGGCGCGGCTGAAACTGTCATCAAAGGCGAAGGAATTGCTTTCTCTGACTGCAAGGCACCACATGAGGCCGCTCCACATGACAAAGGAACCCATTACGCGCCACGCGATGTACAGGTACGTGCGGGACATGGATGGGCATCTGCCCGCCTCGCTGGTCATTGCGCTCGCGGACGCATTCGCGACCAGAGAAAAGCCGGAGTCGGTATCCACGGACGTGGAGGGCGTGGCGCTGAAATTATCGGAATATTATTACGGAGAGTTCCTAAGCCAGGAGGAAGCGCCGCTTCTGAAAGGCCGCGACCTGATCAGCGAGTTTAAATTAAAACCGGGGCCGGTATTTGCCAAACTTTTAAATGAGGTGCGGGAGAAGAGGGCGGAAGGGAAAATCGGCACGCGGGAGGAGGCGCTGGAGTACGTGAGAGAAAGGTTGAATTAACGCCGCCTCCGTTATGAACGTATCCTCTCCATCAACGTCCGCGACAGCCTGTTCTTCTCGAAATACTCGCGCTCCAGGTCCTCCACGTAAAAACGGTCAAGGCCCGAGTTCTCAAGGAAATCAGTCCGCAGTTTCGCGTTGCTGCCGGCTATTATCACTGGCAGGAGGTTGTGGAGGTAGAAAGCCTCTTTACGGATATTAATCACCGCGTCCCTGAAGACCTTCTCGTTTGCGGCGGCGTTTATTAGCCTCGAGTCCAGCATCTCCTTCCAGACTTCCGAGATGAACTGGTCCTGCGAATCTCTGTCCGAAATGTCACTGTAGAAATTTTTGATCTTGTCTTTCATAAACAGATGGATTGCTGTATAGCTTTTTTCTTCCGCTATAATGAAATTCAGGTCCTCGATTACGTCCTTTACGGAGGAATCCCCTTTTTCAATCGAAGAGAGGCCGTGGAACAGGATATTGGATTTTTTGCGGCCGTAGGACGTGAGATATCTGTTCTTCTGCATGTCATCGAAGAAGAGTTCGCGGAAAAGCCCCGCCTTTACTTCCTCGAATGCCTTTTTGTTACCCAGCAGGCTCCGGATATTCTCTTCCGTGACCAAAGCGTCTTCCATGAAAGATATCCTGCTCATCATGGCGTAAGTGGTGTCAAACCTGTCGAAGTAAGTAACGATGCGCCCGAAGCTCTCAAGCAGGTCCATGTTGTCGGAACCTATCGAGCGCTCATCCGCCATGCGGCAGGTCTCAAGCAGAAGTTCCTCGAAAGAGTTGTCCCGGTTGAGTATCGCCTGACGCTTGGCGCGGAGAAGCTTCACCAGGTCCTCCGAGTCCACCTGCTTCTCCGCATGCCCCTTAAGGAATAGCCCCTCGAATATCGCGCGGGATTCCCGCATATACTCCGGCTCGTCCACCTCTTTTATCTTCTTGCCCTTCAGAAGCAGTTCGTCCAAGGTATCGAACAGGTTCAGGGGAATCCTGTTTCGTAAAGAGAGCGTCCGAAGCCGGGCCAATTTAGCCATGTCCGTCGCGTCGATCTCGCTTTTGTGCGTGCAGCCTACCAGCACCCCTTTATACTCATCCACGATCCGTTTGTTTTCCGGGTGCTTGTACATCGAGTCTATTCTTATTCTTTCCTGCTGGTAGCGGTCCATCTCGTACAGGGACGCCAGCGCCTTAAGCTTCGCCGCCCCATCCTCGTCTATGGTCCTGTTCTTGTGGTAGACCTCACGGAAGAGCTTCTGATAATCATGGTGCTGCAGGTGCACCAGCCTGATGAGGAACAGGATGCTCTTCGTCTCCTTCAGTTCCAGAAAAAGCTCCCGGACAAGGACAGCGTCGTCTCCTTCGCCTGTCTTGGATGTATGCTTCAGGTATTTACCGACCTTGCGGAGTATCTCTTCCTGGCGAAGTTTAGGCGATGTGTTTTTATCCGAATGGACGAAGAAGTAGTAGTTGCTGACGGCGTTGCCGTCCATGAACACCCGGTCGAAGCCCTCTTCGCCGTAGTTCATGTCTGTAAAGGCTATCCCGCCTTCGGGCGAATAGACCGCGCCGTACATTACCAGACGGTTAAGGACGTCGCGCTTTACAAGGTCCTTTATCGGCAGGTCTACGCCGAACATATACTCGCAGAAGCTCCCGCCGCATGCGTGGTAGGATATGCCGTCCGGGGTGATGGAGAACTCATTGCCGGAATAGAAGAAGCGTACGAACGTGCCTTTTTTTGTCTCTCCCGTCTCGTGGAAATACCTGTTCACCACGTCCGGGCCGGCTACGGTCGCGTAATATTCTATCCGGTCGTTAATCCTGCCGTGAAGCCTTATGTCCTGTATCATTCTCCCGGATTATAACATGCCGGAATAGTTAGATTCAAAAGAAAAAACGTAATGCCCGGCCCGGTATCCCTCTGAAGTATTAAATCTGTAATAAGAAACTACATTCTGCTATAATCTTTACTATAAAGGAGACTATCCGCATGATAATCGGGATTTTGAAAGAGATAAAAGACAAGGAGTTCCGCGTGGGCATGGTCCCGTCCGGCGTGCGGGAGTTGACGCTTGCCGGACACAGGGTGATCGTCCAGCGGGGCGCGGGTGAAGGAAGCGGCATCTCGGACGCCGAATATGACAAGGCCGGGGCGGCCCTCGCAGGCTCGGCCAGGGTAGTCTATGCCAAGGCGGAGCTTATCGTAAAGGTAAAGGAACCCCTGCCCCGGGAATACCCCATGCTCCGGGAAGGCCAGATAATATTTACTTTCCTGCACCTCGCTGCGGACAAGGGGCTTACGGAGGCCCTGCTGAAGCGCGGCATAATAGGTATTGCATACGAGACCATCCAGAGGGGAGACGGCTCGCTCCCGCTCCTTATGCCGATGAGCCAGGTGGCTGGCAGGCTGTCAATCCAGATGGGGGCGACGTACCTCCAGGAGAATAACGGCGGACGGGGGATACTCCTCGGCGGAGTGCCGGGAGTGAAGCCCGCACGGGTCGTGGTTATCGGCGCGGGCACGGTGGGCCTGAACGCGGCCAAGATCGCGCATGGGATGGGGGCGGAGGTAACGCTCCTGGACCTCTCCGTGGACCGGCTCGATTATGCCGAGGATATCTTCCACGGCACGATAAGGACCCTCGTTTCAAACCGTCAGGTGCTGGAAGATTCCCTTGCCGGAGCGGACCTGGTTGTCGGGGCGGTGCTGGTGGCTGGGGCCAGGGCGCCGAAACTGGCAGGCCGGAAAGCGATATCCAGAATGAAGAGGGGGTCCGTCATAGTGGACGTATCGATAGACCAGGGAGGGTGTTTCGAGACCTCACGGCCGACGAGTTTTACCGACCCCGTATATGTCGTTGACGGCGTGATACATTATTGCGTTACGAATATGCCGGGGGCGGTGCCGACGACTTCGACATTCGCGCTGACGAACGTGACGCTCCCGTATGCGATGAAGATTGCAAATATGGGGGTGGAGGGGGCGCTCAGGTCGGACCCGGCGCTGATGCTGGGATTAAACCTCTGGAAGGGAAACCTTACTTCGAAACCCGTAGCGGAGTCATTCGATATGAAATGCCGGGAGCCGGAGTTTTAGGCTATTTTATTTTCATGGATAGATCCGCCGCCTTGGCGGAGTGGGTCAGCGAGCCGACGGAAATAAAGTCCACTCCGGTCTTCGCGACTTCTCCGACGCGCTCCAGGGTCATGTTCCCGGACGCTTCTATCAGCGCGCGGCCCGCTATCTCCTTCACCGCGGCCTTCATCGCCTTAATGTCCATATTGTCCAGCATTAATATGTCCGCACCGTTAGCCAACGCCTCGCGCACGTCCGAAATGCTCTCGCATTCCACCTCTACCATCAGGGTATGCGGGATCTTTAACCTCGCTGACTCCACGGCCTCTTTTATCCCGCCCGCCGCCTTTATATGGTTATCCTTTATCAGGAGGCCGTCGAACAGCCCGAAGCGGTGGTTCTTCCCGCCACCCACGGTCACGGCGTATTTCTCAAGTACGCGAAGTCCGGGAGTGGTCTTTCGGGTATCGAGTATCTGCGCCTTCGTGCCCGACACGGCCTGCACGAACTGAGAAGTAAGAGCCGCTATGCCGCACATCCGCTGGAGCAGGTTCAGCGCCACCCGCTCGCCCGTGAGAAGAACATGGAGCGGCCCCACGAGTTCCGCGATGACCTCGCCCTTTTTTATTACGTCCCCGTCGGCGAACCCGGTTGAGAAATCCACCGACCTCTCAAGGTAGAGAAATGTTTCCAGGAAAACCTCAAGGCCCGCGAGTACGGTATCTTCTTTAGCTATGACGGCGGCTACACCCTCTTTGTCCGGGTCCACTGTGGCAAATGTCGTGATATCCCCGCCCGGCCCGAGGTCTTCCGCCAATGCGCGTTTTATTATCTCCCGTACGTCTTTTTCATGCAGGTTCATCTGAGTCCCTCCAAACGCCGGTAGCTTTCCCCCAGCTTCTCCTTTTTCTGGGTAAGCTCAGCAATTATCCCTTTTGTCTTCTCTAATACCTCCGGCGGGGCCTTCTTCACGAACCCCTCGTTCGCCATCTTCGCCTCAAACGGCTTCAACTCCTTGTCCGTTTTTTCTATCTCCTTCTTAAGCCGCGCTGTCTCCGCCTCTATGTCCACCACGCCCGACAGGAGTATGTAAATTTCCGCGTCCGTGGTAACGGCTACCGCCGACATTTTTGGCTTATCGGCGGAAGCTGAAATTTTAACGTCATGAAGCCGCGAGAGCTTTATGAGGTAATCGGCGTGAGACTGCAAAAAATCCTGTGCCAGGGTAGACAGAGGCCGGACCACCACGTCCAGTTCCACGGACGGGTTTATATTCATCTCGCCCCGTACGTTCCTTATTCCCATAACCGCGTCCATAAGGATTTTCATCTGGGCTTCAGCCCCCGGGTCCTTTAAATCCGCGACTGAAACGGGGAAGGGGGCAACCATTATAGAATCCGCCCTCTCAGCCATCGGCAGGCTCTGCCATACCTCTTCCGTAATGAAGGGCATGAACGGGTGGAGCATACGAAGCGCCTGCTCGAAAACGTTTACCAGGATATTGAGCGTGGCGTCTTTCCTCGCCCCGGGCTCGCCGTAAAGAGCCGGTTTCGCCATTTCCAGATACCAGTCGCAGAACTCATGCCATGTGAAATGGTAAAGCGCGTTGGCCGCGTCGTTGAAGCGGTAATCGCTAAGGGCCTTGTCCACCTCGGCGGCGACGGTCTGGAGGCGGCTCACTATCCATTTATCCGGAAGGCTCCCGATATCCTCTTTTGCAAGCGGGCGGGCCTGGAACTCGCCCAGGTTCATGTGAAGGAACCGCGCCGCGTTCCATATCTTGTTGCAGAAGTTCCGGTAGCCCTCGATACGCTCCTCGGACAGCTTCACGTCCCGGCCCTGGGCGGCCATCGCGGCCATCGTGAAGCGGAAGGCGTCCGTGCCGTATTTCTCCACCATGATGAGCGGGTCGATCACGTTCCCCTTGGACTTGGACATCTTCTGGCCCTGGGAGTCGCGGACAAGCGCGTGGATATAGACATCCTTAAACGGAGGTTGTCCCATGACCTTTATCCCCATCATTATCATGCGGGCGACCCAGAAGAACAGTATGTCGAACGCCGTAACCAGGACTGAAGTGGGGTAGTAGAATTTCAGTTCCGGCGTCTCGTCGGGCCAGCCCAGGGTGGAGAAGGGCCAGAGCGCGGAGGAGAACCACGTGTCCAGCACGTCCGGGTCCTGGATAATGTTCCTGCTCCCGCACGGGCAGACAACCGGGTCCTC
This sequence comes from Nitrospirota bacterium, assembly GCA_963698885.1. GTDB lineage: Bacteria > Nitrospirota > JACRHJ01 > JACRHJ01 > JACRHJ01 > JBARKJ01. The sequence continues at coordinate 43,908 of CAVOSJ010000004.1, read as the reverse complement.
CCTGGCCACTACCACCTCACCGCACTCGTCGCAATACCATGCCGGGATACGATGGCCCCACCATATCTGGCGGGAGATGCACCAGTCGCGGATGTTGTTCATCCAGTCGAAGTAGGTATTCTCCCATCCCTTCGGGATTATTCTGACCTGCCCCTCCTGCACCGCCTTTATCGCAGGTTCGGCCAAAGGCTTCATCTTCACGAACCACTGCTTGCTGACCGCCGGCTCGATGACAGTCTTGCACCTGTAGCAATGCCCGACGGAGTGCGCGTAGTCCTCGACCTTATTGAGGAACCCGCCGCTCTCCAGTTCCAGGACAAGCTTCGAGCGCGCGTCGAACCTGTCCATCCCCTTGTATTTTCCGGCCTCTTCGGACATCCTCCCGTCATCTTCCATTATCCGTATGAGCGGGAGGTTATGCCGCCTGCCGAGTTCGAAGTCGTTCGGGTCGTGCGCCGGGGTTATCTTTACCGCCCCGGTGCCGAAGTCTTTGTCCACGTAGCTGTCGGCTATTATGGGTATGCGCCGCCCCACGACCGGCAGTATGACGAACTTACCGATAAAGTCCCTGTACCGCTCGTCGTCCGGGTTCACGGCTACGGCGGTATCGCCCAGCATCGTCTCCGGCCTGGTGGTGGCGACGGTGATTTTTCCGCTGCCGTCTTCCAGGGGATAGTCTATGAAATACAGTTTTCCGGCCTTGGCCTCGAAATCCACTTCGAGGTCGCTTAGCGCGGTCATGCACCGCGGACACCAGTTTATGATGTAGTCGCCCCTGTAGATGAGCCCCTCTTCATAGAGGCGGACGAACACCTCGCGGACCGCGCGCGAAAGCCCCTCGTCCATGGTAAAGCGCTCCCGCTCCCAGTCGCACGACGCCCCCAGCCTTTTCAGCTGGTTGATTATCGTCCCGCCGGACTGCTCGCGCCACTTCCAGACACGGGCTATAAACTCTTCCCTGCCGTAGGCGTGGCGGGTGGTCCCTTCCGCCGCGAGCTGGCGCTCCACGACGTTCTGCGTGGCGATGCCGGCATGGTCCGTGCCGGGCATCCAGAGTGTATTGCAGCCGCTCATCCGCTTCCAGCGTGCAAGGGCGTCCTGGAGGGTGTTGTTAAGCGCGTGGCCCATGTGCAGGACGCCGGTTACGTTGGGCGGCGGGATGACCATGGAGTACGGCCTGCCGTCATTTGCCGGGTCGGCATGGAAATACCTTTTATCTACCCAGAATTTATACCAGCGGTCTTCGACGTCCGCCGGTTCGTAGACTTTCGCGAGCTCCCTTGCCATTAACGCCTCCGAATTTTCAGATTGAGTATAGCAAAAAAGTATTCTAACCCATTTTTCCTTGACGCACCATAATTTTTTTGTTAACTTAGGTAACTCGATTTTGGGGCAGTAGCTCAGCTGGGAGAGCGCATCCCTCGCACGGATGAGGCCGTCGGTTCGATCCCGATCTGCTCCACCAATAAAACCAGCGCGGATTCCGCTATTCAGGGTGGCTTCCGGTAAATTAGGGCGGGTCATCCCGCAAAAAAAAGGGCGGAAAATTCCGCCCTTTTTTTATTTGGAAAGTCAGCCGTTGTTAAGCGGCGCTCTTCCGCGCTTGAGTCTTCTGTTCCAGGAATTCAAGCAATGCGCTGTTGACCTCCTGTGCATGGGTCCAGATTATGCCGTGCGGCCCTCCTTTCACCACGACCAGGCGGGAACCCTTGATGCTCTTGGAAAGCGGGATCGCCGTCGAAGCGATCGGGAGTATCCGGTCGGCGTCGCCGTGGATTATCAGGGTGGGCACGTTTATGCGGGTGACGTCGCTCCGGAAATCGGTCAGCCACGCCGCCACGCAGTCGAGGGTAGCCTTGGCGCCCGCGGCGGCCGCGACGTTCCAGCTGTATTGTATGACCTGGTCGCTGACCAGCTTGCCGCCCAGGACGTCGGCGTTGTAGAAATCCGCCAGAAACGCGGAGAGGAACTTGAGACGGTCCGCTACGATCGCTTTCTGGATGCCCTCGAATATAGCTTTGTCCACGCCGTCCGGGTTGTCAGCCGTCTTCAGCAGAAACGGCGGGATCGAGGACATGAACACGGCCTTGCTCACGCGGTCGGAGCCGTATTTGCCCAAATAACGGGCCACCTCGCCGCCGCCCATCGAGAAGCCGACTAATACAACATCGCGCAGGTCGAGCTTTGTCATGAACTTATGCAAGTCCTCGGTCAAGGTGTCATAGTCGTAGCCCGTCGTCGGCTTGCTGGACTGGCCGAAGCCCCTGCGGTCGTAGGTTATTACGCGATGGCCCGAAGCCAGAAGCGCCATAGCCTGCCTCTCCCAGGAAGCGCCGCTCAGCGGCCAGCCGTGGACCATCACGACGGGCTGACCCGCGCCGTGGTCCACGTAATAGAGGTCTATGGTGCCGGAGTTCTCTTTACCGACATTGATGTAGTTCATTGCAAATCTCCTTCCCTTCAAGCGCTCAACGGTAAGTTGAGTCAGCTGCCTTTAGCCTCTTAATTGTCCCCTCATACAATTATACCAATATATACCTGCCAGGCGTCGGGCTTACAGTCACTCACACCGGACACTTAATTGTTTAACCTACGGGCCGCGTAAATAAAAAAAAGCCGGGGTCGTATAGACCCGGCTTTTTCCTGCGTATATTTGCCGCCTCGCGATTACTTAAGGAAAATACTGGGTAAAACTTGTTATTTTCCCGCCCGTGAGAACGGGACGCGAGGCTTTAAGGTTCTGTGTACTATCTTCTATGGGAATGATACCAGAGGTGTTGCCGAAAGCGGTAGTACCCGAATACCTCTTGGTTACGGTCCGGATAGTTGTGATAGTCGGTTTGATGGCGCCAATCGTTAAAATCCCTGAAGTAGGAGGAACGTTATTAATGTCTTTGACGTTTATGGTAAACCCGGCAGCTCCTTGCATTACTACCTGGTGTACTGTCCTGGCGGCCTTCGACTGCTGTGGTGTCGTAAAAACAGTGCTGAAGTCGGCAAAGGCACTATTGAATGTAGTGCTGGCCGGTACATGAATCTCTATCGTGCCCGGGCCGGATGATGACGTCGTCTTTGGCCCGGTCCTTAACATAACGGCCTTCAGGATGGCCTGACCTTGGAGCAGACCATTAATGTCTACATAGTCGATTGACTTCATTAAGAGTGATCTTGAGGCCCTGCATTGGAGCCGCAGGAGTAGAATTTTTGTCAAATATGAATGCCGCTGAAGATCGAGGCATCGACGCTGCCATTGGTGAATTTGTACGCCTGGCTTACCTTCGCCGTCGCGGAAGTAAGGTCGGTGACGGAAAACTTAGCATTCTTTGCCGTGCCGCCAAGAGCGTAGTTTACCGTGTTAAGGTCTGCAAACGGTATTGCCGGTAAAGTAGCGGCGCTGGCGAAGAGCGGCGACATGAGCGCCGCGATGGCTGACGCTATAACAAATATTTTAAGTTTCATGTGATTTTTTCCTCCCACTGGAATGAAAACAATCGATGTAATACTGCATTTAAAAGGCTGCCTTTTATCTTGTTTCCTGTTTCTCTCCTCCTCTCTTCATCTTCGGGCGTCTCAGTTAGCGCAAGTTAGCGCCGTTATCATTGCTTTTGTTCCTCCTCGTAGAGGAGTTGGTTGATGGTCTGGTCTAATCGAACTTGCTCATTCTCGTCATCTGTAGCCAGATAGCGCTCCATCGCATCAGTTAGCTGCACGTTCTCCTCGGCGGACTCGCCCAACCCCACAGTACGGGGTGATTCTTGTTGCTGGGTGGGCGTATCTGGTTGCCGGCCTGCGCCTGCATTGGCGTCCTGCGTGGGGTTGCCTTTGATATTAGGGTTTGTGGATTCTTTAGGCCTGACCGCACTTCCAAGCGTAGACGGCCGCCTGTCTGAAAGCGCTAAGGCAGTTGG
>CAVOSJ010000004.1:0-35000 GCA_963698885.1 Nitrospirota bacterium | reverse complement strand
AAGTGGTAAAGGATGTGGAAGCGCACAGACAACCAGGAGGTTGGCTTAGAAGCAGCCATCCTTTAAAGAAAGCGTAATAGCTCACTGGTCAAGTGAATCTGCGCCGAAAATCCAACGGGGCTCAAGCATGTTACCGAAGCTGCGGATTGTATATGCCCTCGGGATATATTCTGGTAGGGGAGCATTCCATCGTAGAGTGAAGCCGGATCGGCAAGGACCGGTGGACGAAATGGAAGAGATTATGCTGGCATAAGTAGCGATAAAGCACGTGAGAAACGTGCTCGCCGTAAGTCTAAGGTTTCCTGGGGAAGGTTAATCCGCTCAGGGTTAGTCGGGCCCTAAGCCGAGGCCGAAAGGAGTAGGTGATGGGAAACAGGTCAACATTCCTGTACCACTGACGGAGCGTTTGAGCGATGAGGGGACGCAGAAGGGTAGGTCATCCCGGCGTTGGTTGTCCGGGTCTAAGCCGGTAGGGGGTTTCCATAGGCAAATCCGTGGAAACATTACCCCGAGAGGTGATGGGGAGGGCGTAAGCCCACAAACTGATTGAGCCCATGCCGCCAAGAAAAGCCTCTAGTGAGTTCCGTTGGTGTCCGTACCGCAAACCGACACAGGTAGACGAGAAGAGCATTCTAAGGCGCTTGAGAGAACTCTCGTTAAGGAACTCGGCAAATTAACCCCGTAACTTCGGGATAAGGGGAGCCTCGTTAGCGTGTATGGATTTACTCCAGAAGCGTGAGGAGGCCGCAGAGAAATGGCTCAAGCGACTGTTTAACAAAAACACAGGTGCCTGCTAAATCGAAAGATGATGTATAGGCACTGATGCCTGCCCGGTGCCGGAAGGTTAACAGGAGGGGTCAGCCGCAAGGCGAAGCTCTGAATCGAAGCCCCGGTAAACGGCGGCCGTAACTATAACGGTCCTAAGGTAGCGAAATTCCTTGTCGGGTAAATTCCGACCTGCACGAATGGCATAACGATCTGGGCACTGTCTCTGCGAGAGACTCAGCGAACTTGTATTATCGGTGAAGATGCCGATTACCCGCGACTAGACGGAAAGACCCCGTGGACCTTTACTATAGCTTGACAGTGGGTTTTGGTGTAGGATGTGTAGGATAGGTGGGAGGCTTTGAAGCCTGGGCGCTAGCCTGGGTGGAGCCAACGTTGAAATACCACCCTTCTTGCTCTGGAATCCTAACTTGAATCCGTTATCCGGATCAAGGACACTGTCTGGTGGGTAGTTTGACTGGGGCGGTCGCCTCCCAAAGTGTAACGGAGGCGCCCAAAGGTTCCCTCAGGCTGGTCGGAAATCAGCCGCCGAGTGTAAAGGCATAAGGGAGCTTAACTGCGAGACCAACAAGTCGAGCAGATGCGAAAGCAGGGCTTAGTGATCCGGTGGTTCTGTGTGGAAGGGCCATCGCTCATCGGACAAAAGGTACCCCGGGGATAACAGGCTTATCTCCCCCAAGAGTTCACATCGACGAGGAGGTTTGGCACCTCGATGTCGGCTCATCGCATCCTGGGGCTGAAGTAGGTCCCAAGGGTTTGGCTGTTCGCCAATTAAAGCGGTACGCGAGCTGGGTTTAAAACGTCGTGAGACAGTTTGGTCCCTATCTGTCGTGGGCGCAGGATATTTGAATGGAGCTGTCCCTAGTACGAGAGGACCGGGATGGACTGACCTCTGGTGTGCCAGTTGTCGCGCCAGCGGCACTGCTGGGTAGCTATGTCGGGACGGGATAACCGCTGAAAGCATCTAAGTGGGAAGCCCACCATAAGATTAGATATCCCTCTCCGTAAGGAGCTAAAGGCCCGTGGAAGACTACCACGTTGATAGGCTGGGTGTGTAAGCGCTGAGAGGCGTTAAGCTTACCAGTACTAATCGGCCGTGAGGCTTGACCATAATTTTAGCCTTTGAGCAGTCTAGGCCCAAAAGCTCGGCAAGTGCAAGAACTCGTGACGCATATTAAGCATTCAAAAACGCAAGTTTTAAAGTTTCCGGTGGTTATTCCGGAGAGGCCACACCCGTTCCCATTTCGAACACGGAAGTTAAGCTCTCCAGGGCCCATGATACTGCCTTCGTAAGGAGGTGGGAAAGTAGGTCGCCGCCGGGATTAATTCAAAAAGCCCCAGAGAAATCTGGGGCTTTTTTTATTTCTGATTGTTTGAGCTATACTTAAAGAAGAGAGTTACATCCAAGGAAGTAGAAGTATGAAAAGCCTCACGTTTGTAATTGCGGCTCTGGCGATGTTCACCGGTCTTGTTGTCCTTTCCCAAGCTGAGCCCGATTATCCGTCGGATAAAAATATCACCCTCGTCTCTACCGACTTCGACACTAACATCTATATCCCGCCTACCCAAACTCAGTCGAAATTTGTCCTTGGCGTCCATAAGCCCGATGGGACCTGCTATATTACCGAGACGTACGCGAACTCGCTGGACGAGGCGATAACATCGATAACAAACAGCTGCCTGGACTGCGCAGTTGACGACATCACAAACGCCTATATGCCGGGCGCGCCGGATTTTAAAAATTACTGTCTGGCCGGGCCAGGCACATGAGGAGGAGTCGGCCATGAAAGTTTTAAAAATATTTCTGATGGCGGCGGTCATGGCGCTGTCGTCCATGCCGGCAATGGGGGACGAGCTTCTCCTGCCCGGAGGCAGCGGGATGGGTGTGACGCATCCGGAGATGTATTACATCGGCGTCCATCGTCCAGACGGCAGTTGCGAGACCGTCCGCGTGCTCGCGGATGACGTGGACCAGGCGATGCAGACGGCGAAGAAAGACTGCGACATCTGCGTAACCGACGACTTAACCGATACGTTCCGGAACATGACGCCGGCGAAGAGGCTTGAGGTCGCGCGGACGTGTCCGAGGTTTTAAACCGTTACCTTTTTGGAAAAAGGTAACGCCAAAAACTTTCGGGCTTTAACAGTCCAGCTTTCTTTTGTGTTACTTTTCTTTCTCGAAAGAAAAGTAACGGTTTCAGGAGGCTGTTATGAAAACCTACAAAGTATTAATTGCCGCAATCTTCGCCGTACTGGCGCTGGCGGCATACGCGATCGCGGACGAGGGTTCCGTAAGGATAGCCGGCACCCCCAGTCCAACCAGTGCGCTTGATATGAAGGACGCGAGCGGAGTCCTGCACGAATACTACATCGGCCTGCACAGCCCCGGAGAAAAATGCCTCACGAAGGTAATAAAGGCGCAGTCGCTGTCCGAGGCCGTGCGCAAAGGGATCCAGTCTTGCAGGGAATGCACGGTCTATGACCTGACTGACAACTATACCGGAAAGGGCAAGAACACCTTTGCATGGCAGACCATGAAGTACTGCCCGATAAGCGAGACGCCGTAACGAGGGATGGATGGAGGTTTATAATGAGAGGGAAATTTACTATCGCGCCGGGATTTGTCCTGCTGGCGGCGGTTTTCACCTTGATGGTCCCGTACGGGTTCTCGTACGCGGGCGTCAGCTATGAAAACCCGGCTCCGGGCACCGTTCGAAGTCCGAACCTCCAGGGTTCCGGGATCCCGATGAGCGACTACAGCATCGGATTCCGCGATAGTTCCGGCAAGACTCCCTGCAAGGTAGAGGATGTACGGGCGCAAAACTCGGAGCAGGCGCTTGCATTAGCGCAAGCGGAATGCCCCACCTGCCAGGTACGGGACCTGACCGGCGAGCAGGTGACGGCGGAGGCTCCATGGGATACGACGCCGATGTCCGTGGCCTTCTGCCAGATGGACCTGCCTACTAACCCGGCGGGTCAGTAATGTGGTATAAGCTGAAATTCAAAAGCCTCGTGAAAACGGGGCTTTTTTTATTTCCATATTTTGTTTGACAAAAAAGGTGCGCCCGCTATAATCCTGCGTTATGGCTTTCGGCTTCACGGTCCTTAAAAAAGATTCTGGCACTCGGGCGAGGCTGGGGAAACTCGTAACGCCTCATGGAGAGGTGCAGACCCCGGTATTCATGCCAGTGGGTACCCAGGCGACTGTCAAGACGATGGCGCCGGAGGATTTAAAGGCCCTGGGCGCGGGAGGGGCGGGAATAATCCTTTCCAACACCTATCATCTTTACTTAAGGCCGGGGCACGAGCTGATAGCCAAAATGGGCGGGCTGCACCGCTTCATGTCCTGGGACAGGCCCATACTCACGGACAGCGGGGGCTACCAGGTATTCTCTCACAGCCAGCTCAGAAAGATTACGGAGGAAGGGGTAAAGTTCCAATCCCATCTTGATGGTTCGTATCATTTCCTGACGCCGGAGAGAGCGACCGGGATACAGGAGGCGCTCGGGGCGGACATTATAATGTGCTTCGACGAATGCCCGCCGTATCCAAGCACATACGACTACTTAAAGGAGTCTATGGAGATGACCCTGCGGTGGGCGAGGCGGTGCAAGGACTCAAAAAAGAGAGAAGACCAGGCCCTTTTTGGTATAATCCAGGGTGGTATGCACAAGGACCTCCGGGTCGAGAGTGCCGGCAGGACGGTTGAAATCGGCTTCGACGGATACGCGATAGGCGGCCTCTCCGTGGGCGAGACGAAGCCCCTTATGTACGAGGCGGCCGAATATACGGCACAAGCGATGCCGGAGGACAGGCCAAGGTATCTTATGGGCGTGGGTACGCCGGAGGACCTGGTTGAATGCGCTTGCCTTGGCGTGGATATGTTCGACTGTGTCATGCCGACCAGGAATGCAAGGACGGGGACGCTTTTTACCAGTTTTGGTAAAATGAATATAAAAAATGCAAAGTACTCGGAGGACGGCTCCCCCGCGGACCCTGAATGCACCTGCTACGCATGCAGGAATTTCTCGCGGGCGTATCTAAGGCATTTATATTCGGCGGGCGAGATACTTGGTATGAGGCTTAATACCATCCACAACCTGCACTATTATCTGACGCTGATGGATGATATAAGGAAGGCCATACGGGAAGACAGGTTGACTTCGTTCAGACGGGAATTTTACCATAAACGGGAGGTGGAACAATGATACTGACGGCCATTGCATACGCTATGGGTACGGGAGGAGGCGCGGCGGGAGCGCCGGGAGGGGCGCCAAGCATGTTCCAGTCGCTATTCCCCCTGATAATAATCTTCGGGATATTCTATTTCCTGCTCATCCGGCCCCAGCAGAAGAAGGCTAAAGAGCACAAGGTGATGCTCGACAGCCTCAAAAAAGGCGACCGGGTGATAACCAGCGGCGGGATATACGGCATCATCTATTCGCTTACCGCGGAATCCGTAGTGCTGATAGTCGCGGATAACGTGAAGATTAAGGTGGGGCGCGGATATATCGCAAACGTGGCCGCGTCTGAGGAAGAAGTGGAGAAGGGTACGCCCACGTAGGTCATTTTCGAGAAACTTTAAGGTGACGCGCCAGTCTTATCAATTGTCGTCCCGAGCGTTCGACTACGCTCGGGATGACAGCCTTTCCTGAAATCATCCCTTCCAAAATCCTTGTAAAACAACGCTTATTTAAGATTTATGGTTTTTTTACTCTTGCAATCCCTCCTTTTTTGATTTATTATGAATCGTTCAATTCCATAATCTTAAAACCAGGAGGTTTTTCTCTTCATGAACAGAAGCCTTACGTGGAGGATGGTCTTAGTCGCGTCGGTCGTCGCCGTCGCTCTCATAATATTTCTTCCCAGCCTGCCCGGTGTGCGAGGCAGTCTGCCTAAGTGGTGGCCAGGAAACAGGATAAATCTTGGACTCGACCTCCAGGGCGGAATGCACCTGATTTATCAGGTGGAGACGGACAAGGCCGTCGAGTCTTTCACCGGCCGCTTGGTGACCAACATAAAGAATACGTCCGTTGACAAAAAAATCTCACTCGTCGATGCCAGACAGACCTCACCCACTACCATCGAGGCTACAGTACAGAACCCGGCGGACATGGACAAGCTTCTGTCCGTGATTAGCGACACGGGCGTCCTGGAGAAGAAGTCCCAGGAGGGAACTACAGTCATCCTTGCACTCAAGGCTACTGAGGCGGAGAGGATCAAAACCAGCGCCGTCGCCCAGTCGCTGGAGACGATAAGGAACAGGATTGACCAGTTCGGCGTGGCGGAGCCGGTCATCGTCCAGCAGGGGACGGACCAGATACTTATCCAGCTGCCTGGCATCCGGGATACCCAGAGGGCGCTGGACTTGATAGGCAAGACCGCCCAGCTCGAGTTCAAGATGGTTGACAGTGCTGCCCAGCTCACCCCGCCGCTCCCGGATACCATCCCGGCCTCCGAGACGGACGCGCTTATGGCGCAGTATAAGGACAAGATACCCGCAGGCGACGAAATACTCTTCGAGCGCGTTGTCGACCGCTCCACCGGCGCGGTGTCGAAGAGGCCTTATCTCCTGAAGAAAGACCCGATTATGACGGGCGACGTCCTGCAGGAGGCGAGGATGGAAATAAACCCCCAGAACAAAGGGGCTCAAGTGGCCTTCACGCTGGACCCGACGGGCGCCAGGATATTCGACCAGGCCACGGCCGCCAATGTCGGCAAATATATGGCAATAATACTCGATAACAACGTCTATTCCGCGCCGGTAATCCGGGAGAGGATAAGCGGCGGGAAAGGCGCAGATAAGCGGCCAGTTCACCGAGGCCGCGGCAAAGGACCTTGCCATTGTCCTCCGGGCCGGCGCGCTGCCCGCGCCTTTAAAGCCCCTTCAGAACCTTACCGTCGGGCCTACGCTGGGCAACGACTCCATCGAGTCCGGACGCAAGGCGATAATACTGGGCACTCTCCTGGTAGTGATATTCATGGCCATTTACTATGGCTTCTCCGGCGTGATAGCGGACTTTGCGATCATGTTAAACGTGGTCGTCCTGATTGGCGCTCTTGCCCTCCTTAACGCGACCCTTACCCTGCCCGGGTTGGCTGGCATCCTGCTCACCATCGGCATGGGCGTGGATTCCAACGTCCTGATTTTCGAGAGGATACGGGAGGAGCTGCATCTTGGGAAATCGGTGCGGGCGGCGATCGACGGCGGATACGACAAGGCTTTCACCACAGTCCTTGACTCGCACGTCACCACGCTCATCACGGCGGCGGTGCTCTTCCAGTTCGGCACGGGGCCGATTAAGGGTTTCGCGGTATCGCTCTCACTGGGTATTCTAATTAACCTGTTCACCGCGCTCGTCGGGACGAAGGTCGTGTTCGACCTCTGGACATCCAATAAGAAACTCGAGAAGCTCAGCATATAAATTCGGAGGCTTTTTTAAATGGAACTCATCAAGAAAACGAATATTAACTTCCTTGGCCTGAGGAAGATAGCGTTCGGCATATCGCTCACCCTCTCGCTTTTGGGCGTTATCTGTCTCGTAATGATCGCCACGGGCCGGGCCAACATGGGCATAGACTTCTCGGGCGGAGCATCAGCCGATTTAGTGTTCGCGAAGCCGGTGCCGGTGGATAAGGCGAGGTCCGCCCTCGATGCCGCGGGTTCAAGGACGCGGAAATACAGTCGTTCACGGATCAGACGAAGCTCCTGATCCGGGTGAAGAAGCTGAACGTCCCGGTTGGGGACGTGATCAACCGCATCCAGGCCGCGTTTACAAAGGCGTTCCCGGACAACCTCAGCCGCGTGGATTCCAGTTCCGCCATTGGGCCGACGGTCGGCAAGTCGCTCCAGAGAGACGCGCTTCTGGCCATAATCCTGTCTTTCGCGGGCATCATCATCTACATATGGTGGCGGTTCGAGTGGAAGTTCGGCATTGCGGCGACGATAGCGACCCTGCACGACGTGCTCGCGGTGCTCGGCGTGTTCATGTTACTGCATAAGGAGATAACGCTGCTGGTCGTGACGGCGCTGCTGACGCTAGCCGGCTACTCGTTAACCGACACCGTCGTCGTCTTCGACAGGATAAGAGAGAACCTGAAGATGCGCCAGAAGGACGGCCTGATGGACATCATAAACGAATCTATCAACGAGGTCCTTTCCCGTACGGTCGTCACTTCGCTCACAGTCTTCCTGGCCGTGCTCTCGCTCTTCATCTTCGGCGGCGAGGTCCTGCACGACTTCGCGTTTGCCATGCTTTGCGGTGTCGTAGTCGGCACGTACTCTTCGGTTTTCGTGGCCAGTCCTGTACTATACGTCTGGAGGGGCAAGAAGGGGAGCCGCCTCATCAAGGCTTCAATGCTGACAAAGCAGCCGACGAAGGAAGGCACCGCGAAAAGCCTTGCCGCCCAGGCCCCTGCGTCCGCCGCACCTAAAATAGCCGAGCCTAAAACCACGCTCCAGACGGCATCCGCCCAGTCCAGCCCCGACAAGTCAAAAAAGGGCAAGAAAGGCAAAAAGACCAGGGCCTAGGCGCGATTTAAGTTCAGGAGAGGAAAAAGTTGTTAGAGAAGCGGTGGATAAGGCAGGAAGCGTCTCCTTCGGTTACGGAGGCCCTTTGCTCCGAGATGGGAATATCCCTCACCGCCGCAAAGATACTCGCCAACAGGGGCATCACAAGCCAGGAAGACGCGGACAGCTTCCTTCGCTCCTCATTGGAAGACCTCAACGAGCCATTCCTCCTCCCGGACATGGAAAAAGCAGTCCGCAGGATAATCCACGCTATCAGAAGCGATGAGATTATCTTCATTTACGGCGACTATGACGCCGACGGCATAACCGCGACATCCCTTCTCGTAAAATTTTTCCACGATACAGGCAAAAAAGTAGAATACTATATCCCCAAGCGGCTTGAGGACGGCTATGGGATAAGCATCGGCGCCTTGAAAAAAATAAAGGCCGCCGGGGCGTCCCTCGTCGTCACGGTTGACTGCGGCATATCTTCCGTCCTTGAGATGGAGGCCGCGAGGGCCATGGGGCTCGACGTTGTCATCACCGACCACCACGAGCCCCCTATGACGCTGCCGGAGGCGCGGGCGGTGGTCAACCCATGCCTGCGCGGCTGCGGATACCCCTTTAAGGGGCTTGCCGGGGTCGGTATTGCGCTAAAGCTGGCCCAGGCGGTAAAGGCAGGGCTTGATGGCAAAGACAAGGCCGGGCCGGGCGTGGACGATGGCCTGCGAAAGTACCTGGACCTCGTCGCTTTAGGGACGGTCGCGGACGTGGTGCCGCTTCGCGGTGAAAACAGGATACTCGTAAAGCACGGGCTGCAACTCCTTAAGGACTCTTCGCGGTTAGGGATTAAGAAGCTTAAAGAGGTGGCGCTGGTAAAGGATGAATATTTCAGCGCGGGCACGGTCGGTTTCCAGATGGCCCCAAGGCTGAACGCGTCCGGAAGGCTGGGTGAGGCGGAGGCCGGGGTCCGGCTGCTTTTGACGGAAGACCCTGATGAAGCCGCCGCGATAGCGTCAAACTTAGACGCGCTGAACCGCGAGCGCCAGGAGATAGAGGAGAAGATACTGGACGACGCCCGGTCTATGATAGTATGCGACCCGGACTACCGCTACAGCTCGATTGTCCTTCATTCCAGCGAATGGCATCAAGGCGTGATAGGCATCGTCGCTTCCAAGCTCGTGGAGGAATTCTACCGTCCTACGGTATTGATATCCATGGTGGACGGGACCGGGAAAGGCTCCGCGCGGGGAATCCCGGGGTTCAACCTCTACCACGGGCTGGACAAGTGCAGGGAACACCTTGAGGCATACGGCGGGCATAAGTTCGCCGCGGGGCTTTCCATTAAAAAGGAAAACCTGGGGGTATTCAAGGAGCGGTTCGAAGCGGCGGTGAAGGACGCGCTGTCGCCGGAAGATTATATACCCTGGCTTAGAATCGACAACGATGTCAAGCTTAAGGACCTGGACTGGAAGGTCTATTCGGAGATAAAGGCCATGGCGCCTTTCGGCCCGGCGAACCCGGAGCCGGTGCTCACGGGCGGTCCCTTGCGGGTAATGTACCCGAAGGTAGTGGGGAGGAACCATGTCCGGATGAAACTCGTGCAGGACGGGTACTTCCTGAACTCCATCGCGTTCAACATGGGGAACTCCTACCAGGGCTTAGCTCAGAAAAAAGTTTTCGTCAACGCCGCCTTCTCGCTCTCCGCATCCGAGTGGCAGGGAGAGAAGAGCCTCCAGCTTAACGTTAAGGACCTTCATTTCAGGCAATGCTGAGATTTGAAGACATACTTGAGAAGATACAGAGCTATCAGCCGGAAGCCGACCTGGATTTCCTGCGGATGGCCTATATCTATTCCGCAAAAGTACACCAGGGGACAAGCCGCCTCTCCGGAGAACCGTACCTCGTCCACCCTATCGAGGTCGCCGGGATACTCGCCGAACTGAAGCTCGACTACATCACGGTCGCCAGCGGACTCCTGCACGATACAGTTGAAGACACGGACACGACGGTCGAGGAAATCGCCGAATATTTCGGAGACGAGGTCGCCTCCATCGTGGACGGCCTGACCAAGATCGCGCGCATAGAGTTCAAAACCCGCGAAGAGGCACAGGCCGAGAACTTCCGCAAAATGATACTGGCGATGTCAAAGGACATCCGGGTAATCCTCATCAAGCTCGCCGACCGCCTGCACAACATGAGGACGCTCGAACACTTAAAGCCGGAGCGCAGGAAGGCAATCGCCCAGGAGACGATGGACATTTATGCGCCGCTGGCCAACCGCCTTGGACTTGGGCGCATAAAGTGGGAGCTCGAGGACTTATGCCTGAAGTACCTGGAGCCGCGGGTCTATGAAGACCTGGTAAGCAGGATAAGCCAGAAGCGCGAAGAGCGCGAGAAGTACATAGAGGACTTAATCGCCATCGTCAAGGCCCATATGGACAAAAGCGGCCTGCCGTGCCGCGTCCTGGGAAGGCCGAAGCACTACTTCAGCATCTATCAGAAGATGCTGAAGCAGGACATCACCGTGGACGAGATGTACGATATCACCGCGCTTCGCATCATCACGGACACCAAGACCAACTGCTACGCTATCCTCGGCATGATCCACTCCCTCTGGCTGCCGGTCCCCGGGCGGTTCAAGGACTTCATCGGCGTACCGAAATCCAACCTCTACCAGTCGCTGCATACCACCGTCATCGGCCCGAAAGGCGACCGGATCGAGTTCCAGATACGCACGGAGGAGATGCACCGGGTGGCGGAAGAAGGCATCGCGGCGCACTGGCAGTACAAGGAAAAAGGACGTATAGCCGAAGTGGATGAGAAGCGCTTCTCGTGGCTTCGGCAGCTCGTGGAGTACCAGCAGGAGCTGACGGACTCGAAGGAATTCCTGGATACCGTAAAGGTGGACCTGTTCCCGGAGGTGGTGTACGTCTTTACGCCGAAGGGCGACGTGAAGGAGCTTGTGAAAGGCTCCACACCCGTGGACTTCGCGTACAGCATCCATACGGACGTGGGCAACCAGTGCGTCGGCGCCAAGGTGAACGGGAAGATGGTCCCGATACGTTATGAGTTCCAGACCGGCGACACCGTGGAGATAGTTACCCAGCCGGGACATTTCCCGTCGCGGGACTGGCTGAAGTTCGTGAAGACCTCCAAGGCGAGGACCAGGATACGGCACTGGCTGAAGCAGGAGGAAGACAAGCAGAGCATGGCGCTTGGGAAGGACCTCCTGGAGAAGGAGCTTAAGAAGAGGGACATAAACGTCCAGAAACTGTACAAATCTCAGGACCTAAGCAAGATACTCGAAGCGGCGAAGGTCGAGGACCTGGACGAGCTATACAGCGAGATCGGTTTTGGAAAAATATCTCCGCACCAGGCGATACACGTGATACTCCCGGAAGAGGCCGTTTCCGAGGAGAAGCGCGACGAGTCGATACTCAGGAAAGTCGCCAGAAAGATTACCGCCAAGAAGGATAAGGGCGTAAGAATAAAGGGTGTAGACGACATCATGATACACTTCTCGAAATGCTGTAATCCGGTCCCCGGCGACAAGATAATCGGCTTCATCACGCGCGGCAGGGGCGTTTCGATACACTCCACGGACTGCACGAACGTCATAGACCTGGAATCGGACCGGGACAGGATGATACCGGTGGAATGGGACCTGGAGCACCCGGTCATGCACCCGGCCAAAATTTCCGTGGCGACGGTGGACAAGCCGGGCCTTTTAGCCAATGTTTCCACGGCGATAGCCTCCGCCGATTCGAATATTTCAAGCGCGGAGATATCCACTTCGGAAGACAAGCGCGCGAGCCTGAACTTTACGATAGAGATAACCGACACGGGCCACCTGGAACGCGTGATGAAGAGGATAACGAAAGTGGACGGGGTGATAAACGTGAAGCGGGTTAAGACATCGTAGGCCTGGAGATTATATGCCCAGAGATATTATAAAAACACTCCGCGCCCCTGCCGCAATCGGCGCATACTCCCAGGCGGTGCGGGCAGGCGATTTCGTGTTTGTTTCCGGGCAGATACCGCTCAACCCGGAGACGGGCGAGGTGGTATTTTCGGACATAAAGGAGCAGACCGAGCGCATCCTCGTGAACATCCGCAATATCCTCCAGGAGGCCGGGATGGGCCTTGAGGACGTAGTGAAAACAACGGTTTACCTGATGCTTATGGACGATTTCTCGCGCGTCAACGAGGTGTACTCCCGGTTCTTCGGAGAGAACCCTCCCGCGAGGGCGGTGGTCGAGGTTTCGCGGCTTCCGAAGGACGTGGCGATAGAGATTGAGGCGATAGCGTATAAGAAACCGACGGTTATCCCGAGCGAAGCCGAGGAATCCGAAAAATAGCCATCATTTCCGAAAAAGTCGTGAATCCGGCGTTTTTCCCCAATTTTTGCCAATAAAATACCTTTAGTTTTCAAATAGTTAGAGCATTGAAAAATCGAAGCCGGAAACGGTCGCGAAAAGGGCGGAACTCATTTTAAAATAAAGGAAAAAGTTCCTCCGGCCGCCTGAAATCCCGTGTAACGAAAACCCCTCCCTGGCCCCCTAAAATGCGTTGTGTCCCCTGAACAATGTCGCAAATCCGATACCGGTGAAAATTTGCCGATTTTTTTATGAATTTTGAATAAATGTGAAATGGTATTAGCTTGGGCCGATTAATCAGTAGTGGTTACCGGGTGCGAAAAATGTCCCATGAGTCCTGATTGCCACTGAATTTGATACGATAAAAAGTTTTCCTTATTCCTGATTTGACAAAAATGATTATCAAGATTAATCTAATATTATATGAGAATTGCTACAATATGTAACTATTGAAATAGCATAAATAGGAGCATACAGGAGCTAAAGAGAATGAACGGTCAGAAAATAGCGCTTTTTATTGGCTTGAACGACGATGAAACCGGGAACCATCTTATCAGGGTAAACGAATACTCTTACGAGGTGGCTATGGAACTTGGGATTCCCGAAGCAATGGCATTGGAAATCCGCCACTCAGCCCAGATGCACGACGTAGGCAAGATTCATATCCCGCCTGAGATACTCCGGAAGGCGGGCGGGCTGTCCGCGGAAGATTTGGAGCTGATTAAAAAACATCCTCTTTATGCGGTCAAAATCCTTGGCGGCTCGCCTTGGCTTGAAATAGCCCGGCAGATCGCTGTGAACCACCATGAGCGCTGGGACGGTTCGGGTTATCCAAATGGTTTAAAAGGCGAAGAGATACCTCTGCCGGCCAGGATCGTAACCATCTGCGATATCTACGACGCCTTAAGGAGCAACAGGCCTTATAAACCGGCATTCGACCATTCGACGGCTTATAAAATAATTACCGAAGGGAACGGCAGGACAATGCCTGAGCATTTTGACCCGAAGGTGCTTGCCGCATTCAAGAAGGTTGCGCCGAGGTTTAATGAGATATTCATGGTGTTCCAGGACCATTTATACGAACAAAAAGCCATCCCGGCGTCAGTAAGTATCCGGGACATCCTCCGTTTGGGAGGATTAATCGGAAAAGCCGCATAGCAAAATAACCAATCCCGGCTTCGACAAATAAAAAAACCCGCCCAAAGTTGAGCGGGTTTTTATTTTGTTTTCAAGTTCCCGGATTCTCGTGACGACTGTATCCCCTCCCGGACCCTCAACGACGTTGTTCACGAACAATGTTAGATGATACCGGATAAAATTTGTCGATTTTTTCAATGATCTATGAATAAATGCGAACCGATGAAGACTTAGGCCGGTTAAACAGGAGGAGCTATTAAGAGCAGGATTATTCATTTCGCTTTAATTTTTCATCTTGACATGGATAATTCAGATCTACCAAAAAAATCGGAGAATGTTACCACCACGGTTGGTTGCTTTCATAACGGCGATTATAAAAGAGCAATAAAATATCTGAATGCAGCGATTTTTCTAATCCTAAAAATGAACACGCATATCGTCAAAGAGCTTATGATGAAATCCAGCTTAGTAATTATGGAATGGCCATTGATGATTATAATAAAGCCATTCAATTAAATCCGGCATGTTATAAATGTTATGCTGACAGAGGTATTTCACACCTCTATATGCGCAATTATTCGGCGGCCATTGTTGATTTCAATAAATCCATTGAACTGAACTCGCAATATAGCAGAGCATATGTTGGAAGAAGTGGGGCATATTATCAGATGGGCAATTATTCGGCCGCCCTTGCTGATGATAATAAAGCTCTTAAGTTAGATCCACAATATTCTAAAGGATATGCAGATAGAGGCTTCACATATTTCGCATGCAAAATTTTGAAAAAGCATTGCCCGATTTTAAGCAAGCGATTGCTATCGATCCGAGTCTTGGGGAGGAATGGAAAAGATTGAATGTAAGGATTATTGAAGCAGAAATAAAGCCATTCTCGCGTGTGTACCAGCAAAAATCAAAAATAAAAAACCCGCCAGATTGAGCGTTAGCGAGGACATTATCATGAACGAAGGACAAAGACATAACATTACCCTGGAGGCGCTGGCCTCGGTACTGGGCGGAGCATTCATTATCAATTTTATAATCGTGTTATTGTGGTTTTGTCTGACACTATTCACGCCGGACTGGTCTTATAAGTTGATTGAAAAATGGTTCGCTGTCAGCAGGCATGAGTTTGATCTGGTAAATTACGCCGGGATTGCATTTCTGAAGTTACTCAATCTTGTATTTTGTCTCTCTCCCTATCTGGCCATAAAGTTGTGGTTGCGGAAGAAGAAACTGAATGACTGAAGACCTCGCTTTTTCGGGAGGCGCAAATAAAAAACCCGCTCAAAGTTGAGCGGGTTTTTATTTTAAATTCCGGCGCTAATTTTTCATATTGACTACTGAAGTTGTTTATGAGCAAATACGAATTGGCTTTTTTTATCGGCAAAGGTCTGAAGACAAGGCAGGAAGGAAAAATAATTAAGCATGGCGTCCCCGGTATCCCAAAAAGATTTTTCATATACAAAGACCTACTGGTCGCCGAATAAGCTTTACCGCGCCCTGGAGAAACATGCGAAGGCAAATAACCTGGCTGTCGTCGATGTAGGCTGCGGGCGGCGGAAGTTCCAGGGCGCAACCGGCATCGATATGCGGACGAACTCTTATGCCGACGTCCAGCACGACCTGAACACGTATCCGTATCCCCTGGAGAACGATAAATACGACATAGTGCTTTGCAGGCATGTCCTGGAACATATGGAAGACGTGCCGGCAACCATCGAGGAGTTTTACAGGATAGTCAAGCCGGGAGGGATAGTTGTAATCGAGGTGCCTCACTTCACGCATCCGGAGGCGTTCAGGCACTGGCAGCACAAGCACTTCTTTACGTTAGGCTCGCTCGATTATTTCAAGCCCGGAAACCAGCACTACAAGACAAGCCTTCGGATGATAAAAAAATACATCTACATCCATGACTTGTTCAGGATGGTCGGCCTTGAATGGCTGTTTAACAGGTTCTCGGGCTGGTACGAGAGACATGCGGCTTTTATCTTTCAGGCAAGCTGTATCTTGTACGTCATGAAGGCGGACAAAGGGACGGGGGACGGCAAATAAAAAACCCGCCCAAGTTTGAGCGGGTTTTTATTTTTTAAGTCGTTGTGATATACTTTAAGCAGGTCTGACGAGTAAACGGTTCAGCGAGGGCATTATCATGAACGAAGGACAAAGACATAGCATTACCCTTGAGGCGCTGGCCACGGTACTGGGCGGAGCGTTCCTTATCAATGTTGCAATCGTGTTGTTGTGGTTTTGCTTGACGACATTCGTGCCGGACTGGTCTTATGCGATGGTTGAAAAGTGGTTCGCTGTCAGCAGGCATGAGTTTGATCTGGTAAATTACGCCGGAATTGCATTCATGAAGTTACTCAATCTTGTATTTTGTCTCGCTCCCTATCTGTCCATAAAGTTGTGGTTGCGGAAGAAGCGACAATAAACAGAAATAAACAGAAATAAAAAACCCGCCCAGATTTGGGCGGGTTTTGATTTTTAAAGTCATGCGCGCCGGGGGCGTCGCGCCCTACGAGAAAAAGCGGATTTATACCGTCTTCGGCGCGGGCTTTGAAGATACCGCCTTCGTAACCTTGCCCGTCCTGATGCAACGGGTGCAGACCAGCGTCTTCATCGTGGAGCCGCCGTTATCTACCCTGACTGGCTGAAGGTTCGGCTTGAATACCCTCTTCGATTTATTGTTCGCGTGGCTGACTTTGTTGCCTGTCTGCTGAGTTTTCCCGCATACTGAACATGCCCTTGACATTTATATACCTCCGAAAATTTTAATATTGCAAGAAAAGAGGCGCCTATGTTACCATCCACGGATGCAGCAATGCAAGGAAAATCTTTGGAACTCACCACAAAAGCGGGTTCCGACATAAACCAGACAACTATCCAGGCATCTGGGGGCAGCCGTCTTTTGGAGCTGTCCCAACCCATCCAGTATTTGAAGGGCGTCGGGCCGAAACGCGGCGAGCTGTTCTCAAAGCTCGGCATCGCGACGGTGAAAGACGCCCTTTACTATTTCCCGTACAGGTACGAGGACCGGGGCAACTTTAAGAAAATCGCCCGCGTCTCGTACGGCTCCTATGAGACCGTCACGGGCACGGTAATCTCCGCCGAAAACGTCACCACCCCAAGGCGGCGGATGAAGATCTTCGAACTGACCGTGAAAGACGAAACCGGCTATGTCACGGGTATCTGGTTCAACCAGCCCTATATGTCCAGGGTATTTCAGGAAGGGGCGAAGGTAATCCTCTACGGGCTGGTGAAGCAGGACCAGTACAAGCATTACCGCCCGGTGATGGAGAACCCGGAGTACGAACTTGTAGACGAAGGCGGCGAGGGCGGCGACGATACGGTGCATACCGGCAGGGTCGTCCCGATTTATAAGGCCACCGCGGGCTTAAGCGTCCGCCAGATACGCTCTATAATCAAGAACGTGGTGGACGAGTACGCGCCGAAGCTTGGCGAGTTCCTGCCGGACGAGATGCTCGTAAAATATAAAATACCGGCCCTGCCGATCGCCGTTAAAGAAGCGCATTTTCCTTCAGCCGAAGTGGACGTAACCCTCCTGAACGCGAAAGGGACGAGGGCGCAGAAGCGGCTGATATTCGACGAGTTCCTGCTTCTGGAACTTGGGCTTCTGGCAATGAAGAAGGGCCGCACACACGTCTCCGGCAGGGTTTTAAAAGGGGACGGGGTCTTACGCAGAGCGTTCCGGGAACGGCTGCCGTTTAATTTGACCGATGCTCAGGAAAACGCCGTCCAGGAGATAAGCCGGGACATGGAACGGCCGGCCCGGATGAACCGGCTTCTGCAGGGGGACGTCGGCTGCGGCAAGACGGTCGTGGCGATGATGGCTGTTCTCCAGGCGGCGGAGGCTGGGGTGCAAGTCGCGCTCATGGCGCCGACGGAGATACTTGCCGAACAGCATTATTTAAACGTAAAGAAGTGGTTAACGCCGCTTGGGCTCCACGTCGCGCTCCTGACCAGTTCATTAAAGAAAAAAGAAAAGGACAACGCGCTGAAGGAGCTGTCGGAGGGGAGTGCCGTACTCGCCGTGGGGACCCATTCGCTCATACAGGAAGGGGTGGCTTTCAACGACCTGGGGCTGGCAATCGTGGACGAACAGCACCGCTTCGGCGTCATGCAGAGGGCCGGATTATCCGGCAAAGGTGGCAAGGGCGGCGGCGCGGGCAAAAGTGACAGTGGGGGCGGTGCGGGCGATGGCGAAACTGGTGGCGGCGGCGTGGGCGGGGGTGGTCAAGAGGGCCTGGGCACTCAGCCGGACGTCCTGGTCATGACCGCCACGCCGATACCCAGGACGCTTGCGCTTACGGTATATGGAGACCTCGATTTTTCGACTATCGATTCGCTGCCGCCGGGACGAAGCCCGGTGCGGACGAAGCTTTTCGACAGCTCCGGGCGTGCGGAAGCCTATCGGCTGATGAAGCGCGAGCTGGAGAGGGGGGCGCGGGGATACGTGGTATATCCGCTGGTCGAAGAGTCCGAGAAAAGCGACCTGAAGGCGGCCAAAGAGGGGGCGGAAAAGCTTGCGGAGATTTTTAAGGAATACCCGGTCGGGCTGCTGCATGGCCGGATGAAGCCTGACGAGAAGGAGTCCGTGATGGAGGATTTCCGTTCCGGGAAGATAAAGCTCCTTGTGGCGACGACGGTCATTGAGGTGGGCGTGGACGTGCCGGAAGCGACGGTGATGATGATAGAGCACGCGGAGCGCTTCGGCCTCTCCCAGCTCCACCAGCTCCGGGGCAGGGTGGGCCGCGGGGCAGAGCAGTCCTACTGCATCCTGATGGCGGAGAAAATGACGGAAAATTCGCGCGAGAGGCTCCAGGCGATGCTCAAGCATACCTCGGGTTTTGATATAGCGGAGGACGATTTAAGGCTCCGCGGGCCGGGCGAGTTCTTCGGGACGAAGCAGTCCGGGCTGCCGGAGATATCTTACGGCGACATAATCCGCGATTATAAAATTATCGAGGCCGCGCGGAAGGAGGCTTCCGCTATAATTGAGAAGGACCCGAAGCTTCAGTCGGAAACGGGGCGAGCACTGGGCCTCGCGCTTAAGGATAAGTGGAAGGACAGGCTGGAGCTTATTAAAATCAGTTAGAGGAATTCATGGTCAAGAAAAATGCTATTTATATTTTAATTATTGTAATTTTATTAATCGGATACATAGTTGCTCGCCCTGCTATGGTTGAGAAAAATGTAATTTTCACCTTAATTTTATTGGTTGGCATATATGTATTTGCTCGCCCTGCTGATGACGCCGAAAAATTAAAAAAATTTTATAGTCAATATCCCCTCGTAAGATATTATAGCATAGGACTTTGTAGGTGCAACTAGAGCAGAACAATTTTTGTCAGAATTCATTGCAATGCGACAATCATTATACTCGGAAGCAATAACGAGGATATATTCTTTAAAATTATAAAGTAGGCAGTAGCCTTATTAAAACTCAGTTGAGGTAATTATCATGGTACTCTGGGACCGTGTTAAGAAAAGCATGGACGGCGGGATTGAGAAGGTGATGAGGGTATCGAAGGTCATCTCGGAGAGGACGCGCATCGAGGCCGCGGTGGCGAGGCTCCTTATCGACAAGGGGAGCCTTGAGATAAAAGAGGAGAAGGCGTACAAGAAGCTCGGCGAGCGCGTCTATTTCCTCTGGGAGCAAAAAAGCCCCGGCGTGATGAAGGACCAGGACGTGCTGCAGGCGTTAACTGAGATAACCGGGATCCGTGAAGAGATCGCCTCAATTAAACTGAAGGTCCAGAAGATATCGCTTGGGGAAGAGGAAGCTTAAGTGGAACTTTTCATCTATTTCGTCTATATCGAGGTTTTTTTACTTGGGCTCGTCGTCGGGAGCTTCCTGAACGTCTGCATCTACCGGATACCGAAGGGAAAATCGATTGTATCCCCGCCGTCCGCCTGCCCGAACTGCGGCAATAAAATAAAGCCCTGGCACAACATCCCCGTCCTGAGCTACATGCTCCTGCGCGGGAGATGCGCATACTGCGGCGCCGGGATTTCACCCAGATATCCCCTGATAGAACTTTTAAACGCGCTGCTCTACGTTGCGGCGCTTTACCGCTTCGGGTTACATCCGGCCAGCTTTTTGATAATGGTCCTTATGTCAGCTTTTATTGTCGTGACATTCATAGACCTGGACCACCAGATAATACCGGACGGGATAACCCTTCCGGGAATCGTCCTGGGGCTTATCCTGGGGCCGCTGGTACTCAGGAACCCCGCTATCCCCTGGCATACGGGTTTTATAAACTCCCTTATCGGCATGGTGGTGGGCGGGGGGATATTCTATATAATAGCCGTCGTCAGCCGCGGAGGGATGGGTGGAGGCGACATAAAGCTCATCGCGATGATCGGGGCCTTCCTGGGATGGAAGGCGGTCCTCCTGACGATTTTCGTGGGTTCGCTGCTTGGCGCCGTCGTCGGCATCGGGCTTATGGTGTTCAAGGGAATGAAAAGGAAAACGCCTATACCTTTCGGTCCGTTCCTGGTAGCCGGGGCGATGGTGGCAATTTTCTGCGGGCCGGCCTTTCTAAACTGGTATGGCAAGCTGGCGTATTGACTAATTTCGCTTGACAACCTGATGGCCTGCTTGTATAATCCTTCTGTTTTTTTAGCTCTTTATGCCACTTCCCCAGAAGGCGTTGGCCCCTTGGGAAGGATAGGTGTTTTTTTGCGCCCTTTTTCGGGAGAGGGTCATGGAAATAAAAGTAGCTGACATCCCCGAGGAGGGTCTGAAGCTCGACCTGACCTACGAAGCCGCGGATTTCGAAGGCCTTGGCGAAGAGGTAAGAGTCTCCTCGCGGGTCACAGCGGTTTTTTCGCTGAAGAAGATCGAGACGACGGTTTACCTTACCGGGGGCATGGAGGCGGATGCCGAGCTTGCCTGCTCCAGGTGCGGAAAGCCTTTCGAGGTCCACCTGACGGCCCAGTTCAAACTGGACATGGTCCCGGCGGAGTCCCTGTCCCGCGAGGAGGAGAGAGAACTCCAGGCGGGCGACCTCGAAGTGGAGTTTTATAAAAACGGTGTAATCGACTTTAAGGACTTCCTGCGCGAACAGGTCCTCCTGCAGGTCCCGATGAAGCCGCTATGCGTGGAAGACTGCCGGGGGCTCTGCCAGTACTGCGGCCAGGACCTGAACTTAGCGCAGTGCGAGTGCGAACCGCCGACGGGACATCCGGGCCTGTCGGGTTTGAAAGACCTTCTGGAAAAGTAGAAAAAAGGAGAAGCTGTAGATGGCAAACCCAACTAATAAAACCTCCAAAGCCAGGACAGGCAAGAGGAGGACTCACAAGATTCTTCATCCCGCGAACGTCGGGGTCTGTCCGCAGTGCCACGAACCGAAGCTGCCCCACCGCGTATGCATGAGCTGCGGTACTTACAAGGGCCGCGAGGTCGTTAAAATCGAAGAGATCTGACGCTGGACCGCATGAGGATAGCCGTAGATGCCATGGGGGGTGATTTCGCCCCAGAGGCAGCCGTAAAAGGCGCAGTGGAGGCGGCGCGCGAGCTGGGGGTCGGCATTATACTGGTCGGCGACCAGGCTAAGGTGAACCGCGAGCTTGAGCTCTGTGACGCCTCCGGGCTCGACATCCAGGTCCGCCACACCTCGCAGACAGTGGAAATGCGGGACCCGGCCACCGTTGTGCTCCGCAAGAAGAAAGACTCTTCGATAAGGGTTGCCGCCGAGTTGGTCAAGGCGGGCGAGGCGGTCGCGGTCGTCAGCGCGGGTAACTCCGGCGCGGCGATGGCTTCCGCCCTTTTCGTCCTCGGCACCATGAAAGGCGTGGAGCGCCCGGCGATAGCGGCGAGGCTCCCGAACATAAACGGCTTCTCGCTGGTCATTGACGTGGGCGCTAACGTGGACTGCAAGGCCGTCCACCTCCACCAGTTCGCCGTGATGGGGGACGTGTTCTCCCGCAAGGTGCTGGGCGTGACGAAGCCGAAGGTGGGCCTTCTGTCGATCGGCGAGGAGGACACCAAGGGCAACGAGCTGACGAAGGAGACGTTCAAGCTGCTTAAAGACAGCGGGTTGAACTTCATAGGCAACATCGAAGGCAGGGACATCTTCAACGGCAGGACGGACATAGTCGTCTGCGACGGCTTTATCGGGAACGTGGCCCTGAAGATAAGCGAAGGCCTGGCCGAGGCGATGAACGCGCTCCTCAGGCACGAGATAGAAGAAGCGATAGGCGGCCAGGTAGGGTATATGCTGCTCCGGGGAGCGTTCAGGAACTTCAAGAAGAAGATAGATTATTCCGAGTATGGAGGCGCTCCGCTTTTGGGCATCAACGGGATCTGCATAATAAGCCACGGCCATTCCACTCCCAAGGCCATAAAAAACGCTATAAAGGCCGCACGGGACTTCCACGCGAAGCAGGTGAACCGGCACATCCAGGAGGACATCGAACTGATGGTCGCCGGACTGCCTCCCGCCGCCGCCCACGAAAAAGAAGGCATATATAAATGATAAGGTCCAAGATCCTGGGTACCGGGTCGTTCGCGCCTGAAATGGTGCTTACCAACCACGACCTGGAGAAGATGGTCGATACCGACGACGACTGGATTGTAGAGAGGACCGGCATCCGCGAGAGAAGGATAGCGGACAAGGACGTCGCCTCCTCGGACCTCGCATTCGAGGCGGCGAAGCGGGCGCTTAAGATGGCGGGTCTAAAGGCCTCCCAGTTAGACCTGATAATCGTCGCCACGGTAACGCCGGACATGCTCTTCCCCGCCACCGCCTGCATCCTCCAGGCGAAGCTGGGTGCAAAAAACGCCATCGCATTCGACATATCGGCAGCTTGCTCGGGCTTCATCTTCGCGCTTGCCACGGCGGATAATTTCATAAAGACCGGCGCATATAAAAACGCGCTGGTCGTCGGGACGGAGACGCTTTCAAAGATAACCGACTGGACGGACAGGAACACCTGCGTCCTTTTCGGCGACGGCGCGGGCGCCGCGATAATCGGACCCTCGGAGGACGGGCGCGGCATTTATTCCACCCACCTGCACACCAACGGAAAGCAGGGAGACCTCTTGTTCATCCCCGGCGGCGGGTCGCTCCATCCCGCAACCCTCCACAGCGTCGAATCGAGGATGCACTTCATCAAGATGCGCGGCAACGAGACTTTCAAGATAGCCGTCCGCGCCCTGGAGGATGTCGTGAACGAGGCGCTCAAATGCAACGGGCTGAAGGCGTCCGATATCGACATGGTGGTGCCGCACCAGGCGAACCTCAGGATAATACAGGCGACGGCGAAACGCCTTGGCATACCGATGGATAAGGTCGTGGTGACGCTCGACAGGTACGGCAACACCTCCGCTGCGTCCATCCCTATCGCGCTCGACGAAGCGGTCAGAGACGGCCGCATCGGCCCCGGAAAGAACGTTATACTCGAAGCCTTCGGCGGCGGGCTGTCCTGGGCGTCGGCGTTGATTAAATGGTAGACTTCGTTACCTTTTTGGAAAAAGGAGGGTCACCCACCGCTTAACGAGTGTATTACGGTCCGCCAAAAACTTTTAAACTGTTTTTACTGTCACGCTTTCTTTTGGTTACTTTTCTTTCACGTGAAAGAAAAGTAACGAATTTTAAGGAGGTCTTGTTTGGATTATTTCTTAACTGAGACACAGCAGGAAATACAAAATCTCGCCCGGCAGATAGCACGGGAAAAGGTGAAGCCCGTAAGGGCGGAGCTGGACGAGAAAGAAGAATTTCCCTGGGAGATAATGAAGGTGCTGGCCCAGTCGGACCTGTTCGGCGTGTATATCCCGGAGGAGTACGGCGGTTTGGGCGGCGGGGCGTTCGAGAACTGCATTGCGGTGGAAGAGTTGTCCCGCGCCTGCATAGGCGTCTCGGTCAGCTTCGCGGCCAGCGGCCTTGGCGCTTATCCCATACTGCTGTTCGGGTCCGAAGAGCAGAAAAAGAAGTACCTGCCCCAGATAGCGTCCGGCGAGAAGCTCGCGGCCTTCGGCCTTACAGAGGCCGGCGCAGGCTCGGATGCCGGAGGGACTCGCACGACCGCCGTGCTGGACGGAAACGAGTACGTGCTGAACGGGACGAAGCAGTGGATAACCAACGGCGGCGAGGCGGAGATTTATACAGTCATCGCCATGACAAACCCCGCTAAGGGCAGCCGGGGCGCATCAGCGTTCGTCGTGGAAAAGGGCACGCCCGGCTTCTCGTTCGGCAAGAAAGAGAAGAAGATGGGCATCCGCGCTTCCGCGACCCGCGAGCTTGTGTTCGAGAACTGCCGGATACCCAAGGAGAACCTGCTCTCAAAAGAGGGCATGGGCTTCCTGGCCGCGATGAAGACCCTGGATAAGTCCCGCCCCGGTATCGGCGCGCAGGCGGTAGGCCTGGCCCAGGGCGCGATAGACGAGTGCGTGGATTATGCGAGGGAGAGGCGGCAGTTCGACCAGCCAATCATATCCTTCCAGGCCATACAGCACATGCTGGCTGACATGGACACGCAGACGGAGGCCGCGAGGGCGCTGGTATATGCCGTCGCGAGATTTGTGGACTCGGACCCGAAAGACGTATCCAAGGCTTCCGCGATGGCAAAGCTTTTCGCATCCGACGTCGCGATGAAGGTGACGGTTGACGCGGTCCAGATAATGGGCGGCTACGGCTACATGCGCGAATACCCCGTCGAGAAGATGATGCGCGACGCGAAGATCCTCCAGATATACGAAGGCACGAACCAGATACAGAGGAACGTTATCGGTACGGCCATAATTAAAGAAGCCGCGACTAAAAAGAAATAAAAAAATGAATATTGCAGTCTGCGTAAAACAGGTACCTGACGCCTCCGACGTGAAGATAGACAAGGCCACCGGCACGATGGTGCGCGAGGGCGTGCCGTCCATCCTGAACCCGTTCGACGGTTACGCCGTCGAGGAGGCCATACGCCTGAAGGAAAAGCACGGCGGTAAGGTCACGGCCGTGACGATGGGGCCGCCCCAGGCCGGCGATGTCTTAAGGCACGTCGCGGCGATGGGGGTGGACGATGTCCTGCTTATCTCCGACCGCGCTTTCGCCGGGGCGGATACCTGGGCCACTTCCTATACGCTTGGGCTTGGGCTTAAAAAGCTCGGCCCGCTCGACCTCGTCATCTGCGGGAAACAGGCGATCGACGGCGACACCGCGCAGGTCGGGCCGGGCGTTGCCGAGAACCTGGGACTGCCGTTCGTCGCATACGTCCGCAAGGTCGTGGAGGTCTTGGACGGCAAGATGAAGGTGGAGCGGCTGATCGAGGACGGCTACGAAGTGGTGGAGGTGACCCTCCCCGCGGTGATAACCGTGGTGAAGGAGATCAACACGCCCCGGATGCCGTCCCTCAAAGGCAAGATGAAAGCGAAATCGATGGATATAAAACCGCTTGGCGCCGAAGCGCTTGGAGCCGAAGCGGATAAAATTGGACTCGCCGGTTCGCCCACCAAGGTGATGAAAGTCTTCTCCCCGCCGCCCAAAGGGAACCGTGAAAAAATAGAGGGCACGCCCCAGGAGCAGGCGGCGAAGCTTGCCGAAAAGCTGAAGGAATTAAAAATCATATAAGTTCATTTATGCACAAAAGTGTTTGGCGTTACCTTTTTCAAAAAGGTAACAAAGGTTTCAGGGGTAAGGCATTTAAATGGGAATCATAGTAAAAGTTGATCTCTGCGTCGGATGCGAAGCCTGCGTCAACGAATGCCCGTTCGGGGCAATCGAGATGAAGGACGAGAAGGCCGTCATCGGCGACAAATGCACGCTCTGCGGGTCCTGCGTGGACATCTGCCCCTCCTACGCCATCGAGATGGTCGAGGAAGCCAACAGTAAACCCACCGGCGGACCTTTCGGCGTATAAAGGAGTCTGGGTATTCGCGGAGCAGAGGAATAATAAAATAATCCCCGTGGCGTTCGAGCTTCTGGGCGAGGGACGGCGCCTGGCCGACTCCCTTGGCGAGGACCTCTCGGCTGTCCTTTTCGGGGCCGGGATGAGTGAGAGCGCAAAGTCGTTGATAGAAGCTGGCGCGGATAAGGTTTACCTGATAGAAGACCCGCTGTTGAACGAGTTCCATGAGGACGCCTACGCCGACGCGCTGTCCGGTCTTATAGAAAAATACAAGCCGGAAATAGTCCTGGCGGGCGCGACTTCGATAGGCCGCGCATTCGTCCCCATCGTCGCGACCCGCGTACGCACGGGTCTTACAGCGGACTGCACGGCTCTTGGCATAGATGCGGACAAGAAAATCCTGCTCCAGACCCGCCCGGCATTCGGCGGCAATATCATGGCGACAATCGCATGCCCCGATAACCGGCCCCAGATGTCGACCGTGCGTCCCGGCGTGATGAAACGCCTGCCGGCGGACTCGGCAAGGACGGGAGAAATAATAGAGGAAACTCCGCCCCATCCTTTGACGACGATGACGAAGCTCCTTGAGACCATAGAGGAAGCCGGGCACAAGATAAATATTTCAGAGGCGGAGATAATCGTCGCCGGCGGGCGCGGCATGGGCGACAAGGGTTTCGAACTTTTAAAAGAAATCGCGGACATGCTTGGAGGAGTGGTAGGCGCGACGCGCGCGGCGGTGGACTCCGGCTGGGTGCCCTACCCGCACCAGATAGGCCAGACCGGACGGACGGTAAGCCCGAAGCTCTATATCGCCTGCGGGATATCCGGCGCGATCCAGCACCTTGCGGGGATGCAGTCCTCCGATTTCATAATCGCGATAAACAAGGACCCGGACGCTCCGATATTCAACGTGGCCGATATAGGCATCGTGGGCGACGTTTTCGCAGTGCTCCCGGCGTTCGCGAAGAAACTTAAGGAGATGAGGGGCTGATGGCACCGGTTGACCGGCTTAAGGGTCCAGCTTTCATATTCCCCGGCCAGGGCTCGCAGTACGTCGGGATGGGGAAGGGCCTGTATAACGAATACCCCGAGGCGCGGGCAATTTTTGACGAGGCGTCGAGCGCTACCGGCGTGGACCTGGCTAAGCTTTGTTTCGAAGGGCCTGAGGGCGAACTGAACCGGACGGAGAACACCCAGCCCGCGATACTCACGGCGAGCCTGGCGGTCCTGGCCGTACTTGGCGCAATGCACATAAAACCGGTCGCGGCGGCGGGGCATTCTCTGGGCGAGCTGACGGCGGTCGCGGCGGCAGGGGGCCTTACAGCCGGACAGGCGGCGGCGATAGCCAAAAAGCGCGGGAAATACATGCAGGAGGCCGTGCCCGAGGGAAAGGGCCTCATGGCGGCGGTCCTGGGCCTCGATGCGGAAAAGATAAGGGAAGCCTGCGCCGAGGCGTCGTCTCATCGGCGTAGTCGCGCCGGCAAACTACAACTCTCCCGGCCAGGTGGTAATAGCCGGGGAGAGGGCGGCGGTGGAAAAGGCGTCGGAGCTTTGTCAGGCGATGGGCGCGAAGAAAGTTATCCCGCTTGCAGTGAGCGTCCCTTCGCACTGCCCGCTTATGGCGCCGGCGGCTGAAGGGCTTAAAAGCGTGCTTAAAGACGCGGGCATCAGGGACCTCGATTACCCGGTCGCCTCCAACGCATCAGGCAGGTTAATCCAGAAGGCGGGGGATGTGGAAGAGGCGCTGGTTAAGCAGCTTACGATGCCGCTCCTATGGGAGGACTGCGTTAACTCCCTGATTAGATACGGGGCCGATACGCTGATCGAAGTCGGGCCGGGCAAGGTGCTCTCCGGGCTTGTCAAAAGGATTACGAAAGAAGCCGAGATAAGGCATGTGGAAGATGCTGTTTCCCTCAACACCACCCTCGATTACTTAAGCATCGGCTGCAGGGTAGCTCCCAAGAATTAACTTGACTTTTAAACGAGTATTTTTATAATCTGACTGCTACTTTTGGAGGCATATGCACTTACAGGGCAAGACGGCGCTCGTTACCGGGGCCGCGCAGGGCATAGGGAAGGCCATAGCCTTGGCGTTAGCTAAGGCCGGGGCGGACGTAGCCATTTCGGACGTGAACGGCGAGAAGGCAGCCGAAGCCGCAAAAGAGATTGAAGCCCTGGGCGTAAGGGCGTTCTCCATCACGGGCAACGTCGCGGACGGGGCTTCTGCGACGGCAATGGTGGACGAGGCCGCGGCAAAGCTCGGCAAGCTGGACGTGCTGGTGAACAACGCGGGCATTACCCGCGACAACCTCATAATACGCATGAAGGAAGAGGAGTGGGACCTGGTAATCGACGTTAACCTGAAAGGATCGTTTAACTGCGCGAAGGCGGCGATAAAGCACATGTCCAAAGCGCGTAGCGGGACGATAATAAACATCGCGTCCATCGTAGGCGCCATGGGGAACGCGGGCCAGGCCAACTATGTCGCGTCGAAGGCGGGTCTTATAGGCCTTACGAAGACCATCGCGAGGGAGTACGCCTCCCGCAATATTACGGCGAACGCCGTGGCGCCCGGTTTTATAGACACCGCGATGACGCAGGCCCTGTCGGAGAAGGTGCGCGAAGAGCTTATAAAGCAGATACCGCTGACAAGGCTTGGGACGGCGGAGGACGTGGCGGCGGCGGTGAAGTTTCTGGCCTCCGGCGCGGCGTCGTACATTACGGGCCAGGTTATCCATGTCAACGGCGGGATGTATATGTGAAACCGGGGTTAAGGGATCAACACCTGTTTTTTTACCTGTAGTTACTTTGAAATTGCTAATTAATACGGAGGTGAGATAATGTCAGTTGACGCAAAAGTTAAGAAGATAATAGCCGAGCAGCTCGGTGTCGAAGAGGGCGAGGTAACTTCCCAGGCATCCTTTATCGACGACCTCGGCGCGGACTCTCTCGATACGGTTGAGCTGATTATGGCTTTCGAGGAAGAGTTCGGGATCGAGATACCCGAAGAAGAGGCGGAGAAGATAGCTACCGTCCAGAACGCGATAGACTACATCACGGGCAAGGTCTAAAAACGCCCCAGCTAATAATTACGGAGATTATTTTTGGAGAAGAGAAGGGTAGTTGTAACTGGCATGGGCGCGGTAACTCCGCTCGGCATCGGGGTCGATGAGACATGGTCGGCAATGCTGGAAGGGAAAAGCGGCGTCGGCCTCATAACCCAGTTTGACGCCGCGGCTTTCGCCACCAAGATCGCGGGGGAAGTGAAGGGGTTCGACCCCGCGCTCTATATCGAAGCCAAAGAGATAAAGAAGATGGACCGTTTCATCCATCTTGCTATCGCGGCTTCGAGGATGGCGATGGAACAGTCGGGGCTGCAGGTCACCGAGGCCAATGCGGAGCGTGTCGGCGTAATGGTCGGCTCCGGCATGGGCGGCCTTATCGCCATCGAAAAATACCATGCCATAACGCTGGAGAAGGGGCCCAGGAAAATTACCCCGTTCTTCATCCCGATGCTCATCGTGAACCTCGCATCCGGACATATATCCATTATCTTCGGCGCCAAAGGGCCGAACTCCGCAGTCGTCACCGCCTGCGCAACCGGCACGCACAACATAGGCGACGCGTTTAAAATCATCCAGCGCGGCGACGCGGACGCCATGATAGCCGGCGGCACCGAGGCCTGCGTCACGCCGATGGGCATAGGCGGGTTCAACGCGATGAAAGCCCTTTCCACAAGGAACGACGAGCCAGAGCGGGCGAGCCGCCCCTTCGACCTTGACAGGGACGGGTTTATCATGGGCGAGGGCGCGGGGCTTATGGTGCTCGAAGAACTGGAGCATGCCAAGGCCAGAGGGGCCAATATCCTGGCGGAGCTTGCCGGATACGGCCTCTCCGGAGACGCCTATCATCTTACCGCGCCGGCCCCGAACGGCGAAGGCGCGGCGAGGTGCATCAAAATGGCGATGAAGGACGCCGGGATTAACCCGGAAGATATAAGCTACGTCAACGCCCACGGCACCTCCACCAAGTTCAACGACGAGTTCGAAACGATGGCCATAAAATCGTCGCTGGGAGACCGGGCGTACAAGGTGCCGGTAAGCTCGACCAAGTCCATGACGGGCCATCTGCTCGGCGCGGCGGGCGGCGTGGAGGCGATAGTCGCCGTGAAGACCATAATGGAAGGGAAGATACCTCCAACCATAAACTACGAGACCCCTGACCCGCTGTGCGACCTGGACTACGTCCCGAACACGGCGCGGGATATGGAAGTACAGGCCGCGCTGTCTAACTCTTTCGGGTTCGGCGGCACCAACGGCTGTCTTATCTTCAAGAAGTTCACGGGTTAGTCCGGGTGATTTACGAGAAAGTCCCCGAGCTGGAAAAGCGCCTGGAATATAAATTCCACCAGACGTCCCTCCTTATCCAGGCGTTGACCCACAAGTCGTACGCCAACGAGAACCGCCTTGGAATGGCCGGGCATAACGAACGCCTGGAGTTCCTTGGCGACACCGTCCTCGATTTCATAATCAGCGATTTCATCATGAAGCTCTGCCCGGACTCCCCGGAGGGCGACCTCTCGAAGCTTCGAGCGGTGGTGGTGAGCGAGCCGAACCTCTTCAAGGTAGCGACAAGGCTGGGGCTTGGGGAGTACCTGCTCCTGGGAAAAGGCGAGGAGCAGACCGGCGGACGCGAGAAGCCCTCTCTTCTGGCCAACGCGGTGGAGGCTATTATCGCCGCCGTTTACCTGGACGCCGGGCTGGACGAGGCATATCATTTCATCCGCAACAACTTCGAGAAAGACATAAAGGCGATGGTCGCCGGCGGCATGGTGTACGATTACAAGACGGAGCTGCAGGAGGCCTGCCAGAGCAGGTTCGGCGAGCTGCCGAAATATACCGTAGTGAACGAGACCGGGCCGGACCACCAGAAGACCTTCGAGGTGGAGATAGAGGCCCTGGGACGGCCGCTTGGCAAGGGCAGCGGCAAGACCAAGAAAGAGGCCGAGCAGCACGCGGCGCAGGTCGCGCTGGAAACCCTTAAAAACTGAGCCCCGTTTTTCTCTTCATAATGATAGTTTAAAATCCGCCTGTTTTTAGGCAAATAATCCGGCCGTTAAGACCATATGTCTTCCCGCAAGGAGTTTATAGTCCCTGTTTTCATCCCGCATATGGGATGCCCCCACCTCTGCGTTTTCTGCAACCAGAAAAATATCTCAGGCGCATCTCACGCCCCGTCTCCCGAAGAAGTTGCAAGTTACCTGGACGGCTCCCTCTCTCTTGATAGGCCCGAAGCCGTAGTCGCATTTTACGGCGGCACGTTCACCGCGATACCGCTTGCCGAACAGGAAAAATATTTATCGATCGCCCAGCGCTTCATGGCCGAAAAGCGGGCGTCAGGCATCCGGCTCTCCACGAGGCCGGACGAGATGGACGAGAGAGTGGCGCGGTTCCTTAAAGAGCGCGGCGTGCGGACGGTGGAGCTGGGGGTGCAGTCCCTTGACGACGGCGTGCTGAAAAAATCCGGGCGCGGACATACCGCAGGTGACGCGGCACTCGCCGCACGGACGGTGAAGGACGCGGGGCTGGAACTGGGAATCCAGCTGATGGCGGGACTTCCGGGGGACAGCAAAGAAAAATTTTTGGAGACGGTATCAGGCACGGCGAGGCTCACGCCTCACTTCGTGCGGATATACCCCGCGCTGGTAGTGGAGGGCTCGGAACTTGCGGATACGTGGCGGCGGGGCGAGTACAGCGCCCCTGACGCTGGACGAGGCGGTGGAGCTTTGCGCGGAGGCTTTGGAAATTTTCGAGGCGGCGGGGATAAGGGTGATACGCCTGGGCCTCCAGCCGGGCGAGGAACTGGAAAAATCGCTCCTGGCCGGGCCGTACCATCCCTCGTTCGGACACCTGGTAAAATCGAATATCGCGCTGAAGAAAATGCTGAAGGCGCTGGAAGGTTTCGAAGGCGATGCGCCGCAGTTTATAGTAAATTCGAGGGAGCTGAGTATTTATAAAGGCATTGGCGGCGAGAATATCAGGAAAATAAAGGCGGCGACGGGAAGAGAAGCCTTAATATCGCCGGGCGACGCCGCGCCGGGAACTTTTAAAATACTTCCTTGAACTTAAAATTTTTTTATCTATAATGAAGCAATGGAAAAACTGACATATAAATCCGCGGGCGTGGACATAGACGCCGGGAACAAATTCGTGGAGATGATAAAGCCGTTCGTGAAGTCCACTTTCCGGCCGGAGGTGCTGACGGACATCGGCGGTTTCGGCGGGCTGTTCGGGCTCAAGGGCGGGTATAAAGAGCCGGTCCTGGTCTCCGGCACGGACGGCGTCGGGACGAAGCTTCGGGCCGCGTTCATGGCGGACAGGCACGACACCGTGGGCATCGACCTTGTCGCCATGTCCGTGAACGACATACTCGTCACGGGAGCTGAGCCGCTATTCTTCCTCGATTATTTCGCATGCGGGAAACTTGATCCGGAAAGGCATTCGAAAGTCGTCTCGGGTATTGCCGAGGGATGCAGGCAGGCCGGGTGCGCGCTCATTGGCGGAGAGACGGCGGAGATGCCGGGTTTCTACGCCGAGGGCGAGTACGACTTGCCGGGTTCGCGGTCGGGATAGCCGAAAAATCAAAAATTATCGACGGGAGCAAAATCAAGCCGGGCGATATGTTAGTTGGCCTCGCGTCATCGGGCCTGCACTCGAACGGCTACTCGCTCGCGCGGAAGGTCTTCTTCGACGCGGCGGGGCTGAAGATTGATTCGCACGTGCCCGAACTTGAACAAGACTGTCGCGGACGAACTTCTTACCCCGACCAGGATATACGTCAAAAACATGATGGCGCTCTTAGGCGAATTCGGCGTGAAGGGGCTGGCCCATATCACCGGCGGCGGGATCACGGAGAACCTTCCCAGGGTATTCCCGCAGGGCTGCCGGGCGCGCGTCCGCAAAGGGAGCTGGGAAATCCTGCCCGTATTTAAATTCATTCAGGAGAAGGGCCGCATCGATGAAGCGGAGATGCTCCGCGATTTCAATATGGGCATCGGCCTGATTGCCGTTCTCGGCGCGGAAGAGGCGGATTCTTTTGCCAGGAAAGCGGAAGCTCTCGGCGAGAAGGCATACATTATCGGCGATATAGTCTCCGGCGAAAAGGGCGTCGAGTACGTTGACTGAGAGGCTTAAAATAGGCGTCCTGGCCTCCGGGCGCGGCTCGAACTTCCAGGCTATAATCGACGCCGTGAAGGCCGGAAAAATAAACGCCGAGTTCGCCGTATGCATCAGCGACCAGGCGGACGCTTACGCCCTGACGCGCGCTAAGGAAAACGGCATCGCGGCTGAGTTCATAGACCCGAAAGCTAGCAAGGACCGCGCGGAGTATGACGAAAAAATAATCGAAGTCCTGCGCAAATATGACGCGGGGCTGGTCCTGCTCGCGGGATTTATGCGGCTTGTTTCTCCTGCGCTCGTCGAGGCGTACAAAAATAAAATGATGAACATACACCCCGCGCTCCTGCCGTCGTTCCCCGGCCTGCACGTCCAGAGGAAGGCCATCAGGTACGGCGCAAAATTTTCCGGATGCACCGTGCATTTTGTCGATACGGGGATGGACACCGGCCCCATAATTATCCAGGCGGTCGTGCCGGTATTCCCAGGCGACACCGAAGACGCGCTCTCCGCAAGGATACTGAAGCAGGAGCACAGGATATACCCGGAGGCGGTAAGGCTTTTCGCCGAGGGGAAAATCGAAGTGGACGGCCGCAGAGTGGTAATAAAAAATGGGCCTGAAATCCCGGACGAATTCCTCGTCAACCCTCCCGTAAAAGAATAGCCCCACAATGAACGACTGTCTTCTGAATGCCGCCAGCCTTACCAAGACTTTCGGGGGCCTGCGCGCCATCGAAGACATACATCTGTGCATCGGGCACAAAGAGATCGTCGGACTTATCGGCCCCAACGGCGCGGGCAAGACGACTTTCTTTAACTGCGTCACAGGCGTCGCCCCCCCGACCACCGGAACCGTCACGTTCGAGACTAAAGACATTACCGCCTTGCCGCCCCACAGGATTACCGCGCTGGGCATGGCCCGCACGTTCCAGAACATCCGGCTGTTCGGCGAGATGACCGCGATGGAGAATGTCCTGGTAGGCCAGCACTGCCGGACGAAATCCGGCGTGATAGGCGCACTCCTCCGGACGCCGGGCGTGCGCGCGGAGGAGCGGGAGATGGTCGAGAACGCCCTGAATATCCTCCAGTTCGTGGGGCTTCTGGACGCAAAAGACGAGTGGGCCAGGAACCTGCCGTACGGATACCAGCGGCGGCTGGAGATTGCGCGCGCCCTCGCGGCCAGGCCCAAGCTCCTTCTCCTGGACGAGCCCGCGGCGGGCATGAACCCGCAGGAGAGCGCGGAGCTGATAGGGCTTATCGGGCGCATCCGGGATATGGGCGTCGCCATCCTTTTAATCGAGCACGACATGAAGGTGGTGATGGGGATATCGGACAAGGTCGTGGTGCTGGACCACGGGGTGAAGATTGCCGAAGGGCTTCCCGCCCAGATCCAGAACGACCCAAAGGTCATAGAGGCGTATCTCGGCAAAGAGGCGGGCGATGCTTAAGCTTGACGGCGTGCGCGCGTTCTACGGGCCGATAGAGGCGCTTAAAGGCGTGTCGCTCACGGTCAACGAAGGGGAGATAGTCTCGCTGCTCGGCGCGAACGGAGCAGGGAAAACCACCACGCTTATGACCATCTCCGGCGTGAATAAAACCGGCGGCGGGAGCATCATCGTATAACGGAAAAAGGATAGACGGACTGCCCCCTCACGAGATAGTGAAACTGGGGCTGTCCCAGGTCCCGGAAGGCCGCAGGATATTCTCCCGCTTAAGCGTCAAGGAAAACCTGGAAATGGGCGCTTACACGGTGAAGGACAAAGCGCTCGCGGAGAAAAATTTAAGAGAGGTCTATGACCTCTTCCCGGTGTTAGCTGAGCGGCAATCCCAGCAGGGCGGGACCCTGTCCGGCGGCGAACAGCAGATGCTTGCGATAGGCCGCGCGCTGATGTCCTCCCCCCGGTTGCTGCTGCTCGATGAACCGTCGCTGGGCCTCGCGCCGATAATCGTAACCAAAATTTTCAAGATCATAAAAGACATCAACCAGCGCGGCGTGACGGTGCTCTTAGTGGAGCAGAACGCGAAGGCGGCGTTGAACCTTGCCGACCGGGCCTACGTCCTTGAGACGGGGAAGATAACGCTGGAAGGCCCGGCCAAGGAACTGCTTGAGAACGAGAAGGTGCGGAAGGCGTATCTGGGGGAGTAATA